>DATJUI010000026.1:0-23802 GCA_035502455.1 Thermoplasmata archaeon | reverse complement strand
GAGCCCGTAGATGGACGCCCGCGACGAGGACCGGGGGATGCGCAGCCGGTGCACCAGCTCGTCAACATCCTGTGCGGAGAGCTTCCCCATCGGAACCCGAGGGGCTTCTGAGAGGAACTCTTTTCGGGATACTACAGCCCGGCGGGCGGCGAAGCGTTTATCGCTCCGCCCGCGTCGGCCGCTGCGGTGGGCCGGTAGATCAGCGGAAGATCGCTACCTTGGCAAGGTAGAGGTCGCGAGTTCAAACGGCGCGGGGACCCGCCCCCGCACCGGAGAGTCTCGCCCGGTCCACTCCGGAACCGGCGGAGCATCGGCAGCTGTCGAGCCCTGCGACCGACACGAAGGGCAGCGCTTTATACCGGCCGAATCCTGCGCGCGCCCGTGGAGGCCGACATCCGCGAAAAGATGGCCGGCGAGGTCGTGCTCTCGCCGCACCCGGGCCGTACCCTCCGCAAGTGGCGGGAGGATTTCGGCGTCTCCCAGCGCGACCTCGCGCGGCATCTCACGACCGTCCCGTCGGTGATCAGCGACTACGAATCCGAGCGCCGGGCGAGCCCGGGCGCCGGGTTCGTCCGCCGGTACATCGACGCCCTGCTGGCCCTCGACGCCCAGAGCGGCGGGCGCGTCGCGCAGCGGCTCGGCGTCCGGCCGCACTCCGAGGGGATCCTCGGGATGCGCGAGTTCTCGGTCGCGATCCCCTTGAAGACGCTCGCCGATCGCCTGGACGCCCGCGCGGTGAGCCGCGTGGACCTCCACCGGGACGTGCACGGGTTCACGGTCCTCGACGCCCCCCGGGCCATCCTGTCGATCGACGCGTCGCGGTTCGTGGAGGTGTACGGCTGGACCACCCAGCGTGCCCTCATCTTCTCGAACGTGAAATACGGCCGCTCGCCGATGGTCGCGATCCGCGCCCACCCGCTGAAACCGGCGGCCGTCGTCTTCGCGAACCCCGGGCGCATCGACCCGCTCGCGGTGCGCCTCTCCGAGGTCGAGAACATCCCGCTCCTCACGACGGCGCTCAACGCGCCGGCGGTGCTCGAACGGCTCGAGGAGCTCTAACGGAAGATGGGAAGGGTCCACCGATGAAAGCAGGGATCGTCAGCTACGGCGCCTACGTGCCCCGGTACCGGATCACGCCCGCGGAGATCGGCCGCGTCTGGGGGGTCGACGGCGACGGGATGGGCCAGGGCCTCAACGTCGTGCGCAAGAGCGTACCGGCCCCGGACGAGGACACGATCACGATCTCGACCGAGGCGCTGCGCACGGCGCTCCTCCGGGGCGCGATCGACCCCCAGCAGATCGGGGCCGTCTACGTGGGCTCCGAGTCGCACCCATACGCGGTCAAGCCGACCGCGACCGTCGTCGCCCAGGCGGTGGGGGCCACCCCGCACCTGACCGCCGCGGACTTCGAGTTCGCCTGCAAGGCCGGAACGGCCGCGATCCAGACGTGCCTCGGCCTCGTCGGAGCGGAGATGATCCGCTACGGGGTCGCGATCGGGACCGACACCTCCCAGGGGGCCCCCGGCGATGCGCTCGAGTACTCGGCGAGCGCGGGCGGCGCCGCGTTCGTCATCGGACGCGAGCGCGTGATCTGCCGCGTGAACCAGACCGTCTCCTACACCACCGACACCCCGGACTTCTGGCGCCGCGAGGGGCAGAAGTATCCGAGCCACGGGGGCCGGTTCACGGGGGAGCCCGCGTACTTCCGGCACGTCACCGAGTGCGCCCGGGCGATGATGACGGCCGCCGGGACCGAGCCGACGTCGTACCGGTACGTCGTCTTCCACCAGCCGAACGGGAAGTTCCCGCAGCGCGTCGGCCGCCAGCTCGGGTTCACGGACGAGCAGATGCGCTACGGGCTCGTCACGCCGTTCATCGGCAACACCTACTCCGGGGCGGCGCTGATCGGGCTCGCGAACGTGCTCGACCACGCGGCTCCCGGCGAGCGGATCCTCGTCGTCGGGTACGGGTCGGGCGCCGGCTCCGACGCGTTCGATCTCGAGACGACCGACGAGCTCGGGGCGTTCGACCGCGGCTTCGGCCGACCGGTGCAGGAGTACCTCGACCAGGGCGTGGAGATCCCGTACGCGGTCTACGCGAAGTTCCGCGGCAAGATCCACATGGGAGGGAGCTGACGGTGCGCGACGTCGCCGTCCTCGGCGTCGGCCAGACGAAGTTCGGCGAGCTGTGGGACCGTTCGTTCCGCGAGATCGGGATCGAGGCGGGCCTGCAGGCGCTCGTCGACGCGAAGCTGTCGAGCGCCGACCTCGGCGCGCTGTACCTCGGCAACATGGCCTCGGGCGCGCTCCTCGAGCAGGAGCACATCGCGCCGCTGATCCTCGACTACGCGGGCCTCGCGGGCCGTCACCTCCCGTCGATGCGGGTGGAGGGCGGGGGCGCCTCCGGCGCGCTCGCGTTCCATCAGGGGTACCTCGCGGTGGCGAGCGGCCTCTACGACTACGTCGTGGTGGGCGGCGCCGAGAAGATGACCGACGTCCCCGACGCCACGGCCGCGCAGATCACGAGCTCCGCCGCGGACCACGAGTGGGAGGTCGTCTTCGGCGCCACCCTGCCCGCGCTCTGGGCGCTCATCGCCCGCCGGCACATGCACCTCTACGGCACGACCCGCGAGCAGCTCGCCGCCGTGGCGGTCCACGCGCATGCGATGGGCGCGAAGAACCCCGCCGCCCACTACCGCAACAAGATCTCGGTCGAGCAGGTGCTCAATGCGGGACCCGTTGCGGAGCCGCTCGGCATGTTCGACTGCGCGCCGCTCTCCGACGGGGCGGCCGCGGTCGTGCTCGGCCCGCTCGACCAGGCGCGGCGCCACACCGACACGCCGATCCGGATCGCCGCGAGCCAGGTCGCGTGCGACACGATGGCGCTCCAGCACCGCGAGGAGTTCACGACCCTCCAGTCGACGGTCGTCGCCGGCCGCCGGGCGTTCGCCCAGGCGAAGCGGGCCGTCGCCGACGTGCAGGTGGCGGAGATCCACGACGCCTACACCATCAGCGCCCTCGTCGCCCTCGAGGACCTCGGGTTCGTCGAGAAGGGGGCCGCCGGCCCCGCCTTCGCGGCCGGTCGGTTCGGCGGGGCCGGCGGACCGACCGTCAACCCGTCCGGGGGCTTGAAGGCCCAGGGCCAGCCGTTCGGCGCGGTCGGGGTCGCCCAGGTCGTGGAGCTCGTGCGCCAGCTGCGCGGCGAGGCGAAGGACCGCCAGGTCGCGGGCGCCACGCTCGGCCTCGCCCACAACGCGGGCGGGACCGGCGCGACGAGCGTCGTCACGCTCCTGGAGCGGGCGAACTAGGAGGGTCGATGTCGATCGCTCGTTTCTGGCGCGAGACGCCGCGACGCTACAACCTCGGCGGCTCCCGGTGCGGCAACTGCGGCACGGTCTACTTCCCGCCGCGCGCGGTCTGCCCGAGGTGCCCGCAGCACCGCACCACGATCGAGAAGATGGCGCCGTTCCAGCTCTCGGGCGAGGGCGAGGTCGCCTCGTTCACGCTCGTGCACGACCCGGCCGAGGGGTTCGAGATGCAGGTCCCGTACATCCTCGCCCTCGTGCGGACGGTCGAGGGCCCCGTGCTCACGGGCCAGATCGTCGACGTCGAGCCGCACGACGTCGCGATCGGGCTCAAGGTGAAGGCGACGTTCCGCAAGCTCCGCGAGGAAGGGAAGGCGGGCGTCATCCACTACGGCTACAAGTTCACCCCCGCGGGCGAGCCCGCGACCGCCGCGGGGCCGCGCGGACCGGTCGAGCCGGTCCGCCCGACCGAGACCCCGGCGCGGGACCGGGCGTCGGCGTGAGCGATCCCGACCGCGACGAGCCGGACGACGCCGAGGGCGGACCCGAGCTGCCCGCCGACGAGGAGTTCGTCCGCTCGTACGCGGCCGGCTACGCCGAGGGCGTCCGCAGCGCGCTCCGGGAGATCCTCCAGCACACCTCGCGGGGCCACACCGCCCAGGAGCTTCGGATCCTGGCCGAGAGCCGGCTCGCCCGCCTCGCCGACGAGGTCGAGCTCAAGCGCAAGAGCCTCCTCGCGCCCCCGCGCCGGCCGGCGTGGAGCGCCCTCCTGCGGGCCCCGGCGCCGCCGCGACCGGGCGGACCGACCCTCGGGGGCTCGCTCCTCGCCGGTCCGCGGCTCGAGCCCGGCGAGAGCCGACTCGTCCGCGAGGAGCGCCCCGAGCGCGGGCCCGAGCTCGTGCGGGCGAGCTGGCCGGGCTTTCCCCGCACCGTGGTCGTCTCGCTGCGGCCGCCCGATCTCGGCCCCGTGCCGGCCGACCGACGGGTCGAGATCGCCGTCGCCGGGCCGGGCGGCGCGGGGGCGCTCTCGCCGGGCCAGCTCGGCGGCCGGCTGCGCGATCCGACCGAGGCGTCGGGCGGCGCGCTCGTCTACCTCGACGCGCTCGAGTACCTGATCACGGAGTACTCGTTCGAGACGACCCTTCGGTTCGTGAACTGGCTCGTCGGCCAGGTGACGCAGACCCGTTCGGCCCTCGTCGTCTCGTTCGACCGGCGGTCGCTCGAGATGCGGGAGATGAGCCGCCTCGAGCGGGCGTTCGGGACGCTCGCGTAGCGGGCGCCGCCTCGACCCCAAAGCATAGTAACCTCCCCCCACCCCTGCTGGGGTCCACGGGGATGGACGTCGCGTTCTACACCGACACCTACGTGCCGACCCGGGACGGCGTGGCCGCGGTCACGAGCGGCCTCGCCCGGGAGATGGCCCGGCAGGGGGCTTCGGTCCACGTCTTCACGACCCACCCGCGGTTGGGAGCGCCGACCGAGGAACAGCTCGTCGACGGGATCCCCGTCACCCGGGTGCGGTCCGTCCCGGTCCCGATGTACGGACAGTACCGCTGGCCGGTCTTCCCGTTCGGCATCCTCCGCGAGGCGCACGGCGGCCGGGACGCCGACATCCTGCACCTCCACACGCCGGGCCCGATCGGCAGCATGGGGTTCCTCGCCGCCCGCCGCTACGGGCGACCCCTCGTCGGCACGTTCCACACGAACCTCAAGGAGATGCGCGCGAGCCTGCCGTCGAAGTTCCTCGTGCCGTCGTTCTTCCGCATCGCCTGGTGGTACAACCTCGGAACGTACTGGCGGTGCGACGTCACCACGACGCCGAGCGAGGCCGCCCGGAACGCCCTCGTCGCCGCGGTGAGCAAGCCGTTCCGGCGCCCGATCGAGGTGATCCCGAACGGGATCGACGCCGAGCGGTTCCGACCGGGCCTCACGGTCCCGGACTGGCCGCTCCGCTGCGGGCTCCCGAGCGGTCCGATCGTGACGTACCTCGGCCGGCTCACCGTCGACAAGGGGATCCACCGGTTCCTGGACGCGGTCGCGGCCGCGCGGGAGCACTGCGACCTCGCCGCGATCGTCGGGGGCGAGGGACCCGAGGAGGCGGCCGTCCGCCGCCGGATCGCGGACGACCCGCGGCTCGCGCGCCACGTCCGCTACGTGGGGCCGGTGGTCGAGGAGGAGAAGCCGGCCCTTCTGGCGCAGTCCGACCTGTTCGTCCTCCCGTCGACGAGCGACACCTCGAGCGTCGCGCTCCTCGAGGCGATGGCGTGCGGCACGATGGTGATCGCCCCGTCCACCGGCGGCGCGGCGGAGGTCGTCGACGACGGCCGGACCGGCCGACGGGTGGCCGTGCTCGAGCCCGGGGCGCTCGCCCGGGCGATCGTCGAGCTCCTCGACCGGCCCGGCGAGCGGCAGGCGATCGGCCGCGCGGCCGCGGAGTCGGTCCGCCGCACCGCGTCGCTCGAGACGATGGCCCGTCGCTTTATTGCCCTCTACCGGCTGTTGCTCTCCGAGAGGGAGTCCGGTGGCCGACGTTCCGCTGGCGCAGCTTGACGGTCTCGCCGTCACCCTCGCGGGCGGCCGGCACGACGAGCACTCCCGACGCGCGCTCGCCCGGGCGTACGACGAGTTCCGGGCCCGCCGCCGGATGCCGCTCGCCGCGTTCCAGCTGACGGCCGACGGGACCGAGTACCCGGACCTGTACGCCCTGCTCGCCGACCCGGCGGCGACGTTCTCGACGGGGGAGCTTCGGCTCGACCCGACGCCGAAGCCGGGGCCGGCGTGGGAGTTCCTGCTGCCGTTCGAGCGGGTCGTCTTCCACGACGACGGATCGGCCGACGTCCACCCGATCGCGCTCGGGCCGCCCACCCGGGCGATCGCGCGGCTCCTCCTGCGCGAGCACTTCCTGCCCCGCAGCCGGGCCGACGAGGACCGCGGGGCCGCCGGCGGCGGGCGCATCGAGGTGAACGCGTTCACGGGCACCGTCGCCGCGGGCGTGGCGGCCTGCCGGGCGCAGGGCCTTTTGCCGTTCGGCGTCGCGCTGCTCCTGTACCTCCCCGAGGAGCGGTTCCGCTACGAGCTCGACCTCGTGCGGTCGAAGCTGCTGCCCGACCCGCGGGCGGGTCGGCTCGCTGTCGCGAAGCGCGTCCGGCGCACGTCCCGGATCGCGTGGGGGATCGACCACGCCGTCGCCCGCGGCGACCTCTCGCTGCTCGCCGGACGGTGCTTGGAGGTCCTCGCCGAATCGCCGGGGCTCACGTCGGTGGAGCTCGCGCACGTCTTCGGCGGCGTCCGGGAGCTCGTCGATTCGGCGCTCCAGGGGCTCGAGGCGCGTCGGCTCGTCGTCTTCGACCGGCGCACGCTCGTCTACCTGCCCCGCCTCGAGGCGTTCGTCCCGACGTCCGGGATCACCACGCCGGGGGCGGAGCCGGCGGCGTCCAGCGCCGATCCGTCGCTGCGGACGAGCGTCCAGGAGCTCCTCGCCGCCGCCGACGCCCGGGCCACGTGCCCGTTGTGCGGCTCGCCGCTGCCCGCCGGCGGGTCGATCCTCTGCGCGAACTGCGCGGCGAAGGTCGACGCGGGCTGAGCGGGCCGCGCCGGCCCGCGCCGACGTCGGACCGGTGGGGGAGCGGGCCTGTCGGGAGTCCCCGCGCCGGTCGGTGCCGGCCGACGCCTTTGAACCCGAGTGCTCTGGCTTAGAAGGCCAGTGCTTCGTCCAAGCTAAGCTACAGGCCCGCGGTCGCAACGCGGTCCGGCTCCTAAATCCTTCGCGGGGGGCCGGGCGCGGCGGCCGACGCGACGAGATGGGCGAGCCGGAGCGGCTCGGGCCACAGGCCGCGCACCCGGGTGCGCCGCAGGAGGACCGCCACGTCCCGCGCGGGGATCCCGACCGCGGCGGCGAGGAGCCGGCCGGCCCCGGGGTCGACCGGCCGCAGCGGGTGCGCGGTCAGCCGGCGCCAGCGCTCCTCGGCGTCGCGCGGGAACCACCGGTCGAGCGCCGCCCGGATCTTCGGGAACGCCGGCGGACGCCGGGTGAGCGCCACGACCGGGAGCGCGAGGGCGGTGTGGACGGCATCGAGGTCGACGACGTTGAACCCTCCGACGACCGCCCCGTCCAGGAGGACGGCGCGCACGCCCCCGAGCGGGCCGGTCGCGCGGACGAGGGCGACGATCCGCCGGGTCGCGTCCCGGCCGTCGACGGTCACCGAGCCGACCCGGACGGCCTCCACGTAGTCCGGCGCGGCGACGACGACCGCCGCCAGCGGCGCCCGACGGTCGGTCCGCCGGAACGCGCCGTCGTCGACGGCGACGAGCCGGGGGTGCGGCTTCGCGATCGCCCGCCGCAACGCTAAGACCTCGGACCGGCTCGCGCGCGCCCGATGGGCGGACCGACCGTCACCCTGCGCTGCCCGGCGTGCGGCGCCGACCTTCGGGTCGTCCTCGCGCCGTCGCCGCCGACGCAGTGGTTCCCGTGCCCGAGCTGCCACCGGCCGGTCCCGGTCGTCGTCCCGCGCGCCGCTCCCCCCCTCTACAGCTGGGAGGTGATGCCCCAGCTTTACCCCGCGCTCCCGCGGCCGAAGATCCGCCGATGGAACCTGAAGCGGGCGACCGGCGCCGCCCTCTCGGTCGTCGCCGTCCTCGCGCTCGCCTTCGCGGGCCTCCTCGGGGCGTACGCCGTCGCGGCCCCGGGCGGGGGTGGCTACACGGTGAGCGGCACGGTCCTCGCCGAGAGCGCCGGGGGGACCGTCCCGGCGACCGGAGCCGCCGTCTCGATCACGGAGGAGGGGGGACAGACCGTCGCGGGCGTGGTCGGTCCGGACGGCGACTTTCAGTTCACCGGGGTGCCGACCGGCGGCGTGACGCTCGACGTCACGCTGGCCGGCTACGCGCCGGCGTCGGTCTCCACGTTCGTCTCGCCGGTCTACGACGCCGGCTCGACGGGGATCGGCATCACGCTCGCGCGCGGCGGGGCCGGGAACGGGACGTCCGCCGCCCTCTCCCCGTTCCCCGACCTCACCTCGTTCCTCGCCTCGATCGTGGCGGGGATCGCGCTGCTCGCCCTCGTCGGGATCGTCGCCGCGCTGGCCGCGGCGGTGACGCTCCGGCAGGACCGGCCCGCGGTCGGGGTCGTCGGAGGCTCCGCCGGGATCTTCGCCCCGCTGGTCCTCGCGCTGCTCGCCCTCAACGTCCCGTTCCCGATCGTCGAGCTGGGGCCGGCGGTGGCCGGCGGGTTCGGGGCGTTCGTCGTCGCCGTCGGGGCGCTCCGCCTCGCCCAGCGGAACCGCCCGCCGGACCTCGGGTGACCGCGCGGCCGCGCTACAGCGAACTGCGCGAGCGGGCGGGGGTCGGGCGGCCGCGCTCGCTGAGCGGGCGCCGGTTCCGAAAGCCGCCCGTCAGCGGGTGGAAGAAGGCGACCTCGGGCTCGCCCTGCTGCCAGCAGAGGAAGACGACCTCGCCGTCGTGGAGGCCGTAGAAGTCGAACAGGCCGGTCTCGAGGTTCTTGACCTCGATCCCCTCGGCGCGCAGCGCGGCGAGCGACTCCTCGATCCGGCGGGTCAGGTTGCGGGCCTCGGCGTCGAGCCGCTCCTTGATGTCGTGGTCGGCGTGGTCGGACGCCTCGAGCTCGGATCCCCAGAACGCCCCGAGCCGCTGGCCCTCGCCCTGGACCTCGCCGAGGCGCGTCACCCAGCCGCGCAGCCGGAGGAGGAGCTCGCCGAGGCTCGGCAGCCGGGCGTTCGCCTCCGGCACCGTCCACAGGTGCGGCGGCTCGACGCGCGATTCGTCCCCGGAACGGATGGCCCGGTCCATCGGTGGCTCCGGCTCTAGGAGCGCGACGGTCTATTTACGCAGTCGATGGGGACCGGGTAAGCGCCTCCCGGCCGATCGATCGGCCGATGGGGCGCCCCAAGGATCGCGGCGACCCCGTACCGGGGCGTCGGCCGCCGCGTCCCCGCGCCGGATCGTCGCCCGGCGTCCGACCGGCGGTCCTCGGCGGTCCGGCCGCCCTATTCGGTTATATAGGGTACCTTTCTCCCCCGTCCCCACCGGAGGCAGGACCCCCTATCGACCCATGGCACGACATCGACCGCGGCGAGGCTCCCTCGCCTATTCTCCCCGCTCCCGGTCGGCGCGTCCGGTGCCCCGGATCCGGTCGTGGCCCGACGGTCCGAAACAGCCGGCCATCGAGGGGTTCGCCGGGTTCAAGGTCGGGATGACCCACGCCTTCATCGTCGACTACCGCAAGCGGTCGACGACGGCGGGTCAGGAGGTCTCGGTACCGGTCACGGTCGTCGAGGTCCCTCCGCTCCGCGTCGCCGGCGCGCGTCTGTACGCGCGCGGCCCGTACGGGTTGCGCATCGTCGGCGAGGTGTGGGGGGCCGGTCTACCCGCCGAGCTCGGCCGGCGGCTCCCGCCGCACCCGGCGAGCGACGCGGCCGCCCTGGCCTCGTTCGGCGCGACGGCCGGCGACGAGGTCCGCGTGATCGTGCACACCCAGCCCCAGCTGCTGACGGGCGTGCCGTCGAAGAGCCCGAACCTGTTCGAGGTCCGCGTCTCGGGGGAGAAGTTCGACGAGCGGCGGGCGTTCGCGCTCCAGCAGCTCGGCCAGGAGATCACCGCCGACCAGCTCGCGAAGGAAGGCGAGTTCCTGGACGTGGTGGCGGTCACGAAGGGGTTCGGGTTCCAGGGGCACATCCAGCGATGGGGCGTGAAGCTCCAGCCCCGGAAGAACTCGAAGCACCGCCGGATGATCGGGACGCTCGGGCCCCACAACCCGAGCTTCGTGACGTACCGCATCCCGCAGGCGGGGCAACAGGGGTACCACCGGCGGACCCAGTACAACCTGCGGATCCTCAAGGTCGTGAAGGACCCGCGCGTCGACCGGATCACCCCGGCCGGCGGGTTCCCGCACTACGGCGAGGTGCAGAGCGCCTGCATCGTCCTCCACGGTTCGCTGCCCGGCCCCGCGAAGCGCCTCGTGCGCTTCCGCGCGCCGCTGCGGAGCCGGGTCGGATCGGTCGAGAAGGTCGACCTGCGCTACTTCAGCACGCGGTCGAAGCAGGGAGGCTGATGCCCGCGACCGACCCCGCTCCGACGCCGAACGCCGCCGGCCCGGGGCATCGCGTCCACGTCGTCGCCCTCGACGGCAAGGCCGGGGAGTCGCTGGCCCTCCCGTCCGCCTTCTCGGCACCGGTCCGCCCGGACCTCATCGCCCGCGCCGTCGTCGCGGCCCAGTCGCACCGCCGCCAACCGTACGGGACGTCCCCGACCGCCGGCGTCCGGCACTCCGTGGAGTGGTCCGGCAAGGGACGCGGCGTCGCGCGCACTCCGCGCCTCATGGACTCGATGCGCGGCGCGCAGGCGCCGAACACGGTCGGGGGCCGACCCGCCCACCCGCCCCGGGTCGATCGCATCTGGGGCAAGAAGATCAACCGCAAGGAGGCCCGACTCGCGTTCGCCTCCGCGCTCGCCGCGACGCGCGACGCGAAGCTCGCGGCCGCCCGGGGCCACGAGATCCCGCACGGGCTGCACCTGCCCCTCGTCGTCGCGGACCCGGTCGAGGAGATCGTGACCGCCCAGACGGCCCGCGCCCTCCTCGTCCGCCTGAAGCTGTGGCCGGACGTCGAACGGGCCCGGGCGAAGACGCATCTCACGTCGTCCGGGCGCGCGCGTCGCCGCGGCCGCGTCCGGCGGACGCCGCGGAGCCTGCTCGTGGTGACGAGCGGCCCGCACAAGGCGCGCGGCTTCCGCAACCTGGCCGGCGTCGACGTCGTGCCCGCCCAGCGGCTCGCCACCGAGGACCTCGCGCCCGGCGGGACCGCCGGCCGACTGACGCTGTTCTCGCACGGGGCGGTCGAGACGCTGCGCGCGCGGCTCGGGGGGGCGCCCCCGTGACGAGCCTCCAGCACCGGATCATCCTGCACGCGTACGTCACCGAGAAGTCGATGGACGAGATGGAGCGGCTCAACAAGCTCGAGTTCGTCGTCGACCGGCGGGCGGACCGGGCGGCGATCAAGCGCGCGATCGAGGAGATCTACCAGTGCAAGGTCGCGAAGATCAACACGAAGATCGTGCGCCTCGGTAAGATCGCGACCGTCCGCTTCGCGAAGGAGTTCTCGGCCGAGGACATCGGCAGCCGGGCCGGGGTGTTCTGATGGGCAAGCGGATCATCTCCCGGCGGCGCGGCAGCGGGACCGGCCGGTACCGGTCGCCGAGCCACCGTCACCACGGGGCGATCGTCCATCCCCCGCCCGATCGGCCCGGCGCCGGCACGGTCGTTGGGATCGTCCCCGCGCCCGGGCGGACCGCCCCCGTGGCCGAGGTCGACCTGGGCGTCGGCGCGCCGATCCGGATCCTCGCGTCGGCCGGTCTCGCGACCGGCGACCGGGTCTCGTTCCAGGAGGGACCGGTCGAGCGCGGGTCGATCCTGCCGCTCGGACGGATCCCGGACGGCACGCTCGTCTCCAACCTCGAGGTCAAGCCGTTCGACGGCGGCCGGCTCGTCCGGGCCGCCGGCGCGAGCGCCCTCGTCACCGCCCATGCGGGGAAGGAAGTGACCGTCCAGCTGCCGAGCGGCCGGTTCAAGCAGCTGCTCGCCAGCTGCCGGGCGCAGGTCGGGGCGGTCGGCGGCAGCGGGCGGCTCGAGCGCCCCGTCATCAAGGCCGGCAAGAAGGTCTGGTCGACGCGCTCGATCGCCCGGGCGCCGTTCAAGGTCCGCGGGGTCGCGATGAACCCCGTCAACCATCCGTTCGGCGGCGGCGCCCACCAGCACGTGGGCCGCCCGAGCACGGTCTCGAAGGGCACGTGGCCCGGCGCGAAGGTCGGGCGGTTCTCCCGCAGCACGAGCAAGAAGCGGCGCCGCGACCGCCGGGAGCGGAAGTAGCCCCATGCCGAAGGCGAGGAAGACCAAGAAGGTCGAGGCGCGCCGCAAGCGCGAGTTCACGTTCCGCGGGCTCGGCGTCCCCGAGCTCCAGGCGATGAGCCTCGAGGAGTTCGCGAAGGTCGTCACGGCGCGCGCCCGCCGCTCGATCCGGCGCGGCTTCAACGCCGAGACGTCCCGGTTCTTCGAGCGGATGCGCGCGACGCCGCGCGAGAAGGTCGTGCGGACCCACTGCCGCGACGCGCTGGTGCTGCCCGAGCACATCGGCCGCCGCGTCGCCGTGCACACCGGCAAGGAGTTCAAGGAGATCGAGGTCCGCCCGGAGATGATCGGCCACTGCTACGGCGAGTTCGCGCTCACGCGCCGGTTCGAAAAGCACTCCGGACCGGGCGTCGGCGCCACGCGGTCGTCGAAGTTCATGCCGCTCAAGTGAGGAGAGGACCAACGATGCGGGGCTACACGTACCGAGCCGAGCGCGGCGTCAGCGTCGCGCGCGCCCGCGGCATCGAGATCCCGATCTCGCCCAAGAAGACCTACGAGGTGCTGAACGCGATCCGGGGCCTGCCGGTCGATCGCGCGGAGGCGCTCCTCGAGGAGGTGGTCGCCCTGCGGCGGGCCGTCCCGTTCCGCCGGTACAACCAGGAGACCGCGCACAAGCGCGCGACCGGGCCGGGCCGGTACCCGAAGAAGGTCGCCGCCAACGTGCTGAAGGTGCTCCGCAACGCGCGCGAGAACGCGGAGTACGAAGGGCTCGACGCCGACCGGCTCGTCGTGAAGGTCGCCGCGAGCGCCCGGGGCCGGATCCGCAAGGCGAACATGCCGCGCGCCCACGGGCGCGCCACGGCCTGGAACGAGCAGACGACGAACGTCGAGATCGTCCTCGCGGAGCCGAAGGAGGCGACGGCATGAGCGCCGAGCAGAAGGTGATCCAGGAGGCGATGCGCCGGGTCCTCTTGAAGGACTACCTCGTCCAGGAGAGCGCGCGCGCCGGCTTCGGCGGCCTCGACATCACGCGCACCCCGATGGGCACGCGGGTCACCCTGATCTGCGAGCGGCCCGGCATCCTGATCGGCCACCGCGGCGAACTGATCAAGCGCCTCACCGAGGACATCCAGCACCGCTTCCGGCTCGACAACCCGCAGATCGAGGTGCAGGAGGAGCGGCAGCCGAGCCTGAACGCCCAGCTGATGAGCGAGAAGCTCGCCTCGACGCTCGAGCGGGGGTGGCACTTTCGGCGGGCCGGCCACTCGACCGTGCGCCGGATCATGGAGGCGGGCGCGCGCGGCTGCCAGGTGATCCTCTCGGGCAAGCTGACCGGCGAGCGCCACCGAACGGAGCGCTTCAAGGCCGGGACGATCAAGTACTGCGGCGAGGCCGTCCACCTCTGGATCGACAAGGGGTTCTACCAGGCCCGATTGAAACCCGGCGTCATCGGCGTCAACGTCTGGATCATGCGACCGGCGGCGAAGCTGCCGGACGAGATCGTCGTGCGCGGCGTGGAGATGCCGCCGAAGATCGCCCCGGCGGAGCTGCCGCCGCTCGAGGAGGCCCCCGGCGTCCCGCCCGGCCCCGAGAGCTCGGAGGCGTCGTGACGCTGCTGCGCATGAAGGAGCTCCGCGAGCTCAGCGACGAGGAGCTGCGGCGCCGGGTCGCCGACGCCGAGAACGACCTGTTGCGCGAGCGTGGCGTCGCCGCCATGGGCGGCGCGCCGCCGAGCCCCGGCCGGATGCGCGCGCTCCGCACGAACGTCGCGCGGGCGCTGACCGTCCTCAACGAGCGGGCGCACGCCGCCACGGAGGGCCGGCGGCCGTAGGGGGCCTTGAGGTGGACCGATGGGGGCGCGAACGGGGCCACTGCCGGAGTACACGCGCGTCGAGCGCGAGGCGATGGCGGGCGAGCTCCTCGGCGCATCGGTCGAGATCGCTCCGGGACCGGGCCGCTCCCGATGGGTCCGCGGCACGCTCGTCGACGAGACGCTCCAGACGTTCGTCGTCCGCGAACCGGGGCGGGCGCGGCCGGTGCGCCTCCCGAAGACCGGGCTCGTCGGCACGATCGACCTCCCCTCGGGAGAGTTACCGTTAAGAGGGGACGCCCTTCGCGTGCGTCCCGAGGACCGCACCAAGCGGTTGCTCACGGGCGGCCCTCGGAGAGCGCGATGACTCCCTCGAGGTCCCCCCCGGTCCGTCGCCGGGCGCACGATATCGGGCTCGACGTCCGGGCGCCGCGGGCGCGGTGCGACGACCGGCACTGCCCGTTCCACGGACGGCTCCCCGTGCGGGGCCAGATCCTCGAGGGGACGGTCGTCTCGACCTCGATGCAGCGCACGGCGGTCGTCGAGCGCACGCTGCTGCACTTCGTGCCGAAGTACGAGCGGTTCGAAAAGCGCCGCCGACGCTACCTCGCGCACGCGCCCCCGTGCCTCAACGTGCCCGTCGGCCATCGGGTCCGCATCGCGGAGACGCGTCCGCTCTCGAAGCTCGTCAAGTTCTGCATCGTCGAGGACCTCGGCGAGGCGTCCCGCCACGTGAAGGGGGAGGAGACCGCGGCGCCCGCGGCCGCCCCGGCGGCGCCGGAGGCCGCGCCGTGAAGGGGCTCGCGGGCCGTCGCAGCCGCGGACTCCCCAAGGGCGCGCGGCTCGACTGCGTCGACAACACCGGCGCGAAGGTCGTGGAGATCATCGCGGTCCGCAACTGGCACGGCACCCACCGGCGCTACCCGCGGGCCGGCATCGCCGACCTCGTCATCGTCTCCGTCAAGAAGGGGACCCCCGAGATGCGCCGGCAGGTGCTGCACGCGGTCATCGTCCGCTCTCGGGTGCCGCTCCACCGGCCCGACGGCACGCGGCTCCAGTTCGAGGACAACGCCGCCGTCATCACCACCGAGACGGGCGAGATCAAGGGCTCGCAGATCAAAGGGCCCGTGGCGAAGGAGGCCGCCGAGCGCTGGCCGCGGATCGCGGCCGCCTCGTCGATCATCCTGTAGGAGGGGTCGATGGGCGGTGGATCCCCGCACTCGCCGCGGCGCCAGCGCAAGGCGCTGTACACCGCCGACACGTTCCACCGGCGCCGGCGCATGACGGTGCCGCTCTCCCGCGAGCTCAAGTCGAGGTTCCACGTGCGCGCGCTGCCGGTCCGCAAGGGCGACACCGTGCGCGTGCTGTCCGGCAGCTACGCGGGGCGCGAGGAGCGGGTCGCCCGGGTCGTCCGACGCGACTACGCGGTCGTGCTCGACAACGTGACGCTCAAGACGGGCGAGGACAAGCTGAAGCCGCTCCCGCTGCGCTTGAGCCACCTCGTCATCACGCGGCTCAACCTGTCGGACGCCTGGCGCCGGCGCACGCTCCGGGTCGCGGACGAGGACGTGAGCCCCGAGGAGCGCGGCGAGGCCGCGACCGAGGAGGGCGGGCCGGCCGAGACGCCGACCTTGGAGACGCCCGCCCCGCCCGAGCCGGCCCCGCCCGCGGAGGACGACGCATGACGTTCCGGCTCAAGCGCCGGGCGGCGCCCCGCGCGTGGACGATCCCGCGCAAGGGGACGAAGTGGGTGAAGCGCCCCGGCCCCGGGCCGCATGCCCAGGACGCCTCCGTGCCGCTCCTCCTCGTGCTGCGGGACCTGCGCCGCATCGTCACGACCGCCCGCGAGGCGAGCCAGCTCGTCCGCTCGGGCGTGGTGCGGGTCGACGGCCGGGTCGCGAAGGACCTCGACCGGGGCCTCGGGCTCATGGACACGCTGTCGTTCGCCGCGCCCCTCGACGCCCACTACCGGGTCGTCCGGGACCGCCACGGCAAGCTCGTCCTCGTCCCCATCCCGTCCGCCGAGGCGACCCTCAAGATCGGCCGCGTGCGCTTCAAGCACACCGTGACGGCCGGCCGCGTCGAGGTGACGCTCCACGACGGGCGCAACCTGCTCGTCGACCGCGCGACGCCGTACAAGGTCGGCGACTCCGTGAAGATCGAGCTCCCCGGGCAGAAGGTCCTCGGCCACCTGCCGCTCGCGCCCGGCGCCCTCGCGTACGTCGCCGGGGGCTCGCACGTCGGCGAGCTCGCCCGCGTCGACCGCGTGGAGGTCCGCAACTCCTCGCAGCCGAACCTCGTCCACTTCAAGGAAGGCTTCTCCACCGTCAAGGAGTACGTCTTCGTCGTCGGCGACAAGGCGCCCGAGGTCACGATCGGCGAGGGGGTCGACCGATGAGCGCCCCTCCGGCGGCGACGAGCGCGTCGACCGATCCGCCCGCGCCGGGGAACCCGTACCGGGCGATCCGGCTCGTGAAGGTCGTGGTGAACGCGGGCGTCGGCGAGTCCGGCGAGGCGCGCACGCGGGCGGAGCGGGTCCTGACGATGGTGACGCACCAGAAGCCGATCGCGACGCGCTCGCACTCGACCAACCGGGACTTCGGCATCCGCAAGGGCCAGGAGATCGGGGCGAAGGTGACCCTCCGGGGCGAGGCCGCCCGCGACTTCCTCGCGCGCGCCTTCGAGGCCCGCGACCGTCAGCTCGATCTGCTCTCGATCGATCGGAACGGGAACTTCTCGTTCGGGATCGCGGACTACACCGACTTCACCGGCATGAAGTACGATCCCCAGATCGGCATCCACGGGATGGACGTCGCGGTCGAGCTCGGCCGCGCCGGCTTTCGGGTCCGGGAGCGCCGCACCCAGCAGCGCGCGATCCCGCGATCGCTCCGTTCGACGCGCGACGAGACCCGCGCCTTTCTCGCCGCCGCGTTCGGCGTGACGGTGGTGGAGTGAGGAACCGATGAGCCCCCCGAAGAAGCATTTCGGCCGGAAGGACGGCTGCCTGCGGTGCGACCGCAAGCGCGGCATCGTCCGCCGCTACGGCCTCCACCTCTGCCGCCAGTGCTTCCGCGAGGTCGCGATGGACCTCGGGTTCCGGAAGTACCAGTAGGAGGACGACGATGCGACAGGATCTGCTCAACGACGCGCTCGTGACCCTCCGGCACGCCGACCAGGACGGCAAGCCGCGCGTGGAGATCGCCCCGACCTCGAAGCTGATCGCCGAGGTGCTGCGGATCTTCCGCGAGCACCGGTACATCGAGGAGTTCACCTTCGTGCCGACCGGCCGCGGCGGCAAGTACGACGTGACGCTCTCCCGCCGGATCAACTCCTGCGGCGTCATCAAGCCCCGGATCGCCGTCCGCCACGACGGGCTCGAGCGGTACGAGTCGCGGTTCCTGCCCGCGCAGGACTTCGGCCTGCTCGTGCTCTCGACCAACCAGGGCGTCCTCTCGCACCAGAAGGCGCGGGAGCTCAAGATCGGAGGGCGGCTGCTGGCCTATGTCTACTGAGCCCGACCGCGGCCGCGAGGAGGTCGACGTGCCGAAGGGGGTCACGTTCGCGCTCCGCGACGGCCGGCTCACCGCCAAGGGGCCGCTCGGATCGGTGGAGCGCCCGTTCCCGTCCGGCGCGCTCGCGATCACCCCGGCCGACGGCCGGGTCGTCCTCGAGCTCACGATCCCGGTCGAGCGGCGCCACGCCCAGGCGCTGCTCCGCACGTGGGCGGCGCACGTCCGCAACCTCGCGGGCGGGCTGACCCGGGGCGTCGAGGCGCGGATGAAGGTCGTGGCCGCGCACTTCCCGATGAAGGTCCAGGTCCGGGGCGAGGAGCTCGTCATCGAGAACTTCCTCGGCGAGAAGTACCCGCGCTCGACGCGGCTCGTCCCGGGCACCCGGGCCGTCGTGGACGGGGAGTTCGTCGTCCTGACGGGCCACGACCTCGAGCAGGTCGGCCAGAGCGCGGCGAACATCGAACGGGTCACGCGGATCCGGGACTACGATCCCCGCGTCTTCCAGGACGGCATCTACCTCGTCGAGCGGGCGCACCTCAAGGAGGCGAGCTGATGGCCGACGACGATCCCGCGGCGACCCCGCCGGCCGATGCCGCGCCGGCCCCGCCCGCGAAGAAGCCCCGGGCCCGCGGGCGCGCAAAGCCCGCCGAGCCGACCCCTCCGCCCGCCGAGGCGCCGGCCCCGGAGGCCCCCGAGCGGCCGACCGCGCCGAAGCGCGCGACGCTCCACGACGAGGCGCGCCGTCTCCTCACGGTGCGCCGCGCGCAGGACCGGCGGCGCCCGGTCTTCGGCCGCCAGGCGGCGAACCGGTACTTCCGCATCGGCCGCGACGGCGCCTGGCGTCGCCCGCGGGGCCTCCAGTCGAAGCAGCGGCGCCACTACGGCTACCGGTCCCAGATCGTCAGCATCGGCTACCGCTCGCCGGCCCGCGTCCGCGGGCTCGTCCCGAGCGGCTTCCGTCCCGTGCTCGTGCGCACCGAGGCCGACCTCGATGCGATCGACGGGCACGCGCAGGCCGCCGTGATCGCGCGCACCGTCGGGACGCGGCGACGCATCGTCCTCGAGGAAGCGGCGCGCAAGCTCGGCATCCGCGTCCTCAACCCGATCGCCACGGGCGAGGCGGAGGCGTAGCGACGATGCCGGATCTCGCGAACCAGCGCCGCCTCGCGGCCGACCTGTTGAAGTGCGGCGAGGGCCGGGTCTGGATCGATCCGACCAGCCAGGAGGAGCTCGCCGACGCGGTGACGCGGGGGGACCTGCGCAGCGCCATCAAGGCGGGGGTCGTCCGGCGCAAGGCGAAGCGCGGCACCTCGCGCGTGCGCGCTCGGCGCCACGCGCTCGAGGTCGCGAAGGGCCGGCATTCCGGCCCGGGGTCGCGCCGGGGCAGCCCGCTCGCCCGCGTCCCGAAGAAGGACCGCTGGATGCGCCGGATCCGGGCGCAGCGCGCCACGCTCCGCGATCTCCGGTCCGCCAAGCAGATTACCCCCCAGGTGTACCGCGAGTTCTACCGGCGGGCGAAGGGCGGGATGTTCCGCAGCCGCGCCCACCTGCTCGCGAACCTCAAGCTCGCCGGTCATCTGAAGGAGGCGACCCCGTGAGCACCGGACCCCGCTACCGAGTTCCGTTCCGGCGCCGCCGGGAGGGCAAGACCGACTACCGGGTCCGGCTCGCGCTCCTGCGCTCGGGCTCGGAGCGGGCCGTGGTGCGCCTCTCGAACCACCGGGTCCGCGTGGCGATCGTCCGGTTCGACCCCACGGGCGACCGCGTCGTCGCCGCCGCCGACTCCTCGGAGCTCGGGGCGCTCGCGTTCCCCGCGACGAGCCTCGCGTCGACGCCCGCCGCCTACCTCACCGCGTATCTCGCCGGCCTGCGCGCGAAGCGGGCGGGCGCGTCGGCGGCGGTGCTCGATCTCGGGGCCCACCGCCCGTCCCCCGGCGGCCGCCTCGCCGCGGCGCTGAAGGGCCTGCTCGATGCGGGCGTCGAGGTCCCCCACGGGGAGGGCGGCTTCCCGACGGTCGACCGGCTGAACGGCAGCCACCTGCCGAAGCCGCTGCCCGAGCCCGTCGAAGCCTACAAGGCGAAGCTCCCGACGCTGCTGCCCGGCGCGGAGGTGGCGGCGTGAGCGCCGCGGCCCCGCAGGGCCCGCCCCGCCCGAGCTACGGGGGCGGCCCGTCGAGCGGCCCTCCGCCGCCGCCGCCCTGGGTGCCGAAGACGGAGCTCGGCCGGCGCGTCTTCGCCGACGAGCTCACGACGATGGGCCAGGCGCTCGCGACGGGGCTCCCGCTGCGCGAGCCGCAGATCGTCGACAAGCTGCTGCCGGGCCTCCACGACGAGGTCCTGGACGTCAACATGGTCCAGCGGATGACCGACTCCGGGCGCCGGTTCAAGTTCGCGGTCACGGTCGTCGTCGGGAACGGCGACGGGTACGTCGGGCTCGGCCGCGCGAAGGGCCGCGAGGTCGGTCCGACGATCCGGCGGGCCATCGACCGCGCCAAGCTCGAGATCGTGGAGGTCTACCGCGGCTGCGGCAGCTGGGAGTGCGGCTGCGGACGATCCCACTCGCTGCCGTTCCAGATCCGGGCGCGGGTCGGGTCGGTCGTCGTGACGCTCCGACCGGCCCCCCGCGGGGTCGGCCTCGCCGTCGGGAACGTGGCGAAGCCGATCCTTCGGTTCGCCGGGATCACCGACGCCTGGGGGTTCACGGACGGGCACACGAAGACGACCGTCAACTACGCGCAGGCCGCGTACTCGGCCCTCGTGCGGCTCTCCGAGCTCAAGGTCCCGCCCGAGGACCTGGAGCGGCTCAAGATCGTCCGCGGCCCCGTGGGGACGTCGATCCTTCCCCCGAAGGAGGAAGGCGCGCCCCGGCCGACCCGCGGCGGCCGCGGCCGTCGGGGCCCGGGCCGCCCGGGCTTCGGCAGCCGCCCCCCGCCGCCCGGGGGCGCCCGACCGCCGGGCCGCCGGCCGCCACCCCGCCCGGCCGGGGGAGGTCGGTAGGTTCCCATGGCCTGGATGGTCGTTCGGGTCCGCGGCGGGATCCACGCGCACCGCGAGATCGTCTCCACGCTCGATCTCCTGCACCTCACCCGGCCGAACCACGCCACGATCGTCCCCGAGGCGGCGAGCGTGCGGGGGATGCTCGCGAAGGTCCAGGGCTACGTCACCTGGGGCGAGGCCGAGCCGGCGACGGTGGAGCTGCTGCTCAAGGAACGCGGCGAGACCGTGGGCGGCCAGCGGATCACGGCGGCGACGCTCGGCGACATCGCGACCGGCGGCGATCTCCCCGAGCTGACGCGGGCGGTCGCGGAACGGGGCCTGCCCCGGATCTCGGGCCTGCGCCCGCTGTTCCGCCTCAAGGCGCCGAAGGGCGGGTGGCGCTCGACGAAGAAGCCGTTCGCGCTCGGCGGCGCCCTCGGCTACCGCGGCCGATCGATCAACGACCTCGTCCGCCGGATGCTGTAGGAGGGGAGGAGCGATGCCGAGCCGCACGCGGAAGTTCCGGGGCCTTCGGACCCACGGGCGCGGGATCAAGGCGGGCCGCGGCGCCGGCAAGCAGGGCGGCCGCGGGAACGCGGGGCTCCACAAGTACAAGTTCAAGTCGATGCTGATCTACGCGCCCGATCACTTCGGCCGCCACGGCTTCCAGCGCCCGGCCGCGATCGTCGCGCGGCCGACGGCGCTCAACGTCGGCGAGCTCGACGCGTTCGCGCCGGTCCTCGAGGCGGCCGGCGCCCTCGCGAAGGAGGGGGAGACGTACGTGGCCGACCTCACGAAGGTCGGCGTCGACCGGCTGCTCGGAGCGGGGTCGACCGCGCGCCCGTGGAAGGTCGTGGTCGGCCACGCGACGAAGCACGCCCGCGCGAAGGTGACGGTCGTCGCGGCCCCGACGGCGTCCCCGCCGCCGTAGACTATATAATACAGGCACCGGCTCGGCGACCGACCGCATGGCGGACGAGGAGATCCCCCGGGACCCGCGCTGGGCGATCCCGCTCGCCGTCCTCGGCGCCGTCCTCCTGGCGGTCATCTGGTTCTGGACGGCGCCGACGCTGCTCGGCTTCCTGCTCTCGCTCGCCGCGGTCGTCGCGGTCCTCCTCCTCCTCTATCTCGGGCTGTCGTACAGCGGCTCGAAGTCCCGGCTGTACGGGCTCAAACCGCTCACCTCGCGGATGCCCGCGGTCTCCCAGCCGAAGGGCCACGTCCATTTCCGGTCCAAGATGTTCTGGACCGTCGGCATCCTCCTCCTGTACTTCCTGCTCACGAACATCTACCTCTTCGGGGTCGACCAGGCGACCGTCATCGACCTGTTCGCGAGCTACCGGGCGATCCTCGCGGGCGCCCAGGGGACGCTCATGGACCTCGGGATCGGCCCCATCGTCACCGGGTCGATCATCATGCAGCTGTTCGTCGGGGCGAAGATCATCAACCTCGACCTGACCGACGACCAGGACAAGGGGATGTACCAGGGGACCCAGAAGGTCCTCGTCGTCGCGATGATCTTCGTCGAGGCGGTCCCCCAGGTGTTCGGCTACATCACCCCGTCCGCCTCGATCGTCTCCACCTTCGGCGCCTTCTCGCCCGGGAACGGCCTCCTGCTCGCGAACACGATCATCGTCGCGCAGCTGGTCTTCGGGAGCTACCTCGTCTTCCTGATGGACGAGGTCGTCTCGAAGTGGGGGATCGGCAGCGGGATCTCGCTGTTCATCGCGGCCGGCGTCGCCCAGCAGATCATCCAGGGGACGCTCAACTGGGTCCCGCAGAACCCGAGCCTGCCGCTGAGCAGCGGCAATACGCCGAGCGGCGCGATCCCGAAGACGCTGTGGATCCTCACCCACTACACCGCGTCGCAGCTCGCGAGCGGGGGGTGGGAGCAGATCCTGTTACGGCAGCCGAACCCGATCGTCGCGCTGGTCGGCACGGCGGCGATCTTCTTCCTGGTCGCCTGGACGGAGTCGACGCGCATCGAGCTGCCGCTCTCGCACGCGGAGGCGCGCGGCGCCCGCGGCCGCTACCCGCTGCGCCTGATCTACGCGTCGAACATCCCCGTCATCCTGATGAGCGCCCTGCTCGCCAACGTCTCGGTCTTCACGGTCCTGCTCTGGTCGAACCCGACGCTCGTCCACTTCCCGCTGCTGGGCCATCAGTGGTGGATCGGGTCGTACCCGACGGCGGCGCAGGCCACGGCGGCGAACATCAGCCAGACCCAGCCGTTAACGGGCGGTGCGTTCTACTTATCGACGCCGAACGGGCTCGAGTCGTGGCTGTTACCGATCATCAACTACGGCACGTACGGGAGCGCGCTGTTCGGCCACACGTGGTGGCAGGGCCTCGTCCACGTCGGGATCTACTTCGGGGCGATGGTCGGCGGCTCGATCCTGTTCGCGAAGTTCTGGATCCAGACGACGAACATGGGGCCGGAGGCGGTCGCCCGCCAGATCGAGGCGTCCGGCATGCAGATCCCCGGGTTCCGTAGAGAGCCGCGGGTCTTACGTCGGGTGCTGGAGCGGTACATCCCGGTGATCACCGTCATCTCCGGCGCCGCGGTCGGCGCGCTCGCCGCGGGCGCGGACCTTATCGGCACGCTCGGGAATGCGAGCGGGACCGGGGTGCTGCTGATGGTCGGCATCATCATCAACCTGTACGAGGCGATGGGCCGCGAGCAGCTGATGGAGATGAACCCGCTCCTGCGCCGGTTCCTCGGTGGGGAGTCCTAGGGCCGTGCCGACGGACGAGGACCCCCTGCCGTCCGCGGCGGACGCGCTCCCCGAGGCGGACGACGCCGACGAGGGGGAGGCGGACGAGCCCGAGGAGACGACCGCGCCAGCCCCGAAGGCGGCCCGACCGCCGGCGCCCCAGTTCAAGGCGTCGACGTTCATCATCGTGTTCCTCGGGATGCTGGGCCTCCTGATGATCATCGACACGAGCGCCCGCAACGCGATCGCGGGCGCCCTCGGCGCGGGCCCGGGCGGGCCGGCGCACGGCTTCGCGGCGAACGGGCCGTTCTACTACCTCATCGGGTTCGGCAGCCACTACCTGCTGCTGACGATGGCGCTCGCGGGGGCGATCGAGATGCTGATCACCGCCTTCGCCTACAACTACACGACCGACTGGATCAAGGCGGCGAAGGTCCAGAAGTGGAGCTCGGCGTTCCGCAAGGTCCAGATGGAGGCGATCCGGTCCGGGAAGAAGGACCGCATCGCGGCGTTGAAGCCCCACCAGGAGCGCCTCACGCGCCTCTCGAGCGAGGTGTCGATCGCGCAGTTCAAGGGGATGGCGATCACGTACTTCCTGCTCATCCTGATCTACACGTGGGTCGGGATCG
>DATJUI010000025.1:0-22880 GCA_035502455.1 Thermoplasmata archaeon | reverse complement strand
CCGGGCGAGATGCTCCGGCGGCAACCACTCTTCGAGGTTCGGAGGAAGGAGGAGTGTCTGGTGCGGGTCGTATCGGCGGAAGTTCGGGGTCGGCGGGCTCGACATGCGAGCCCATAGGCGTACGCGACGAAAGTACTTTCGTCGGTGCTCACTTCAGCAGCTCTGACGAGTTGCGCAACACGCTCCTAGTCGGCCGGCGCGGGGAACCGGCGGCCGAGGGCGCGCTCGAGGAGCCCGACCAGGTGTTCCGCGTCGTCGGGTCGCCAGGGGCTGGGGGCGAACCTCTCGGGATCCCGCCAGTGGCGGGGCGCCGGCGTGTCGAACATCGCCCGGAAGCGGTGGCGCCAGGCGTCGGGGAGCTCGTCCGTGGCTTCGGGGACCGGTGCGCCGAGCGCGATCGCTCCGGCGGTCGCGAGCCCGCGGGTCACGGAGGCCGGTCGGTACCCGCCGCCGCCGGTCACGAGCAGCCGGCCGCCGCACCGCTCGTCGGCCAGCGCGCGGACCGTCCGCGCGATCTCCGCGTACGCGGCGGGAGAGTACTGGAGACGGGCCAGCGGATCGCCCACGTGCCCGTCGAGCCCGTGCTGCAGGACGATCACGTCGGGCGCGAACTCGGTCAGCATCGGGACCGCGACCCGCCGGAACAGCGGCAGCAGCGCCTCGTCCCCTGCGAGCGGGGGGAGCGGCAGGTTCACCTTGGTCCCGGCCCCGTCGCCCCGTCCGGTCTCCTCGGGCGTCCCCGTGCCGGGGAACAGGGTGCGGCCGTCCTGGTGGAAGTCGATGGCGAGGACCCGCGCGCTCTCGTAATACCCGTACATCACCCCGTCGCCGTGGTGCGCGTCGATGTCGACGTACGCCACCCGCCGCCGGTCGCGCAGGGCGGCGGCGATCGCGACCGCGAGGTCGTTGAAGATGCAGAACCCGCTCGCCCGGGCCGGGTGCGCGTGGTGGAGCCCGCCCGCCGGGTGGAACGCCGGCGCGTTCCCCTCCAGCACGCCCCGCATCGCCCCCAACGCCCCGCCGACGATCCGGGCCGCCGCCTCGTAGCACCCGGGGAACGCCGGCGTGTCGCCGGCGTCGAGGAGGGAGGCGAACTCCCGGAGGCCGGACTCCTCCACGAAGTCGAGGTAGTCGGCGCGGTGGAAGCTCTCGAGGTCGGCCCGGGGCGCGGTCGGGACCCGATCAATCCGGTCGATCGCCGCGTCGGGGTGCGCGGCGAGCCAGAGGTCGAGCAGCTCGACGGCCAGCCCGCGGGACCGCTCGGTGAACGGGTGCGCGGGCCCGAAGTCGTAGTCGAGGAACCGCTCGTCCCAGACGAGCGTCGGGGCCCGGGCCATCGCGCTCCCCACGCCCCGGCTCGCTTAAGCGGACCCGGCCGCCAGCACCATTATCTCCCGGCGGGGTGAGCGCCCGGGGCGGAGCGCCCATGGGGATCGAGGACGAGGTCAGCCCGAACGCGGTGAAGGTCTACAAGGCGATGAAGGAGCTCGGCACGCTGAGCGACGAGAAGATGGGCACCGCCGAGCGGATCACGCAGTCGTCGAGGCTCCCGAAGAACATGGTCCTCAACGCCCTCCAGGAGCTCCAGACGAAGGGGTACGCCCGCCGCAAGGTCCGCGAGAAGGCGGCCGGGTACTATCTGCTCAAGTAGACGGCTCGTCGCGCGCGCCCGGTCCCAGCGTCCGGCCGCCCCACAGCCGCTCCACGAGCCGGCTCGTCGAACGGAGCGTCACCTCGGTCACGCTGCTCACGCGGGCGACCTGGGCCCTCGAGCGCCGTTCCCCGTTCTTCTCCGCCGCGAGGTAGATCAGCGCCGCCACGAGACCGTGTGGGCTCAGCCCGGAGAGCTCGGGGTCCTCCCGGGCCTCCTCGAGCCACGCTTCGACCGTCGACCGGACCCGGGGCGACAGCGCGAGCTCCTCGGCGTAGCGGGTCAGGAACGCCTTCGTCCCCACCCCGGGGATCGAGACCCCGGCCTCGCGCTGCACGACCTTGAACGTCCGCCCGACCTCGGAGCGGCGGCTGCCGACGGCCGCGGCGACCTCCCCGAGCGTCCGGGGGATCGAGTAGCGGCGGCATCCGGCGTAGAGGCACGCCCCGACGCTGGCGGGGAGACTCCGGCCCCGGAAGAGGCCGCGGTTCTTCGCCTCGCGGTAGACGTGCTCCGCCTCGGCGAGGACGACGGGCGGGAGGCCGAGCTTCTCTCCGGTGGCGTGGATCTCCCCGTGGGCGGGGGATCGGTCCGACCCCGCGTCGGCCGCCCGCTGGGTCTGGCGCTGCATGACGCGCTTCAGGTGCTGGAACTCGTAGCGGCGGTGCCAGTCGAGCCGCTTGCCCTGCCCGTCCCGGGCGAGCGAGAGCGTCGAGCCGAGCGTCCGCTTCCCGGTGCCGGGCGTCGCGAACGGCCCGATGCCCCGGCCGCTCCCGTCGGACGCCCCCGGCTCCGTCGGGAGGGGGGCCGTCGCCAGGATCTCGCCGCTCGAGAAGACGAGACCGCACTCGGCGCAGACGGTCTCGGAACGGACGGGATCGACGATCCGGTGGGCGCTGCCGCACATCGGGCAGGCCGGCCGCTCGACGGCGACGGAGGGACCGGTGACGCCGCTACCCGGGGCGGTCACGATCGACGGACCCCGACGGAGGTATATATCTCTCCGTCTCGGCCGTTTTTCGGCCCCGCCGGGGGCGAGGGGACGGAAACCGCCCCGGACGGGCTCGCACGGGTCTCCCCACCTACTGGCCCCAGAACGGCTGATGGGCCCGGTGGAGCCGCGCGACCTCGTCGAGCACCCGGCGCTCGGACTCCGTGAGCGTCTGGTCCTTGAGCGCCCGGGCCGACGACTCGGGCACCGCGACGAGCAGGATGTCTCCTTCCTTGAGGTTCCGCCCGATCACGGCGCCGTCGATCGACGCCGCGAGCTCGGTCCGCTCCTCCGCGGCCGCGACCGGCTCGTTCTCCTTCTGGAGCGCCTTCAGCACGCCGACCTCGGTCCCGTCGGTCCGCATCACGCGCACGCCCGGCCGCAGGGTCCCGTCGAGCACGCGGATCCCGACGATCGCCGGCCCGGAGTGTCGGAACACGAATCCCGCAAGGACCTCGAAGCGGGCCGGATGGACGATCTCCATCCGTCGCTGGGCCTGCAGCGCGCGCCGCCGCGTCTCGCGCCACTGGCCGTACTCGTCGATCAGCCGGTACATCACCTCGCCCCGGAAGATGCGGACCGGGCCCCCCTCGCCCTCGGGCTGGGCGTCCGGCAGCACCGGGACGTTGAACGCGAGGACCGCCCGGTGCGTCGGATCCTTCACCGTCGCCATCCGGATGATCGTGGGCCGCGCGATCGGGCCGACGCCCGCCTCGTGCACGGGGATGTCGTTCTCCCGGCACTCGAAGGCGAGCGCCTCGAGTCCGCCCAGCGTGTCCGCGTAGATCGCGACGCCGCTGTCGGCGAGCTCGGCGACGGGCCGGCTCTCCTGGGCGAGCTCCTCCCGGACGCGGG
Source organism: Thermoplasmata archaeon (assembly GCA_035502455.1). Classification (GTDB taxonomy): domain Archaea; phylum Thermoplasmatota; class Thermoplasmata; order Lutacidiplasmatales; family UBA184; genus Lutacidiplasma. The sequence continues at coordinate 19,383 of DATJUI010000025.1, read as the reverse complement.
CGCGCTCGGCGTCGTCGGCGACGACCTTGAGCAGCCCGCCCGGCATCGCGTCCTCGATCCCCGGGGCCGCGACATAGACCCCCGCGGCCGCGGCGACGCGGTCGATCGACTCGAGCTTCGTGCGACTGCCCGCCCGGGTCGCCTTGAGGAGCACGGGCCGGTAGATGCCGCGGACGCGGGTGGGGAACGGCTCGGTGCGCCCGGTCACGACGATCTCGTCGCCGACCTTGAGCTCCCCGCGGTAGACGATCACGTCGCCGACGGGCCCGACCCCCTTCTGGTCGCTCCGTTCGAGGATCGTCCCCTCGCCCCCGTGGGCGACGACCGCGAGGTCGTCCTTCAGGAACCGCTGGGAGAGCCCGACCAGCAGCGCGATCAGCTCCGGCACGCCGACCCCGGACTTCGCGGAGACGGGAACGATCCCCACGTTGTGCGTGAAGTCGCTCACCCGGTCGTACCGGTCGACGCTGAAGCCGAGCCCGATCATCGTCTCCGCGACGGCGTAGACGCGCGCGTCGAGGTCCCGCCCGAACTCGGCCCCGCCCCGCGCGATCTGGTCCTTGAGCGCGATCGGGCCCGTCGGCTTGCGCCAGCCGGTCAGCAGGTCGATCTTCGTGAGCGCGATCGCGAACGGGGTCTTCTCGTGCCGGAGGATCTGGACCGACTCGCGCGTCTGGGGCATCACGCCCTCCCGCGCGTCGACGACGAGGATCGCGAGGTCGGCGAGCGCCCCGCCGCGCCGGCGCAGCGTCTCGAACGAGCGGTGCCCCGGGGTGTCGACGAACAGGAGACCGGGGACGAGCCACCGCTCCGTGGGGAGGATCCCCTCGCACAGCTTGCGGATGACCTCGCCGGGGACCTCGATCGCCCCGATGTGCTGCGTGATCCCGCCGGCCTCCTTCGAGGCCCGCACGCTGCCCGCGATCCGGTCGAGGAGCGTCGTCTTGCCGTGATCGACGTGGCCCAGCAGGGAGACGATCGGCTCGCGCAGGGCCGGCACGCCGGGCGCGACGGGCCCGTCGGCCTTAGGGTTTGTCGGCCCCGGGGAGCGGCTCCGCCGCGGCCGCCCACGCCGCGCGGTACCGGCGGGCGGCCTCCTCGGGCGACAGCGGGTTGACCGCCACCCCGCTCGCGATCTCGAAGCCGTCGGGGCGCACGAGGCGGGGGAGGAGATCGAGGCGCCAGTGGTTCGATGGGGCGGTGGGGTCCGCGCCCGGCACGGAGACGACCGTCCAGTTGTACGATGCCCGGGGGACCTGGGCGCGCAGCGCGCGCACGAGCCGCGGGAGCAGCTCTGCCACGCGGGCGAGCTCGGCGTCCGAGGCCGCGGAGAAGCTCGGGGCGTGGGCCGCCGGGACAAGGCGCGCGGCGTAGGGGACGGGGCTCGCGAACGGGGCGTACGCGAGGAGCTCCGCGGTCTCCGCGACGACGCGCGACCCGTCCTGCCGCTCGGCCTGCGCGGTCGCCTCGATCAGGCACGCGCCCGACGCCGCGGCGGCGAAGCGCTCGGCCGCGGCGCGTTCCTCGGCCCGATGCGGCGGCTCGACGTTCAGCCCCACGAGCTGGGCGTGGGGGTGCCACAGGGTGCCGCCCGACTCGGGCCCCGCGTTCTCGAACATCACCACCGACCGCGTCCCCGGTCGCCGCTCGAGCTCGGCGACGCGGTCCCGCAGCACGCGGAACACCGTCGCCAGGTGCGGACCGGTGAGCTCCGCGAGGGGTCGGTCGTGCGCCGGGCTGAGGACGACCACCTCGTGGGCGCCGGTCCCCGCGCTCCGAGCGAACGGCGCCCGACCGGGATCGACCGAGACCGACGTCGGGGCGACCGTCGGGAACTTGTTCGCGAACGCGCGGACCGTCCACCCCGGACCGTTCGGCGTTCCCCCGGGGGGCCGGACCGACGTGACCTCGGGCGGGGTCGTCGACTCGTTCCCTTCGCAGAACGGGCAGTCCGGCGGCGCCGGGGGCACCGCAGGACCGGCCGCGTACTCGTTCGGGCGCTGGGCCCGGGCCTCGGCGACGACGACCGGTCGGCCGGTGAGCGCGTCCCAGCGGATCTCGGTCACCGCCGCGGCAGGCCCCCTTCACTCATGAGCCCGCCGATGTCCGTACACCGCACCCCTCGGCGGGGACGGGACGTCGCGATCAGGCGAGCGACGCGAGCGGCGCGGAGAACAGCGGGACGAGCAGCTCCGCGGGCTCGAGCCCTCCGTGCGCCCCCGCGAGGTGCCGGACGGGAGCGGGTCGGCCGGGGGGCGTGTATCCGAGTCCCGCCGGGCTCGGCACGAGGGCGATCAGGCCGCCGAGGCGCTCGTGCAGCTCGGGATGGAACGGAGGGGGCCCGAACAGCCCGCGCTCGGCCGCCTGCGCCGTATCGAGGACGCGCGAGCCCGGCGGAAGGCGTCGGCGGAGCGCCTCCCGCAGCGCCTCCGTCTGTCCCGGGCGCGGCTCGAAGAAGCCGGCCCGTCGGTCTCCCGCGGGCGGTCGGGCGAGGAGGGCCAGCAGCTCGGGCTCCTGATCGAGCGCGATCAGCGAGGCCCGGTCGGCCGGGACCTGGCCGTGGTCCGCCGTGAGCAGGAGCGTCGGACCGGAACGGCCCGCGCCCGAGACCGCCCGGGCGACGTGGCGCAGCGCCCGCGCCACCTGGTCGAGCTCGAGGTCGATGAGCGCTTGCTGGGGCCCGCGCAGGTGCTGGATCGTGTCGAGCTCGTCCCAGTAGGCGAACACCGCGGGCGGGGGCGTCGGGCGCCGCAGGACCTCGGTGAGGAGATGGGCGAGATCGGTCGCGGTCGCGTATCCGACGAACTCGGCCCCCTCGTACAGCAGGCGCGTGAACCCCGACCCCTGGAAGCTCGCCCGACTGAGCGCGACGGCCGGCAGCCCTCGGGCGAACACGTTCGGGACCCCCGAGACGAGCCCGGGCGTCCAGGTCGGGCCGACGAGCGACTCGGGGATCCCGACGGCGAGCGGGGTCGATCGGAGGAGGTCCGCGACGAGGCCGAAGGCGGGGAGGTACTGGCGGTACCCGACGACCCCGGTGCGACCCGGCGGCGCGCCCGTGGAGAGGCTCACGAGCGCGGCGGTGGTCGTCGTCGAGAAGATGCTCGTGATCGGCCGGGCGCCGTCCCGCCAGCGCGCGTCGCCCGCGCTCGCCCGTCCGGACGCCCATCGGGCGAAGGCGGGCCAGCCGAGCGCGTCGACGAGCAGCACGACGATGGGCCCCTCGGCCCGGCGGCCCGCGAACGGGTCGAGCGGCGGCGCGAGGGGCGGGGCGAGCGCCCCGGCACCGACGAGGGTCGCGCCGACGGCGTCGACGACGGAGCGGGTGACGTTGGGCAGGGACCGCCCCCCGTAGGCCGGGAGCGGGACGCCGAGGACCGGATCCGGCACCAGGAGGTCGCTCGCCTCCCGATCCTTGTCGTCCGCCATCCGCGCCCTCGTACCGCGAGCGCGGCGGGACCGCGCTCGAGCTCTTAACGGTCCGCGGGACGCGCGGGCTCGCCCCACCGGTCGTCGAGCGAGCGCTGGCGCTGGTGCGCGGGCGCGAGCTGCTCCGCGCGCACCGACACCGTCCGCACGGCCCGACCCGCACCGGCGCGCTCGGCGTCCCACAGCTCGCGGCCCAGCCGCAGCGCCGCCTCGACCATCGGACCGGCGCCCTCGTGGGCCGCGCCGAGCCCGCGGACGCGCTGCGACCGCGCGAGATCCGTCCAGCGGAACCCGACCCCGACCGTCCCGTAGCGGAGCCGCTCCTGGGCGAGCGACGCGGCGAGCTCCTCGGCGAGGGTCGCGAGCGTCGGAGCGACCTCCTCCCACGCCGCGGCATCGCGCTCGAAGGTCCGATCGGTCGACCGGGACCGGGGTCCGCTCGCGACGAGCTCGCCCTCGTTTGGACGCCCTTTCGCGAGCGCGACCAGCTCCCGGGCGAAGCCGCCGATCTGGCGTTCGAGCTCGCGGGGGTTGCGGTCGGCGAGCTCCCCGATCGTGGAGACCCCCGCCCGCCGGAGCAGCTCCTCCGTGCGGGGACCGACCCCCGGGACGACGCGGACCGGCAGCGGGCCGAGGAACGCCGCGACCTCGTCGGGCCGGACGACGAGGATCCCGGCCGGCTTCGCGCGGTCGGTGGCGATCTTGGCGACCGTCCGCGAGCTCGCGACGCCGATCGACGCGGGGAGCGCGAGCTCGGCCCGCAGCGCGGCCTGGATCGCGACGGCGGTCCGCCGGGCCTCGTCGGCGGACCCGGCGTCTAGCTCGAGGGCGGCCTCGTCGATGGAGAACGGCACCACGTGCGGAGCGAAGCGGCCGAGCACGGCCCGCACGGACCGGGCGATCCGCTCGTACTTCGGAAAGTCCGGCGGGATCCAGGTCGCCTCGGGGCAGCGACGGGCCGCGACGACCGCCGGCATCGCGCTGTGGACCCCGAACGCCCGCGCCTCGTAGCTCGCCGACAGCACGACGCCCCGGGTCGCGCCGGGGGCCGGAGCCCGGCCGACGATCACCGGTCGGCCGTTCAGGTCGGGCCGGTCCCGCAGCTCGCAGGAGACGTAGTAGGCATCGAGGTCGACGTAGGCGACCCAGCGCACCGCCGGCGGCCCCGCCGGACCGGGCAGTAGGCGGCCGGGCGCGGGGTCGGGCACGGACGCCGAACGGACGCGCGCCTTGTAACCTGCGCCCGGGAGGGACGGGAACGCGTTAGGCGCCGAAGTCGACGGCCTTCGCGTCGACCGCGAGCCCGGCGGCCCCGATCGCGTACGGCTGCACCGAGCGCGCGTGGGCCGTGCGGCGCATCTTCAAGATCCGCAGCGCGAGGCCGACCCGGTGGCCGTCCGGGTTCGTGCTGTAGCCGAGCAGCACCACCCCGTCCGCGACGTACTCGGAGAGCCCGTCGCGGGAGACCTCGGGGTGCTGCGGGTCGGCCTCCGCGGTGAGCACGGTCGTCGCCCCGGCCTCGCGGCACGCCGCGGCGAGCGCGAAGAGGGTCGCCCGGCGCGACGGCTCGTCGTCGCTCAGCATGTTGAGCAGCGACACCGAGTCGACCACGAGCCGCCTCGGCGCGAGCGACTTGAGCTCGGCGCCGAGCTCGCCCTGGATCCGGTGAAGGCTCTGGCGCGTCTCCTTCGGGTCGAGGCGGACGACCTTCAGCAGCCCGCTCTTCGTCGCCTCGTCGACCGGCCAGCCGAACTGCCGGCCGCTCTCGAGCAGCTGCGGCGCGTCCTCCTCGAGCGAGAGGAAGACACCCTTCTCCCCGACGGCCGCGCCGGCCATGAGGTACTGGAGCCCGAAGCAGGTCTTGCCCGTGCCCGGGAGACCGGTCACGAGGACGACGTGGCCGGCGGGCAGCCCGCCGCCGAGCATCTCGTCGAGCCCGGGGATCCCCGTCGGGACCTTCGCCCGACCGCCGTCAGACCCGCTCATACTGCGTCGTCACCAGCCCGTTCGCCGCGTTCACGTGGATCACGAACCGTCCGTGGTGCTCGGCCGGCAGGCGGGCGAGCACCGACATGAACTTCTCGATCAGCATCGACCGCTGCCGGTGCGACTGCGCCGGGTTCGTGTTCCAGGCGAAGTGGAGGACCCCGTCGACGGAGTCGATGATCGCCTGCTCGATCGCCGGCGGCGCGACCCCCTCGGCGAGCAGCAGGTAGACGACCCCGCCCCACTCCTTCGCCCGGCGGCGCAGGCCCTTCACGAGGGTGAGCAGGTCGGCGGTCTCCACGCCGCGCCGCACGAGCAGGTCGGTGAGCGAGTCGACGATCACGAGGTTGCGGCCGCCGTCCCGGTCGATCGCGTCGGCGAGCGCGCGGATCGGCCCCCCGTCCCCGTCGCGACGGGCCGGCGTCCCGCCGGCGCCGAGGAGCAGCTTCGGCACGGACGACCAGGCGGCCGGGACGACCGTGTCGGCGAAGTACTCGGGCGACAGGTCGTGGAAGGTGAGGTGCCGCGCGAGGACGCTCGGGTACGTCCCCTCGAACGCCCCCTCGACCTCCCCCAGGATCTGGTCGCGCGAGCGGCTCGTGCTGACGTAGACGACCCCGTCCGGGTAGACGAACGGGCCCCGGGCGCTGCCGAGGTAGAACCGGTGCAGGCGCGGCTCGTCGTACTTGAGCATCAGGTGGACCGCCGAGGTGAGCGCGAACTCCTGCTGGCCGGCCCCGGCCGCCCCGAACAGCAGCACGACGGAGCCCGCCGGGATCCCGCCCGTCAGGTAGTCGAAGTCGGGCACGCCCGTCGGGATGCGCGTCGCGGAGAGGACCGGCGGGGCGGGCGGCGGGCGGGGCGGGGCCATCGGCGCCGGAGGTACGAGGAACGGCCGGGGAGCTTCGAGCGCCATCGCGAGCGTGTCCGCGGCTCGCACGCCGGGGCCCGGTATTAGTAGGCTCTCCTCGAGCGGCGGCCCGCCGCTAGGTCGACGCCCCCGACTTCAGGAACTCGCGGAGCAGGACCGTCGCGTACGCCCCCCGGGGCAGCGCGAAGCGGAACGTCACCGCCTCCGGCTCCGGGGCGAGCCCGATCGGCGGCAGCGGAAGGAGGAGCGGTCGGTACGCGCCGCGGCTGGCGACGTCCGGGGTCCGCGGCACGGAGAACGCCCCGCGATCGATCCCCTCCTCGGCCAGCAGCTGTTCGAGCAGGGCGGACGGGCGGTCGGGGCCCGACGGCGTCGCGTAGCCGACGAGGGGGCCCGCGACCACCGCCCGGTCGCGCTCCACGAGCGCGGTGCACTCGGGGAGGTTGCCGTCGTCGACCGGGACCGGGTGGTCGCCCCGCACGGTCCCGTCGCGCTCGTAGCGGAGGATCCGGTCCCCCGCGACCGGCCGATCGAGCGGCAGGCCCGCGGCCCACCGGGCGGTGACCCAGCGGTTGAACAGCAGGGACTGGTACGCGTGGACGAACAGCAACCGTAGCTCGCGCGCGAGCGCGTGGAACGCCCGCTCGGGCGGTCGACCGCGCGCGAGGTGGTCGAGGAGGGTGCGCTCGAACCGGTACTCCGACGGGAACTCCCGCAGCGCCCGCGCCGGGTCGTGGTGCTCCGCGTACGCGCGGCGGGCGACGTCGCCCGGACCCGGCGCGGCGAGCGCGGGGACCTCGGTAAGGTACGTCTCGACGGCGCCCGCGACGTCCCCGCGGACGAGCGCCCGTCCGACGGCGGCCGTCACCGGCCGCACCTCGCCGAACCGTTGGGGGCCGAAGAAGTTCGGGAGCCCGTGGCGGGCGCGCAGCTCCGCCTCGATCGCCCGGTACCGGTCCACGGAGGTCGCGGGGTCGACCGCGAGCGCGTCGATCCGGATCGCGAACGCGTTGCCGAAGTGGTGCCCGAGCACGAGCGGGGTCCGCGCCCGGTACGCCTCGAGCAGCTCGACCCGCGGGAGGTCGAGCGGTCGCTCGGGCCCGACGCCGCGGAACGAGAAGAGCCGCTCCGCGACCGCGCGCCGGTCCTTCGTACCGGCCCAGCGCAGGGCGTGCGGCGGCAGGCCCCACCGCCGCGCGATGGCGGCGGCGAGCTCGTGCTGCTCCCAGTCGCGGCTGCGGACGCGGACGACGGTGAACGGCCCCTCGGGATCGGGGAGCGGGTAGTCCGAGATCTCGGTCACGACGAACGCGTCGGCCGTCGCCTTCGCGCGGCCGTCCGCGCCGGGCGAGCGCGATCCGTAGAAGCCGAGCCCGAACGCCGCGTCGGGGGCGGGCGGCTTGAGCTCGGGCAGCGTCACGGCGGGGGCCTGTCGAAGCAGTAATATTACGTGCAGGACGGTCTGCGCTTCCCCGGCCGATGATCAAGGCAACGGCCCGGGTCCTCAAGAACGTCATCGAGATCCAGGTCGGCGACGAGCTCTGGCTCTGCCGGCCGGTGCAGTGGACGGAGGAGGGCCTCGGCTCCCGCATCGCCGCGCTGTTCTCGACGGAGTACCTCACGTACCGGCCCCAGGCGCCCCAGGAGGTCCACTCGAACGTGACGTACCGGATGAAGTCGGACGAGATCCGGATCTCGACCGGCCCCGACCGCTGGCAGACGAAGTCGACCCTGCTCGGTCCGATGACCCTCGACTACGGGGGGGTCCGCTTCACCGTCAACGAGCGCCTCACGGGCCGCTTCTCCATCCTGCGCCACGAGGAGGCGGTCGGGGTGGGCCAGATCGTCTGGCGCACCTGCTCCCTCGACGACTACCCCGCCGACCTGGAGGTGCTGTTCGCGAACCTCGCGCTCGGCCTCCTCATCCGGACCCTTGCCTGGGAGGGGCTTCGCTAGCGGGCGCCCGCGGGGCCGGACCGGGCGGCGCGAGCGTCGCCCGGGTCGACCGCAGCAGCCGGCGGCGGCGGACGCCGGCGTGCGGGAGCTGGAACATGTGGAACGGGATTGGGAGCAGGAGCGCGGCGCCGCCGATGACGGCGAGCGCCGCGACCGAGTACGCGAAGTGGACCCCGTAGTTCGCGTACAGGTACCCGCCGATCAGCGTCCCCACGAGACTGCCCGCGCCGGCGAACGCGTTGTACAGCCCCAGCGCCCGGCCCCGCGCGGAGCGGCCGACGAGCCGGACCATGAACAGCGTGCTCGCCGTGCTGATGAACGCCCACGTGACCCCGAGGAGGGCGTTGAGCAGGGTCAGCCAGGCGAGCAGCGCCGGCGTGCCGAGGCCGAACAGGACGTAGATCGGGCCCCACAGGAACAGGAGCATCAGCACGACGCGGGCCCCGAGCGAGTCGAGGAAGACCCACTTCGGGGAGTGGTTGTCGACCGCCTTGCCCGAGTGGAAGAACAGCGCGGTCGACGCGGCGGCCGACCCGAGGTAGACGATGAACACGCCGGCGTCGCTGAACCGGGCGTTCTGCCAGAGGAAGACCGGGAACGGCCCGTAGAAGATGTCGAAGCCGACGCTCATCAGCCCGAGGGCGGCGAGGAAGAGGTACTCGCGGCCGGGCAGCTTCTCGCGCGCGGGCCGGGTGAGGTCGATGATCCCGACGACCCGCGAGCGCACGTGGCGCAGCCGCTCCACGACCCCCCGGTGGAGGTTGACGAGGTCCGAGACGGTCCGCCGGGCGACCCGGGCGCTCGGCTCCTCGATCCACGCCCAGGCGACCCCCGCGGAGACGAGTGCGAGGGCCCCCGACAGGATCAGCAGCCCCGTCATCACGGAGACCGCGGACTGGTTGTAGCCGATGACGAACAGCCAGACGAAGCCGAGCGCGAGCCCGATCGTCGTGCCGAGCCCCGAGATGAGGCCGAACAGCCCGATGTCCGTCGGCCACCAGCGCTTGTGCCGCGTCTCGAGCAGCAGCATCGTGCCGATCGGGGCGCTCGCGGCCGAGGCGAGCCCCTCGACGACGTTGAGCCAGAAGTACGTGAGCAGGTCGTGCGCGAGCGCGATCGCGATGATCGCGAGGCCCGTCGCGAGGAACGAGCCGACGAGGAAGAACTTGCGGTGCGCGATCCGGTCGGACAGGTTCCCCCAGACGATCGCGAACGGCACCTGGCTCATCCCGCTCGCCGCGATGATGATCGTGACGGCGAACGCCGAGGCGCCGAAGTGCTGGAGCGCGAGCAGCGGGATCAGCGGCGTCGCGATCCCGTCGGAGATCGCGAGCGGCAGGTAGGCGAGGAACCAGAGGTCGCTGCTCGAGGGGCGGACCGAGGTACGGACCTTGATGTCGATCGACGTGGCTCCGCCCCCCCGGTGGGGTGGCGTTCTCCCCGGTCCGGAGGATAAAACCGAGGTTCCTTTCGCACGCGCCGCCCGACCGGGGCGCGGTCGCGCGCGCTTCGGGCCCCGTCAGCCGCGCGGTACGCGGAGCTCGTCCATGAGGCGGAGATGCTCCGCGTCGGAGATCCACTCGACCTTCAGGTAGTCGCGCAGGAACTCGTTCGACACGCCGAGACGTCGGGCCTCCTCGACGACGAACCGGTACGCCTCGACCTCCGTCCACCGCTGGACGTAGCTGAGGCCCGGCGGCCAGAGGTCCGCCCCGCCCTGGCGCTGGAGGACGTGGCACAGTTCGTGGTAGATGTCCATGAACAGCATCAGGGCGGAGCTGTCGCGCAGGTGCCCCGCACCGACCACGATGCAGTCGGAACCCGGGGCGATCACCGGACGCCACTCGCGCCGGGCGGTCTTCGGCATCTCGCGGGGCGCGACGTACATCCAGAGGTCCTGGTCGACGACCTCGACGCACGTCTCGTCGAACAGCCGGGCCCGCTTCGCCGGATCGGCGACGAGGCGCTCGGCCGGCGGCAGGGCGTCGAGGCCCGGGAACACCGCGAGGAGCGGATGGCGGCCGACGGGGATGTTCCGTACCACGCGGAACCCCTTCGGAGGTTCGGCCTCGCCGCTCGGCTTCGGCATCGCCGCGCGGCGACCACACCGGGTCGGAGATAAAACGGCGGGCCCCCGGGCGGCCGCGCCAGCGCTTTGACGCGGCTCGGCTCGGGGGTTCGATGGCGGGCCGGCCGGACTTCGCCGCGATCCGGGGGGTCCGCGTCGGCCAGGCGGAGTCCCCCGACGGCCGGAGCGGCGTCACCGCCGTGCTGTTCGACGCGCTCACCCCCACGGTGGTCGACGTGCGCGGCGGGGCCTCTGCGACGTACGACATCGCCTCGCTCGCGCTTGACGCCACGTATGGCCGCCGCTGGGCGATCTTCTTCGCCGGCGGGAGTCTCTACGGTCTCGACGCGGCGCGGGGGATCCGCGTCCGCCTGCTCGAGGTCGGCGATCACGGGACGGCGTTCGGCAACCCGAACCCGGTGGTCCAGATCTCGGGCGCGGCGCTGTTCGACCTCCCGACGACCGCCGGCCCGATCCCGGACTACCTGCCGCTCGGCTACGAGGCGGCGCGCGCCGCCTCGCACGCGCCCGTGCGGGTCGGCCGGTGCGGGGCCGGGGCGGGGGCCACGGTCGGAAAGTATCGCGGGCGAGATCGGGCGATGCGCGGCGGCGTGGGAGCCGCCGCCGCCCGCCTCCCCGGCGGGGGGATGCTCGGCGCGCTCGTGGCCGTCAACGCGGTCGGCGCGGTCCGGGAGCCGGCCTCGGGTCGCTGGGTCGCCGGAGCGCGGGGGCGCCGGGGCATCGTCCCCCCGACCCCCGCGTTCGACCGGAGCGAGCGGACGAGCGCCACGACGCTCGCGCTCGTCGCGACGGACCGACGGGTCGATCGCCCGACGCTCCAGCGGATCGCCGCTCTCGCGCAGACCGGGCTCGCCGCGGCGATCGTCCCGTTCCACAGCTCCACGGACGGGGACGTGGTGTTCGCGGCCGCGACCGGCGCGGTCGCCCGTCCGATCTCCGAGCGGCGGGCCGGGGAGACCGCCGACCGGTGGGGGATGCGGGCGGCGGAGCTGTGCCAGGAGGCGGTCCTGCGGGCCGTCCGACGATCGAACGGTCGTTAGGGCTCGGGCGCCCGGCGCAGCGACGTGCCGCGGAGGCCGCGGATCAGGTCGGCCTTGGTCACGATGCCGCAGAGGTCGCCCCGTTCCGCGACGAGCACCGCGGGGTATCGGCCGAGGAGCGGGGGGAGGAGGTCGGCCGGGAAACCGCCGTCGACGAGGGGGTACGGGGTCTCTTGCACGTCGCGCACGCGGATCCGCCGGGCGTTCGGGAGGGCGAGCGCCCGGAGCAACGCCGACTCCGACAGCGCGCCGACGACCCGGCCCGTGTCCACGACCGGCAGCTGCGAGAACGCACCCCCCTCCATCCGCTGGGCGGCGACCGCGAGGGGGGCGTTCGACTCGACGGTCACGAGGGCGCGGTTCATCAGGTCGCCGACGGTGAGCCGGGGGGCGGCGAGCCCCTCCTGGCCCTCGAGGTACCCCAGGATCCGCTGCACGAGCTCGTACGACGGCCGGATCTGCCCGCGTTCGATCCGCGAGAGGGTGGCATCGCTGCGGCCGACCGCGCGCGCGACCTCGCCGAGCGGGATCCCCAGCGCGAGGCGTCGCTTGCGGATCTCGGTCAGCGCATCCATCGACCGGCGCACGGCCCTCCCGCCTTAACGGTTTGCGTCCCGAGCAAGGGGCCGTGGGCCGGCGCTCCCCACCCGGCCCGCTTCCGCCGATCCCCGGCCTGCCGCCCGGCGGCGCGCCCCAAAGGTAAAGGACGTGGGCCACGTTTCCCGCGCCGAGCCCGCATGGACGGCCCGTCCCGAAGGATCGCGTGGATCTCCCCGCCGCCCGAGATCTGTACGCTCTGCAAGGAACCGCTCGGTCCCCCGTCGGAGACGAGCTCCTGGAACGGCAGCCCCGCGCACCGCGACTGCGTGCGGATCCACCTGCTCCAGCGGGACCCCGCGTTCCGCGAGACGACGGCGGAACCCGAGGAGCCGTCCGGGGAGTCGGACGAGACGTTCGACGGGGTGCTGCCGCGGGACGACGACGACCCGGATTTCGGCTAGGGGCGGGCCGCGGGTCGGGGGGTCCGCCCCGCGCTGTCGCCGCGCCAACGTCGCAAGCCTTTAGAAGGGAGACTCGGTGGGTCCGGCCAGCCTCGCCTCCCCGAGGTCGATTCGAGGAAACCCGAGCACATGCCGGAAGTAGTCATCACCTGCGACTGGACGATGATGAGCAACCACCACGGGAAGGAGTTCCTGGGGTTCGGGACCACGACGCCGGCGTACCTGTTCCCGGAGTCGGTCTACCGCCGCCTGTTCTTCCCGCCGATGGAGGTCGACGAGCACGGCTACCCGCAGCAGGCGCCGTACGGGATGCGGAAGATCGAGGCGTCGCTGATGGACGCCGGCTTCGACGCGCGGATCGTGCACCCGGGCCACCTCGACAAGTACATGCCCGGAGAGGCGAAGCTCCTCCTCATCTCGGGCCACGACTACTTCGGGCTCAATCCGCCCAGCTCGACGTTCGGCGGCGTGATGCGCAAGGAGCCGCTCAACTGCGTCAACTTCAAGCGGATGCTGACCCAGCCGGCGGTCGTCGAGGCCCGGCGCCGCGGCCTCAAGATCATCGCGGGCGGGCCGTGCGCCTGGCAGCTCTCGCCCGCGACCCGGATGAAGCTGCCGTGGATCCAGGAGTTCCTGGACTCGTTCGGGGGCATCGACTCGGTGGTGGAGGGCGAGAGCGACATCTTCGTGAAGGAGATCGTGGGGAAGGCGCTGCGCGACGAGTTCCTGCCGCCCCACATCGTCCTCGGCCCGAAGGAGGCGCCGAAGGTCGAGCAGATCTCCTCGATCAAGTTCCCGAGCGTCAACGGGCTCATCGAGATCGGCCGCGGCTGCTGCCGGGGCTGCTCGTTCTGCTCGGTGACGACCCGCCCGACCCGGTGGTACGGGCTCGACAAGATCGAAGAGGAGCTGAAGGTCAACGCCCGGCTCGGCATCCGCAAGGGGATCCTCCACTCCGACGACGTCTTCTTCTACGGCAGCCCGAACGTGATGCCGCACGAGGAGAAGCTGATCCCGCTCCTCCAGCTCGCGAAGCGCTACTACGAGCAGGTCGGCTGGAGCCACGTCGCGGTGGCTTCGCTGATGACGAAGCCGAAGCTCCTGTCGAAGTGCGCCGAGGTCCTGGTCGACGACAAGCAGACGTGGTGGGGCGTCGAGGTCGGGGTGGAGACCGGCTCCCCGCGGATGATCACGGCCGCGATGCCGGGGAAGGTCGCCCCGTTCAAGGCGTCCCAGTGGCCCGAGCTCGTCGTCCAGGCGGCCGGCCTCATGAACGACAACCACGTCTATCCGGCGTGCACGTTCATCGTCGGACTGCCGCAGGAGACCGAGGACGACGTGATCAAGACGATCGACCTGATTGACGACCTCTGGGACTTCAAGGCGATCCTCGTCCCGATGTTCTTCGTGCCGCTCGGCCACCTCAAGTCGCGCGACTGGTTCCGTCGGGACCAGATCAGCCCGCTCCAGGAGGAGCTGCTCACCCGGGCGCTCGCCCACGGGCTTCGCCAGTCGAAGGTGATGCTGAACGACTTCTTCGACTGGGAGGGCGCGCACACCGGCCTCTACCGCAGCACGTTCCGCGGCTTCATCGGGTTCCTCGACCTGATCGCGAAGCTCCACGGCCTCTCGAGCTACCCGAAGCGGGCGCCGCGGCCGATCCAGGACCCGAACCGGACCCCCGAGCGGCTCCCGGTGCCCACGATCCCCGTCCGCGAGTAGGACGGGGCCACTCCGCGACCGGCCGAACGCCGGGCGAGCTTCCCGCGGGAAGTCGGGGCCGTCGCCCGCGCGCCCCGGTCCCCGGCCCGCCGTCCCGGCGGAAGGCTCACGCCTCGTCGGCGGGGAACTCGTCGTCGGCCGCGGGCCGTTCGTCCTCGCGGTGCACGACGTGCGGGCGGTACGCCCGGAGCGGGGCTTCGTCCCCGGGCGGAGCGAAGGCGTCGATCACCTCGAGCCGCACCTCGCGGCCGTTGCCGTCGTAGGCCCGCCACGCCCCCGGCCCGTACGGGGCGCCGAGGATGAGGTGGCGGCGGCCCCAGCCGCGGAACAGCATCAGATCGGCCTCGGACGGGTGGAGCGCCCCGGACGGGTGCGAGTGGACCGTGCCGGTGACCGACAGGTCGGCCGGGAGCATGTACAGGTGGAAGTTCGCATGCCGGCGCCCCGCGGTGCCGCCGGGGATCAGGAGCAGTTCGCTGATCACGCCCGGCGGTTCCGCCCGCAGCACGCCCCCGAACTCGTTCGGATACGCGGAGCGGGCGCTCGCGAGCGCGCTGTCGAGCGCGTGGCGCGTGATCCGGGTCGGCGTCGCGCCGATCCGCTGCGCGCCGGGCGGGCGCTTACGGTGCGGCCGGAAGATCGGCACGATCGTCCTCGTCGATCGGCGCGTCGCTCCACGGCAGGATCCGCTTGCCCGTGAGGCGTTCGAAGAATCGGCTCCCGAACCGCACCAGCACCGCCCGACGCGGCGACCGGTAGACGGTCACGGCCGCGGAGCGCGGCAGCGCGAACTCCCGTTGGCCGTCGGCGATCACGAGCGCCTCGCGGCCCTCCTCGATCGACCGAAGGGTGAGCGTGTGCAGCGGCTCGATGACGACCGAGCGCGGCTCGAGGCGGAACGGGGCGATCGTGGTGAGGACGAGCGCGTCGAGCGCCGGGTCGACGATCGGCCCGAGCGAGCTCAGGGAGTACGCCGTCGACCCCGTCGGGGTCGCCGCGATCACCCCGTCGGCCCGGATCTGGCCGACGCCCCGCCCGTCGACCGCGATCTCGAACAGCCCCATCTTGCCGACGGGCGTCGAGTGGATCACGTACTCGTTCGCGACGTCGGGGAGGAGCTTGCCGTCGAGCTCCGCGGCGAGCTTCATCCGCCGCTCGAGGAAGTAGCGGCCGGCGAGGACCCGCTCCAAGGCCTCGTCGACGCGGCCGGTCGAGCGGCCGTCGATCTCGGCGAGCACGCCGACGGTCCCGGCGTTGATCGGCAGCAGCGGCGCCTCGCAGCGTCCGAGGGTGTACAGGAACGTGCCGTCGCCGCCGATCGCGATCTGGAGATCCGGGGCCCACCGGTCGATCGCCTCGTGCGGGCGCTCCGGCGCGAGCGACGGGGTCTCGTCGCTCACCGCGACCTCGGCCCGGTCCCCAACGGTCCGCACCACGTGCTCCGCGATCCGCATCGCCTCGGGCTTGCGCGGGTTCGCCGCGATCCCGAGCTTCACAGGTACCCTCCCGCGCGCGCGGCGGCGGCGAAGCGGGCGTCGCCGAACCCGAGGACGCTCGTGTGCGGCCCGACCGAGAGCGGCACGGCGTCGAGCGATCCGCCGTTCGCGTCGCGCACCCCGCCGCCGGCCTCGACGAGGATCCGGTAGGCGGCCGCGATGTCCGTGACCCGCAGATTGAGCGACTCGTCCGAGTTCTCGAAGACGTAGGCGTCGGCGGCGCCCTCGGCGACGATCAAGAGCTCGAGCGACGCGCAGCCCAGGGAGCGGACCCGACGCACGCGACCGGCGAGGGCGGCCGTGCGGGGCGTCGCGTGGGTGCCGAGGTTGAGCAGGAACATCTCGCTCTTCGGGTTCCACGGGCGGGTCCGGATCGGGGTGCCGTCGCGGAACGCCCCGGCGCCGCGCGCGGCCCAGTACGTCGTGCCGCGGTACAGATCGCGGACGACGCCCAGCTCGATCCCGCCCAGCGTGCCGGCCCCGAGGGCGAGCGACGTCGTGGAGAACGGGAGGTTGCGGAGCGCGTTCGTGCTCCCGTCGATCGGGTCGACGACCAGGGTCCGGTCCCCCCCGCGGCGCACGTGGCCGATCTCCTCCGAGAGGAGGTCCCAGTCGACGCCCTCGGCGTCCAGGAGCCGGAGCACCTCGGCCTCGGCGACCCGGTCGAGCTCCTCCGTGGGCGAGCCGTCGGCGCCCATCGCGACCACATCGCCCCGGCGGGGCGAGCCCGCGGCGTCGCGCACGACCTGGTGGACCGCCGCGCTGATGCGGAACAGCACCTCGAGCTCGGGCCGGTCCGGTCCGCTCACGGCGGCTTCACCGGCGGCCCATAGATGAGGCCTTCTTCGGGGCCGGCAGGTCCCCGACTTCCCGTGACGTTATCTTCGGCGACCGCTCCGCCCGCCGATGGAGCTCCAGTTCCTGGGCGGGGCCTCCGAGGTCGGTTCGCTCGGGCTCGTCGTCCGCGACCAGGGCCGGACGCTGCTCTTCGACTACGGGATGACCCCGACGGACCCCCCGTCGTATCCCCGGCCGGCCCCGACGAACGTCGATCTCGCCTTCCTCTCCCACGCCCACCTCGACCACTCGGGGATGACCCCCGTCCTGAGCCGGCTCCCGAAGGCGCGGCTCGTCGCGACCCCCGTGACGATCGCCGTCGCCGACCTCCTGACGCGGGACGCCCTCAAGGTCGCGCGACTCGAGGGCTACCTGGCCCCGTACACCACCAACGACATCCACTCGCTCCACGCCCGGTTCACCGCCGTCGACCGGCACGGGACGTTCCGCACGCGGGGGATCGAGGTGCAGCTCACGCCCGCGGGCCACATCCCCGGGGCCGCGATGACGCTCTACCGGGGCGACAAGGACCTCCTGTTCACGGGCGATCTCCAGACGATCCCCACGCACCTCGTGGGACCGGCGGAGCCGATCGAGTGCGACGTCCTCGTGATGGAGTCGACGTACGCGGGCAAGGAGCATCCGGACCGCAAGGAGACCGAGCGTCGCTTCCGCGACAAGGTCGCGGAGACGGTCGAGCGGGGCGGGAAGGTGATCGTGCCGGCGTTCGCCGTCGGGCGGGCCCAGGAGGTGCTCATGAGCCTCGCCGCGTCGGGGTTCGAGACGTACCTCGACGGGATGGCGCGGAAGGTCAACGAGATCTACGAGGCCGCTCCCGAGTACCTCGCCGACGCCCGGCGGTTCCGCCGGGCCCTCGAGGGGGTCCACGTGGTGGAGCACCCGGGCGACCGGAAGAAGGCCCTGCGCGAAGGCGAGGTGATCGTCACCACCGGCGGCATGCTCGACGGCGGCCCGGTCCTCTACTACATCGGGGAGCTCTACACGGAGCCGAAGAACTCGATCTTCCTCACCGGCTTCCAGGTCGAGGGCTCGAACGGCCGCCAGCTGCTCGACGAGGGGACCCTCACGATCGACGGGACGACGATCCGTCCGACCTGCGAGGTCCTCAAGTTCGATTTCTCGGCCCACGCGGGGCACTCGGACCTCGTGCGGCTCGCGAAGGAGACCGGGGCCGGCACGGTCGTGCTGATGCACGGCGACCATCGCGAGCTGCTCCGCGACGCGCTCGGCGCGTTCGCCGAGGTCGTCATCCCCGAGAACGGCCGTCCGTTCACGATCTGACCGGCGGCCGTACGGCTAGGGCGCGTCGACCTCGACGATCCCCGCCACGAGCCGGGTCGGATAGACCCGGACGGGGCCGACCCCGCCCTCCGGCGGTTCGAGGCCGAACGGGTCCGCGATCACCTCGCCCGTCCGCGCGTCGAAGACCGCACCGTGGAGCGGGCACGTGAGTCGGACGTCGGCGAGCGTCCCGTCGGCCAGCTCCCCCCCGAGGTGGGGGCAGCTCGCGTCCAACGCCGTGATCCCCCGCTCCGTCGCGGCGAGGACGATCGGCGTCGCGCCGACGAGCACCGCGCGCAGCGCGCCCGGGGCGATCGTGGCCGCCGCCACCCCGGTCGATCGCCAGGTCACGGGGACCTCCGCGTCCGGGGCGGACCGCGCCGGGGGGACGGGCGAGCGGGCCGCGCGGCGCGGGGCGGCGGCGCCTCGTCGACGGTCCCCGCCGGGAGCTCCCGTTCCTCGAGGGCCTCCTCCATCGGCGGGAGCTCCCCGCGCGGACGGACCTGCGCGCGGACCGCCGCCAGCAGTTCCGCGATCCCCTCCCCGGTCCGGGCGGAGACCTTGGGCCGGTCGTTCGGACGGCGCACGAGGTCGGCCTTCGTCTCGACGACGAGGATCGGGAGCTGCGGGAACTCGACGCGCCAGCGCGCGAGGAGCGCCTCCTGCTCCTCGATCGGCTGGCCGGTCGTGCCGGTCGGATCGAGGACGAAGAGGACGACGGTGGCGGCGTGCCCGACCGCCGTCGTGGCCTCCCCCTCGGCCACGTTCGCGCGACCGGACCGGCCGAGGACCCCGGGGGTATCCATGACCTGCAGCCGGTCGAAGCCGAGATCGGCGTGCCCGACGGCGACCGCGAGCGTCGTGAACGGATAGTCGGCGATCTTCGGGCGGGCGGAGGAGAGGCGGGCGACCAGCGACGACTTCCCGACGTTCGGGAACCCCGCGATCACCAGCGTGGGGGCCGTCGGCTCGAGATGGGGCCGATCCTTGAGGAAGCGGGCGACCGCCCGCAGCCGCTCGAGGTCGGGATCGATCTCTCGCACGAAGCTCGACAGCCGGCCGTAGAACGCCCGGATCCCGGCCCCGAGCGCCTCCGGCCCGCTCGTGCGGTGCGTCGTGCGCTCCGCGTCGCGCGCGAGGCCCCGGATCCGTTCCTCGGCCCGCGCGACGCGCACGAGCGAGCGATCGAGCGTTCCCGCCCCGAAGGCGTTCGCGACGAGCGCCTGCTCGAACTCGCTGAGCCCGGGCCGCCGGAACGGCCGCGACTCGAGCTTCAGGTGGCGGACGACCGTCGCGCTGCTGCGCACCACCTTGAGCTCCGCCCGCAAGCGGTCGCGGGCCGCCTTGGTGGTGCCGTGCGGCGTCACGAGCGACGCGCGATGGAACGCCGCGTCGAGGATGCCGACCGACGGCGGCTCGCGGCCGTCCGGGGGCTTCGTCGCCGGGCTCTTACGAGGGGGCATGGCGCTCCCGCTCCCGACGGCCCGGGGCCGAATAGGTTTGCCCCGGCCGACGGGCTGTAGTATCCCGAAAAGAGTTCCTCTCAGAAGCCCCTCGGGTTCCGATGGGGAAGCTCTCCGCACAGGATGTTGACGAGCTGGTGCACCGGCTGCGCATCCCCCGGTCCTCGTCGCGGGCGTCCATCTACGGGCTC
>DATJUI010000024.1:0-54048 GCA_035502455.1 Thermoplasmata archaeon | reverse complement strand
GTGCTACGACCCGCCCTCCTTCGACCGACTCTTCCGGGACCAGCGGTGGACCAGCTTCTGGCGGACGCTCAAGCTCAGCCTCGACCCGCGCGTGGTCGACCGCGCCTACCAGGAGTTCGCGTACGTGAAGTCCCAGGGCCGCGAGGCGACGCGCCTCTACGCGCTCGCCACCTACCATCAGTGGGAGGCGTCCATCCGAGCCGCGACCGAGGCCCGCGCACAGGGTCGCGACCCGCGCGAGGTCCTGGTCCGGGCGCTCCAGCAGACGCAGGGCCAGGCGGGTCAGGGCGGCGCGAACGGCGCGGTGTAGATCGGCTCGTACCGGGTCGCCCGGTAGATCCGACGCACCTCGCGGAGGCGCTGCTCGAGTCGCTCCCGTTCCTGGCCGATCGACTCGACCACCTTCTCGGCCATGCGGAGCTGGGAGACGACCGTGGGGCGCCGGCGGAGATACTCGTTGTAGAGGTCGTCGAGATCCCGCTGCGCGCGCTGCGCCGCCTGGAGGCGGCGGAGGGCCTCCCGGAGTTGAAGATTGACCGTCCCGATCTGCTGGCGGACCATCTGGGGGGTCGGGAGTCGGGCGGCCATCAGACCCTCGTCATCGTGCGAACGAGCGCCGGGGCGGCCGTGCCGCTCGGCAGGAGCGTGATGTCGACCGTGTTGGACAGCGTCCCGGTCGCCTCGTCCAGGATCGTGAAGTAGAACTGGCCCGCGCCGTAGAGGTAGAGGGCGAGCTGCTGGAAGGTCACGGTCCCGTCGGCGCCGATCGTGCCCGCGCTGTCGAGGCAGGGCGGATGGGCGGGCGGGAACGTGTCGCTGCCCACGCAGACGTAGAGCAGTGCCGTGCCTCCCGGCGTGAGCCCGGAGCCGCCCACCGTCGCGTAGCCGGGCCACACGAGCGACCCGCCCGACGCGCGGGAGTTCACGAGGCAGGTCGGCGGCGAGGGGAGCGGAGGGGTCGGCATACAGCACCCCGCGCTCGCGGGGTCGGGCGAGTAGCCGGGCGGGCACTGCTCGTTCTGCTCGGCGACATCGCCGGCCGGACAGCCGCCGCCGCTGGTCGAGGGAACGCAGCAACCGGGGACACCCGCATCGGGGACGAAGCCGGACGCGCACTGTCCGTCGCTCCCGGCCGCGACCGACCCGGACGGGCACGGGTTCCCTCCCGAGCCCGAGGGCGCGCGCGTCGCCAGGTAGAGCAGGGCGCCGGCCCCGCCGAGCGAGATCACGGTGACGGCGATCGGCAGGGCCTTGCCGGGCACGGAGGGTTCGAGGCGCTCCGAGGGTTTTAAGCAAACCGACTCCTTGCCGGGGGTCGTGGGCGGGCGCGTGACCATCCGCACCCGGTTCTGGGACGAGCTCGGGAACGTGGAGGAGGAACTCCGCTTCGCCGCGCAGAACTCGCGCACGGCGCGGTCGCGCGAGCTGCCCCGCGGCGACATCCGCGAGGTCCTCGCGTCGCTGCGCGGCCACCTGCTCGCGGCGCAGGCCCAGGTTGACCGCGCCGAGACCTACCTCGGGCACCCCGACTGGGTCCACTCGGCGAAGACCGTCGGAGCACAGGCTTCAATTAGCTTGGAGCCGCTCGACGGCCCGTGAAGGCGACGACCCTGGCGGTCGCGGGGATCGTGACCGTCGGGGCGGCGGCCGTCGCCTATCTCGCGCTGCGTTCGCCCGCGGGCCCCGCGGTCGCCCCCTGTCCGGTCGGTGAGGTCGACGCGCCGTGTCCTGCGGGCTACTCCGCGGACCCGGACAATCCCGGCTGCTGCGCGGGGTGCGTCGCCGGGCGCTGCGAGAACGGCTGCCCCTGCGCGTCGGGGCTGATCTGCGTGGCGGGCGTCTGCGCCCCGCCGGACGCGGTGCCGACCAGCAACGGGCTCGACTGCGGGGCGGGCGGGACCTGCCCCGCGGGCTACGAGTGCGTTCCGGGCAACCCGTACTGCATCCCGACCCCGCCGGTCGGCTGCAACCCTCCCTGCGTCGCGCCGCTCGAGTGCGACAACGGCGTCTGCGTCGACGCCGGATGCTCGCCGAGCTCGATCTGCTCCGGGTCGTGTCCGAACGGCGCGTGCCCCTCGGGCCAGGCGTGCTCGGGCGGCCAGTGCGTGACGATCCCGCCGTGCGCGTGCTCCTCGAACTGCCCGAACGGGACGTGCGCCTCGGGGTCGTGCGTCAACGGCTCGTGCGACTGCGGGGCGTGTTCGTCGAGCTGCCCCGACGGGACGTGCTCGCCCCCGTACGTCTGTCTGAACGGGGTCTGCCACTCCCCGCAGGGCGCGGCCGCCCGCATGGTCTCGGTGTGAGCCCTTAAGAGGGGCGGAGCGCCTGAAACCGACAATGAAGGCGTTGACGCTGCTCCTCGCGGGAGTCGCCGCGGTGGCGGCGGCGGGGGTCGGGATCTACTACGTGCGGCAGGGAACCCTGACGGCGAATGTCGACCGCGGGATGACGGGGCTCGAGCCCTCGCCCGACACGTGCTGCCCGCAGGGCTACTCGGCGAGCCCCGCGGAGATGGTCCTCGGCCGCCGCCCCGAGCAGCTCATCTACGCGCCCCGGCGATTGACCCGGACGCCCGTCGCCGCGCCGCTCGGATACGTCCCGGGGACCCGCGTCTACGCGCCCCGCGGCTTCGTCCGCACCCCGGTCGCCACCTCGGCGACGATGCGCCGCTGCTGATCTACACCGAGCAGACGCGCAGGACCGACCGCTCCTGCGGCCAGTACTGGTAGGGGTTCCACGGGCAGTCGAGGCTCGTTTCTTCGGCGGCGATCGACTGCTGCTGCTGGACGTCCGCGGAGGCCGCCGCGGCGACGGCGAGAGTGACCGCAATCGCCCCGAGGAGCGGGCCCCACGTGCTGAGGTTCCCCATCAGGGCCTCGAGGACGCGGCGAGGGTCCCGACCGTCGTGGCGATCGGGAGACCCAGCGTGAGCGCCATCTGGACGTTGTAGTTCGCCGCGGGGCTCGCCTGGTCCCCGAGCAGCAGGTGGGTCAGGGCGGGCGCCGAGGCCGCGGCCACGAGCAGGGTGACGATGCCGACGGCGAGCGCCGCCCGGCCCGCGTTCGGGCTCACGTAGCGGGTCACGGGCGCCCCCACCGCGGCGGCGCCCGCGCTTGCTCCGTCAGGGCCCGGAGCCGGCCGACCATTCCGCGCAGCCACACGTCCTTCTCGTGCTCGGCGATCATCCAGACCCCCTCGAACTTGCTGAGCCGGTTCCGCAGATAGGCGAGGCGCTCCGCCGTGGCCTCGACCCGGCCGGACTCGAGGCCCGTCACCAGGCGAACGAGCTCGGCGCTCTCGCGGTCCGCGAGCTTGTCGAAGTCGACCATCAGGGCCCCCGCGCGTTCGTGCGGACGCGCTCGGCCTGGGCGGCCTGTCGCGCTCGCAGGAGCTCTCCGTTCAGGTCCCGATACCGGCGGTGGAGCGCGTTGTACTCGTCCATCCTCGAGCGGAGGGCGCGGACGGCCGTGGTCAGTCCCTGCTGCGCGGCCTCCGCGGCCCGCTGGGCGGCCTGCACCGCCGTGTTGGCGGACCGCAGCTTCGCGGCGAGCTCGTCGGACTGCCGGACGAGGGCCTCCACTCGGCCCATCGGTAGGAAGACGTCGTCGAGGCGGGCCATCAGCGATACAACCCCAGCTGCTTGCGAGCCTCGTAGGCCTCCGGGCCGTGATAGGCGCGGCGAGCCGCATCCAACTCTGCCCGGGCCCGCGTGGCCTGGTCGACGAGCTCGGCGACGCGACGGGCAACCTCGTCGCGCTTTCGGCGGAGGGTCTCGCGGGACGCGGTCGCGCGTTCGACCGCCCCCTTCGCCTCTGCGTAGTCGCGAGCCGCGAGCTCGGCCCGGGCGGTGCGGTCCTGGATCTGTTGAGCGTAGAACCTCAGGTCGGCGTCGAGCCCCCCCAAGGCCCGCGCCGCGACCGCGGCCTGCTCCTCGAGCCGGTGCACGTCGTCGACCGTCACCATCGGCCCTCCGACCGGCTCCGAGGTATTTGAGTCCGCTACGCACCGAAGGTCGGCCGGCCCCGCCGCACGAGCTCCGCGTAGTGCGCGCCCATCCCCTCCGCGACCGTCTGCATGGAGCCCTTCCACTCGCGTCCGCACGAGCACAGGACCTGGTACTCGTCGCCCTGCTCGATCTTGCGGAACAGGTGCGGCGTGAAGCCCCGCTGGAGCGCCGCGTCCAGCGCCCGGACGGTCTGCGTGCGCTCCGGTTCGCTCATCGAGTCGAGGATCCGATTGAGCGCGGCCGGGTCGATCGGCACGGGGCGAGGAGCGGCGTCGGCTTACTTTATTACTCGCTTCGAGCCGCGCGCGGGTATGAAAGTAAGCCGCGGGCCGACCGAGCCCGGAGACCTGCGCACCGAGCTCGTAGGTAGTCCCGCAGGTTTCCTACTTGAACGTTCCGAAAGGGGGGTCAATCCCTCCGAGTTTCTGATATGAACTCATAGGAACGAATCGTACGGGTCGTAGTGACGGGTACCCGTCGCCCCGGCGTAGGGTACCCTACAGCACTCAGAACAGCCGACGTTGACCCCGCGGCGGGACGAGGGGCCCCCGGGACGCGAGGGGGAGGACTGGGGGCACGGGCGGAGCCTTGCCGAGCGTCTGTTGGCCGCGGGCGCGGGCGAGGGCCTGCTGCGCCTCGCGGGCCAGCTGACGGAACGACGTTTTCCACTCCTCGGTGACGGCCGCGGCGTACTTCGCGCGGTCCTGGACGCCCTTGTTCCACGCGTCGAGACGGCGGAGGAACTCCCGAGCGTCCTCGATCGCGCCCGCCGCGCGCTCCGCGGTCTCCCGCGAGGTCAGGCCGGGTTCGCGGAAGTCGTGGATCGGGTAGGGCTTCCCCTTGTCCCCGGCGAAGAAGGGGAACTGCTCCACGGGGGCCCGAGCCGCTCCGGGCTACTTGAGGGGAACGCGCCAGTAGAAGTCGAGCTCGCCGGTGCCGAGGTGGCACTCGGGGAGGTGCCGCTCGACCAGGTGCAACCCGATGGACGGCGCGATGCGGAGCCGACCCGGGAAGGTCTTGCCGGGGTCACCCGTGGGGTCCTCCGACGGGTGCCGCAGGACGTCTACGTGCCAGACCGCGACCGTCCCGCGCCGGAAGTGCGGGGCGGACGTCACGAGGATCTCGGCGCGCGGGTGCGAGGGCAGGGTCCCCGAGCCCTCTCCGTAGGGGCAGACGACCACCGCCCAGCGCACCGCGTGTTGGGGATCGTCCGCGAAATGCGTCTCCTCGCGCTCGAGGATCAGGTAGGGCGGCGGGTGCATGTTACCACCCCTCGCGCCCGTAGGGCAGCACGCGGCAGTAGAGCGCGAGCAGCACGCCGAAGCCGATCGCGCCGTGGCCCTCCTGCGCGAGCAGCTCGGGGTCGAGCGGGTCGAAGCTCACGGGCCGCTCCGCCAGAGGTGGACGGCCCCGACGAGGACCATCGCGAACCCCGTGGGGACCGGGACGAGGAGCAGCACGGCGAGCCGCGTCGGGGAGAGCGCCGCGACGACCACGACGTCCGCGAAGACGAGGACCAAGCCGAGCAGGGCCAGCGCCAGTGCGGCGTCCCGCGAGCGGGTGCTCACGGGGCGGCCGGCGGCGCGGGCGGGTCCCCGTTGCTCCGTCCGATGGCGGTCTTCAACCGGCCGAGCGCGTGCTCCAGGTCCGCGAGCGCCGCGCGCGCGTCGACGACCGCCGACCGGAACTTCGCGTGCTCCGCCTCGAGCTCCTGGATCTTGGCGATGAACTCGCCGTGGATCTTGTCGAGCTCGGCCTTGAACTTCGCGTACAGCTCCTCGGTCGTTCCGGGCATGGGCGTTTCAGGGGCTCCGCGGTTCTTAAGGGGCCGGACCCATCCCCCCGCATGGCTCCGCTCCGTCTCGGCAAGAAGGCGCCCCGCCGCGACCCCCGAACGCTCCGCCTCGGGAAGTATCTCCTTCCCACGCTCCCGCCGCCGCCCGCGAGCGCGACGCTCTACACGAACGTCGGCACGTGGCCGATGGACGGCAACGACCAGTACGGCGACTGCACGATGGCGGGGGCGGCCCACCTGATCCAGATGTGGACCGCCCAGACGCTCGGCCCGGACGCGGCGGACGTCCTCTCCGCCAACGAGGTCACGGCCGACTACTTCCAGCTCACCGGCGGCCCCGACTCCGGCCTCGACCTGCTCACGGTCCTCGACTGGTGGGAGAAGACGGGGTTCGCGATCGAGGCGGGCAACGACCGGATCACCGCCTACGCCGCGATCGAGCCGACCAGCGACACCGAGCTGCAGGACGCCATCAGCCTGTTCGGCGGCGTCTACCTGGGCCTCGCGCTCCCCGACTTCGCGGTGAACCCGCCGGACGGCAATCTCCTGGACGTTCCGTGGGCCGTCCCCGCGACCGGCCTCGCGGCGAATCCCCCGGATCCCCAGAACGGCCACTGCGTGGTCCTCGTGGGCTACGACGCGCGGAACTACTACGCCGTCACCTGGGGCGCCGTGAAGCCGATGTCGCCCGCCTTCGCCGCGGCCTACATCGACGAGGCCTACGCGGTGCTCTCGCCCGACTGGTTCGCCCGCGGCGAGTCGCCCGAGGGCTTCGACCTCGCGCAGCTCCAGCAGGACCTGGCGGCGATCACCGGCTCCGCGCCATCGGCGGCCGCGCGCCCCACGGGCCCTTAGCCGGGGCCGGGTACCAGCCGTACATCGTCTCCCGCCCGTAGCCGTAGGTCGACCGCGGCTCCAGCAGCAGGCCCGCCTCCGACTTCCCCGGGTTCGCGACCACCAGGGAGAACGTCTCGCCGACGGTCGCCGGCGCCCCGGGCCGCCCGCTGACGACCAGGCCCGAGGCCTCGGCCAGCGTCTCCGTCCGGTCGAAGGCCCCGGCGACCACCAGCATCGACGTCTCCTGCGCCCCCGCCGAGCCCGCGGCGAACGCGCTCACGACCAGGGATCCCGTCGCGTCGACCGCCCCGCGCCCCGCGAACGCCCCCCCCACGACCAGGCGCGCCTCCGCCGCCACGGCCCCGGCCCCCGCGGACGCCGCCCCGACGACGACGACGCCGGCGGCATGTACTGTACCGGTACCGTACGACGCCGCCGACAGCACGAGCGTCGACGTTTCGGCGACGGCGCCGCCGCCCCCCAGCGCGGAATGGACGACCAGGGCCGAGGACGCCCCCACCCCCGCGGTGCCGACCGGGCCCGCGGACGCCACGATCGCCGCGACCTCCGCGACGGTCCCGGTCCCCGTCGGGAACGCTGCCACGACCAGGACCGAGGCCTGCGCCGCCCCGGCCGTGCCCCGCGGCGCCTGGGAGATCCGGAGCGTCTCCGCGACCCCCACGCCACCCCGGCCGCTCGAGAACGCGCCCAGGACCAGTCCGGAGGCCTCCGCGAGGCTTCCGGTGCCCGCCGGACGGGCCCCGGCGCGCAGGACGGCCCCTTCGGCCGCGGCGGCGGTCCCGGAGGGGCGGGCGGAGAGCCGGAGGGCCGACGCTTCCGCCGCCCGCTCCGATCCCGCGGGCTGCGCGGAGGCCACCACGGCGGAGCTCTCGGCGGCCGCTCCGGACCCCGCGACGTCCACCGGGGGCGTCGCGGCCTGGAGCGCGTCCGCGACCGCCGCCCAGACGCGGGAGGTGTGGACGGCCCAGGTGAGGGCGACCGCGCTCTGCGTCGCGGAGACGACCCGGTAGGCCACGCCGGAGGAGGGGTTCGAGCTGCCCTGCGGGGTGCCGACCGCCGTCATGCCCGAGGGGACGGTCTGGGAGGTTTCCGTGGAGTCGATCGCCGTGACGCAGATCAGGAGGTCGTCGGCGGTGGAGGTGGTCACGGCGGCGGAGGGGGCGGTGGACGTGCCGTCGCCCTCGCCCGGCAGGGCCGCGTTGGGATCCCACGGGGAGCTGGGGTTCGCGCCCGAGACGCCGAAGACGGTGAGGGACGCCGCGACCGAGGCGCTCATGTGGGCCTCGACCGCGTCGGAGGTGAGGGCGTTCGGGGCGTAGGCCCACCACACCTCGACCTGGACGTCCGCGGTGCCCGCCTTCGCGGCCCGGCGGGTCCACGTGAGGCCGGCGGTGTCCGTGACCTCGGTGACGGTGTCGGTGGCGCTGGCGACCGCGACGACGAGGACCACGATGTCCCCCGCGTTCGTCGTCGTGAGGTCGACGGAGTGGGTGGTCGCGGCGGCGAAGCGGGTCGTGCCCGTGGCGCCGTCCAGCGCGATCGTCATCGGCCCCGGGTCCCGGCCGCGCGGCCCATCGCGTAGGCGACGGCGATCGCCGCCGCGATGGCCGCCCCGGCGCCCAGCCCGATCGCCAGCCAGGCCCAGGACGGCAGGAGCGGCGTCCCGGGGAGCTCGTCCGTGAGATACCCCTGCGGGGGCTCCTCGAAGTGGAAGTTCGCCCGGCGCATCGCGTCCGCGGCGTCCTCGGGCCCCTCCACGCGGACGAACGGACCCGGCACGGGGAGCCGATAGAGCGTGTAGACCGACCCGCCGCCCGAGGATCCTCCCGCGACGGGCCGGGGCCGCGGGGGCGTGACCGTGATGGCGCCCGACTCCCGGATCCCGGCCGTTCCCGCGACGTGGATCGTGATCGCGAGCGAGGCCGTCTCGGCGATGTGGCCGCCGCCGACCGCCGTGCCGGAGACCGTGAGCGCGTAGCCTTCCGCGACGGCCTCGGCGCCGGTCGGGACCGCGCTCGAGACGAGGGTGTAGGCCTGCTGCACCTCCTCCGCGCCGGGGGGCCGCGCCGAGACGACCAGGGCGGAGAGCTCCTCGATGTCGGCCTCGCCGGTCGGCGCGCCGGAGAGGACGAGCGCCGCGGCCTCGTCCACGAGCTCCGCGCCCGCGAACGCCTGGCTCGTGGCGATCGTGGCGACCTCGTGGACCGTGCCGGAGCCCACGGGGCCCTCGTGGACCGTCACCGAGCCCGTTTCCGCGACCGCCGCGACCCCGGCAACCGCTTGGCTGAGCGTCAGGACGGCCGTCTCGGCGACCGCGCCCGTCCCGGCCACGGCCTGGCTCAGCACGAGCGCCGACAACTCCCCGACCGCCTCGGATCCCGCGGGGGCCGCCGACAGGACCACGCTCGAGCGCTCCGCGACCGCGCCGGTCCCGGTGACGCCCTGCGAGACCAACAGGGCCGAGGCCTCGGCAATCCCCCCGGAGCCGAGGACGGCCGGGGAGACCACGAGGGCGGAGGCCTCGGCCACGGCCCCGGAGCCCGTCAGGACGCCCGAGACGGCCAGGGTCGCGGCCTCGGCGACCCGGCCCGACCCGGCGAGCGCCGCCGACAGCACCAGGGTCGCCGCTTCCGCGACCGTGCCGCTCCCGGCGGCGGTCGCGGACACGACCAGCGCCGAGGCTTCGGCGATCGCCCCGGACCCCGCCAGCTGCTGCGAGAGCACGAGCCGCGCCGTCTCCGCGACCGATTCCGCCCCGCTCGGACGCGCCGAGAGGACCAGCCCGTACGTCGCCGCGACGGCCGCGGACCCCCGGACGGCCTGCGACAGCGCGAGGGCGTAGGTCTCCGCGACCGCTTCGGCCCCGGCCGGCGCCGCGGACGCCACCAGGGTCGAGGCCTCCGCCGCGGCCTCCGCGCCCGGGAGCCGGGCCGACACCACGAGGGCGGACGTCGCGGCGAGGCGCCCGGAGCCGACGACGCGGGCGCTGACCTCGAGCGCGACCGTCTCCGCGACGGATCCCGAACCCGCGACGGCCTGCGACAGGACCAGGGCGGCGCGCTCGGCGACCGCCTCGGCCCCGACGACCTGCTGGGAGACCACCAGCGCGGACGACTCCGCGACGGCGCCGGAGCCGGCGACGACCGGGGACAGGACCACGGTGGCGGACTCGGCGACGGCGCCGGAGCCCGCGAGGGACTGCGAGAGCGCGAGGGTCGCCGTCTCGGCCACGGCGCCCGAGCCGCGGAACCGCTCGGAGACCACCACGTGCGCCGTCTCCGCGATCGCGCCCGAGCCGACGAGCTGCTGGGACAGCACGAGCGCGGCGGTCTCGGCGACCTGTCCCGAGCCCGCGACCGCGGCGCCGACGACCAGGGCGGACGATTCGGCGACGGCGCCCGTGCCCCCGGGCCGCGCCGAGAGGACGAGCGCCGCCGCCTCGGAGATCCCTTCGGCGCCCGCGACGCGCGCGGAGACCACCAGCGCCGAGGTCGCGGCGACGGCCTCGGTGCCGCGGACGACGGCGGAGACGACCACCGTTCCCGACTCGGCGACGTGGCCCGTCCCGGCGACCGCCTGGGACAGCACGAGGGTACTGCGTTCCTGGACCGCCTCGGCTCCGGTGGGCTTCGCCGAGATCTCGAGCGCGTACGTCTCCGCGACGTGCTCCGCGCCGGCCGGCCGGACCGAGACCACGATCGCGCCGGCCTCCCGTACCTGCTCGGCGCCCGTGGGACGGACGGAGACCACGAGTGTCGAGGACTCGGCGACGTGCTCGGCGCCGGTCGGCTTTGCGGACAGGACGAGGGTCGCGCTCTCGCGCACGCCCTCGGTCCCGGGGAAGTGCTGGGAGATCACCAGGGCGGCGCTCTCGCGGACGGTCTCGGAGCCCGTCGGATGGGCGGAGACGACCAGGACGACGGTTTCGGCGGCCTGCTCGGCGCCGGTGACGTCCAGGACGGTGAACGAGTAGACGTCCTCGTACTGGGGGAAGATGGGGTGGCCCCGGCCCGGCACGGTCTACCCCGACAGCACCTGCAGGATGAAGGCCCAGTCGTAGGTGCGGAGCGTCCCGGCGGTCTGGTTGAGGGTGACGGAGTAGCCGCCCGCCTTCGCGAGGGTCTTCGAGTAGAAGCGGATCACCGGGAGGGTCTGCGCGCCGGAGTACGTGTTCTCCTGGAACGGCTCGAGCGCGTTGCCGAGGACGTTGACGTACTCGAGGAGCTGGACGGTGTCGCCGCTCGCCATGTTGCGGAGGTCGAGGTAGCCCTCGAGGAGGAAGTCGTCGGCCTGGCTGTCGGCGCCGACCGAGTAGACGGTGTAGGCGGTGCCGAGCGCGGCGGGGGAGAGCGTGCCGCTCGAGTCGGTCTTCGTGGCGACGTAGACGCCGGTCACGGGGCCGCTTCGAGCTCCCGGACCCGCTCGCGGAGGCGGTCGACCTCGCCGAGCAGGGCCCGCATCGCGCCGGTGATCCAGTGCTCGTAGAACGGGGAAAGCACGGCGGCGTAGCCGTCGTCACGGTCCTGGCGGACGGAGTCGGGGAGGGAACGGGCGTCGACGGCGGCGCGCGGGACCCCGTAGTCGGTGGTCGTGCGGTCCGCGTTGGCCAGAAGCCGGTGCTGGCCGAAGCGGACGGCGCGGAGCTCGTCCAGGACGTCGCCCGCGTAGTCGCCGAAGTCGGGCTTGAGCCGGGCGTCGGAGACGGTGGAGGTGGCGTGGATGTAGAGCGTGTAGGAGGCGTTGGTCGCGACGCTCTCGGTGGAGCTCAGGGCCATCGCATAGATGGTCGTGCCGCTGGTGAAGTCGGCCCAGCGCAGCGCGTAGGTGGGGCTCACCGAGTCCGAGCTGACGTACTGGTAGAACCGCACGAGCTCGCTCGCGCTGCCGTTCCAGTACGTGCCGATCCACTCGGTCTGCGGGGAGCTCACGGTCGTGGTTCCCGAGGTCGCGGCGGCGGCGGTGAGCGTGAGCTCGCCCGTGAAGTTGACGGCTCCGGACGATGCCAATGTCATCAACGACGTGGTCGTCCCGTTGTTATCCAACTCAAAATACAACGTGGCGGACGGTGTTGCCGTATTAATCGACACTATCTGAAACCCATAGGGGATTGACGCCGAACCGTTCCAATACGAACCCAAAAGTCGAAACGCACCAGAATTTTCGTAGGTCGTCCCTGACGTAGACGCCGCCGGGTTTAGCGCCAAATAATTAGAACCGGCAATAGCTTGAGCACCGTTAACAGTAATATTCCCCGAGCCGTCGTCGAGGGTGTTCTTCGCCGTGGTGACCGCCCCGCTGCCGTAGAGGGTGAGCGCCGGGTAGGGGGAAGCATTCCAGATGAACTGGATGAAGTCCTGGGCGGTCGTGACCGTATTCGCCGTCGCGTAGCCGGCGCGGATCATCCACTCGAAGTGCGTATCGTTGTAGAACGCGATCACCGGACTATAGACGGAACTCCCCGACGAGGCCGTGGATACCAGGGAGAGGCCCGTGGCACCGCCGCCACTGTTGCTGAGCGTCTGCGTGGCCGTCCACGTGTTCGCGTTCGCCAGGTTGAGGCTCGCGACGACCGACCCGGTGGTCGGCGAGACCGTCAGGGTGCTGTCGGAGTTCGACACCGAGTTGACGAGGCCGAGACCCGAGGGGGCCTGCGGGATCCAGTTCGACCCGTTGTAGTAGAGGACGTTCCCGCTGCTGGGCGTCCCCGACACCTGCGCGCCAAGGAAGGAGATCTCGGTCCCGAACGTCTGGAGGGCGGTCCAGGTCGCCGCGTGGCTGACGATCGCGAGCGTGCCGCTGGCCGCGGGGAAGGTGGCCGTGTAGTCGCTGGCGACGCTGCCGATCGCGAGCGTGACCTGGCCCCCGCCGCTGCTCTGGATGATGACCCCGGAGGGGGGGAAGGTCTGGGCCGCCGACCACGTGTTGGCGGTGGCGAGGTTGAGGTCGGCGGTCAGGACGTTCGGGTCGAGGGTGTCGATGACGAGGGTGGAGTTGGGCGAGGTCAGCGAGACGGCTTCCGCGAAGTCGGGCATGGCCCGACGAGCGGCTTCGCGCCCGATAAGCCTACGTGAAGGTGAACGTCAGCGTCGCGGCGGCGGTGCCGTTGACGGAGACGTTCTGGCCCGTGAAGACGTCGTGGGTCAGGGCGAAGGTCGACTCGGTGCCCATGCCCTGGGTCGTCGTGACGTACATCGCGAGCTCGGAGATCGAGACGCTGCCCGCGGTGGAGTTCGTCCACGTGGCGGTCACGGTGAACGTGTTGGAGGAGATCGAGGTCACGGTCGCGGTGACGGGGTTGGTGCCGCCCGCGGCGGTCTGGATGGTGTAGTCCGTGAAGGTCGAGGCGGTCGTGCCCGTGCCGAAGGCGATCTGCGGGGTGCCCGCGAGGATCTGGCCGGTCTGGGTGTGGGACGTCCCGCTCGTGTCCTTGAACGAGAGGCCGCTCGACACGCCCATGAAGGACGCCTGGACGAACTGCGCGAACTGGAGGAGCGTCTGGTCGTACTCGTTGGACCAGCTGCCCGTGACGTGGCCCTCCGCGTCGCGGCAGACGAGCTCGAGCTTGACGCGGAAACCCCCCCCGCGGGACGGGATCGGGTCGGCGTCCTCGGGCGGCGGGGTCCATGCGGCCGGCGGGGCCGGCACGGTGACGGAGGCCATCGGACGCAGCGAGCGACTCCGGCGCATTTAAGGGTGCCCGGGTCCGGCGGACGTCAGGGCGACTCGCGCGGGGCGTAGCCGTACATCACGCGGCGGTCGTAGCCGTAGGGCGAGGGGCTCGCGACCATGCCGGAGGAGCTCGCGGGGTCGAAGTCCGAGCTGAGCGCGTCGGCGATCGCCTGCCACTCCTCGCTCGCGGAGAAGCTGCCCGCGACCGTGAGGTCCCGCTGCGCGGAGCTCTCGACGAGGTAGGACGCCCCGCACACGGGGTTGAACGGCTCGTCGATGCGGGTGAAGCCGCTCGGGGGCGTGACGGTCGGCGCGCCCGGGCAGCCCTGGACGAACAGGAGCATCGCGCGCGGGGAGGCGGTCGTGATCCCCGTGACGGTGGCGGCGTCGGAGGTGCCGGACGCCGTGCGGGGCACGTTGCCGCCGTCCCACGGGGTGAGGTAGCTCGGGGATCCCGAGACGCCCCAGACGACCAGGGCGACGCTCGCGGCGGCGGAGAGGTTCACGGTGACGCGCGAGTTGTCCTGGACGGCGGCGGAGGGGGCCCACCACAGCTCGCAGCGCTCGGCGGGGCCGTCGACGGCGGCGCGCATCGCGAAGGTCAGCCCGGTGACCTCCACCGAGTCGACCTCGATGCCACTCGCGTCGATCGTGATCGCCAGGACGATCACGTCGTCCGCGAGGGTCGTGGTGATGCCGCTCGTGCCCGAGCTCCCGGTGAAGTTCGCGGAGTTGGAGCCGTCGAGGGCGAGCGCCATCAGGCGACCCTCCGCGGGGCGTAGCCGACCGCGTCGCCGGGGCCGTAGCCGTAGGGCGAGATCGGCCTCCGCATCCCGGAGGGCGCCGAGCTCGGCGCGGCCGCGCCGAGCAGGGGCAGCGCGAAGATCCCCCACTGGCCGCTCGCGCTGGTCGTGGAGGAGCCGGTGAGGACCTGGCCGCTCGTGCCGCTGGTGACGGCGGTCCCGGCGAGGAGGTCGAGCCAGCCGTCGTCGTCCGTGAGCCCGTGGTTCGACACGTGGCGATAGGACGTGACGGCGAGGGGCGAGCCGGAGAACGAGTCGACGGGAGCGGAGGCGCCGGTCACGTCGGCGGACATCAGGAAGACGAGCACGAGCTCGCCGGCCGCGGCGACGGCGAAGCTCCCCGTGCTCGCGGGGGTCGCGGATCCCGAGCCGTTCCCGATGGCGTAGGGGCTGCTGGTCGTGTCGCCCGAGGGGTCCTCGGTGCCGGAGATGGCGAAGGCCGCGGCGACCGCTCCGCCCTCGGGCGCGCCGCTGCCGAGGTCGACCGTCACGGTGTCGGCGCCGCCGACCACGGCGTCCGCGTAGAACGCCCAGGCATACGGCTCGAAGGTCGGAGCGTCCCCGTGGGGGACCTTGAGCTCGAGGACCGGATAGCTGTCCCCGAAGTCGTTGCCCTGCGAATCCGAGGCGGACGGCGGGTCGGACGGGTAGGTCGCGCCGACGCCGAGCACGGCGAAGTAGAGGCTGCCACCGGCCGGGAGCGCCAGGTCGAAGGAGATCGGGGCGGAGGTCGTCCAGTCGGCCGTGGTCGCGGCCGCCGTGGCGCTGATCGCGGTGCCCATCCGGTAGCCGATGGCCTCCGGCTCTCTTAAGGGCCGCTCGGGACGGGCGGCGCGCCGAGCGGCCGGAGCACGGCGACCTGGCCCCAGAGCGTCACCTCGACGAGCTGCCCCGGCTCGAGGCCCAGCCGGAGCGCGACCGGACGGGGGATGACCATCCCGATCGACCGGCCCATCGCGACGACGCGGTGCGCGTAGGGCCGGCCCTCGCGGACGCGGGCGAGGAGCCAGGCCCGTACGACGGCGTCCGGTCGGGGCGCGTAGTGGCGGCGATGGACGTGCCGCCACAGCCTCTCCTCGGTGCTGCGGATCCGGTACGGGCAGAACGGGCAGTCGAGCTTCGGGGGCCTCACGGTCCGGCCTCGATCACCGAGTAGCCGCGGACGGCCCCGCAGCGGCAGACGTGCGTGCCCGTACCCGGCGGGTCGCCCGCGTCCCGATGGAGCCGCTGCCCGGGCGGAACGTACTGGCGGCACGCGCACCCGGGGACGAGGCACTGGCCGGGGTGACGGGTCCCCCACGCCTCGTGGTTCCGCTTGAGGTGGGTGCAGTCGGGGTTTCCGCAGGGCTTCATGGCGACCCGCTCCGGGCCCCGCGGACCCACCCGTCCAGCGTCACCCAGACGTGCCACTCGGGGTGCGTGGCCTGCGTCGCCGGGAGGAGGACCGACGGGAAGACCTCCCCGCTCGGCTCGATGCGGTGACGGACGAGGTTCCCGAGGCAGCCGTGCGGGTCGCTGATGGTGGGCCCGTCGGTCTTCGAGAACCAACGAAGGGGCGGAGCCCGGCCGTCACTGTTCACCGGAATGGCCGCCGAGTCGTCGCGGGCGAGGTGAACGCGGTCGCTCACAGGGGCCGTCTCACCCACCCGAGGACGAACCGCGGCAGCAGGAAAAACAGGGCCACCATCCATCCGAGGATCCCGTACACGACGAGGCCGCTGCCCTCCGAGGGCGCGGGCCCGATCCCGTAGGCCACCGCGGTGAACGCGGCCAGGAGCACGAGCGAGAGCAGCAGCGGGAGGGCAGTCTCGATGTGGCGGACGAACCAGGTGTCGAGCAGATCGCTCATGTCCCGCCCGCCTTCCCTTCGAGGACGGCTTCCGCCCGCTTGCGGACGTCGGGGTCGCAGGAACCCGACCCGAGGACTTCGCTCAGCACCCTTTCGAGGGTGCGGATACGGTCCTTCGCTCGGATGAGTTCGATTTCCTGGTTGGCGTTCCAGCCGCTCATCCCTCGCGCTCCTCCTTCGGCTCGTTGAGGAGGGCCTCGGCTCGCTCGAACATCTCTCGATGCTCAAGGCCCAATAGGTTTCGAACCGGGAACCACTCGCTAATCCATAGATGATAATCCCGCAGCGCCTCCACGAGCGCCTTCTCGCGGGCTTCGAGGGCGCGGATGCGCTGCCTCAGTTCTTTCTCGTTTCGTTGCCAGTCGATGAACGGGGGATCCAGTTCGACTGTCATCCCTCGCGCTCCTCCTTCGGCGGGACGAACGCATGTCTCTTCCGCGCGGAAGGGGGTATGGCCCAGAATACGGTCCCATACTCATTGAAATCATCGCAATCTCCGGCGTGGGCCTTCGGGTGCCATGAGCACCGCCGAGGGTGACCGCAGAAGGCGCAGCGAGGCGCGCACCGAGGTTCGGGGGCGGTCATGGGGGCCCCTCCTTCGGTTCGTTGAGGAGGGCTTCGGCTCGCCTCACCCAGCAATCGTCTCCCGAGGGACAGGGATTGTGCGCGACGTCCCCCCGATGCTCGTAGAGGGCGTCCCGCAACGCCGCTTCGACCTTGCGGAGGCGGGCGTCGTCGGCCAGCTGCTGGAGCTGCTCGTGCAGCTCGCGCACGTGCGGAATGTCCGACAGCGGCTTCAGTCCGAGCTCTTTCGGCGCCTGGCACCCCGCACACCCCTCCGCGTTCATCCTTCCCTCCACTTCGACACCCGCTCGGCGAACCGGAGCCGGTCGCCCGGGGCCAGCTGCGTGAAGACCTCGACCGCCCGCGGGTCGGGCCCGTTCCCCGCCGCGGGCGGCGGGATGTCGAGGACCTTGTAGCCGTGCTGGATCCACCGCAGGACCACGTCCTTCGGGGCGACGGTGCGGAACTGCGCGATGATGTAGGCGGGCGCGCGCCCCTGGAAGTGATAGGTCAGGACCCTGAGCACGTCCTCGGCGCTCGTCGGCGAGGTCTCCACCCGCTTTTCGCCGGGCGAGGTGGGCCTGTCCCCGCCCTCCGAGCGACTCCCTCCGTCCCTCGGAGTGGCCTGCGCGCGGGTGGAGGGGGACTTCGTGGCGCCGACGACGCCGTGCTTCTTCGCCAGGTGGATCGCGAGTCCGTTGGGCAGCATCGAAACGCCGCACTGCGGACACTCCTTCCGGGCGGGGAGCGCGCGTTGGGCGGAGACCGGCGCAGGGTCCGGGGGCGTCGCGCGGCGATCGCGGGCCACCGGGTTGCGCGGCCGGTCGGCGACGGACGCGGTGCGGATCACGAGCAGCTTGAGCGTGAAGCCGTCGCCGAGGTCCACGTCCTGCTTCGGGAGCGGGCCCACCCACTCCCACCGGCCGCCGTCGGGCCCCTGCGCCGGAGGGACCGGGACGTCCAGCTGCACGTCCGGGATCCGCGAACGCCCCGGCTTGCTGCCGAGCCAGTCGAGCTGCACCCGGAGCGTCACGGCGGCAGCCCCTCCTGGTTGCGGACCTTCGGACCCAGCACCTGGTGACACCACTCGACCGCCTCGAGCACGACCTTGCGCGCCTCCTCCGGGTCGCCGAAGGACGCGTAGATCTGCCCCATCGCCTCGCCCAGGACCATCCCGGCGCTGCCCGCCCGGTCGCTCGCGAACTCCAGCGCCAGATGCCAGCCCTCGGGCACGGCCTCGTAGCGGGACGAGCGGAGGTCGCCCCCTATCCTCCGCAGCACCGCGAGCGTGCGGACGATGGCCTCCTCGGAAACCGCGGCGGGGAACCATTCGTGGTAATCGACCCGGAACCGGCCGTCCGCCGTCTTTCGGATGTCGGCGGCCCAGTGGTCCGGCATGATCGCCACGTCGATCCGTTTCAGCGTGTCGGTCAGCTCGTCCTGCCGGGCGTCCGGTGCGTCCGCCACGAGCGGACCGAACGCCTGACAGTATTTACAACGTGCGGCCGCGCGCCTGCGCCCGGAGCTCCCGGAGGCGCTGCTCGAGATGGACGCGCTCGCGGTCGACCTGGGCGCGGCGGTCGTTCCAGGCGCGGAACTCCGCGGTCAGGAAGTCGTACTGCTGCCGGGCCTTCGGGTCGGCGATCGAGAACTCGTGCGGGGCCAGGACGAACGGCCCGAACTCCCCCCGCGCGGCGCCCGGGACGATGCGGAAGTCGTGCGCGATGCGGGCGGCGCGGTCGCGGGCCTTGCGGGCCCGGGCCCCCAGGCTGCGGCTCTGCCGGTCAAGCTCCCGCAGGCGCTCGTGGATCCGCCGGGCGTACTCCCCCTCGTTCTTGGCCCGGATGCGGCCGAGGACCACGTCCCGCTCGATCTGGTCGCGTCGGCCGCGGAGGTAAAGGATGCGGTGCTCGGTCTCCTGCCGCCGCTGCTCGGTCTCGTAGAACTGCCGGGCGATCGCGTTGCGTCGGGCGGGGTCGCGCTCGGAGCGCATGGCCGCCTCGAGGCGCGCCCGGCTCGCGACGTTGTCGCGCTGGACGACGTACAGCTCCTCGAGCGCGTGGTTCGCCTCCCGGAGGCGCCCCTCGAGCTCCTCGACCGGACCCCGGAACACGCGGCGTCGAGCGACTCGGGGCTATTTCAGCGCCCGCCGCCCCGCCGACCGCTCCGCGGCGACGAACTCCTGCCACTCCCGCACCGCCTTTTCCTTGTCGAGCGGGGGCGGGGGGACGTGCTGCCAGATGGGGTCGCGGGGGTCCCGTCCGCCGTGCTCGGCCCAGTACCGGACGCCGATCGCGCGGAGCCGGTCGAGCTCGGCGAGCAGCTCGTCGCCGGTCGACCAGGT
Source organism: Thermoplasmata archaeon (assembly GCA_035502455.1). GTDB lineage: Archaea > Thermoplasmatota > Thermoplasmata > Lutacidiplasmatales > UBA184 > Lutacidiplasma. The sequence goes on along the minus strand of DATJUI010000024.1, from coordinate 35,160 downwards.
GAACGCCAGCGGACGCCCCTCGGCGTCCCGCGGCCGGGGACCGTAGATCTCCTCGAGCTCCTTCGCGCGACGCTCGAACGCCGTCGCGGAGTCGGTCGCGGGATAGCCGCTCATGCGCCGGGCTCCGGGAAGACGAGCTCGTAGAGGTCCAGCGGGTCCAGCGTCCGCAGGAGGCGGTCGTTCGCCGCGTGGGAGCGGAGCCAGCTCATGTTGTGGCGTCGATCGATGCCGGCCCGGCTCGCGGCCCGCGTTCGGAGCTCGTCGATCGCCCGGTCGACCCGCTGGGCGTGCGCCAGCTGCCGCTCGGCCCGCACCGCCGCGTGCTCCGCCGCGGTCCGCGCCGCCCGCAGCGCCTCGAGCTTCGCTTCGGCCTCGGCTTCCCGACGGCGCAGCTCCAGCACCTCGCCGTCTCCCCCCAGGGCCTCCTCGAGGGCGGCCCGGCAGGTGCCCGAGATGTTGACCCCCGTCCGTTTGAGGTCGTCGTAGAGGGCCAGCGGTATCTTCGCGTACACGACGATGAGCTGGGTACGGGGGAGGGAGGGGGGTGGGATCCGGTCCGGACCGGTCCGGACCGGACCGGGGGGGGGTGTGGAGGGAGTAGGAGGGCGGATCCGGAGAACGGGTTGGGCCGCTTCTTCGAGGGTGGGCTGGGCGGGAGTCACACGACCACCCCCCCTTCGATAGGGTGACGGCCCGCCCGGTCGTACAGAACCCCGCAGCCGGGATCCGTGCAGACGGTCCCGTCCAGGTAGTGAGCCTGGCCGCCCCGCCCGCAGGCGCGCACGCTCCACGTCTGGAGGGCGCCCCCGCAGCGGGGACAGGGGGGTAGGGGGCTCGTTCGGCTCGTGTCGATACTCTTATGGGCCGTTCCGTTCTCGGTTTCCATACCTTCCTCCGGCGGGGAGGGCAGCGCCGTGGGGGCGCGGGCCGGGAGCAGAGTCTCCCGGCCTCTTAAGCGTCGGGTTGGAGTGGAAACGGAGGGGTCCCGGCCACCCGCGGTTGTAAATACTGACAGGCTCTCCCGGGCCCGATGGTTCGGAGCAGGCCGGGCGCGGGCGGCTACGACTCGAAGCGGAACGCGACGGCGCGGATCCCCGTAACGCCCTCGACCCACGAGCGCTTCCGCGCCTGGGTCGGCAAGGGCTACACGTACGACGAGGCGCTGCTGGAGCTCCTGCGCCGCAACAACGGTCGGCCGATGAGGAAACCGTGAGCGTCCCGGATCCCCGCATCAACCGTGCGGACGTCCTGCGGGTGGTCGCGTTCCTGGAGCGCTGCCGCGGCGAGGACACCGCGGTTCCCGCGAGCGAGATCGCCCGCGAGCTCGCGCTCAACGACACCCCGGGCCACCCGCTGACCCGCGCGCTGATCACCGAGGCCCTTCGGGAGGGTCTGGCCCCGATCGGCGCGACCGGCGCGGGCTACTTCACCCTCCGCGACCAGGGCGAGCTCGACCGCTACTGCTCGGACCTCAACCGCCGTGCCCAGGCGATCCTGGCCCGGGCGGCCAACGTGGCCCGCGCGTGGGAAGTGCGCCACGGGCACGCGGTCCTCGGATGGACCCCCGAGCCCGAGGAGATCCCGTGACTCCCGAGGAAGCTCCCACGACGGCGCGGCCCTGTTCCTGCGGGTGCGAGTACTCGTTCCACAACTGGGGGGTCCGCGGGTTCCCCCGCATCCTGAGTGCGGCCGAGGCGGTCTCGAACCGCTGCGACCAATGCGGGCATCCCCCCGAAGGCCCCGGTTCACAGTCCCCATAGAGCGAGGACAGCAGGAGGAAAATGACGAACGACAAGCAGGATGTCGAGACGCCGCCGACCGACGCCGAGACCAAGGCCGAGCAGCTCGACGCGCTCGAGCGGGCGCTTCGGTTGAAGCAGGCCGCGGACGCGCTGAACCCCGCGCCCGAGTCCGAGGCGCTCAAGATGGCCCGTGTCCAGCTGGAGCTCGTGAAGGCCCTCAAGGGCACCGAGGGCTGGCAGGTGCTCGGCGACGGGCTCGCGCGGATCGCGAGCCTCTTTGAGGACGACGTGAAGTCTCGGGCGGCGCGCCCGACCTTCTCGGCCCCGTACGAGGCGCGGCCGACCTCCGGGCAACTCTCTCGGCTCGGCCAGCTCCTCGCCTACGCGAAGGAGCTCTACGGGCAGGACCTCATCACGGCGGCGAAGCAGCTCCGCCAGCTGCTCGACGACATCGCCCCCGCGGACCGGCACGAGTGACGAAGGTCGAGATCCCGCTGGGCACCGCCGCGACCGCCGCGCAGCGCATCTGCGCGGCGCTCCTGGACAGCGGGACGGTCGTGCGGGCGGTCCCCGCCGGCTCCATCCGGCGGCAGAAGCCCCTGGTCGGGGACCTCGAGGTGGTCGCCGAGCTCTCCGACCGCTTCGGGTCCTCCGCGGAGATCCCGCGCGTGCTCGACCAGCTCGGGGTCTCCCACGGCCTGCCCGACGCGGCCGGGAAGCGCGCGCCGTGGGGCCCCCGCTACTACCGCGCCCGCGTCCCGACCAACCGCGCCGAGTTCACGCTCCCGCTGGACCTCTTCGTCGTGATGCCCCCGGCCGAGTGGCCCGTGATCTACCTCATCCGCACGGGTTCCGCGCGTTTCAGCCAGGCGTTCGTCACCCGTCTCCACAACTACAACCTCCGCACCGACGAGGGCCGCGTGCTCAACGGCGGCAACCGCCCCGTCCACGTGGAGACCGAGGAGGACCTGTTCCGCCTCGCGCACCTGCCCTTCCTCGCCCCGCCGCAGCGCGACCTGGAGCTGGAGGGCACGCGCGCCCTCTTTGAGCGTGCGTAACACCCGCGGGCAGTAGGTGATGACGACCATCCATCTCGGCAAGGCCCTGAACGAGGGGCACGCGTACGATGTCCTCGTCCCGCTCGGACACCTCGGCGTCTTCGGGCAGACCCGGCGGGCCGGCAAGACGACCACGCTCCGCACGCTCATCCACGAGCTCGCCGCCACCTCGGGCGCCGACGCGCTCGTCTTCCGCACCGGCCGCAACGAGATCCCGTTCCCGGGAGCGCGGCACTTGGTCCCCTTCTTCCGCGAGCGCCTCGACTGGCACAACGTCGAGACGATGCTATGGACGTTCCTCGGCGAGCGGCCGAAGCAGTACCGACCCCTCCTGATGCAGTCGACCCGCGGGGCGCACGCGCTCGAGGACGTCCACGCGAAGATCGTGGCCCTCGGCAAGAAGTCGCCGAGCGCCTGGGTCCGCGACCGCACGCTCGAGCTCGACCAGTACTTCCAGGAGATCCTGCCGTGGGTCCGCGGGCACAAGCTGGAAACGACGCTGGAGGAGCCCGACGGCGTCGGGGTAGTCGACCTCGAGGGCTGGCCCCTGACCGTCCAGCAGCTCGTGATCGCCGCGACGCTCGACCGCCTCATGGAAGCGCACCCGAAGGGCCGGGCCCGGCCCCTGCTGGTCGTCTTGCCCGAGGCCCGACGATTCATCCCGAGCGACTCGCTGACGCCCGTGACCCGCGCCGCCGACTTCTTCTCCTCGCAGGGAGCGAAGCTCAACCTGTTCCTGTGGGTCGACTCGCAGGCGCTCACGGGCGTCAACCAGCAGATCCTGCGGAACTTCGCCCTCCTGCTCCAGGGCGTCCAGTCCAGCGACCTCGAGATCAGCCGCATCTGCAAGGCCCTCGACGGGGTCAAGCCCGCGATGGTGCGGAAGCTCAAGGTCGGGGACTTCATCCTGAGCACGGACGAGGGCGTCCGGACGCTTCACATTCCGTTGGTGGAACCGAAGAAGGAGGAAATCGTGGACGAGGAGGAGAGGGCGAAGTTCGAGCGAGAAATTGCGGGACTGCGAAACACGGTCAAGGAGCTCGAGCGACACTTGCAGGAGGAGCTCACGAGCAAGGCCGAGCTCGTCCGCAGCGTCGCGGCGGAGCACGCGCGCGCCGAGGCGAACGCGCGGGCCGCGGCGAGCAACGCCATCGTCGCCATCAAGCGCGGGCCCCGGCCCGGGGACCTCACCCGCCTCGAGGACGCGACCTACGACACGAAGGAACCCGCCGAGCGCACCAAGGCCGACCTCCACGTGTTCACGGAGACGCCCGAGCTGACCCTCCACGTCAAGGTCGTCACGATCGAGGCGAACGAGGACGAGCACATCGGGAAGCTCGCGAAGCTCCTCGCCGAGGGGTTCTTCGACGAGAAGGTGTCGACCGGGCCCATCGGCAAGGAGTATGCCGCGCGCGGGTGGGAGAACCCGATCGCGAAGGGCGGCGGCTCGGGCCAGGCGCTGCGCGCGGCGCTGCGGCAGTTGTGCCAGTACGGCTTTATGAGGGAGTTTAACGGGATGTTCCAGGCCGTGCGTGAGGCAAAGAGTCGCATCCGCACGGTGAAGGAGGAGGTCGCGGCCTGATGCCGGCATCAGTTCGGCCGCGCTCGCGCGCAAGCGCGAACTCGCGCGAGGCTGGCAGGTACGGAACCGCGACCGGCGTCTTCGTCCCGAACACGCTCGGCTTCGAGCGGGGCCTCAACGCTCTTGAGACGCGACGCCTTCCCCGGTCCCCGTGAGCGCGGACGACGCGAAGCCCTCACCGACCCTTCCCGGGATCACCCTCGGCGACCTGCGCCTCCACGAGCGCCTGTCCCTCAAGATGAAGGACGGGTCGCTGACCGCGGACGAGCTCCAGCAGCTGGCGACCGTCGTCGCGAAGGAGAAGAAGGCGGCACGGTCGCGGCCGGACCTCGTGATGTACGTCCGCGTCTACGAGACCATCGAGAGCTCGATCGACCGGTTCCGGAGACGGCGCGGATGGTGATCTGCTCCGTCCCGACCTGCGCCCTGGAGGGCACGCGCTGGGCCCACGTCGCGTTTCGGGTCCAGGGACCTGGGATGCTGCCGCGCGTCCCCTCCCCGTTCACCGCCGCCTCGCCCCCCGTCACGTTCTCGCTGACCGTGCCCGAGTGGGTCTGCGACTGGCACGCCCGGGGCTTCCAGGAGCAGGGCTATCTCGTCCAGCCCCCTCTCCCCCCGAAAGGATCCACCGCCGATGTCGACCCCCTCGCTCGTCGCTGACCTCCCCCCGGGCACCTACCCCAAGTGCTCGGTGGTCAACTGCCCCGAGACGAAGCACCTCAAGCGCGTCCGGATCCCTGGGGCGCGCGGCCACATCGAGCGGTTCTTTTGCCCCGACCACCTGCGGTCGTCCGTCGTCTCGATGCACCCGGACGCCGTGGTCTCGGAGGAGGAGTACGGCGAACCGGACGACCCGCGCGCGGGGCCCCTCACGAGCCGGGGCCTGCCGGACCCGCTGCTCCAGCAGCTGACCGAGCGCCTCGAGAGCGCCCGGCTCCTCGCGTCCGGCGAGGCCACCTACGACCTGGTCTCCACCGTCATCGAGCGCGTGGACCGCAAGGGCAAGCAGGTCCCGCGGATCACTCTCGTGCTTGAGGGCCGATGAGCGGCAAGCGGCGCACGATGCTGGAGCAGCTGCTGGAGGCGAGCACCCTCATCATCGGCCAGGTCGAGCTGGACCGCGAGCACCGCCGCCGTCACGCGGGCGCCGTGGACGCGGAGTTCCGGGTCCTCGAGCCCCCGCCCCCCTTCGCCATCACGATCGAGCTCCCCGTGCCGGCCCCCCTGCTGCCGGACTGGCTGTTCCCGGAACCCGAGCGCGTAACACCCTCTCCCCCCCCGTCGGAGAGGGAGTCGTGAGCGAACCTGCGTGGAAGAAAGTGGAACGGCGGATCGCGGAGTTCTTCGGCACCGAGCGCAACCCGCTGTCGGGGGGAAACTCCAAGCACTCTCGTTCCGACTCCCTCCACCTTACCCTGTTCATCGAGACGAAGCACGGCCGCGGGTGCCCGGTCACGTGGCCGGAGATCCGCAAGCTGTTCGCGTCGGTCGAAGCACTCGCCGCCGCGGAGCACAAGACGGCGCTCCTGGTCCTGCACTCGAAGCGCACGGCCAACGTGGCGCAGTATGACGCCTACCTGCGGCTGTTCCCCAATCGGGGCCCCTCCTCGATCGTCGTCTGTGTCCCCCTCGAGGCCGCTCGGGACTATCTCCACCAGGAGGCCGAGGCCGGCCGGGTCCTCCCGCCTCCGACGGTGACGCTCGACTCCTTCGCAAAAGAAGGGAAGAAGGGGTTGTCCTCGCGGGCCGCCGGGCCCGCTACGAGCCCGCCTGCGCGGGCGCCGGGGCCGAGCTCGCCGGAGCGGTCTCGGTCAGGTGGAACCACTGCGCGGCCGTGAAGATCAGCGTCACGAGCACCGTCGCGGCGGTCGCGGTCGGGTCGCTCGCCCACCAGGTCAGGAAGGCCAGCGTGAAGCCGATCGCCGCCGTGGCGATCGCCAGCTCCGCCGGCGTGAGCTCCGCCGTTCCGTTCTCCCCCACGTACGTGTTGAGGAACGTCACGAACGAAAGCGCCCACGTCAGGCCGGCACCGAGCTCGAGCAGCGTCGAGGCGGTGAACGCGCCGACCGCGCCGTACGCCGCCGACGCGAGGCTCACGGCGAGGAACGTCGTCCACTGCGGCCAGCCGCTGGGCAGGTGGGCGTTCGTCAGGTCGTGGACCAGGTAGGCGACGATCCCGGCGAGGCTGGTCGCGACGCCGACGTTCCCGAAGGCGGTCGGGAAGATCGCGTACACGTAGCTGAACAGCACGGACGCCGCGAGGGCGACCAGGAGCAGCACGTACGTCGCGAGGCTCGAGAGGACGATGCTGAGGGTCCCGTTGTTAGAACTTGCCATTGCACACGCACCTCCGACCGCGCCCGTGAGGGCTGGCTGAGCCGCGGGTTTTCGACCCGGTAAGCGAGCCGCTCAAGCCTATTTAGGCCCGACGACTATCCTGCCATAATGCCGCGCGGCGGCTACCTCCGCTACCGAGACAAGAACGTATGCCGTGTCTGTGGTGGTGAGCTGAGCGCTGGAAACTGGCTCCCCACGGATCAACGCCGTCACGCGCACATCTGCCGGGCCTGCCGCTATGCGGACAATCTCGCGTGGCGGCGACGCGTTCACTACGCCTCTAAGCAGCCGACCGACCCCGTGGCCCATCGTGAAGCGTGGCGCCGTTGGAAGGCGGCCCATCCCGAGTCGGTCCGCGCACAGCGGCGGGCGTATCGTCGGTCGCACCCCGAAAAGTGGCGGGAGGGTCGGAAACGGTGGAGGCTGCGATACCCCGGGAAGCAGCGGGCACACCAGCTACTGAGACGCACGCGGAGGCGAATCAACGGTGCCACCGAACCGATCGACCCGATGGAGGTCTGGCTCCGCGATAAGGGCCTGTGCGGAATCTGCGGGAACCCCGTCCCCTTCCCCGGCTGCCATGTGGACCATCGAATCCCCCTCTCGCGCGGAGGAACTCATACGATGGACAACGTTCAGGTGGCCCACCCCCTCTGCAACCTGCGCAAGGGTGCGCACTAAATCCGGCGCTCAGGCCAAAAGGGCCGCGAAATAATCGTAGACCGCGGTCACGGCGTCCACGATCGTGTCGATGACCGTGGTGATGAAGCTCTGGATGGAGTCGACCAGGCTCGTGTCGTCGGCGGCGGTCGCGGCGTCCAGGTTCGCCGAGGCGGTCGTGCCGAGCGCGCTCTGCTCCGCCGCGGCCTCCGTCGCGCCGTCGCTCGCCACCTGCTCGTTGAGCCCGCTCGCGTCGTCGGTGGAGATGCTCCCGCTCGAGGCCTCGGTCTGATTGATCGCGCTCTTGACCGCGGCGCGCGCCTCGGACCCGGAGCGGACGAGTCCCCCGCGGTAGCTCAGGTAGGCGCGGAAGGCGGCGACCGCACCGACCGCCACGGCGGCGGCGATCGCGATGTCGGTGAGCGTGGTCGCCCACGTGGACGTGGAGGCGTTCCCGGCGGTCAGGATGCACTGCTCCGCCTGGTTCATGATCGAGACGTAGCCCTGGAGGTTCGCCGTCTGGGTCGAGGTCAGCGCGGCCCCGCCGTTCGCCTCGACGTACGACTTGTACTGGGTCTGGTACGCGTCGAAGGCGGACTGCCACTGCGCGGCGCACGAGTTGAGCGCCGCCTGGTTCTGGTTCTGCGAGACGTTGTTGAGCACGGTGTAGACGCCGTAGCCGACGAGGATGACGCCTCCCGCGATCCCCCCGTAGAGGACGACCGGCTTCACCCAGGAGTAGTCGCGCGGAGCTCGGGGGGGCGGGAGCGTCAGGGCGGAGGGCGGTGCGGCCATCAGACCCCCGTGATGTAGACGGTGACGGTGCAGACGGTCGTGCCGACAAGTGCCCCGTTCGGCAGCAGGAAGTCCAGGTTGGCGACGATCGCGACCGGAACCGTGTCGCCCGGTCCGGGACAGCCCGCGTTCCCCTGATAGGGCGCCGCGACCTCGTAGGTGACGGTGAAGTTCCCGTTCGCGTCGGTCCCCGTCACGTCCAAGACTCCGAGCGCGGTCGACTCGAACCGCGCGTTCATGGCGGTGCAGGGCACGCCCGCTCCGGTCGCGTCCACGAGCCGTCCGGAGACGGTGAACTGCTTTTGCCCCTCGTAGAACGCGAGCGAGCTCCAGTCGCAGGTGGACAGATTCGTGAACGGGATCCCGACCGAGGCGACCGTCTCGTCCTGGGACCCGCCGTCATTCACGAGCACGTCCACGTTCGCCGGGACGGGCGCGCCGCAGAGCCCGCCGACGCACGACTCGCAGGCGCCGCACTGCGCGTCCTCCGTACACGTCTCGGTCCCCGGGACGCCGGGCGCGCAGCAGCCGGCGTTCACCGCGTCGATCGTGTAGCCCGCGGGGCAGCCGCCGGACGGCTCCACGAGGTCGCCCGCGGGGCAGCTCGACCCGGTCGGCCCCGAGCCGCCGCTCTTGAGCGCGTAGACGACGCCCGCGCCGATCGCCAGCGCCGCCGCCCCGGCGGCGACGGCCCAGCCGATCCCGGAGCCTCCCGCCATCGCCCCTCCAGCCGCTCCGGGGCTCTTGAGGCCTGCGGGGCTCAGAAGAACGGCCGCGTGGTCCCGGGCCGCCGCGGCGGGGGCGCGGGCGGAGGGGCCGTCGTGCCGACCGCGGGCCGCATGAAGACTTCCTCGCCCCGCTCGAGGAACTCGGTCGCGAGCTCGAGCTGCCGAGGTTCGGGCGGGCGCAGCGGCGGGCAGCGGATGACGATCTCCGACCCGCGGATTCGGCCGCAGACGGTCCACCCGAGCTTCTCGAGGTAGTTGTTGAACCGCGGCGAGATGAGCTGGGCGGCGTGGATCTGCTCCAGCAGCGGCGGCTCGAAGGTGGCGGTCAGCAGCGCGACCACCGTCGGATAGGTCACGGGCGCGAGCCGGGGCTGCGCCTCCTCCAGGGTCGACGGCAGCTGGCTGGTTCCCCGCGGGACGTAGGAGGTACCCGTAACCTGGCCGAACTGAGGTACCCGCAGCCGGGCGTTGTGGATCGCGTAGGCGGCGATGCGAAGCGCTGGGGCGAGCGCGGACCGGCCCTTCGCCGCGGCGGCGTAGTGGACACGCAGCGTGCCGACCGCCTCGCCCGGGATCACGACCACGATGCCTCGGTGCGTCTCGCCCCGCGGCCGGGGGGCCCGCCGCTCCTCCGGCACGGGCCGGATCGGCGGCGGAAAGGGCCGCCGACGCTGCTCGGCGAGGGACGGGGCCTCCTCCGCCGTGACGACGAGCGGAACGGGCGGGATGGGGAGCCCGGCGCGCAGGGCGCGTTCTTCGGGGGTCAGCTTGAGCTCCGAGGGGACGCTCGCGTAGGTGCGGCCCCCCGTGGGGACCGCGGTTTCGAGGCCGACCAGGATGTTGCCCCGCGGCCCGTAGCGCCAGTACACCGGCGTCGCGATCGAGAGACGCAGGCGATTCCACCCCGTCGGCACCGCCATCGGGCTCCGGAGCCACTCGAGCGCGTAAAGCCGCTTCCCATAGCCTTGATGCGTACGAAGGAGTGCGAGGGCGTCCTGCGTCTCGACGTGTGCCGACTGGACCCGCGGCCCGAGCTCTACCTGTGCTACGACGGCCTCACGGGGATCTCGAAGCGGTCGCTCCTCCGGGACATCCTGGACGAGCTCGAACGCCTCGGCCAGAAGACGGCGTTCCTCGCCGCGGTCCGCGGGCACAGCGCCCAGGTCCACGTCTACTTCCACGACTACGTCAGCTACGGGGTCGGCGGCGGCGACGCGACCTCCGAGTACTACTTCCGAACCCTGCTGCTGCTCCACGAGCCGCACGCCCAGACCCCGCAGGGGGCCGTCCCGGAGCACCTCGCGGTCCTCCGCTCGGAGGGCTGGGAGCGCCTGTCGCTCGAATAGGGGCGTTTCACGACCCCCCGTTGGCTGTAAATCCTACCAACGCCTTCGGGCGCGTAACGCCCCCCCGCAGGGGGTGAGGAAACCCGATGGCGACCGCAACCACCGCACGCACCGCGCCGACCGAAACCCGAACGGCCCCGTCCCCGGGCGAAACGGCCCTCGCCGCGCAGGGCACGACCGCCGTGCGGAACTGGGGGTTCCGCGACGACGTTGTCGCGCTCGCCAAGCACATCAACGGCAACCTGACCGAGGCCGAGATGCGCGTCTTCCTGTACGAGGCGTGGCGGCTCCAGCTGGACCCCGCGTCGGGGAAGCAGATCTACGCCGTCGTCTACAACAAGGACGACCCGAACAAGCGCAAGATGTCCATCCAGATCGCCATCGACGGTCTCCGCGTGATCGCGGCGCGCACCGGTCTCTACGACGGGAGCGCCCAGGTCGAGGATGGCCCCGAGGTCGACTCGGACGGCGTCAAGCACCCCGACTTCTGCGTCGCGACCGTATGGCGGAAGGGCGCGGAGCATCCCTTCGTCGCGAAGGTCCGCTGGAACGAGCGACGCAAGAAGGAGCGGTACGGCCCCCGGTCCGGCCAGCTCACCGAGTTCTGGGCCGATCAGCCGTACGGGCAGCTCGAGAAGTGTGCCGAGGCGGCCGCGCTCCGCAAGGCGTTCCCGATGGAGCTCCGCGGGGCGGGCGTCATGGAGGACGTGGACGACGACGACGCGGACGACGAACGCCGCGCCGAGACGCCCGTGACCGAAGCTCGGGTCGTGGAGACCCCGGCGGCACCGCCGCCGGCGCCCCCCGCGGCCCCGGCGGGCAACGACCCGAAGTGGATCGTGAGCTCCGTCCGCGACCTGATGGACGACCCGGCCGTCCGCGAGAACCTGGACGTGCGCCGCAAGGCGGACGACCTGCTCAACACCCGGCTTGACGCCCTGGGCCTCCACACCCTCTGGGACGCGAAGCCCGAGCACATCCCGGCGCTGACGGCCCTGCGCGACGACCTGCGGCTGCTCGTCAAGGCGTAGACCGATGGCCGAGGCAGAAGCCGCCCCGAAGGAGGAACCCGACACGCCGGCGGAGGAGGTGGTCTCTGCCTTCCCCGAGCTCTACGAGGCCGCGTGGCGGGTCGCCGGGCTCAAGCGCAAGCGCGAAGCGCTCGAGGCCGAGGAGGAGGCCGCGCGTAACCAGCTGCTGACCCTGTGGACGCACATGCCGGACTTGCACGGGATCCGGCTCGAGAACATGGACGCGGTTCGCCGCACCTGGTCGACCAAGTCCACGCCGATCGAGCCGGCGAAGCTGCGCGAGACCCTCGCCGACGCGCCGAACTACATCCGCGAGACGGTGAACATGACCCAGCTCCGCAAGGACTACCCGACCGTCTGGCAGCAGCTCGGGAAGGTTAAGACCACGCGGACGATCACCGTGCGGATCAGGGGCGAGGCCGATGCCAGCGGGTGAGTGCCGCTCCTGCGGCTGCACGGACGACGACGCCTGCTCGCCCGACGACTACTGGGTCCTGCCGGACCTCTGCTCGGAGTGCGCCTTCGGCGCGGAGGAGGATCCCCCCGCCCTCGTGCCTCCGCCGCCGCCGAGCGGGCGCTTCCCCCGCGTCCGGGCGAGGACGGTCGCATGAGCCGTCGCGGGGAGAGCCTGGTCGCCGTCCTTCTCGGCGCCCTCGGTCTCGCGGGGCCGCTCGCGCTCTGGGTGCGTCTCTACACCCCCGTCCCCTGCCCGGTGGACGGCAAGCCCGTGCGTCGCGGGGCGAGGCGCTGCCCGCACTGCTTCTCGGAGTTGAACTGGTCGTGATCGAGCATCGCCTCAAGTGCTGGCCCGGCCACTTCGAGCCCCTGCTGGTGGGCGCGAAGCGCTGGGAGATCCGCAAGAACGATCGAGGCTTCAACGTGGGGGACGTCCTGATACTGTCCGAGTTCCAGCGGGACGGGATCGACGAGAGCGGGCACACGACGGGCTTCTTCACGGGCCGTTCGGTGCGTCGGAAGGTGACGTGGGTCTGGGACGTGGGCGACCTGTTCCCGGGCTTCGTCGTCCTGGACATCGAACGCGAAGCGTAACACCCTCGCCCGGTGGGCATGGGCGACAACCCGAACTACGTGGAGCTCGAGCTCAAGATCCCGACGCGGGTCCAGTACTCGACCGTCACGCTCCGCCGCGGCGCGATGATCCCGGCGGAGCAGGCCGAGGACCCCGCCGCACGGCAGGCGGTCTGGGACCGCGTCGCCGACGAGCTGACCGAGATGGCGCTTCGAGAGGCCGAACGCATCGCCACCCGCGTCCTGCGCGACACGCGGAACGGGGGGCGGCCCTGATGGCGGCGGAGACGCCGAAGGTGCCGGTCCACGGCACGCTCGTGTGGGACACGGCGGGCGACCCCCAGCTGGTCGCGCTCCTGGCGGTCCGCTGCTCCCTCGCGTCGTGCCACCGGATGATCCGCGGCCCGTTCGTGACCTACGGCGACGAGCAGTTCCACGAACACTGCTGGGACGCGATCGCGCGCGAACGCCTCCGGCCGCCCGCGTAACCCTTTCGACCGTAGTTCCATGACCGACGTACACGCCCAGCAGCTCGCCGAGCTCGAGGCCGCGCTGGAGGGTCGAGACGCGACCATCGAGAACCTACGGACGGTGCTCGAGGAGAAGCAGCGGGCCCTCTACGCGGCCCAGGAGCGCGTCCGCTTCCTGGAGGCCCAGCTGGAGGATCCCGACCCGGCCGACGCCCCGCCCTCCGCGTAACCCCCTTCCCTCTACTGTCATGCCGCCGAAGCCGCCGCCGAGTGAGCTGCCCGTCGCCGAAATCGCCTACGGAACGAACGTCCGCGAGCTGGACGACTCGACCCCCGCGTTCCGAGAGCTCGTGGAGTCGGTCAAGACCCACGGCGTCCTGGAGCCGCTGCTCGTGCGGGCCACGCCGCCGGGGCCCCAGGACCACGCCTACGAGCTCGTCGCCGGCTACCGACGCATCGCCGCGGCCCGCGCCGCCGGCTTGAAGACCGTCCCCGTCCGGGTCCTCGACATCAACGACACCGAGCGGTCGGAGATCCAGCTGCTGGAGAACCTGCTTCGCAAGGACCTGACCCCGATGGAGGAGGCCCGCGGGATCCACGAGTACTCGGCCGCGGCGGGCGCGAAGCCGAAGGAGGTCGCCGCCCGCATCCACAAGTCCGAGACGTACGTGCGGGAACGCCTCCGCCTACTGAACCTGGTGCCCGAGGCGCAGACGCTGCTCGGGAAGGGCGAGATGGATGTCGCGCACGCCGTCCTGGTCGCGACGCTACCGCCCGAGGGACAGCAGGAGCTCGTGAAGGGAGAGGACGGCTACCGGGACACCGAGCTCACGGGCCCGATGGACGCCTACTTCCGGACGGAGGTCCGACAGATGGCCGAGCTCTGCGGGGAACGGGAGCTCGTGCGTGCGACGGCGAAGGCCGCGAAGTTCCCCGTCTGCCCGAAGGAGGGCTGCGGCCTCCCGCCCGAGCGGCAGGCGTACGGCTCGACGCGGACCAACGGGAAGCCCACCGTCGTCATGGACTCCGCGGAGCACATCTGGAACCTCGCGAGCGGCGAGGTCAAGCCCCGAACCTCGGTGATCGACGCGAACCCCACGATCGCCCGCGAGCGCGCGGAGCGGAAGGCCGAGCGGTACGACCGCTCGGTCAACCCGGCCGTGCTCCTCCAGGTCCGGCCGTGGGAGCTCGCCGCCCAGCTCATCAAGAGCGCCGCGGACGGCGTGTCGATGGTGAAGATCAGCAGCCCGGGCGGCGGCAGTCCGATCACGATGGAGGTCGAGTTCGGGGACAACGCCCCGGAGGAGCTGGACCGAAAGCTCCCCGCGTACTTCGGCGTCACCCTCTACCCGACCGTCGCGAAGGAGGGGCACGTCACCCAGGCGGTCGCGGGTCCGTCGAGCGGGAAGGACCGGGCGGCGACCCTCAAGCTCGTCCGCGAGCTGGCGACGGGGATCCCGGGACTGCCGGCGATGGAAGCGCCTCCGCCCCAGCTCGAAGGGACGGTCGCCGAGGTCGTGGCCCGTCTCGGGGGCTACACCCCAACGAAGGACGGGGGTCGGCACTACGAGCGCAAGAAGAAGGGCGAGGAGGAGTGGCGGGAGAACCGCGTCTTCCTCCAGTTGCTCCGCGACACGGAGGCCGCGACGAAGAACCGGGGCTCGGTGCTGGACGCCATCGACCTGATGCTCGGGGCCGATACCCCGACGAGACCGCAGTCGGACTACTGATCCGGGCGGGCTCGGCCGCGTAACCCCTTCTCCCTTTCTTCGATGATCGTCTGCGAGTACGAGGTGGGCTTCACCCACCCGGACCCCGACCGACCGGAGTACGCCTTCGCCGAGATCGACGTATTCGCCCACAACCCGGCCGCCCGCGCGCGCGGCGAGGACGGGCTCTACCGCCTCTCGGTGCGCCGGCAGCTGGGGGGACCGTGGGAGCTGTACCGCACCTACTACAACCCCGGCGGCGCTCCGGGGCGGGAGCACGTCGATAGGGTCGGGACGCTCGCCGAGGTCCTGGCGGCCGCGAACGAGGCGTGGCTGGAAGCGTGGGGCGGTCTCGCCGCGGCACAGGGCGAGAAGGACCCCGGCCCCCACGACCGGGCGTGCGACCACGAGCCCGGCTCCCGGGGGCGAGCGCGGAACTGCGCGAAGCCGTAGCCCGCGTCGCGTAACCCCTTCCCCTTTCCCGCGATGACCGAGGGTGCGGGAGAACCGCAACCGGGAGAGCCCGAGCTGCGCGTGTTCGCCGTCCATAGCCACAAGCACATGATGGCGAACGTCCGCGCGCACGACGAGGAAGAGGCCCGCGATTTCGTGAACTTCGACCTGAGCGCGCACGATTACGAGAATGCCGAGGACGGAGGGATCGACATCGAGGAGACGGACGGGGAGCCCGATTTCGACGTGACCACCTACACCGCCGAGCCCGAGAAGCCCCGCGAGCTGTACGCCGTCCAGTTCAGCGCGGGGGGCATCCCCCAGGACCCGCACCTGGTCGTGGGCTACGAGAACGCCCTGCGGTTCTTCGCCGAGGTGGCCGTGGCGAACAACTTGGAGTGGACCGGCGACTGCTCGGGAGAGTGGGTCGGCAACGACGATGACGAGGTTCGACTGTTCGGCCCGCTCGGCACCTTCTCGACGCTGGCGCCCCCCACGGTGTCCGAGTGGACGGAGGCGGCGTACGTCGAGCGCCCCTTCAACGCGGAGGAGAACGCTGCGGTCGCGGCCATCCTCGCGGCGATCCGGGAGCGAAACAAGGCCGACCGCGAGGCGCGGGAGGCTGTCGCCGAGCTTAACACACCGGGCGGGGGGTGCGACTGATGGACACCGCGCTCGTCGGGGGGCCGGAGCCGTTCCGCCCCGAGGCCATGACGGAGCGCGGGCTCCGCCGCTCGTTCAGCCACGGGCGCATCGAGAACTTGGAGTCGGGGCTCGTTCACGCCTGCCGCATGGAACCAGCGGAGGCGGGTCACGGGACGCATTACTTGACCGCGTGTGGCCGAACGAACCCCGGGTTCCGTTTCCGCGTTCGGAGTCCGTCGCGCGGCGTGACGTGCCGCTCCTGTGCGGTTGAGATGGCCGCCCACGGCTACTCGTTCTTCTTCGGGAACGCGTACGTCTACCCGCGCCGCCGCGACTGACCCGACGCCCCGTAACACCTTCCACCTTCCACCGATGACCGAGAAGGCGGACATCCCGCCGAAGGAGGAGTGGAAGACGTGGAGCGTGCTGATCGAGAGCGGCGTGGCCTACCGGCGCGTGGTCCGCGCGCCGAGCAAGGCGGACGCGGAGGAGCTGGTGGAGCGCCGCCTCGAAGCGGACGGGCTCCCGTACGACTCGGAGGAGGAGTACGAGGGGGGCTACTGCGAGGTGGACGACGCCGCGACCGAGGAGGCGAAGGACGAACCGGCCGACTTGGAGTGGAAGCCCGAGGGGGTACGATGACGAGCTATCGCGCGCGGGACGTGATGCGGGCGTCGGGTCTTCCGATGACGACGGCATGGCGGCGGCTGGTGCGGCTCGAAGTCGAGGGCAGGATCCGGCGGGTCGTCCGCCCGGGCGGCCACGGCGGGACCTTCTCGGCCGTCGAGTTCGCCGGGTCGCTCCCCGAACTGACGGAGGCGGTGGTCGGTGCGGCGCGACGGCCCACGCCGTTCGCGTCCCTGCTCCCGCGGCCTCCGCGCGCGGGCCCTCCCTGCCCCCGCTGCGGGGTTCCGACCGACCTTCGCTCGCAGCGGACCGCGTGGTGCGCCCCCTGCGGGTGGGGCTACCTCGTGTCCGCGGAGACGGCGCGGCAACTTCCCGCGTGAGACCCGGGGCGGCGTGGCGTAACCCCTTCCCCCCTTCTTCGATGTCCGACTTTGACGCACGAAAGTGGCTCGATGACCTGCGAGGGGAACTGATCGAAGCCGAGCGAGAGGCGACCGAGGCGGTAGCCGGCAAGGGCGGCCAAGTGGACTTCCACGACCGCGTACACGAGGTCGTTGACCTTGCCGTTTCCCAGCTGGACCGCTTCGAGTGCTTGTCCGTGATTGAGGAGGCGGGCGGCGAGGAGTACGTCGACCGTGGCCTGTTGAACTTCGAGTCGCTTGATAGGTTGCTGGCGACGATGGCGTACGGGTGCGCGGAGGGCGACCTGTTTGACGACGACTTCATCCGAGAGCTACAAGATGCGCTCAACAACGCGATGCTTACCCCCGAGGCGGCGAAGGCCGTGCTCGACCGGATCCAAGAGGAGACGGCGGGCGACTCCACCGACTGAGGGCCGCGGACCCCCCCCCGTAACCCCTTCCCCCTTTTCTCCATGTCCGCAACTGCGGAAGCCACGATGCCCGAACGCGCGCCGACCCCGACGAACGAACCCCGAGAGGAGACGGCCCGCATGGGCTACCGAGAACTGGTCAAGCTCCTGCTCCGTCGGCGCGACGGCCCCGCCGCCCCCGCGCACGCGGGGTTAACCATCCTCGGCAACCCCCGCAACCCCCTGCTCGGGCTCACGCTCGACAACGCCACCCCGGTGTTCGTGAACCCCTTTTCGCTCGGGGGCCCGTTGATGATCGTCGGGGATGCGGGGACCGGAAAGCGGTTCACGGCGGACATGCTCGCGGCGCGGACGCGCTGGTGTTTCGGCTCGGCCGGCACGATCGAACTGCGCGACCCCGAAACCTACTTCGTGGATCACTACCCCAACGGGCGCGACTCGCCCGCCGACTGGACCGGCGGTCGCGTGGGGCGGGGGAAGTACGTCCCGCACGCCGTCATCAGCTACGCCGAGACGATGGAGGAGGTCGGCAAGATGCGCGTCCGGGACCGGCGGTCGGTCGTCCCGAAGGAGGTTCCGTTCCGCGGCCTCCTCCTGCGGTTCGCGGGCGCGGCCTCGATTCCCGCGCCGTACCTCACGGACGCCGCGCGGGAGTGGCTCCCGCGGGCCAGAGTGCCGAAGGACGCGGGCTACGCCGAGGGCGTGTGGCCGATGGCGTACGGGGGTCTGCTCCCGGTGGCCGTGGTCGCCTCGACCCCGGAGTACGACTGGCTCAGCGCGGCGCGACCCTCGGTCGTCCGCGCGCCGCCCGCCTGAGCGGTCCCCGCGCGCCGCCGGCCTGGACTCCCGGTCGTAACCCCTTCCGCCCCCCTCTCGATGGGCGACAGCGTGAATACCGTAGTCCTCCACCTGCGCGAGTGCGCCGACCGACTGATTGACCTCTACGCGGAGAACCCGGAGGCAACCGTGTTCTTCCCGCCGAGGGAGCGCGGGGAGCGACAGCCCCGCAAGCTCCGCGAGCTGCGGGGGCGGGTCCCCGTCCGCGACGTGGCCGGCTTGGTTCAGTACGTCGCGGACATGCTGGAGGAGTGAGGGCGCGTGTCGGACGACTGGGCGACCCCTCGTTGGCTGCTGGAAGTCCTGTTCGACGGCCAGCCCTACTTCGACGCCTGCCCCGTGAACCCGGACGGGCTCCGGGCGACCGATGGGCTCGGGCGGTGGCCGACGGACCGGCCCGTGTTCTGTAACCCGCCGTACAGCGACCCCGGCCCGTGGGTCCGCAAGGCGCGCGACCATCCGGGCCCGGTGGTCCTGCTCGTGAAGTGCGACCCCTCCACCGCATGGTGGCAGGAGTCCGCCCACGCCTTCCGGGTCGTCTACATCGGCCAGCGCCTCCGCTTCGGCGACGCGGACAAGGCCGCCCCCTTCCCCTCGGCGATCTGGCGCAAGGGGCCGGTCGCGCCCGACCCGGCCGCGTAACCCCCCGACCCGAGGGGTGAGGGCACGCCCCCGGGGACCCGCGCGCCGATCGCTCCCCCCTGCCGCTCCCAACTCGAAGACCGTCGAGATGCGGGGGGACGCGCCGCTTGCCCGTCCGGTCCGGCCGCTTCGGGGCCGACGCGCACCCTTAAGCGGCCCGCCCCCTTCCCCCCCGGTGCCGTGCCCACTCCGGCCGAGAACCGGCGCAACGCTGCCCTGCGAAGGTCGCTGATCCGCGCGCGGTACGGTTCCGGGCCGCTTCCCTCGGTCCACTCGCTCGCCAAAGAGTTCGCGATCGACCGCGGGAGCATCCGACGGGACCTACGGGCGCTCGGCCTGGTCGCGCCGACGCCGGCCGCGGAAACCCTCCGAAAAACACCCCCCGGAGACACGGGCCCGGACGCGCCCCTCGAAACGCCCGACCCCGGGGAGCGGCCGCCGACGCCCGAGGGGCCCGACCGGCCGTGGAATCCGGCCGACGACGACGGTCCCGATGCGGGGGGAGACGTGCCGCCACCACCGCCCCCGACGCCGGACGCGGGGGAGGGGGTCGCGCCCGCGCTCCCCGCCGCGGCCCCGGCGTCGACCCCTCCGCTCGCTCCGCCGCCCCCGCCGCCCGCGGGGTCGCTACCGAAGCCCGCCGAGGTGAGCCTGACCCCCGACGAGGTGACGGTCTACCGTCGGCTATTGGGCGCGCTCGACCATCGGCTCCGTCAGCAGCTCGCCCCGATCATCCAGCAGGTCACGCAAACGCGCGCGAAGCTGGAGGAGTCGCTTCCCGAGGTGGAACGGGGAGACTACCCGATCGCCGCGGCCCCGGCGAAGGCCGAGTCGCGCATCACGTCGAAGCTCATCGTCGAGGCCGGCAACGAGTCGATGCGGATCATCGAGTGGGACCTCCAGGCGGGCGAAGTGATCCGCCGACGCTGGACCGGAGGGTGGAGCACGCGCTTCGAGAACCCCCAGGCGCTCGCGCAGTTCGCCATCGACTTTCTCGCCGAGAAAGAGGACCGCATCGCCGAGCTCGAGGAGCAGAAGCTCCAGCTCGAGCTTCGGCTCGAGTGGCTGAGCGGGTTCCTCTCGCCCGTCCGCCGGCTGCGGACAATGGAGGAGCGCCTCCTGGCGATGGTCTTTGCGGCGCAGATCCAGGGCAAACCGATGGAGCCCGCGCACATCCGCGCCGTCTTCGCTCTCCTCCAGGAGTCCGCCCGCGTGCCCCTCGTCCGCGAGGAGTTCGCCATGACGGTCGACTTGGGGACCCCAACATGAACGACCCCGAAGTACTGAGTGTGGACGCCGAGACCAAGCGGGCGATCGAGGCCGAAGCGGCGCGACGGAACATGACCGTCCCCCGCTACATGCGGTGGCTGCGCGAGCGCAATTCGATGACGACCGTCTCCCCGTGGTCCGAACCGGGAGAGCACCTCCCCCAAACGCTCCCGGGCGCGATGGGGACGATGAGTCTCGACGACATGCTCAACCAGTCGATGAAAATGCGGATGCTCGACATGATGGGCGTCAACACCAGCAAGGGGCTGACGAAGGAGGACCTGGTCGCGTTCGGGGAGGCGCTGGCCCACCAGCTCAGTCCCGCGCCTGTCGGGTCCGCGACCGGGACGGACCGCATCAAGGCGATCCTGATCGAGAAGGCGGAGATCAAGCAGCTCCGCGACATGGCGGGAGACGACGAGGCCACGAAGCGGTTTGCCGAGGCGCAGCAGGCGAAGCTCGACGCCGAGCTCAAGACGCTCAACGAGAAGTTCGTCACCGCGGAGACGCAGCACAAGGAGGCGCTCGCCGCGAAGGACGCCGAGATGCGGGCGCAGCAGGAGGCCCAGCGCGAGGCGGACCGTCAGCGCGAGATGGCCCAGCTGCGCGCCGACATGGAGAGCCGGACGCAGGCGCTCATCGACGAGATCCAGGCGCTGCGCGCGGGCGGGGGGCCGTCCCCGCCGGTCCCCGCGGCGCAGGTGATCACCGAGAAGCTCCAGGAGATGAACGCGCTCGTCGCGGGGGTGAAGAATCTCCAGGGCGAGGTCCAGAAGCTGGCGCCGCCGCCGAGCTCGCCGCCGACCGGCCAATCGTCGGTCTGGGACAAGGCGTCGTACCTGCTCCAGCAGGTGGCCGAGGCCGGCTCGCAGCTGATGGAGGGAGCGGGCGCGCTGGTCGCGGCGCGCACGGGCGGGGTGCCGCCGTCCCAGCTCGGCCGGATGCCCGGGCCCGGGGCGGACAACACCGTCTACGTGCCCGACTACGCGAGCGGGCCCGCCCAGGCTCCCGAGGGCTTCGTGCCGAGCGCGGCGCCGCCGCCCCCGCCGACGGGCGCGCCCGCCGCCGGTCCGTCCACGGCGCGGGACGAGCAGCTGTTCCCCCGCAACACGATGTATATCGACCCCGAGGGGAACAAGGTCGTGTCGCGCGAGGAGTTCATCGCCAAGTACGGCGACACGATCCGGCGCGACCCCTCGCTCGCCAAGCAGGTGCCGGTCGCGCGTCCCTCGCCGATGATGCCGAGCGACGTGCCGAACGTGAAGGGCCCGCCGGTCGAGCCGAACGAGGGCCGGCCCGACTCGGCCGAGTCCGAGACGCGAGACCTCACGACGCAGCCGCCGTCGGCGCACCACCCGACCAGCGTCTGAACCGGGGTCGACCGTGGCCGTTCCGCCGACGTGGATCCCGCCGTCCGCGAGCCAGCGCGCGCAGAAGGCGTGGTCGGAGTCGCCGTTCACGCGGGCCCGCAAGCTGCTCTACGCCGACGAGAAGACGATCGCCGAGTACGTGACGGTCGGCATCGAGTCGTTCTCCGCGCAGGAGATGAATTGGGCCATCTACAACGGCTACGACGTCCTCCCCGGACTGATCAACAAGGGCGCGCTGAACCACCCGATCCTCGGGCACTTTGCGAAGCGGCTCGTGCGCCTGAACTGGCAGTCCATCCACAAGGCGCTCACGCATCC
Source organism: Thermoplasmata archaeon (assembly GCA_035502455.1). GTDB lineage: Archaea > Thermoplasmatota > Thermoplasmata > Lutacidiplasmatales > UBA184 > Lutacidiplasma. Next base: position 13,680 of record DATJUI010000024.1, on the reverse strand, counting down.
GCGGGCGATCATCGAGGACGTCAAGGCGCGGGACCCGGCGAAGGGTGCGGTCCTGGACTCCCCGCACGGTCGCCGCTGGGTCGACTGGACCGTGTACCGCGTCCACTCCTACCTTCGCGTCTACGCGCAGATCAAGGGCGGGGGTCCGGTCGTGCCGCCGCAGGGCGAGGACCCGATCCGCCACGCGCTCGAGCTGCCTCCCGGGTAGGAAGGCCTAAAGACCCGCGGAGCCGGTTGCCGGTGCGTGCCCCCGTCCGACCAGCTCCACGCCGAGATCTCGCGTCTCCTCCTCGGGCGCGACGGGCGCAAGGTCCAGAAGATCCTCGACTCCACGGCCCGTTCCCACGGTGGTCGTCATCGGGAAGACGCTGTCCATAGCCTTCCTGGCCTGGCGGCCGAGCTCCTCCGACGCGGCGAGCTCACTCCCGAGGCGATGGTCGACGGCGCGGTCCACATGGCGGTCGACGAGGTCTGGTCGCGGGCGGTCGCGGGCCTCCCCGTCCGCGGGCCGGCCCGACAGCCGACGAAGCAGCTGATGGAGGCCGCCCTCACGAGCGCGCTCCGCGGGGTGCGGCGACGGAGGCGGTGATGCCGTGGACGACGGGCCAGAAGGTCGAGGCCGCGCTCCTGGTCGGGGCCGGGGCGTTCGGGGTCGGGCTCACCATCTTCGGCATCGTGAAGGGGCTCCAGTCGATCGACCAGCGGACGCCCCCCCCGCCGCCGTATCCGCCTCCGAGGTAGGGGGCGGGTGACGTGGCGACGCCGCCGGAGTACACGCCCGAGGAGCGGCTCCGCCGCTGGGTCGACTTCCTCCAGCAGCAGTGGGAGCACTACCAGCTCTACGCGACGGGCGCTCCGTCCCGCGTCGGCGCGCTGCTCGGCGTACTGCGCGACGCCTGCGCGGGCCGGATCCCCCGAGAACCCGGTCTGGCGGTGGCTCGGGATATGTGGGGACGCATCCTCTCGGCCTACGAGTTCCTGGTCGCGCAGACGTCCCGCGTCACGCGCGGCATCGCGCAGCGGGAGACGGCGGTGCCGACACTCGAGGAGTTCTTCCGGCTGCCGGGGACGGCGTTCCGCGGGATCCGGCGCGCCGACGACGCGCTCGCCATCATCGTCCACTATCGCGTGTCGCTCTGCGAGGAGGGGTTCCTGCGCCTCCTGAACGTGAGCTCGTCCGTCCGGGCGCGGCTCGGCGAGGAAGCGCCGGGCGCGGGAGGGATCACGGCCGAGGAGCTTCGCTCGATCATCCGCACGGAGGTCCGTGAGGCGCTCCCGCCCCCGCGGCCGACCATCGTTCCCGCCGTGCAGGCCCCGACCCTCTCGCCGTTCCAACTGGAGGAGATCAAGGAGACCGTCCGCGAGGCGCTGGGCGAGGCCCCCCCGCGGCCCGCGGTGGCCCCGTACGTCCCGCCGCCTCCGCCGCCGGCCCCGTTCCCCGAGCTGGCGCTGCCGCCGGAAGCGCCGCCGCCGCCGAAGACGATGGGGCAGGTCAACCTCGAGGGGGAGAAGGTGGCGCCGCCGCCGGAGGCCCGCACCATCGAGTCGATCGCGCTCCCGGCGGAGGTCCAGGTCCTCGAGGACAAGTACCGGCCGCTCTACCTGAACCAGGTCGTCGGCAACGTCCCGGTCGTGAACCAGCTGCGCGCCGCGGCGCGGACGGGCGCATGGCAGAAGGCGTATCTCCTGGTCGGCCCGCCGGGGGTCGGCAAGACCAGCACGGCGCGGGCGGCGATCCGGGACTATCTCGTTCCGTTCTCGCAGCGGTACCAGGAGCCGTTCTTCAACCCGAGTCCCGCGCCCCAGGCGCCCGCCGGGGGCATCAACCCGCACATCGTCAAGGAGTTCACGCGCAACGACGTGCGGCTCCTGGGCTACGACGGCATCGTGAACCAGATCGGGAACTTCGTGCGGAGCGGGGGACTGGAGACCCGCGTCCCCAAGCGGTTCATCCTGGTGGACGACATCACGCAGCTGCCGCCGCGGGCGCAGGAGGACCTCCTGAACCTCCTCGAGCGGTACCCGCGCGTGACGTTCTTCTTCACGGCGAACAGCCACAACTTCAACCGGGCGCTCACGTCGCGGATGAAGGAGCTCGACTGGCGCCCGCTCGGAAACTACGAGCTCCAGCCGTACCTCGTCCGCATCATCCGGGACGAGCACTTCCCCTTCCCGAACCCGCAGGAGGAGGCGGAGGAGATCGTGCGACGCATCGCGGAGCAGGGCCATCCCGGCGACCTGCGTCACGCGCTCATCGAGCTCGCCTCGGACGCCACGGGCCGGGCCGCCGGTGGCTGATGGCCGACAAGGCGCAGACCCGCTTCGGGCAGACGGGGACGACGCGGCAGACCACGCTCGCGGACCTCCTGGGCGAGCTCCCCGCTCCGGAGACGGGACTCGTGCCCGCCCCCGCCGTTCCCGCCGCTCCGCGTCGGCCGGCCCCGCCCCGCGCGCCGGCCACGCTGCGGCCCCCGACGACGCTCCGCGAGTTCGGGACCGGCGGCCGGGTCGCGCGCGAGCAGCTGGTCGTGACGCCGGCGCCCCGCGAGGCCCCGCCGCAGCAGACGCTCGCGGGTCCCGCGCCGCCGCTGACCCCGCCCGCGAGCTTCACGGCCGAGATCCTGCCCGCCGCGGTCGTCGAGAAGTGGCACCTCCCGCACGAGCTCCGCGACTACCAGGTCACGGCGCTCGACGCGTTCCTCAACCGGCAGAAGGGGTCGGTCATCCTCCCGACCGGGACGGGCAAGACCCTGGTCGGCATCGCCGCGATCCTCGCGCTGCGCCTCCCCGCGGTCGTCATCGTGCCGACGCGGGTCCTCGTGACGCAGTGGTCGGACGAGCTCCGCAAGGCCGGGATCACGCCGGGCGTCTGGTACGGCGAGGAGAAGACGGCGGACTACGTGACCATCTCCACCTACCAGTCGCTGTTCGACGACCCGGAGCTCATCCGCGGGTTCCCGCTCATCATCTTCGACGAGGGCGACCTCGCCACCGCCGACCAGTTCCGCCGCCTCGTGGTCGAGACGCAGTACCACCCGTACGCGCTCCTGCTCACCGCGACCCCGCCCGCCGACCCGCTGCGGCGTCGGCTCCTGGAGACGGAGCTGCCCATCGTCTTCCAACAAACGAGCGGCGAGGCCATCGAGGCCGGCAGCCTAATCGAGCCGCTCATCGTACCGGAGCGGGTCAAGCTCACGGTCGGCGAGCAGGCCGCCTACGAGAAGGCCGACAACACCATCCACGCCATCCAGTCGAACTACAAGATCTACAACCCGCGGGACGCCGCGATCAAGAGCCGGTCCGGCGACATCGAGCTCCGCCAGGCCGCGTTCGCCTTCCTCAAGGCGTTCAACAGCCGACGCCGGATCCTCTCCGAGGCCGAGAACAAACTGCCCGCGCTGCTGCGGGTCGTCCTCGGCCACCCCGCCATGCGCGTCCTCCTGTTTTCGGAGTCGATCGACGCGATCGAGAAGTCCTGCGGCTACCTCACCGCCCACGGCATCACGTGCCGACTGCTCGTCAGCGAGACGACCGCCCGCGACCGCGCCGACATCATCCACGGCTGGGGCACGTCGTTCCAGGTCCTCGGCTCGGTCCGCGTGCTCGAGCGCGGGTTCAACGTGCCCGAGGTGTCGGTCGGCATCATCATCGCGTCCGGCTCCGGGCGCACGCAGCTGACGCAGCGCATCGGCCGCATCGTCCGGCCCTCGCCCGGGAAGAACGCCGCGTGGATCTACGTCATCCTGGCGAGCGAGACGGTGGAGGAGAACATGCTCAAAGCCCTCTACAAGCTGACGGGGAAGGCGGTCGACCAGGGCGGTCCGCCGTCCGAGGATTCCGAGTGAAGGCGGTCGACACCTGGGTCTACGACCCGCTGCTCGGCGACGAGCGCCGCGTACAGATCTACGTCCGCAAGGGACGCCTGGTCGTCCGGCCCTGGCTCCCGCAGTTCGAGGAGACGCCCGCGACGCCCCGCATCGCCGAGGCCCGGCTCGCGTTGAGCGAGGCGGCGCGGGACGCGCGCGGGTCGCGCGGCTACGTGGGGAGCCTCCCGGTCGCACCCGCGATCATCGGGCCGGGAACGCGCGAGCGCATGGCGCGGGCGACCGCCCCGAAGCAGGACCTCCAGCGCGACCGGGCGAAGTACCTCGCCGCGCTCCTGGGGCCGGCCGTGCTCGCGGAGGCGGCGCGGAAGCTGGGCACGAAGGCTCCGACCGACGTGCCGGCCGCGGACGAGCTCGTGCGTCGGCTCGAGACGCCCGGCGTGCGGGCGCCGAGCCTCCGGTCGCTGCGGGTCCGCGAGCCGCTGCCTACACCATCGGGAGCGAGACCCCGGCGTCTCTAAGCCGCCGGAGGACCCGCTCGCGGACGAAGCGGTTGGGCTCGCGCTTGAGCTCCTCGAGGAACTCCGAGACGGAACCCTCCTGGAAGGCGTAGACGGCGTCCGGGATGGGGGTCGAGGGGCGCATCCGACGGCGCTCGGTCGCCTCGTCGATCTCGCGGGCGTTCCAGAGCTGCTTGTAGTGGAAGAAGGGGAGTCCGCAGTTGGCGTTCGGGCAGACGACGACGAAGACCTCCTGCTCGATCCCGTGGACGCTCCCGACCTCGACCTTTCGGATGAGCCGCACCTGGCCCGGGTAGTCGGAGTTGCGGATCCGCTCGTAGAGCGCGGGGTCGGCGACCCACTCGACGAGCGTGTGGCACACGGGGCAGCTGGCCTCGAAGCCGTCCCACGGGATCTGCCGGTAGTCCTCCCTCCCCCCGTTCGCGGGGGATGCGGGGACCTCACCGGCCACGGGGGGTCCCTCCGTCGATGAGGTAGGGTTGGTCGACCGCGACCCGCGCGAGCCGGCCGAGCGCGTCGCGCACGGTGACGTTCCGATCGAGACAGGTCTTCTTGAAGCTGACCCAGTCGTCGTCGGTCGTCGTCACGACGGCGGGTTTTCGGCGCAGGGACCTCGAGCTTTCGGAGCGGTCGTCCCGGGACATCGGTCGAGTACTACGGAGCACACGGCCTTTCATAAGCGGTGCGACCCGGTAAACGACTCGGGGCTAACTGCCCCGGAGAAACGAAGATGGGCATCAAGGGAGGGGTTAGCCTCGGAGAGCGCGTGGTGATCGTGACGCGGCCGGTGTCGTGGAGCCGAAAGGCGTTCTACTACCGGCGGTGGTTCCACCCGCAGAGCAAGGGCCAGGTCGCGGCCCAGCTCGCGCTGGCGGAGCTCGAGGTCTCGGTCCGCGGACGGAGCGGGAAGATCAACGGTCTGCCGGTCGGCGCGGCCGCGGCGCGACGCCTCGCGGGGCGCAGCACCGGGTTCGCCGTCAGCATGGCCGAGCGGAAGCGCGAGCAGTACGCGGCGGCGGACGGGACGATCGCGCGCCTGCGGGCCCAGCTCTCGGGAGCCGGCCCCGCCGGGATGGGGGCCGGGGAGTTCCCGTAGGGACCCTCCGAACCTGAACGGAGGGGACCAACATGGCATACGGATACGGCGGCCTCGCCCTGACGGTCGACAAGCCCGTCCTGGCGGGTGCCGCGGGCGGCGTCCTCGGGGTCGCGCAAGCGATCACGCTGGCGCAGCTCGACTCGATGGGCCAGCTCGGCGCGTCGCCGCTCCCCCAGCTGGGGGCGTTCGGCACGCCCGGCGGGCTCATCAACACGACCACCGGCGCGATCGCGACCATCATCGGAGTGATGGGGATCATGGGGCACGGCCCCACGGCCCGTCACCCGTCGGCGAGCGCCTTCGCGACGACCTACGGGCTCTCGACCCTGATCGCCCAGGTGATCCAGGCGGCCTTCGGCTCGGCGGCGACCACGACCCCCGCGGTCATGGCGGCCCGTCGCGGACGAGCGGCGCCCAGCATCACCACGAACGCGCGACCGTTCCGCGGCGCGGTGCTCCCGTACGGGCGCACTGTCGGCGTGTAGGGAGGTAGACCGATGGCGTACGCTTCCAGCGGTGCCTACCCCGTCGTCCCGGGCGCGAGCCCGGGGCCGAGCCAGCAACAGTTCGCGCCGACGCGCTACTTCGTCCTGGACCCGATCCCGCCCTTCGACCCGAGCCTGTACATCCAGGCGCGGGACACCGCCTACCTCCTGCTCGCGCAGAAGGTGGTCGACATGGGGCAGATCCCGTCCGCCTACGACGTGCGGCCGATCAACCCCTACGACGACTTCGCGCTGCTGCAGGGGACCGTCGTCGACTACTTCAACGACGACTGGTCGATCGGGTCCGCCCACACGGGCACGGACAACACGGGCAGCTTCTCGGGGACGGGGAACCAGATCCTCTCGGGTCAGTTCCCGCAGAACCGGGCGGCCGTCTTCTGGGGAATCGCCATCGAGACTCCCGGCACGCCCTACGAGGTGTGGTGGAAGTTCTACTCGGGCGCGAACGTGAAGCAGATCTTCATGCTGCAAGAGCTGCTCTCGTTCCAGAACCCGCGGGCGGTCTCCCGGCAGGTGCCGACCTACGGAGCCTCGGACCTGATCAACCTGGTCCTCGGCAACGTCGGCAGCGGAACGGTCGTGGACGTGTTCCTGACCCTCTGGGCCGAACCGACGGCGACCACGATCACGGCGGGCGCGCTCCAGGCGTAGGAGGAGAACGTGGCGAACTCCTCTGCGGTCGTCGCGAACTCGGCGATCGCCACGCTCGCGCGAGCGGGCGGGGCGACGGCGCGGTCGCAGGTGCGGCTCGGCTTCCTGACGGTGTCGACCGCCTCGGGGACGGGACTCGGCTCGGTCGTGTTCAACGCCCGGGCCATCCTCGCCGCGACGGCGACGGTCCAGGACAGCGGGACCACGGCGGCCACGATGATCTGGGGGGCCATCACCAGCATCTCGACGGGCACCGTGAACGTGATCTCGGTCGTGGACGCCACGTCGCCCGCGGTCGGAACGGGCTCCGTGGGAGTCCTGGCGGTCTACACGTAGGGTCTCCGTGTCGCTCGTCTACCTGGTCCCGGCCGTGGAACGCCCCGTCGGCGAGGATTCGGACCAAAAGGTCTGGATCCCGAAGTACGACCCCGACGGGCGCGAGATGCACGACCACGACCGGATCTGGTACGCCGAGACCAGCCCCCCCCAACTCATTCGCGTCATCCGGGGAACGCCCCCGCCGCCTTCCTGGGCACGAGAGGCGGACGTGACGTTCCTCGGACAGTTTCCCGACGACCCTCGCGCGATCCGTCACTGGGCGGCGCGCTACTTCCGCGGCGAGCTCAAGCCCGAGGAAGTGCGCGCGCAGTCCACGACCCTCGCCGAGCAGCTGCTCCAGCGGTAGGAGGAGAACGGTCTCACGGGTAGCCGCATCGCGCCTCTCGAACATATACAAGGAGGAGGAAACCGATGGACCCGCTGACGCAGAGCCTACTCGCCCAGACCTTCCCGAAAGCCGGCTACGCGCTCAAGTTGCTCGACTACCCCGCGCAGGGGCAGGCGACCTACGTGTGCGTGAACAACATCGAAACGTCGCAGTTCGACTACCTGCCGACGTCCGGTGGATCGCCGGTGACGGTGGTCGCGGGAACGCCCTCGACCTACTCGTCGAACGTGCTCAACCAGCTGCTGCCGGTCTACGGGCATCTCTACCTGGTCGTCCCGACCGTGATGCCCTACGACCTGCTCTACCAGCCGAGCTCGGTGCCCGCCGCGGGCGACGCGGCGGTGATCACCGGGCAGGACGCCAACACGCGCGTCCTGAACTTCACCACGCCCTCGACCACCGTCGGGTTCGTCCTGGCGCGCGAGTCGCTGCGGATGCGGCTCCACCAGCCGCCGACCATCCCGTGGTGGGGCATCGACTCCCAGCAGGACGGCGGGGCGGTCGACTGGCTCATGTCGAGCCCCGAGACGCCGAACCCGGCGTTCCTGTGGGCGATCACGGACTCGTTCCAGGTCGGCAACGTCATCCAGATGCAGTTCGAGATGCCGACGAACAACCTCGCCGGGACGGTCGGTGCGCCGATCGCCGTGCGGTTCTACCTCGCGTTCATCTCGTACCGGCGGCTCGCGGAAGCGCCGAAGATCTACGACGTCGTCCCGACCTACCCGCCGCAACAGGGCCAGCAGGCCCAGGCCTCGCCGTCCGCGCAGATCGCGCAGGCGGCGACCCAGAACCCGCGCGCGGTGTCGTAGGGAGGCCGGACCGTGGCGACCGTCGCCCCGGGGGGAGCGGTGCTCTCCCCGACCGGCCAGGAGCTCGGGGCGCCCGCGTGCGACAACCGCACCGTGGGCCCCGCGAGCAACGCGCCGGTCGTGGACCCGAACCTGCCGTTCGAGGACCAGGTCCTGCAGCTGCTGAACCTCCAGCTGGCGACCCTCCAGCAGCTCGCGGTCCTCCTGTCGCCCGCGGTGAACTCGCGGATCCTCGACATCACCCTGACGGTCGACGGGCCGACGACGCTCCTGCCCCAGGTCCCGTCCACGCTCACGTTCTGGGCGATCAAGAACCTCGGGGCGAACCCGATCACGGTCTGGTTCATCAACACGGGGTCGACCGTCCCGACACAGAACTTCGTCACGCTCGAGGCCGGGGAGTACCGCGCCTACGCGACCCAGCCGAACGGCGGGATCTTCTGCGCGCGGACCCCGGGCATGAGCACGCAGCTCCAGTTTGAATTTTGGTTTTAGCGGTGCCGCGGAAGTGGGCCCGCACCGAACTGAACGAGCACGTCTTCGATGCGCCGCTTTCACCCGAGGCACAGTACTGGGTCGGCTTCCTGATGGCCGACGGCTCGGTGGGATTCACCGGGCCCAACGCCGGCCACATCGTGCTCGCCCTTCAAGAGCGGGACCGGGGCCACGTCGAAGCATTTCGTCGGTTCCTGGGGTCTACCCACGCCATCTACGCTCGTGCCCCGGCTCCCGCACCCGGCGGCTACACGAGCACCGGGCTCGCACAGCTCAAGGTCGAATCCGCCGACCTCGTTCGGGCTCTCGAACGCTACGGCGTAGTCCCGGGAAAGTCGAGGAGGACTCGCGTACTGGGGCTCGAACAGTCCCGCGACTTCTGGCGCGGCGTCGTGGACGGAGACGGGTCGGTCGGGGTTCAAGTCACCGGGCGGTCAAAGGGGGTTCCGTGGCTCGCTCTCGCCGGATCTCCCGGCTTGCTGGAGCAGTTCGTTCACTTCGTACATCGTGAGGAGCCCGACTCTACCCAAGTCCCGTCCATCCGCCCAAATGGACTCGCGGTCTTGACCTATCGCGGACCGATGGCGTGCCGCATCCTCCGTCGCCTCTACGCCGGGGCGGCCGTGGCCCTTCCCCGGAAGCTCGAGGCCGCGCGCTCCGCTTGCCGATAAGTTAAGAGTGCCCGAGCCGGTGAACCCGGCCGTGACCCGCTCTCCCTTTCGTGAAGTGACGGGACTGGCGAACGGCGAACACGTCGACCCGATGGCGCTCCCGCCCCCGGTGCTGGTCGGGGGCAAGTACTCGAACACGCCGCCGCGGCACCCCTGCCACTGGCCCGGGTGTCCGTACTCGAGCGTCGACTACAACGAGCTCGTGCGGCACGTCCAGCGGACGCACGACAATTCCCGGGACAACTACCTGCTCGCGCGACGCGCCGCCGACCGGCTGCGGGCCCCCGCTCGCCCGGTCGCGCCGGTCCGGGCGCCCGCGGGCGCGCCCGAGGCCCTGCGGCAGCGCGGGACGCGCCTCGCCCGGACGGTCGCATGATCGGCTCGGTCCCGCCGCCCGAGTGGCGCTTCGTGCGGGTCGTGGGACCGACCGGCCACTACGCCGACTACCCCTTCATGCTCGACTCGGGCGCCGACATCGGCCTCATCACCGGGGGCCTCGCCCGACGGCTGGGCCTGGACGTGGTCGGCGACGCCCGGGTCGACAACGCGGCGAGCTCGGCCGTCCAGGAGCTCGTCGCCGCGGAGATCTACGTCGAGGGGCAGGGACCGTACGACGTCCAGATGCTCGTCAGCCAGAGCGTCAACGCCCTCGGCCGCGACATGATCACGAAGATCGGGATGGAGATCCCCGGGCAGGAGTGGTAGCGTGGCGCCGTTCCCCCCGGCCGTCGAAGACTACGTCCCACCGGCGAGCTCCGGCGTCAGCTCCATCTCGAACTCGGACGGGACGCTCGTCATCTCGCCCACCACGGGCAACGCCGTCGCGTCGCTGAATCTCGCCCACGCCAACACCTGGACGGCACTCCAGACCTTCGGCACGAACCTCTCGGTCCTGGGCGCGCAGTTCGCCGGGTCCGCCCCGACCACCGACCAGGTCATCCAGTACAACGGGACGAACTGGGTCGCCGCGACCATCGCCTCGGGCGTCTCGTCCGTCTCGAACGCCGACGGGACCCTGACCATCTCCCCCACGTCCGGGGCGGTCGTCGCCTCGATCAACCTCGCGCACGCCAATACGTGGGGCGGCGCCCAGACCTTCACCGCCTCGGCGACCTTCTCCTCGGGGTTCGCAGCGAACGCGGACAGCTCGATCGAGGGGTCGCTGGCGCTCCAGACCGGGGTCACGCACGGCGACAGCCAGGTCCTGCTCATCGCCTACTCGAGCAGCAGCACCCTCTTGGGGACGAACGCCGCGGGGCGGCTCTCGATCGACCCGGCCAACGTCTTCGGCGGCGTCGTCACGGCGAACCAGGTCCTGGACGACGGCTCGGGCGACATGACGGTGAAGGCGACCCTGACGATCGCCAACCAGCTCCACTTCACCAATCCGAGCGAGGGAGTGGAGGTGTGGTGGGGCGCGGGCGCGAGCGGCGGGGCCTACATCTGGGTCGACACGAACAACACGAACGCCGACGCGATGCAACTCAACACCTCGGCCGAGACCATCGCGGCCGGCTACACGCTCTCGGTCGCCGCAGTCTCCAACACCAGCGACGGGCGCCTCAAGCCGGACTTCCAGCCCTACGACGCGGACGTCCTCCAGGAGCTCCGTCGGGTCCGCTTCGGCCGGTACTCGAAGATGGGGTATGCCGGTCATCTGACCTCGCTCGGGGGGTTCCGGGCCGGGGTCGCGGCGGAGAGTCTCCCCCCGACCGTCAACGAGCAGGACGACGACGGGTGGTTTCACATCCGTCACCCTGATTCCGTCGCTTGGCTGACGGGCGTGTGCCAGGCGCTGCTCCGCCGGATCGACCAACTCGAGGGCGAGCTCGCGCGGAAGGCTTCTTAGCCCGGACGGTCTTCCCGCCCACGTGAGGCTCTACCTCCGCTTTTCCCAGAGCACCATCGACCAGCTGAACGACGTCGTCGCCGAGGCCGACGAGGCCTCGAAGGAGACCGTGACCCCGCGCTCGTGGCTCATCAACCAGGTGAACACGCTCGCGGGCATCTACGCGAAGCCGTGGCGACAGCTCGAGGCGACCGGGCACTACACCGTCGGCACGTCCCCGCCGCCGATCGCGAAGCCGGTCGCCATCGCGCTCGCCGACCTGCGCGACCTGAAGTTCGCCGAGATCGAGGGGAGCTACGAGCTCTTTCTCGGCGAGCGCACGGTCCTGCGTCTCGAGCGCGCGTGCGCGATCACCGCCGCGGCCAACAAGGCGCTCGGCCGCGAGGGGCAGCAGCAGTGGTCGACCCCCAACGAGTGGCTCGAGTCCTACCTGGTCGAGCAGATCGCCCAGGCCCGCGCCGTCCTCGACATGAAGGAGATGGCCGAGGAGCAGCGCGCCGCGGAGACCGCGGAGATGCTCTCCGCGCAGCGCGCGAAGCGCCGCGAGGAGCTCGGCCTGTCGTCCGAGGCGCCGAAAGCGGGCGCGTAGGCGATGCCGGCCCCGGTCCTCGCCCCCGGGGTGCGCTACACCCTCTGCCTCGCGTGCGAGCACGCGGTCGACCGCCCGCTGATCGGGGTCCAGTGCGACGTGTGCCGCTGCGTTATGCGGTTGAAGGTACAGCTGCCGAACGCGACCTGTCCGCTCGGGAAGTGGTAGCGGGGACCAGCCGCAGATAGGGTCCGTCGGTGACGGGCCCCCGCGTCGCGTGGCGCTGCCAGTGCTCGGGCGCGGTCACGGTGCGTCGCAGGATCTCGACGCCGATGGGCGCGATTGTCGGCGGTCCGAACGCCCGGTAGAGGCGACGGCCCATCCCGATGTCCTCGTGGACCTCGTCCTCGTCGTAGCCGCCGACCGCCGCGAAGGCCCAGCGACGCATTACCTGGAACGAGCCCACCGACGCCGCGTGGATCCGGAGCGCCGTCTCGAGGTTGAGGAGCGCGCAGATCTGCCGGGTGTAGGCGTCGGCGGACGTGGTCGACCAGTTCGTGGCAATCCACCACATCTCGGAGTCGGGACGGCGCGCGAACCACGAGAGGTCGCCGCGGAGGACCACGTCGTCGTCCGTGTGGAGCAGCACGTCCCCGCGGGCGCGCCGGGCCCCGCCGTTGCGGGCGTGGGCGATGCCGGCGCCCGCGGCGAGCACGATCTCGTCCGCGCCGGGCGGGATGTGGGGGACGAGTTCGCGCGCGCCGTCCAGGCTCCGGACGGGCACGACCACCGAGAGCATCAGCGGACCAGGAGAGCACCGAGACCCAAAGAACCTGCGGCCGCGACGGCCGCGATGAGCGTGCCGACGACCCAGCGTCCGCGGACGTCCTCGTCGTCGTGTTTCTTCCCGTGCGCGTTCATCGTCGCAACCAGGTCCGCCGCGACCTTCCGTACGTCCGACGCGTTCTGGGCGATGCGGATCTCGAGTTGCGCGTGCCGCTCGCCGATCCGACGCATCTCGGCCTCGAGCCGGTCCCGGAAGTCGCGGAGCACCGCGTTCTGGTCGCGGACGTCCTCCTTGAGGTTCGACAGGCGCTCGAGCAGGACGGCGTTGCTCGGCTCGTCGCTACCCACGACTGCGGTCAACCCCCTCCCCCGTCATCCGGGAGCCTCGTTCAGCCGACGGTGGAGGTCCCGGATCCTCCGCCGCAGCTCGGTCGCGCTGGTCTTCTGAATGAACGTGAGGCGAGGCTCCGAGGGCGCTGGCTCGGACGCGAGGGTCTGCTGGCCCAGCGACACGCCGAAGCCCGCGCGCAGCGTGTAGATCAGGCGGTCGTACTCCTCCTGCATCCGACGCTGCTGCTCGGTCGCTTTGGCGAGCCGGACCTTCGCGTGCTCGATGCGGGTGCGGTAGACGCCGGTCAGCGCGCGGAGCCGCCCCTCGGCGAGCTCGAGCTCCTGACGCGCGGCGTAGACTTCCCGGATCGCCACGGGAGCATCGAGGCGCTCGGGGCCATTTAACATCAGACCGGCGTCGTCACCGGGGGCGGGAGCGCCACGCGTCGGCGGAGCTCGCCGAGATAGCTCACCTCGCGATCGATCGCGCGCAGCAGCTCCTCGCGGCTCCGCAGCCGCGCGCCCGACGCGCTGAACGCGTACTCGCGCAGCTGGGCGTACGTGTGGCCGTTCAGGTCGGACATCCGACGCAGGATCGCCTCGGCCTCGGCCCGGTCCATCGGCCGGGGGTCACGGATTCCGCCGCTAAGTCTTTTCCCGCGGAACGCCTGCGGGCAGCGATGGTCGAGTTCTGCCCCCTCTGCGGCGGCGCGGTGAACCGGGTCGAGGACAGTCATGCGTGCTACGACCCGCCCTCCTTCGACCGACTCTTCCGGGACCAGCGGTGGACCAGCTTCTGGCGGACGCTCAAGCTCAGCCTCGACCCGCGCGTGGTCGACCGCGCCTACCAGGAGTTCGCGTACGTGAAGTCCCAGGGCCG
>DATJUI010000023.1:0-53282 GCA_035502455.1 Thermoplasmata archaeon | reverse complement strand
GCGCCGTAGCTCGCCAGCCAACCCCCCCCGGGCGCCGTCAAAACGGCGTACCAACCCGTCGTGGTGGCGGGACAGTCGCCCAACGAAGGGACCCAACTCGCACACCCAGCCGGAGCGAGCGGAGCCGACCGCCCGGTGTCGTTGCTGAGGTTGACACCGATCATCCAACTCGCCACTCCGCGGGTGTCGTAGCCCGGGCCCGAGTACGGGGGGCTGCCTCGATCGAGGAACTGAAACTCCTGACTGATCCACAGGGAACCCGAGGCTCCTCCGTAGGTCGACGCGGAGAAGCTCACGACCAGAGGGATGGCAGTCCAGTTGGAGGCCGTAGGTGTGCACCCGAGCGTGTAGTTGAAGCTGTTCGCCCCATTGTTTCCGCCCAGCGCCAGGCCCGGCGTGACCCCGGCCGCACCGACGGTGCCGCAGGTAAAGAAATTCAGCTGGTCTCCGACAGGCTGGCCCGATCCGAACTGGGTCGAGCCGAAGAGGTATAGCTCTCCGACCGGTCGATTCAACCACGTCACGTACTGCCTCCCCGCCGTGTTCCAATCGGCGCTTGCCATCTTCGAGGTGTCGACAGGCCAGCCTTCTCGACCCCAGGTGAGGGTCGTGATCCACGGTTGGGTTGCAAGTCCCGATGCCTCCGCACACTCACTGGACATCGAGATGGCCGGGAATACCTCAACCTGACCCCGAACATCGGTCACTACCAGCAACTGCTGGGTCGAGTTGGAGAAATAGACGAACTGCCAGAAGGGGGCGGTGCCGGAGTTGTACGTTCCGCTGAACAGCGGAATGGTCCCGTTCCAGATCGTCAATCCGTTGAACGCAGATTGGCAGCTCGCAAAGGTCGAGTCGTACTGTCCCCAGCCCCAAACCGAGGGATCCGCCGGAACCGGACTGGCGACTCCGTACGCTTGGGAGATGGTCCAGGGTCCTCCAGGGCTCGAGTCGGCTGAAACGTTAGCCCGATCGAGCGCCTGATAGAAGGTCGGGCCATCGGGGACCTCCCTCTCGCCTCCGCCTCCATTGCGCGTCGCGAGCAGATAGAAACCCGTCCCGGCAACGATGACCATTGCTCCCGCCGCGACCGCCACGAACGGCAGCCAGCGACGGGGCCCCGTGACTGGACCCTTCGCGGGGGGCCGTCGGTCCGACCCCCTTCGCCGGCCGGAATCCGGGTAGCCACCGTCGACTTCGGGGACCGTCGCTGGCTCGTTCATCAACCTCCCCGGGCGCCGAGATTAGAGCGCCGAAACACGCTTACCCTCTTCGGTATCGTCGCCCGACCGCCGATAGCCAACGTTCGCGGGGAGCTCGTCGGCATCGGGTAGCTGTATGATCCGGAAGAACCCTCTCGGGCATACGCATAGATTCCGATCTCATCAGCGGTCGAGCTCACCGGCGCAGACCCCGCCGAGCCCCCCAAACCATCCACGATATTGCGCGCTGGTACGGTCTGGCGGTCGAGTGTCGACTCGGCCGAGATCGCGGGATCGATCAGAGGTGAGCGCGGTGCCGGGGGGGTCCGCCGAGCGAGTCGAGTGGGAGCATCCCGCGCCGGTTGCGGACGCCAGCTTTCAGACGGCGAGCGAGCCGTTCACGCTCGATGTGGCGACCGTAGACGTCACGCCGATGGAGTCCCCGTTGACGATCCATGTGCTCGGGAAGACGATCACCAATTGCTGGTGGCTCACCAGTGCCGACACGGGTGCGGACCATCCAATGGTCCCACCAGCATCCAACCCGTAACTATTGATCCACGCCCCGCTGGCCGAGAGCACGACCACGTACCAGCCCGAGGCGTTCGCGATGCAGTCGGCGATGGAGGGGACCCAGGATCGGCATGCGGGCTCCCCCAGCGGCAATGCGGTCCCGGAGCTCGAATTCAAGGTCCAGTTCGTCATCCAGTTGGCAAGACCCCACCCGTCGAAATCCGACGGCGCACTTTCGTTGTGGAACTGCAGGGCGACTTGGAACGGGATCGTTAGCCGGACGGTTCCCTCGGCGGTGGACGAGTTGATGGATGAAAATAGCAGTTGGTAAGACCCGTAGCCAGCAAAGTAAGGATAGTTGAGGAAAGCGCAATTGGTACTGCCATTCGTCACTATGCTCACGGACCCACTCCAATTCTCGCCGACGACCAGAGACGGCTGGACACCCGTCACGTCGAGCAGCCCACATCGGTCGAAGTAGAGCCCGAACCCCCCGCTCACCCCGCCGAAGCCCGAGAACATTCCGGGACCTGTCGTGATGATCTCGACGCTGGGCGCCGTCGCCCCGAACGGGGACTGCTCGACCGCTCCCCACGCGGACCGAACGGCGAACGGGCTGTCGACAAAGGTCTTCGAGAGATTGTGGACCCAGTCCTGTGGATTGCCAAGATCATACCACGGTTGGCACGAACCCGTCACGGCAATGGGCCCGAAGAAGGCAACCGCGCCAAGGACATCTGTGGCCAGGAGGATGGTGTCGCTAGCGCTGGAGTAGAAGCCGAATTGCCAGAACGGGGCCGTGCCCGACTCGAAGCTCCCGTTGAACACGGGCATTGTCCCGTTCCAGAGCGTCAGCCCATCGAACTGAGACCCGCAGGCATTCGTCGTCTCGTTAGCGCCTAATCCCCACCCCAAGACATTCGCACTGAACGGGGCCTGGGCTGCTACTCCCACGATGGAGAAGAGACCCCACGGACCTCCCGGCTCACCCTGGACGGAAGAGTTCACGGCCCCGTTCGCCATCTGCAGGGTCGGCCCGTCTGCCTTCGGACTAGGAGTACGGGAGCCGGGGGGCTGGCTAAGCGCCCACCATGCCCCGGCTCCAGAGATGACAACGACGAAGGCGACTGCGACGACCACGAGACTCTTCCGCATCCCCGGGGCCAGAACTCGTCTCGAGCATTCCCCCGAGCAAACGTATACATTTGTGTTGACTTCATCCTCCGGTACAAACGGCCTCTCCGCTGGCCGCTATTTCGGTCGGAGCCCAATAGTAGATTCCGATCAGGTCCGCCATTTCGGCGAGACCGGTGCTCTCTCCCTCTCCGAAGATCTCGCCGGGGGTCGGGGAGGATCGGGGGTCGCAGCCCCCGCCCTAGGACCCGCGAGATCCTCGGGCTCGGGAGCGCGACACTCGTCGCGCTCTTCGTCGTCGGTCGGGTACGGTGGCGCCCGAGGCGGTCGTCCCCGCGGAGCACGGTCAACGCCGCGTCACTCGACACTCATAAACTCCGGACCCGGTACGGGGAACCGGTGGGCCGGATGTCGGACGTACGGTCGGACCCGGAGCACCTCCTCGGATCGGCGCCTGCGCCGACCCATCCGAGAAGCTTCCGTCGTGCGTTGGGGTGCATCTTTTGCGGAGCGGAGTACGAGATCCCCGAGCACGCGGAGGACCCCCGGCTGGCGGGGGGATTGAGCTGTCCGCGGCCCGCGTGCGTGGCTCGGCACCGCGGCATCTACGGGTCGCTCGAGGTGGTCTTCGACTACGACCGGCTTCGGGACGCCGTCGACGTTGTGTCGCTCCTCCGCGGCCCGGCGCGGAGCCTGTGGGACTACGCCCCGTTGTTGCCCGCCCCGGCGCGCGTGACGCTCGGGGAGGGGGCGACGCCGCTGCTGGCGGCGCCCCGTCTGCGCGGCGAGATCGGCCTCGCGGATGTCTGGCTCAAGAACGAAGGGTCGAACCCGACCGGGTCGTTCAAGGACCGCGAGTCCGCCGTGGCGGTCGCCCGAGCCCTCGAGGTCGGGGCCACGGGAGTGACGTGCGTCTCCTCGGGCAACGCCGCCGCCTCGCTCGCCGCCTACGCGGCGCGAGCGGGACTACGCTGCCTCGTCTTCACGCCGGCCGGGGCATCGATCGGCAAGCGAACGTTCGTCGCGTACATGGGCGCCCGGGGCATCGGAGTGGACGGCGCGTTCGAGGATGTCTGGGAGCTGGTCCACCGCGATCCCGCCCGCGACCTCGCGGTCGGTCCGTACCTGTCCCGCCATTGGTACGACGCTAACCCCGCGCTGAATCCGTACCGGTCGGAAGGCGACAAGACGACAGCCTACGAGATCGTGGTCGAGCACGGACGGGTGCCGGACTGGGTGTTCGTCCCCGTCGGCAACGGCAGCCATCTCGTGGGCCTCTGGAAAGGGTTCAGGGAGCTGCGCGAACTCGGGGTGACGACCTCCGCGCCCCGGATGGTCGGGGTGCAGGTCTACGACGCGGACCCGGTGACCCGGGCCTGGAAGGAAGGGGCGGATCATTCGCTGCGCGTCGAGCGGCCGGCGGACTCCCTCGCGGAGGGCACGGTCGCGAAGGACTCCTACGACGCCCCCCGCGCGCTCGCCGCGATCCGGGAGTCGTCGGGCCGGATGGCGAGCGCGTTCGAGGGCGACACCTTGGACACGATGTTCGCGCTGGCCCGCCGGGAAGGGATCCTGACAGAACCGACCTCCGCCACGGTGCTCGCCGCCGGCAAGGAGATGGTCGACGAAGGACTCATCGCCCGCACCGACGACGTCGTCTTCGTGCTGACGGGCAACGGTCTCAAAACGATGGAGACGCTGGTCGAGCGGAAGCTCGGGGATCGCGTGGCGCGCCTCTACGCAACGGTGGTCGAGCCGGGTGGGGAAGCGGAGCCGGCGCGCTAGTGCCCACCTGTACCCCGCGAATGCGGCGACCCCGGGAGCGTAAGGTCCCGGGGGGATGCCACGGTACGTGACCGCCGACTCCCTCGTCATCCTCTCGGCCCTCGACCCGGTCGCGACCGCGGTCGGGGCCCGCTGGGGGACACCGCCCGCCACCGGGTTCCAGGTCGATGGGGCGCCCGTGCGGCGTCTCAACGCGTCCACGCTTCTCCTCCGCCGTCCGGGACCCCACGTGCGGGACGAGTCGCTCGACCGGCGGCTGCCTCGGGAGCTGCGGGCGGCGCGCCCGACGGTGGTCTTCGTCTCGATCCACCGCAGCGAGCAGCAGGTGGAGTGCCTCACCGTCCATCCCCTCGGGAATTTCGGGGCGTCGGCCGAGATCGGGGGGCGCCCGTTCTCGGTCGTGCCGACCGACCCTATGCGGATGGCGGCCGCCCTGCGGGGCCTCGCCGAGGGAGGGCCCGCGAGCGGTCTGCGCGCGAGCTACGAAGCGACGCATCACGGACCGTACCTCGAGCTGCCGGCGTTCTTCGCGGAGATCGGCTTCGGGACCAAGCCGGGCCCGTCCCCCGCGGCGGTGGACCTTCTCGCGGCCGTGGTCGCCGACCTCCGCCCCGAGCCGACGGACGTCGTCGCGCTCGCCGTGGGGGGCGGCCACTACGCCCCGCACTTCACCGACCTCGCCGTGCGCCGACGCTGGGCGTTCGGCCACCTCGTGTCGCGCCACGCGCTCCCCGGTCTCACGGCGGAGGTCGCGCGCGCGGCGTGGGCGGCGACCCCCGGATCGACCGGGCTCGTCTACGCCCGGGCGCAGGACGCGGAGCTTCCCGCACTCCGGGGCCTCGGGCCGCGCCGGAGGGACCAGGACGCCCCGGAGCGGTCGCCCGGGACTACGGGCGACGCCGGTCGGCCGGCTTTTGGAACATGATCGCGCCGGACCGGTAGACCGCCTTGCCCAGCCGGACCTGCTGGGTCGACGCCACGTTCGGCGACCGCTCGGCCAGCATGAGGCTCTCCACGATCTGGCGGAACAGGGCGCTCTGGTTGATCTCGGGGTGCCGGGCGAGGAACTGCTCCTCCTCCGGAGTGATGGTGATGTTCTTTCGGAGCATTCCCTGGACGACGGACTCGGCCTTCGCGCGGGGCCGCATGCGCCCCCCACTTACGTAGACGTATATGTGCGTATTGCCCGCGGGCGACCGCGACGGCCTCGCTGCGCCCCGGACCGTCGACGCGGTCAGCGTTTCGCGGGGGGCGTGAGCGGCCCGGCCACGACCTGCGTCGCCTCCGCGAGGGAGAGGTGCTCCCGAGCGGCGTCGCGGACCTCCCTCGCCCGGACCGCGCGCAGCGTCGCCGGCCAGTCCGACCAGTACGTGGGCGGGAGCCGATGGTAGGCGAGGTCGACCGCGAGTTCGTGGGCCTCGCGGGTCGTCTCGAGCGCGAGCGGGATCTGGCCGATCGCGCTCTCCCGGATCCGGTCGAGCTCCGCCGCGCGGATCGGTCGATCGGCGAGCTCGTCGACGGTGGCCCGCACGATCGGCAGCACCCGCGACCAGCGGTCGGCGCCCGATCCGACCTGGGCGACCCAGTATCCGCCGAGGCGCATCGCCTCGAGGGCGCTCGACGCGTGGTAGGCGAGTCCGCCCCGCTCGCGGACCCGCTGGAACAGGCGCGACAGCAGCGGCCGGCCGCCGAGGATCTCGTTCGCGAGGAACGCCGCCGGATACCCCTCGTCCCGCCGCGCGATCGAAGGACCGCCCCAGCGGATCTCGACCTGCGAACGTCCGGGCAGGTCGATCCGGCGTTCCTGCGGACGACGGGGCGGAGCGCCCGGGGTGCGGAGCGAGGGGATCGGCGACTCGGCGAGCCCCGAGAAGCGGGCTCGCGCCGCCGCGACGACGTCGCGAGCGCTCGCCGGCGCGGTCACGACGAGCGTCGCGTCGCCGCCCGTGTACTGCCGCTCGTGGAATCGGACCAGATCGCCGCGGCCGATGCGGGCCAGCGTCGACCGGGTCCCCCGTCCGGTCGACGCGTAGGGGTGGCCGGTCGGGAAGACGGCGCGAAGGAACTCGAACTCGGCACGGTTCGCCGGCTGCGTCCGCTCGCGCAGCGCGCGCTCGAGCGCCTGGCGTCGGACCCGGGCGACGTCCGCCGGGTCGAATCGCGGCCGCCGGACGACCTCGGCGAGGATGCCGAGGAGCGGTCGCCACAGGTCGGTGGGCCCCCAGATCGTGACCTCGCCCGACTCCGGATCGGCGTTCGCGGCGAGCGTCGCGCCGGCCCGATCGAGCCGGCGCGCGAGCGACCGACGGTCCCAGGCCCCGGCGCCGCTCGTGAGCAGCTGGTTCGTGAGGCGGGCGACGCCGGTGCGGCCCCGGGGGTCGAATCCCCAGCCCGCGGGTCCGACGTACGTCGCCGAACAGCTCGCGGCCCCCGGTGGGGGCGGGTGCCGCACGACCGCGAGGCCCCCGACCGCGCCCGCGTACTCGATCCGCAACGGATCGTCGCGCTCACGCATCGGGTCGCTCCCCGGTCGGCGTGAAGCGGACGGCGACCTGCCGATCGTCGCGGAACAGCGCACGGGCCTGCGCGCGGATCGACCGCGCCGGGGTGCGGAGGAGCGCGGAGTAGAGCTCGCCCTCGAGCGAGGGGTCCCGGAGCGTGCTGAAGTACCCGAGCCGAAAGCCCGTGCGGCTCGCCCCTTCGTAGGCCAGGGCGGCCGCCCGGCGGATGCGCGTGCGCAGTTCCCCCACCTCCCCGTCCGTCGGCCCGTCCCGCGCGAGGCGTTCGATCGCGGCGCGGATCGCCCGTTCGACCCGGTCGAGGGAGACGCCGGGGGCGGCGAGCGCCTGGACCGTGAACAACCCGGGGCAGACGTGGGCGCGGAACTCGCTGGTCGCCCGGACCGCGAGCCCGGGGTCGACGAGGGCGCGGTACAACCGGGCGCTCGGGTGTTCCCCCGCATGGTCCCAGGCGCCCGCGAGCGAGAACATGCGGGTCTCGCCGCCGAGGATCGCGTCGAGCAGCATCGTGGCCGGGGTCGCCGGGTCCTTTACCGCCGGGGCCGGCCATCCGATCTCGAGGTACGGGGTCGTGCCGGGACCGGTGAGCTCTGCGCGCCGAGGGCCCTGCGCATCCGGCTCGCGGACCGTAAGGGTCGGATCGGCCCCGGTCGGCGGCAACGGACCGAAGCGACGCCGCACCTCGCGCGCCACCGTCGGAGGATCGAAGCCTCCCGCGACCACGAGCACGGCGTTCCGCGTCCCGTAGAACCGCCGGTAGTACTCCCGGAGCTCGGCCGGGGTCATCGTCTCGATGTCGCGTCGCCATCCGAGGGCGTCCCAACGGTACGGATGGACCCGGTAGGCGAGCGCGAGCATCTCCTCCTCGACCCGGAACTCCGGCCAGTTCTCGTTGCCCTCTCGCTCGGACAGGATCACCGTCCGCTCGCGCTCCACCTCGGGGTCGGCGATCAGCGCCCGGGTCATGCGGTCCGACTCGATGTCGAGCGGGACCGCGAGGTGCTCCCGGGGGACCGTGGTGAAGTACGCGGTGAAGTCGGTGTCCGTGAAGGCGTTCAGCTCGCCGCCGACGCTGACGACCGCCCGGTCGATCTCGCCCTTCGCGTACCGGGGCGATCCCTCGAACAGCATGTGCTCGACCCAGTGGGACGCACCGGTGATCCCGGGGTGTTCGTTCTTCGAGCCGACGCGGTACCACACCCACACGCTCGCGGTCGGGCTCTCGGGCCGCGGGGCGAGCAGGACCCGGAGCCCGTTGCCGAGCGAGAACGAACGGACCGGAGGTCGGGGTGGGCGTGCCCTGCGCATCCCCCGCCCCGAGCCGCGCCCGCATATAATCCACCGCCGAGGCGCTCGGGCCGCCGCGCGGACCGCCGCGACCGGGGTCGAACAGAACCGTTATGCGAGCGGCTCCGCCATCGGCGGCCGTGCACGCCGTCCTCCGGCTCGTGCGGGCGGGGAACCTCGGGGTCTCGTTCATCGGCACGGTCGTGGGCGGGCTCGCCGCTCGAGGGTCCGGGGTCGTGGCGCCCGCCGGATTCTGGCTGTTCGTGGCGCTCGCCGGCCTCTCGACCGCGCTGATCACGGGCGGCGGGAACGTCCTCAACGACCTCCTCGACCGCGACGGGGACCGGGTGAACCACCCGGACCGGCCCCTGGTCACCGGCGAGATCTCCCCCCGGGGCGCCCGGATCCTCGCCGGGGCCCTGTTCGGGGTCGGCGTCGCGGTGGTGGTCCCGGTGATCTTCGTCGTTCCGCTCGTCGGGGTCATCCTCGCGGTGGCGGTCGTGGCGCTGCTCGGCTACGAGTTTCGGTTCAAGGCGCGAGGGTTCGCGGGCAACGCGGTGGTCGCCTTCCTGACGGGCATGGTCTTCCTTTACGGAGGGGCGGTCGGCGGTCCGGTGCTGTTCGTCGCTCCGTTCGCCGCGATGGCGTTCCTCGCGACGCTGAGCCGCGAGGTGATCAAGGACATGGAGGACGTCGCGGGCGACGTGGGGCGGACGACGCTGCCGAAGACGTACGGGCTCGGGGCCGCCGGCGGGGTCGCCCGTGCCTCGGTCGGCGTCGCGATCGCGCTCAGCAGCCTGCCGGTGCTCTGGTACCTCCCTTGGAGCTCGGTCGCCGGGATTATGTATCTCGTCCTGGTGCTCGCCGCCGACGCGATCTTCGTCGTGTCGGTCGCATCCCTGCCGGGCCGTCTTCACTACGAGCAAACGATGAGCAAGGTCGCGATGACGGTCGCGCTGTTCGCGTTCCTGGCGGTGGCGTTCCGGTGATCGGCCCCATCGGAACCGGCCGCGTCGAGATGTACCTCCGGGAGCGACTCGCGCGCGGGCCGGTCCACTTCACGCTGATCGACCCGGACAAGTCGCCCGGGGAGAAGGCCGCGGCGATCGCCCGGGGGGCCGTCGAGCTCGGCAGCCACGCGATCCTCCTGGGAGGATCGACCGGGATCTCGCGGGAGAAGGTCGGGGCCGCCGCCCGGGCCGTGAAGGACGCGGTCTCGGTGCCGGTGATCATCTTCCCCGAGGGCCCGGGGTCGCTCGCGGCGGAGGCCGACGCGGTGCTGTTCATGAGCATGCTCAACTCGCGGAACCTGGACCTCGTCATCCGGGTGCACGCCCGGGCGGCCCCGGTCGTGCGCGCGATGGGCCTCGAGCCGATCCCGCTCGGCTACCTCGTGGTCGCGCCGGGGATGCGGGTCGGCGAGGTCGGCCAGGCCGACACGGTCGCGCGCGACGATCTGGCGTCGGCGGTCGGCTACGCCCTCGCCGCCGAGTACTTGGGGATGCGGTACGTCTACCTGGAAGCCGGGTCGGGGGCTCCGGAGCCGGTCCCCGCGCCCATGGTGAAGGCCGTCCGCGACGCCCTCGCGATACCGGTCGTGGTCGGAGGGGGCATCCGGTCGGGGCGGGACGCAGCGCCGCTCCTCGCGGCGGGCGCCCAGATCCTCGTGACCGGCACGGTCACCGAGGAGCAGGGGCTGGGCGACGGGTTCCGCGCGATCCTGACCGAGGTCCGGAGGGCGCGTGGCGGCTAGCCCGTCCGTCGGGGCCGTCGAGGCGAAGCAGCAGGTGCGCCGCGGGCACCTGCTGTTCGCGGTGCCGCGGCCGGCGACCGCCACGGGGCTCATCCTGCTGTTCGGACTCGCGCTCGCGGTCCTCCTCTTCGGGACCGACCGGACCCGGGTCGTGGAGGCGTTCGTCCTCGCGTTCGCGGGCCCGGCGCTCGTCGCGGCCGCCGCCACCCCCGCCCTCACGGCCGTCGTCGGCGGGCGCTTCGAGTTGCGGCGCTCGTTCTTCCTCGCCACGCTGACCCTGCTGCTCGCGCTGCCGATCGCGGCGGTCTGGGCGCTCGCCCTCTACCTGTGGCCCGCCCAGGTGCCCGGCGTGGCGTTGCTCGGCGTCTTCCTCGTGGGGCCGTTCTTCTGGTTCCGCCACATGAGCCTCTTCGGCGTCGGGCGCACGAGCCATGCCCGCATGCTCCCGATCTCGCTCCTCCAGCCGGTCCTCTACCTGATCGGCCTGTTCGTCCTCATCCCTCCGACCCCGACCCTCGTGGTCGCGACCGCCGCGTTCCTCGTCCTCGCCTTCGCGACCTGCGTGCTGCTGCTGCGGGCGGCCGATCGCCCGATGCGGCGGGAGTTCCAGAGCTCGGGCGTCGCGCTCATCCGACCGCTTCTCGACCACGTCTCCGACCGCGACCCCCACGCGACCGAGGCGCTGGAGGCGTTCTTCCTCAAGTCGGCGATCCCCGCCGACCTCTCGGTGAGCCTGCTCGCGTTCTTCCGGGGCGGCGTCCCCCACGCGACGATCGCGCTGCCCACCGTGCATCCCGGCCCGTTCGCCGCCCTCGGGGCGAGCGATCTCCCCCGCAAGCTCGAGGAGAAGCTCGGACCCCGCGCGGGGGTCGTGCTCGTCCCCCACACCCCGTGCGATCACGACCTCGACCTTCCGTCGGACGCGGAGGTCGACCGGATCGCGGCGGCGTCCCGCGAGGTCCTCGCCGGCCTCACGACGCCCCTGCCCGCCCGCGCGGGCCCGCTCGTCGCCCCGTACGCCGGTAGCCTCGCCCGGGCGCAGCTGATCGGCGACGTCGCGCTCGTCGTCGTGAGCCAGGCCCCGGCCCCGACGGACGACATCGCGTTCAGCGTGGCGGACCGGCTGATCCGCGAGCTCGATCGGCCGGGCGCTCCCCGGGTCGCCCTCGTCGATGCCCACAACTCCTACGTCGAGGACCAGGGGGACATCGTCTACGGCACGCCGACCGCCGAGAAGCTCGAAGTCGATGCCCGGGCGGCGATCGACGCGGCCCGGGCCGCCGCGGTCGACGGGCCGATCGCCGTCGGCGTCGCCACCCGCGGCGGCTACTCCATCGGGACCGACGGGATCGGTCCGCAGGGGATGCGGGCGCTCGCGGTCCGCGCGGCCGGTCGCACCACCGGCTACCTCCTCATCGACGGGAACAATCTCCTCGTCGGGCTGCGGGAGCCGATCGTCCGCGCCCTCGAACAGGTCGTCGACGTCGCCGAGGTGATGACGACCGACAACCACGTCGTCCACGAGGTCGACGGCGGCATCAACCCGCTCGGCGAGCGTCACCCGGTGGAAGCGTTCTGCCGCGAGGCGAAGGAGGTCATGGCGGCCGCGGTCGCGGACCTCGCGGCGTCCGACGCCCGGTTCGGCTCGACGCGGGTCCCGGCCGTCAAGGTCCTGGGTCCGGGCCACACCGCTCGCCTTTTGACCTCCCTCGGCGACACGCTCTCGATGTTCACCAACATGTTCGCCGCCACGTTCTTCCTCCTCCTCGCGGGTTCCCTCGCCATCGCGTTCGCGCTGCGGTGAGATGCCCGTGGCGGCCGACGCGCCCCCCGCGCCCGAGGCGGCCCGGGCCCTCGGCGACGACGCCGGCTTCCGCCTCCTCGCCCAGCTGGTGGCGATCGCGCCCACGAACGTGGAGGATCCGGTCCACGGGCGCTACGAGAAGCCGAACTTCCTCCGGGCGTCCGACGCGATCGTCCGGGCGGCCCGGTCGTTCGGTCTCGCGACGCGGGTGTTCGACCCGCTCGTCGCGGGGGCCGGGGAGGCCGATCTGCACGGGCTCCCGCGCCCGAACGTGATCGTCGACCTCGACGCGGGCGCGCCGTCGACCGTGCTCGTCCTGGCCCACTACGACGTCGTGCCGGTCCCGGCCGAGCAGCTGAGCCGGTGGAAGAGCCCGCCGCACACGCTCACCTACCGCGAGAACGGACGCCTGTACGGACGGGGCGCCAACGACGACCTGGGCAGCGGCGTCGTCGGATCGCTGATGGCGATGCGGCGGCTCGCCGAGGCGGAGCGCCTGCCCCACAACGTCCGCCTGATCGCCGCCTGCGACGAGGAGACCGGTGGGGAGGGCGGGATCGAGTCGATCAAGGCCCACGACCTCGCGCGGGCGCCGGACGATCCCGAGCGGTTCCTGCGGGCCGACGTCGCGCTGATCCCCGACGGCAGTCCGGAGGTGACGGCGGGTTCGAGCGGCGTCGCGTTCCTGGACGGATCGTTCGCCCGCCCCCCGAGCGTGGCCCGGACGCTCGCCTACGGCGACGCGCTCGTCGGCCTGCACGACGTCGCCCGCGGCTGGCGCTCGGTCTACGCGTCCCCGGACTGGCCGGACCGGCATGCCCCCGACCCGGTGATCACCGGCCGCGCCACGGTCACCCGGTTCGACTGGACCGCGCCCGCGCCGACCGGGTCGGAGCTCTCGCTCGTCGCGGCCCACGCCGAGAACGATGCCGCCAACCAGATCGCGCGGGCCGTCACGCTCGTGTTCGCGGGACCGGCGATCGCGCGCGCGGCGATCCGCGCGCGCCTCGAGCCGCTGCTCGCCGCGCCGTTCCGCCTCGTCGACGCCGGGCCGACGGCCCTCGCCGTCCCGCCCGACGCGCTCGCCCTCCAGCTGATCGGCGAGGCGGCGCACGGCGGCTATCCCCACCGCGGCCACAACCCGGTGCCGGCCGCCCTGCGACTCTTGCGGGCAGCGGTCGACCGCGGCTGGATCGACGGGACCTCGGTCGGCGCGGCGACGTTCTCCGTCGACCTCCGGCTGATCCCCGAGATGGAGCTCGCCGATGGACTGCGGGCCGCCCTCGCCTACGCGACGGCCTGGGGCGCCGCCCACGACCCGTCGGTGCGGCTCGAGGCACCGCCCGGTCGGGTGCGGCCCGGATACTCCCTGCCGGTCGACCATCCGGCCGTCCAGAAGCTCGCCCGGATCCTCGCCGACACGCTGGGGGCCCACGGGGTGTTCGGGGAGTACGGCGGGACCGACGCGAGCGCCCTGCGGGGACTCGCGACCCCGTCCGGCGCGCCGCTCCCCGCGCTCGTCTTCGGCAGCATGGACCCTGCGGCGAACATCCACGACGCCGAGGAGAGCGCGGACCCGCGCCTGATCGCGGGCGTGGCGGCGTCGATCGAGCGGTACGTGCGGGAGCCGTGACCCGGCGCCGTGCTCGATCCGCTCTGGGCGAGCGCCCTCGCGACGCTCTGGGTGCTGCTGCCCGCGTACATCGCGAACGCGTTCGCGACGCTCCCGCGCGGATGGGGCCCCCCGATGGACTTCGGGCGGGTCTCCGCCCGCGACGGCCGGCGGCTCCTCGGCCCGTCGAAGACGTGGTCCGGGTTCCTCGTCGCGGGGCTCGGTGCGATCCCGTTCGGCCTCCTCGAGGCGTGGCTGATCCTGCTCGCGCCTCCCAACCTTCAGCTCGTGCCCCGGTTCGCGCCGACGGTCCTCGCCGCGGTCCCCGTCGTGGCGCTGCTTACGTTCGGGGCGATGACCGGCGACGCGCTCGGCTCGTACGCGAAGCGTCGGCTCGGCCGGGAAAGCGGGGCGCGCACGCTGCTGCTCGACCAGCTGCCGTTCGTGCTCGTCCCGATCGTCGCGGGGCTCGCGGTCTTCCCCGGGCTGTTCGTGCCGACGTTCGTCCGCTGGGAAGCGGTCTTATGGGTGCTCGTCTACACGCTCGGGCTGCACGCCGGTTTCAACTGGATCGGCTTCAAGCTCCACCTGAAGAAGGTGCCCTGGTGACGACGGACCCCGCGCGCGCGCCCCCTTCGGCCGACGAGATCGCGCGCCTCCTGCTCGACACCGGGGCGGTCCGGTTCGGGGAGTTCACGCTGGCCTCGGGCCAGACGAGCGACGTCTACGTCGACGTGAAGCGGGCCTGGCCGGATCCGGCGCGTCTCGACCGGCTCGCGGAGGCGCTCCGCGCCCACGTCGGGGACGCGGAGCGGCTCGCCGGCATGGAGCTCGGCGCCGTCCCGCTCGTCGTCGCCGTCGCGCTGCGCGCCCGGCTGCCGTACGTGGTGCTCCGCAAGGCCGCGAAGGACCACGGGACCCGGCAGTCGTTCGAGGGCGATCTGCCCGCGGGCGCGCGCGTCCTCCTCATCGAGGACGTGGCGACGACCGGGGGCACGATGCTCCGCTCGGTGGAGATCCTCCGCGGGGCGGGGGCCCGCGTCGACCGCGCGGTCGTGGTCGTCGACCGGGAGATGGGGGCGGCCGAACGGCTCGCCGAGGTCGGCGTCCGGCTCGAGACGGTGGTGCCGTTCTCCCGGCTCAAGGGTTCAACGAAGTGAGCGGGATCCTCGCTCCGGACGGTACGTCCCGGGTCCCGAACGCGGCCGACGCGAGCCAGGTCTACGGGAAGGGGTACTTCGGCACGCCCGCGAGCGACGGGGGCCTGGCGCTCGACCGGTACGAGACCGTCTATCTCGCGGAGATGGACCGCCTCGCGCTCGCCGACGGGACCGGTCGCGCGGTGGCGTGGGCGGTCGCCTTCCGGCGCGCGGTCCGGCGCGACCCCGAGTTCCCCGTCCGCTACCTCGTCTATCGGGACCTCCGCCAGCGCGGCTACGTCGTGCGGGCGAGCCCCCCGCCCGTCGCCTTCGCCGTGCTGCCCCGCGGCGGCACGCTCCACAAGACGCCGTCCCGCTACTGGGTCGCGGCGGTCAGCGAACGCGCCCCGTTCGACCTCGCGGCCCTGTTCGGGCTCGCCGACCGGGCCCAGGGCGCGAAGAAGCTCCTCCTCCTGGCCGTCGTCGACGAGGAGTCCGACCTCACGTACTACCGGGTGCGCCGCCCGTCGCCGAACGGGGCGCTGCCGGCGACCCCGCTCGCCCAGCCGACCGAAGGCTGGCTCAGCGAGGACCGCGTCTCCGTGCACGACCCCGCCGCCGTCGAGGCGCTCGGGCGGTCGCTCGCGTACGGGAGCCGCATCGGCGACCGGCTCGAGCTCAGCCTGCTCGAGGCGGCGTACCTCGTCGGCACCGCGCAGCTCACGCTCCGCGACTCGCGCAGCGGCCGCCCGGTCCCGCGGGAACGGCTCGAGCGGCGCGCCCGCCGGCTGGATCCGCGGTTCGACGAGCGGCTCGTCGCGTACCGGGAGCTGAGGGCCCGCCGGCTCGTCGTGAAAACGGGGTTCAAGTACGGCGCGCACTTCCGCGCCTACCCGCGGAACCCCGAGCACGCCCACGCGCGCTACCTCGTCCAGGCGGTGCCGGCGACCCACGTCACCGCCTGGCCCGAGATCGCGGGCGGGGTGCGTGTGGCGCAGGGGGTCCGCAAGGAGTTCGTCGTCGCCGGCGTGCCGCCCGACGGTCCGGTGCGGTTCCTGTCGCTCGAGCGGATCCGGCCGTAGGTCGCGGCTAGCCGGCCTCGGCGCCGGGCGGCGCGTTCGGCCGCCGGCCCCGCGGAGGCGGGAACCCGGACGCGAGGAGGCGGTCGAGCAGCTCTTCGTGCTTGCGCTCGTCGTGCACCATGCTCTCCCAGAGGACCGACATCACGCCGCCGAACCGGGCGCCCGGGTCGACGTCGCCCTTCGCTTCCGCCTCCCGCTCGCGCGTGATCAGCCCCTCGACGTCGGCCCGCGAGATGCCGCTCGCGAGCGGACGGTCGACCCCGCGGTCGAGGTACGTCTGGATCGAGGCGACGATCTCGGCGTGGCGCAGGCTGTCGGCGGCGATCTGGCGGAAGATGGCGCGGGTCAGCTCGTCGCGGGACTTCTGGGCGAGCCGCATGCACTCGGCGACCGCCGCCTGCTCGATCGCGATCCGGTCCCGCAGCGCCTGGGCCAGCACCCGGGCCTCCTTCGCGCCGAGCGGCGTCCCCGATCCGCCCCGGCGGGGCGTCCCGGCCCGCATCCCCGCGCTCTGCGCGAGCTCGCGCGCGGTGTCGAGGACGATCGACAGCGTCTCGCCGGACGCCTCGCCGCGGACCGACAGCTGCTGCGCCGCGTTCCGGGCGATCGCCCGGGCGTGCTCGTCGCGGGCGACCTCCACGAGAAGGCCGCCGAGCCGGCGGCCGGAGAGGTACTGCGAGACGGCGGACGGCGCGAGCCCGAGCAGTTCCGCCGCGGTCCGCTCGGGCAGGCCGAACGCTTGCACCAGCTCGCGCGCGACGAGCGACTGGGCGAGCTGGACCCAGACCGCGGGCGCCGGCGGGCCTCGCGTCACGGCCGCCTCACGGCGACGGCCCTCTTAGGGGTTGGCGAAGCCCGCGCGCCGGACGACGGCCGCGCCGACGCGATCGAACGGATCCACCGTTCGAGCTCGGCCGGAGCGGCCCTCCGCTCGAGGCGCTCTTCCAGGGCCGTCCCCACGATCACGCCGTCGGCGCCGCTGGCGAGGGCCCGCGCGGCGGTGGTCCGATCGCGGACGCCGAAGCCGAGCAGCACGGGCCGGCCGTCCGCTCCGGCGCGCGCGGCCCGGACCAGCGGGCGAAGATCGACGCGGGCCCCGGCGCGCGCCGTTCCGGTGGTGCCGTACTGGCCGACCAGGTAGACGAATCCCCGCGCGCTCGACGCGATCGCCCGCATCCGCGCAGCCGCGATCCCCGGCGCCCCGAGGAGCACGAGCGCGAGCCCGTGGGCGCGGGCGGACCGGACGAACGGGCCCCGCTCCTCGTACGAGAGGTCGGGGACGATCAGCCCCGTCGCTCCCGACCGGGCGAGCTCGCGGATCGCCCGGTCGAGCCCCCGATGCCAGAGCGGGTTGGCGTACGTCATCACCGCGACGGGCAGACGGGCGCTCGCGACCCGGCACGCGCGCTGTAGGTCGTCCCACGTCGTGCCGTTCCGCAGCGCCCGATCGTGGGCCGCCTCGAGGACGGTCCCGTCCGCGATCGGATCCGAGAACGGGAAGCCGAGCTCGAGCGCGCTCGCCCCGCCGCGGACGAGGGCCGCCACGGTCGCGTCGAGGCCGCGCGCCCGTCCGCGGTCGACGAGCAGGTAGGGGACGACGATCGTCCGGCCCTTCCGCGCGGCCTCGCGGAGCGCGCTAGCGAGCGGCGTCGAGCACCACCTCGAGGTCCTTGTCGCCGCGACCCGAGAGCGTGACCACGATGTTCTGACGGGCCGGACGGCGGCGGGCCGCACCGACCGCGGCGTAGATCGCGTGGGCCGGTTCGAGCGCGGGCAGGATCCCCTCGTCGCGGGCGAGCCAGTGGAAGGCGCGCAGCGCGTCGGCGTCGTGGACCGCCAGGTACCGGACCCGCCCCGTGTCCCTAAGGTACGCGTGCTCGGGGCCGACCCCGGCGTAGTCGAGCCCCGCCGAGATGCTCTCCGTGTCGGCGACCTGGCCCTCGGCGTTCTGCAGCACGTACGACAGGCTCCCGTGCAGGATCCCGGGCGCGCCCCGCGTCAGCGACGCCGCGCCGTGCGACGAGCCCCGGGGACCGGCCGCCTCGACCCCCCAGAGCTCGACGGGGGTGCGGAGCAGCGGGTGGAACGTCCCGATCGCGTTCGATCCGCCGCCGACGCACGCGATCGCGAGGTCGGGCAGGCGGCCGAACGACCGGACCGACTGGCGGCGGATCTCGCGTCCGATCACGCTCTGGAAGTCCGCGACGACCGACGGGAACGGGTGCGGACCCACCGCGGAGCCGAGCACGTAGTGCGTGGTCCGGACCGTTGCGATCCAGTCCCGAAGGGCGGCGTTGATCGCCTCCTTCAGCGTGCGGCGCCCGGACCGGACCGGGACGACCCGCGCCCCGAGCAGCCGCATCCGCTCGACGTTCGGTCGCTGGCGGGCCATGTCGACCTCGCCCATGTAGACGTCCGTGGCGAGGCCCAGCGCGGCGCCGACGAGGGCGGTGGCGACCCCGTGCTGCCCGGCCCCGGTCTCCGCGATCAACCGGCGCTTCCCCATCCGGACGGCGAGCAGCCCCTGACCGAGCGCGTTGTTGAGCTTGTGGGCGCCCCCGTGGACCAGGTCCTCGCGCTTGAGCCAGATCCGCGCCCCGCCGGCGCGACGCGTCAACCGCTCGGCGAGGTAGAGCGGGGTGGGGCGCCCGGCGTAGGTCGTCGCGCGGCGCTTCAGCTCCGCGCGGAACGCGGGGTCCCGGCGCGCCGACCGCCACGTCGCCTCGAGCTCCTCGAGCGCCGGGACCAGGGTCTCGGGAACGTACGCCCCCCCGTACGGGCCGTAGCGCCTAGCCATGCCCGCTCTCGAACTCCTCGACCGCGTGGACGAACGCCCGCATCTTCTCGAGGTCCTTCTCGCCCGGCGCCCGCTCGATGCCGCTCGACACGTCGACCCCCCACGGCCGGACCTGCGCCAGCGCGTCCGCGACGTTCTCGGGGGTGAGGCCGCCGGCGAGGACGAACTTCCGGCCCGGATGGGCGTCGACGATCCGGGCGCACCGCTCCCAGTCGGACCGGCTCCCGCTGCCCCCGGGGAGCGGCTGCCCCGCCGCGTCGAGGTGCACCCGCGGAAAGTCCTCGGCGGCGGGCACCGGCGGGTCCGGCAGATCGGAGCCCGGGGGCGGGATCGGCATCGACGGGACGAGGTGGTGGACCTCGAGGAACTCGAGACCCGCGGGGATCCGGCCGTACACCTGGATGCGGTCGACCCCGACCTCGTCGAACAGGCGGTGGACGAGCTCGGCCGGCGGATCGACGACGACCGCCCACGCCTCGGCCTCGGTGGGGACGTGCTCGAGCAGGCCGGCCGCGGCCTCGAGCGTGAGGTTCCGGGGGGAGGCCGGCACCTCGATCACGAAGCCGGCGGCTCCGCCGGCCGGGACCTGGGCGACGGCCGCGGCGTCGGTGAGCCCGCAGAACTTGACGAACGTCTTCATCGCCGGTCCCCCGGACGTGCGAGCGAGCGGAGGAAGGCGACAGGGTCCGGGGCCCGGGCGAACCCCGTGCCCACGAGGATGCCGTCGACCCCCAGCGCCCAGAACCGACCCGCCGCCTCGGGTCCGTCGACCCCGCTCAGCCCGAGGAGGGGCCGCCGGTCCGCGGCGGCCCGCAGCGTCTCGGTCGCGGTCGCGCGGTCGATCGCAAGGGTCGCGAGGTCCCGGACGTTGACGCCGTACATGTCGGCGGGCACGTCGTCGGCGAGGCTTAATTCTGACCGGGCGTGGAACTCGAGCAGGACTTCGAGCCCCCGGGCCCGGGCGTCGCGCGCGAGCGGGCCGAGCGCGATCCCGTACGGGGGCTGCGCCAGCCGTGCGATGAGGAGGATCGCGCTCGCGTGGGCGCGCTCCGCCGCCTCGATCTGGCGGGGGTCGACGACGAAGTCCTTGAACAGCACCGGCCGCCCGGTCGCGCGGGCGAGCTCGGCCACGTCGCCCGGCGAGCCGTCGAACCGCGGCGCCGTCGCGAGGCACGAAAAGCCGGCCGCGCCGCCGCGCTCGGCGAGCCGGACGAACTCCGGGATCGGGCGAGGGGGGAGCCGAGGGTCGGCCGATCCCGGCGACACCCGCTTGTGTTCGACCAGGAGCGCGCCCCGCTCGCGGGCGGCCCGGATCGCCGCGCTCAGGCGGGGCGGGGCGTAGCGGGGCGGCGGGGGAAGATCTCGCAGGTACCCCGGCGCCTCGACCGACGCCCGGACCTCGCGCACGACGTCGGCCAGGAAGTCGCTCACGGGGCCGTCGCCCCCCGGCGGCGGGCGGCGGTCGCGCGGATCTCGGTCAGCCGACGTTCGGCCCGGCCGTCGTCGAGGGCGTCCTGGGCGAGCGCGATCCCGCGGGCGAAGGTGGGGGCGCGGCCCGAGATCCAGAGGGCGGCGCCGCTCGTGAGCAGGACCGATCCGCGGCGGGCCCCGCCCCCGCCGGCGAGGATCCGTTCCGTCTCGGCGGCGGCCGCCGCCGGCGGGAGCGGGCCCCAGTCGCCACGCCGGTCCTCGGGCGGCAACCGGTCGCGGGCATCAACCGCCCCGGCGGTGACCCGGCCGCCCGACGACCGGAAGATCCGGGTGGTCCCCGACGGCGAGAACTCGTCGTAGCCGGCCTCGGCCGACATCGCGAGGAACCCCCGGGTCCCGAGCCGGCCCAGCACGTCCGCGGCCTGCGCCGCCGCCTCCGGGGTCGGGAGCCCGACGACCTGGTACGGGACGCGGGCCGGGTTCGAGAGCGGGCCGAGCCGGTTGAAGATCGTCGGGACGCCGAGCAAGCGACGGGCCGCGGCGACGGTCCGCGCCGCGGGATGGAAGAGCGGCGCGTGCAGGAACGCGAGGCGGTGGGCGCGATAGGTGCGGGCCGCGAGGCCGGGGTCCGAGGTCACCGGGAGCCCGAGCGCTTCGAGCAGGTCGCTCGACCCGCACGGTCCCCGGGCGCTCCGATTGCCGTGCTTCACGACGGCGGCGCCCGCCGCGGAGACGACGAACGCGCTCACCGTGGAGACGTTGAACGACGGACGGCGCGCCCCGCCCGTGCCGCACACGTCGACGGCCCGATCGCGCGCGGGGACGACGAACGGCACCGCCCGTCGGCGCATCTCGCCCGCGAAGGCGGCGAGCTCGTCCGCGGACCCGGGGCGCGCGGTCAGCGCGGCGAGCACCGCCGCCCGGTGCGCCTCCGTGAGATCGGGGTCCAGCAGCGCGTCGAACACGCGCCGCGCGTCCCCGGACGAGATCACGGACGGGTCGTACAGGCGCGTCAGCGTCGCGGCGATCACCGGCGGACCTCCCGTAGGAAGTTGGCGAGGATCGCCGGGCCCGCGGCGGTGAGGTACGACTCCGGATGGAACTGGACGGTCTCGATCGGCTGCGTGCGGTGGCGCAGGCCCATCACCAGACCGCGGCCGCCCCGGGCCGAGACCTCGAGCTCGCGCGGGAGCGACCGCGGCTCGACGACGAGCGAGTGGTACCGCGCCCCGCGCAACGGGGAGTCGAGGCCGGCGAAGACGCCCCGGCCGTCGTGCCGGATCGTGGCGAGCTCCCCGTGGACGGGGCTCGGGGCGCGCACGACGCGCCCCCCGAAGTGGGTCCCGACGATCTGCTGGCCGAGGCAGACGCCGAAGAACGGCCGCTCCGCGCCCCACCGGTCGAGGAGCTCGTGCGCGAGCCCGGCGATCCGGGCATCCCGCGGATGTCCCGGTCCGGGCGAGAGCACGATGCCGTCCGGGTCGACCGCCGCGGCCGCCCGCGCGGGGACCGTGCACCGAAGGCAGCGCACCTCGGCGCCCTGCGCGGCGAGCGCCTGCTCGATGTTGTGGACGAACGAGTCCTCGTGGTCGACGAGCAGGATCCTCACGGTCCCTCCGCGGCGAGCGTCCGTTCGACCTGGGCGAGCTTCACGATCGTCTCGTGGAACTCGCGCGCCGGACGGGACCGGTACACGATCCCGGCCCCCGCGGCCGTGTACAGCCGCCGGCCCGCGGCGAAGCCGGCCCGGATCCCGAGCGCCCACGTCGCGCGATCGCGGGGCCTCAGGAGGCCGAGCGCCCCCGCGTACGGGCCGCGCCACGTCCCCTCCTCCCGGCGCAGGATCTCGGTCGCGCGGATCTTCGGCGCCCCGCTCACGGTGCCGGCGGGGAACGCGGCCGCGAGCACCGCCCACGGGTCGGTCCCCGTCGCGAGCGTGGCCTCGACCTCGCTCACCAGGTGCTCGAGACGCGCGAACCGGACCCGCCGCTCCGTCGTGCCGAGTCGGACCGAGCCCGGGCGCGCGACGCGGCCGAGGTCGTTGCGGGCGAGGTCGACGAGCATGCGATGCTCCGCGAGCTCCTTCGGGTCGACGGCGAGCGGGCGCCGACCGGCCCGACCGCGGCCGATCGGGATCGTCCCCGCGATCGGATTGACCCGGGCCGTGCGGCCCTCGACCTCCGCCACCGACTCCGGGGTCGCGGCGACCAGCTCGCGGTCCCCGAACCTCAGGTAGACGAAGAAGGCGTACCGCTCGCTCGCCCGCAGCACGCCGGCCCGCGTCAGGAGCTCCGCCGGACGCGGCCAGACCCGGCGGTGCGCGAGCACGACCTGGAACGCCTCGCCGTCCCGGATGTCGCGTCCGATGCGCCGAACGCTCCGCTCGTACGCGGTCCGCGCCAGCGAGTCCGCGAGCGGCGTTCCCGGCGACCGTCCCCCCGCCGCCCGGCGGGCCGGGAGACGGTGCCAGCGCACGACCGTCGGACGCCGCACCCACGCGAGCTCCCCGAGCGGGAACGGATCTCCGGCGGGGAACCGACGCAGCGCGGGCTCGAACAGTCCCACCGCGTCGAACCCGAGGTACCCGACGACCGCCCGGCCCGCGCCGCCGCGGAGGAACCGGCGCGTCTCGGCGCCCAGGCTCGCCGCGTCGTCGTCCCGGTCGAGCGTCCGGACGTCCCCCGGCTGTCCGAACCACGTCGCGGTCGAGGCCCCTCGGGGCGCCCGCGGGGACGCCTCGAAGTAGCCGGCGACCTCCCGATCGGAGGTCCGGGCCACGAACGTCGCCCACGGATCGGTCACGCGCGCTCCTCGACGAGGGCCCGATGCAGCGCGCGCAGGACGTCGGGCCCGCGGGCCTCGGCGACCGCCAGCGAGAACGCGCGGGGGGTCGCGCTGAACCCCTCGCCGTCCGCGACCGCGCGGGCCGGGATCCGGTCGAGGTCGGCCAGGATCCCGTCGCCGATCGCCGTGACGAGCGCGACCCGGAACGGCCCGTCGACCATCGCCGCCGCTTCGCGCGTCACCGGGGCCAGGGCGCGGAGGGCGGTGAGGACCTGCGGGGGCTCGAGGACCAGGCAGAGGAGGGCCGACGACGTGTACAGCTGCACGAGATTGACCCGCGCCTCCGCGAGGCGCTGCGAGACCTCCGCCACGATCCCGGGGCGCTGCCGTCCGCCCGGGACCCGCAGGCGGAGCAGCCGAAGCGGGCGCAGCAACGTGAACGCCCGGTTGCGCCGGTCGGCGCGGCCGGGGGCGATCGTGGTGACGACCTCGGGTTCCTCGAGCGAGCGGACCCGCAGCACGATCCCATGCGCCCGCGCCGGCTCGATCGTGAGCGGATGGAGCACCCGCGCCCCGAACTGGGCGAGCTCTTCGGCCTCCTCGTACGACAGCTCGGGGATCGGACGGGCCGACGGCACTTCCTTCGGGTCGGCGGAGAGGACCGCGACATGCCGCTTCACGAGCTCGACGCGGGACGCCCCGAGCATCGCCCCGATCCCCGAGGCGGCGTAGTCCGAGCCCCCCCGACCGAGCGTGGCGACGCGGCCCTCGAGGCTCCGACCGAAGTAGCCGGTGACGACGGGAAGCTCGCCGCGGGCGAGCCGGCGCCCGATCCCGCGCCGGACGGCGAGCCGGGAGCGGTCGAACAGGATGCACGACGCGCCGTAGGCGTTGTCCGTGATGAGGCCGAGATGGTCCGCCTCGACCGGGACGGCGGGGAACCCCGCGCGGCGGAGCTCGCCCGACAGCCAGTGGACGGCGAGCCGCTCGCCCTGGCTCAGGACCCGGTCCGCGAGCGGGCCGTCCGGGCGCGGGGTCGCTTCCACGAGCGCGAGCAGGCGACGCAGTCGCTCGAGCGGCCGACGCCCCGCCGGGGAGAGGTTCGGATGCCGGCGGGCGATCTCGGCGAGCACCCGCCGATGGACGGCCCGGGAGCGCGGGTGCGCGAGCGCCTCCGTCAGGAGATCGGTCACGCCCTCCCGGGCCGAGACGACCAGGACGACCGGGGGACCCTCGGCCCGGATCCGGCCGACGGCCGACGCGACCCGGGCCGGATCGGCGAGCGAGGCGCCCCCGAACTTGAGGACGATCGGGGCCCGGCGACGGCTCATCGAGCGGCCGCCCCTCGCGCGCGCGGCAGCAGCCCGCGGGCGAGCGCCAGCTCGGCGTTCAGCACGGAGCCGCCGGCGGCTCCGCGCACGGCGTTGTTGGAGAGGACGTAGAAGCGGAGGAACGGCGCGTCCCATCGGACCCGCCCCACGACCGCTGCCATGCCGCGCGCGCGGGCCGGCTCGCCGGCCCACCGGTCCCGGATCGGCTGGGGGCGATCGGCCTCGGGACGGACCACGATCGGCGGCGACGGGGCGGTCGGGAGGCCGAGACCGCGCAGCGGATCGAACGCCGTCCACCGCCGTACGGCGTCGCGGGCCGACCCGGCCCGCCCCGCCTCCACGGTCACCGCCTCGAGGTGGCCCTCGCGCGTGGCCACCCGGGCGCAGTGCGCGAGGAGGCGGGTCGCGAGGGGCCGGACGCGGCCGGCCCGCAACTGCCCCAGCATCCGGGTCGTCTCCCGCTCGATCTTCTCCTCCTCCTCGCGGATGAACGGGACGACGTTGTCCGCGACCGCGAGCGACGGGACCCCGGGGTAACCGGCCCCCGACAGCGACTGGTAGGTCGCGACGTGGATCGACCGGGGCGCGAGCGAGGGGACGAGCGGCGCCAGCGCGAGCGCGAGGCCCGCCGCCGAGCAGTTCGGGTTCGCCACGAGGAGGCCGCGGCCGCCCGGACGGCGCCGGGCGAGGGCGAGATGGTCCCCGTTCACCTCCGGGACGAGGAGCGGCACCGACGGCTCGAGGCGGTGGTCGGCCGCGTTCGTGAACACCGACACGCCGCGTCGGGTGAGCTCGGTCTCGATCGGACCCGCGGTCCCGGAGGGGAGCGCGCTGAAGGCGAGCGCCACGCGGGCGCGGGCCACCGCCGCCGCGCCCGCGCGCACGAGCGTCCGGCGCTCGAGCCCGGGCGGGGGGGCCTCGCTCAGCTGCCAGACGTCGCCGAGCGTCCGGCCCGCCGTGCGGTCGCCCGCGGCGAGCACGACCGGGTCGAACCAGGGGTGATCGTCGAGCAGGCGGGCGAAGTGCTGGCCGATGTAACCGCCCGCGCCGAGGATCGCGACGGGGAGCCGGTCCCCGGTCATCGTACGAACCCTCCGCGCAGGGCGAGATCGGCGATCGCCACCAGCGCGATCGACTCGATCACCACGACCGCCCGCGGGACGATGCACGGATCGTGCCGACCCGTGACACCGAGGGTCGTATCCGCCCCGGTCGCGAGATCGACCGTCGGCTGCGGGCGGGCGATCGACGACGTCGGCTTCACCACCACCCGGAACACGATCGGCATCCCGGTCGCGAGGCCGCCCAAGATGCCGCCCGCGTGGTTCGTCGTCGTGCGGACGACGCCCCGGTCCCAGCGGAACGGATCGTTGTGCGCGCTGCCGCGCATCGCGGCCGCCGCGAACCCCGCCCCGAACTCGATCCCCTTCACGGCCGGCACGGCGAACGCGAGGTGCGCGATCTCGCTCTCGATCGAGTCGAAGAACGGTTCTCCGAGACCGACCGGCACGCCGGCGATGCGGGTCTCCACGATCCCGCCGACGCTGTCGCCGTCCCGGCGGGCCTCCGCGATCGCCGCCTCCATGCGGGCCGCCGCCGCGTCGTCCGGGCACCCCACCTCGTGGGCGTCGGCGCGGCGCCGCAGCTCGTCGAGCGGGAGGTCGGCCGGGACGTCCGCCGCGACCCCGTCGATCCGGGTCGTGAAGGCGCACGCGTCGACCCCCAGGGGCGCCAGGACGGTCCGGCCCAGCGCGCCGGCGATCACGAGGCCGACCGTCATCCGGCCGGAGAAGATGCCCCCGCCCGAAAGGTCGGCCTCGGGTCCGAAGCGGACGCGCGCCGGGTAGTCGGCGTGGCCGGGACGCGGCGTGTCGCGCATCCGGTCGTACGGCTGCCGCCGCACGTCCTCGTTGGCGACGTGGGCGCGGAACGGCCCGCCGTCCGTCCGGCCGGCGACCAGGCCCCGATCGATCACCAGTCGGTCCTCCTCCTGGCGCTTCGTG
This sequence comes from Thermoplasmata archaeon, assembly GCA_035502455.1. GTDB lineage: Archaea > Thermoplasmatota > Thermoplasmata > Lutacidiplasmatales > UBA184 > Lutacidiplasma. Next base: position 27,106 of record DATJUI010000023.1, on the reverse strand, counting down.
GCGAGGCGGCGGCCGACCGGTCGCCGCCGGTCCAGCGCGGCCTGGATCGTCGCGGCGTCCACGGCGAGCCCCGTCGGCAGCCCCTCGACCTCCACGCCGACCTCGGGCCCGTGGCTCGATCCGAAGATCGAGACCCGCAGGCGCTCTCCGAAGCGCATCATACCGCGACCGCCTCCGGCACGACGGCGGCGAGCGCGTCCCAGAACCCGGGGAACGATTTCGCCACTGCGCCGGCGTCGCCGATCCTCGAGCCACCGGGACCGGCCAGCGCGCCGATCGCGGCGCTCATCACCATCCGGTGGTCGGTCTCGGACGGAAGCTCGAGCGCGCGGGGCCGGGGCGTCCCCTCGATCCGCAGGGCGTTCGCCCGCACCTCGGCGCGGGCCCCGAGCGCGCGGACGAGGCGCGCGGTGCCGCTCCGGCGGTCCGACTCCTTGTGGACCACGTGGGCCGCTCCCGCGAGCCGGCTCGTCCCCGGCGCCAAGGCGGCGAGCACGCCGGCGAGCGGATAGAGGTCCGGGGCGTCGGTGAGATCGACGGCGAACGGCGCGAGCGGGCGGCCCTCGACGGTCGCCCCGTCCGGATGGAGCTCCACCCGACAACCGGCCCGGGCCAGGATCCGAAGCACCGCGAGGTCGGCCTGCGGCCACGTGCGATCGAGGCCGACGACGCGGACCCGACCGCGCGAGACGGCCGCCGCCGCCCAGAGATACGCGGCCGAGGAGGCGTCCCCCGGCACCTCGAACGATCCGCCCCGGTACCGCTGCCCTCCCGGGACCCGGATCCGTCGTTCGGTCCCCGCGAGGCGCACCCCGAGCTGGCCCAGGACCGCCCGGGTCGCACGGACGTACGGCGCCGAGACGATCGGACCGACGAGCCGGATCGTCGAGTCGTCCGCGGCCGTCGGGAGCGTGAGCAGGAGCGCCGAGAGGAACTGGGAGCTCTCGGACGCCTCGAGCGCGATCGCGCCGCCGCGGAGCGGACCTTCGATCCGCAGCGGGAGGGCCCGGGACGCCGAGGCCGGAGCGCACCGGGCGCCGAGACGGCCGAGCGCGTCGAGCAGCGGTCGCATCGGCCGCTCGGCGAGCCGTCCCCGCCCCACCAGCACCGTCGGGCGGGTCGAGAGCGCCGCGGCCGCGGCGAGGAAGCGGAGCGTCGTGCCGGACTCGCCGCAGTCGATGCGGGCGGGCGCATCGGAGCGCCCCTCCGAGGGCGAGATCACCCAGCGGTCCGGCGCGACGACCACGCGGCTGCCCAGCGCAGCCAGACCGGCCGCCGTGGCCCGCGTGTCGTCCGCGACCAGCGGGCGGCGGACGGAAAAGCGCCGGCGCGCGAGGTGTCCCGCCACGAGCGCGCGATGCGTGTAGCTCTTCGACGGAGGGGCGCGGATCCGGCCCCGCGCGACGCCGGCTCGGACGAGCCGGACCGTCACGGAGCCCCTCGCGCCGGCGGCGTCCGCCGCGCGGCCGTGACGGCGACCAGGCGTCGCTCCCCGGGTCCGTGGGGCAGCGCGCCGAAGAACGCGTCCGCGCGGTCGGCCGGCCCGATCGCCGCGAGCGCCGGGCCGAGGCCGCTCACGCCGGACCCGAGCGCGCCCTGCGCCACCAGGGCGGCCCGGGCGTCCGCGTAGTCGTAGCCCATCGTCGTTTCGACGAGCTCCGAGTTGAGTCGCATCGCATCCCACCAGCGTCCCTCGCGCGCCGCGTCCACGGCCCGGGCGCCCTCCACGGCGTGCGCGGCGAAGGCGAGCGCCCACTCGGGCGACGGGCGGTGCCGCCGTCCGGGCACGAACAGCGCGACCTTCCAGTCGTCGGGGACGGGCTCGCCCCGCAGGAGGCGGTCCGTGCGGTTGTCGGTCAGGCAGAAGCCGGGGGCGAGCCCGGCGAGGGCGTCGTCCATCGCCCCGGTCGCCGACACGCCCGAGGTCCGTCCCGCGCCGGCCGCGAGCCGCGCGACCTCGAGCGCGGGGGGCTCTTTGCCGGCCGCGCGCGCCGTCGCGAGCGCGAGCGCCGAGGCGACGGCGCTCGAGCTCTTGAGCCCGCGGGACGGGGGGATCTCGGACCGCAGTTCCACGGCGGCCGACCAGGGGCCGCCGTCGGCGAACCGGTCGATCGCGAGCCTCAGCGTCTCGCGCACGATCGGCGTGTCCGCCCCCCGCGACAGCCGAACGACCGGCGCGGCGCCGTCCGGCACCCGCCGCAGCGCGACCCGCGCGTCCACGCCGAGGTCGATGCCGAGGGCGCAGCCGACGCCGGTCGGGAGGGCGTTGACGATCGTCACCGCCGCGGTCGCGCGGGCCGTGCCGATCACGTCCACCTCGCGATCGCGCGCTCGATCGAGTCCGGGCCGGGGGGCTCGCCCCACCAGATCGCATAGCTCTCGGCGGCCTGATAGACCAGCAGGCGACGCCCGTCCTCGTACCGGCCGCCCCGGGCCTCGGTCCGGACGCGGACCTCGGTGTTCTCCGCCCCGTAGACCCAGTCGAGGACGAGGCCGCCGGAGGCGAGCCGCGGTTCGAGCGGCACCTCGAGCGTCCCGGCCTCGGCGTGGCCGACCGACGTGGCGTGCACGACCAGCGGCACCGGGGGATCCGACGGTTGGCCCGCGGCGGCGCCGAACGCGCGGGCGAGCTCGCTCGCGACCATCCCTCGACGCGCGTAGACCCGGGCGGCGGCTCCGAGCTCCCGCGCCGCCGCGAGCGTGGCCCGCGCCGCGCCCCCGGAGCCGACGACGGCAAGGTTCCGCCCGTCCCACGACCCGCTCGCCCGGATCTCCCCGAGCCGGCGGAGGATCGCCGCGAGATCCGTGTTCTGGGCCTCGATCTCGTCGTCCGCGAGCGTGAGGCAGTTCGCCACGCCCACGACCTCGGCGGCCCGCTCGACCCGGGTCGCGGCGGAGAGCGCGGCGGTCTTGAACGGGTGCGTGACGTTGATCCCCGCGAAGCCGAGGCGAGCGAGCGTGGGCAGGACCCGCGCGAGCTCGCGGTCGTCGTCGAGCTCGAGCGGCAGGTAGAGGCCGTCCCGGCCGTCTTCGGCCATCCATCCGGCGTGCACGTCGGGGCTGCGCGAGTGGGCGACGGGCCGGCCGACCAGGGCGAACAACGGCCCCCGGGCCCCCGCGTCCCGGTAGCGCGCCAGACGGTCGACGGGGATCTGGCTCGGCTCCACCGGCTCGAGCTCGTCGGGCGGCGGCCGGTCGCGACCCGGGGCGCAGAAGACGGCCGGCGCGCCGCGACGCACGGCGGCGACGCGCGAGAGGGCCCCGGCCGGTCCGGTCGCGAGGACGACCGCGTCCCCGACGTCGGCGGGGGCCACTCGCGGGGCGAGCTCGAACAGCCAGCGGGCGACGGAGCTCGGCACGACGACCTTCACGAAGCCCCGCGGCGGCGCGGGGCCCCGGAAGTGGCGATCGATCTCCTCGAGCGACGCGCTGGCGGCGAGATGGCTCGAACGGACCGTCTCCGGTCCGAACGGCCCGTCGATCGCATCCCGGGCCGTCTCGACGTCGATCGCGCGGAACGGCAGCGCGGCCAGCCGCTCGAGCTCGCGCCGGCGGAGCGCCGGATCGTCGTCCCCCTCCCCACCTTCGACCCGGGAGCGGAACGTCGCCAGGAGAGGCAGGGCGGCGGGGAACAGCACCGGGAGCCGCGCGCGCTCGGTCGGGGCCATCCGGTCGACGCGCACCTCGGCGAGGTCCGCCCCGGCGGCGCGGGCGGCCTCGATCTCGGGCGGGAGCGCGTCCACCGTGCGGCCCGGGAGCGTGACCACCAGGCGGGGACGGGACGCGCTCATCGCTCCTCGATCGTCTCGTGCACGGTCTGGCCGAGGTGGCGGGCCGGCGGCAGCCGGACCCCCCAGAGGGCGGCGCCGGCCCGCAGCTCTGCGGTCGCGACCCGCCCGCTCGCGGTCGAGAGGCGCACGGTCTCGGCCTCCTGGAGGAAGACGGTCCGGCCGACGCCGTCGTCGTCGGCCTCGACGACGACGAGCGGGCGACGTTCGATCTTGATGCGTCCGACCCGGACGGCGCGCGCCGTCCCGTTCGGCTCGACCGCGAGCACCGCGTCCCCCGCCTCGAGCTCGGCCAGGTACCGCGTCGCGCCGTCGGCCATCAGGACGTAGGAGTGGGCCGCCCCGGCGTTGACGCGGAACGGGCGCGGGCGGCTGAACCGCGAACCGACGGCCTCGCTCGCGACATGGAACAGGAACGCCGCGGCGCTCCCGACGAGCAGGCCCTCCGACGGCCGCAACAGGGAGGTGGTGTCGACGAGGACCCGGTCGCCGATCCCGGCGGGATGGACCCGGCGGGCGGGCACGGACCTCCACTCGAGGCCGGCGGGCAGCGCCCCCTCCACGAGCGCTTCGAGCATGTCGATCTCCTCGGGCCCCCGGATCTCGACCACGACGCGGTCGGCCCCGTGCTCGAGCGCGCCGAGCGCGGCCGGGACCTCGGCGGGGCTCCGGGCGTACGCCCAGAGCGCGAACCGGCGGCCCCGCTGGGCGATGGCGTTCTCGAGCGGGATCACCCGGTCGCCGGACCACTCGATCACCAGCAGCCCGCCCGTCGGGGTCGCCGCGACGGCTCGTTCGAGCTCCTCCGCGTCCGCGATCGGCCGCACCGGCACGGGCGAGGGATCGGATCCGACCCGCAGGCCGTCGGTCCCGCGGACCGTCAGCTCGTCTCCGTCCTCGGCGACGAACGGCGTCCCCTCGGGCACGACGAACCGGCGGAACCCCCGTCGGCGCGCGCGGTCGACGATCGCGGCGCGGAGCGTCGGGTCGCTCGCCCGCGGCTGGATCGCCACCCGCTCGCGCGCCACGGGACGACCCCTACTCCGTGCCGTGGAGCAGCGCGGCGATCCGCCGGGCCAGCGGCCCCACGGGGGCGCGCTGGAAGAGATTGCGGCCAATGCAGATCCCGGCCCCCCCGGCCGCGAGGCTCTCCGCCACGATCGAGAGGAACGCCGCCTCGTCGTCCAGCCACACCCCGCCCCCGATGAGCACGGGGACCGGGGTGGTCCGGCAGAGCTTCGCGAACTCCGCGCGCGAGCCGGGATAGCTCGTCTTCACGATGTCCGCCCCGGTGTCGGCCGCGGCCCGGGCGGCGTGGCGGAGCTCGTCCGGGGTCCCGCCGTTCGCCTTCTTCACGTAGGCCATGCACAGGAGCGGCAGCCCGAGCTGCCGGCACTCGTCGGCCGCGACCCCGAGATCGCGGAGCATCTCGGGCTCCTCGGGAACGCCGAAGTTGACCTGCACCGAGAGGAGATCGGCGCCCAGCGCGACGGCCTCGGCCGCGGTCCCGACGAGCACCTTGCGGTTCGAGGTCGATCCGAGCGACGTCGACGCCGAGACATGGACGCCGAGCCGCGTGGTCGGGCGCAGGATCGGGGCGACCTCGCGCACCGCCCCTTTCGTGACGATCAGGAGGTCGACGCCGTTCGCCTGGAGGTCGTTCGCGAGCGGGGCGAGCTCCTCGAGCCCGTCGATCGGTCCCATCGACACCGCGTGGTCGAGCGGGACCGAGAACAGTCGGCGTTTCGGGTCCGGGAACAGGCGGCGCAGTCGGATCGTCGTGCCGTACATGTGTGCTTCTCCTACGAGCTCTCCCGAGGGAAGCGCCGAGGGGGATCGACCCGAGACCGTGCGGGGCACGTCGGGGGGGCGCCCTCCCGGCGCCTCCCCCTCACCAGAGCCAGGTGTCGGCGGCGCACCGGCCCGCGACGTCGCGGCGCTCGGTCGCGGACGGGACCGCCATCGCCGGGCCGATGGGCGCCACCCCTACTTAACCTTCGGGGCCGCGCCTCCGTTCGCCGCGGCGAGGACGCCGTCGACGAGCAGCGCGTGGATCGAGAACCCGCGCATCATCTGGTCCCACATCTGGCGGCGGACCTCGGGAGAGTTCGCAAAGCCCGCGACGATCTGGCCGATCCACTCGCTGTGCTCGACGTCCGCGGTCACGTGGAGCCGGTAGTACTCGAGGTGCTCCTCGGGCACGTGGTAGTGGGTGCGGAACGCGGGCAGCAGCCGGGCGCACAGGTCGACGTTCGGCGGCTCCGAGGAACCGGCGGCGGAGACGTAGAACGGGTTCACCCGGTTCGTGTAGAGGAAATCGTCGATCGCGACCATCGTGCTCGGGAGGAGCGGGGCGCCGATCACCTCGGACCGCGGCACGCCGATCCCCTCGCAGAAGCGCAGCCACAGCTCGGGGTGGCCCGGCTCCTTGCCCTTCGGATCGCCCGCCTCCTCGACGAGCTGGTCGAGGATCATCCTGCGGTACCGGTCGTTGGCCGGCTCCCACGAGCAGTTCGAGAACCGCTCCGCCATGGCGATGGGGACGGAGGCCAGCCACGGGTAGAACTGCTTCACCCACGCCTGCACGATCGGCTTCGGCACCTCGCCCCGCTCGAGCCGGGCGAAGAACGGGTGGGTCGCGAACGGATGGTTCGTCATCTTGTACTTGGTGAGCTCGTCGCGGAACTGCGCGCCTTCGAAGCGGACCCAGGGCGGTTCGGTCATCGGCGCTCCGACCGGCGGCGGCTATTTGGTGGCCGAGGTTCCGTACGGAACCCCGCCGTTTATCGAGCCGGCCCGGGCTCGTGGGGCGTGTCCCCTCCCGTGGATCCGCTCGTTCCGCCGTACGGCCCGCTCGCCGGACTGCGGGTGCTCGAGTCGGCACGGTTCGTCGCCGGTCCGTGGGCCGCCACGTACCTGGGCGAGTTCGGCGCCCGGGTGATCCACGTCGAGGGACCTCCCTTCGAGCCCCCGTACGCGGACGCGACCCGGACGCTGCGCCCGCTCCTGCCGGGCCGGCACCCGGACGAGTCGGTCTCCGAGTCGTGGGTCCAGTACTCGCGGAACAAGCTGTCGGTCGGTCTCGACGTGCGGCGACCCGAGGGCCGGGACGTCTTCCTCGACCTCGCGGCGGCCTCCGACATCTGGATCGAGTCGTCGCGCCCGGGGACGTACGACCGCCTCGGACTCTCCGACGAGGCCGTGTGGGCCCGGAACCCCCGGCTCACGATCGTCCACGTCTCGGGCCACGGTCGGTCGGGCGACCCGGCGCGGGTCGCCGCCCCGTCGTACGACCTCACCGCCCAGGCGTATTCCGGCTATCTTTCCCTCCAGGGCCGACCCGACCCGGATCCGCCGATGCGGGCCGGCACGGCCCTCAACGACACGGTGACCGGGCTCGCGTCGGCGACCGCCGGCCTGATGGGGTACGTGAACGCGCTCCGGACCGGCCGGGGGCAGTCGGTCGACGTGGCGCAGTACGAGGTGTTCTTCCTGCTCCTCGAGAACCTCGCCCTCGACTACTTCATGCGCGGCGTGGTCCGGGGCCGCCACGGGACCGGGCACCCGCGCCTGCACCCGTACGACGTGCATCGGGCGAAGGACGGCTGGGTGGTGGTCGCGGCCCCCACCCCCGACGCCTGGGCGAAGCTGCGGACGACGATCGGCTTCCACGACCCCGCGTACGACGACCGGGACTACCGGCTCGCGCACCGCGCCGCGGTCGACGAGGCGATCGCGGCGTTCTGTGCCGGTCGGACCCGGGCGGAGCTCGAGGCGATCGCGCGGGCGAACGACCTCGCGATCACCCGCGTCTCCGACATCGCCGACCTCGCGACCGACCCGCACTACCTCGCGCGCGGGATGTTCCTCGAGTGGGACGACCCGATCGCCGGCCGGGTGAAGGGCGCGGGGGTCGCCCCCAAGTTCTCGGCGACGCCGGGCGGCGTCTGGCGCGGGGCACCGTGGCTCGGCCAGGACAATCGGGCCGTGCTCGAGCGCGTGCTCGGCTACCCGCCCGACCGGGTCGACCGCCTCGCGCGGGACGGCGTGCTCGGCGAGGACCCGCCCGCGGGCGCCGCGCCCGCGCAGCGGTCGGCCGCGGCGGAGGCCCCGTAGATGGTGGAACGGCCGCCGCTGCCTCACGACCCGATCGTGCTCGAGGCGAGGGCGCTCGCCGAGCGCCTGGGGCTCGCGGACCGCGCCCGGGAGCTCGATCGGGCCCCGCAGTTCCCCCGCGCGGAGTTCGCGGCGATGGGCCGCGCGAACTTCCTCGGCCTTCGGACCCCGGTGCGGCTCGGCGGTCGGGGCCTTTCGCTGCCGACGACCGGCATCGCCCTCTACCACCTCGGCTACCTCGCGGGGACGGCGTTCGCGAAGCTCGCCCTCCAGCCCGAGTTCGCCTCGGTGCTCGGCGAGCACGGCTCGGAGGAGCTCGTCCGGGAGTGGTTCGTTCCGATGACCCGCGGCGAGACGCTGGTCGGCAACCAGATCACGGAGCCGGGGGCCGGCTCCGATGCCGCCGCGATCGCGCTGACCGCGCGGCCCGACGGCGACGACTACGTGCTGACCGGCGAGAAGAGCGAGGCCGCCTTCGCGGTCGACGCGGCCGCGGCGATCGTCTACGGCCGGGTCCCGTCCGCCGATCCCCGCGGCGGGATCACCGCCTTCCTCGTGCCCCAGGATCTCCCGGGGATCGAGCGCCGCCTCGGCGAGCCCGACCTGGGGGAGCGGTGGCAACGGCGCGGCTCGGTGTCGTACGCGGGGGTCCGGGTGCCGGCCCGGTACCGGATCGGCGACGAGGGGGCGGGGTTCGGATACGTGCAGCGCGAGCTGACCCGCGAGCACGCGCTCCTGGCGGCGATCTACCTCGGCGTCGCGCGGGCGTCCTGGGACGAGACGGTCGGCTTCGTGGAGGAGCGGCGCGCGTTCGGAAAGCCCCTCGCGGCGCAGGAGGCCGTCGCGTTCCCGCTGGTCGAGGACCTCGCGCGCCTCGAGGCGGCGTGGCTGTTCGTCGAGCGGACCCTCGTGCGGCTCGAGCACGGCGTCCCGTCGGACGGCGACGCGGCCCTCGCGAAGTGGATGGCCACGGACGTCGCCCTCGCGACCCTCGACCACGCGATCCAGTTCCACGGGGGCCGCGGCTACTCGAGCGCCTTCCCGCACGAGCAGCGGTGGCGGGACGTCCGCAGCGGCCGGATCGCGCACGGCCCGTCCGAGATCATGCTGCACGTGGCCGCCCGACGGCTCTGGCCGCGTCCTCCGCGGACCTGACGGGGCCCCCAGAGCTCTTCTTCCCGGCCGGATGGCGGAGGCCCGGGGGAGCGCGTGGTCGACCCGTTCTCGGGCGCGAAGCGCCCCGCCGGCGTCGACCGGCGCCGCGGCCGCCATCTGTTCGGACGCGATCCGGAGCGGTACGACCGGTCGCGCCCGGAGTACCCGAGCGCGCTGTTCCGGCGCCTCGAGACCCGGTGCGGACTGCGGCCGGGGTGCGCGGTCTTCGAGATCGGGGCCGGCACGGGCAAGGCGTCGCGGGAGCTGCTGCGCCGGGGCGCGAACCCGCTCTGGATCGTCGAGCCGGACCGGCGGATGGTGCGCTTCCTGCGCCGGAGCCTCGCCCCCTGGCGCGATCGGGTCCGATTCGTGGTCGCGCCGTTCGAGGCGGCCCGCCTGCCAGCGGGACGGTTCGACCTGGGCGTCGCCGCGACCTCCTTCCACTGGACCCGGGAGCGGGCCGCGCTCGCGAAGGTCGCCCGCCTGGTGCGGCCGGGCGGCTGGTGGGCCGTCTGGTGGTCGCTGAGCGGAGACCCCACCCGGCCGTCGCGGCTCTCGGCGGCGCTCGATCCGCTGTTCGACCGGCTGCCGAGCACGACGCCGAACGAACCGCCCCGCCGGCTCGCCTACTACCGGGGACGGCGGCGTCGCCTCACCCAGCTCGCGCGCGCCGGCCCGTTCGACCGGGTGCGCGTGGACACGTACCGGTGGGTCCGTCGCCGAACGACCGCCGAGCTCCTCGACCTCTACCGGACCTTCTCCAACCTCTCCACGCTGAGCCCCCGCGTCCAGGCGCGCTTCTACGCCGAGGTCGCCCGCGTCGTGAACGGCCGGTTCCGCGGCCGCGCGAACCTCCCGGTGATCGTGACGATGTATACGGCGCGGCGGGGGCCGGTCCGGGGCCGACCGGCGGCTACGACCCGCCGGCGGGCGAGGCGCGCTTCGCCGACGCGCGGCGTCCGTCGCCGGCCGGCGCGTCGGCGGCCGGCGGGTGGGCCCCGCCGAACTGCTCTTGCTCGGTCGACCCCTCCATCGCGAGGGTCGTCGTGAGACCGCCCGAGAGGACCTGCGAGACGTCGTCGAAGTAACCGGCCCCGACGAACGACTGGTGCTTCACGGCGGCGTACCCCTCCGCCTCGGCGCGGAACTCCTCCTCCTGGAGCTCCGAGTACGCGGTCATCCCCGTCCGGGCATACCCCTTCGCCAGCCGGAACATCGAGAGGTTGAGCGCGTGGAAGCCGGCGAGCGTGACGAACTGGAACCGGTACCCCATCTCCGCGATCGTCTGCTGGAACTCGGCGATGGTGTCGGCCGGGAGCTTCTTGCGCCAGTTGAACGACGGGGAGCAGTTGTACCCGAGCAGCTTGCCCGGGAACTCCCGGTGGACCTCCCGCGCGAACCGCTCGGCCTCGTCGAGATCCGGGCCCGCCGTCTCGAACCAGAGGAGGTCGGCGTACGGGGCGTACGCGAGGCCCCGGGCGATCGCCATGTCGAGGCCGCCCGTGATCTCGAAGAACCCTTCGGGGGTCCGCTTCCCCGTCAGGAACGGCGCGTCGCGCGGGTCGACGTCGCTCGTGAGCAGCTTCGCGCTGAGCGCATCGGTGCGGGCGAGCAGGACGGTCGGGACGTCGACGATGTCGGCGGCGAGTCGGGCCGCCCACAGCTTCTGGTTGAACTCGCGCGCGGGCACGAGCACCTTGCCGCCCATGTGGCCGCACTTCTTCACCGACGCGAGCTGGTCCTCGAGGTGGAGCCCCGAGACGCCGGCGTCGATCAGCGACTTCGTCAGTTCGAAGACGTTGAGGGTGCCGCCGAAGCCGGCCTCCGCGTCGGCGAGGATCGGGGCGTACCAGTGGACGTCGCCCTTTCCGAGCGCGTGCTGCTTTTCGTCCTCGCGGCGGAACGCGTGATTGATCCGGCGCACGAGCGCCGGCATGCTGTCGACGGGGTACAGGCTCTGGTCGGGGTACGTCTCCGCCGCGGTGTTGGCGTCGGCGGCGACCTGCCAGCCGCTCGCGTAGATCGCCGGCAGGCCGCCCGCGACCATCTGCACCGCCTGCGTGCCGGTCATCGCCCCGAGCGACGGGACGAACGGCTCGCTCTCGAGGAGGCGCCAGAGGCGCTTCGCCCCGAGGGTCGCGAGCGTGTAGACGATCGGCACCGAACCGCGCAGCCGCTCCACGTCCCCGACGTGGTACGGTCGCACGATCCCCTTCCAACGGCTCTCGTCGGTCCCGCCCGGCCGGATCCCGCTCGCCATCTGCGCGACGCTACCCGCGCCCCTCCAGGAACGGGTACGCCTTGCGGGTGATAAACCCCTCGAGGACGGGCGACGTCACGACCTCCTCCAGCAGGGCGACCGCGCGGTCCGCCGCGGCCGCCGGGACCTCCGATCCTCGCTCCGCCAGGAGCCGCGCCCGCTCGTCCCGCAGCAGGCCGACCACGAGCTCCGCCGAGACCGGGGTTCCATCGTCCTGGCGCGCCGAGTGCCGGACCCAGTGCCACAGCTCGGTCCGCGCGATCTCCGCGGTCGCCGCGTCCTCCATGAGGTGGTCGATCGGCACGCAGCCGATCCCCCGCAGCCACGATTCGAGATAGCGGACCGCGACGCGGGCGTTGCGGCGGATCCCCAAGGCGGTGATCGTGCCGGCCGGGATCGCGAGCAGCTCGGCCGGCCCGATCGACTCGGTCCCGAGCGGCCGGTCGATCTGGTTCGGCGTCGCCATCTCGCGATCGAACACCTCCCGGGCGACCGGCACGAGCCCCGGATGCGCCACCCACGTGCCGTCGTGCCCGGCCCGAACCTCCCGCTCCTTGTCGGCGACCACCTTCGCGAGGGCGGCCGCGTTGGCCGCCGGGTCGTCCTTGATCGGGATCTGGGCGGCCATCCCGCCCATCGCGTGCGCCCCGCGGCGGTGGCACGTACGGACGAGGAGGTGGGAGTACGCGGTCAGGAACGGCGTCGCCATCGACAGCTGGTCGCGATCGGCGAACACGACGTCCCCGCGGTCCTGGTACTGCTTGATGAAGCTGAACAGGTAGTCCCACCGGCCGCAGTTGAGACCGGCCGAGTGGTCGCGCAGCTCCCAGAGGATCTCGTCCATCTGGAAGACCGCCGGCAGGGTCTCGATGAGCGCGGTCGCGCGGATGGTCGGTGGATCGAGGTCGAGCGCCGCCTCCGACCATCGGAAGACGTCGGTCCAGAGCCGCGCCTCCTGGTAGTGCTCCATCTTCGGGAGGTAGAGGTACGGGCCGGTGCCGCGGGCGACGAGCTCCTCGGCGTTGTGGAAGAGGTAGAGACCGAAGTCGAAGAGGGCGCCCGACATCGGCGCCCCGTCCACCGTCGCGTGCTCCTCGATCAGATGCCACCCCCGGGGCCGGACCATCAGCGTCGCGATCGGGTCGTGGAGCCGGTAGGCGCGGCCGTCCGGTCCCTCGAACTCGATGCGGCGACGGACCGCGTCGACGAGGTTCGCCTGCCCGACGACCGTCGACTCCCAGGTCGGCGAGTGGGCGTCCTCGAAGTCGGCCATGTAGACCCGCGCGCCCGAGTTGAGCGCGTTGATCACCATCTTGCGGTCGGTGGGGCCGGTGATCTCGACCCGACGGTCCGTCAGGTCCTCGGGAGGCGGCCGGACCGTCCAGTCGGCCCGGCGCACGGAGTCGGTCTCGGGGAGGAAGCCGGGCTGTTGGCGGTCGGCGATCAGGGCCCGGAACTCCCCCCGGGCCCGGAGCAGCTCGCGCCGTCGGTCCTCGAAGGTGCGGTGGAGGCCGGCGACGAATCGGAGCGCGTCCGGCGTGAGAATGCGCGCGGCGTCCGGTCCCGGGGTCGGCGGCACCCGGGCCGGGTCGTCGCGGCGGAAGGCGCGCGGCTCGACCGGGGCCATGTTCGACAACGCGCCGGTCGGCGCCGCGGCGCCGGCCGGTGACGCTCCCGCGGCCCCACCGAGTCCCGGGTAATAGGGGCTCCGGGGAGCGACCGCCCACCGGGCGTCCCGGGTGACCTCAACCTACGTGATATAAGCCCCGAGACCGGCTACCGGCCGGTGACCGACGCGGGCCGGGTGTCCCTACTCTCGCTGTTCGCGCTGCGCGAGGTGCGCGCGTACATCCGTCGCTCCCACGCGATCGCGATGACGGTCTTCTTCGGCGTCGTCTACGCGCTCGGCTCGATGACGCTGGGCGGGATGATCGTCCTCGCGCGTCTCAGCCCGCCCTACTATACCGAGATCATCTGGGGACAGGGGTTCAACGAGGCGTGGTGGCAGTTCCCCGCGTTCGTCGTCTGGGCGCCGTGGGGGACGATCGTGCTACCGTTCTTCGCCACCTGGGCGGCGGTCGTCGTCTCGATCGGCGTCGCGATCGGGATGGCGGTCGCGGTGCTGCTGTCGGTGGAGCTGGTCCGCCAGCGGGTCAACCGGACCGGGACCCCGGCGCTCGTGAGCTCGGCGGCCGGCCTCACGCCCGCGATGCTCGCGCTCGTCACCCTCGGCGCGTGCTGCGGCACGACGGCGGCGGCGACCGCCGGCGTCGGGGCGATCGCCCAGATCACGGGCTCGAACACCGACAACCTGCTCACGAACAGCTGGTTCCTGGGCGTCTTCCAGATGGCCGTGGTCTGGGTCGCGCTCCTCGCCCAGGAGATGCTCCTCGAGGTGTTCGGCGACGTCCTCGGACTCAGCGGTCGGAGCGCGGGGTCGGCGACCGAACGGGCCACGTACGTGCCCCCCCGCCGCGATCTGCGGTTCGCCGCGGCCGCCCTTCTGCGGGCCGCGCTCCTCCTGGCGGGGCTCACCTGGGCGCTCGCGATGTTCGTCGAGTGGACGACGGTGTCGCCCGTCACCGCGGGCGCGGTCCAGTGGACCGCCTGGGTCCTCGAGTACGAGCTCGTCGGCATCCTGGCGGTGGCGGTCGCGCTGTTCCCCCGCCCGATCGCGCGTGCGTTCCTCGGAGCGATGCGTCACCCCGGTACGCTGACGGTCCGGGGGCTGGCGCTGCTCGGCGGACTCGCCCTCGTGGGATGGGTGCCGCCGCCGTTCTCGGGGCAGGGTCTCGAGGGGCTCGGCAACGAGCTGTTGTACCTTCTCGGGGCGCCGGCCTCGTGGGGGGCGGTCGCGCCCGTGTTCGGCGCCGGGCCCACGCTCCTGCTCCGCTGGGGCCTCCAGTACGGGCTGCTGGGCGGGTTCGCGATCGCGGTCGCGCTCGCCCCCGCCCGCGCCCTCGGGTTCCTCGAGCGGACCGTGGGCACCGTCGTCCCGGCCCCTGCCCGCCGTCCAACCGGGGGCGTGCGCCGGCCGTCGGTCGCCGGGCTCGCCGGCGCGGGACCGGACGGCTCCGGGGCGCCGACGCAGGACGGATGAAGTCGAACCGCCTGCCCCCCGGCGGCGCGGAACGATGCTGAACCCGGCGTGGGTCCTGTGGCCGCTCGCGGTCCTCATGGTCGCGGCGACGGGAGGGTTGATCCGGTGGGCGGCCCAGGCCCGAACCCCGCTGCGGGCGGGGACGGTCGTCTTCCTGCTCCTCATGATGGTGGCGATGTTCGCCGGGGCGGCGATCTACTTCGTGAGCCCGAGCGCAGCCACCCTCGTCGAGGGGTTCTGGGTCGCCAGCGCGATCATGTCCGTGAGCGCCTTCACGGTCTTCGCGGCTCATACCTACGAGCTTCGGGCCCGCCTCGCCGGCGGGACGCTCCGGCCGCCTCCGGCGCTCGTCCGGGTCCGGACGTTCGTCGCGTCCGTGATCGCCCTCGTGCTCGCGAACGAGCTGTTGATGGGATGGACGTTCCAGCGGGCCGCGGGGGGCCCCGTCTGGCTCGGCGGGGGCGGTCTCGTTGCCCTCCTCGAGCATGTGCTGGTCTCCCCGTGGTTCGTCTTCCCCATGGCCCTCGAGATGGCGCTCACGCTCGCTCTCCTCGGCGGGGAGTTTCCGCCGCCGATGCGCTGGCTCCTCGCCTTCCAGCCGCTCGTGATGCTCGCCTCGCCCCCCACCGTGCCCGGGGACGTCTGGGTGCTCGCCACGGCCACCCTCATGAGCGCCGGGATGGCCGCGGCGCTCGGCTATCTGCTGCGGCGCCTCTATCGGGGGGACGCGGTCTCGCCCGCGACCTTAGCGTATGCCGCGCGCCTGTTCGTCACGTTCGGACTGATGGCCGGCGGGCTCGCCTGGTGGGCGGTCAGCGGGCAGCTCGGACTGTTCGCCCTCGGGGTGATCGCCCAGATGCTGGTCTACTTCGAGGCGATCGTGCGACCGCTCAGGTTCGCGGCGGAGACCGCCCGATCCAACGCGTCGGAGTCGGTGCCCGGACCCCTCGCGGCGGGCGCGCCGTCGTGGCGGCGATGAACCCAGGAGCCCTCCGTGGAACCTACGGAACTCGTCGTACGTACGAAGGGGTATAAGCGGGGGAGACTCCTCGGGACCCCGAGAGGACCGCGGGTGCGATGATCCCAGCGATCGAGCTCCTGGCGGCGATCGCCGCGCTCATGGCGGTCGTGACCGCCGTGCTGGTCCTGGCCGCGGTCGAAGCATCCGAGCCGGTCCGCGCGTGGGTCGCGTTGTACCTGCTCGCCATGATGGGCGAGATGTGGATCGCGCCGGTGATCTACTTCGCCGCGCCCTCGACCGCCTCGCTGGTCCTGGGGCTGTCGGTGAGCGGGGTGCTCATGATCGCCTCGCTCGGCCCGTTGTTCGCCGCGCTCGTACGCCACCGGCGCACGGCCGGCTCCCCGGGCACGGCCCCCAGCCCGCGGGCGGGGCTGTCGCTTGGGATCGTCGTCCTGCTCGCCGTCCTCGTGCTCGTGAACGAGCTCCTGATGAGCTGGGGGATCCAGGCCGCGCTCGGCGCGGCCCCGACGGCCCAGGGGATCGCGGCGCTCGTGGACGCGGCGGTGAACTCGCCGTGGTTCCTGTTCACCATGTCGGGCGAGATGTTCCTCTCGGCGGTCCTGCTGCGGAACCGTCTCCCCCGCGGAGTCCTCGCGATCCTGCTGACGCAGTCGGCGATCATGCTGTTCTCGCCGACCGCGCTCGGCGGCGCCACGTGGCCCTCGCTCGCGATCTACGTCTCGAGCGCGTTGATGATCGGCCTGTTCGTCTACCTGTTCGAGTACCTGTACCGGCACCACCAGTTCTCGCCGGCGCTGTCGAACTACCTGGTCGAGCTCGTCGGGGTCTACGGCCTCATGATGGCCGGGCTGTTCGTCTGGCAGTACTTCGGCGACGGGACGACCTTCGCGCTCTCGATCCTGCTCGAGATGGTCGTCTTCTACGCCGCGATCGGACGGCCCGCCGCGTTCGCCGCGGCACCGGGCAAGCCCTGGCAGCTGCGCAGCCACTGGGCGTTCGCGCTGCTCTCCTTCGTGTTCGTCGCGGAGCTGTGCATGGGCGCGGTGCTGAGCGTGCAGCTCGATCCGGCCGACTACCTCGGCGGGTATCCGTTCCTGCCGCTCGCGGGGTCCGCCGGCACGATCGTCGCGAACGCGCTGTCGAACGGCTTCTGGTTCTTCGCGACGTCGGCCGCGTCGACCTGGTTCCTCATCATGATGGGGCTCGAGATGGGTACCCTCGTCGTCTTCAAGCTGCGGGAGACCCGGAGCCTCGAGAACCGGCTCCGGCTCGGCGTCATGATGGGCTCGTACGCCGCGTTCGCGGTCTTCTACCCGAGCATCTACTTCGCGCTCGTCCTGCCGAACGCGCCCGACCCGAGCACGGTCCCCGTGCTCGGCTGGAGCATGGGGATCGGCTCGTATCCGCTCGCGATCGGGGTCTTCGGCGTCCTCCTCGTCACCTACGCGGCGACGGGCGTGCTCAGCGCACTGTTCGGCCGTCGCGTGATCTGCTCCGTGTTCTGCACGGCGCCGCTGATGTACCAGGGCACGACGATCGACGCGATGAAGTCGTTCAACCGGTCGTCCCGGATCGGGCACAAGTACCTCGGGAGCCGCTTCTCCTCGGCCTATTCGCTGACGACCGCGGGGGTGATGGTCGCGCTCGTGGGGACGTCGGTCCTCTCCTACCTGGACACCACCGGCGCGGCGAACGTGTACATCCAGGGGACCGACCCGTCGGTCTTCCTGTTCATCGTCTCGTTCTCGGTGGTGTGGTACGTCCTGTTCGTTTCGATCCCGTACGTCGGGAACTACAACTGCGTGACGATGGGCTGGTGCTACACGGGCACGATCGCCCAGGCGTTCCAGAAGATCGGCTTCTTCAAGCTCAAGGTGCGGGACAAGGCGGTCTGCCGGGCGTGCACGACCCTCGACTGCGCGAAGGGCTGCCCGGTCGGTCTCGTCGACATGCCCGGCCACTTCCGGACGAAGGGCGAGTTCCGCAGCACCAAGTGCTGCGGGGTCGGCGACTGCGTCGAGGCGTGCCCCTACGACAACCTGTACGTCTACGACATCCGCCACTGGGTCCGCGACCGGCTCCACCTGCCCGAACGCCCGGCCCGGATGCGGCCGCTCCCGGTGGTGCGGTCGCGACCCCCGCCGGTCGCCGCGGCGCGGGTCGGGACGGCGACCGCGGTCGCGCCCGCCGTCGCCCCCCCGCCGAAGCCCGCCGCCTCGCACTAGCGCCGCCGCCGAACCGGCGGACGAAAATAGGGGGACGCCTACCGAAGCCTCGTTGCTCCGATGGCGCTGCTCGCCCCGTCCGACTACTACGTGCTCCTCGAGATCTTCCTGTTCCTCGCGGTCGCGCAGCTGATCCACTCGGCCGTCCGGAAGATCGGGTTCCCCGAGATCGTCGCGGACCTGCTCGCCGGGATGGTGATCGGGAGCTACGCGATCGGCGGCGTCTTCGACCAGGCGACGGGCACCCACCTGTTCGAGATCAACGCGGGGGTCCTGCTGTTCGCCGACTTCTCCGTCGTCATCCTCCTGTTCTCGGCGGGGCTCGGCGGGGGGTTCACCTCGCTGCGGCGGGCCGGCTGGCCCGCGGTCGGGGTCGCGATCGGCGGGGACCTACTGTCGTTCGGGATCTCGTTCCTCGTCTTCTCCCGGTTCTACCCGCTCGACGCGGCGCTGTTCATCGCCGTCGCGACCGCCGCGACGAGCGCCGTCGCGGCGGCGTCGCTGCTGAAGAGCACGAAGGTCGGGCACACGCCGGGCGGCGAGCTGTTCATGAACGCGTCCGCGATCGACGACGTCGTCGCCCTCGTCATGCTCTCGGTCGTCCTCGCCATCCTGTCGGGGACGACCGACCCGCTCCGCCTCACCGGGAGCGTGGTCACGTCCGTCGTCGCCTGGATCGTGCTGCTGCTGGTCGCGGTCGTGCTGGTGCCGCGGGTGTTCCGTCTCAAGCCGCTCCGCGAGATCGAGACGGCGCCGTTCACGATCCTGTTCATCCTCATCGCCGTCGTCCTCGCGCTCGGGTTCTCCCCCGTGATCGGGGCGTTCATCGCGGGGCTCGCCGTCGCGGAGAGCCTCGTCGCCGACCGGACGCGGGAGATCACGGCGGTCCTGGTCGCCGTCTTCGGCTCGCTGTTCTTCATCGTCGTCGGCGCCGAGTTCGAGATCGACCAGCTGCTCGATCCGACGCTCGTCGTCCTCGCGGTGGTCCTCACGGGCCTCGCGATCGCCGGCAAGCTCGTCGGGGTCTTTCCGTTCGCCCGCCGCCGGCTCGACCCGCCCCGGGCCGCCTGGGCCGTCGCGATCGGGATGGTCCCGCGGGGCGAGATCGGCCTCATCGTCGGGGCGATCGGCTACACGACGGGGGTGCTCACCCAGCAGATGCTCGGCGAGATCGTCGTGATGGCGATCCTCACGACGCTGATCGGATCGATCGCCTTCCCGCGGTTCGCCGACGCGCTCCACGACTCGCGGATCCGCAACGGGCGCCCCGCGGCCCGACCTCCCCAGGGCCCGTCCGCCGCGCCCGAGATGTGATCCGGTCCCCATCAGCTAGAAGAGCGTGGGCGGTCATCGGCCCGCATGCCGCCACCGCCCGGCCCCGCTGCGACCGGCGCGGCCCGTCCCCCGCCCCCCACGGCAGGGGACGAGCTGCGGCTGACCCTCGTCCTGCGGCGCCGTTCGGCGCCGGCCGAGTTCCGGGCCGACCTCGCGGGCGCCACGCGCCCGGGCCCGCGCCGGTTCCTCGACCGGGACGAGTTCCGCACCCGTCACGGCCTCCACCCGGACGACCGGGCGGCGGTCGAACGGTTCGCGCGCGGCCACGGGCTGTCGTCGACCGTCGTGTCGGAGGGCGGTCGGACGATGGCGCTGGTCGGCCCCGAGCCGCGCGTCCTCGCCGCGTTCCAATGCGAGCGGTCGAGCCTCGCGGTGCACGGCGCGACCCGACGGTTCCCCCGGACCGGCCCGATCGTGCCGCCGGAGCTGTCCGACCGGGTGATTGCCGTCCTGGGCCTTGACGAGCGACCGATCGCGCGCCCCCACGTCCGTCGTCACCGGACCCCGGCCCCCACGGACGTCGCGTACTCGCCGCTCGAGGTCGGCGGGGCGTACGGCTTTCCGACCGGCACGAACGGCGACGGTCAGACGATCGGGATCCTCGAGCTCGGGGGCGGTTTCGCGGCGGCGGACCTCGCGGCGTTCTTCGGCGGACTGGGCCTCCCCGCCCCGACGGTGACCGTCGTGCCCGTGGACGGCGCCCAGAACGCCCCGACGGGAAGCGTCGACGGCCCGGACGCCGAGGTCGACCTCGACCTCGAGATCGCCGGTGCGCTCGCGCCCGGGGGGCGGCTCGTGGCGTACTTCGCCCCGAACACCGACCAGGGGTTCGTCGACGGGCTCAGCGCCGCGGTGCACGACGCGACGAACGCGCCCGGGATCGTCTCGATCAGCTGGGGGGGACCCGAGAGCGGCTGGCCGGCCGCCTCGCGGGCGGCGCTCGAGGCGGCCTGCGAGGACGCCGCGACCCTCGGACTGAGCGTCCTGGTCGCGGCCGGCGACCAGGGCGCGACCGACGGCGTCGCCGGAGGGGCGCTCACCGTCGATTTTCCCGCCTCGAGCCCGTACGTGACCGGATGCGGCGGCACCCGCCTCCTCCTCTCGCCGAACCGGACCGAGGTCGTCTGGAACGAAACCGCGATCGGGGAGGGCGCGACCGGCGGCGGCGTGAGCGAGGTGTTCCCGAAGCCGACCTACCAGGGCAGCATCTCCGTCCCGGCGGCGCCGAACGGGTTCGCGGGGCGGGGGGTCCCGGATGTGGCCGGGAACGCCGACCCGGCGTCGGGCTACCAGGTCCGCGTCGACGGGGAGGCCGTGGTCCTGGGCGGGACGAGCGCGGTCGCCCCGCTCTGGGCGGCTCTCGTGGCCCGGCTGAACCAGGCGCTCGGCGCCCGGGTCGGCTATCTCGACCCGACGATCTACGCCGCCCCGGCGGACGCCTCGTTCACCGACATCACGTCCGGCAATAACGACGGCTACTCCGCAGCTCCCGGCTGGGACCCGTGCACGGGGCTGGGTTCGCCCAACGGGACCCAGCTGCTGAGCGCGCTCGCGCGTGCTCAGAAGGCCGACTGACCTTTCGCAGACCCCTCGGCGGGCGTTGGTTGGATCGCGGCACCGCGCTCGAACCGCTGCATCGCGACCACGTGACCGCGCGGGTACGAGCGTCCGTGCCGCAGGTAGGCGAACCCGGTCGCTCCGAGGAGCGTCTCGTAGCGGGCGACGCCCCACCCGATCGGGATCGCGTGGCCGTCCTGCTCGCGGAACAGGTACGTGGAGTCCATCCGGTGCGCGACCGTGATCGGGTCCCGCAGCGGCCGTCGGGCGTACGAGCGCAGCGGCGCGTCGACGAGCCGCTCGAGCAGCGCGAGCCCGTGCTCGTGGAACGAGACGAACGCGCTCTCGACCTGCCCCGGTAGGATCAGCACCGGGGTCCCGCGCACGAACCCGACGCCCGCGCGCTTCAGGACGTTGATGCGCGTGCCCCCGACCACGAGGCGGCCCGCGTCGGCGACGGCCGCCTTCGTCCGGTCGCGCGGCCCGACCGACGAGCCTCCCAGGGTGACCACGAGGTCGGACGCGCGTACCGCCGTCTCGACCGCGGAGCGGATCGCCGCCCGGTCGTCCGGCACCACGCCCGCATACGTGACGTCGCACCACCGACGCAGCAGGGCCGCGATCGCCGGTCCGAGCGCATCCCGCGGGCCCGGCGATCGGTCGTCGGGCCGGCGGAGCTCCGTTCCGGTCGCCACGACGACCGCCTTCGGCCGACGGACCCGCACGCGGCGCACCCCGGCGGCGAGGAGGGCCGCCACGGTGTACGGCAGGACCTCCTGGCCCTTCGCCACGAGGCGGGCCCCGCCGCGGATCGAACTGCCCGGGGCGTGCACGTCGGTCCCGCGCGGGAGCGAGTGGCGCAGACGCAGCGTACCGTGGTCGAGCCGTACCGACTCCACCCGCGCGACGGCCGATGTTCCGGGGGGCAGCGTCTCGCCCGTCACCACGGCGACCGCCTCCCCGGGGCGCAGGCGACGAACGCCGTTCGCCTCGACGACCGCGAAGTCGAGCCGTCCGGCGCGGACTCCGTCCGCGATCGCGAACCCGTCCATCGCGGAGGTCGGCCGGGGCGGTACGTCGGCGGGGGACCGGACCTCGTCCGCGCTCCACCCGCCGGCGCTCGAGCCGACCGCGACCCGAGTCGGGGCGACCGGACGGATCGGGAGCGCGGCGATCGCCGCCCGGGCCTCCGCGAGTCGGAGCAGACGATATGGGGGATTCGCGCTAGGCGGCGTCACGCGCGAGGCCCGTCGCGGAGGAGCGAGATCGTGCCGGTCATCGTGCAGCTGGTCGGGAGCCACCGTTCGGGAAAAACGCTTACCCTGACCCGGGTCGTCCGGGCCCTCCGACGGCGCCGGCTGTCGGTGGTCGTCGTGAAGCACTCGCACCATCGGATCGACCTCGCCGGGACCGACACCGACCGGTACGCCCGATCCGGTGCCACGGCGGTGTTCTTTGCCTCGGACCGCACCGTCGGGTTCCTGCCCGGGTCCGCGCTCGCATGGGCCCGGCGCCTTCGGCCCGACGTCGTCCTTATCGAAGGCGATCACCGGCACCGGCGGGGACGGCGGTTCGTGATCGGGGAGCCCGCCGCGTCGGCCGCGCTCGCCCGCGAGATCGTCGCGTTCGTGACGGAGCGGAGCCCGAGGCGGACCCGGTAGCGCCTCGATGACGGAGGGGTCGAGCTCCGGGGTCCGGCGCGGGTTGATCCTCGCGGGCCGGGCGACGCGACTTCCCCAGAAGTTCGAATCGGTCGTGGGCGGCGCCCGCGTCGTCGATCGGGCCGTCGCCGCGGTCCGAGCCGCCGGCCTCACCCCGACGATCCTCTCCGTTCGCCCGCTCTCCGCGCCGATGGCCTCGGTGCGGGCGGACCTCCTCGACGCGGGACCGCTCGGGGCGTTGCGGGGCTCGGGCGAGCTCGTTCGGGCCCCGTTCTTCCTCGCGGGCGCCGACATGCCCCTCTTGGACGCCGTGTCGATCCGCGCGCTCGTGGAACTTCACCGACCCGGCCGGAGCGTCGTTCCCCGCCACCCCGACGGCGCGCGGGAGGTCCTTCACGCCGTGTACGATCTCGCCCTGGGAGACCTCGACCGGGCGTGGGCGCGCGGTCGCTCGCTCCGGGGCCTCGTGGCGGTGCTCGAGGAGCGGGGAGCCGTCGACTTCCCGAGCGTGGAGCGGTTCGACGCCCGCACCTTCTGGGACGTCGATACTCCGGACGATCTCGACCGCGCCCGGGCCTGGATCGAGCGGAGCGGCGTCCCAAGCGGCGAGCGCGCCCGGGAGCGCCGCGACGCCGTCTGACCCCGGACGGCCCCGGCCCCCGTCCGGACGACGGCGTGATATGGCCTCGCAGGGTGGGCCCGGACTGCGGAGTCAGACGATGTCCCCCGCCGCTTCTCCCGAGGTCGAGATCTCGCTGGATGGCCGAACGATCCGCGCCGTAGCGGGCGAGTCGCTCGTGGAGGCGATCGAGCGGTCCGGCGTCGAGATCTCGCACCTCTGCTACCACCCGTCGCTCGGCGCGATCCAGAGCTGCGACACCTGCCTCGTCGAGGTGAACGGCCGGCTCGTCCGCTCCTGCGCGACGCGCGTCGCGCCGGGACTGGCGGTCCGGGTCGGCTCGGCGACAGCGGTGGCGGGCCGCCAGGAGGGGCTGCGGCGGGTCGCCGAGAACCATCACTTCCGCTGCACGCTCTGCGACAACAACAACGGGGACTGCGCGCTGCACAATGCGGCCCGCACCCTCGCGCTCGACGACCAGAAGTTCAAGCCGAAGCCGTACGCGATCGACGCCTCGAGCCCGTTCTACCAGTACGATCCCAGCCAGTGCATCCTGTGCGGACGCTGTGTCGAGGCGTGCCAGGATCTCGTGGTCAACGAGGTGATCCACATCGACTGGAGCGCCCCGCGGCCCCGGGTGGTCTGGGACTCGGGCGTGCCGGTCGACCAGTCGTCGTGCGTCGCCTGCGGGGCGTGCGTGACGGTCTGCCCCGTCGACGCGCTTCTCGAGAAGACGTTCGTGGGTCGGGGCGGGCTGCTCACGGGCCTGCCCGAAGCCTCCCGGACGGCGCTCGTCGACGGGGCCTCGGCGGTCGGCGGGAGCTTCCAGGCGCTGCTTTCGCTCAGCGACGCCGAGGCGGCGATGCGGGAGGCCGTCGTGAAGAAGACGAAGACCGTCTGCACGTTCTGCGGGGTCGGCTGCTCGTTCGACGTCTGGACCCGCCAGCGCGAGGTGATCAAGGTGAAGCCGCGCGCCGAGTCGCCCGCGAACGGCCTCGCGACCTGCACCAAGGGGAAGTTCGGCTGGGGCCACGTCAACAGCCCGGATCGGCTAACGCGACCCCTCATCCGGGAGGACGGCCACTTCCGGGAGGCGTCGTGGGAGGAGGCGATCGCGCTCGTCGCCCGGCGCTTGAAGGAGGTGCGGGAGCGGTGGGGCCCGGACGCGACGTACGTCATCGCGTCGTGCACGGACACCAACGAGGAGGTCTACCTGACCCAGAAGTTCGCCCGGGCCGTCCTGGGGACGAACAACGTCGACAACTGCTCGCGCTACTGCCAATCCCCCGCCACCGTCGGTCTGTGGCGGACCGTCGGGCTGGGGGGCGACGCGGGGACGATCGTCGACTTCGGCAAGGCGGAGCTCGTCATCACGATGGGCTCCAACACGGCGGAGTCCCACCCCGTGATCGCGTCGCGCATCAAGCGGGCGCACAAGCTCGACGGCCACCGGCTGATCGTGGTCGACCCGCGCCGCCACGAGATGGCGCGCCGGGCGGACCTGTGGCTGTCGCCGAAACCCGGGACCGACCTCGTCCTCCTCAACGCCGCGGCCCGGTACATCTTCGACCACGGCTGGGAGGCGAAGGAGTTCCTCGCGCAGCGGGTGAACGGGATCGACGCGTTCCGGGCGAGCCTCGCGCCGTACACCCTCGAGTACGCGAGCGCCACCACCGGCCTGACGGTCGAGGCGATCGTCCGCTTCGCGACGATGGTCCACGAGGCTCGGAGCGTGGTGATCGCCTGGGCGATGGGGATCACCCAGCACCAGGACGGCAGCGAGACGTCGACCGCGATCTCGAACCTCCTGCTCGTCACCGGTAACTACGGCCGACCCGGGACCGGCGGCTACCCGTTGCGGGGCCACGCCAACGTCCAGGGGGCGAGCGACTTCGGGGCGCTCCCGAACTACTTCACCGGCTACCAGAAGCTGGACGCGCCGGGGGTCCGGGAGCGGTTCGAAGCCGCCTGGGGCGTCCCGATCCCTCCGAAAGCCGGCCTCACGAGCGTCGCGTCGGTCGACGCCGTACTGGACGGGCGGATCCACGCGATGTACATCGTCGGCGAGGACAAGTTGCTCGCCGACGCCCACCTCGAGCGGACGGCCGAAGCGTTCCGGAAGCTCGACTTCCTGGTCGTTCAGGAGGCGTTCCTCACGCGGACCGCGCAATTCGCCGACGTCGTGCTGCCGACCGCGATCTCGCTCGAGAAGGAGGGGACGTTCGTCAACACCGAGCGTCGGATCCAACGCCTGTACCGGGCGTTCCCCCCGCTCCCCGGCACCAAGACCGACCTCGACATCGTCTACGACCTCGCGGCGGCGATGGGGGCCCACTGGCCCCGCCGGTCGCCGGCCGAGCTGATGGAGGAGATCCGATCGCTCGCCCCGATGTTCGCCGGCGTGACGTACGACCGGCTCGAGGGGTATCGCAGCCTCCTGTGGCCGGTCGCGGCCGATGGGACCGACTCCGCGTTCCTGTACGCGGAGCGGTTCGCGTTCCCGGACGGGAAGGCGGTCCTCTACCCGAGCACGTTCGTTCCGCCGATCGAGCCGGATGCCGAGTACGACCTGATGGTCGACAACGGCCGGCTCCTCGAGCACTTCCACTGGCGGAACCTCACCTCGGAGACCGCCGGCCTCGAGGCCCGCGTGCCGGCGATGTTCGTGGAGGTCTCCCCCGAGGTCGCGCGGGAGAAGGCGCTCCGGGACGGGGACACGGTCCGCCTCGTCTCCCGCACGGGATCGGTCACCACGCGGGTCTGGGTCAGCGACCGGGTGAGCGGACGGACGGTCTTCCTGCCGCTCCACGGGCGGGCGGAGGACGCCGTGAACCTCCTCACCGGACCGGCCCGGGACACCGTGGCGGGGACGCCCGCGTACAAGGAGACGCCCGCCCGGATCGAGAAGATCGGCGCCTCGCCGGAGCCGGAACCGCCCGTGCCGCGGTCGAACTTCCGCCGCGGCGAGCCGGCGCCGCCGCAGCTCGGGGTCCGGGTCGACCAGAAGTGGAGCCGCCCCGACTATCGACCGATCGGGAGGTCGTAGCGATGGCCGAACCGATCTCCGAGATCGTCGGCTCGCCCGACGACGAGGATCTGATCCGCGAGTGGCGGACGCTGTGGGAGACCCCGGGCCACCGCGCGGCGATCGAGCGGACCGTCGCGCTCCTCCGGGCGCTCAACGAGCACGGCTATCTCGACGCGGTGGAGGCGACGGTCGAGGGCGGCCCCGCGGTCCAGGCGGCGCTCGCGCGGTTCCTGGCCCAGAGCCAGGACGTGCGGCTCGCGCAGAATCTCAAGGTCCTCTTCGAGCTCGCCGCGCGCGTCGACCTGAAGACGACGCTGGGCGCGGCCGGGGGCCCGGGGCACGCGCCGTCCCCCGCCCGCCGGCCGATGGGGCTCTTCGAGCTGCGCCGCCGGCTCCGCGATCCGGACGTGAGCGCGGGGATCGAGACGTTGCTCGAGCTGTTCGCCGCGCTCGGACGCGCCCAGCGGACCCGCTGACCGCACGGAGGGCGGGGTGGGCGCAGCGGGCGATCCGAACCACGTCGCCCCGGCCCGACCCGGCACGACGGTCCGGGTCGCGGTGCGCCGGTACGGCGCCGACCCCGGCGAGCGAACCGACGAGGTGGCGACCGAGGAGCCGCTCGAGATCCGGGTCTCGAACCCGGACGACGAGATCGCCACGCCGGTCTCCGTCACGATGCGGACGCCGGGCCACGACTTCGAGCTGGCGGCGGGGTTCGTCCTCTCGGAAGGGATCGCGACGCGCCCCGAGGAGATCCGGGGCCTGCGCTACTGCACGCTCCCGGACGAGGCGCAGCAGTTCAACGTCGTGAACGTCGACCTGCGGGGTCCCGCCCCGATCGACCTCGACCGGTTCCGCCGGAACATCTACACCGCGTCGAGCTGCGGGATCTGCGGCCGGGCGACGCTCGACCGGGTCCGCCTCCGCGGGCTCCGCGCGCCCCCGAAGGACGTTCGGTTCGCGGAGGAGATGCTCCGGTCGATCCCGGCCCGGGTCGCGGAGCAGCAGCCGATCTTCGCGCGGACCGGCGGCGTCCACGCGACCGCCCTCCTGGCGCCCGACGGCCGGGTGCGGCTCGTCCGCGAGGACGTGGGGCGCCACAACGCGTTCGACAAGGTGGTGGGCGCCCTGGCCCTCGAGGGGTCGCTACCGGCCCACCGATCCGCCGCCTTCGTGAGCGGACGGCCCGGCTTCGAGCTCGTCCAGAAGGCCGTCGTCGCGGGGATCCCGCTCGTGGCCGGGGTCGGGGCGCCGACCCACCTCGCGGTCGACCTCGCCCG
>DATJUI010000022.1:0-42057 GCA_035502455.1 Thermoplasmata archaeon | reverse complement strand
TCTTGCCATGAGTGAGACGTGACACCCACTCGGCGCGCGCAGCCCAGAAGCCGGCGGCAGAAGTGGGGTACGTTCTACTCCGGCGCCTGAATCACGACCTTCGAACCGTTCAAAGGAGCCACGAACCGCCACCCCTCCCCGATCCACGCCTCGGCCGCGGTTACATCCACAACCTTCTGCTGGCCCGGGACGGCAGGGGGGCCAGCACTTTCTGAGGCTTCCCGGGCGCGGTGGAGGGCCTCGAGGACCACTTCCGAGTTTAGGGGACCCAGTTTGTCCACCTCGGCCCCATCGAGGCCGGCCATCTCCAAGATGACCTTGTAAACCTCCTCGTTGGATGTGCGGGGGACTTGTAGCACAGATACGAAGGGAACGGTCCGCTCGTACGCCGACCGCATCGCCTCTATAGTCTCGTCCGTGAGGCGTTTCCCCAGGGTGTAGCGGTTCTGGACGGACCCAAGCTCGTGCCCCATCCAGAACTCTCGCACATCCCTGGTGACCGTCCCGTGTTGCTCTCCGAGGAGGCACGCGGTGGCGAACCGTGCCCGTAGTACATAGGGTCGGAAGGAGAGTCCGGAACGGTGGATCCCCTCACGAAGGTCCTCCGTGATGCTCTTTGTCGAAACGAAGGTCCCGGCCGGCTTCGGTCCCTTCCCCTCCCTCCCAACACCTGAGCCGAGCGCACCTACCAAGGGCGAGTCGGGCGTCAGGGTCTCCCCCCTGGCGACCCGCTCATGGAGGTAAGCGAGAATCGCCTCCGCGAGTTCCGGGCCTCCGAAGGTCAAGTACCCCTTGCCGGTCTTGTCTCGGGTCGATCGGACGCGGACGACAAAAGGCACTCGTGCGAACTCGAGCTTGGTAAGTTCGAACTCCGGGAGGTCGCCGAGTCTGAGCCCGTCGCTCGCGTCGATAGCGCCGAGAACTCCGGGCCGGACTCCACTCTGGGCCATGAGGAGGGCACAGACCCGCCCGCGAGCCGAGAGGACGCCGAGCAACCGACGCAGGTCCTCCGCGGACGGCACCCGCTCGTTCTCGATGGTGACGCCGTCCCGACCTCCGATTTTCGGCAATCGGGTGAACTCGACACCATTGTGGTCGAGCCAGGAACGTAGAGCGAACAGTACCTTTCGGATGTAGGCCGGGCTCCGACCTCGTCCCTGCTGGGCGACTGCGTAGTCGGAAAGGAGTCGGCGAACCGAATCCGGGCGAGCGCGGGCACGTCGAACAAGTTCCGCTGGCGAGATTCCCGTGATATCGCAGAACAGTGCAAGACGACGGACGTAGCCGTCAGCGGTGAGCTTAGATCGAAGGGAGAGCTCGCGGTTCCAACGCATGACCTCGGGGGATTGACGGAACCGCGCGTGGTTTGCCCGTCCTTCGCGGAAGGCAAATTCGGCCACGAACACCTACAGGTACCAGTGATGTCATAAATGTTTGGACGGGCCCGCCGGGATTCGAACCCGGGTTTGAGGCTCCGGAGGCCTCCGTGATGTCCAAGCTATACTACGGGCCCGCGAGGACGGAAGGGGGCGACCTCGTTCCCTCTCTTGAGTTGTTGGGTCCGCGGGTTGGGCCGGGCGCGCGGTCGGCCTAGCCGGCCTTCGGCTTTCCCTTCGCAGGAGGCGGCGCCTTCGACTCGGAGTAGCCGCACCGTCCGCAGGAACGCCGATCGGCGTGCTCGGCGAGGAAGATGCCGGGGCCGCACTTCGGGCACGAGCGATGGGTGCGGGCGAGGGTCTCCCCCTTCGCCTCGTACAATCCGATCTTCGCCTTCGCCAACCGGCTCACTCCTTCTTCTCCGCCGGCGACTCGGCCGGCGGGGCGGGAGCGGCGGCGGGTGCCTCGGCCGCCGCGGGCGCGGCGCCCTTCACCGGCTTCTCCTTGAGGCCGTTGCGGACGAGGATGTGCGCGCGGGTCGTCGCCTTCGCGGCCTCGGGGGTCTCGTAGACCAGCGCGTCCCCGCGCGTGATGGCGGTCCCGAACCGCGCGTGCATCCGCTCGACGATCACCCGCTCCTTCGGGGCCTTCACGAGCTTCGACAGCTCCCCGCGGACCTGGTCGCGCGTCGGGGTCGCCGCGGTGGGGTGGGCGATCTCGAAGCGGTACTCGTGCCGCTTCATGAGCGGGTTCGGCCGCTCTTCGAGGATCTTAATCTCCATCGGGGCTCCTCCTCAGTTCCATCAGGGCGATCAGGTGTCGGACGTGCTCCTTGGAGACCGCGTCGACGCGGACGAAGGAGACCCCCTCACCCGGGATACCGTATATAACGGTGGCCCCGGCGGGGAGCGATTCGATGAGGGCGAGCGCGCCCAGGTCCTCCTCCCCGTCGACCTCGAGCAGCCCGCCGCCGTCCCGCACGAGCGACCGCACCGCCCGGCGCAGCGCTGCCGTGAGGGTCCCGGCCGGGTTCGCGACGCGGACCGTGCGCCGCGCCCCGAGCGCCCGGAACGCACCCGGGGCGACCGGCTCGCGGCGGCGGGTCTTGTAGTCGACGATCCCGATCAGCGGCAGATGGCCGAGCTCGATCGCACGGCCGGTCACCCGGTCGCCGCACGTCGCGAAGGTCCCGAGCGCGAGGATCCGCCGGTCCGCCTCGGGACCGGCGTAAACCGGCCCGTACTTCTCGGCGAGGGTCGGTCGGAGCGACTCCGGGACGACCCAGGCGCGCCCGTCACTTGACGCGGAGCGCGTACCGGCCCGCGGCATGGATCCCCATCTTGCGCGCGATCTCCGACTTCTCGGGGTCGATCACGACGAGGTACCCTTGCCACTCGCGAGAGACCTCGCCGCCGCAGCGGGGGCACTTCGCCTGGTCGGTGATCGTCCGGCAGTTCTTGCACGCCTTGAGGTTGATCATCGTCCGTCCTAGCTCGCCGCCGGAGCGGCGCCGCCGTCCGCCTTCGCGGCGGGCTTCGCCGCCGCCTTGGCCACCGGGGGCCGCTTCGCCGCACCGCCGGGCGCCGCCTTCCGGCCACCCTTGTCGTCGGTGCGCTTGTGCGCCTCCTGGATCCACTCGAGCCGGCCGAGCGCGGGCTGGCGCATCGTGAGGCCGATGCGGCTGTCCCGCGGCGAGATCTCCGAGAGCGAGAGCGAGACCACCCGGGCCCGGACCTTGTAGCCGACCTTGAGGTCCTTCTTCGACTCGATCCCGACGAGCCGCTGGTTGTGCTCGTCGATGTTCACCCGGTCGTCCATGATCTGGGAGACGTGGAGGAGCCCGTCGAGCGGGCCGAACCGCACGAACGCCCCGAACTTCCGGATCTCGACCACGGACCCCTCCACGACCTCCTGGATCTCGGGCCGGAACAGGAGCGCCTCGTACTCGACCTCCTGGTAGACGCCGCCGTCGCCGTGGATGATGTGGCCCTCGCCGATCGATTTCACCCCGCGGATCGTCACCGCGAGGTTCTGTCCGTCCACGAGCTTCCCTTCGAACTGCTGCTGGGCGAGCTCCGTGAGCACGCCCGTGAGCTCGGGGCCGAGCCGCTCGGGCGGGATCCGCACCACGTCGCGCCGGTGATCGAGGTAGTACATGCCCCGCGCGCGAGCGGGCTCGCCTATTTGATTCTTGGGGAGCGGGCACGGCCCCCGGGGGGCCGGGCGGGCGCGGGGAGGCGGCGCCGGGCCCGGGCGGGGGCGGGAGCCGCCGCGGGCCCGGTCGCCAGCAGCCGGTCGAACGTCTCGGGAAAGCTCAGCACCCGGACGAGCGTGCTCGACTCGACGCCGCACACTCCGGGTTGCCGCCGCACCCAGCGCTCGATATCGTCGACTTCTGCGGCCGAGCGGGGCACCACGAAGTACGATCCGATCCGCTCGGGGAGGAGCGGACCGAACGGGGCACGCACGAACTCGATCGAGCCCGGGTGATACTGCCGCAGTGCGCGTCCGAACGCCGGGCGCTCGGTCGCGTCGGTGAACTCCACGTACAGATCGAGGACCGGTCCGCTCAGCGCGCGGAAGTCGAAGATCGGGAGGAACCAGACCGCCCGTTCGTCGAGGAGCCGGGCGTACCGCGCGGTCATCGTCCGGGTCGAGACGCCGACGTGCCGGGCGATGCCGGTCAGCGACTCCGCCGGGAACTTTCGCAGGGCACGGACGATCCGTTGCTCGAGCGGCGAGAGCGGGCGGGTCCCACCCGGGGGCGTTCCCCAGACCACGGGCGGGCCGACCTCCGCGACCCCGCTGAGGTTCCGCACGAGGGCGACGAGCCGGCCCGGGTCCTCACCGACCGGAAGCACGAACGTTGCGGCCAGCCAGTCGCCGAGCACGTCGATCCCGCCGATCGCGCCCGGGACGAGGGCGATGCGCTCGACCACTTCGGGCTTCTCCGCGCGGTCGCGCACCCGCACGTCGAAGCTCACCCCGTTGAGCCCGAAGAGCTGCGGATTCGGCCAGACCTCGTAGCGGGCGACGAACCCGAGCTCGCGCCATCGGCGGAATCGGGCCGAGACCCGGGCCCGTCCGATTCCGAGCCGGGCGGCGATCCGGTTCGCGTTCAGTCGGGGATCGACCCCGGAGATCTCGACCCCGCCCCGCGGGTACATCTCCCGGATGATGTCGAAGTCCAGCTGCGTCACCACCACGGGCGGGCCCGGGTCCGAGGGGGGCATCTCGGGTCGGCGGACGGGTTCTGACTTCTTGAGCTCGACCGAGGAAATCGGAAGCCGCGGGCGGGCCGGCTGCGGGTCTCGCAGGTCGGCCGGCCGCGCGATTGAGGTCGGACCGCCCTCTTCCCGACTCCGATGTCCGCCGTCCCCTCTCCCCCGCGGCCCGCGGCCGAGGTCCACGCCACGCGGATCCTGATCGTCCTCGCAACCGCGGCGCTGGTCGTGAGCTTCATCGAGACGATGCTCACGCCCGCGCTGCCGACGCTCGGGACGTTCTTCGGGAACGCCCCCTACACCACGGTCGTCTGGATCCTCTCTGCGTACCTGCTCGTCGGCGTCGCCACCATCCCCGTCACGGCCAAGCTCGGGGACCTGTTCGGCAAGCGTCGGGTCCTTGCGATCGTCCTCTCGATCTACGTCGTCGCGGTCGCGCTCGCGCCGGCCACCCCGCTGATCGCCTCGGCCTTCGGCCTCGACCGGGCGCACGCGATCTACCTCCTGATCGGGACGCGGGGCGTCCAGGGGATCGGCCTCGCGATGTTCCCGCTCGCGCTCGCGATGGTCGCGGAGGCGCTGCCGCCGGCTCGGGTCGCCCCCGCCCAGGGGATCGTGGCGTCGATGTTCGCGGTCGGCTCCGCCTTCGGCCTCGTGCTCGGCTCCTGGCTGATCGACCGGTTCGGCTGGCAGCTCGCCTACGCGGCCGTCGTGCCGATCGCGCTCGCGCTCCCGATCCTCGCCCGGAGCTGGCTGCCCGACGGCCTCCGGGGAACCGGGGGGAAGATCGACCTCGCCGGCGCCGGCCTCCTCGGCGGGGGGCTCGCCGCATTCCTGCTCGGCCTCACGCTCGGTCCCAGCTGGGGCTGGACCGATCTGCGGGGCAGCGGAGGACCGTGGGGCGTCCCCGAGACGCTCGTCCTCGCCGCGGTCCTTGGGGTCCTGTTCGTCTGGCGGAGCCGCACGACCGACGAACCGCTCGTCGATCTCTCCCGGCTCGGCGAGCGGAACGTGGCGCTCGGCTACCTCGGCGCGATGCTCGTCGGGCTCGCGATGTACGTCGGCTTCGTCGTCCTCACCGTGCTGGTCGAGTTCCCGGTCGTCGGGCTCGGGGAGAGCGTCTTCGCCTTCGGTCTCCTGAGCATCCCCACGACGGTCGGGATGTTCGTGGCCGCCCCCCTCGTCGGACGGGGGGTCGCCCGCTGGGGACCGCGGCCGATGGTCGTGATCGGCTCGGCCGTCGCCGGCGCAGGGTTCCTCCTGCTGCTCGCCTGGCACGCGACGTACCTCGAGCTCATCGGGGAGGCGATCCCGACGTTCGTCGGGCTCGTCGCCGTGCTCGTCTCCGTGACGAACGCGGTCGCGATGTCCGCCCGCCGGGGGGAGGCAGGGATCCACATGGGTCTCACCGAGATGTTCCAGGACCTGGGCGCGAGTGCCGGGCCGGTCGCGGTCGCCGCGATCCTCGCCACGTTCACCCGGGTGATCCTCGTGCCGAACCCGTCCGTCCCAAGCGGGTTCGCTTCCACGGTCGTGCCGAGCGCGGCCGCCTTCACCTGGACGTTCGGCCTCGGCGCCGCCCTCATGCTCGCGGCCGGAATCGTCGGCGTGTTCTTCGAGAACTACCGGGCGGGATCGGCCCGCGACGCCGGGGCGCGCGCCACGCCCCCGCCCGCTCCGGCCGCGGCGTCGCCCTAGCGCGACGGCCGGCCGGTGGGGGCGAGACCGAGCGCCCGGTCGGTGGTGGCGATCGACGTCGCGCCGTCGGGGGCGAGTCGGAGGATCGCGCGGATCGCGTCGACGTTCTCGGGCACGACGATCGACTCCTGGTGGATCGCCTGGAAGAAGTAGAGGTCCCGGTCGTCGAGCCGGATCCCGTTCTCCCACAGGACGTTCTCCATCATGTCGTTGAAGCCGATCCCGCGGTCCCGGGCGTACTCCATCACCTGCGGCGTCCCGTCGACGTGCTCCCACGGAGCGAAGACGTGGAACCGCGGCGTCGACCGGAAGACCGAGAGGACCTCGTCGGCGTCCCGGGGCGCCCGTTGGAGGCGCACGTGGTTGACGTGCACGTGCATGAGCGTCGTCGGGACGACGACCGCCGTGGTGGCGATCGACAGGTCCGGGAAGATCGTCCGGACGTCGGGTCCGTGGTGCGACGGGAGCTGGAACGTCGGCAGGATGCCGTTGATCGGCCCCCGAGCGGTTTCCGCCGGATCCCCCGCGCGCCGGACCAGCGTCGCCTCCCAGTGGCCGATCCCCCAGTGGGGCCCCAGCACAGCGGCGGCGCGGGCGAGCCCGGTGGTGTTGCAGGAGACGACCCGCAGCGACCGCTTGCCGAGGCAGTTCGCGAAGTTGCCGAGGGCGCTGAACGACGCCTCGGCGACGTCGGCCTTCTCGCCGCCCTGGAAGACCACGGGCAGCCCCTTCGCCCGGTAGATCGCCGCGTTCTCCTTGCCGACCTTGTCGGGCGCGGCGTCGACGACGACGTCGACCTGCCCCAGGAGATCGTCGAGCGTTCCGGCGACCGGGAGCCCCGCCGCCGCGAACGCCGCCCGGTCGCCGCCGCCCGCGACGAACAGTGGATACCCCTTCTCCATGGCCCGGGTCCCCTCGAAGTTCGGTCGCGTCTTCGTGACCCCGACGAGCTCCATGTCGGGCTGCTTCGCGACCGCATCGGCGACGCGCTTGCCGATCGTCCCGAACCCGTTGACCGCCACCCGGACCCGCGGCATCGTCCCCGAACGCTATCGAACGGGGCCGGGATAAAGGCGTGTCGACGCGCCCGAGAGGCTTAATCCCCCGCCGCGCGTCGCGCGCGGTCGGTATGGAGTTCGCGCTGAGCGACGAAGAGGCCGCCTTCCAGGACGCGGTCCGCCGCTTTGGCGACAAGGTGCTTCGGACCCACGAGCGGACGATCGACTCCGAGGGGCGGATCCCGGACGAGGTCCTCGCGGCGATGGCCGACCTCGGGCTTCTGGCGATGACCGTCCCGACGGAGTACGGCGGCCTGGGCGCCTCCGCGGTCCTCACGGAGCTGGCGGCGGAGGAGATCGGCCGCGGGGACTTCTCGATGGCGACGGCCGTCTTCTTCCTGCTCGAGGCCGGCTGGGGCCACGTCCTCGCCCGGCACGCGCCCGAAGCGACGCGGCGGGAGGTGCTCCCGGCGGTCTGCGCGGGCAAGGCGTTCCTCGGGATCGCGACGACGGAGCCGACGGGCGGGAGCGACCTCGCGAACCTCAGGACCCGGGCCCGCCGCGACGGGGACGAGTTCGTCCTGCGGGGCGAGAAGGCGTTCGTCTCGGGCGTCGAGGAGGCGAAGCGGCTCGGCGGGGGCCACCTCACGCTCGCCCGGGTCGAGGGCGGCGGGTTCGACTTCCTCTACGTGCCGGCGCGCACGCCCGGGATCGAGACCCAGCGGTTCTCGAACATGGGCCGCATGGGGATCTCCACGGGCGGGCTCTCCTATGCCGACGCCCGCGTGCCCGCCCGCTACCTCATCGGGGCGGAGGGGAAGGGGTTCGCCGCCGCGATGGAGGGGTTCACCGTCGCGCGGACGTTCGTGAGCGCGGCCTGCGTCGGCGCGGCCGAGCGGGCGCTCGAGACCGGTACCGCCTACATCAAGGAACGGCAGGCGTTCGGCCAGCCGCTCGGGAAGTTCGAGGCGATCCAGTTCGAGCTCGTCGACCTCTACACCCAGGTCGAGGCGGTGAAGTGGCAGTGCCGGCGCGCGGCGTGGCTGCTGGACCGCTACACGCTGAAGGGGGACGACTCGCACCGCTCGGAGGTCGATCGGGCGGTCGCGGCGGTCAAGCTGACGGCGCCGCCGATCGCGTTCGAGTGCGTCAAGCGGGTGATGATGTGGTTCGGGGCGGCGGGGTACACGAAGGACGTCGGCCTCGAGCTCGGCCTCCGGGGGATCATGTCGTACCTCGTCGGCGCCGAGGGCGGGCTCAACGTGATGCGCATCATCCTCGGCCGCGAGCTCCTCGGGAAGGAGTTCGTCCCGTACCGGTAGCGGGGCCGGATGCCGAGCTCCCGGTCCGCGGCGGGCCGACCGATCGCGGAGCGAGCGTTCCACGCCTGGCTCGCCCGGACGCTACCGGCCGGCCGCACCGGCACGCTCCCGCTCGGCGACGACGCCGCCGCCCTCACGCCCCCGCCGGGCCGGGTGGCGGTGCTCACCACGGACGCCCTGATCGAGGGCACGCACTTCCTGGCGGCGTCCGCGCCGGCCGACCTCGGCGCGGCCAGCGTCGGAGTGAGCCTCTCCGACCTCGCCGCGAAGGGGGCGCACCCCGCCGGGGTCCTGATCGCCCTCGTCGTCCCCCCGGGGACCCCCGCGCGCTGGGCGGAGCGCCTGCTCCGCGGCGCGGAGCGGGCGGCGGCCCGGGCCGGGACGCACGTGATCGGCGGCGACACGAAGCCCGGCCCGGTCGCGACGGTCGTCAGCACCGCGGTCGGGTGGGCCCGCCCCGGGCGCCTCCCGCGCCGGGGGGGCGCGCGGCCCGGCGATCTGCTCGTCACGACCGGGACCGTCGGGCGGGGCGGGCGGGCCGCCGAGGAGCTCGCGCGGGACGGGGCGACGCCGGCCGCACTGCGGCACCTGCTCGCCGTCGCGCCCCGCCTCGCCGCCGGCGCGGCCCTCGCGCGGTGGGCGACCGCCCAGCTCGACACGTCCGATGGCCTCGCGGACGCGACGTGGCTGCTCGCGACGGCGAGCCGGGCCCGCGCGGTGCTCGACGAGCGCGCGTTCCCGCTCGCCCGGGGGCTCGCCGAGCTGCCGACGCCCCGGCGGCGGGCGGTCGCGTTCTACGGCGGGGACTACGAGCTATTGGCGGCGGTGCCGGCCGGGCGGTGGGCGGCCGCGCGCGCGGCGGTCGCCCGCACCCGGACGCCGATCGCGGTCGTCGGCCGGATCGAGCGGGGCCGGGGCGCGATCCTCGCGACCCCGGACGGGCGGGTCCCGCTCCCCCGCGCGGGGTGGCGACCGTTTGCCCCGGGCCCCCGCCGGCGCGCCGGGCGGCGGATTCGGTGATTGTCGAACTCCGTGCTCCACCGTGACAGGGTTTCGCTACCCTCAAGTAGCCACTCCCGGGTAGCGGCTCGGCCCGAGGTGGCCCCTGTGCCGACCAGCGATTCTCCGATCAATCCGTTTGAGACCGCGAAGCAGCAGATCGATATCGTCGCCGACCTGATCGGGCTCGACGTGGGCGTCCGCGAGGTGCTGAAGCACCCGAAGCGGGAGCTGACGGTCAACTTCCCGGTCCGGATGGACGACGGGTCGTACCGGGTGTACACCGGGCACCGCGTGCAGTACAACATGGCCCGCGGACCGACGAAGGGCGGGATCCGCTACCACCCGCAGGTCACCCTCGACGAGGTCCGGGCGCTCGCCGCCTGGATGACCTGGAAGTGCGCCGTCGTGAACATCCCGTACGGCGGCGCGAAGGGCGGGGTCGTCTGCGACCCGAAGAAGCTCTCCCACGGGGAGCTCGAGCGGCTCACCCGCCGGTTCGCGAGCGAGATCGCCCCGATCATCGGCCCCGAGATGGACATCCCCGCGCCGGACGTCTACACGGACAGCCAGACGATGGCGTGGATCATGGACACCTACTCGATGCTGAAGGGCTACTCCGTGCCGGGCGTCGTCACGGGCAAGCCGATCAGCCTCGGCGGCAGCGAGGGCCGGGGCGAGGCGACCGGGCGGGGCTGCGCGTACGTCATCCGCGAAGCGGCGAAGGACGTCGGCACGAAGGTGAAGGGGTCCGCGGTCGCCGTCCAGGGGTTCGGCAACGCGGGCAGCGTCGCCGCGAACCTCCTCCACGACGAGCAGGGGGCGAAGATCGTCGCGGTCTCGGACTCGAAGGGCGGCATCTACAAGGCGGACGGGCTGAACCCGCACGACGTGGAGGCCCACAAGCAGAAGACGGGCTCCGTCGTGAACTACCCCGGCACGAAGGCGCTCACGAACGACGAGCTCCTCCAGTCGAAGGTCGACATCCTGATCCCGGCGGCGCTCGAGAACCAGATCACGAAGAAGAACGCCGACAAGATCCAGGCGAAGATCGTGGCCGAGGCGGCCAACGGCCCGACGCTGCCCGAGGCGGACACGATCCTGTTCCAGAAGGGGATCACGGTGCTCCCCGACGTCCTGGCGAACGCGGGCGGTGTGACGGTGAGCTACTTCGAGTGGGCCCAGGACATCCAGGGGTACTTCTGGCCGCTCGACGAGGTCAACCGGCGGCTGGAGAGCGTGATGGTCCGCTCGTACGCGGACGTCCACAAGGCCGCGCTCGCGCACAAGGTGCACAACCGGACCGCCGCGTACGCCCTCGCGATCCAGCGGGTCGTCGACGCGATCAAGATCCGCGGCATCTACCCGTAGGCGGCCGCCCCGGATGGACGAGCTCCCGCGCTGCCGGCGGGCGAGCTGGGACGACGTCGACCGCTGGGCGGCGACGCTCGAGGCCCGGGTCCGCGCGGCGGACGCGGTCCCCGAGACGATCGTCGGGCTCACGCGGGGCGGGTGGGTCCCGGCGCGCCTGCTGTGCGACCGGCTCGGCGTGAAACGGCTCGTGTCGCTGCGCGCCCAGCACTGGGGCGTGACGGCCCGGCCGGACGGCGCCGCCGCCGTGACGGAAGGGCTGAGCGGTTCCGTGGCGGGGCAGCGCGTCCTCGTCGTCGACGACATCACCGACACCGGCGAGAGCCTGTCGCTCGCGCTCGCGCACGTGGGGCGCGACGGACCCGCTCGCGCGGCGTCGGCGACGTTCCTCCACATCGCCCACGCGAAGTTCGTCCCCGACTTCTTCGCCGAGGAGATCGCGCGCGACCACTGGGTCTGGGTCGTCTTTCCGTGGAACTACTGGGAGGACCTCGCCGCGCTGGCGGAGCGGGCGGCGCGCACCGCCCCCGGCCTCGAGGCGGTGCGGGCGACCCTGCGCGACCGGTGCGGCCTCGACGTGCCGCGGTCGGACCTCGAGCGGGTCGCGGGCCGGGTGCGGCTCGACTGAGCCCGCTCAGCCGCTCAGCACGGGCTCGGGGGCGTCGCGCCGGGCGACCGCCTTGAAGTACTGCTGGAGGACGCCCGCGCCGATCACGAGCCCGAACCCCGTCGCGATGAGGCCGATCACCAGCGGGAGGTCGGCGGTCGCCGTGAGCCCCTCGAGGTACCGGACCAGGAAGACGATCCCGTAGCAGACGAAGCCGATCCCGATGATCGACGTGGTCGCGACCACGAACGAGCGGGGGAACCGGCCGCGCGAGAACGTCCGCCGGATCGCGCGCCCGGTCTCCCAGACGACCGCGCCCGCGATCCACCAGATGACGCCCGCCTGCAGGAAGAGCAGGCTGCGGTCGAGCGGCGTGCGGGCGAGGTTGCCCGCGACCACGTTGTACCCCGACAGGAAGCCGACGCCGACGAGGGCGACCGCGAACAGCCCGAAGCCGAAGGCGACCGAGCCCGTCCGGATGTCGCTCGACGCGCTGCGGACCGCGTCGATGATCGCCTCGTCGATGTCGAACGTCCAGAAGATCAGGTAGACCCCGAGCAGGATCGCGAGGCCGATCACGCCCCACAGCAGCACCCCGCCGGCCGCCGCGATCCCGAGGATCAGGAGGACGAGCGCGAACGGCAGCACGGTCTTCGCCCGCAGCTTGGGGTCCTTCAGGGCCCGGACGACCGTGTAGTAGGTCGACTCGATGCTCTGGCTCTGCCGGACGAACACCCGACGGACCCCGTCGACCTTGACGCGCGACGCGAGGATCGGGAACAGGTACTCGTCCTCCGCCCCGTCGCTCACGAGGTAGGCGCTCGCGGCCTTCACGCGCTCGAGCACGACGTCGAACTGCTCCGCCACCCGGCGGTCGGAGAGGATCCCGACCTTCGGCGACCCCGTGAGGACGCAGACCTCGCACTCCTCGCCCGCGCCCCGTAGCTCGTCGAGCAGGCTCACCGCGGCGAAGATCGCGTTGGTGTCGGAGTCCTCGGGGTCGTTGGTCGCGAGCCGCACCGCGGCGTCGAGCACGTCGGCCCGTCCCACGACGGGCCCGGCGACCCCCGCCTTCCGACCGAGGTCGTCGTCGCGGTCGATGCAGACGACGAGCCGCATGGCCCACGACGGATGGTCGGGGGTAGGCTTAACCACTTGTGTCGCGCGGTACGCGACCGACGGACGCCGGGGTCGGCGCGGCCCGGGCCCGCCCCCTCCGACGCGCGCCGACGGCGACCCGTACGCTTATACCTCCCGCCCTCCCCTCGCCCCCTCCGGGCCCCATGGTCGACCGGCCGGACAAGGCGACGGCGTTCATCGACTGGTACCTCGCGGTCGTCGACGCGGCCGGGCTCACGGACAAGCGCTACCCCGTGAAGGGGATGAACGTCTGGCCTCCGTACGGCCTCGCGGCCCGGCGGAACCTGGACGCGATCCTGGTCCGGGAGATCGAGGCGACCGGCTCCCTGGCCGTCGAGTTCCCCGCGCTGATCCCCGCGACGGAGTTCGCGAAGGAGGCGGAGCACATCAAGGGGTTCGACGCGGAGGTGTTCTGGGTGACCCGGGGCGGCGCGACGGAGCTCGACGTCCCGCTCGCGCTGCGGCCGACGTCCGAGACCGCGATGTACCCGATCTTCGCGCTCTGGGTGCGGTCGCACCGCGACCTCCCGCTCAACGTCTACCAGATCGTCAACACGTTCCGGACCGACACCAAGACGACCCGCCCGTTCGTCCGGGTCCGGGAGATCCACTTCTTCGAGGAGCACACCTGCCAGGCGGACCGCCCGGCCGCGGAGGAGCGGGTCCGGTCCAACCTCGCCGCCTTTAGGCGGATGGCCCACGACCTCGCCCTCCCGTACCTCACGGTCCGGCGCCCGGAGTGGGACAAGTTCCCCGGCGCGTTCTACTCGCTCGCCTTCGACACGCCCGTCGGCGGGCCGCAGACGCTCCAGATCGGGACCGTCCACTACTACCACGAGAACTTCGCCCGGCCCTACGGGATCCGCTACGAGGCGCCGGACGGCTCGAGCCCGTACGTCCACCAGACGACGTTCGGTCTCTCCGAGCGCCTGCTCGGGGCGGTGGTCGCCGTCCACGGCGACGCGAAGGGCGTCGTCCTCCCGTCGACCGTCGCCCCGTACCAGGTCGTGGTCGTCCCGATCGTGGCGGCGGGCGCCGGCGACGCACCGGTCCGCGCGGCCCGCGCCTTCGCCGAGCGGTTGCGGCGGCACGGACGGCGGGTCTTCCTCGACGAGGGCGACGAACGGCCCGGGGCGAAGTACTACCGGTGGGAGTCGCGCGGCGTCCCGCTGCGGCTCGACGTCGGGGCGCGCGAGGCGGCGGCCGACGGCGCGACCGCGGTCGACCGGCTCGGCCGGCGCGCCTCGGTCCCCGGGGCGACGCTCGAGGCGGAGGTCGACCGCCGGCTGGCCGCGTACGACGACGCGCTCCGGGAACGGGCCGCGACCGAGTTCCGGGCCCGCTTCGCGATCGTGCGGACGCTCGACGGCCTAACGAACCCGACCGCGGTCGCGATCGTGCCCTGGTGCGGCGCGGAGGCGTGCGGTCACGCGATCGAGGCGGCCGTCGGGGGCGGCCTGCTCGGCACGCCCGAGGAAGGGCTCCCCGTCGACGCCGGGAGCCCGGGCCCGTGCGTAGCGTGCGGACGGGCCGACGGGAGCCGGTGGGCGCTCGCGGCGCGGCCGCTGTAGCGGACGACCCGGTCTACGGACCCGGGGCCGACGGGTTCGGCGGGTCCGGCAGGACGAGCCACATGCCGGCCAGCCCGAACAGGAGCATCGTGAT
The DNA here is from genome assembly GCA_035502455.1 of Thermoplasmata archaeon. Taxonomy (GTDB): domain Archaea; phylum Thermoplasmatota; class Thermoplasmata; order Lutacidiplasmatales; family UBA184; genus Lutacidiplasma. The sequence continues at coordinate 27,656 of DATJUI010000022.1, read as the reverse complement.
GAACACGGCGTAGACGCCGTTGTCGATCCAGACCCCGAACGAGACGCCCCACCACACGTAGAACGCGACCGCCAGCACGGCGAGCGAGGCGAACCCCCAGAACGACGCCCGGCGCGCGAGCGACATCTCGCGGACGGGCCGCGACGCGGCCGGGGCGGGGGCGGACGTCGGCGCCGACGCGGGGTCCGGAGGCATCGCGGCCGGCCGACCTGGGGCGCGCTAGATAACCCTTACGGGGACGACCGCGCCGTCGGGGCCGGGCGGGACGTTCGTCGGGGGTCCGCCCGAGGAGCCTTTAACCCCCGCCGACGACTAGAACCGCCCCATGGACGATCCGGCGTCCGGCGCGACCGAGCCGCCCGTGCCGGGGCCGCCCGCCTTCGAGTCGCTGACCGCCGAGCAGCATCGGATCCTCGCGTACGCGAGCGCGATCGGCTCGGAGTTCGACTTCGACCTCCTCGTGGCCGCCATGGGGAGCGCGGAAGAGCGGCTCGCGGAGGAGCTCGAGACCCTCGTCCACGCGGGCGTCCTGCGCGAACGACCGGGCGGCGACCGGTTCGCGTTCGTCGAGGAGCAGTTCCGCGGCCGCGTCTACCGGTCGCTCACCGAGAGCCGGCTGCGGGTGCTCCACCGCAAGATCGGCGAGGCGATGGAGGCGCTGCGCCCGCGCCCGAGCGGGGCGGTGCTGGCCGAGCTCGGCCGCCACTATTTCCTCGGCAAGGTCCCCGAGAAGTCGTACCGGTACAACCGGGAGGCGGCGGAGGCGGCCCGCGCCGACGGGGAGCCCGAGCTCGCGGCCCACCACCTCGAGCGGGTGCTCGTCGATCTCGCGGCGCTCGGCGCCGACCGACGCCGCGAGCAGGCCGAGGTCGCGGAGGTGCTCGGGGGGCTGTTCTATTCCATCGGCGACTTCCGATCCGCGGACCGGTACTTCGCGGAGGCGCTCGACCGCCTCGACGAGAACGAGCCGAAGGCCCGGGCCCGGCTCCTGCTCGCCCGCGCGGAGGTCGCGCGCGAGAACCTCGACGTGCCGGCCGCGACCCAGGGCGCGCTCGCCGCCCAGCGCCTGTTCGAGCTCACCGCGGACCCGCTCGGGGTCGCCCAGACCCACCGGCTGTTGGGCCGCATCGCCTTCCAGCGGGGGGCGTACCGCGACGCGCTCGACGAGAGCATGCAGGCGCTCGACCGGCTGGGGCCGGGCGGCGACGCCCTCCTGCTCGGGCGGCTGTCGATCGACATCGGCAACTCGTTCGCCCTGCTCGGCCCCGAGGTCCACTCGGTCGCGGTCGAGTGGTACGAGCGCGCGGTCGACCGGCTGCGGCAGGTCGGCGACTGGCCCGAGCTCTCCCGCGCCTACCACAACCTCGGTGTCTCGATCGGCGAGCACCGACCCCAGGAGGGGCTCGACTACCTCGAGCAGGCGCGCGCGGCGGCGGACCGGGCCCACGATCCCCGGTCCGCCGGACGGGCGCTCCTCTCGGGCGTCGAGATGCGGCTCGCGCTCGGCCAGCTCGAGGAGGCCGAGCGCGACAACGACCAGGCCGGCCGGCTGCTCGGGCGGCTCACGGACGAGCTCGGGCTCGAGCTCGTCGAGACGAACCGCGGCCAGATCGACGAGCGGCGCGGGCAGTGGGAGGACGCCGAACGGTCGTACGAGCGGGCCGCGGACATGTGCCGCCGGCTCCACCTGCCGGCCGACGAGGCGGAGGTGGAGTTCCATCTCGCCCGCCTCCGCTTCAAGACCCGGGACCTGGACGGCGCGCGCCGGGCGCTCCGGCTCGCCGCCAACCTGGGGCTCACCGAGCTGCGGCCCGCCCTCGCCGGACCGTTCGACGAGCTGAAGCGCCAGGTCGAGGATGCGCAGGGGAACGCGCCCGGGGACGGCCGCGACCCCGGACTCCCCCCGCGACCGACCGGCGGACGAGAATTATAAGCCGGGCCGACGGTGATGGGCCGCGTGGCGGCCGACAGCGCGCGGGCGCGGGGCGCGGCCCCGCCCCTCTTCGGCCGTGACGAGGTCGTGCGGGAGCTGCGCCGGCTCCTCGACCAGATCGCGGAGGGCCACGGCCAGGGGCTGCTGCTGAGCGGGCCGGCCGGGATCGGCAAGTCCCAGCTGCTCCGCTCCCTCGTCGACCGCGCCCGCAAGCGGGGGCTCACCGTCCTCACCGGTCGATCGCTCCCCGAGGAGCTCCCCACCCCGTTCACCCTGGTCCGCGACCTCCTGGGCTCCGTCGGACCGACCGGAGCGGTCGGGCGGCGGGCGGGCCCGTCGGCCGATGCGCTCCCGATCTTCCTCGCCCCGTTCGGCGACGAGCCGCCCGGGCCGGGGCGCACGGCCGAGCCGTCGGCCCCGGGCGACGGCAGCTCCGCGCTCGAGTCGCTGCTGGCGCCGCTCGGCTCCGCCTCGTCCGACGCCCGCACCGAGGCCCGCGAGGCGCTCTTCGCCCGCCTCTCGGCCTACCTCGGCGAGCTCGCTCGGTCCGGACCGTTGGTGATCGCGCTCGACGACCTCGCGTTCGCCGACGATTCGTCCCTCGAGTTCCTTCGCCGGTTCGCGGGCGAGATCGGGGACCGTCCGATCGGGCTCGTCGCGACGGTCCCCCCGTCCGACGAGGTCCCGCCGCGCACGCGGGCCGCCGTCGGGGCGCTCGCCGCCGCGCCGGCCGTGCGCACCGTCGCGGTCCGCCCGATGACCGTCGGGGAGGTCGGCGAGTTCGTGCGCTGGATCCTGGGCGGCGACGAGCCGGACCGCGACGACGTCGTCCGCTGGCACGCCCAGACCGAGGGGAATCCGTTGTTCGTCGAGCAGCTCGTGCGCGCCTCGCTCGGCGGCGGACGCGCCCCGGACCGGCCGCCGGACGCGCCCGGACGGGACGTGACCGAGATCCTCGTCGCGCGGACCCGGTCGCTCCCCGAGGGCGCGCGCCGGCTCCTCACGTACGCGGCGGTCCTGGGGAAGGAGTTCTCGTTCCCGAAGCTTTCGGCCGTCGCCGGGGTCGGGGAGGAGCGGGTCGGCGAGAGCCTCGACCGGCTCGTCCAGGAAGGGCTCGTCCGCGAGAAGGGCGGCGAGGTCTACGAGTTCGTCGCCGACGCGCTGCGGCTCCACGTCTACCGGGAGCTCACCGAGACCCGCCGGCGACTGCTCCACCGCAAGGCCGGGCGCGCGCTCGAGGCGGCGGGCGGCGCCTCGGACTCCGAGCTCGCCCGGCAGTTCTACCTCGGCCGCGACGATGCGAAGGCCGTGGAGTACAACGAGCGGGCGGCGCAGAGCGCGGCCCGCGCGTTCGCCCTCGAGACCGCGGTCTCCCACGTCGCCCGGGCGCTCGAAGCGCAGCGGCGTCGGCCGGAGGCGGACCCGCGCGCCGAGCTGCGGCTCCTCACGGAGGAGGGGCGGCTCCTCGAGGAGATCGGGAACCTGCGGCGCGCCGAGGAGCTCCTGGAGGAGGCGGTCGAGCTCGCCCGGCCGCGGACGGGGGTCGATCTCGAGCTCGGCCGCGCGCTGCTCGGCCTCGCCCAGACCCGGACCGACCGGGCCGACTACACCTCGGCCGCGGTGCTCGGCACGGAGGCGATCGGCCTCCTCGGGCGCGTCGGCGGGCCCCGCGACCTCATGGACGCGCACCGCGTGCTCGGCACCGTCGCCTGGCGCGTCGGGAACCTCGCCGAGGCGGAGCACCACCGGCGCGACGCGCTCGCGATCGCCGAGGTCGAAGGGAGCCCGTCCGAACAGGGGCAGACGCTCGTCGACCTCGCGAACACGATCGTCCCGCTCGGCTCGGACCGGATCGAGGCGGCCCTCGCCCTGTACACGCGCGCCGCCGACCTGTTCGCGACCGGCGAGAACCAGGCGGCCCGCGCGCGGGTGCTGATGAACCGCGCGGTGCTCGAGTACGGCGCGGAGCGCGTCGACGCGGCCCTCGCCGATCTGCATCTCGCGATCGCGGCCGCGGAGCAGTCCCGCTCGCCGATCTGGATCAGCTACTGCCACCTCAACCTCGCGCAGTGGAACGCCGAGCTCAACCGCCTCGGGCCCGCGCGGGCGGCGCTCGACCGGGCGATCCAGGCGGCGATGCCGCTCGGCGACCGGCTCGCGGCGCAGCAGATCGCGATGACGCGGGGGATGATCGCCGAGGCGGAGGGGGCGCACGAGCTCGCCGAGGCCCGGTACCAGGACGCGCTCGCCGAGGCCCGGGCGATCGGGATGCCGGCCGAGGCGGCCGAGATGCTGTTCCGGCTCGCGCATCTGTCGCACGTGCGGGGCGACGCCGCCACCGCCCGGCAGCGGCTCTCGGAGTCGCTCGGCGCGGGGCTCCGGGAGCAGCGGCCGGACTTCGACCGCCGGGTCGCCGAGCTCGAGCGGGCGCTCGGGCCGGGGTGACCCCCGCCGTTAAGCGCCGGGGCCCGCTCGTCCCCCCGTGAGCGATCCGTCCGCCGCCGGCCGGACCGCCGTCGACGGCTCGCCGTACCCCCAGCGGGGCTCCGCGACGTTCGAGCGGGACATCCGGCGGATGTTCACGCACATCGTCGAGCGGTACGACTGGTTCGACCACGTCGCCTCGATGGGGAGCGATTTTCTGTGGCGGCCCCGCGCGTTCTGGGACCTCGCCCGGTTCGGGATCGCGGGACCGGTCGCGCGGATCCTCGACGTCGGCTGCGGGACCGGCGACCTCGCGATGCTCGCGGCCCGCCGCTACCCGTCCGCCCACGTGGTCGCCTCCGACTTCACCCGCGCGATGCTGCGGCGGGCGCAGGAGCGGACCGCCCCCCGTCCGGAGCGCGGACGGGCCGAGTTCGCCCGGGCGACGGCCCTCTCCCTTCCGTTCGCCGACGGCGCGTTCGACCTCGTGACGAACGCGTTCGTCGCCCGCAACTTCCGCGACCTTGCGCGGGCGCTCGCCGAGATGCGGCGCGTGCTGCGCCTCGGCGGCGTGCTCCTCACCCTCGAGATCACCGAACCGACGTCGCGCGCGTTCGGCGCGCTGTTCCACGCCTACTTCGACCGGGTGGTGCCGATGCTGGGATCGGCGGTGGCGAGCGCGGGCCCGTACCGGTACCTGCCCGAGTCGCTCCGGGCGCTGCCGTCCCGGCCCGAGTTCGTGGGGCTCCTCGGCGCGGCCGGCTTCGGCCGGGTCGCCGCGGTCCCGCAGTCGGCCGGCATCGTGACGACGTACCTCGCCGCCGCCGGCCCCGCGCGGCACCAAAGCCGTTAAGCCGACGCGCACGGCTCCCGTCGTCCGTGGCGACCCCGGCCCCGTTCGACGCCTTCCGTTACGCCCACGCCCACCGCGCGGAGGTCGCGTGGCTCTGCCAGAACACGAACCACCTCGTGCCCCCGGAGGTCGTGCGCGGGGCGATCGAGCAGGCGGTCCGCGAGCGCCGCTACGAGGGATACCCGCTCGGCAGCGGCGAGCCCGAGCTGCTCGAGCTGGTCGCGCGGGACCTGGGGCGCCCCGGGCTCGTCCCGTTCCTGACCTCGGGCGGCACGGAGTCGCTGTACATGCTCACCCGCGCGCTGCTCGCGCCCGGCGACGAGGTGATCGCCTCCGACCCGAGCTACCTCATCATCCACCGGTTCGTCGAGCTGAGCGGCGCCCGGACGGTGAACCTCGACATCTACCGTCCGCCGTACCGGCTCACGGCGGACCGGATCGCGGAGGCGGTCGGTCCCCGGACGAAGATGATCCTGCTCATCGATCCGTTGAACCCGCTCGGCACCGGCTACCCCCGCGACGAGGTCCGGGCGATCGCGGAGATCGCCCACGACCGGCACCTCACGCTCCTCAACGACGTCACCTACCGCGACTTCTCGGACGGCCACGCGCTCGCCGCGGAGTTCGCCCCCGAGGAGACCGTCACGGTCTGGTCGGTCTCGAAGAACTGCGGGCTCGCCGGGATGCGCCTCGGCGGCCTCCTCGCGACCCCCGAGCGGATCCGGGCGATCGCGCGGTTCAACACCAACGACCTCGGGGTCAACATCCTCGCCCAGGTGGCGGCGATCGCGGCGCTGCGCACGAAGCCCGCCTGGATCGGGCAGGTCGTCGCCCAGACCCGGGCGAACGGCGAACGGATCCGCGCGGTCGTCGCGGGCGTCGACGGCACGTCGCTGCCGGCGTTCCCGTCCCGCGCCAACATGACGGTGATCGACGTCGCGCGGACCGGGGCGACGCCCGAGGCGATCCAGCGCGAGCTGCTCGAGCGCCACGGCGTCTTCGTCCGCGCCGGCAACTACCTGTCGCCGACCCACGGCCGGGAGTTCGTCCGGATCTCGTACTCCAACCCGCCCCCGGACATCGAGCGGTTCGCCGTGGCCTTCCCGGCCGCGATGCGGGCGCTGCGCGCGCCGGCCCCCGCGGCGGGCGCCGTCCGCTAGGGAAGGCGCCCGATCCGGGCGTCGACGACGACGTGCATCCGACCGGGGCCGTACGGCTTGACCTCCCGCGCCCCCGGGACCCCGTCGAGCGCCGCGCCGGCCGCTTCGATCGCCCGGCGCACCTCCGCCCCCGCCGCCGCCGTCCCCCCGCGCGCGTCCGCCACGGCGTGGACGTGCAGCCAGCCGCCCGCGCGCACGAGGGCGAGGGCGCGCGGCACCCACGGCACCGCGCTCGGAAGGTAGCCGAGGAAGACCCGGTCGGCCCCGTGGGGCGGGAGCTCGACGTCCCGGTTGTCGCCGAGCACCGCGGTCACGCGGTCCGCGACCCCGTTCAGGGCCGCGTTCTCCGCGAGGTACCGGATCGCGAGCGGGTTCTTGTCGACGGCGAGGACGCGCGCGGCCCCCCCGAGCCGGGCGGCCGGGATCGCGAAGTAGCCGATCCCGGCGAACAGGTCGACGACCCGCTCGCCCCGTCGGGTGAGCAGCCCGGCGCGGTGCCGCTCGGTCCGGTTCCCCGCGGCGAACAGGATCCGGGCCGCGTCGAACCGCCAGCGGATGCCGTGCTCGACGACCTCCGTCTCGCTGTCGTCGCCCGCGAGCCGCTCGACGGTCGGCTGCCGCAGCTCGCCGGCCACGGGGCCGACCCGGGCGAGGACCGTCGCGACGCCGAGCTCGGCCCGCCAGGCGTCGCCGATCGTCGGCCCCCAGCGCGCCAGCCCGGCCGGGAGCCGGACGATCAGCACGCGCCCGAGGCGCTGGTAGCCGTCCGGCATCGATCGCGCGGCCCGTGCCCCGGCGACGGCCCGAAGCCGGGCCCGCACGCGATCGGCCGGACCGGCGCCGCGCCGCGGGCGCCCGTCGGGAGGGGACGGCGGCACCGCTACGCCGGCGCTTCCTCCGGCCCCTTCTCGAGGATCACCTCGAGGAACTGCTTCAGGTGGGCGATGAGGATCGGATTGTCGGTGAACCCGCAGGCGTCGAAGCCGGGCGCCGCCAGGAGGGCGTGTTCCCCGTCCGCGAGCACCTCGGTCGCCCGGAGGTTCTCGCGGGGCACGTACTCGACCCCCTCGGGGACCCGCTGGAGCGGCGCGGTCACGAACGTCACGCGCACGCCCCGCTTCACCGCGTGCTGCAGCTTCTTGCCGAGCTCGTCCCGGATCTCCGCGACCTGCGGCGTCGTGAGGATGAACGTCCGGACCGACTGCTCGAGCAGGTCGCCGACCTTCTGGAGGACCTTCTCGCGCCCCGAGAGCAGGTAGACGAGCTGCGGCTCGCCGTGCTCGGCGACCACCCGGTGGAGCGCCGCGAGCTGCTCGAACACCTCCTGGATCGCGCCCTTGAGGGTCTCGGCGACGTCGAGCGGCGGGGTCGGCCGGAACAGGATCGGCTTGCCGCCGGTCGGCTGGGCGTACCCCTTCTCGGCGAGCGACTCCAGCACCTTGTACGCGCTCGTCCGGGGGATCCCCGCGGCCGTCGCGAGGGTGGCGGCGTCCCCGACGCCGCGGGCGACGAGCGCGATGTAGGCCCGGGCCTCGTACTGCGTCAGCCCGACCCGACCGAGCACGTCCGCCGCCCGGCGGAACTCGTCGGACGTCTGGTTGCCGAGCGCGACCGCGTTCTCCTCGAGCGTCGCCACGGGAACCCGCGCTTGGACGGGCGGCCGGGACTTAACGGGTTCGAGCGGCCCCCGCCCGGGGGCCGGCGGGGCGCGCGCGTCGGCGGCCGGCCTCCCTCGCGGTGGGCGGAACGTCCCCCGCGGCGTCGGCCGGGGCCCGACGCAACGCTTAGGCCTCCCGCCCCTCTCGCCGCCCGCACGCCCCCGCGGGGCGCGACGGTGCGATGGTCGATCTCGGTCCGCTCGCGCTCGAGGCATCGGCCGACGCGATCACGCTCGCGCTGCCCGGCCTCTTGTGGGGCGCGTGGTTCCTCCTCGCGTTCGAGCACGACGCGTTCGCGGAGAGCGTGGGGCTCGGTCGTCGGGCGTTCTGGCTCTTGCTCCCCGGCTCGCTGCTCGCGTCGCTCGCCTTCGTGCCGATCGCGCCGATCTCGAACGACTGGCTCGCGATCAGCCTGGGCGGCGCCGGCTTCCCGCTGATCGTTGGCGGCCTCGCCGTGGAGCGGTTCGCGCCGCCCGTCCGTCGCTCGCTCGTGCTCGTGGGCGTCGCCCTCGCCGGGCTCGCGACGATCCTGCTCGTCCTCGTCCTCCCCGCGACCGCCGCGCTCGCCGGCGCGGTCGGGGCCGCGGTCGGCGCGGGCCTCGGCGCCGGCCAGGACCTCCTCGTCCTCGCGGGGGCGGTCGCCGGCGTGGTGGCGTTCGCCCTCTTCGTCCGGGGGCCGAGCGCGCGCCCGCTGGCCGTCCTCGTCGCGGCGACGGCGGGGGTCCTCGTGGCGACGTTCGCCGCGTCGGCCGCCATCCCGGGCGTGGGGATCGAGGAGTCGTTCCCGACGTACCTCTTCCCGCCCCTCGGCGCCGGGATCGCGGTGGCGGCCGTCGGGGAGTGGACGTTCCCCGGCCGCCCCGCCCTCGCGCTCCCCGTCGCGTACCTGGCCGCCACCCTCGGCGTGCTGATCGGGGCCGACGTGCTGCGCCAGCCGCCCCTGTACGGGAGCGGGCCGGGCGGGCTGTACGCGATCGGCGGGGCGGGCATCCTCGACCTCGTCTACCTCTCGGGCCTCCTCGCGCTCGGGGGGGCCCTCGGCACGTACCGCTTGCTCGGGGGCACGTTCGTCCCCGTCGCACCCGCGCCGCCCGAGGCTCCGGCGGCGCCGACGACCCGCCTCTTCCGCGCGTTCCGGGAGGGGGTCGAGGGGGACGTCCCCGCCTCGCTGGCCGACTCCGCCGCGGCGTCCCGGGCCGCCGCGTTGCAGGCCCGCCGCCTGCTCGGGATCCCGCCCCCGACCGACGACCGGCCGTGGGCCGGCCTGCCCGTCCCCGGCTGGGTCGTCAGCGACGATGCCAACCTCGCCGCTGCGGCGCGCGAGGGCTCCTCGGACGGCGCGGAGGGGTACCGCGGGTGGCTGACCGCCCGGTGGATGGTCGTGATCGGCCGGGACCTCGGCGCGTCGCGGTTCGCGTCGATCGCCCGTCGCGCCGCCGCGTACGGCATCGATCTCGTCGTGCTCGGCCTGCCGGCGGTCGCGGTCTGGAGCGCGATCATCCTCCTCACCCCGGGCGGGCTCGACGACGTCGTGGCGAGCGTCCCGTTCAGCGCCGCCGCCTTCGGCTTCGGCGCGATCGCCCTCCTGTACTTCGCGCTCGGCGAGACCGTCTACGGGACGACCGTGGGAAAGGCCGTGCTGGGGCTCGCGGTCCGGGCCCGGACGCTCGAGCGGCCGAGCGGTCTCAGCGCGCTCCTGCGGAACGTGCCGCTCCTGCCCGGGCTCACGGTGATCGGAATCGGGCTGCCCGTCGCGCTCGCGTTCCTCGTAAAGGGAGCGGGAGCGGCCGGGGCCTCCGTGCTCGGGATCCCGCTGCCGAGCGGGGTCCTCGCGTTCGGCCTCACGCTGGGCTTCGTCGTCGCGGGGGTCCTCTTCCTCGGGGTGATCGGCGTGCTCGCGATGGTCGTCTCGGGGGAGCGCCAGCGCCTCGGCGATTACCTCGCCGGCACCTGGGTCATCCGGGCGGAGCCGCCGGCGAGGCCGCCGGCCGGGGCGGAGGCGGCCCCGTCCGGGTGAGCGGGATCGCGATCGACGAGACGTTCGCGTCGCGCCCCTCCCGGTTCACGAGCCGCTCGGTGTCGATCGCGATGCGGCCGAGCTCGACCTGGCCCTCGAGGAAGCGGCGGCGGACGACCTCGACCACGTCGACCGCCTTCGCGATCGCGTTCCCCCGCGCCCGCACCACGACGGGTCCTGCGCCCGAGTTGAGCTGGGTCACGACCTGGAAGACGTACGTCATCGTCGGCTTCTGCCCGATGAAGACGGTCGCCTGCGCCGCGTCCGGATCGGCCATGAGCCGGCGAGGACGGCGCATCCGTACAAGTCGTTTTGCGGCGGGGTCCCCCGCCGACCGCGGGGCGGTCGCGCTCGTTCGCAAAGGTTATCGCTCGCCCTCGGTAGGCGCGCACGGCCGTGCAGGGGTGGCCCAGCTTGGTCAAAGGCGCCAGGTTGAGGTCCTGGTCTCGTAGGAGTTCGTGAGTTCAAATCTCACCCCCTGCATACCGTTCACGAGCGTCGATGGCCGATAGTCTCCCGTGCCCGAACTGCGGTAGCCCGCTCCCGGCCGATGCGCTCGTCTGTCCGTCGTGCCACCAGGCGATCGAGCCGGCGGCCCGGGCGGACCCCGCGCCCCGGACCGAGGGCGGGCGGGGCCGCCCGGCGCGCCGCGCCGCGCCCCCGGCCGCGAACCCGTTCGGCCTCGAGCTCACGCGGCGGCTCGGCCGCCTCGCGCAGTGGGCCGAGGCCGCGCAGCCGCTCGGCGTCGAGCTGCCGCGGCTCCCCGCGTGGGCGGAGGACGCGGCCCGCGCGGCCCCGAACCCGGAGCCGTGGGCCGAGGTCGTCCGGGGGATCGAGCGGATCGCCCAGAAGCGCATCGTCGCGGCGTTCGAGGAGTGGGAGAAGGGGACGAAGAGCCGCCTCGGACGGCTCGAGGCGTACGCCGTCGACAGCCGCCTCGAGCGGGACCAGATCGAGGACGCCCTCCACGCCGCCCGGACGGGCGATGTCGCCCAGGCGCTCGCGACGTTCCACCAGGTCGACCGGGTGATCTCGCTCAAGGAGCGCCACCTCGACCAGGCGCGCGAGGAGCTCGAGCGCGTGGTCGCGCTGCTGAAGGACATGGCGGCGCTCGGCGTCGATCCGCCGCAGGACCCGGCCGAGGTCGCCGACGACCTCGAGACCGAGCTGCGCGCCGGGAAGCTCGCGTCGCTCAAGCAGCAGATCCGCGCGCTGCGCGTCCAGGCGGTGAACCGGCTCAAGGCCGCGCTCCCGCGCTACATCTCGGAGTACGGCGACTTCCTCCTCGAGGAGCGGGCCCACGGCATCGCGACCGAGCTCGAGGCGATGGAGCTCGCGCAGGGCGCCCGGGAGTTCTTCCGGGGCCATCCCGAGGACGGGCTGCGGCGGCTGAAATCCCTGCAGCAGCGCCACGGGGTGCCGACCGTGCGCACCGGCCGGTCGGCCCGCGGCCGCGGCCCGGCGGGCTAGAGGATCCGCTCGAACAGCCGGACGTCCTCGTTCCACTCGTGGCGGTGGAGGACGCCGCACTCGACGAAGTTGAGGTGCTTCAAGAGCGCCGCCGCGGCGGTGAACCGGGCGAGCGCGTCGCCCCAGACGACGAGCGCGTTCGCGTGCTTCGCCCACTCGATGGAGGCGCCGATCAGCGCGGCCGCGGTCCCCTGCCGGCGCGCGTCGGGGTCGACCGCGAGGTGGACGAGGTGGCAGGCGCCGTGCCGGATCTCGCAGCCGACGACCCCGACGAGCTTGCCGTCGCGCCGGGCGGCGAAGTACGTCACGCCCTCCATCCAGCTCGTGAACTCGAGCGGCGTCGGCTGCCACGCCTTCACGAGCTCGGTCGGGATGCCCGACCCGTCGCTCTCCCAGACGCGCTTATAGAGCGCGCAGATCGCGGGGACGTCCTGGTGCGTGACCCGCTCGACGCCGAGCGTCCCGGGCGGTCGCTCGGCCTTCTCGTGGTTGACGCTCGTACGATCCGCTCCTCGGTCCGATCCGTGCTCTGGCCGCGCGTGCGGGCGCTCCGGTCCGGGAGCGACGCGGCGAGAGCCGGCGTTCTTCTTGAACCTTACCGTCGCCGGCGCGTCGCCGGGCTACGGCGTGTGGCGCGACGGCGTGCGCGGGAACGGGGTCGTGTCGCGGATGTGCTCGCGCCGCAGCATCCAGCGCAGCAGCCGCTCGATGCCGAGGCCGAAGCCCGCGTGGGGCACGCTGCCGTGGCGGCGCAGGTCGAGGTACCACTCGTACGGGGCCGGATCGACGCCCATCTCGGTGAGCCGCTCGACGAGGCGGCCGACGTCGGTCTCGCGGCACGAGGCCCCGACGATCTCCCCGTACCCCTCGGGGCCCAGGAGGTCGGCGGCCTCCACCGTCCGGGGGTCGTCGGGCGAGCGGAGCATGTAGAACGCCTTCAGCTCCCGCGGAAAGTGCGTCACGAACATCGGCTGGGGCGACTCGAGGGTGAGCGCGCGCTCTTCGGCCGTCCCGAGATCGCTCCCCCACGCGACGGGGAACCCGGCGGCCCGCAGCCGGTCGATCGCCTCCGCGTAGCGCATCCGCGGGAACGGCGCCGCGATCGCGGCGAGCTCCTCGGGCCGGCGGCCGAGCAGCGCGAGCTCGCGGGGCCGGCGCGCGGCGACGGCGTGGGTCACGTCGACGAACATCCGCTCGAGGAAGGCGAGGAGGCCGTCCAGGTCGCACCAGGCGAGCTCGACCTCGAGGTGCTGGAACTCCGTGATGTGGCGCGGGGTCCGCGACTTCTCCGCGCGGAACGACGGCGTGAGGGCGTAGACGCGCTCGTTCGGGAACAGGAGCGCCTCGAGGTACAGCTGCGCGGTCTGCGACAGGTAGCCGGGCCGCCCGAAGTAGTCGATCTGGAACGCTTCGGCCCCGCCCTCGGCCGCGTTGCCGCTCAGGATCGGCGGCGTCATCTCGAGCACGTCCTCCCGCTCGAGGAAGTCGCGGCAGGCGCGGAGCAGCTCCGCCTTCACGCGGAACGTCGCCACGAACTCCTGCGAGCGGATCGCGAGGTGGCGCTTGTCGAGGCGGAACTCTTCGGTCTGGTCCGACCAGATCGGGAACGGCTGCCCCGCGTCGATCACAGCGACCGCCGTGGCCCGCACCTCGCGCCCGTCCGGGGCGCGCCGGTCCTCGTGGACGGTCCCTTCGACCGTGACCGCCCCCTCGTTCTGGACGTGCTCGGCCGCGTCGAACGCGGCGTCGCCGATCGCGTCGCGGCGGGCCGTCACCTGCACGGCGCCGGTCCGGTCCCGCAGCACGAGGAACAGGATCCCGCCCGACGAGCGGGAGCGCAGCACCCAGCCCCGCAGGCGCACCCGCCGCCCGACCGCGTCCGGGGCGAACGCACGCGCGACCGGGTCGAAGGCGGGGGCGCTCACTGGTATTCCCGCCACTTGTGCCCGCACTTCGTGCACTCGAAGATCCGGGTCTCGGGCTCGTCCGAGCCGCGGGTCTGGCGGAGCACCCAGTACGCCTCGCCGTTGCCGCACTTCGGGCACAGCTCCTGGGTCTTCGGCAGCGTCGCGACCTTGCCGGAGTCGACGACGTCGACGGAGCGGGCGACGGGCGTCGAACGGCCGACCTCCACGCCCTTGCCGAGCGGCACCGTCGAGCCGCACGCCGAGCACCGCCAGACGTGGGCGGCGCGGTCCGGGCGCATGAGGCGCTTACAGTTCGGGCAGAACATGGGCCCGCCGTAACCGGGCGCACCGTATTTGGCTTCGGCGGCCGCGCTAGACGAGCCGGTCGGGGGGCGCCGCGCTGGACGGCGGGGCGTCCGGCGGCGCGACGCTGAGCGGCAGCGGCGACGGCTTCGCGCCCGGCGCCCGCAGCTGGCGGATGTGCTCCCAGCGGCGCGCGAGGTCGTCCTTGGTGCCGATGTCGTGCCGCAGGTAGAAGTCGCCCCGCACGTACCGCAGCGCCTCTTCCACGCGGGCGCCGGCCTCGTGGATGGCGCTCGCCTCGCCGACGAGGGCGACCCCGCGCGACGCGCCGAGCTTCACCATCCCCGGGCCGGCCGCCTCGACGCTGCCGAAGCGCACGTGCACGCCCGCCGCTTCGATCGCGGCGAGGTCGAGGGTGAGGAGGCCCCCGGCGCGGGGCCGGTCGCCGTACCCCGGCGGCACGAGGTACTTGACGACCGTCGACCGCAGCCGGAAGTTGACCAGGTTCGGGTCGACCGAGCCCGTCGCGACCCCGAGCAGGAGCTCCGCGAAGTCGCCCTCCTCGTACAGCGTGAGCACGTTGATCCCCTCGGGGTCGCCGAACCGCGCGTTAAACTCGAGGAGCCGGGGCCCGTCCGCCGTGAGGAGGAAACCGCCGTAGAGGATGCCGCGGTACGCGAGGCCCTCCGCCCGCATCGCCGCGACGGTCCGGCGCAGCGCGTCGATCGCCCGTTCGCGGTCGTCGGCGGAGAGGAACGGGAGGAGGTGGTCGCGCTGCGAGTACGATCCCATCCCGCCGGTCATGCCGCCCCGGTTCCCCTCGAGCGCCCGCTTGAAGTCCTGGACCGCGGGCATCGGATAGACGCCCGAGTCGGTGACGAACGCCATCTGGCTGAACTCCTCGCCGTCCAGCTTCTCCTCGAGGAGGACCCGGCCGCCCTGGAGCAGGAGCGACTTCGCGTAGGTCGCGCCCTCCCGGGGCGCGGTGAAGTCCGCCCCCTGCACCCAGACGCCCTTGCCGGCCGTGAGGCCGCTCGGCTTCACCACGAACGGGCCCGGGAACCGGGCGACCGCCGCCTCGACCTCCTCGATCGTCGCGGGCGCCTCCCAGCGCGGCTGGACGTCCACGCGGTGGCGGGCGAGCAGCTCGCGGCAGAACAGCTTCGACGACTCGATCCGGGCGGCGTCGCGCGACGGGCCGACCGTCGGCACCCCGGCCGCCCGGAGCGCGTCCGCGACGCCCGCCGCCAGCGGGGCCTCCGGCCCGATGACCGCCGCGTCGGCCTTCGTCCGGCGGGCGAACGCGACCACGCCCTCCGGTTCGGTCGGATCGAGGCGCGCCGTCGCGGCCGCGAGCCCGTCCAGCCCGGGGTTCGCGTTCGCGCTCGCGACCGCGACCTCGGCCTCGGACTGGCGGAGCGCGACCCCGATCGCGTGCTCCCGCGCGCCTCCGCCGACGACGAGGAACCGCATCGCCGGCCCCGAGGAGACGGCGCGGGATATAGGGCCGTCGGCGACGACGCGGTGCGCGGCCCCCGGCGGCGCGGCCCCGGCGCCACGCTTAAGAACGGGGCGAAAGTGGCCCGACCCCCGGGCCCCACCGATGGAGCTGCGCGTTCTCGAGAAGGAGCACGACCTACTGCGCGTCGAATTCCCGAAGGGGGAGGAGACGCTGCTGATCCCGCTCGTGGAAGCGCTCCAGAAGGAGGAGAAGGTCGTCGAGGCGCGCTACTACCTCGGGCACCCGTACCTGGACCGCCCGACGCTCCTCCTGAAGACGAAGGGCGAGAAGCCGCAGCAGGTGCTGAAGCGCGTGCTCAAGGACCTCACCGACCTCTACACGGACCTGCTCGCCGACTTCGAGAAGAAGGCGGACAAGGTCAAGGCCTGACGGGCGCGACGATGCTGAAGGAATGCTCCCAGCACGGGTACTTCCGCGCGGAGGCGTGCCCGGTCTGCGGGCAGCCCGGCCGGTTCCTGATGAACGACCGGGAGCTCGACCACCTGGGCCGCGTGCTCACGGGGATCCTGCGGCACTTCCCCGACCGCTACGGCCTGGCGATGGACCCGCAGGGATGGGTCGAACTGCCGGCGATCGTGCGCGAGGTCTCCCGCAAGCACCCTGCGTACCACTGGCTGCGCGTGATCCACCTCGTGGCGATCGCCGAGACCGACGCGAAGGGACGCTACGAGGTGCGGGACGACCGGATCCGCGCGACGTACGGCCACACCGTGGAGGTCGAGCTCGACCTGCCGACCGAGAACATCCCCGCGTTCCTCTACTACCCCGTCACCGCCGACGAGGCGGCGATCGTCCTCGAGGTCGGCCTCAAGCCGTCCGACCGCAAGAAGGTCCATCTCTCCCGGACGGCCGACGACGCCCGCGCGGCGGGCGCCGTGCGGACGCCCGAGCCGGTGATCCTCGAGGTCGACACCGGGCGGGCACGCGGGGCCGGCGTGCGGATCATGAAGGCCGGGAAGACCGTCTTTCTGACCGACCAGGTCCCGGCGGAGTTCCTGCGCCGCATCGCCGCCGAGCCGGCGCCCGCCTCCGAGCCCCCGGCCGCCGACTGAGCGGTCAGTCCCCGAAGCCATCGCTGACGGCGTTCGAGTAGTACTCCGTCACGATGTAGACGTCGATCGTGAGGTGGCTCGCGACGGGGTACGGGTTGCCGAAGACGAAGTAGAACGTGTCGGTGTACTCGGCCGAGTAGATGATCTGGACGACCGGCCCGGGCGCGGGCGACCACTGCGGCGCCCCGGCGAGACCGCCCGAGATCCAGACCGCCCACTGCGTCGAGTTGTACACCGCGACCGTGACGTTGACCCCGGGCGGGCTCACCGCGGTGAGGTTCCCGAGCACGAAGTCCCCGCCGGTGATCTCGCCCGAGATCACCGTGTAGTTGCCGGCGCCGATCGCGTACATCCCCGCGGTCGTGAGCGGGTCCTGGGCGACCGGCGGACCGGCGATCACGGCGCTCGCGGTCGCGTAGATCAGCGCGAGCGACACCCCGAGGACGATCACCATCCGCAGCGCGCTGGTCATCCAGAGGCGGCGGCGCACGGGCCGGGACGCGTGGGGGATCTCCGCGGCCGAGAGCGGGGCCTCGGCGCCGCAGATCGGACAGACCTTGGCGTTCGCCGGGGCGGCGACACCGCAGAAACGGCAGGCTCCCCAGGTGTTCGGGTTCGGCGCCGGGGCGGACACGGGTCGGGCGACGAGCCCGACCCGTCCCTTTTGGGGTTTCGTACGAACCCGGCTAGCCCGGGCGCTTCGCCGCGGCCACGTTCACGAGGACGTTCTTGCGGCGGGTGTACGCCTCGACCGCCCGGGCCCCCTGCTCGAAGCCGAGCCCGCTGCCTTTCGCCCCGAGGAACGGGGTCTGAGGGAACGTGCTCGGCGCCTCGTTCACGACGACCATCCCCGACTCGAGCCGTCGGGCGACCCCGTAGGCGGTCGCGAGGTCGCGCGTCCAGACGGCGGCGAGGAGCCCGTAGGCGGAGTCGTTCGCGGCCCGCACCGCTTCGTCCACGTCGGCGAAGCTGCTGACCGACAGCACGGGACCGAAGATCTCCTCGCGGACCGCGCGCGAGCCCGGGGGGACGTCGGCGACGACGGTCGGGGCGAGGAAGTTGCCGTCCGCGAGCGGCGCCGACGTCAGCCGGGCCCCGCCCGCGACGATCGTCCCGCCGTCCGACCGCGCGACGTCGACGTATTCGAGGACGTGGGCGAGGTGCTCCGCGGAGACGAGCGGGCCCATCTCGACCCCGTCCTCGAGGCCCGGTCCCAGCTTGAGGCCGCTCGCGATCCGACGGACCCGCTCGAGCAGCGGGGCCCTCAGGCTCTCGTGCACCAGCAGCCGCGACGCGGCCCAGCACATCTGGCCGGCGTTCCCGAAGATCCCGTAGCCGATCCCCTTCGCGGCGCGCTCGAGATCGGCGTCCGGGAAGACGATCACCGGCCCCTTTCCGCCGAGCTCGAGGGTGAGCGGCACGTTCCGCTGCGCCGCCTTCTCGGCGATCCGGCGCCCGACGTCGCCGCTCCCCGTGAACGTGACCGACCGGCACCGCGGGTCGTCGACGAGCGCCTCCCCGACCTCGCTTCCGCTCCCGGCCACCACGTTGAGGATCCCGTCGGGGATCCCGGCGCCGGCGGCGAGGCGCCCGAACGCGATCGCGGTCAGCGGGGTGAGGCTGGCGGGCTTGAGGACGACCGCGTTGCCGGCCGCCAGCGCCGGCGCGACCGACCGGACCGCGAGCAGCAGCGGGTAGTTCCACGGCGCGATGTGGACGGTGACCCCGAGCGGCTCGTGCAGGGTGTAGTCGAAACGGGGACCCGGCACGGGGATCGTCGCCCCTTCGACCTTGTCGGCCAGCCCGGCGCAGTACTCGAGCGTCCGGACGACGAAGGCGATGTCGCCCCGCGACTCGCGGAGCGGCTTGCCCATGTTCCGGGTCTCGAGGCGGGCGAACGCCTCCGCCTCGGCTTCGAGCCGCCCGGCGAGCCGCTGGAGCGCCTTGCCCCTCCGCGCGCCGTCGTCGGCCGCCCAGTTCGATTCCCGGAACGCCCGATCGGCGGCCTCCATCGCCGCCCGTGCATCGTCGCGGGACCCGACGGCGGCCTCGGCGAACGGGCGGTTCGTGGCGGGGTCGAGCACGGGCCGATGCTCCCCCCGGGTCCCGGGGAGCTCGCGGCCGCCGACGATGTGCGCGTACCGTGCGTCGGGGGTCGCCGCCATCGACCGGCGGCGAGCGAGCGGGCCCACTTAGCGGTTCGGGCGCGCCGCTACGCGACCGGGTACGACCGCCCCTTCCATACGACCGGGCGGCCGCGCAGCTTGCGCGCGAGCGACGTGGCGAACAGCACGACGTAGAAGCCGACGGCGATCGGGAACCCGAGGCCGTAGGCCGGCGGACCCCGTACCGCCCGGGTGAAGACGACGTGCTTCGCGAACAGGGCGAACCACAGGATCGCGCCCAGGCCGACGACCGGCAGGGAGCCGGTGGCGATCCCAAGGGGAAGCACCCCGAGCGGCAGCCAGAACAGCCCGACGAGACCGGCGAGGATCCCGAGCTCCCGGGCCGGCGTGAACTCGGGGTCGCCCGTGTTCTTGAGCAGGCCCTCGAACATCTCGTGCCGGTCGCGGTACATCCGCGTCCGTCCGAGCTCGGGCGCCCACGCGACCCGCAGGGTTCGGCCGTCCGCGCGGTACCGCCGGGCGATCGCGATGTCCTCGTTCAGCGCCGCGGCGACCGCGCGATGCCCCCCGAGCCGGTCGTACGTCGCCCGCGGGGTGAGCCAGCACTGCCCGTTCGCGAACGCGCTCTTCGCGTGCGCCCGGTTCGCCCGGGGCATGCGGAAGTACGTGATCGCGACCTGCAGGAAGAACGGCAGGACGATCCGCTCCCAGACCCCCACCATCTCGACCTTCGGCCCGATCGAGGCGAGGTCGGCTCGCTCCCGCTGCGCCCACCCGAGGAGGGTGCGGACCGCGGCCGGCCCGAGCACGAGGTCGGCGTCGACGAACAGGAGCCAGCTCCCGTCCACGGCGCGCGCGCCGTTCCAGCACGCCCAGCTCTTCCCCGTCCAGCCCGGCGGGAGCGGCGGCTCCTCGAGCCGGCGCACCCGGGGGGCCCGGGCCTCGATCGCCGCGCGCGTCCCGTCGGTCGAACCGCCGTCGACGACGACGATGTCGAGATCCGGGTAGTCCTGCCGGAGCAGGGCGTCGAGCGTCGCCGGCAGGTCGGCCTCCTCGTTCCGCGCCGCGATCACGACCCCGACGCGGGGCCGCCCGGCGAGCGGCGTGCCGGGCGGGTCCGGCCGCAGCGACGGCATTTGGGCCCCGAACCAGAGCGCGACCCCCTGGTACAAGAGCACGACGACCGTCGCGATCGCGAGGACGACGACCGCGAGCGGCGCCAGCATCGTGGGGCGCGTACATGGCCCGTAATAAAGCCCCGACCGCTCCACGCCCCGAGCGGCCGCGATGGGGACGGTGGAGCACCCGCGCATCCGGCCCGGCACGCTCGACGACCGGCTCTACCAGGCGGCGATCGCCGAGGCGGCGGTCGACCGCAACACCCTGGTCGTGCTCCCGACGGGCCTCGGCAAGACGGCGATCGCGCTCCGGGTGATCGCGGAGTACCTCCGCCGGGAGCCGACCCGATCGATCCTGTTCCTCGCCCCGACCCGCCCCCTCGTCGTCCAGCACGCCCGGAGCGTGGCGGCGACCCTTTTCGCGCCGGAACCGCTCACGCTCACGGGAGCGATCCCGCCCGATCGCCGCGCCGCGCTCCTCCACCCCCCGCAGGTCGTGGTCGCCACACCGCAGGTCGTCGCCAACGACCTCGCGGACGGAGGGTTCCCCCTCGCGACGTTCTCGCTGATCGTCGTCGACGAAGCGCACCGCGCCGTGGGCGACTATCCGTACGTCGCGATCGGGCGGGCGAACCGGGACGGTCCCCGCGCCCGGGTGCTCGCGATGACCGCCTCGCCGGGCGGCTCGCTCGCCCGGATCCAGGAGGTGTGGACGAACCTCGGGATCGAGCGGTTCGAGTACCGGACGGAGCAGTCGGCCGACGTCCGCCCGTACCTCCACGGGGTGGGGGTGGAGACCGTCGAGGTGACGGTGCCGCCCGAGGTCCGCCGCCTCGCGATCCTCCTCCGGGCCGCGGTGCTCCGCCAGGTCGACGTCCTCCGCCGGCTCGACCTTCTGCCGGCCGGCGAGGCGACCCGGCGGGTGCTGCTCGACGTCGGCGGACGGCTCCACCGGCGGATCGACGCCGATCGGCGCGGCGGGGGCCCGGCGTCGGGGGGCCTCTGGTCGGCCGTCACCGCCCAGGCGGCCGCGATGAAGGGCCTCCACGCGCTCGAGCTGATCGAGAGCCAGGGGGTCGAGGCGCTCCGCGACTTCCTCGACCGGCAGACCCCGCGCCCGGGCCAGCGGGTCACGCCCGCCCAGCGCGCCTTCCTCGGGGACCCGGACGTGGAGGAGGTGCGCCGCGAGCTCGACCGGATGACGGTCGAGCACCCGAAGGTCGCGACCGCGGTCCGGATCGTCGTGGAGGAGCTCCACCGGAGCCCCGCGGCGCGGGTGATCGTCTTCTCGCAGTACCGCGACACCGTCGACCGCCTCGTGGAGGAGCTCGTCCACCGGAACGACCCCGCGGTCCGACCGGCCCGGTTCGTCGGCCAGGCGGGGCACGGCGACGATCCCGGTCTCACCCAGAAGGAGCAGGTCGGTCGGCTCGACCGGTTCCGCGCGGGCGACGTGAACGTCCTCGTCGCGACCTCCGTCGCGGAGGAGGGCCTCGACATCCCCGCGACCGACCTCGTCGTCTTCTACGAGCCGATCCCCGATGTGATCCGCACGATCCAGCGCCGCGGACGCACGGGGCGGGCCCGGACCGGTCGGGCGATCGTCCTCGTGGCCGAGGGCACCCGCGACGTCGGGCTCCACCGATCGGCGTTCGCGCGCGAGCGGCGCATGCACGAGATGCTCGAGCGGGTCGAGGCGGCCGCCGCGGGCGGCGGCGCGCTGCCCCCGCCGCGCCGCAAGCAGGTCCAGCGGGAGCTCTCCGAGTTCCCCTAGCGCCCCGTGCTCCCGAAGCCCCCGGTGCGCCGTCCCGTCCAGCGCACGCGGCCCGCCCGGAAGCGAGTCGCCAGGTCGTCGACCAGCCGCACCTGCGCGATCCGGTCGCCGGCCGCGATCCGGTACTCGCCGTCGAAGAGGTACGTGAGGGGGACCCGGACCTCGCCCGCGTAGTCGCGGTCGATCGTCCCCGGGGCGTTCGCCATCACGACGCCTCGGGCCCCGAGCCCGCTGCGCGGGCGGACCTCGAGGAACGTGCCCGCGGGACAGCGCACGGTGAGGCCCGTGCGCACGAGCGTCACCGCGGCGCGGGTGAGCACCGCGGGGGCCGCCGCCGAGAGGTCGAAGCCGGCGGAGCCCGGCGTCGCCCGCGCGGGCAGCGGGAGATCCGGGAACTCGGGCAACCGCTCGACGATCACCGTGCGGGCGCGAGCCGCCACGCCCGCGGGAGTCGGTCGGCGCCTTAAGGGTCGCCCGGCGGCTCCGGGAGCGGACCGCCCGACTCCGCGGTCGCTCCCTCGGACGCGAGCCAGCGCGCGACCAGGCGGCCCTCGGCGCGACGGAGGATCTTCCCGAGCGCGGGGGCGCTGCGGCCGCTCTGCCGCGCGAGCCGCGACAGCGTGACCCGGCGGGGGACCGCGTAGTAGCCGAGCACCCACGCCCGGGCGAGGAGCCGGGCCTGGAGCGGGGTCAGCGAGGCGGTGCCGGCGTCCGCGACGTACGGGCGGCCCGAGGCGCGCCGGATCCGGTACGGGAACTCCTCGCGGTCGAGCCGCTTCAGCACCCGCCGGATCGCCCGCTCCTCGCCGAGGAACGACGCCACGACCTTCTCGGCCGTGAGGCGGAACGGCGCCGTCGGGGCGATCTCGCCGCCCGCGAGGGCGAGCAGCCGGCGCAGCCGCTCGGGGTTGCGCTGGCGGACGAGCAGGATGTAGTCCCGGGTCCGGGGCCGCCGCTCCACGAGATCGAACGTCTCGAGCCCGTAGAGCGCGCGGATCCGCCGCGATTCGACCTCGAGCTCGGCCGCGCTGCGCAGCGGGCCGCGGCGCCGCACGCGCAGCAGCTGGAGGCGCCAACCCTGCTCGAGCCGCAGCGTCTCGAGGAGCTCGACCTCCTCGTACCGGTCGAACAGGCCGGGCGGCACGACGCCGAGGAGCTCGAGGTCCTGGGTCCGGAACTCGAGCGTGATCGACTGCATCGGACGCGGCCCGAGCCCAGGTTCCGATATGAACCTTGACCGCGCGCGCCGACCGTTTAATAACTCGGTGCGCTCCGAGCCGCTCGTGGCGTTCCGTTCGCTGGGCGAGTTCCTGGACGCGCTCGAAGGGGCCGGCGACCTCGTCCGGGTAACGCAGCCCGTCTCGCGGGACCTCGAGATCGCGGAGCTGACGCAGCGGGCGCTCCGTCGCGACGGACCGGCGCTCCGGTTCGACCGGGTCCCCGGCGCGACGATGCCCGTCGTGACCAACCTCCTCGGTGCCCCGCGGCGGATCGCGCTCGCGCTCGGGTCGCCCTCCGTCGACGCGGTGGCGGAGCGGATCGAGCGGCTCGTGCGGATGCGGCCGCCGGCGGGGATCGTCGGCGCGATGCGGGACCTCTCGGGCACCCTCGAGACGCTCTCCACGCTGCGCAGCCTCGCCCCGAAGCGCGTGCGCACCGGCCCGGTCCAGGAGGTCGTGGAGACGTCGGTCGACCTCGACCGGTTGCCGATCCTGAAGTGCTGGCCGAACGACGGCGGCCGGACCGTGACGTTCCCGGTCGTCCTCACGAAGGACCCCGAGAGCGGGGAGACGCACGCCGGCATCTACCGGCTGCAGCAGTACGGCCCCGACACCCTCGGGATGCACTTCCAGGTGCACCGGGTGGGCGCGAACAACTACCGCAAGTGGGCCGCGCGGGGCGAGCGGATGCCCGTGGCGGCGGTGATCGGCGCGGACCCGGCGACCGTCTTCTCGGGGCTCGCGCCGGTCCCCGAGGGGATCTCGAACCTCGTCTTCGCCGGCTTCCTGCGCGGCGAACCGGTCGAGCTCGTCCCCGCGACGACCGTCGATCTCGAGGTGCCGGCGCAGGCCGAGATCGTCCTCGAGGGGTACGTCGACCCGACCGAACGGCGGGTCGAGGGACCGTTCGGGGACCACACGGGCTACTACTCCGCGCCCGAGCCGTTCCCGGTCTTCCATGTGACGGCGATCTCCCGTCGCGCCGCGCCGGTCTACCTCGCGACCGTGACCGGTCGTCCCCCGACGGAGGACAGCGTCCTCGGCGAGGCGGTCGGCCGGATCTTCCGGCCCGTGATCCGCCTCGTGCTCCCGGAGGTCGTCGACCTCGCCCTGCCCCAGGAGGGCCTGTTCATCAACGTGGCGATCGTGGCGATCCGCAAGTCGTACCCCGACCACCCGCGCAAGGTGATGCACGCGCTCTGGGGGCTCGGGCAGATGATGTTCGTCCGCTACCTCGTGGTGGTCGACGACGACGTCGATCCCCACGACCTCCGGGAGGTCCTCTACCGGGTCGGCCTGCAGGCCGACCCGGAGCGCGACTTCGAGCTCTCGCACGGGCCGGTCGACCAGCTGTCGATCTCGAACGCGGTCCCGAACCAGGGGGCGAAGGTCGGGATCGACGCGACCCGCAAGCGACCCGAGGACGGGTTCCCCCGGCCGTGGCCCGAGGAGATCCGGCCGGATCCCGCGGCCGCCGGGGCGGTCGACCGCGCGATCGCCGCCGACCCGGTGCTCGCGCGCCTGTTCGGGCGCCCGCGGCCGTGAGCGGAGCGCCGCCCCCGGCCCCGGCGGGCCGGTTGCGGGGCCTCGGGCGGTTCCTCGAGATCCAGAACCTCGGGCTCAATCTCCCGTTCGCGCTTGCGTTCCTCTTCCTCGCCGCCGCGGGGCTGCCGTCGCTCCCCGTCCTCGTCCTCGTGGTGATCGCCTTCGTGGCGGCGCGCAACGCCGGCCACAGCTTCAACCGCTGGGCCGACCGGTGGCTCGACGCGCGCAACCCCCGGACCCAGGGACGCGCGCTCGCCGCCGGCCGGGCGTCGCCGCGCGCCGCGCTCGCCTTCGCGCTCGCGAGCGCGGCGGTCGTCGTCGCGGCCGCGTACCTCCTGAACCCGCTCGCGTTCGTCCTCAGTCCCGTCGCGATCGCCCTCGTCTTCGGCTACAGCTACACGAAGCGGGTGACGACGTTCACGACCGCGTTCCTCGGCCTGGTCGAGGCGGTGACGCCCGCGGCGATGTTCGTCGCGGTCACCGGGACCCTCGCGCCCGAGGTCCTCTGGGCCGTCGCGGCGCTGCTCGCGTGGGGGACCGCCTTCGAGACGGTCCACAGCCTGGGCGACCTCGCGAGCGACCGGGCGCTCGGCCTGTTCTCGGTGCCGGTGCGGATCGGCGCGGCCGCCTCGGTGCGCCTCGTGGTCGTCCTCCACGCCACCGCGCTCGCCCTGCTCGCAGCCTTCGGCCTCGCGCTCCACCTGCGCCCGAGCTACTTCGGGGCGCTCGTCGCGATGGCGCTGCTCGCCGCCGACACCGATCGGACCCTCGCGCGCGACCCGGCCCGGCCCCGCGTCCCGTTCGAGCGGCACTTCGCGCTCGGGGCGATCTTCCTCGCGGGGGTGCTCCTCGCCCTGTTCGTTCCGTGGGGCCCGGGGCTGGGAGCGCCGTAGGGCGGGGCCGAGCGCCGCGCGCGTCGGGCGGCCGACACCCCCAAGAGAGGGGATCCGCTGCGCCCGGTCATGCCCCAGGTGATGATCGGGCTCTCCGCGCGCGACTACCACACGACGAACGAGGTCTGGCGGCTCGCGAAGCGCCACCTCAACCCGGCGGTCCGCCGCCGGATCGGCTGGCGCGGTCGCTCGAGCTTCCTGAGGGAGCTGATCCTCTACGGGTTCGAGAAGGCGAGCGAGCGACCGGACGAGTTCCTGCGGGAGGTGCGCGACGCCTACGACCCGCTGTTCGGACGCCGGGGCCGGGGCGAGGCCGGGGTCGAGAAGCGGGAGGCGCTCGTCGCCGCCTGGGAGGCGTTCTTCCCGACCGCGTCCCCGACCCCGCCCGGGCGCAAGCGGCCCGGTCGCCCCGCCTCCCACTGACGGACGGGGCGCCGCACCGTGACGCGCGTCCTCGAGGCCCTCGACGGCCTCGCCCTGCTCGGCTCGGCCCGGATCGGCCCGCTCGCAGTGCCGACCCCCGGTCTCCTCGAGAGCCGCTGGCCCGGGAGCGGGGGCTCGGGGATCTCGCTCGGGCTCGACGAGGCGCCGAGCGGGAGCCGCCGCATCGTCCTCGACCACGGGGCGTCGCACCTCGAGCTCACCGTCCCCATCGGGGCGCCCGAGATCCTCGGCGGGGACGGCTCGCTCGTGCCGATCGGCGACGGGGCGTACCTCGTGCGGGGCCCGCTCCCGCGGGCGTCGGGCGCGTCGGCGGCGCCCGGTCGCCCGTCGCTCCTCGTGCTGGCCAACGCGCGCGCGCTGTGGGCGGAGGGCCGGCCGTTCGTCACGGCGGTCGGCGAGATCCGCCGGCAGTTCGGGGCGGCGCCGGTGGTGTGGGCGCCCCGCGTCGCGCTGCCGCACCGCGTCGCGCTCCTCGCGTACCTCGGGGTCGATCTCGTCGACACGACCGAGGGGCTGCTCGAGGCGGCGCGAGGCGTCTACCTCGACCCCGCGCTGGGCCGGCTCGACCCGGACGCGGTGCGCGCCGAGCACCCATGCGCCTGCCCCGGGTGCACGGGCGGGGGTCCGACGGCGCTCGAGCTCCATGCGGAAGCCGCGTGCCGGGCGGCCGTCGCCGAGGCGAGGGTCGCGGGCCGGGCCGGCCGGCTGCGGGAGCTCGCGGAGGCCCGCCTTCCGTCGGAGCCCGCGCTCGCCGAGCTGCTGCGGTACGCCGACCGGGACCTCGCCGACCTCCTTGAGGAACGGTCCCCCGTGGCCGATCCCCGCCCCCGGGCTTACGTGATCGCCGAGGCGCACCGGCGGCCCGAGATGGTCCGGTTCCGCGCCCGCTTCCTCGCCCGCTACCGGCCGCCGCCGTCGAAGCGGGTGCTCCTCCTGGTCCCGTGCTCGAAGCGCAAGCCGTACCGGGTGTCGCGCTCCCACCGGCGGTTCGCCGCCGCGCTCGAGGGGCTCGCCCACCGCGAGCGCCTCCACGTCGTCTCCGTCAGCTCGCCGATCGGGCTCGTCCCGCGCGAGCTCGAGGACGTCCCGCCGGCGCGCCAGTACGACATCCCGGTGACGGGCGACTGGACGCTCGACGAGCAGCGCACCGTCCGGGAGGGGCTCGACCATCTCCTGGCGCACGGGGCGTACCGCTCGGCCGTCGTGCATCTCGACCCGGCGGAGTTCGGGTTCCTCGCCGACCGGTTCGGCTCCCTGCCGGTCCGGTGGACCGAGGCGACCGGGAGCTCGACCGCGCCCGACGCCCTCGCGCGGCTGCGCGAGGCGGTGGCGGCGGCGCTCGAGGCCGAGACGCCGGTCGCGGGGGGGCCGCTCGCCGTCGTGCGGGAGGAGCTCGCTGCGGTCGCCGCCGTCCAGTTCGGGGCGGAGGGCGCGCGCCGGCTGTTCCGGGACCCCGTCCGGCTCCTCGGGCGGCCGTGGTTCCAGCGCGTCACCGACGGGCACGACGATCTCGCGACCCTCCGCGAGGAGCGGGGGCTGTTCCAGCTCACGGTCGCGGGGGCGCGCCGGTTCGGCGTCGACCCCCCGCTCGCGGTGTCGATCGAGCCCACGCTCGCGCTGTCGGGCGACCTCTTCTGTCCCGGGGTCCGCGGCGCGGATCCCGCGATCCGAGCCGGGGACGCGGTCGTCCTCGTCCGCGGCGGCCACCTCGCGGGCGTCGGCGAAGCGGCGCTCCCGGGCCCCCTCATGACCCAGCTCGGTCACGGGATCGCGGTCCGCGTGCGGCACCGGGTCGGCGCGCCCTCGACCGACACCCCCATGACGGGGGACGGGTCTCGGTCGACCGAAGGGCCGGTCGTCTAGCGGTGAGGACGCCGCGCTTACAACGCGGAGATCGGCGGTTCGAATCCGTCCCGGCCCATGGGAAACCGGTCCGGGCGGCGCGGCGGGTCCGGATCGGGCCCGGCGTGCGGGCGACTATCCGTGGCAGAGGCCGCACCCGCCCGAGACCGGGGCGTCTGCCCCGTCCCTGCGATCGCTCGGCCGTCCTGCCGGGGCCGGAGCGTCCGGCATCGGGGGGGTCGGGTATTAGGGAATGTGTCGCCTAGAAGGGCTAGGCCCATGCGCGGGCGACTTCCCTCCCCCTGGACGCTCCTGATCGTCGGCGCCGTGGTCGGCGCGCTCTTGCTCACCGTCGCCCCGACCGCCCAGCTCGCTCGGGAGCCGTCGGGGCGGGG
>DATJUI010000021.1:0-38140 GCA_035502455.1 Thermoplasmata archaeon | reverse complement strand
CATCGACGCCGGGTACCAACCCCTTGGACTGACGTATGTCGGTGGGGAGGGCCAGGTGTTTGTACAGGATACCAACGAGAACGTGACGGTGATCTCGGACAGCTCGAATTCCCCGGTCGCCACCATCCCAGTGGGTTATCTCCCGAGGTATGCGGTCTTCGATGCCCCGTTGGGGGAACTGTTCGTCGGCAGCGTGGGAAGCGAGTCCGAAGGCTCCGGATCCTCCACCGAATCGGTCGGAGACAACATCTCCGTCATCGACGTCAGTACCGATTCGGTGACGGGACACATTCCCGTCGCGAGCGAGGGTCTGGCCCTCTCGGAGAGCTGGGGCGTCGTGCTTTCGGTGAACCTTGTCGGCTTCACCGCGATCAACGCGACGACCGACCAGATTCAATCGACCTACTTCACGAACGAGTCGCTCATTTTCCCCATGGTGGACTCCTCTCGGAATCAATTCTGGGTGGTCGCTTCGACAGGTCCCGACGTTCCACCTCAGCTGATCGAAGTCCCGTTCGAGCTGTCGGTGGGGGCCTCAGCCGCGATCGAGGTCGGGGAGTCCTCGGTCACCGCGAGCTTTGCCGCTCTCGCCACCGGCGGGACTTGGAACTTCACCGCGTGGTCCTGGTCGTTCGGGGATGGAGCGACCTCGACCCTCCAGAACCCCCAGCACACGTACACCGCTGCGGGCGTGTACAATGCTTCGGTTTCCGTCACGGACAGTGTCGGGGGGGTGGCCTCGAGCGAGAACCTGACCATACGCGTGGCGCCGCTCGTGTCCCCGATCCAGCTCGCGATGGGGGCGACGAGCTCGATGCCGCTGCTGGGCGCGTCGGTCGGACTCTTCGAGAACGCGTCCGGGGGATCTCGCCCCTACTCCTACTTCTGGGCCGGACTGCCGCCCGGGTGCGTGACCGAGAACACCTCGGCCATCGCCTGCCTCCCGACCCAGGCCGGGACCTATCTGATCAACGGCACCGTCGGGGACCCGAGCGGCGCCTACGCAACGTCCTCGCTCACCCTCACGGTCAGCTGGGGGTTCGATGTCGTAGCCCCGTCGTCTTCGCCGGAGGGGACGAGCCTCACGATTGCGGTCACGTTCACGTCGCCGGCGGTGGGGGCGCTTACCTATTCGTACGCGGACCTGCCCGCGGGATGCGCCGATCGAAATGCCTCCGCCGTCACGTGCACGCCGACCCAGCTGGGCGACTTCCACGTGGCGATCACGGTGAGCGACGCGGGCGGAGACCGCAGCGAGCGCACGGTTTCCGTCGACATCGTCTCGCCCACCGGGTTTCTCGGGTTGCCGGGGAGCACCGGCTACTACGTCCTCCTCGGGGCCGCCGCAGCGGTCCTGGTGGGGGTCGTCGCGGCTCGCACCGTCGCCCGCCGATCTGGGACAACGGCCCGAGCTCCCTCCGGGGCGAGCCCGCCCCAGCCGGGAACCCCCCCTTCCCAAGACCCCCCGACCATCGAGTATCTGACGGAGGGGGAAGCGGACCCCGCCGAGGACTTGTTTTAGGCCTTCATCGCCCCCGTCGATCGCGGGGCGAGTTCGACGGGATCCCAGCCCTCACTTGTACGTCGAGTGGTGGACGTGTCCCTCGTCGTCGGTGATGAGGATGCACTCCCCCTCGCACTCGAACAGGCACGCTTCGCAGACGATGCACTCCGGCCCCAGCACCGCCAGCGACTTCTCGCCGCGGAACTGGAACTTCGCGGCGACCGCGGGATCGTCGACGACGTCCGGGACCTCGCTGCGGGGCCGCAGGTCGAAGACGTTCACCGGACAGACGTCCTTGCAGTGGGAGCAGCCGGTGCACTTCGCGATGTCGATGTCCACCTGGATGGGCATGGCTTCGGCGGTTCCACGGCGGCTCGGTAGATAGCCTTTGGTTCGCGCGGGAGCGCGCGCATCCTTCATCGTCCGGCGGCCGGCGAGGAGTTAACCGGGTCCGGGCCCTAGGGGAGCGGAGCGCCCGTGAGCGAGATCCTGCTCGGCACGAGCGGGTGGGACTATCCGGAGTGGGTCGGCAAGGTCTACCCGCCGCGGGGGGCGTCGGACAAGCTCCGGTACTACAGCCAGCTGTTCCCGATCGTCGAGGTGAACTCTACGTTCTATCGGCTCCCGCCGCCCACCGTCGCCGCGTCCTGGGTGCGCCGGACCCCGGGCCGGTTCCGATTCGCGGCGAAGTTCCCCCAGACGATCACCCACGACCTCCGGCTGGTCGGGACCGACGAGGAGCTCCGCCGGTTCCTGGCGGTGCTGAAGCCGATCCGCGACGCGGGGAAGTTCGTCGCGGCGCTGCTCCAGCTGCCGCCGTCGCTGCCGTTCGAGCCGGGGATCGTGCGCGCCTTCTACGCGTCGCTGCCGCGGGATCTCCCGGTCGCGGTCGAGTTCCGCGAGCGCTCCTGGCTCGTCCCCGAGTCGTACGCGCTCCTCCGCGAGTACGGTCTCGCGCACGTGATCGTCGACGGGCCGCACCTCCCGTCCGTCCTCGAGGTCACCGCGCCGTTCGCCTACGTCCGCTGGCACGGCCACGGCTCGCCGCTCTGGTACGACTACACCTACTCGACGACCGAGCTCGCGGCGTGGGTGCCCCGGATCCGCACGCTCACGCAGGAGGTCGCGACGATCTACGGGTTCTTCAACAACCACTTCCGCGGCGACGCCGCCTCGAACTGCCGGTCGCTCGCCGAGGAGCTCGGGCTTCCGCCGCCGCCGGGCCGGCTCGCCGTCGGTCCGTGACCGCGCCGAGGCGCCGGGAACGCTCCCGTCCCGGCCCCGTTTCAACCTCCCCTTGCCCGCCGCTTTAGAGCGGTCGGCGCCGTCGAACGGCCCGGGCGCCGATGTTCGACGAGGAGACGATCGATCCGCTCGCGTTCGCGCCGGAGCTCGCGCCGGACGAGGAGTCGTACCCGCTCCCGGTCGACCGGGACCGCCCGGTCGCCCCGGCGGGCCCCGCGCCCGCCGCGGGGAAGCTCCGCCTCGCGCCCCGGCCCCGCGCGCGTCCCGCCCGGCCGATCCTCCCAACCGACCTCCCGCTGTTCGCCTGGCTCGGCCGCCGCCTCGCGCCCCACGAGGCGACGCTGTTCACCGGCCCCTCCGTCGCGATCGAGCCGATGCTCGAGCTCCTCTACGCCGGGAACGCCCGCGCCCGAGGCCGGATCTCGCTCCTCGAAGGCGCGAACCGGTTCCATCCGTACCGGATCGGCGAGCAGGGCCGGGCCCTCGGCCTCGACGCGACCGAACCGCTCCGCTGCCTCCGGCTCGCCCGGGCGTTCACCGCCTACCAGATGGTCGCGCTCGTCGACGGGTGGGCCGCCGAGGCGCGGCGCCACCCGCCGACGCTGCTGATCGGCCACGACCTCCCCGCGCTGTTCACCGCCGTCGAGCTGCCGGACGACGAACGGGAGGCGCTGCTGCGGCACGTCGCCCGGTCGCTCGCCCGGCTCGTCCGGGCGCTCCCGATCCCGCTCCTCCTGACGCTCGGCCCCGGCGGCGTCGCCCGGTTCCCCGGCCTCGCCGACGAGGGGCCGCGCTGGGCCGACTGGGTCACGTTCGCCCGCGGCCCCGGGACCCTCTCGCTGCGGGCGATGCGGGACGACGCCCGCCTCACCCTCGTTCCGCGGCCCGCGGGCCAGCGCGGGATCGAGGAGTTCGGCGGCGGCGCCGAGGAGGTGATCGCGTGGGACGTACCTCCCCGACCTACCGGCAGGCGCTCGAGGAGCGGCTGAAGCGCTGGGACGAGTTCTCCCGGCTCCTCACCACCCCCGAGGAGCGCGCGGCGTTCGCGACGATCTGCAAGGGCGCGCGCCGCTACGCCGCCCAGGCGACGTACGTGGGGAGCCCGGACCTCCTGGAGTCGATCCTCCTCTCCGTCCTCCTCGACCTCGCGGGCCGGCTCCCCGCCGAGGGGCCCGCCCCGGCCCGGCCGGCGTCCCGGTGACCGTGGGGCCGGGCCCCCCGCCGGACGGCTGGCTGCTCGACGTCACGGAGAGCGCCGACGGGCGGTCGGTCGTCCTCTGGGTGAAGGACCGGGGGAGCGGCCGGGTCCACCGGACGGCGGTCGAGTATCGGCCGCCGTTCCTGGTCGCCGGGCCGCGCCGCGAGCTCACGGAGCTCGCGCGGGCGCTCGCGGACGACCCCGCCGTCGCCGACGTGCGGACCCGGATCGCCCGCCCGTCGCTCTTCGACCGGCGGCCCCGCACCGTCCTCGCCGTGACCCCGGCGCGGAACCCGACCCGCCGCGCGCTCGCCCGCGCGGTCGACGCGCGGGGCGGCTTCGAGCGGTTCGTGCTGTACGACGTCGACCTCACGCCGCCGCACCTCTACCATCTCGAGCACGGGGTCTACCCGTTCGCGCCGGTGACCGGCACGGGCGCCCGCCTCACGCCGACCGAGCCCGCCGAGACGATCGAGTACGTCCCGCCGCCGCTCCGGGTGGCCCGCCTCCGCGTCACGATCGCCGGCGAGCGGCGGGGGCGCATCCCCCCGCCGGACGGACGCATCGGGGCGATCCGCCTCGAGGACGTCACGCTCGAGGGGCCGGAGGAGGACCTCCTGCCCGCGCTCGTCGACGCCCTCGCGCGGACCGACCCCGACGTGCTGCTCACCGAGGGCGGCGACGGCTTCGACCTCCCGTGGCTCTACCGGCGCGCCGCGGCGCTCCGTCTCGATCCCGCGGCGTTCGTGCTCGGGCGCGAGCCCGGTCCCCTCCGCGCGACGAAGCCCGCGCGCACGATCGAGTCGTACGGCCAGGTCCACCATCGCGACGCCGCGCACCTCCTCCCGGGCCGGTTCCACATCGACCGGGAGAACTCGTTCCTGTACGACGACGCCGAGCTCGCCGGGCTCGTCGACGCGGCGCGGCTCTCCCGCCTCTCGCTCTCCACCGTCGTCCGGCAGTCGCCGGGGACGTGCTTCACCGCGATGGAGATGGCGCACGCCCGCGCGCTCGACGTGCACGTCCCGTGGAAGAAGAACCGGCCCGAGGGGTTCCGGCGCGGCGACCGGCTCACCGAGGCCGACCGGGGCGGCGTGATCTTCCTCCCGCCCGTCGGCGTCCACGACCGGGTGGACGAGTTCGATTTCGCGAGCCTCTATCCCTCGATCATGGTCCGGAAGAACCTCTCGGCGGAGACGCTCGAGTGCCGGTGCTGTCCCACGAGCCCGATCCGGGCGCCCGGGCTCGGCTACCGGTCGTGCACCGAGCGGGTCGGGCTCATCCCCCGGACGCTGGCGCCGCTCCTCGCCCGTCGGCTCGCCTACAAGGCCGCGCTGCAGCGGCCCGGCCTCGCGCCCGCCGAGGCGTCGGCGCTCCGGCGCCGGGTGAAGATGCTGAAGTGGATCCTCGTGACGGCCTTCGGCTACCAGGGGTACCGCAACGCGCGGTTCGGCCGGATCGAGTGCCACGAGGCGATCAACGCCTACGCGCGCCGCCTCCTGGCGGACCTCGTCCCCGCCGCCGAGGCGTGGGGGTATCGCGTCCTGCACGGGATCGTCGACTCCCTCTGGCTCCGGCCGCTCGATCCCGACCGCTCGCCGGACCCCCACGCGTTCGCCGCCGCGATGAGCGAGCGGTTCGACCTCCCGCTCGGCTACGAGGGCCGGTACCGCTGGATCGTCTTCCTGCCGGCGACGACGCACGGCCTCGGCGTGCCGAACCGGTACTACGGCTACTACGAGCACGACGCGTTCAAGCTGCGCGGGATCGGCGGGCGGCGGCACGACACGACGACGCTGGTCCGGCGCTTCGAGCACGAGGTCCTCGCGCTGTTCCGCGGGGCGCGGGACGCGGAGGGGGTCCGGGCGCGGCTCCCCCGCGCGCTCGCGCGGGCGGACCGGTTCGCGGACCGGCTGCGCGCGGGCGACTGGCCCGTCGAGGAGCTGCTGATCGCGCACCGGATCGGCCAGGCGCCCGGGGCGTTCGTCACGTTCACCGACTCGGTGGCGGCGCTCCGGCAGCTCGCGGAGGCCGGCGTCGAGCGATCGGCCGGCGAGACGGTCCGCTACGTGCTGTGCGACCGACGGAGCCGCTCGTTCCGCCACCGGGTGCGCGTCGCGGAGCTCCTCCGGGGCGACGAGCCGTACGATGCGGACGCCTACCTCGAACTGCTCGCGCGGTCGGCGGAGACGCTGCTCGCCCCGCTCGGGGTCGACCGCGCGGGGCTCCTCGACCGGTGGGCGGTCGGCCCCGCGCCCGAGCGGGGCCCGTACCGGTCGCCCGAGGCGACGGCCCAGGGCGTGCTCGACGGCGCGTGACCGGGAGCTTTTAGACCGGGCTTCGGTCGCCGGTCGCATGGCACCGACCCCCCGACGGAGACCGGCCCCCCGCCGCGACGCGGCCGCCGCCGCCCGCCGGCCGTCCGAGCGGGCCGCGCGCCTCCGGGCGGCCGCCCAGCAGGGCCGGGTCCGCGACCTGGGGCCGCTCGTCACCGCGCTCAACGACCCGATCGCCGGCATCCGCCAGACGGCGGCGATCGCCCTCGGGATCCTGCGCGACCCGCGCGGCCGCACCGTCCTCGAGGTGGCGGTCTCGGACCCGGACCCCGGCGTCCGGGCCGCAGCCGCGGAGGCGCTCGGCGCGATCGGCCGGCGCGAGAGCCGCGCCGTCCTCGAGGGCGCGCTCGGGGACGCGGAGCCGCACGTGCGGGCGAAGGCGGCCCACGCCCTGGCGGCGCTCGCGGAGCCCGCCTCCGTGCCCGCGCTCGCCGCCCGCGCGGACGACCCCGCCCTCGAGGCCCGCCAGGCCGTGGCGATCGCGCTCGGCCGGGTCGGCGGCGACGCGGCGGTCGCGGCGCTGCGCCGGATGCTCCGGGACCCGCACGATCGGGTCCGTCGCGAAGCGGTCCTCGGGATCGGCCGCTCGAGCGTCCCCGAGCTCCTCGCGATCGCCCGCGGCTACCTCAGGGACCCGGCGCGCCGCGTGCGCGTCGCGGCCGCCGTGGTCGCCGGCCGGCATCGGGACCGGCCGAGCGTGCCGCTCCTGCTCGAGCGGCTGGCGGCGCCCGAGACGTGGGAGAAGCCCGCGGTGCTGATCGCGCTCGGCCGCATCGGCGACCCGGCGGCGTTCCCGGCGCTCCGCGACGCCGCCGAGGACCCCGCCCACTGGATCCGGGTCTGCGCGGTCCACGCGCTCGGCGACCTCAAGGTCCCCGAGGCGCGCGCGATCGCCCGTCGTCACCTCACCGATCCGTACTGGTCCGTCCGCGGCGCGGCGGGGATCGCGCTCGGCGCGGTCGGCGATGCCGAGGACCTCCCGTGGCTTCTGGAGCGGCTCCGCGACGAGCATCCGTGGCCGCGGCGGGGCGCCATCTACGCCCTCGGCCGCCTGGGGCTCGCGGAGGCGGCCCCGCGGATCCGGGAGGAGCTCGGGGATGCGGCCGCGGAGGTGCGGCTCGCCGCCGTCTGGGCGCTCGGCCGGCTGGGCGACGACGGCGCCCGGGAGGAGCTCGTCCGGCTGCTGTACGCGAGCCGGCCGGCGGACCCGTCGATCCGGGCGGACGCCGTCGAGGAGTCCGGCCTCGTCTCCGATGCCGACAGCCGCCTCTTCGACGCGCTCGTGCAGGCGCTCGGGCGCCTCGGGCGGGGCGCGCCGGATCCCCTCGTGCGCCGCGCGCTCCGGGACGCGCGGGAGCGCCTCAGCGAGGAGGACCTCGACCGCGGCGCCCGGCTCCCGCTCCCCGAGCTCGAGCTCGCCGGCACGCCCCCGAGCGTCCGGCACCTGTTCGAGGTGGCGCTGCCGACGTCCGTCGACGACGAGGACGGATGAGGATCCGCGCCGCGCGGGGCCGGGACGCGCCGCGGGTCCTCGAGTTCCTGCAGCGGTACTTCCCCGCCGAGGAGGCCGTCCTCGGCACCCGGCCGGAAGGGTTCGTCCGCGTGTTCGCGCGCGTCTACCGCCTCGACACGCGGCTCGTGCTGGGGCTCCTGCGCCTCGCCGGACGACCGGTGTTCCGCTTCCTCGTCGGCGAGGAGGACGGACGGCTCGTCGCGACGACGCTGCTCACGTTCCCGGGCCCGAGCGGGTGGATCAGCATGGTGGCGGTCGACGCCGACTACCGGCGCCGGGGGTTCGCCCGGGCGCTCCTCGAGGAGGCGCGGGCGATCTCGGCCCGGGCCGGGAAGACGTACGTGGGCCTCGAGGTGCTGGCGGACAACGCCCCCGCGATCCAGCTCTACGAGCGGCTCGGCTACCGCCGCCTCGGCGCGTCCGGCTTCCAGGTCCACGAATCGGCCCGCGCGCTCGCGGGGGGGCCGGACCCGTCGACCCCGGCGATCCGCGGATTCCGCGCCGAGGACGCGGCCGCGCTCGCGGAGATCGCCCGACGTCGCCACCCGCCCGAGTACGAGCGCGTGCTGCCGACCCGGAAGGAGTCGATCCAGGGCTCCCGGTTCGTGGAGCGCGCGCTCCACGGGAGCTCCGCCGCCTGGACGATCGACCGCGGGACGGGCGTTGAGGGATGGGTCGCCGCCTCCGTCTCGCCGGCGCTCGCGGCGGCGCAGCTCTCCGCCCCGATCTTAGCCGAGTCGGTCGAGCCGGAGCTCGCGACGCGCCTCGTGCGCACCGCGGGCCGCTGGATCGCGGCCCGCCAGGACGGTCGGGTCGTCGCGCTCGTCGCCGAGGCGAATCCCGCGGGCCGGGCGGCGCTCGAGGGCGGAGGGTTCCACGAAGCGATCCGGGCGTACGCGCTCTACCGGCCGGTCGCCTGACCGCGCCGGCCCCGCGGGCGGGGTCGACGTCTACCTGCTGCCGGCCCAGGTCGGCGGCGGGCTCGGCGACATCGAGGAGGTCCTCGCCGCCGGCCGCTACCTCGCCCGGGCCGGCTTCCGGCTCACGCTCTATCGACGTCCCGGCCGCCCGTGGCCCCGCGCCGTCGACGGCCCGTGGGCCTGGCCGCCCCACGTCCGCACGCGTCGGCTGCGGCCCCGCTCGGCGGCCGCCCTCACCGTCACCCCGGCGTGGGGGGTCAGCGCCCAGCCGAGCCGGCCGGGACCGTACGGCCGGGGCGGCCCGTGGGCCGAGGAGTCCGAGGAGATCGAACGGACCTACGGCGCCGAACGAACGCTGCACGTGAGCCTCGAGGAGTTCGCCCGGACCCTGACGACGGGGCGGGAGGCGCGCGAGCGGTTCCGCGAGGGCGGCGTGGCGGCCCGACGGATCCCGGCCCGGCTGCGCGCGGAACCGGAGCCCGACCGTCAACGGTTCCGGGCCGCGTTCGCGCAGTTCCGGGCGTTCGATCGGCCGAACGTCCTGCACCTGTTCGCCTCGTGGCGACCGGATCGGGCGTTCGGCCGGGAGTTCCCGGCGGCCGTGCCGACCGGTCCCCTCGGGTCCGGTCCGCGGGCGTCCGGCCGCCGGGCGCGTCCGCGGTCCGGTCGCTGGGTCTGGTACGCGAGCCCCGCGTCGGCGGAGGAGATCGCCCCGGCGGTCGTCCGGGGCCTCGCGGCCGCCGGGCGCCCGATCGCCCTCCTCGTGCGCACCTCCCGCCCGTGGCGCCGCCCGCTTCCGCCCGGGGCCGCGGTCGCGCTCCGCGACCGGCCGATGCCGCCGGCGGCGTGGCGCCGGGCGTTCTCGGCCGCCGAGCTGCGCATCGTGACGGGGAGCCGGACGCTCCTCGAGGCGCTCGAGCTCGGCGGCCCGTTCCTGTACTTCAACGGCGTCCTGGGGCACGGACCCGGTCGACGGCGCCACCGACCGGAGAAGATCGTGGCGTTGCTGGAGGCGCTCCGCGCCGCGGGGGCGCCGGCGGACCTGCGCCGGGACCTCGCCGACTTCGCGCGCGGCCGGCGCGTCGAGGCGATCGTCCGCCGGGCGGCCCGGGGGAGCGGAGGGTGGGCCCGCGTTCCGCGACCGGTCCCGCGTCGGGGGTTCGCGCCGGGGTTCGAGGACGCCGGCGCGGTGATCGTGCGCGCGGCCCGCGCGCTCGCCTGCGCCCCGGCCGACGCCGCCGGGGTGGTCGCGGCGCTCCGGGCGGCTTCGAAGGGTTAATCGCCCGCTCCCGATGCCGTCCCGATGCCCGGGGACGAGGCGAGCCCCCCCGCGGTGGCGCGGGCCCTGCTCGGGGACGCCCTCCGGGTCGGGAAGGACGACGAGGTCCTCGTCGTCGGCTGGAACCACACGCTCCCGTGGGCCTCGGCGTGCGTCGCGGAGGCCCGTCGGCGGGGCGGACGGCCCACGCTTTTCCTGGAGGACGAGACCGCGTTCTGGCGGAGCTTCGACCTCGCGCCCGCGGCCGCGCGGTGGAGCGGCCTCCCCGCGCCGGTGCGGGCGGCCATCGACCGGGCCGACGTCCTCGTCTACTTCCCCGGTCCCGCCGACCGCCCGCGCCTCCATGCGCTCCCCGCGCCGCAGTCGACCCCGTTCCTCGCCCGGGACGACGCGTGGTTCGCGGCCGCCCGCTCCGCCCGGCTGCGCGGGGTGCGCTGCCTCCTCGGCTTCGCCTCCGACGCCCAGGCCGAGCACTGGGGGGTGCCGGGGGCGACCTGGCGGAGCCAGCTGATCCGGGGGATCACCGACGTCGACTACGGCGCGCTCGCCCGCGACGGCCGGAGGGCGGCCCGGCTCCTCGCCACGGGCCGCGAGGTGCGGGTGACGGCCGGCAACGGCACCGACGTCACCTTCCGCCTGCGTCGCCGCCGGCCGTGGGTCGACGACGGGACCGTGGACGCGGCCGACGTCCGGGACGGCCGGAACCTGTCGGCCGCCCCCGCCGGCTCCGTCGTCGTCGCCGTCGACGAGGGGTCCGCGGCCGGCTCCGCGATCGCGAACCGGCCGAGCTTCCTGTCGCCGGGGCGGGTCGAGGGCGGGCAGTGGGAGATCGAGGGCGGGAAGCTGCGGAACTACTGGTACACCGCGGGGGGCGACGTCTTCGAGTCGGAGTTCGTCCGCGCGCCGCGGGGACGGGAGACGGTCGCGCTGTTCGCGCTCGGGCTCAACGCCGCGCTGGCGCCCGGGGTGCCGCAGGCGGAGGACCAGGAGGCCGGCACGGTGACCCTCGCGGTCGGCGGCAACGCGCTCTACGGCGGCCGGAACTCCTGCCGCTTCCTCTCCTGGCTCACGATCGGGGAGGCGACCGTGGCCGTCGACGGCGCCCCGCTCTGCGACCGTGGGAAGATCCTCTAGCCGCCGCCTCGGCCGGGCCTTCTTCGACCGGCCGACCGCCCGGGTCGCCCGCGCGCTGCTCGGCGCCACCCTCGAGGTGCGGCCCCGCTCCGGGCGGCCGCGCCGGGTCCGGATCGTGGAGACCGAGGCGTACGTCCGCGGCGACCCCGCGAGCCACACGTACCGGGGACCGACCCGGCGGAACCGGTCGATGTACGGGGCCCCCGGCACGCTCTACGTCTACCGCATCCACCAGGTCGTCTGCGCCAACCTCGTGACCCGCCGCGGCGAGGCGGTGCTCCTGCGGGCGGGCGAGCCCCTCGACGCGGACCTCGGGAACCCCTCGGGTCCGGGGCGGCTCTGCGCGGCCCTCGGCCTCGTCCTCGCGGACGACGGCGACGACGCCGCGCGGGGGCGTCGGGTCCGGCTCCGGGGCGCCGGGGGGCCCCGGCCCCGCGTCGCGGTCGGCCGGCGGGTCGGGATCCGCCGGGCCGCGGAGCGTCCGCTCCGGTTCGCGGTCGTCGGGTCCCGGTGGGTCTCGCGCCCCCGCGGCTTCGCGCGGCTCAGCGCTTCAGCTTCGCCCAGTCGTAGCCGCGGCGGCGCGGCGCGCCGCCGAAGCCGCACGAGGCGCAGACCTTCTTCTGGCGATGGTAGGCGTGGCGGCCGCACCGGCGGCAGATGATGTGGACGATCTTGCCGCCGCGGCGTGACGGGGTTCCCTTTCCCATGGCTCTCCTCCTACGGTGAGATGTACACGATCGAGTCGCCGCGGACGAGCGTGAGGGCGCTCCGGGCCGTGACCTCGTCCTTCACGACCTCCTCGGCCGACGAGAGCACTAGGTTGAGGTGCTGGTCGTAGGCGTCGAGGACGCCGCGGTACGAGCGTCCGCCCCGGGTCTCCACGAGCACGCGCTGGTGGAGGCTCTGCTGCAGGACGTCGAGGGGCCGCATCGGAGGGCTCGGCGACATCGGGATGGCTTCTTAAGAGTTGCCGCGGGGGCGCGGACGCCGGGCCCGGGCGCCGACACGCGCGAGGGCGGCGAGCACCCGGAGCTCGAGCGCGGGGGGCGTCCGGCTCGCCGGCCCCCGCGCGATCGCGGCCGCCACGCGCTCCGCGACCTCGTCGGGCGGGCCGCGCCCGGCGACCCGGAGGAACCGGCGCCCGAGGAGGGGGGCGAGCGTGCTGCGGTAGAAGCGCGCCTCCCACGCGCCGACCCGGGCGTGCCGCGACCGGAGCGGGGCGGGGTGGTGCGCGGGGTCGAGCGCGGCCCGCCGGCGCCGCTCGGCGACGGGCGTCTCGAGGAACACCACGGCGTCCGGGAGCGACCAGCCGCCCCGACCGCGGAGGGCCGCGGCCTCGCGGAGGAGCCGGTCGAGCAGACGGGGGTCGGCCGCGCCGAGGCGCACGAGGCCCGCCGTGTACGTGAGCGGTCCCAGCGCGCCCGTGTCCAGCAGCACGGTGCTCCCGGCGGCGGCGCGCCGGCGCGCCGCGCGCAGGCGTCGGGCGTCCTCCCGGAGCAGGGCGAGCTCGAGCGCCCTCAGGTGCGCGGGCGACCCCAGCGCGAGCGAGGGCCGGGGGCGGAGCCGCGCGTACGCCTCGGCGATCGCGACGCCGTGGCCCCGGGCGGCCCACCGCTGGGCCGTCGCGGTCTTGCCGGCGGCCGAAGGGCCCTCGAGGGCGACGACCCGGCCCCGCATCCCCCGTCCCCGACCGGGCCGTCGGCCCGGACGGCCGCCGCTACCCGTCGCGCTATTTATCGCCGCACGGGGTCCCGCCGGCGTGCCTCCGGCCCGGCCCGCGGCGTCCGCCCCGCACCGATTCGGCGCCCGCGTCCTCGAGGCGGCGTCGCTCGCCGAGATCGCCGGCGAGATCGGACGGACGGGCAGCGACCCCGAGGGGGTCGGCATCATGACCCGGAAGGGGCGCATCTTCCCCGTCCGCCTCGACGGCGTGGCGCTGAAGGCGTCGCCGCTGCTGAAGCAGGAGATCCTCTCGGTCGGCGGCGACGCCGCCCACGCCCGCGGGGTCGCCGACCACTCGGTGCCGGAGAGCCCGGTCGTCCTCCTCGCGACGTGGGGCCAGTACGCGCGCCTCTTGCCGAAGCTCCGGCGCCAGCCGTTCCAGCTCGCCGCGCTCGCCGACGAGGTCGAGCGGGCGCTGC
Organism: Thermoplasmata archaeon; assembly: GCA_035502455.1. Taxonomy (GTDB): domain Archaea; phylum Thermoplasmatota; class Thermoplasmata; order Lutacidiplasmatales; family UBA184; genus Lutacidiplasma. The sequence goes on along the minus strand of DATJUI010000021.1, from coordinate 24,870 downwards.
GCGCCTACGCGGTGCCGGCGGTGCGGACCGTGCCGGGGGCCCACCGATCGTTCGTCCTCGGCGACCGCCCGCGGGTCCTCGGGGTCCTCAACGTCACGCCCGACTCGTTCTACGACGGCGGCCGCTCCGTGACGCCGGAGGCCGCGCTCGAGCGCGCCGTCCGCCTCGTCGACGAGGGCGCCGACCTGCTCGACGTGGGCGGCGAGTCGACGCGCCCCGGCGCGGCCCCGGTCTCGCCCGAGGCCGAGTGGGCGCGGGTCGCGCCCGTGCTCGACCAACTCCGCGACCGGGTCGACGTGCCGATCTCGATCGACACCCGGCACGCGGAGGTCGCCGCGCGGGCCGTCGCGGCCGGCGCGGACCTCATCAACGACGTGGAGGGGCTGCGCGACGCGGCGATGCGCCGCGTCGCGGCCCGGACCGGCGCCGCGGCGCTCGTGATGCACATGCGCGGGGTGCCGGCGACGATGCAGCAGGACCTCGTCTACGCGGACCTGCGGGGCGAGGTGTTCCGCTTCCTCGCCGACGCGACGGACCGGGCGATCGCCGACGGGGTCCCCGCGGAGAAGCTCCTCGTCGACCCGGGGCTCGGCTTCGGAAAGTCGGCCGAGCAGAGCCTCGAGCTCCTGCGGCACGTGGGTGAGTTCCGCAGCCTCGGTTACCCGGTCGCGATCGGCGCCTCGCGGAAGTCGTTCCTGGCCGCGGGGGGCGGGGCGTCCGACCCCGCGGCGCGGCTCGAGGCCGGCCTCGCCGCCGCCGTGTTCGCCGCCGAGCACGGCGCGGCGCTCGTGCGGACGCACGACGTCGGGCCGACGGTCCGCGCGCTGCGCCTTGTCGCGGCCGTCGCGCGGATCGGGCCCGCGGGCCCCGACGGGGCCGAGGCGCTCGCCGCGACCCGGCCCGACGACTGACCCGTTAGGCGTCGTCGTCGAGCGGCGTCCCGTCCGTCGCCACGTCGGTCTCGAGCACGAGCGAGCCCTGGTAGTCGCACTTCGGGCAGTGGTAGAGCTGGCCCAGGATCATGCCGCCGACCGGGAGGATGTCCGGCGACCCGCACTGCGGGCACCGGAGGATCCGCTTACTCGTCGTCCGACGCCGGGGCATCGTCCTCGCGCTCGTCCGGGTCCGCGGGCCCCGTCGCCTCGGCGCCGTCCCCGGCGGGGCGCTCCGGCCCCGGCCCGGAGGTCGCCGCGCCGTCCCCGGGGTCGGCGTCGGGGAGCGGCCCGTCGGCCCCGTTCCCGCCGGCCTCGGCCGCCTCGAGCACGACGGCGGTGCGGACCGTGTCGCCCTCGTCGAGCCGGATCACCCGGACGCCCATCGTGTTCCGTGCCTGCGAGCGGATCGTCGTCACGGCCATCCGGATCGAGATCCCGCGCTCCGTGGTGACGAGCACCTCCGAGGTGTCGGTGGTCGGCATCACGGCGACGACGGCGCCGTTCCGGCCGCCGGTCCGGATCGTCCGCACGCCCTTCGCGCCGCGCTTCGTCTCCCGGTAGTCGTCGGTCGGGCTGCGCTTGCCGAAGCCGGTCGACGTGAGCGTGAGGAGCGTCGGGAACCGGGGGCTCACGGGCGCCATCGCCACCACCCGGTCGTCCTTCGTGGCGGCGAGCCGGACGCCGATCACCCCGTACGTCGCGCGGCCCATCGGCCGCACCTCGGCGACGGGGAACCGGACGAGCTGGCCGGCGTGCGTCGCCAGCAGGATCTCGGTCGCCTCGTCGTCGACGAGCGCGACGTTCACGAGCTCGTCGCCGTCCTCGAGCAGGACGGCCTGGATGCCGCTCGTGCGGATGTTCTGGAACTGGTCGAGGGTCGTGCGCTTCACGATCCCGCGGCGCGTCGCGAAGAGGAGCGACCCGCCGCCCTCGAGGTCGTGGAGCGGCAGCAGCGTCTGGACCCGCTCGCCGTCCTTGAGGCGCGGGAGGAGGTTGATCACCGCCTTCCCCTTCGAGTGGCGGCTCCCCTCGGGGAGCTCGTACGCCTTGAGGACGTAGACGCGGCCGAGGTTCGTGAAGAAGAGCACGTTGTCGTGGGTCCGGGTGACGAAGGTGCGGGTCACGATGTCCTCCTCCTTCGTCGCCATCTGGACGAGCCCGCGGCCCCCGCGACGCTGCCGGCGGTACTGGTCGAGCGGCAGGCGCTTGATGTAGCCGTCCCGGGTGACGAGCACGACCACGTCCGCGTCGGGGATCAGGTCCTCGAGCGTCCGTTCGGTGAACTCGCCCACGATCCGCGTCCGACGGGCGTCGCCGAGCCGCTCCTTGAGGTCGGCGAGCTCGCTCGCGACGACCCCGTCGAGCCGCTCGGGCGAGCCGAGGATCGAGCGGAGCTCCTTCGCGAGCGCCTCCTTCTCGGCCTTCTCCGTCTCCACCGCCTCGCGCTCGAGCGCGGTGAGGCGGGCGAGCCGCATGTCGAGGATCGCCTTCGCCTGCTCGCTCGAGAGCAGGAACTTCCCCATGAGGCTCGTCTCCGCCGCCGCCGCGTCGCGGGAGCGCCGGATGATCCGGATCACCTCGTCGATGTGGTCGATCGCGGTGAGGAACCCCTCGAGCAGGTGGAGCCGCTCCTCCGTCTTCCGGAGGTCGAACTGCGTCCGGCGCGTGATCGTCGTGCGCCGGTGGTCGAGGTGCAGCGCGAGCAGCTCCCGCAGCGGCAGCACCCGCGGCTGGCCGTCGACCAGGCAGAGGTTGATCACGCCGAAGCTCGTCTCGAGCGGGGTGTGCTCGTAGAGCCGGTTCAGGATGATCTCCGCGGGCGCGTCGCGGCGCAGCTCGAGGACGACGCTCGTCCCGTGGCGGTCCGACTCGTCGCGGAGGTCGGTGACGCCGTCGATCCGCTTCGACTTCACGAGGTCGGCGATCAGCTCGAGGAGGGACGACTTGTTGACCTCGTACGGGATCTCCGTGATCACGATCTCGTCGCGGCCGTCGCGCTCGCGGATCTCGGCGGCGCCGCGCAGGTGCACCGTGCCGCGGCCCGTCTCGTACGCCTCCCGGATCCCCGCGCTCGAGAGGTATCCGCCCGTGGGGAAGTCCGGTCCCGGGAGGAGCCGGAGGATCGCGTCGAGCGGCGCCGCCGGCTCGCGGAGGAGCAGGAGGAGGGCGTCGACGACCTCGCCGAGGTTGTGGGGCGGCATGTTCGTCGCCATGCCGACCGCGATCCCCGCCGAGCCGTTCACGAGCAGGTTCGGCACCTTCGAGGGGAGCACGAGCGGCTCCCGCAGCGTGCCGTCGAAGTTGTCGGCCCAGTCGACCGTCTCCTTCTCGATGTCGAGGAGCATCTCCTCGGCGACCGCCGAGAGGCGGGCCTCCGTGTACCGCATCGCCGCCGGCGAGTCCCCGTCGATCGAGCCGAAGTTCCCCTGGCCGTCGATGAGCGGGTAGCGGAGACTGAACGGCTGGGCCATGCGGACGAGCGCGTCGTAGACGGCGAGCTCGCCGTGGGGGTGGTACTTCCCGAGCACGTCCCCGACGGTGCGCGCCGACTTGCGGTACGCCCGGTCGTGGGTGGCGCCGGACTCCCACATCGACCAGAGGATCCGCCGATGCACCGGCTTCAGCCCGTCCCGCCCGTCGGGCAGCGCCCGCCCGACGATCACGCTCATCGCGTAATCGATGTACGAGCGCTGCATCTCCTCCTCGAGCGTCCGGTCGTGGATCCGGTCGACCGGGGCCGGCGCCGTCTCGGGCGGGGTCGCGGTCATGCGAATCCCCGCGCGCCGCGGAGCTGCGCGGTCAGCTCCCGGTCCGCGACGTCGAGGAAGGTCGGCCGCGTCCCGGCCGGGATCGTCGCGCCGCTCGCGACCCGGTGGCCGCCGCCCTCCCCGTGGACCGCCTCGGCCGCGCTGCGGCAGGCGAGCGCGAGGTCGAGCCCGTGCTCGACCTGGCGCGTCGTCCCGCGGGCGCTGACCTTGGTCGGGCCGTCGCCCCCGTCCGAGAAGACGAAGACCGGCCGGTCCGGCGGGAGGAGATACGCGATCGCGAGCCCGGCCTGGGTGCCCGCGAGCGTCGTCTCCGGGCTCTCGAACCAGCGGAGGCACGACATCTCCCGGACCCCGTCCTGCTCCACGCGTCGCAGGCCCTTCAAGATGCCGGACCGCCAGGCCTCTTCGGCGGTGCGGGCGCGCGCGAGCGCCGCCGGGTCGCGCAGCGCGAGGGCGACCCCCACCCCGGGGATCCCGGCCCGTCCGGCCGCGTTCTGGAGGTTCGACAGCTCCTCCGCGTCGAGCCCCCACGACGGGATCGACCAGCGCGGCTGGTCGAGGATCGCGACGAACTCGGGGAGCACGTGGGCCGCGTCGAGCCGGGCCTTGAGCGCCTCGACGAGCCGCGCCGTCGCCTCCGGGCCGAGGGCGCCCGGCGGGGTGGCGGGATCGATCCCGAGCCCGCGGAGGAACGCCGCCGCCTCGTCGGGCCGGCCCGAGAGCCCGGCGACGTACGGGTCGATGCTGCCGGCGAGCGCGGCGTCGACCCGGGCGCCGAACAGCGCGATCCCGGGCCCCTCGGTGACGACCGAGCGTCGGACCGCTTCGGCGACCAGCCGTCCGTTGAGTCCGCGGAAGCCGCCGACGTGCTGGCGGTCCCCGATCGCGCCCGAGAGGCCCCACGGGGCGTTGTCCCAGTTGACCGGGTCGAGGAAGACCGTGTAGAGCCATGTGAGGGTCGCCGCGCACAGCTCGCTCATCCCGTCGACGCCCCAGTCGAGCGGGTTCACGAACGCGACGTGGGGCGGCAGCGGCGGGGGGTTCGGGACCCCCGGGTACTTGTGGTGGTCGAGGACGATCACCGGATGGGGATGGGCGGCGAACCGGTCGAGCCAGCTCGCGCCGGTGTCGACGACGAGGACGGGGCCGCGGGTCGCCGTCAGGAGGGCATCGATCCGCTCGCGCTCGACGCCGACGAGCGGCGTCGCCTGGGCCGGGTAGCCGAGCCGGGCGAACGCGCGGAGGGCGCTCGACGCCGAGGCGATCCCGTCGGCGTCGTAGTGGTAGATCACCCGCCAGCGGCGGGGGTGCGCGAGGAGGAGCGCGCGGGCCCGGTCGAATTCCTGTCCGAAGCGAGGGTCCGAAACGAGCCCGTCCGGACCCGAGGGCATCACTCCACCTGGAGCGCCGCGCCGGCGGCCGAGTAGCGCCAGTTCTCCGGGATCCGGCGGTGCTGCCGGTAGTAGCGGGCGAGGCGGCGGATGCGCGACTCCATCAGCACGAGACCCCGGCGGTTCGACAGGTCCTTCGGGTGGGTCTCGAGGTGCCGCTGGAGGTGGACGACCCGCTTCAGGAGCGCCTGGAGGTCGTCGGGGATCTCGGGCCGCACCCCGTGGTCCGCGAGCAGCGCGCCGAGCTTCTGCCCCGTGACGGCGCGGCTCGACGGGACCCCGTAGCCGTCGCGCAGGGTCTGCCCCACGCGGGCCGCGAGCAGACCGGACTTCGCGAGCTGGACCGCCTGGGTCGTGAGCTCCTCCGCGGTCACGGTCACCCACTCCGGCTTCGTGAGGGGGTACGGCCGGTGCGAGCCGGAGCGACCCTTGTGGCCGGAGTGGATGCGGGACATGGGAAAGCGGCCACCTCCGAACGCTACTTAACGGTTCGTTGTCCGCCGAGGGCCGGCGGGCCGGGGTCAGGTGATCCGGTCGGACTTTTGGAGCGCGTCGACCAGGAACTGCTTGCCCGTGACCGTGATGCGGTAGCGGGCCCGGGGCGGGGCCGCGGCGCCGCGCGTCGCGGGGGCCCGGACGAGGTCGGCCTCGACGAACCTGTTGCGCACGAGCAGGCCGAGGGCCAGCGCGACCTTCACCTGACCGTCCTCGACGGGCGGGTGCTTGCGCAGGAGCCGCTCGAGGTCGACGAGCGACAGGCTCTGGTCGCGCTCGCGGCCCTCGTGGACGGACTCGGCGCGGTTGAGCTGCTGGAGGATCGCGACGAGCGTGGAGCGGACCGGATCCGCGGGCGCTCCGGCCGCCATCCCGCTCTCTACGCGGCCTTCCCGTACATAAGGGCCGCGGGACGGGGCGGCTACTCGATGCGGTCGACCCGTCCGATCCGCGCGACGAGGAACTCCTTGCCCCGCGTCGTGATCAGGTACCGGGGTCCGACGACCCGGCCGCGCTCCCAGGCGTACTCCTCGTCGGGCGCGACCGCCGCGAGGCGGTTCGCGACGAGGACCGTCAGCGCCCGCTCGACGGCCGGCGGGTCGACGGTCGGGCCCCGGATCTTGCCGAGCAGGTGGACGAGCTCGGAGAGCTCGTAGCCGTTCACGTCGCGGTGCTCCTCCTCCGCCCGGTTGAGGAGCTTCAGCAGCTCGAGCATCTCCTCCGAGAGCTCGCGCGCGAGCTCCTGCGGGGTCTCGGGCATCGCCCCCGGGGAACGCCCCGCCCGCATGAGGCTTTAGGCCCCCGGCGTCGAGCGGTCGGCGGGCTTTTAGGGGGGCGCCCGCGTACCCGTCGTCCCATGGCGTGCACCTGCCGCAACCCGGCCCGGTGCCCGATCTGCAACACGCAGGTGCGGGTCCCGCTCACGAACCTCGAGAGCTCGTCGGGCGGCGCCATCCTCGTCGACCGGTTCGCCCGCCGCGACTCCTCCGCCTCGCGCGAGGGGCTGCGAAGCCTCATCCAGGGGTGGGCGAGCTGCCCGTCGTGCGGGCACACGATCCACTTCGAGCACTCCCGCGCGTGCGTGGCGGAGGCGCTCGCCTCGGCCGGGGTGCCGCTCGGGGAGCGCGAGTCGATCCTGGCGAAGATCACGTTCCCCGAAGGGTAGCGGCGGACCGGGAGCGATGGCCGGCGAGGAGTTCGTCGTCACGCCGTATGAGGTCAAGGGGCGGATCGACTACGAGCGGCTGCGCGAGCAGTTCGGGACCCAGTCGCTGACCCCCGCGCTCCTCGCGAAGCTCCACCACATCGCGGGCGGCGAGCTCCATCCGCTCCTCTCCCGCGGGATCTACTACTCGCACCGCGACCTCGCCCCGCTGCTCGACGGGTTCGCGAACGGGCAGCCGTTCTTCCTCTACTCCGGGCGCGGGCCGTCCGGCCCGCTCCACACCTCGCACCTCGTCTCGTTCGACCTGTGCGTCTGGCTGCAGCGCCGGCTCGGGGTCCCGATGTACATCCAGATCACGGACGACGAGAAGTTCTGGGCCCGATCCGGCCTCTCCCGCGAGGAGACCGCGCGCTGGGGCTACGAGAACCTGCTCGACATCCTCGCGCTCGGCTTCGACCCGAAGCGGACCCACACGTTCTTCGACTCGCGCTCGATCGCCGCGCTGTACCCGCTCGCGATCCGCGTCGCGCGCAAGATCCCGTACTCGACCGTGAAGGCGGTCTTCGGCTTCGAGCCGAGCACGAACATCGGCCTCGTCTTCTACACGGCCCTCCAGAGCGTCCCGTGCTTCTACCCGTCGTGGGCGGAGGGCCGCACGGTCCCGTGCCTCATCCCGTGCGGGATCGACCAGGACCCGCACTTCCGCGTGACCCGGGACCTCGCGGAGGGGCTGGGGTACCCGAAGCCGGCGCTGCTGCACAGCCGGATGGTCCCCGGTCTCCTCGGCGAGGCGGCGATGTCGACGACCGGCAACCCGTCCGACAACGCCCTGTTCCTCAACGATCCGCCGAAGGTCGTCGACCGGAAGATCCGCAACGCCTTCACGGGCGGTCGCGCGACCGTCGAGGAGCAGCGGCGGATCGGGGCCGTCCCCGAGATCTGCTCGGTCTGGGCGCTCTGGCGGACCCGCTTCGCGGAGTCGGACACCAAGTTCGAGGAGGTCACGCGGCAGTGCCGGTCGGGCGAGCTTTTGTGCGGGGACTGTAAGGGCCAGCTGCTCGAGCGGATCCACCGGTTCTACGACCGGCACGAGATCGCCCGCGAGAAGGCCCGGTCCTGGGCGGACTCGACGATCGTGACCGAGCCGCCGAAGCCGCTCTGACGGGCAGGGCCGGCGTCTAGCCGACCTCGGGGCGTCGACCGGGCGGCCGCGGTCCCGGGGCGGGGGGCGACGGGGCGGCGTCAAGCGGCCCGCCGGGGAGGTCCGTCTCGGGGCCCCCCTCGACCACCGTGAGGAGCCGCAGCATCGGACGGAACAGGGAGTGCTGGGCGCGGTCCGGGTCGAGCGTGAACGCCCGCTCGTAGGCCGCCACCGCCTCCTCCTCCTCGCCGAGGCTCAGGAGCGAGAGGGCGAGATCGAGCCAGCTCTTCGCCTCGCGGCCGCCCTCGCGGGCGCCGACCTCGGCGTCGTGCGCGTCGTCCGACTCGCGGTCGATCGCGCCCGGCAGGCCCGGGACCGCCGGCACGTCGCGCGAGAGGACGAGCGCGCGCTCGAAGGCGACGGCGGCGGCGTTCTCGTCGCCGGACTCCGCGAGCGCCACGCCGAGCCGGTGCCAGGCGACCATGTCGGTCGGGGCGAGCGCGACCGCGCGTCGGTAGGCCGACGCGGCCTCCCCCCACTCCTCCCGGAGCGCCCGGGCGACCCCGAGGTGGAACCACGCCTCGCCGTTCGCGGGGGCGATCCCGATCGCGCGCGACAGGGCGGCCTCCGCCTCGGGCCCCTGCCCGAGGTGGGCGAGGCAGATCCCGTAGTACGACCAGGCCCGTCCGTCGTCGGGTCGGTCCCGGACGACGTCCGCGAACGCCTCGGCGGCCCGCGCGTACTCCCGCCGCAGGTAGTAATGGACGCCGAGATCGTAGCGGGGGTGCACGGGGAGTACCGATCGCCCTCGACCGCGACCGGGCGGAAAAGCCTGCCGTCCGAGCCGAACCGTCGGCGCGCGCCCGCCGCGGCCGCGCCGTCCGGCCCTGCCGCCGACCGAGGCGACGCGGAAGGGCGTCGACCGCGCTACGGGTTCGCACGTCGGCGCGCTTATATGCCTCCGCGCTCCCATGGAGCCGAGGAATCCAAGCGCCTAGCCCGAATCGAGCGACCCGCCCGTCCCGCTTTTGCGACGAGTGTCCGCACGACGAGTACGCAGGAGGATTCCCACCCAACCCAACGCGCGGAACGCGAAGCGAAAGAGGCGACAACGATGGTGGACAAACCCCTGACGAAAGTGCGAGACCTGACGCCGAACTCGAAGCAAGTGAACGTCCTGGTGAAGGTGATCACCGTGGGCGAGCCGAAGGAGGTCATGGGAAAGTTCGGCGACCCGAGGAAGGTGTGCGAGGCCGTCGTCGGCGACGACACGGCGACGATCACGCTCTCCCTCTGGAACGAGCAGATCGGGACGATCGCGAAGGACGAGGTCATCCTCGTCGACAACGGATACGTCTCCCTGGTCCGTGGGCACATGCGGCTCAACGTCGGCCGCTACGGCAACCTGTCGAAGTCGACGGAGTCGATCGGCGAGGTCAACCAGTCGCTCGACATGAGCCAGCAGGAGTTCGAGAACGAGCGGCGCTCGTTCGGCGGCGGCGGCTACCGTGACCGCGGATCCGGCGGCTACGGCGGCGGCGGTGGCGGCCGGTACTCCGGTGGCGGCGGCGGCGGTGGCGGCGGCAGCGGCGGCCGCGACCGGTCCGACTCGTACAAGCGCTACTGAGCGCCCCCGGACCCTGGGCGAACCCGTTCCCCCGCCCTCGCGGGCGGGGCCCGTTTCCTCTTATGGATTAAATAGGGAAGCCTCCCTCGGCGAGCCCGATGGCCGACGACCCCCGTCAGCTCATGCTCTACGTCCAGTCGAAGAAGGCGGTCACGACGTTCTACCGGTCCGGCGGCCCCGCCGCGGTCCAGGGGCTCGGCTCCACGATGGGCGGGTCGGGGTCGGGCGGCGACGAGAGCCCGGCGGTCGCCGACACGCCCGTCCACTTCCTCTCGGACGATCAGGCGCGGTGCGTCGCGCTCACGGAGGAGGTCGCGGCGTCGCGGGGCTACCGCATCCAGGTGGTCGACATCGAGAAGGTCGGCCGGATCGAGCGGCTGATCGCGGAGCACCTCAAGGGCGTGCAGCGGTTCCCCGTCCTCATCGCCCCCCGCGGCGGCCGGCTCGAGGGGGTCTCCGAGTTCTCGAGCGTCAAGCTCGCCGAGATGATGCCGGCCGAGCTGAAGGCGCTGCGCGCGTTCACCTACATCAAGGTCCGGGGGGGCGACCTCGACCGGATCCGCCAGATCCTGGAGACGCTCGCGCCCGTGAAGGAGCTCCACTTCCTCACCGGCGACTGGGACATCCTGGTCGTCCTCGAGTTCCCGATGGCGGGGGCGAACAAGCGGACCGTGCTCGACTTCGTCACCGAGCGGATCCGCGGCATCCCCGAGGTGCTCGACACCTCGACGATCGTCCCCGAGTACACGGTCACCAAGTTCCCGCTGTTCTGATCAGCGGGCCGCCCGCGCCCGGCGCCGGCGGGGCCGGCGCGGGTGGACGGGGAGCTCGCGCGGGCGCGCCGGCCCGCGCCCGGGGGCGGTCGGTTCCGGCGTGCCGTAGAGCGGCTCCACCGTCAGCGGGTGGTCCTCGAGCCAGACGACGCCGTCGACGTACGCCGCGAACGCCTCGAGGCTCGTGAACAGCGGGATGCCGAGCTCGATCGCGCGGCGCCGCAGGACGTACTCGTCCTCGAGCATCCGCTCGAACTTCTCCTGGGTCAGCGACAGCGGCACGTTGAGCAGCAGGTCGATCTCCCCGCGGTCGAGCGCTTCCGTGACGTTCGGGTGCCGGTCGGGCTCGGAGACCTTGTGCAGGATCCGGACCCCGCGGAAGCCGCGGGCCGCGAGGAAGGCGCCCGTGTCCTCGGTCGCCGCGATGGTGAGACCGTGCGCGCGCAGCCGGCGGGCAATCGGCCACAGTGCCTCCTTCAACGTCGGGCCGCCGACCGACAGGAACGCGGTCCCCCGCCGCGGCACGAGCCGCACGCCCGTGGCGACGAGCGCTTTCACGAGCGCATCGGAGAACGTCGGCCCGAAGCAGGCGACCTCGCCGGTCGACTGCATCTCCACGCCCAGGAGCGGGTCGGAGCCGGTGAGCTGGAGGAACGAGAACTGCGGGACCTTCACGCCCCAGCGCCCGGCCGGCAGCGGGGCGACCCCCTCCCGGGAGAGCGGCCGCCCCAGCATCGCCCGCGCCGCCTCGCGCAGCAGCGGAACGCCCGTCGCCTTGGTGAGGAACGGGAGCGACCGGCTCGCCCGGAGGTTGAGCTCGATGATCTGGTAGGCGCGGTCCTTCACGAGGAACTGGACGTTGAACGGGCCGCGGATCGCGAGCGTCCGCGCGAGGCGCTCCGCCGCGTCGAGCAGCTGGCGCTGGACCTCGGGCGGGGTGTGGCGGGGCGGCAGGCAGAAGATCGCGTCCCCGGAGTGGACGCCCGCCCGCTCGACGTGCTCCAAGATGCCGCCGACGAGCACCCGCTTCCCGTCCGAGATCGCGTCCAGCTCGACCTCGTCGGCCCCCTCCACGAACTTCGTGATCACGACGGGGTGCTCCGGGGAGACCCGGGCCGCGTTCGAGAGGAACCGGTCGAGGTCGTGCCGGCCGGCGATGACGCGCATCGCCTGCCCCGACAGCACGTACGACGGCCGGACGAGCACGGGGTAGCCGACCTCGTCGGCGAAGATCGCCGCCTCGTCGACCGTCGTGAACGCGCGCCACGCCGGCTGCGGGATCCGGAGCTCCTCGAGCAGCCGGGCGAACAGCGCGCGGTTCTCCGCCGAGTCGATCGACGCCGGCGGCGTGCCGAGGATCGGGATGCCGAAGAGGTGCAGGAGCGGCGTCAGGTTCTGCGCGAGCTGGCTCCCCACGCACGTGACGAGGCCGCGGAACGACTCGAAGTCGGTGATGTCGCGCACGCGCTCGAGCGTGATCTCCTCGAAGTAGAGCCGGTCCGATCGGTCGTAGTCGGTCGAGACCGTCTCGGGGTTCGAGTTGAGGACGGCGACGCCGGGCACTCCCTCCGCCCGCAGCCCGTCGACCAGGTTCATCGTCGACCAGTCGAACTCGACGCTCGAGCCGATGCGGTACGGCCCGGCGCCGATCACCAGCACGGAGCCGGGTCCCATCGGCCGGACGTCGTCCGCGTCCGCGCGGTACGTGAGGTAGAGATAGTTGGTCCGGGCCGGCCACTCGCCCGCGAGGGTGTCGATCATGCGGACCCGGGGCCGGATCCCGGCGGCGAGGCGGTGGCGCCGCACCTCCTCCTCGTCGACCCGGGCGATCCGGCCGATCGCCCGGTCCGAGAGCCCCAGCTCCTTCGCCCGGGCGAGCAGCGGCTCGGGGAGCGCGGCGCCGGCGGCGGTCCCGAGCGCCCGGTCGACCGATTCGATCTCGCCGAGCGTGTCGACGAACCACCGGTCGATGTACGACACGCGCGCGATCGTCGCGGCGTCGATCCCTGCCCGCAGCCCCTCGAGGACACGGTACAGCACGTCGGGGGTCGGGCTCGCGAGGTCGGCCAGGATCGCGGCGGGCTCGCGCACCGTCGCGGGCGGGAGGAGGTCGGCCCTCGGGTCGCCCATCCGGACCGCCTTCGAGAGCGCCTCGGGGAACGAGGCCCCGATCCCCATCACCTCGCCGACCGACTTCATCGACGGACCGAGCCGCCGGTCGGCGCGCTCGAACTTGTCGAGGTCCCAGCGCGGGAGCTTCACGACGACGTAGTCGAGCGCCGGCTCGAAGCAGGCGGTCGTGACGCCCGTGATCCGGTTCGTGAGCTCGGGCAGCGTGTAGCCGAGCGCGAGCTTCGCCGCGACGTAGGCGAGCGGGTAGCCGGTCGCCTTGGACGCGAGCGCGCTCGACCGCGAGAGGCGGGCATTGATCTCGATCGCGTAGTACTCCTCGCTCTCGGGATCGAGGCAGAACTGGATGTTGCACTCGCCGACGATCCCGACCTCCTCGACGGCCCTCAGCGCCGCCCGGCGCAGCATCTGGTACTCGAAGTCGGTCAGCGTCTGGCTCGGGGCGATCACGACGTTGTCGCCCGTGTGCACGCGCATCCCGAGCACGTTCTCCATGTTGCAGACGGTGAGCGCGTTGCCCTTCGCGTCCCGGACGACCTCGTACTCGAGCTGCTTGAACGAACCGACGTACCGCTCGAGCAGCACCTGCCCGACGGGGCTCGCCCGCAGCCCGCGCGCGACGACCTCGGCGAGCTCGGCCCGGTCGTGGGCCACGCCGCCGCCCTTGCCGCCGAGCGTGTAGGCGACGCGGATCATGACGGGATAGCCGAGCTCCTGGGCGACGGCGAGCGCGTCCGCGTACGTGTAGACCGCGCGGCTCGGGAGCGTCGGGACCTTCGCGCGCGCCATGGCGCGCACGAACTTCGCCCGGTCCTCGGTCGCCTTGATGCCGGCGAGCGGGGTCCCGAGGACCTTCGTGTTCGTGCGCCGCAGGACCCCCTGCTCGGCGAGCTTCACCCCGCAGTTGAGCGCGGTCTGGCCGCCGAACGAGAGCAAGAGCCCGTCCGGATGCTCCTCTTCCAGGATCGGGGCGACGAACTCGGGGACGAGCGGCTGGAAGTAGACCCGGCCGTGCCGCGGCGGGTCCGTCTGGAGCGTCGCGATGTTCGGGTTGACGACGACCGCGTAGACGCCCTCCTCCTCGAGCGCCTTGAGGCACTGGCTGCCCGAGTAGTCGAACTCGCCGGCCTCGCCGATCTTGAGCGCCCCGCTCCCGAGCAGGACCACCTTCTGGGGGAGCGACCGCGTCACGCCTTCCTCCGCACGCGGGCCGCGAACCGATCGAAGACGAAGCCCGCCTCCTGCGGGCCCGGGTGCCCCTCGGGATGGCCCTGCAGCGCAAGGACGCTGCCGGAACGGTCCCGGAACCCCTCGAGCGTCCCGTCGTCCGGGTTCGTCGCCCACGGTTCGAACCCCGTCCCCTTGAGCGACTTCGGGTCGACCGCGTAGCCGTGGTTCTCGCTCACGATGAGCGCGCGCCCGTCCGTGAACCCGATCGTCTTGTTCTGGCCCCGGTGGCCGTACTTGAGCTTGAACGTGGTCGCGCCCCGGGAGAGCGCGAGGAGCTGGTGCCCGAGGCAGATGCCGAGCGTCGGGCGGCCGCGGTTGGCGGGCCGTCCCAACTCCGCGATCGTCGGCGCGAGCTCGGTCGGATCCCCGGGCCCGTTCCCGACGACGAGCCCGGCGACCCGCCGTCCGTCCCACCGGTCGGGGACCTCGTGGTCGTACGGCAGTCGCAGGACCGAGAGCCTCCGGTCGAGGAGCGCCCGCACGATGCTGAGCTTGATGCCGCAGTCGAGGACCGCTACCGTCGGGCCCCCGTGCCGGGTGATCCACTCGGGGGCCCGGGGCGCCACCTCGGCCATGAAGTTCTCCTGCTCGTACGCGGGCGCGGCGGCGATCGCGCGACGCAGCTCCTCGTCGCTCGGCCGGTCGTCCGATGGGCGCACGTCGAGCACCCCCCGGATCACGCCGCGGGCCCGCAGGTGCTCGGTGAGACGCCGGGTGTCGACGCCGACGACGCCGCCGATGCCCTCGTCGCGCAGCCACTCCTCGAGCGACCGTCGCGCGGCGAAGTGGTGCGGCCGCGTCGTGCCCCGCACGACGATCCCCCGCACCTGGATGCCGACGCTCTCGAGGACGGAGAGGCCGTCCGCGTCCCGGGCCCCCGCGGCCGGGACCCCGTAGTTGCCGAGCAGCGGGTACGTGAACGTGAGGATCTGGCCCCGGAACGACGGATCGGTGAGCGCCTCGGGGTAGCCGACCATCCCGGTCGAGAAGACGACCTCGCCGACGCGACGCCGCGGGGCGCCGATGCCCCGCCCGTCGAACCGCGTGCCGTCCTCGAGAAATAGGGTCCCCCCCAGCGCGTCCCTGACGGCGCCGGTGGGCACGGCCGTGAAGAACCCGAGGCGAACGAGGAGAGGGTTGGTCCTTAAGATTTGCCGTCGTCCGCGGCCCCGGAGCGCGCGCGCCGGCCGTCGCGCGCGACGCGAGGCATCAAATCCGACCCCCGGGTGCCGCTCGCGTGCCCGGATTTCCCCGGTTGCGCGACGGGTACGACTTCGTCATCGTGGGCGGCGGCCACGCGGGCCTCCAGGCCGGGCTCAAGGCCGCGCTGCTCGGCCACTCCGCCGCGATCGTGGACCGGGGGCCGAAGTACTCCCGCTCGTACTACGCGCCCCGTCTCGACAACGTGCCGGGATTCCCGGACGGTACGAGCGGGCACAAGCTCCTCGACCTGCAGATCGCCGCGGTCCGCAAGGTCGACGCGGCCGTCGGCTACTTCACGCCGGCGCGCGCCGAGCGCGCGGAGGCGACGGACGGGGGCTTTGCCGTCACGTTCGACTGGCTCCGCGCGACGCACGTCGCGCGGGGACGGGTGCTCGTGCTCGCCATGGGCGTCGTCGACCGCATCCCCACGGTCGGCGGCGAGATCGACCCGATCTTCCCGTGGGCGAACCAGGGGCTCGTGAACTTCTGCATCCTGTGCGACGGCCACGAGTTCCCCGGCCTCTCCGTCGGCGTCCTCGGGCACGACGCGTTCGCCGCGCGGACCGCGCTCGACCTCCTCCACTTCGGACCGCGGGCCGTGACGCTGCTGACGAATGGACGCCCGCTGCTGGACGGGGTGCCCGAACCGGACCGCGCCGCGCTGCGCGACGAGCTCGCGGCCCACCACATCCCCGCGATCGAGGGCGCGATCGCGGGCTTCGACGAGCTGCGGGAGAAGCGGTTCGGCGTGCGGTTCGCGGACGGACGCCACGAGAGCTACGACCGCGGCTTCAGCGCGCTCGGGTGGTACGAGATGCACCAGGCGATCCCGCGCACGCTCGGCGCCCGGTTCGACGCGGACGGCTACGTCGAGACGGACGAGGACTGCCGGGCCCTCGCGGCGTCGACCGGCGCCCCGATCCCCGGCCTCTACGTGATCGGCGACCAGCGGAACGGCTGGAACCAGATCCCCGAGGCGTGGGCGACCGCCGAGCGGGCGGTCGTCCACGCGTACGCCGAGTACCTCTGAGCGGCTACGGGGCCGTCGCCGGCGCCATCACGTCGAGCTGGCGCGCGAGCTCGAACAGGTCCTTCGCCGTCGCGCTCGCCCCGGCGGCGAGGAACCGCTCCGTCGTCATCGACGAGCCGGCGGTCTCGTGGGGGTCGGGGAGGACGGCGTAGAACCGCACGTGCGCGGCGACCGCGCACTCGGCGTCGAGCAGGTGATCGCCGACGTACACCGCCCGGTCGATCGGCACGCCCATCTCGTGCAGGAGGTGGAGGAGCGCCTCGGGCGACGGCTTCGCCGGGCCCTCCGCGCTGCGGCTGCGCAGGTAGCCGAAGTACCGGGCCAGGTCCGTGCGGTTGAGCGCCTGCCGCGCGAACGTCTCCGACGCGCGCGTGAGCAGCCCGAGCCGGAAGCCGCGCTCGGCGAGCATCTGGAGCAGCGGCTCCGCTCCGGGCCGCGCCACGGTCCGGGGGAGCGCCTCGAGCTCGATCCGGTCGATTGTCCGCTGCACCTCGGCCTCGAACCGGAACAAGGTCCCGTCCGGCACCCCGGCGGTCCGCAGTTCCTCGCGGCTCTGCTCGATCAGCTTGTGGATCGGCTGCTCGACCGACAGGTGGCCGGGGACGACGCCCGACCGCTCCGCGAGCCGCACGACCTCGGCGCGCATGCGCTTGAAATCGTGGCGGGAGAGCACGAGCGTCCCGTCCAGGTCGAGGGCGACGCCGAGGAGCGGCTCGAGGAAGTGGGGGGTGGGGTCCCGAGGTGGCATCTCCCCTCGCTGGCGGTGCGCGACGCGCGGGACCCCCGTTATAGGTTTCCGTCGAGCGGAAGCCGCGGTCAGCCCACGCCGCGGGCCCGCTCCAGCGTGACGACCGACTCGCGCAGCGAGAACGACCGGCGCTGCCCGCTGCGGCGGGGCCGCGCCACCGCGACCGACCGGATCCGGAAGCCGAGCCGCGATCCGATCCGGGCGACCAGGAGATCGCCCGGCACGTACTCGCCGGCGAGGAGCGAATCCCCGACGACGAGGAGGAACGTGCCGCCCGGCGCGAGCGCGTCGTGCACCCGGCGGAGGACCGGCACGAGGTCGGCGAAGTACCGGTGGACGACCGCGTGCATGTCCGCGCGCCGGTAGCTCCCCTTGCGCCGCACGTTCGCCCGGATCCGAGGGAGGATCTCGTCGAGCCACGGGTCGGGCGTGCGCTCGACCCCCAGGTACGGGGCCGTCTCCGCCCGCGGGAGGTTGTCGCACGCGACCTCCGCGGCGCGCAGGGCGGCCAGCTCGGCGTACGACCGAACGTACCCCAGCCAGGCGAGGTCGAGCTTGTAGTTCATCACGTAGTCCATCCCGTTCACGTACGGCGGGCTCGTCACGGCGAGATCGACCGAGCCGCGCCGCCAGCGCGCGGTACGGGCGTCCTCCGCCCCGATCGTGGCCGCGGGCCCCCACCTCCCGCGGGTCTCCCCGAGCCCGGCGAGGTCGTCCTGCATCGTCGCGATCGCCGCGCGGAACCGGTCGATCGGTCCCGGACCGTCGGGGGCCGGGCGGCGGGCGTAGCCGAGGCACGGCGATCGGTGGAGGCGGCTCGAGGGGATCAGGATCTTCCCGAACGCGAGCCGGAGCCCGTCGGCGATCGCGTTCCCCTCCGGCGGGAGCGCCTCGCGCAGCCGCGTCAGCTCGTCGAGCGCGGCCGCCGAGAACTGGCGTCGGGTCTCGCGCAGGAACGGCAGCTCCCCGTGCGACGCCCGTGCCGCCCGCCGCACGAGCGCCTCGGCCGCCGCGCCGAGCGCGCGGGGATCGAGCTCGAAGCGGGTCTTCACGCGCGCCGCGAGGACGGCCGGGCGCAGCAGCTCCGTGCCCAGGGCGCGGGCGCCGGCGCGCCGGGCCTCCACGAGCGTCGTGCCGCTCCCCGCGAACGGATCGAGGACCGTCGCGCCGCGCTCCAGTCCCGCGGCGGCGATCGTCGCCGCGACGAACTCCGCCGAGTACCCCTGGACGTACGGCCACCACCGGTGGACCGGGAGCTCGTCGTTGGCGCGGAAGGTGATCGGCCCGTCGACGCGCCCGAGCGCGATCCCGTCCTCGTCCCGGAACCGATCGACGTACGTGGCCGGATCGACGAAGTCGTCCCGCTCGTGCAGCCGCTCGAACGCCCGGAGCACGTAGAGGCCGCGGCCGAGGCGCAGGACGTCCCCGCCGCGCTCGAGCCGGTCGAGCGCCCGCTCGACGCGATCGGTCGGGACCGCGAGCCGGCTCGCGAGCTGGCGCACGGTCGCCCCGAGCGCGCCGGTCTCGGAGAGCGCGAGCCGCAGCGGCTCCGCGCCCGGGCTCCCGTCCGGTGCCCCCACGGCCGTCCTCACGCTCCGGTGGCTTTTGAGCGCGCGCGCGCCGCCGCCCAGAGCGTTCCGCCCTTTCCAGCGAGCGCCGCGAGGACCGCGTCCCGGCGCCGGCGGCGCTCGTCGCGCAGCGCCTCGGCCCACGCGGTGCCCTCGACCTCGGGCGCCAGGTGATCGATCACGACGTCGAGGTCGTGGAGCCGCCCGAGCTCGACCTGCAGGCGACGCAGCGGCGCGGAGAGCGGGCGGGCGTCCACGGGATCGACGGTCCCGGCGAGCTCCCCGAGATGGCGCAGTCCCCGCACCCGGATGCGGAGCCGATGGAGCCGGCGGGTCGACGGTTTGTGGCGTGCCTCGCGGTGGGCCTCGCGGACCCGCGCTTCGCCCCGGCCCTTCGCCCGGACGATCACGGCGCGCACGTCGGCCGATCGGAACGCGAGGTCGGGCCGGGTCCACTGCGCGCGCACCTGGGGCAAGAGCCCCGCATCGCGCTCCGCGCGCAGGAACGCCCGGAGCAGCTCGCGGCCGGTGCGGGCGTCGTCCCGCAGGCGGGTCCGGTACCGGGCGAGGCGTTCGGCCTCCTCGGGGCCCCATGACGTCCCGTCGACATGCGCGAGCAGGTCGATCGCGATGTCCCGGTCCCGGATCCGGCCGACGAGCCGGGCGAGCCGCTTCAACCGCCCGTCGAGCGGCGCCAGCCGTTCGCGATCGCGGCGCGCCAGCAGCCGCGCCCACAGCGTGAGCCCGGTACGCAGTCGGCGCAGCTCGCGGTGCAGGCGATGGAGCGCGCCCGCGCTCGGATGGGGGCGGTCGATCACCGCGTCGATGGCAGTCTCGACGTTGCGGTAGACCCGGTCGAGCTCGCGCACGAGCGCCGCGGGCGGGACCGCACGCGCGGGTCGCGTTCGGGCCACGGACGTCCCCCAAGGGGGCTCCCGATGTAAGGGGTTCGGCAGCGCACCGTACGCGTATTAGAGGGCGAACGGACTGCCCCCGCGTGGACCGGCCGCGACTCGCCGATTCGGAGCGCGAGCGGACCCGGGCCGCGTCGACCCTCGGGGTGATCGACCTGGGGTCGAACACGGCGCGGCTCGTCGCGTTCGAGACGAGCGCGGCGGGGACGGTCCGGGCGTTCTACGAGGGCAAGGACGTCCCCCGACTCGGCAGCGGGACGGGCCCGGACGGACGGCTCGCCGACGACGCGGTCGAACGCGGCGTCCTCACCCTGAAGCGGTTCGCGCGGGTGGTCCGGGACCTCGACGTGCCGCAGACGCTCGCCGTCGCGACGAGCGCCGTGCGGGACGCGCCGAACGGGCCCGAGTTCGTTCGGCGGGCCGAGCGGGCGAGCGGCGTGCTGCTGCGGATCCTGACGGGGGCCGAGGAGGCGCACTACGCCTACCTGGGCGTCGCCAGCGCGTGGGAGCTCGGCAAGGAGCTGATCTTCGACCTGGGCGGCGGCTCGATGCAGCTCGTCGACGTGCGCGACGGCGCCGAGCGCAACGCGGTCAGCCTGCCGCTCGGGGTGCTGCGCCTTTCCCAGCGGTTCTTGGCGCACGACCCGCCGAAGCACCGGGAGCTCGAGGAGCTGCGCGCGCACGTGCGCGGGACGCTCTCGAGCGTCCTCGAGGCGTTCGGCGGGAAGGGGTACCGCGTGAACGGGATCGGCGGGACCGTCCGGGCGCTGGCCCGCGCCGCCATCGACCTCCGCCAGTATCCCGTCCGCCGGGTCCACGGCTACCCGCTCTACGCGACCGAGATCGAGGCGCTGCACGAGCTGCTCGGCGAGATGTCCGCGGAGAAGCGGCGGGCCATCCCGGGGATCGGCGGGGACCGGGCGGACGTGGTGCTCGCGGGGATCGTGGTGCTCGAAGAGCTGCTCAAGGAGACCGCGAGCGAGCGGATCGTCGTGTCGGGCACCGGCATCCGCGAGGGGATCGCGCTCGAGGCGATCGGGGCGAAGCTCCCGGCGACGGCCCCGAGCCTCGCGGAGCGGTCGACCACGGCCGCGGCGGAGTCGTTCGCCTTCCGCGTCGACCACGGACGCGAGGTCGCCGACGCCGCGGTCGCCCTGTTCGAGCTGCTCGCCCCGCGGTACGAGTGGGGACCCAGCGAACGGCTCGCCCTCACCGTGGCGGGCTGGATGCACGACGCCGGCATCTCGATCGACCTCTGGCAGCACGCGACCCACTCCGCCTACCTAATCCAGAACTACCCGATCTGGGGGCTCGACCAGCGCGAGGTCCTGCTCGCGTCGATGATCGCGTACCTCCACGAGGGCGACGACGTCCCGTCCGACTGGAAGCGGGCGTTCCAGCCGATCCTCGCGGCGGCCGACCTCGCGATCGCCCGCCAGCTGGGCGCGATCCTCGCGACCGCCGAGCTCACCGCCGCGGGCCGGCCCCGGTTCGCCCTCGGCAGCGGGGGCCGGACGCTCACCGTGGCCTTTTCTGCCGCCACGGATACCGCCGTACCCCCGCGGTGGCAGGAGAAGATCCGCAAGCCGATGGAACGGATGTTCGAGCTCGAGGTGAGGGCGCGTGACGCCTGACCCTCCGCCGGCCCGGCACGGCTATCCCGGCCGACTCCTCGTCTTCGAGGGGCTCGACGGGAGCGGAAAGTCGACGCAGGCGGCCCTGCTCGGGAAGTGGCTCCAGGCGCAGGGGTACCGCGTCTTCTTCACCGAGTGGAACTCGTCGGAGCTGACCGCGAGCACGATCCGGCGGGGCAAGAAGAAGGGCCTCCTCACCCCCACGACGTTCAGCCTCCTCCACGCGACCGACTTCGCGGACCGGTTCGAGCGACGGATCCTGCCGCCGCTGCGGGCCGGCTACGTCATCGTCTGCGACCGCTACGCCTTCACGGCGTTCGTCCGCGACGCCGCGCGCGGATGCGACCCGGCCTGGGTCCGCAACATCTACTCGTTCGCCCCGCGCCCGGACCGGGTCTTCTACTTCCGGGTGCCCGTCGCGGTCTCGCTGAAGCGCAAGATCGCCTCGCGGCTCAAGATCAACTACTACGAGGCGGGGATGGACCTCGGCCTCTCCGACGACCTCACCGAGAGCTACGAGAAGTTCCAGACGCGGCTGAAGCGCGAGTACGACCGGCTCGCGACCACGGACGACTTCACCGTGATCGACGCGACGCGGGCCGTCGAGGAGATCCAGCGCGAGCTGCGGGAGAACGTCCGTCCGCTGCTCCGGGACTGCCCGACCGGGGAGAAGCTGATCCATGACGGCTAGGACGTACGGCACTCCGCTGCCCGGGCTCCCCCTCGAGGACCTCCCGGGGAAGCTGATCGTCATCGAGGGGGCCGACGGCTCCGGGCGCACCACCGAGGTCGCGCTCCTGAAGCAGCAGCTCGAGATCGACGGCCACGCGGTCGTCGACACGGGGCTCCGCCGCTCCGACCTCGTCAGCGGGGAGATCGACGGGGCGAAGCAGGGCCACACCCTCGGCGCGACGACGATGGCGCTGCTCTACTCGGTCGACTTCGCCGACCAGCTCGAGAACAAGATCATCCCGGCGCTGGCCGCCGGCAGCACCGTCCTCGCCGACCGGTACATCTACACGCTCATGGCCCGCGCGATCGTCCGCGGCGCCTCCCGCGCGTGGGCCCGGGAGCTGTACGGCTACGCGCTGCGGCCGGACCTCATCGTCTTCCTCGACGCGCGCCCGGTCATCCTGCTCCACCGGGCGATCGGCAAGGTCGGCTCGCTCGATTACTGGGAGTCGGGGATGGACCTCTCCCTCTCCCGCGACCTGTTCGAGAGCTTCTTCCTGTACCAGGACCGGCTCTCGAAGGAGTTCGCCTGGATGCGCGACGAGTACGCGTTCCACTGGGTCGACGCGAACCGAGCGCCGGACCAGGTGCACGCGGACGTGCTGCGGCTGGTCGCGCCGCTCTACGCCCCGCCGGCCCGCCGGACGCGGAGCCCCGCCGCCCGCGTCAGCCGCGCACGGCGCTGAGCTGCCGGCGGGTGAGGGCCCAGCGCAGGCGGGCCGCCCCCGGCCGCACGGCGCGCGGGAACTCGAACAGCGCCGCGCCGGCCTTCGAGAACTCGACGATCGGGATCCCCTCGCCCGCGAGCGCGAGGCCGGCGAGCTCGGCAAGGGTCGGGTCGTGGCCGACGACGACGACCGTCGCCCCGGTGGGCGCGTCCGCGGCGAGGCGGTCGAGGACCGGGCCGGCGAGCCGCCCCGCCCCGAGCTCCTCCCAGACCTCGAGGGCGGGCGGCGCCGGGTAGACGGCCCGGAGGATCTCGGCGGTCCGCCGGGCCCGCACCGCCGCGCTCGTCGCCACGAGCGCGACCTCGGGCACGAGCGTGGCGATCCCCTGCGCGGCGCGCCGGGTCTGGTCGGCGCCCTTCGCGGTGAGGGGGCGGCGGTCGTCCCGCGGCCACCGGGCGGGGTCCCGCGCTTCCGCCGGTCCGTGGCGCATCGCCACCAGCTCAAGCCGTCGGGCGCGCTCGATCACGCGCGTCTTCACGGCCGAACGGACGTATAGCGCGGCCCCCGGCGACGCTCACGCCGCCGGGGCGGCCGCCAGCCGTCGCGCGGACCCGCCCGCCTCGTCGGCCCCGATCGGCAGGCTCCGGTCGAGCACGACCTGGGCGATGTCCTGGCCGTAGGCGATCGTGCGCCCGATCGATTCGAGGAGGCGGGCGATCGCCGCGGCCGTCGCCGGCGGCATCGTCCCGCCCTCGACGGCGGGCAGGAGCCGGTCCGCGAGGGCCCGGCCGGAGGCGAGCAGCGCTTCCCCCATGTCGAGCAGGTCGTTGGCGACGGCGCCGTCGGGCGCCCGCAGCACCCCTTCGAGGTGCTCCATCGCCTGGTGGTGGAACTGCTTCAGGGACGTGAGGGGTCCCGCCGCCTGGGGGAGATCGACGAGCCGGCGACCGGTCTCGCCGAGGACGACCGCGTGGTCGGCGATCCGCTCGAGGCTCCGCGCGACCGTGAACGGTCCAAGCAGCGCCGGGCCGCGGCCGTCGGGCCCGATGGCGGCGAGCCGCTGGATGTACCACGCCTCGCGGTCGATCTCGTCGTCGCGGCGCTCCCAGTAGTCGTCCTCGCCGAACGGGAGGCGCGACCAGCTGTCGATCGCGTCCCGGTGGAACTCGACGACGAGCCGCCCCATCCGCGCGATCCGCTGCTGGAGCGGGACCGGGTTCTCGAACGCCAGGTCCCGGACCCGGATCGCGGACGGCTCTTCCGAGAGGATCTCGGGTTGCCGGGTCCGCCGGCAGAACGACCGCACGACCTCCCGGGTGTCGGGGCGGATCGTCGGGCGCTCGCGCACGACGAACTCCCGCGCGCCGGCGAGGTAGGCGCCGAGCAGCCGCCGGAACAGGTGCTCGGGGAGCTCGCCGCGGCCGACCACCACGCTCGCCACGACGAGCGCCGGCGGTTCGTGCGGGGGGGCGGAGGACGGGGAGCGGGTCGCGGCGGCGGTCGGCTTCGGCGCGCCCTCGCGCGCCCGGGGCTTCTGCGATCGGGACGTGGCCATCGACCGGGATATCCCCGGCACCGCATATATAGAATTTCAATTTAGACTATATTAGCAAATATAGCTATGATACTGGCGCGCGGCGCCTCCCCGCATCGGCCCTCCGGTTCCCCGGGCGCGGGCCGGGGACGCGCGGGGGGCCGCCACCGAAACCTATACCCCTCGGTCCGCGCTGGCCGACCCCGTGACGACCGTCGCGAGCCTCGACCGGATGATCCGCGCCCGGCACCTGCTGAAGCACCCGTTCTACACCGCCTGGTCGAAGGGAGAGCTGCCCCTCGACACGCTCGGGCGGTACGCGGAGCAGTACTATCGGTTCGAGTCGAACTTCCCGCGGTACGTGGCGGCCACGTACGCGCGGATCCCGAACCCCCGGCTGCGGCGCCCGCTGCTCGAGAACCTCGTGGACGAGGAAGGGCGCGATCCGACGCACCCCGAACTATGGCTCGACTTCGCGGCCGCGTTGGGCCGGTCCCCGGGCCACGTGACCCGCGCGCGGCCGCTCCCCGCGACCCGTGCGCTGCTGCGCACCTACGATCGGGCGGCGTTCGCGCGCTCGCCCGCCGCGGGGCTCGGCGCGCTCTACGCCTACGAGTCGATCTTTCCCGAGGTCGCGGCCGAGAAGTCCCGGGGCCTGCGCGAGGAGTACGGGATCACGGACCCGAAGGCCCACGAGTTCTTCCGGGTCCACACCGTCGCGGACGTGGAGCATTCCGGGGCCGAGCGCGCCGTGATGCGGGCGGTGCTGCGGGACCGGCCCGCGGACGGACGCGCCATGGAGCTCCATTGCGCCCGCTCGATCGACGCGTGGTGGCGGTTCCTCGACGCATTCGTCCCGTCGGGCACGGCGGGGTCGAACTGAGCGGCCGGCGGCGACCTTCCGCCGGGGTCGCCCGCGTTCGTCGGGCGGCTCCGGGGGGTCCTCGCGCCGGAGGCGGGCGCGGTCCCGCACGCCGGGGGGAGTTGCCCCGGGGAGCGCCGGAGGGGTCCTCGGTTCCGCTCAGTTCCCGGGGTGGGACCCTTCGGGTGGCGGGGGAGGGCTCGGGCGGGTCCGTCGGCGGCGCACGACCAGCGCGATCGCGACGGCCGCTCCCGTGACGGCCGCTCCGAGCGCGGCCCACTGTCCCTCGGACAGTCGGCTCCACGGGCTTCGGGGAGCGGGC
>DATJUI010000020.1:0-192574 GCA_035502455.1 Thermoplasmata archaeon | reverse complement strand
GCGGCGGCCGGAGCTGAGGGAGATCCACCGATGAAGAGCCGAGGCACGTGGTATCGAAGCCGCCGAGAGGAACTAATTACAGGATACCACACCCCGCCCGTCCTGCCCGAGGTTCTAAGCCTCGACGGAGGTTGCCCCGGGGCGTCCGGCCTCCCGGGCCGGGGTCCGACGGGAGGGCGATGGAGGCGCTCAAGGTGCGACCCGGCCGGCGCGTGCGGCTCGCCGCGCTCGACCCGGCCGACACCTCGGCGTTCCACGGCCCGAAGAAGCGCGCGCTGGCGGACTCGGAGAAGCTCGCCGCGAAGCTCGGGAGCCTCCAGGAGCTGCTCTACGCCGTGCACGGTCCGTCGGTGCTCGTCGTGCTGCAGGGGCTCGACACGGCGGGGAAGGACGGGACGATCCGGCACGTCTTCGACGCCGTGAACCCGCAGGGGGTGCGGGTCGCATCGTTCAAGGTCCCGACGCCGATCGAGCGGGACCACGACTTCCTCTGGCGCGTGCACGCCCACACCCCGGGGCGCGGCGAGATCACGATCTTCAACCGCAGCCACTACGAGGACGTCCTCGCGGCCCGGGTCCACCACCTGGTGCCGAAGCACGTCTGGAAGGCCCGGTACCGCTCGATCAACGCGTTCGAGCGGAACCTGACCCACGAGGGGACGATCGTGATCAAGTTCCTCCTCCACATCAGCCTCGCCGAACAGCGCCGGCGGCTCGAAGCGCGGCTCGCCGACCCGACGAAGCACTGGAAGTTCAGTGCGGGCGACCTCGCCGAGCGCCCGCTCGCCCCCGAGTACGAAGCGGCGTTCGAGGAGATGCTCTCGAAGACGAGCACCCCCTGGGCGCCGTGGTACGTCGTCCCGTCGGACAAGAAGTGGTTCCGGGACTGGGCGATCTCCTCGATCCTGGTGGAGGCGGTCGAGCGGCTCGACCTCACGTGGCCGTCGCTGCCCCCGGAGTTCAAGTCGGTCCGGATCCCCCCGTGATGTCGGGTCCGTCCGGATCGATCGCGACGGCCCCGCCCGCGCCGCCGACCTCGCGGGGACCGTTTCGCGCGACCGCCGTCGCGCTCGCGGTGACGGCGTTCGGCGCCGGGGTCCCGACGCCCCTCTACGCCGTCTACGAGTCGGAGTACCACTTCTCGGCGGCCGTCCTCGCGGCGGTGTTCGCCGCGTACACCCTCGGCGTCGTGATCACGATGGTGTTCGTCGCGCCGTTGTCGGACGCCATCGGACGGCGGCCGATACTGATCGTCGGGCTCCTCCTCACGGCCGCGAGCGGGGTCGCGTTCGTCGTCGCCCAGGGCGTCGCGACGCTCGCGCTCGCCCGGGTCATCTCGGGGCTGTCGGTCGGCGCCACCACGAGCACCGCGACCGCGGCGATGGCCGGGCTCGAACCCCGCGGGGACCAGCACCACGTGGCGCGCGTCTCCGTGGCGGCGAACTTCGGGGGCGTCGCGACCGGCGTCCTGCTCTCCGGTCTCCTGGTCGAGTACCTCCCCCTCCCCACCACGCTGGTCTATCTCGTGCTCGTCGGGGCGGGCGGGCTCGGCGCGGTGCTCGTCGTCCGCACCCCCGAGACCGCGGAGATCGCCCGGCCCCGGCCCCGCGTGCGCATCCAGCGCCTGCGGGTCCCGGCCGCGGTCGCCCTCCCGTTCGCCGTGGCCGCGGGGGCGCTCGCCGGGTGCTACTCCATCTACGGGTTCTTCGCCGCGCTCGCGCCGACGGTCCTGCGCACGGAGTTCATGATCGGCAACCGCGCCGCCGCGGCCGCGGTCGTCGCGATCATGTTCGGGCTCGCCGCGCTGGTCCAGCTCGCGCTGGCCCGGGTCCGCGACCGGCGGGCGCTGCTCCTCGGCCTCCCGATCGTCGCGGCCGGGACGGTCGCCATCCTCGTCGCGGTCGCGACCGGCTCGCTGCTCGAGCTCGGGGTCGGGGCGGCCGTGCTCGGGACGGGCGTCGGCTGCGCGTACATGGGGAGCGTCACGCTGATCGATCGCGTGGCCCCGGACGCGCGACGCGGGGAGATCCTCTCGGCGTTCTTCCTCGTCGGATACCTCGCCCTCGCGGTCCCGACGATCGGGATCGGCGTCGCGGCCGACGCCTACGGGATCGGGGCGGCCGGCTTCGGCTTCGGGGTCGTGCTGCTGCTGTTCTCGATCGCGCTCGCGCTGGCGGTGCGTCGGACGCCGACCCCGGCCGGCGGCGAGGGCCGTCCTCGGGGGACGCCGTGACCGCCGCTCAGGCCGGGCGGGGCACGGCCCACCGCTCGGCGAGCATCCGCGCGTTCCGCCGGACGTAGCCGAGCCGCTGGTTGATCCGCCACATCGCCTCGTTGCGGCTGTCGTTCGCCGTCCAGATGTACCGCACCCCGTGGGCGCGGGCGTACTCGACCGTCCGTCGCTTGAGGGCGCTCGCGATCCCGCGGCCCCGCCACCCGGGGTCGGTCCCCGTGTACAGCTGGTGGAGCGAGGTCGGGTCGTCGAGCGAACGCTCGAGGTAGCTCATGCCGACGTACTCGGCCCCGTGGGCCGCGAGGAAGAACGCGTCGGAAAGGAGCGCCCGGTTGCCGAGCGTCATCGACTCGAAGTCGGCGCGGGCCATCGGCCGGTACGGGCCGATGCGGGGCATCGATTCGGAGGCCACGACGTAGAGGCGATAGACCGCGGCCCGCACCCCCGGGCGGTCCGGTCCCTCCGCGGCGTAGGTGGAGAAGCGGACGCCCCGACGCTCGAGCGTCGGCCCGGGGTCCGGGATCCGGTCGAGGTCGACCTCGGCCACGTCCTGCTTCGACTGCCAGTACCGGCGGACCTCCACGTAGCCGCGGGCGGCCGCGAACCGGACGCCCCGCTCCTGGTCGACGGGGACCTCGGTCCGGGTCACCCGGGCCGACCAGTCGGCGGCGGTCCGCTCGGCCGCGTCGGCGAGCGCCCGCCCGACCCCTCGGTGCTCGTGGTCCGGGTCGACGGCGACGAGGACCCAGTAGCTGCCCGGCTCGCCGTCCCACGGGAGCTGAAGCGCGTCCGCATAGCCGACCACCGTGTGCGCGGCGACCTCCTCCACCACCCCCCGCCACCGGGCCGCCCCGGTCGTCGCATGGGTGCGGTCGCGCTCCTTGAGCGCGGCGGCCGTGTGCGGACGGTCCGCGGAGCGCCGGGTCTCGATCTGTGCGATCGCCGGGTAGTCCGCGGGGACGAACGCCCGGAGCCGGTAGCGCCTCGGGTCCATCGGCCGCTCTAGGCGCGCCGCCGGCGCGGCCGACGGGCGCGGGGCGGGAACAACAGCTCGTAGTGGAGGAAGGCGGTGTCGCGCGTCCACCCCTGCGCCTCGTAAAGGCGCTGCGCCGGGTTGTCGACCGCGGTCTCGAGCGTCAGGCCCTCCGCGCCGGTCGCCCGGGCCCACGCCTTCGCGCGGCCAAGGAGCGCGGCCCCGACCCCGCGACGGCGTGCGTCGGGCACGACGAACAGGTCGTTGAGGATCCAGAGCGGTCGCATCGCGACGGAGGAGAAGACCGGGTACAGCTGGGTGAACCCGATGGGACGCCCCTCGACCTCGGCGAGGAAGACCACCGACTCCCCGCGGGCCAGGCGAGCGGCGAGGAACGCCCGCTCCCGCCGTCGGTCGGGCGCGCCTCGGTAGAACGCGCGGTAGCCGGCGAAGAGCGGCGCGAGGCGGTCGAGGTCGGCGACGGTCGCCCGCCGGACGCGCACCCCCGTCGCCATCGGTGCGCCCGCGAACGCGCGTCCGAGGTTCAACCTTGCGCGGCGTCGGCCGGCCGCTCAGGCTCAAGTCCTGTGACCCCCTGACCGCCCCGATGTCCGCGGACGGGACGGCGCACGGACGTGTCCGGCAACTGAACGTCAAGGCGGAGACGCCGGGCCAACGGGGGCTGCCGAAGGCCCCGGTCCCCGAGGCCCGGTTGGGCCCGCACGGCACGTCGGGCGACTTCAACCGGTTCCGGCACGAGGAGAAGCACGACGACCCCCGCATGGCGATCCTGATCCTTCCGATCGAGACGATCGCGGCGCTCGACCGCGAGGGGTGGCCGGTCCGTCCGGGCGACCTCGGCGAGAACATCACGTCGGAGGGGCTCCCCTACGAGGCGTTCGCCCCCGGGGCCCACGTCCGGGTCGGCGAGGCGGAGCTCGAGGTCACGAAGCCGTGCGACCCGTGCGACATCCTCTACACCCTTCCGTACGTCGGGACCGCGCGGGGTCCCGAGTTCGTCCGGACGACGCTCGGCCGGCGCGGGTGGTACGCGCGGGTCGTCCGGGAGGGGACCGTGCGCCCCGGCGACCCGATCGACGTGACCCCGCCCGCGTCGTAGGGACCCGGGCGTGGCGACGGCCGCCCCGACGCCGGCCCCGGCCCTTCGCCTCGAGGGCCCCGACGTCGCGCTGCTCGTCGGGCTGTCGGTCCTGTGGGGCGCGGCATACATCTTCATCGCGAACGGGATCCGGCTCGGCGCCGCCCCGCTCCTGTTCGCGTCCGTCCGCTACGGGCTCTCGGCCGCCGGCTTCGGGTTGCTCGCGGCGCTCCGTCGCGACGTCCTCCCCGCCCGCCGGGCGCTCGCCGTCTCGGCCGCGGTGGGCGGCCTCCTCGTGATCGGCCTCTACGGGGGTCTCCTGTACTGGGGCGAGCAGTACACGACGGGCGGGTACGCCGCCGTCCTCTCCTCGACGGCCCCGATCCTCACCGTCGCCTTCGCCCTCGCGTTCCTGCCCGCCGAGCGGCTCGCCCCGCTCGCCCTCGGGGGCATCGCCCTCGGCTTCGCCGGCGCCGTCGTCCTGGTCCTTCCGGACCTCACCGCCGGCGCCGGCGGCGCGGGGTACGGCCCGCTGTTCGTGCTCGGGGCGTATGTCTCGGCGGCCGCCGGCACGGTGCTGCTGCGCCGGTACGGCCGCGGCCCGCAGGGTCTGTGGCAGATCGGCTCGCAGTTCGCGGTCGCGAGCCTCCTCCTGGGCGTCGCGACCGCGTTCGTGCCCGGCGGGGAGGCGCTCCCGCTCTCCGCGGGCGTGCTCGCGAACCTCGCCGCGCTCGTCGCCTTCTCGTCGCTGATGGGGTACTTCGTCTACTTCCGGCTCCACCACCGGGTGGGACCGGTCCGGGCGAACATCGTCACCTACCTGGTCCCGCTCGTCGGGCTCGGCATCGGGACCGGCATCTTCGCGGAACCGGTCTCGCTCAACGAGATCGTCGGGCTCGTCATCGTGATCGTCGGGGTCACGCTGGTCGTCCGCGAGTCGAGCCGCCGCCCGCGCGGCGCGTCGTAGGGCCGCCGACGGCGCGGAGCGCCGTTCGTCCTAGGCCCGGGCCCGACGCCGGACGAGGACGATCGCGGTCCCGACCGCGGCCCCGAGGGCGACGGCGACGAGCGCGTAGCCCTCGGTCGCGGGCAGTCCCAAGAACGTCGGCGCGGGGACGGCCCGCACGACGAGCGCGAGCGTCGCGCTCGTGGCCGTGCCGCCGTTCGAGTCCGTCACCGTGACGCTCACCGAGAACGTGCCGGCCGCGGTCGGCCGGCACGCGAGGGCGGAGACGTTCGCGGAGGCGCACCCCGGGGGAAGGCCGGACCAGGTGTAGGTGTAGGTCCCCGAACCCCCGCTCGCCGCGGCCGTGATCGCGAACGTCGATCCGACGGTCCCCGAGGCGGGGTCGGAGGTGGGCGGTCCGACGACCGGCAGCGGATCGACGACGACCGACCGGGCGGCGGTCGCCACGGCCCCGGTCGCGTCGACCACCACGAGCGTCACCGGCGCGGTCCCCGCGGCCGTCGGCACGCAGCGGACGTACGACCGGTTCGCCGGCGCGCAGCCGGCGGGGAGACCGGACCAGACGAACGAGTACGGGCCGACGCCGCCCGTGAGGCCGCTCGCATTGAGCGCGAGCGGGAGGCCGAGATCGACCGACGACGGGCCCGCGATGCCGCCGAGCGTCGGGTCGCTCGCGACCTGCCAGTCGAGCGAGGCGTTCGCGGAGTCCCCGAGGGCGTCATCGACCGTGACCGTGAGCGCGCCGGACCCGCGGCCGGTCGGACGGCAGACGAGCTGCGCGGCGTTCGCGCTCGCGCAGCCGTCCGGGAGCCCCGTCCACGCGTAGGTGTACGGGCCGAGGCCGCCCGTGGCCGCCGTCGCGGCGAACGCGACCGTCTCGCCGACGTCGACCGCGGTCCGGTTCGCCGCGACCGGGCCGACCGCCAGCGGGGGCTCGACGGTCAGCGTCGCGGGGGCGCTCGTCGCCCGACCTCCGCCCTCGTCGGTCACGGTGACGGTGACCTCGAACGTCCCGCTCGCCCGCGGTTGGCAGGCGAGCGTCGCCGTCGAGGCAGAGGCACATCCCGGGGGCAGGCCCTGCCAGGCGTAGGCGTAGCCGCCGCTCCCTCCGCTGGCGGTCGCCCCGAGGGTGATCGGGGTGCCGGGGTCGATCGTCGCCGCCGGGTCGATGGTCGGCGTCGTCACGGCGGGGCCCGGCGCCACGGCGTACGCGGTGATCGGGCTGGTCGACGTGAGGCCCGAGGCGTCCGTCACCTCGACCTGGACGTCGTAGGTGCCGGCCGTCTGCGGCGTGCAGTCGACGGTCGCGGTCGCCGTCCCGGTGCACGGCGTCGGGAGGTCCGTCCAGAGGTAGGTCAGGGGGAGCCGCCCGCCGGTCGGGGCGACCGAGAACGCCACCGTGCCCCCGGTCTCGGCGGACGCGGGGGAGGCGGCCGGGGCGCCCACCTGCGGATCCGCCGCGACCAGGTAGGTGAGGTTGGGGCTCGTGGAGGACCGGTGGTCCGAGTCGGTGACGGTCAGGTTGAGCCGGAACGTCCCGGTCGCCGTCGGCGAGCAGTCGAGCGTGGCCCCCGTCGGGCTCCCGCAGCCGAGGCCGCTCGGCGTCACGCTCCAGGCGTAGGTGTCGCCGCCGGAGCCGCTCGACTCGATGTCCGGGGCGAAGACGACCGACTGGCCGAGGTCGATCCCGCCGGACGGGTCGGGGACCGGGGCGGCGAGGAGCGGGCCGCAGCCGGTCGAGACCGACGTCTGGGTGACCGCGCCACCGCCGACGCGGCAGAGACCGAACGGGTACGAGGCGCCCGAGGCGTTCACCCAGACCGGGTAGCTTCCCGGGACGAGCGTCACGTTCGCGGAGCCGTTCACGAACGGTTCCGTGTCGGCGCCGACCGCGAGCGTCCCGGCGGCGATCCCCGGCGCGGAGACCGCGAGCGCCCCGACCTCGCTCGTGTTGTACGCGGGGCCCGGGGCCGCGTCGCGCGTCGTGCCGTTCCGCTGGACCGTGAGCGGGAGGCCGTACGCGTCGGACGCCCCGATCGACTGGGCGTCGGTCACGGCCTCCGCCGTGTTGCTCCCGAAGTTCCACGCCGACGGGACCGCGGCGAAGTCGTGGCCGTTCCAGTCGAGGAGGCGCATGGACGTCGCGGTGACGCTGTTGAGGGCGGTCCCCTCGCCACCGCCCGGACCGCCGAGCGTGAGCTCGGCGTCGTAGAACAGTCCGAGGGGGTTGTAGGCGAGGCCGTCGACGACGAACCCCGGGTCCGAAGTCGGGTCGTGCGCCCACGGGAACTCGACGTTGTCGTAGGTGACGTACCAGCTCGTGACGCCGTCCCAGTACTCGAACGCGACGCCGGGGTAGCCGCCCGCGGTCTCGTACGATCGGACGAGGAGGCCGAAGTCGCCCGGGGACGGCATGTCGAGGCTCGCGCCGGGCTGGTCCGTCGCGAGCGTGGCGTAGAAGCCGACGCACCCCTCGTACGCGTTCACGCTGCCGTTGCCGCGGACCCCGCTCGCGTCGAGGCAGCCGCTCGGGCTCGAGAAGTTCCAGATGTTGTTCTCGAACGTGAGCGCGCGCGAGTCGGTGTCCATGAACGCGACGTCCTGGATCCAGTAGGCGTAGGTCGTGCCGCCGTGGACGAACTGGAGCACGACGTTGAGCTGCACCGTGAACGAAGTGCCGTTCGCCCCGGAGATGGCGAGACTCTGCCAGGAGAAGTTCCCGAGGAAGGCGGAGGTGTTGTACTCGTAGGCATGGCCCTCGGCGTCGACCCCGAAGTCGCCGATCCCCATCGGGGCCGGCTCGCGGTCGTAGAGCGCGGTCGGATCGACGGAGGCGGCGCGGGGGGCCCGGGTCAGATGGCCGGGCGCCGGCGGCAGCGGCGTCGGCGGGGGGGAGGCCGCCGGCGAGGGGTGGGATGCGACCGGCACGGCGCCGACGGTGCCCGCGAGCACGAGCACCACCAGGAGGGCGAGCGCCGGCCGCGAAGGACGCACGGATAGTTTTCCGCGTGCGCCCTACATGAACGTTCGGGCCGCCTACCCGGTCGTCCCGGGAGCCGGCCCCTCGAGCAGGGTGTCGAGCAGCCCGATCGGCGGGCACCCGAACCCGAGCAGCGTGTCGTGGAACGCCTGGAGGTCGCCGCGGAAGCTCGAGGTCAGGAACCGGGTCCGGGCGTTCAGGATCGCGAGCTTTCCGAGCGTGTAGCAGAAGTACTCGGGGTTGAACGTGCCGCGCAGCGCCTCCCGCTCGGCCGGCAGCCGCTCGAAGTGCGCCTCCTTCTGGAACAGCTGGGTCGCCTGCTCGACGGACCATCCCTGCGTGTGGAGCCCGATCGAGGCGAGGAGCCGGCAGTCCCGCAGCAGGGCGTCGTGGATCTGCGCGACCTCCGCGTGCCAGCTCTCGCGTCCGAGCCCCTGCTCGATCGCGAGCTGCTCCGTGTAGTGGGCCCACCCCTCGACGAACGACGGGGAGAGGTAGACCTTGCGGACCCGCGTTCCGTCGGCGGCCCGGAAGTGGAGGAACTGGAGGTAGTGGCCCGGGTAGACCTCGTGCACGGTGATGTTGCGGAGCATCGCCCGGTTGAGCGACCGAAGCCACTCTTCCTGCTGGACCGGCGTCCAGGCCGGGTCGACCGGGGTGACGAAGTAGATCCCCTCGGCGACGCCCCGGTCGAACGGGCCGGGCGGGTTCATGCTCGCCGTCGAGAGCGCCCGTCCCCAGGCCGGTGTCTCCTCGACCCGGCAGACGGCGGGCTCCGGGATCGTCGCGAGCCGGTGGTCCGCGACGAAGGCCCGGGTCTCGTCGACGAACCGCCGGGCGGTCGGGAGCACGTCCGCGGCCGTCGGGTGGTCCCGGTTGAGCTGGGCGAACAGCTCGCCCGCGGCCACGCCCTGGGCGCGCGCGATCTCGGCGAGGCGGGCCTGGTTGCGCGCGAGGTCGGCGGCCCCGGCCCGGCGCACCTCCTCGTACGGCGCTTCGATCCCTTCGCGCACGAACAGCAGCTGCTGGAACCGGGCCGCCCCCAGCGCGAAGTCCGGGGCCGCGGACGGCAGCCGATCGCTCCGCAGCCACGCGAGGAACTCGGCGACCGACGTCTCCGCGGTGCGCCGCGCCTCCGCGACCTCGGCCGAGAGCCCGGCGCGCGCCGCGAACGGCTCGACCTCGGCGAAATGCTGGGGGAGGCCGGCGCCGATCGCGAGCGCGAGGTCGACGAACGGCTTCGGGAGCGCCGCGTCCAGACGGGCCCGCCCGGTGTCGAGGAGCTTCGGGAGGCCGCGGAGGATCTCGAGGATCGAGCGGACCCGGGCGTCCACGGGGGCGTACTCGCGCGCGAGGTACGACGTGAGGGAGACGGCCCCCACGTACGACATCGGGTTCCGTTCGAGATCGCGGGAGACGGCGAGATCGAAGATCGGGCTCTCGAGCAGGAGGCGGAGCAGGAACGCGTCGATCCGGCGGCCGGGGTCGAGCGCGTTCGGGTCGAGGGCACTCACGCGGGCGAGGAGCGCCCGCGCCCGCTCGAGCCAGGCGTCGGTCGCGCCGCGCGCGAGATCGGGCAGCCGCCCGTCGTACTCGTGCAACCCGAGCCCGACCGCGTACGACGGCTGCAGGACGAACAGGTGGTCGATGATCTCCGCTTCGATCGGGTCGAGGGACGCCGCAGACGACGTATCCGCCATGAGCGGAGCGGGGGAGCCGGCGGGGTTCAAAAGCTCGGTGCTGGAGCGCGTCGGGGTGTAAGGGTTCACTCCACCCACGTCATGCGGCACGTCGCGCAATAGCCGCGCGCGAGCGGAGCCCCGCAGACGAAGCAGGTGCCGAACGGGCCGCGCGGCCCTCCCCCGCCGGGCTGCGGCCCCGACCCGGGCAGCGGCGGAGGCACCCGGGGCGGCCCGGCCGCCGGGGGCGGCGGCGCGGCGGACGGGGGAGCGGGGGAGGCCGGCGCGGCCGCCTCCGACGGGGCGGGGACCGGCTCGACGGCGACGGCGGGCGCGCTGGCCGCCGGGGGGGCCTCGCTCGGCGCGGACGGCGGGGCCGCTTCCTCGCGGGCGGGCTCCGACGTGGACGGCTCGGACCGCGCCGAGTCGTCCGCGTCCCGGCGGAGCCGCCGGAAGAACGACATCCACCCCGTCACCGCATCGGCATCTTTAGGAGTGTGCCCCGCGGCCGGCAGCCTTTTCCCGCCCGAACCGGTCCCCCCCCGTGGCTCCCACGCCCACCGAACGCCTCGCCGCGCTCCGGCTCGAGCTCCCGCCGCCCCCCAGTCCTGCCGGCACGTACGCGCCGGTCGTCGTCCACGAGGGGTGGGCCTGGGTCTCGGGGCAGATCGTGACCGAGGGCGGGGCCGTCGTACATCCGGGCCGCGTCGACGCGGACGTCCCCAAGGAGGCGGCGACGGCGCTCGCCCGCCGGGGCACGCTCCAGGCGCTGAGCGCCCTGCGCGCGGCGCTCGGTTCGCTCGATCGGGTGCGTCGGTTCGTGCGGGTCACCGTCTACGTCGCCTCCTCCGCGGGGTTCGACCGCCAGCACGAGGTCGCCAACGGCGCGACCGAGCTTCTCGTCGAGCTGTTCGGCGAGGCGGGACGCCCGGCCCGGGTCGCGATCGGGGTCGCCGGCCTTCCGCGGAACGCGCCGGTCGAGATCGACTTCCTCGCCGCGGTCGATTGACGGGCCGCGTATGGAACCGACCGACTGGACCGGGGTGTTCCGGGAAGGGCGGGAGCTGTACACGGTCAACGCCGCCCCGGGGACGCGCGTGTACGGGGAGACGCTCCGTTCCGTCGCGGGGACCGAGTACCGGACCTGGGACCCGTTCCGGTCGAAGCTCGCGGCGTTCCTCCTCCGCGGCGGACCGCGCGCGATCTGGGGGGACGCGCACCGGGTGCTCTACCTCGGGGCCGCGCACGGGACCACGGTGAGCCATCTCCTCGATGTCTTCCCGGCGGCCACGGTCGTCGCCATCGAGAAGAGCCCGACCGCGTTTGCGCCGCTCCTCGCGCTCGCCCGTCGGCGCGCGAACCTCCTGCCGATCCTGGCCGACGCCCAGCTCCCGGAGCGGTACCAGGCCGACGTCGGCGCGGTCGACTTTCTCTACCAGGACGTCGCGCAGCGCAACCAGGCCGCCATCTTTGCGGAGAACGCGCAGGCCTGCCTTCCCCGCGGGGGCCGGGGCGTCCTGATGCTGAAGGTGCGGTCGGTCACCCAGCGGCGCTCCGCCGCCGCGATCGTGCGCGAGGCGAAGGAGGCGCTCGCCCGCGCCGGGCTCACCGTCGACGCGGAGTCGCCGCTCGCGCCGTTCTCGCGGGAGCACGTCGCCCTCGCCGTGCACGCCTAATCCATCCCCCACCGTTCGTTGGGCGATGGCGCCGCAAATACGCCGCCCCCGTGCGCGCCGCCGGGTGGCGGCATGCGCGCGCGCGATCGCTCGGACGGTCGACCTCGGCGGACGACGGACGGATGGGCGTGGCTGGGACTGCTGGTCCTCCTCGCCGCGCTGATCCCGACGACCGCCGGCGTCCCCGCGACCGGCGGTGCGACCGCGCATCCGCCGGCCTCCCTCGCCTCGCTGTCGGTCACTCCGGCCGCGGCTCGACTCGCCCCCTCGGGGAGCGTCGTACTCCTCGCGACGTGGTCGATCGGGGCGCCGAACTGCACGGTCGTGCCGTACTGGTTCGTCTGGACGGCCACGTCCGATCCGGTCGTGGGCGCGCTCAATTCCACGGTCGGCGCATCGGTGACCTACTCGGCGACCGCCCTCTCGGCCGCGCAGGTCAACGTCTCGGTCCGAGCGTCGGCGGCGGTCGCCTGCGCGGGGCCGGCGCGTCCCGAGATCGCGGTCGCGTCGGCGACGATCAACGTCTCGGGACCGCTCTCGGTCTCCGATCTCGGCGTCGTGCCCGATCCCGCGTTGCCGCTCGCCCCCGTGAACCTCACAGGGGTGGTCGGGGGAGGGCTCCCGCCCTACCGCATCGTCGTCTCCTGGGCCGATGGCGCCACGACCGTCCTCTCGCTCTCGGCTCCCGGTCCGTTCGCGGCGAGCCACGCGTACGCCGCGGGCGGCTACGACCCGCGCGTCACCGTGCTCGACGGCGCGGGCAACGCATCGGGATCCGCGCTGGGCGAGCTCGTCTACGTGAGCGACGGGCCGGCGCTCGCCTTCGCGCCGACGCCCGGACCGGTCGAGGCCGGCACGACCGTCGAGCTCTCGATCGACACGCTCCGCGCCCCGTCCGGGGCCGTCGTCTACGCGACGTGCGGCCCGATCGACGGTGGCGCGGTGGAGATCTGGCTCCCGACGACGCTCCTCGCGTGCAACTACACCGCGCCCGGGCCCGAGCTGCCGGAGGCCGGTCTCGTCCTCGGTCGGACGGTCGTCGGCCCGGTCGGACTCAACCTCACGGTGGCGCCGACGCTCTCCGTGACCGCGGACGCCGGGACGATCGAGGCGGTCGCGGGCGTTCCGGCGACCGTGGGCCTCGCCGTCACGGGCGGTGCCCCGCCGTACACCGCCTGGGTCGAGGGGTCGGGGCTCTCGTCCCCCCGCGTGGAGTTCGCGCAGGGAGGCCCGCAAGCGATCGCGGTGGCGGTGCCGGCCGCCGGCGACTATCCGGTGGTCGTCGGGGTCGTGGATGCGGCCGGGTCGGCCGTCACCGTACCCGTCGTGATCGCGTCCGACCCGGGGCTGAATCTTAGCCTCAACGCGACCCGCGCGACGACGGAGAACGGGACGGTCGGCACGGTCGAAGGGACGGTCTCGGGCGGAGCGGACCCCGTGGCGTGGATCGCCCTCCCCGACGGACCGTGCACGCCGGTCGACGGGTTCGCCGGGAGCGACGGCGACGGCAGCGCGTTCTATTGGACCGCGCAGTTCCCCGGCGAGGGCGGCACCGCCGTCGAGGTCGCTGCGGTCGACGCCGCGGGGTCGCTCGTGGAGGCGACCGTCGCGCTCGCGCTCGTGCCCGCGCTCGCCGCGCAGTTCGCCTGGTCGGCGCTCGGCGCCCCGAACGACTCCGCGAACGCGACGGTCACGGTGGTCGTCTCGATCGCCGGCGGCCTCCCGCCGTTCGCGTTGACGGTCGTCGCGAACGGGACCGTCGCGGCCGCCGCCCGCTTCCCCACGGCCGGCACCGACTCCGCGAACTGGTCGTTCAACGGCAGCGGTCGGATCGCGGTCGCCGGGCGGCTCGTCGACGCGCTCGGAGCGGTCGTCGAGCAGAACGGCACGGTGACGGTCCCGGCGGCGCCGCCGGGACCGGCCCCCTCGCCCAACCCTGCCCCGACCCCCAACCCGACCCCCGCTCCCGCCCCGGCGGCCTCCGCCGGCGGGACGCTCGGCGTCGTGCCGTGGGTCGGCGTGGGGGTCGTCGCGGCCGGGGCCGCCGGCTTCCTCTGGCTTCGGCGCCGGAAGGCGAAGGCGCCCGCCCCGTCGGGGCCCGATCCGACCGCCACGCTGAAGGAGCTCATCGCGCCCGCCGACGGGGCGGACCGCGCGACGATCGAACTGCTCGCCGAGGAGCAGGGGATTCCGCTCGGGACGGTGCGGGCGACGATCGACCGACTGAACGCGGAGGGGAGGATCCGCATCGAACGCGCGGACGACGGGGAGGAGTCGCTCACCTGGTACGACCCGCCGCCCGAGGGGCCGGCCCCGTGACCGCGTCGGTCACCTCCCGAACCCTCCTCGCGCTGGTCGTGGTCGCGGTCGGTCTCGGACCCGCGCTCGCCCCCGCTCCCCTCGCGGTGCCGGCGCACCTCGGGCCGGCGGCGAGCGCGCCGACCACCCCGGCCCCGGTCGCGAACTTCACCTCGTCGATCAACCGGCTGGTCGAGCTGCTGGCCCTGGCCGGCAGCGGCATCCTCGCCCTCGTCTGGGCCCGCGTCGCGTTCAGTTGGTTCTCGAACGACATCACGAAGAAGGTCCAGGCCAAGGACCGGGCGCGGGACGCCCTGATCGGGACGCTCCTGTTCGTCGCGGCGGTCACCGGTCTCGTCTGGGGCCTCGCGCACTGGGTCATCACCGGTTCGTGAGGAGCGAGGGTCGTGCTCGCCACCGACTGGAGCAGCGTGCTCCAGGCCATCCTGTTCGCGCTGTTCGCCCTCGTCACGGCGATCGTGAGCGCCGTGATCGGTCCGACGTACGACAACCTGTTCGTCCCGGAGATGAGCCCCGCGGCCCTCTACCCGGCGTTCGTGGGACCGGCCGCGGGCGGGTCGAACTTTCTCGCGGCGGCCGCCCGCTTCTCGACCTACCTGCTCGCGAACGTCGTCGATCCCGCGATCGCGCTGCTCGCGATCGGGGTCGCCCTGCTGTACCTGTCGAAGAGCCTCGTCGCCCGCTGGTCGGCGACGCTCGACGGCCTGCTGCCCCGGCTCGTGATCTCCGTCGTCGTCGCCAACTTCACCGTCCCGATCGCGGGCGCGGTCGTCTCCGTCGCCGGCAGCGCCTACCCGGTCTTCGCCGGGTGGGACGGCGGCGCCTGGCAGAACTGGGTCAACCTCGCGGGCTGGGGCCAGATCTCGTTCTCCTGGGACAACGGGGCGCTCGCGTTCGTCCTCTCGCTCGTCGAGTTCGCCCTCGTCCTCGGGCTGGTCCTCGCGGTCGGGGTCCGGGACGCGCTGCTCGCCGTGCTGCTGGTCCTCCTGCCGATCTTCACCCTGCTGTGGCCGGTGCCGCCGCTCGCGGCGCTCGCCCGGCGGGCGTGGCTCCTGTTCGTCGAGCTCGCCTTCCTCCCCTGCGTCCTCGTCGTACCGCTCGAGCTCGCCGTGGGCAGCTCCTCCCCGGTCGTCCTGGTCGCCTACCTCGGGGTCGCCATCGCCTCGCCCTACCTCCTGTCGGTCGCCGGAACCCACCTCGTGGCGTTCGGCTTCCCGGGCGCCGGGGGCACCGTCGCCGGGAGCGCGCAGCGGGGGCTCGCCACGGCCCCTCGCGCGGCGAGCGGCTACCTGGGGCCGTCGTCCGGCGCGATCGCGGGAAGCGGCGCCGGCGGCCGAGCCGTGGTCGGTGCCACCCGCGTCGCCGGGAGCGCGGCGGCCCCCGCGGCGGCCCCGTTGGCCGCGGTCGAGCTGGTCGGTCACGGAGCGGCCCACCTGGTCCGCCACATCGCGACGCGGGCGCGAGGCCCCGCCGGCGGGCCGTCGCACCTTCCCCCGTTCCGGGGCGGAGGGAGCGGATGAGATGGGGGAACCGGAGTCGGCCGGGCCCACGGTCGTGCTGCCGGAGCGCCTCGACCGCCGCCTCCGGTTCGGCCCCTTCCCGTCGGCCCGCGACGGTCTCAAGTTCGTCCTCTACGCGGCGGTCGGGGCGCTCGTCGCGCTGTTCGCGAGCCCGTACGTCTGGCTCCCGATCGTGGGCGTCGGGTTCGCGGTCTCCGTGTACCGGCCCGACGGCGAAGGGCTCGACGGCCGGCTCGTCGCGTTCGTGCGGTGGCAGGGCCGGCGGCG
Source organism: Thermoplasmata archaeon (assembly GCA_035502455.1). Lineage (GTDB taxonomy): Archaea > Thermoplasmatota > Thermoplasmata > Lutacidiplasmatales > UBA184 > Lutacidiplasma. The sequence goes on along the minus strand of DATJUI010000020.1, from coordinate 176,861 downwards.
TCGGGAGGCGCCGATGAGGCCGGGCCCGGTCGGACCGGCGATCCGACGCGGCCTCGCGCGGCCCCCGACCGGCGGCACCCTCGCCGTGGTGCGGACGGGCGGCGTGCCGCTCGCCTACCTGCCGCCGACGGAGCTCGAGCGGCGATTCGCCCAGTTCCGCGACCTCCTGAGGGAGCTCGACGGTTCGTTCGCGTGGGTCGTCGGCGTCGAGCCGATGCGGCCGTCCGCCGTGGCTCCGGCCGCCCGGAGCGGGGAGCGAGCGGACGGCGCCGCCCGCGCCGGGTATGCGGAGCTCGTCGAGGTCCTCTGCCGGCGGCGCTCGCTCCGCCGGGTCGACTTCGTGCTCACCGACCCCCGACCCGAGGCCGCGGGGATCGCGGAGACCGAGCGGAAGGTGCGGCGCGTGACGGAAGGCCTCGCCGCGCTCGGGCTCCGCCCCCGTCGCCTCAAGGGCCGGGCCCTCCACGACGCGGTGCGCGGCGTGGACGCGAGCGCGGGGCGGGAGGCGGCATGAGCCGCCCCGCCGCCCTCGCGGCCCCGCTCGACTTCGAGGTCGTGGGGGCGGCCGCGGGCTGCGCGGTGGTCGCGGGCGGGCTCTCCCTCGTCCTCCCGTTCCTCGTCGCCCTCACGGGCGCGCTCGCCGCGATCGCCGTCGCCGGGTTCGCGGCCGTCGTGCGGGCCGCGGGCGCGTCGGCCCGGGAGCTGCGGCGCCCCGGCCCGGTGCTCGCGTTCGCGGCGCTCGGCGGCGGCGGCGCGCTCTTCCTCGGCGCCCCGCCCCCGCTCCACGCGGCCCGCGGCGTGCTGCTCGGCGTCGCGCTCGTCCCGCTGGCGTTCGCGGCGCGGTCGGTCCCCCGGCCGATCGGGGGGAGCGCCCGATGAGCCGCCCGCGCGAGCGGGACCCGCGCGGACCGGGGGAGGGAGCGACGTACCGTCGGGAGGGGATCCGGTTCCGCGCGCCGGTGCTGACCCCGCGGTTCCCGTCCGAGGTCCCGTTCGGGTTCGTCGGCCGGCTCCTCCCGACGACCGAGCCGGTCGAGCTGCGCCTCGAGGCGCACCGGCTCTCGACCGGCGAGGCGCTGCGCCTCCTGCACGGCGCGCGGGCGGTCGTGGAGGCCGAACTGGCCCACGGGGCGACCGAGATCGGGCCGGAGCTCGATGCCGAACGGGCCAGCGCGGAGGAGCTGGGGCGCGCCCTCGCCCGCCGCACCCAGGAGCTGTGGAAGGTCGGAGCGGTCTGGATCGCGAACGGGCTCTCGCGGCCCCGGGCCGAGGCGGTCCGGCTCCGGCTGATCGAGCGGCTGCAGGGGCTCGGCTTCCGGGCGCGGATCCCCCGCTACGAGGTCGCGGAGGCGGTCCGGCCCGCGTCGCTGACGGGCGCCGAGCCGCGCCCGACCGGCTACTGGCAGACCCTGCCGACCGACGGGGTCGCGGCGCTCTTCCCGTTCGCGGACGAGACGATCGTCGAGCCGGGCGGCGTGCTCGTCGGCCTCGGCCTGGCCGATGCGAGCCCCGTCTTCCTCGATCGCTGGGCCCACGGCAGCTACTCGTGGGGGATCTTCGGCGCCACGGGGGCGGGCAAGTCGTTCACCGCGGGGCTGCTCGTGCTGCGGAGCCTGTGGACCCGGCCCGAGACGGAGGTGGTCGTCCTCGACCCGCTCGGCGAGTACGGGGCCCTCGTGCGGGCGCTCGGCGGAGAGGTCATCGACCTCGCGGCCGGGCGGTCCGGCCGCCTCAACCCGCTCGATCCGGTCACGACGGGCGGCGACCGGCGCGAGAAGGCGGCGCGCGTCGCGGCCATGCTGCGGGCGCTGTTCCCCAGCCTGCTCGACGAGGAGGCCGCCGCGCTCGACGCCGCGGTGCACGGGCTGATGGCCGATCGCGACCGGGTGCCGACCCTCGCCGACCTCGTGCGTCGCGTGACCGAGGGACCGGGCGCGGGGGGCCGGCTCGCCGCGCTCCTCGCCGTGTTCGCGTCGGGGTCGCTCGCGTACCTCGACGGACCGACGACGATCCACCCGACGGCCCCGCTGGTCGCGGTGAGCTTTCGCGGGGTGCCGGCCGACCAGCTCCCGTTCCATCTTGCCTACGTGCTCGACTGGGCGTACGGGCGCCTCCGAGACCGACCCGGCCCGAAGCTGCTCGTGATCGACGAGGCGCATCTCCTCGCCCGCCACCGGCCGACCGCGGAGTTCCTCGACCGCACGGTGCGGCACGTCCGCCACTTCGACGCGGGGGTGATCGTCGTCTCCCAGAGCCCCGAGGACCTGCTGCTCGAGCCGAGCGGCCGATCGCTGCTCCGGAACCTGTACGCCGTCGCGCTGCTGCGGCTGCCCGAGGTGTCGAACGAGGCCCGCGCGTTCCTCGGCCTCTCCGGCGCCGAGGCGGAGTGGCTCCCGAAGGCGCGGCTCCCAAAGGAGTGCGGCTACGCGGAGTCGCTTTGGCGGATCGGGGATCTCCACCTGCCGCTCGCGATCGTCGCCTCCACCCCCGAGTTCCAGTTCCTCTCCGCGGCGCTGGGCGCGGGGCCGGTCGCCGGACCGGACGATGCCGCTCGAAGCGGGAGTTTATGAGGGGCGGAGGGCCGGCGTACCGCGTGGTCGCGGAGGCCACGGTCGAAGGGCCGGCCCGCCGCCGGGCGAGCTGGAGCCTCAAGTCGATCGTCGAGGACGTCGCGGGACGGCCGATCGGCGACCTCCAGGATCCCGACCGGCCGGTCCACCCGTACCTGAAGGGAAAGATCGCCCCGCCCGAGCCGCGGACGGCCCCGGACGAACCGCCGTACGATCCGATCGACCAGCTGTACCCCCCGCTCCGGGGCGCCGGGGGGCGCGCGTTCCACGGACCCGAGCACGAGCACCACGCCGAGACGCTCGACCGCCACCGGCCCCCCGCCGGCGGCCGACGGCCCGGCCCGCTCCAACGGCCCGAGCGGCTGTACCTCCACTATCTGCTGCTGCACATCGACCGGCTCAGCGACTCCGGACTGCGCTACCTTCGGACCGCCGTCGACGAGGAGGTCGCGCACCGGACCGCCGCGCGCGGGTCGGCGGCCGGGGCGCCGGCGGCCGGCGCGGCGGAGAGTACCCCTCCGCCCGCGCCGTAGCGACGAGCGCCCGGAAGACGGCCGGGTCGCACTCGACGCCGATCGCGTTCCGGCCCCACCGCGCGGCCGCCCAGAGCGTGGTGCCGGTCCCGGCGAACGGGTCGAGCACCGTGTCGCCGACGACCGAGAACATCCGGACGAGCCGTTCGGGCAGCTCGGGCGGGAACGCGCCGGTGCGCCCCGCCCCGCGGTCCTGCCGGGCCCCGCGGACGTCCGCCCAGATCTGGCTGAACCACGCGTCGCGTTCCGTGCGGGCGTAGCGGCTCTCCGCCCGCCGGGGGTCGTGCGGCGCGAACCGGCGCAGCGGCCCGTTCCGAAAGAGGAGGACGAACTCGCAGTCGAGCGTGACGTACGCGTTGGGCGGGAGGAACCCCGAGCCGAGGAACGCGTTCGGCTTGTTCGTCGGCTTCTTCCACAGGACGTACGGGAGCGGGGTGAACCCCGCCCGGGCCGCGGCGACCGTCGTCTCGGCCGCGTTGGGCCACAGGCGGAACTCCCCGTCGACGGAGCGCAGGGCGTCGCCGATGTTGACCGCCAGGATCCCGCCGGGCTCGAGGACGCGTCGGCACTCCCGCCAGGCGTCCGCGAGCACCCGGAGCATCCCGGGGTAGTCCGACGCGCCCAGGGCGCGGAAGAGGCCGTCCCATTGCGGGATCATCGGGTACGGCGGGGACGTGACGACCAGGGCGACCGTCCGGTCGGGCACCGAGTCGAGATGCCGGGCGTCGCCGAGCGCGAGGCGGACGTGCCCCCGGAGCGGCACCGACACGGCCGGGCACGGCGGGCTGACCGTTTATAGGCCTCCCCGCTCCGACGGCCGATGCGGCTCGAGCGACCGGTCCTGCAGGTCGCGCTCGACTTCGAGAACCTCTCCCGGGCGCTGACGGCGGCCCGGGAGGCGGTCCAGGGGGGCGCCGACTGGGTCGAGGCCGGCACCCCGCTCATCAAGAGCGAGGGGCTGGACGCGGTCCGGGAGCTCAAGAAGGCGTTCCCCGACCGTCGGGTCGTCGCCGACATGAAGGTGATGGACACCGGCGCGTTCGAGGTCGAGATCGCGGCGAAGGCCGGCGCGGACCTGGTGACGATCCTCGGGGCGGCCGACGACGACACGATCGCGGACGGGGTCCGGGGCGGCGAGCTGTACGGGGCCGAGGTCATGGTCGATCTGCTCGGCGTCCCCGATCCCGTCGGGCGGGCGAAGCGCGCGGCGGAGCTGGGGGCCGCCGCGGTCTGCTGGCACGTCGGCATCGACATGCAGATGCAGGCGAAGACGCCGTTCGCGCGGCTCGGCGAGCTCGCGACGGCGTCGCCGATCCCGGTCGCGGTCGCGGGCGGCCTCACCTCGGAGTCGGTCGCGGCCGCGGTCCGGGCGGGCGCCCAGATCCTGATCGTGGGCGGGGCGATCACGAAGAGCCCCGACATCGCCGCCGCGACCCAGCGGATCCGGACGGCGATCGACACCCAGCAGGAGGTCGCGACGGAACTGTTCCGGCGCTACGCGGGGAGCGAGGTCCGCGCCGCGTTCCTCAAGGTCTCGAGCCCGAACGTGACCGATGCGATGCAGCGCCAGGGGGCGCTGCACGGGCTGTCGCCCCACCTCAAGGACCGCACGGTGCGGGTCGCGGGGCCGGCGGTCACCGTCGTGACCCGGGACGGGGACTGGGCGAAGCCGGTCGAGGCGATCGATCGGGCCGGTCCGGGCGACGTGATCGTCATCGATGCGGGGAGCGGGACGACCGCGGTCTGGGGGGAGCTCGCCAGCTGGAGCGCCCACGGACGCAAGGTCGCCGGCGTAGTGATCGACGGGGCGATCCGGGACCTGGACGCGATCCTCGAGCTCGGCTTTCCCGCCTTCAGCCGCTCCGTGAGCGCGAACGCGGGCGAGCCGAAGGGCCACGGGGAGATCGGCGTCGAGGTCATCGTGGGCGGCCAGCGCGTCCGGCCGGGCGACTGGATCGTCGGCGATCTGAGCGGCCTCGTCGTCGTCCCGCGGGAGCGGGCGGGCGAGATCGCCAACCGGGCGCTCGACGTCCTCGAGCACGAGAACCGGGTCCGCGAGGAGATCCAGCGGGGCTCGACTCTCAGCGCCGTCCAGAAGCTCGAGCGGTGGGAACGGGTCGGCTAGGACGACCCGGACCGCCCGGCGTCTTCCAGCGCTTCCACGAGCCGGGTCCGGGTCCAGAGGCCGGCGCGCGACGCGTCGGCCCACCGCACCTGGGCCCGGTTCGGACCGGGGCTCCGGTACGGCCAGGCGAGCGGGTACGCGACGTCCCACAGCACCAGCGCCTCGGGCTCGGCGAGCGGCAGGGTCAGCCGGGTCGCCCCGGCCGCCGCGGCCCCGAGCCGTTCGAGCGGAAGCCGCCCGGCATCGACCTCGCGAAGGGCCGCCACGAGCTTGCGCACCATGCCCCAGACGAACGACGGCGCCGTCAGGTCGATCCGAAGCCCTTCTCCCACCCGTTCGATCCGGATCGAGTCGACGGTCCGCACGACCGGCCGATGGGAGGGCACCGCGCGGCCGAACGACCGGACGTCGATGGCGCCGGTGAGGAGGGCTGCGCCGGCGCGCCACCGCGCGAGGTCCTGGGACCGGGGAGGGTCGAAGTACCGGTAGGTCCGGGAAACGGCCCCGCGGACCCGAAAGGCGTCGCCGACGGGGGTGGCCGCGTCGAAGAACAGGTCGGGGGCGATCCCGTTCAAGGCGGAAAGGAGAGCCTCGGCCGGGAGGTCGGTGCGCAGCGTCAGGGCGTTCGCCCGGGCGCTGACCCCGCGGTCGGTCCGGCTCGCGACGCGCAGATCCGCCGCCTCCGCCGTCGGGGAGATCCGGTGCCGGCCGAGGCCGCGCCGAAGCTCCCCCTCCACGGTCCGGAGCCCGGGCTGCCGGGCCCACCCGTGAAAGTTTCCCCCGTCGTAGCCGAACCGCACCAGCCAGCGCTGCGTGGGTCCCGTACGGTACCGGGCTCCTAAGGCGGTCGGGGGGACGTACGGAGCGGCCCGACTTCCACGCGAATCCGTCGCATACATCCAACTATTGTCCAATATACATTCTAAATTGGAATTCTATATATTCGCACCCACGGTCCCTCGACCGATGACGGCTGGAGACCGGGGGGCCCGTTCGCGGGCCGTGGCCCGGCGCACGGCCGGCGCGTCGACCGAACGGAGCAGGTGATGGAATGAGCACGCAGAGTCCCAGCGGAGCGACCTCGACGGACAGCCTCTCGGCCCCGGAACGACGCCGATCCGGCACGATGCGGACGGGCATCGCGATCGCCATCGCGGTGATCCTCCTGATCGTGGGGATCGGCGCCGGGTATGCCATCGGGTACTCCCTCAAGGGGAGCAGCAGCAGCAGCGGATCGAGCAGCAATCCGATCCAGTTGACGGAGACCGGCTCGTCGCTGCTGTACCCGCTGTTCAACTCGTACTGGTTCCCGAACTACACGGCGATCGGCCAGAACGTCATCCTGAGCGCGGCGAGCACGGGGAGCGGCGCGGGGCAGAGCAGCGCCGAGAACGCCCTCGTGAACATCGGGGCGTCGGACGCGTACCTCGCGAACGCGAGCGCCACGAACCTGATCAACTTCCCCGTCGCGATCTCGTCCCAGCTGATCTACTACAACCTGCCGGCGCCCCTCAACGGGGTCCACCTGAACCTCAACGGCACGATCATGGCGCTGATCTACGAGGGCGACATCACGACCTGGAACAACCCGACCCTCGAGGCGGCCCAGTCGCCCACGGTGGCGGCCGAGCTGAGCGCGATGTCGAGCCAGACGATTTACCCGGTGAAGAGGACGGACTCGAGCGGGGACACGTTCATCTTCACGTCGTACTGCTCCGCCGCATGGTCCGGGTTCCCGTACCCCGTGTCGACGAGCGGGCTCTCGGGGGACAACATCCCCAACATGCAGACGGGCACCGGGAACGCGGGCGTCGTCTCGACCCTCGGGAAGCAGGCCGGCTCGATCGGCTACGTCGGGATCAGCTACACGTCGAGCGCGAGCGCCGCCGGTCTTCAGTACGCGGCGCTCGGCGACAACCTGACGGTCGTGAACGGCCAGTACGCGTCGGCCGCGGCCGACTACATCCTGCCGAGCGCGCAGAACATCTCGTACGACGCGAACCTCGGGCTGCAGCGCCTCGACTTCGGCACCTACGGACTCGCCGTCAGCCTGATCCTCGGCGGAAGCTACCTCGGCGCGATCACCCTCACCCACGGTGGGGGAGGCACGAACCCGACGGCGACCAGCCCGGACCCGTACCCGATCGTCAACCTCGAGTACACGCTGTTCAAGACCGCTCCGGTCTCCGGTAGCAACGTCGTGACCGCGACCACGCTGGCGGCCACCGTGGCGTTCATGCACTGGGCGCTCTCGACCGGGAACTACGGGACGAACGGACAGTCCCCGTCGGCGTGGATCAGCGCGGTCGGCTTCGTCCCGCTGACCCCCGAGGTCATCGGCTACGACCTGCAGGAGCTCGCGACGGTCTCATACTAGCGAGGAGTCTCGGAAGCGGCGGTAGTCGTGGAGCAGACCCCGGCCCCCCAGGACCCCGAGGGCCGGGAACCCCTTCCTCCCCCTTCTTCTTCGGGGCCGTCCGCGCCCGCCGGTGCCCCCCGGACCCGCCCCCCCATCCTGCGGACCGTCGGGCGCATCGTGCCGTTCATCCCGGCGCTCGTGCCGGCGGCGATCGTCGCCGCGATCGTCTACTCGCTCCTGCACGCGGCGGGCTTCTCGATCGCCCTCCACAACTGGCGCACGTGGCAGATCTCGCTCCCGACGAACTTCGGTTGGGAGTTCTTTGGCAGCAACTGGAACCCCCCGTACAGCTGGGGGATCGCGGTCTTCGTGGTGGGGTCGTTCCTCACCGCCGTCCCCGCGCTGCTGTTCTCGATGTTGATCGGGCTCGGGATCGCGATCGCCTCCGTGGCGTACCTCCCCCGGCTCGTCACCCGGTTCCTCGACCCGTTCGTCGATCTCCTCGCCGGGATCCCGAGCGTGATCTACGGGATCTGGGGGTACCTCGTCATCGCGCCCTACTTCGGCACGGTGCTCAACCCGTACCTCTACGAGCACCTCCGGTTCGTCCCCGGACTCGGCGGCACCATGCCCCCGTCGTCCGGCCTCGGCCTACCCGTCGGGATCTTCCTGCTCACCCTGATGGCGCTCCCGATCACCACGCTGCTGATCCGTGACTCCCTGCGGTCGGTTCCGCGGGACCTCTGGGAGAGCGGACTCGCCCTCGGGGCCACCCGCTGGGAGGCGATGCGCCGCATCTCGATCCCGCACGCGAAAGGGGGCATCGTCAGCGCCGGGTTCCTCGGCTTTGGCCGTGCGTTCGGGGAGACCGTCGCGATCGCGATGGTGCTCAACCTCGTCGCCGTCTACCCGACCAACTTCTACGGCGGGACGGCGACGATCGCGGCCGAGATGTTCTCGATCCTCGACTCGGCGTACGGCAACTCCCAGTTCCTCGCCGCGCTCTCCGAGATGGCGCTCATCCTGGTCGTGATCTCGCTGGCCGTCAACGTCGTCGGTCGGCTGTTCATCTCGCGCCTCAGCGCCACCGAGATCGCGGGGTTGTAGGGAGGATCGCCGACGATGGTCCCCACCCCCAGCGCCGACGCGCCCCTCGGAACGCCCATCGCCGCGCCCGTTCCGGCCCTCGCCGCCCAGGACGTGCTGTTCGACCGGTCCGCGAGGACCACCTGGCGCCTCGGCTTCGACCGGTGGGCCGGCTGGTTGCTGCCGCTGCTGTTCCTCGTCGCGATCCTGCCGATCCTCGATCTCGTCTGGTACATCTCGAAGACGGCGATCCCGACCCTCACCTGGGAGATCCTCACGAGCTTCAACTACCGGACCGTCGACGCCCTCGGCGTGCCGATCGTGAGCACGGTCGAGGTCCTGGCGCTCTCCACGGCGTTCGCGGTGCTGCTCGGCGTCTTCGGCGGCATCGCCACCGCGGAGTTCCTCTCGGACCGCTCCGCCGGCTGGGTACGGGTCTCGGCGAACATGCTCGCGGGGACGCCGTCGGTCGTCCTCGGCTACTTCGGCTTCTTCACGTTCTGCATCTACGCCGGCTGGGGGTACGTGATGATGGCGGGCGTGCTGACGCTCGCCTTCTTCATGACGCCCTACATCTTCCGGATCGCGGACCTCGCCTACACGTCGATCCCGCGGCCGATCCGGGAGGCCGCCTACGGCTCGGGGACCCGGCCGCACCAGTACATCGTGAAGGTGGCGACCCCGATCGCCTTCCCGCAGGTCCTCAACGGGATCTTCCTCGCCATGGCGATCGGACTCGGCGAGACCGCCCCGATCGTGCTGACCACGACCGGGTCCAAGATCCTGCCGCCGAACCTCTTCGCGCCCGTGACGTACATGACGGCCCTCATCTGGGCGGACTTCAGCTCCCCGTCGGGCTCCGGCGGGTACGACGTGGCGCTCCAGTGCGCCTTCCTGCTCGTGGTCGCGGTCGTCGGGCTCAACATCCTCGTGCGGGTCATCTCGGCGCGGTACCGCAAGCGACTGGAGGGACTCTACCAATGAGCGCCGGGGCCGCCGAGAGCTCCCCCCCCGTCGTCTCCGTCCAGCAGCTGGTGGTCACGGCGAAGAAGAAACAGCCGATCCTCCGGGGGATCTCGCTCGACTTCCCGGCCCGCAGCCTGACCGCGGTGGTCGGCCCGTCGGGCTGCGGAAAGACGACGTTCGTGCGATCCCTCAACCGAATGGTCGAGCTGACTCCGGGGCTGAAGGTGGAAGGCGTGGTGAACTACCTCGGCCAGAACATCTACGATCCGCGCGTCAACCCGGTGCTGGTCCGGCGACGGATCGGCATGGTCTTCCAGCGACCGACCGTCTTTCCGATGTCGGTCTTCGAGAACGCCGCCTTCGGCCTCCGCCTGATCCACGAGGCCGAGGACGAGATCGATGCGGCCGTCGAGGAGGCGCTCCAGCGGGCCGGGCTCTGGGACGAGGTCCGCGACGATTTGAACCGACCCGCGCTCGCGCTCTCGGGCGGACAGCAGCAGCGGCTGTGCATCGCCCGGGCCCTCGCGGTACGGCCCCGGGTCCTGCTCATGGACGAACCGACGAGCGCCCTTGACCCCGCGGCGACCCAGCGGGTCGAGGCGACGATGCAACGGCTCAAGGAGGAGATCGTGATCGTCCTCGTGACGCACAACGTGGGGCAGGCGGCGCGCGTCTCCGACCGGACGGCGTTCCTCCACTCGGGCCACCTCGTCGAGCTCGGCCCGACGGCCGATATCCTCGAGCGACCGCGCGATCCGCTGACCCAGCAGTTCATCACCGGAAGGTTCGAATGAGCGACTCCGAGTCGAAAGGCACCCCCGCCCTGGAACCCGAACGCCGCGAGATCGTCGCGCTGAAGCAGCACGTCGTCGCGATGAGCGAGCTGTCCGTCGGCATGGTCGCCGACGGCACGCGCGCGCTGCTCACGCTCGACCTCGAGCTCGCCCGGTCCGTCATGGCGCGCGACGTCCAGCTCGATCGGTTCGACAACGACATCGAGGCGGAGACGATGCACCTGATCGCCCAGCTGCAACCCGAGGGCCAGGACCTGCGGACGCTCGGGGCGGTCCTCAAGATCGCGAACTGCGTCGACCGGGTGGGGCGGCTCGGGTACGACATCGCCCAGAACCTCTCCCAGGGGGCGATGGTCTCCGACCACGGACCGGACGACCTGATCGCCCAGATGGACGTCCGGGCGCGGGCGATGGTCCGCCAGGCGATCGACGCCTTCGTCCGCAACGACGAGGCGCTCGCGAAGGCCGTCTTCGCGCTGGACGACGACGTCGACGCCCTCAACCAGCAGGTCCTCCAGCGGGCGATCGAGCTCCTCACGAAGGGCGGCGGGGTCACGGCGGAGCGGCTCGCCCGCGAGATCCTGGTCGGGCGCCACCTGGAGCGCGTCGCCGACAACGCCTGCAAGATCGCCGAGAAGGCGGTCTACGCGATCACGGGCGACCGTCGGTCGGCGTACTTCCCCCAGCTCGCGCACAAGACCCCGACCGGGCGCGTCGTTCCCTGAGGCGGCGCGCGAAAGCTCATTACCCGGAGCGCGCCCTCTCGCCCCGCCGGCGGACGCCGTGCTCCCGTAGTCTAGTCCGGTCAAGGATCCGTGGCCTTCGACCACGAAACGCGGGTTCGAATCCCGCCGGGAGCATCCACCGGACGCTCGGCGTCGGATCCCTAGCGCTTCTCCCGGAACGGGATCCAGACCCGCGGGATCGCCGGGGAGGAAGGCCGGGCCTCGGGCGGCGGGGCCCCCAGCCGGCGGGAGGTCTCGAGCAGGCGGCGGATGACGTCGTTGTAGCTCTCGCCCATCCGGCCGATCGCCCGCAGGCGATCGCGCACCTCGAGGTCGATCTGGATCGTCGTGGTGGGCATTGGTACTATAGCTACTATGGCACTCACATTCATTATACTTGCGACATTCGGTTGATATACCACCCCCCCGATGGAGAGGCCATGTCCGGTCCCGAGGAAGCCCAACTGGCGGCGACGATGCACCCGAGCTGGAGACTGAACCTGCGCGAACTCGAGGAGTACGCGCGCCTGGAGGAGGTGACCCTCGGCAGCCTCGCGCGCCCTCCGCTCGCGGCCGACAGGGGCCCCGTCGACCCGGGACGCTTCGCGCGCCTGCGGGCGTTCGTCGCGCGGCGGCCGCGACCCCCCGCGTCCCCCGTGTCGGGCCGCGGCAGCCGCACGCTGGTAACGGGCTGCGCCGACGCGCTGGCCGGGACGGCCGGCGCGCTTCGGCTGCCGATCGCGGTCCCCGCCGACCGAGCCCCCCGGCGAAAGTCCTAAGCCCCGACGGGGCGTGAACGGACCGTGATGTCGGGAGAGCTTGCCGCCGGAGAGCGCGCGCGGCTCGTCGATCTCGTCCTCAGGGAGAGCCTCGGACTGCGGGGGGGAGAGACCGTCACGATCGAGACGTGGACCCACTCGTTGGGGTGGGCGGACGAACTGACCGCCGCGGCCCGGCGGATCGGAGCGCATCCGCTCGTCCTGTACGAGAGCGAGCCCGCGTTCTGGAGCTCGGACGCGCCGGCCGTGACGCGCGCCATGGCCACTCTGGGCGCGACCGAGGTGGCGGTCCTGGAGGCCAGCGACGCGTGGGTGTACCTCCCGGGCCCGAGCGACCTCCCCCGGATCGCATCGACCAAGCCGGCGCTCCAGCGGGTGCTCGACCGCTGGGACGACCAGTGGCTGCGCCTCGCCTCGGCCCGGGGCCTGCGCGCGTGCCGGCTGGAGTTCGCCGGGGCCAGCCCCCCGCTCGCCGAGCTGTACGGGGTCGACCTCGCCGCCTGGCAGCGCGAGCTGTACGAGGGGAGCCTCGTCCCCCCGAAACAGCTCGAGGCGACGGGGCAGAAGATCGCGCGGAGCCTCGCGAAGGGCCGACGCGTCACGCTCACGCACCCGAATGGCACGCACCTCACGCTCGGCCTGAAGGGCCGGGAACCGGTCGTGCTCGACGGGCGCATCCGCCCGCGCGACCAGCGCTCCGGCCGCCTGCTCACCTCCCTGCCGAGCGGGGTGGTGATCGTCCCGCTCGACGAACGGTTCGCGGAAGGGACGGTGCGCGCGAACCTGATCACCCGCCACTACCGGGGGACGTTCGGCGACGCGCACTGGACGTTCCGGGACGGGCGGCTCGCCGAGGCCACGGCCGGCGCGGGCCGGGGCGTGTTCGACGCGTCGTGGTCCCGCGCCGGCCCGGAACGGGCGCGGCCCGCCCTGTTCTCGATCGGGCTCAACCCGAAGATCCGCTCCGCGCCGTTCCTCGAGGACCAGCGGACCGGGGTCGTCACGGTCTACATCGGCCGGAACGCCGATTTCGGCGGCCGCACGCGCGGCGCCTACCGCGAGTACGCGATGCTCGACGGCGCGGACGTGGCGGTCGACGGCCGACCGCTCGTGAGCGGCGGCCGGATCGTCTGAGACGGACGCGACGGTCCGAACGGGCCCGCGCTCCTCGCACGCGGCCGGCGCGTAGGATCACCAGGGTGGGGCGAGCGCCCGGCGGACGAGGTCGAGCGGGATCGTCGCCGCGGAGCGTCCGTTGTGGAGGCGCGCGTACAGCTCCGCCCGGGCGGCGCACCGGGGCGGGTTCCTCGACGCGAGGCGGCGCTCCGCGAGCAGCGTCAGCGCGCGGACCTCCCCCCACGCTTCGAGCGTCCGTTTCGCGTCGACCTCGCCGCGCTCCCCCGCGAGCTCCTCCAGGCGGGTCGACAGGAAGCGACGGACCTCGATCGAGGCGGCGTCCGCCGCCGTCCGCCCCGCGTCCGACGCCCAGCGGGCCTCGGGGTGGTGGCGGTCGATCGCCTCCCGCGCATCGAGCGCCTGGACGTTGGCCCCCCCCTCCCAGATCGTCGTCACGTGCGCGTCGCGGACGAGCCGGGCCATCGGATGCTCCTCGAGGTATCCGATCCCGCCGAGCAGCTCCATCGCGCGCGTCGTCCCGCGGACCGCGAGCTCCGCGGTGACGAGCTTCGCGACGTGCGCGGAGAAGCGGGTCAGTTGGGCCTCGGGCGAGTAGGGCGGGCGCTCGCGGGCGGTCCGGGCGAACCGGAACGCCGCGTCGAACGCCAGCAGCGACGCCGCGTCGGACTCGACGGCCAGCGTGGCCAGGTCGAGCGCCAGGAGCGGGTGTTCGGCGAGCGGGCGCCCGAACGCCGTGCGTTCGAGGGCGTACTCCTCGGCCCGCTCGAACGCCCGGTAGAGCACCGACGCCGAGCCGACGGCGTTCGCTATCCGCGAGAGGTTCAGCATCTCGAGGATCGGGCTCGGGCCGGCCTCGGGGGTCCCGAGCGCGTACGCCTCGGCGCCCTCGAACTCGACCTCGCCGGTCGGCACGGGGATCGTGCCGAGCTTCTCCTTGAGCCGGCGCACGCGCCAGTTCGGCGTTCCCGCGGCGGTCACGGCGGGCACGAAGAACAGGCGGAGCCCCCGGACCCCGTCGGCCGCACCCGGCGGCCGGGCGGTGACGACCGCGTAGGCCGCGCCGACGTTGCTGCAGAAGAACTTCTCGCCCGTGAGGCTCCACGCGCCCTCGGCGGCGGGGCGGGCCACCGCGGCGTTCGAACCGAGGTCGGAGCCGCCTTGGCGCTCGGTCGCCCAGGTGGCGCCCTGGGCGCGCCCGCCGTTCTTGAGCAGGGCCGGCAGGAACCGGGCGCGCGTCGGCCCGTCGGCCCACTTCTCGAGCGAGTGGACCGTCGCGAGGGTGACGGTGACCGAGCAGAGCAGCCCCACGTCGGCGACCTCGTGCATGAGCGCGAACGTGAACGGCCAGTCGATCCGGCCCCCGGCCGGTCCGACGCCCATGCCCGTCGCGTACAGCTCGTCGAGGGCCTTCGAGTGCTCCGGCGCGAGCACGACCGACCGAGGGGCGGCGTCGTTCGGGGTGCCTTCGGCGACGAGGCGGGGCGGGGAGGCGCGGTCGATCCGGTACCCCGTCGGCTCGAGCCGATCCCGGGCGGTCCGGCCGAACTTCTCGAGCGCGCGCTCCTCGTCGGTGGTCAGGGGACGGCGGGCGGCGACGAACGCGTCGCCGACGACGGTCGGAACGATCGGGCGAGGCATGGGCCGCGGTCCGGGCAGGAAGCCCCGGTTCAAGAGCTGGGGCGTGGGGCCGACCCGAGCGGGTCGCGGTAATGGCCGGGGCGCGCGCAGGGCCGGGGCGCCGAGCGTATCCGTCCGTGCGGGGTCACCGGCCGTGTTCGAGATCGAGCGCGCCATCGAGCGCACCCGCGGCTCCGCGAGCGGCTACGCGGAGTTCTTCCGGGGCCCGACGATGAGCCTCGGGGTCTACCGTCTCCCCGCGGGCGCCGAGGACCGGCAGCAGCCGCACGGGGAGGACGAGGTCTACTACGTGCTCCGGGGGCGGGGGCAGCTCCGCACCGCCGGCAAGGACCTCCCGGCGCGACCCGGCGACGTCCTCTACGTCCCCGCGCGCCGGCCCCACCGCTTCCACTCGATCGACGAGGAGCTCGTCCTCCTCGTCGTCTTCGCCCCCCCCGAAGGGTCGCAGGGCTGAGCCCCGTCCGGACGGGCTAGACCGATTCCTCGATCTCGCCCGCCTGCGGAGCCCCGGCGAGCCGCTCGGCGACCGTGCCGAGGACCTCGAGGTGCCGATCGACGTCCGGGTCGGTGTGCTGCACCGAGATCGTCCACTGCTCGTCGGGGCCCGTGCCCGCCGGGATCAGGCCCCGGTTGAGGCAGAGATAGTAGTACAGCATCGAGCGGTCGCCGTCGACCGTCAGGAAGTCCCGCCAGTTCCGGACCGGATGGTCGGAGAAGTAGACGGTCCCCGAGACCCCATCGGCGGCGACGTGCGCCGTGACCCCGGCGTCGTCGAACACCTCGGCGCATCCTTTCGCGAGCCGGGCGTTGAGCGCGGCCGACCGCTCGAGCGCGTCCTCCGTGAGGATGTGGTCGAGCGAGGCGAGACACGCGGCCATCGCGAGCGGGTTCGAGTTATACGTCCCGGCGTGCGCGACCTTGCGCGGGCCGACCTCGTCTAAGATCCCCGGACCGGCGGCGATCGCCGACATCGGCACGCCGCAGGCGATCGACTTCCCGAGCGTGAGGAGGTCGGCCCGGGCTCCGACCCGCTCGCCGGCCCCGTGGGCGTACTTGGCGCCGGTCTTGATCTCGTCGTAGATCAGCAGCGCCCCCAGCTCGTCGCACAGCTCCCGCAGGCCCGGGAAGAACCCCTCGTCGGGGAGCACGAACCCCATGTTCATGGGGATCGGCTCGGCGATGATCGCGGCCAGGTCGTCCCGGTGCGCGAGCGCGATCTGCCGCGTCGCCTCGAGGTCGTTGAACGGCGCGACGAGCGTCCGCTCGGTGAGGTTCGTCAGGATCCCCGGGGACGCGGCCGCCGAGTTCGGGTGCCGGGCCGGCCCGGCGATCTGCGCCCGCGGCTTCACGCCGACGAGCAGCGTGTCGTGCGAGCCGTGGTAGCAGCCTTCGAACTTGAGGACGTAGCGCTTCTTCGTGTACGCCCGGGCGAACCGGGTCGCGTGGTGGGTCGCCTCGAGCCCGGTCGTGCTGAACCGGACCTTGTCCATGCCGTACCGACGGCAGACCCGCTCGGCGACCTCGGGGGTCCGCTCCCACTCGTAGCCGTAGACGCTCCCCTGCTCGAGCTGCCGGGAGAGCGCCTCCACGAGCTTCGGGTGCGCGTGCCCGCTCTGCAGCGAGCCGAATCCCATGTTGAAATCGAGGTACTCGTTCCCGTCCGCGTCCCAGAGCGTGACGCCCTTCGCGCGGTTCACGTAGAACGGGTACGGTTCGAGGAAGCGGTAGTTGGAGTGGACGCCGAGCGGCGACCACTGGCAGGCCCGTTCCCACAGCTCGGCCGACCGCGGGGTCCGCTGCCGGTACTCGGCGAACGCGGCCTCGAATCGGGAGTCCATACGCGCCTCTACCCCACCGAACGTCCGTCCGAGCCGACCGCGCTACAAAACGTCCGCCCGAACGACGAAGTTCGTCACCTGCCGAACCCCTCCGCGAGCCTCAAGACGCCGGAGGGCTGAGGCGGTCACGACCGTGGCGGGCGAGGTCGAGCCTCTCGCGAACTTCGTGGGCGGACGCTGGGTGCGGCCGGAGCGCGTCGAGCTGCTCGAGGTTCCGGACCCGTCGTCCGGGGCCGTGATCGCGCGCGTGCCGCGGTCGGGCGGGGCGGAGGTCGACGCGGCGGTGCGCGCCGCGCGCCGGGCGTTCCTCGCCTGGCGGGAGGTGCCCGTGGCCGACCGGGCGCGTCGGGTGCTCGCGCTGCGGAATCTGCTCGAGACCCACGCGGACGAGCTGGCGCGCTCGGTGGTCCGGGAGAACGGAAAGACGCTCGAGGAGGCGCGCGGCTCGGTCCGGCGGGGCATCGAGGCGACCGAGTTCGCCGCGTCGGCCCCGACGACCGTCCAGGGCGCCTTCCTCGAGAACGTCGCGCCGGGCGTCGACACCACCCTCCTCCGGCAGCCGCTCGGGGTCGTCGCCGGCATCACCCCGTTCAATTTCCCCGTGATGATCCCGCTGTGGATGGCGCCGCTCGCCCTCGTCTGCGGGAACGCCTTCGTGCTGAAGCCGTCGGAGCGGGTGCCGCTCTCCGCGACGCTCCTCGCCCGCTGGGTCGAGGAGGCCGGTTTCCCCGGGGGCACGTTCAACCTGGTGCACGGCGACGCGGGGGCGGTCGACGCGCTGCTCGCTCACCCCGGCGTGGACGCGGTCTCGTTCGTGGGCTCCGCGGCCACGGCCCACCACGTCTACGCGACCGCCGCGGCCCACGGCAAGCGCGTCCAGGCGCTCGCCGGCGCGAAGAACCACCTCTTGGTCCTCCCCGACGCCGACCTCGCGCGGACCGTGCCCGCGATCGTGTCGAGCGCCTTCGGCCAGTCGGGGGAACGCTGCCTCGCCGGCAGCGTGGTCGTCGCGGTCGAGCCGATCGGCGACCTCCTCGTCGCCCGCCTGGCCGAGGCCGTGCGCGCGCTGCGGACCGGACCGGCCGCGGATCCGTCCACCGACGTGGGGCCGGTCATCCGGGCCGAGCACAAGGCGCGCGTGGACCGCTGGATCGCGGAGGGGGAGGGGCTCGGGGCCCAGGTCGCCGCTCGGGGTCCGGGGACGGACGTGGCCGGCGGGTTCTACGTGCCCCCGGTGCTGTTCGACCGCGTCTCGCCGGAGATGGCGATCGCCCAGGAGGAGATCTTCGGCCCGGTCCTCGCGGTGGTCCGGGTGCCGTCGCTCGACGCCGCCATCGAGGTCGCCAATCGCTCCCGCTTCGGCAACGCCGCCGCGATCTTCACGCGCGACGGGAAGGCCGCCCGGGAGTTCGTCCACCGGGTCGAGGCGGGCATGGTCGGGGTCAACGTCGGCGTGCCGGCGCCCGCCGCGTACTTCCCGTTCGTCGGCTGGAAGGGATCGTTCTACGGCGACCTCCACGCGACCGGCCGCGACGCGATCGATTTCTACTCGCGCAAGAAGGTCGTCACGAGCCGGTGGTTCTAGGGGCGAACCCGATCCGCGCGCGGCCGACGTCGAAGCGCACGCGGTAGCGGCGCAGGAACGCGTCGCCGATCAGCCCGTCGTGGATGATCTCCTGAAAGACGACCGCGGGGGCGTCCTGGGAGAACGCGGGGGCACCGGTGAGCTGGATCCGGCCCGCGAGCGTGGCGCCGAAGCGGACGTACGCGTGCCCCGTCTCGTCCCGGCCCCGGACGGTCCGCACCCCCGGGCCATCGGGCGAGAGCCCCAGCTCGGCCATGTACCGCCGGTGAAGGATCAGCGCGTCGCTGCCCATGTCGACCTCGACGCGGGCCACCCGCCCCGACGGCAGGGTGAGATCGACCTCGAGGTCGACCGACGGCCCGACCCGCCGCGGTCGGGCGGGGACCTCGACCTCGCCGGCCGGGACGTCCCGGCGCGAGCCGCCCGGTTCGATCCGCACGACCTCGGCGCCGTAGTCCACGACCAGGGGGTTCTGCTCGAACAGCGACAGCCCGAGGAACCCCCCGATCGGCGCGAGGTCGGCGGGCAGCCGCTCGAGCTCGAAGCGGGCGGCGGTGACCTCCCGGAACCGATGGCCGCCGACCGAAAGCTCGGGCACGCGCACGAGCGGCGCGGTGACGGTCTGCCCGCTCATCCGCTGCCCCGAGAACGTGGCCCCGGTGGCCGCCGCGCCGGCGCGGCCGGCGAACGCGCCGGTGAGCAGCGTCAGGCCGATCCCGGAGTCGAGCACGAACGGCGCCTCGGCGTCCCCGCACCGGACCGGCAGCACGACCAGGTGACCGGCGAGACGCCGGAAGGGGACCGCGACGGTCACGGAGCGGTCGCGCCGGCGGGGTCGACCTTCGCGTCGGCGACCGCGAGCGCCCGATCGAGGACCTCGAGGCCGTGGTCGAGCTCCTCGCGGGAGACGATGAGCGGGGGGGCGACGATGAGATGCGACACCCACCCGACGCAGTAGACGCCGTCCCTAAGCATCGCGGCCGTGACCTGATCGACGACGAGGGGGCGCCCGGCGAGCTTGTCGTCCTCGGTGTTGAACGGGGCCCGGGTCGTCCGGTTCTTGACCAGCTCCACGGCGGCGAACAGTCCCAACCCGCGAACGTCCCCGACCGAGGGGTGGCGCGCCGCGATCTCCCGCAGGCGGGCAAGGAGGTACTCGCCGTCCCGCCGGGACTTCTCGAGGAGGTCGAGCCGCCGGTACTCCCCGATGGCCGCGACCGCGGGCGCGAGGGTCAGCGGATGCGCCTCGTACGTGTGGCCGTGCGGGAAGTACCGCTCCTTGAACGTGTCGTGGACGGCGGCGGACGTGGCGGTGAGGCCGAGCGGGATGTGCGCCCCGGTGATCCCCTTCGCGGTCGTGAGGAGGTCCGGCACGACGCCCCAGTGGTCGACCGCGAACCACTCGCCGACGCGCCCCCAGCCGCTCATCACCTCGTCCGCGATCAGCAGCACGTCGTGGCGCTTCGTGATCGCCCGGATCTTCGGCAGGTACTCCGGGACCGGCACGATCACCCCGTTCGTCCCGACGACCGGTTCGACGATCATCGCCGCGACGTTCCCCTCCCGCTCGAGCTGGTAGTCGACAAAGTCGGCGCACGCCACGTGGCAGCTCGGGTAGGTGAGCCCGAACGGGCAGCGGTAGCAGTAGCAGTCCGGCGCGAAGACCGTCCCCGGCACCTTCTCGAGGTGCTCGATCGGGCGGCGGCGCATCTCGCCGGTGACGGAGATCGACCCCGCCGTGGAGCCGTGGTAGGAGCGGTACCGGGCCATCACCTTCGCGCGCCCCGTCGCGACCCGCGCGATCTTGAGTGCCGCCTCGTTCGCCTCGGTACCGGACGTGGAAAAGAAGAACCGGTCGAGCCCCGCGGGGAGGATCTCCTGGAGCGCGAGGCTGAGCCGGGCCCGGGGCTCGGTCGCGAAGCCCGGCACGGCGTACGCGAGCGTCTGGGCCTGCTCCGCGATCGCCGCCACGACGGCCGGGTTCCCGTGGCCGAGGTTCGTCGCGATCAGCTGGGAGGAGAGGTCAAGATACGCCTTCCCGTCGGCGTCCCAGAACGTCGACCCCTGGGCCCGCGAGACGACGAGCGGCTCCCAGCCGCCCTGGCGACGCCAGGTGACGTAGTTCGTCGCGCGGACGATGCGCCGGATCTCCTCGCCGTCCATCCGATCGCCGCACCTCCGAGACGGTCCGGACCTTAAGGGGGGTTCCCCCGGGGCCCGTCGCCCAGCCGGAACAGCCGCCGGGCGTTGCCGCCGAGGATCGCGTCGCGGTCCTCGCGCGGGAGGTCGAGGCCCTCGATCAGGTCGACCGCGGTGGCGATCGACTCGAGCGGCCAGTCCGATCCGTACAGGATCCGGTCCGGCGCGCCGACGGTGACGATCGCGTTGTACAACCGGCGGCGGCAGCGGTCGACCATCTTCGCGAAGTAGTGCGCGCTCGGCGGCGCGAGGAGGCCCGAGGTGTCCGCGTAGACGTTCTCGTTCTTGTAGACCAGCTCCGCCGCCTCCTCCATCCACGGGTTGCCGAAGTGGCAGAGGACGAAGCGGACGTCCGGGAAGCGGACCGCGACCTCGTCGACCTCGATCGGGCGGGCGAACTTCACCCTCCCGTGCCGGTCGAGCGTGTCGCCCTGGTGGATCAGGACCGGGACCCCCCGTCGGTGGGCGAACTCGTAGACCGGCGCGAGCCGGGGGTCGTGCGGGTAGAACGGGAGGTAGCCGGGGAACAGCTTCACCGCGGCGAGCTCGGGCTCCTGCTCCCAGAGGGCGACCGTCGCCCCCACCGAGGCCGCCCCCCGGGTCGGGTCGACGGTGACGACCGGGCGGAGGGCGCCGCGGCTCTCCGCGGCGATCGCGCGACCCTCCGCCATCGCCTCGGCCGACGACGGCGACTCGTGCAGCTGGATGACGAGCCCCGTCCCGACCCCGCTCGCCCGCAGCTCCTCGAGGAGGCCGGGCACCGTGTAGCCGACTCCGGGGCCGTAGGAGTTGCGGGCGAGGTCCGGCCACCAGCGGCTCAGGTGGAGATGGACGTCGACGCGGGAGAGGGGACGCTCCGTCGTGATCGCCGACCCGGGGGAGCCGTCGGTGGGGATAGGAGTGTCGGGGCCGGCGGCCCGGACGCCCGCGCGGCGCGGGTCCCGGCCGAGGGCGGGCGGGCCCGGACGGCCGCTCTCCGCTTCATATGGGCGCGGCTCCTTCCGGCCCCGGAGCGATGACCGATCGGACCGAGTGGCTGAGCTTCCCGGACGCCCCGCGCATCGTGAGCCCGCCCCCGGGACCCCGCTCCCGCGAGCTGCTCGGTGTCCAGGCGCGGTGGGAGACCGACGCGATCGGCTACCCGCACTACTTCCCGATGGCCCCGCGGGTCGCCCGGGGGGCGACGATCGAGGACGTCGACGGGAACCGGTACCTCGACTGGGTCTCCGGGATCTCCGTGCTCAACCTCGGCCACCGGCACCCCCGGCTCGTCGCCGCGCTGGAGCGCCAGTCGCAGCGGATCTGGCATGCCCTCGAGCTGCCGACCGAGGCGCGCGTCGATTTCCTGAAGGAGCTCGAGGAGTGCCTGCCCCCGGGGCTGCGCCACCGGTCCCGCGTGCTGTTCACCGTCACCGGCGGCGACGCCGTCGAGACGGCGGTCAACCTGGCCGACTTCGCCCAGGGGAAGCGCGGGACGGTCGCCTTTTCGGGTGCCTACCACGGGGTGCACGGGGGCGTCGTCGGGCTCACGAGCGGACGGCGCTACCACGCGACGAGCTCGTTCGGTGCGGGAACGGTCATCCGGGTGCCGTACCCGGACCCGTATCGCCCCGTGCTCGGCGCGGACGAGGGGGCCGCCGGGACGATCGCGTACCTGGAACACCTGGTGGGCGACCCCCACTCCGGCGTCGATGCGATCTCCTCGATCGTCGTCGAGCCGGTGCTGGGGGAGGGCGGCTACGTCGTGCCGCCCCCCGACTTCCTGCCGTCGCTCCGGGAGTTCTGCGACCGCCACGGGATCCTGCTCGTCGTGGACGAGATCCAGACCGGTCTCGGGCGGACCGGGCGGATGTGGGCGGTCGAGCACGGGGGCGTCACGCCCGACGTGCTGTGCATCGCGAAGACGATCGGCAGCGGGATCCCGCTGTCGCTCGTCGTCTACCGCGACGACCTCGTGAAGGAGCTGCCGCGCGGGTTCCACCTCGGCACGTACCGCGGGAACCCGCTCGCGCTCGCGGTCGGCACCGAGGTGCTCCGCATCCTCAGGGACGGGGAGCTGCTCGAGCGCACCCGGGTGCGGGGCCCGAAGGTCGTGGAGCGGTTCCGGGCGATCGCCGACCGCCACCCGGCGCTCGGGGACGTCCGGGGCCTCGGCTTCATGATCGGCACCGAGTTCGTCCGCCACCCGACCACCCGCGAGGCGTGGGGCGACCGGGCGAAGGCGATGCGCGCCGCGCTGTTCGCCCGCGGGGTGCTGATGCACACCTGCGGCGCGTGGGACCAGGTGCTGCGGTTCATGGCCCCGCTCGTCATCGAGGACGAGCTCTTGGAGCGCGGCCTCGTCGCGTACGAGGACGCCCTCGAGAGCCTCGAGTCCGGTCCGCTCGCCGCCCCGGTGCCGCCGATGCCCCACCCCGCCCCGCACGCCGAACCGAAGCTCGTCGCGGACACCGCGGTGCCGGCGCCGCCCGGCCCCCCGGCCCCGGGCCGGACGTTCCCCGCCGGTCGCCCTTAGCCGCCGAAGTTGACCGAGATCAGCTTCACCTCGGTCATCTCCTGCATCGCGTAGCGCAGTCCCTCGCGGCCGAGGCCGCTCTCCTTCACGCCCCCGAACGGGAGCGCGTCCCACCGGAGGTTCGTGGGGTCGTTGAGGTGGACGCCCCCGGCCCGGATCTCCTTCGCGAGGCGGAGCCCCCGGGCGAGATCGCGCGTGAAGATCGCCGCCTGGAGCCCGTACGGGGTGCCGTTCGCGATCCGGACCGCCTCCTCGATGGGGCCGAACCGCACGACCGGCGCGAGCGGACCGAACGGCTCCTCGCGGACGAGCCGGGCCGACTCGGGCACGGCGTCCAGCACCGTCGGCTCGAAGAAGTTCCCCGTCGGCCGGTCGGGCGGACGGCGCCCGCCGGTGAGGAGCTTCGCGTCGTGGTCCCGGGCATCCGCGACGAGCGCCTCCATGCGCGTCACGGCGGCCGCGTCGATGAGGGGGCCCACCTCGGTCGTCTCGTCCAGCGCCGGGCCCACCCGCAGGGCCCGCGCCCGCTCGGCGAGGCGCTTCGCGAACCGGTCGGCGATGGCGTCGGCGACGAGGAACCGCTTCGACGCGGTGCAGACCTGCCCGGCGTAGGAGAAGACGCCCCGACTGGCGGCCGCCACCGCGGCCTCGATCGGGGCGTCGTCGAGGACGACGAACGGGTCCATCCCTCCCATCTCGAGGATCACGCGCGTTGCGTGCCGGCCGGCCCGCTCGGCGATCCCCTTGCCCACCTCGGTCGATCCGGTGAACGTCACGAGCCGGGTCCGGGGATGCTCGACGAGCGCGTTCCCGACCGACCCGCCGGGCCCGACGACGACGTTCAGCACGCCCGGCGGGAGACCGGCGGCCTCCGCGTGGTGGGCGAGCCGAAGGGCCGTGAACGGCGCGGCGCTCGTCGGCTTCGCCACCACCGGGTTGCCGGCGGCGAGCGCGGGCGCGACCTTGTGGCAGAGCAGGTTGAGCGGGAAATTGAACGGTCCGATCGCGACGACCACCCCGATCGGGTCGCGAACCGAGAAGAGGAACCGGGTCTCGTTCCCGGCGGGGCGCTCGTAGGCATCGGCCGGATAGCTCTCCCCGCCGAGCTGCCGGATCTCCTCGGCCGCGAGCTCGAAGACCCCGACGGCCCGATCGACCTCCCCGCGGGCGTCGCCGATCGGCTTGCCGACCTCGCTCGCGATGAGCTGGGCCATCGGGCCGCGGTCGTCGCGGATCCGGGCCGCGATCGCCCTTAGGAGCCGCGCGCGCTCGTGGCCCGGCACGCGGGCCCAGCGCTCCTCGGCCTCCGCGGCCGCGTCGACCGCGGCGCGGGCCTCCTCGGCGGAGGCGATCGGGGCCTCCCCGATCGGGCGCCCCGTGGACGGGTCGAGCACCGCCCCGTACCGGCCCGAGGCCGGGGCGCGCCAGGCGCCGCCGATGAACAGCGCCCCCCGGCCCCCGGCCGGTATCCCGTCGAGCACGCGCCCCTCCTACGCCGGGTCGCCGTAGACCGTGTAGTGCCAGCCCTTGCGGGCCTGGCCGGTGAGGTCGACGTAGACGTTCTTCACGATGGTGTAGTCGTGGAGCGAGTCCGTCCCGAGGTCCTTGCCGAAGCCGGACTGCTTCAGTCCGCCGTGCGGGGTCTCCGAGCCGAGCGGCAGGTGGTCGTTCACCCACACGTCCCCGAACCGCAGCGCGTTCGCCGCCCGCAGCGCGGTCCGGACGTCCTTCGTCCAGACGCTTCCCGCGAGGCCGTAGGCGACCCCGTTGGCGATCCCGATCCCCTCGTCGAACGTGTCGAACTCGAGGAGGTCGAGGACGGGGCCGAAGACCTCCCGCTGCGCGATCTCCATGTCGGGCGTCACGTCCCCGAAGACCGTCGGCACGACGAACGTGCCCTGCGGGAACTCGGCGTGGCCGTCGGTGCCGCCGATCTCGAGGCGCGCCCCCTCGGACTTCCCCTGCTCGATGAACCCCAGGACGTGCTCCTGATGGGTCCGGCTCACGAGGGGTCCGAGGTCGGTCGCGCGCGAGAGCGGGTCGCCCATCCGGATCGTCCGGATCCGATCGAGGAGGCGCGCCTCGAACCGGGGGCGGATCGCCCGGTGGACGATCAGGCGGGTCGCCGCGGTGCAGTCCTGCCCGCCGTTCACGAACCCCGCGACGACGGCCCCCTCGACGGCCGCCTCGAGGTCGGCGTCGTCGAAGACGAGGAACGGCGCCTTGCCGCCGAGCTCGAGCTGGACGCGCTTCACCGTCCCGCTCGCCGCCTCCATGATCCGGCGGCCGGTCGCCGTATCGCCCGTCAGCGACACCATGTCGACCTTCGGGTGGCGACACAGCTCGTCGCCGACCTCGCCGCCCGGTCCGGTGATCACGTTGAGCGCGCCGTCGGGGAGCCCCGCGTCCTGGAACGCCCGGCCGAGCTCGAGCGTCGTGAGCGGGGTCCAGCTCGCCGGTTTGAGCACGACCGTGTTGCCCGTGACGAGAGCGGGCCCGATCTTCCAGACCGCCATCATGATCGGGTAGTTCCAGGGCGTGATCGATCCCACGACGCCGACGGGCTCGCGCCGGAAGATCGTCGTGCCGTCGCCGGTGAACTCCCCGGGGCTCTTCGCGTCGAGCGTGCGGCCGGCGCCGGCGTAGAACACGAGGTTGTCGATCGAGAACGGAAGGTCCGCGTCGGCCGCCTGCTTGATCGTCTTGCCCTGGTTGCGGCTCTCGAGCTCGGCGAGGGCGCCGAGCCGCTGCGCGAGCAGCTGCGCGGCCTTGAGGAAGACCTCGCCGCGCGCGCGGGGCGGCAACCGGGGCCACGGACCCCGGTCGAACGCCTCGCGCGCCGCGTCGATCGCCCGCCGCGCATCCTCCCGCGAGGCCCGCGGCACCTTGCCGAGCGACGCCCCGTCGAACGGGCTCACGACGGGCATCGTCGCCTCGTCCGTCGCGGCGACCCATTCGCCGTCGATCAGCATCGTACGATCCATCGTGCCGACCCCGCGCGTCAAAGGCGGACCGGTTCAAGAGAGTGCCGCGGCGTCGCCGGCGGCCGGGGCCGTGTGGCGGTTTCGCAGGGTATATCTAGCCCGAGGGCGTCCTCGGCCCAGCCTCGCTCGGGGGCGGCTCCATGGACCCTAAGTGGCGGAACGTCATCGTACTGGGGATCGTCGCCGTCGTGGTCGTCGCGGGCGTCGCCGTGGTGCTCAACCACAACAGCACGAGCAACTCGACCTCGACCGTCTGCAATTCGCCGCTCCAGTCGAAGAACCCGATCCAGGTCGACCAGGCGGAGATCCCCGACTCGCTCGATCCGGCCGTGACGTTCTCGACGCCCGGCTGGGCGGCCGTCCAGCAGGTCTACCAGGGCCTCGTCAACTACAACGGCACGAGCTCGACGAACTTCTCGGGCGTGCTCGCCTCGGGCTGGACCGAGGCGAACAACCCGGCGACGAACCTCTCCGAGTACACCTTCACGCTCCGCCCCGGCGTCACCTTCTCGAACGGGGACCCGTACAATGCCTACGTCCAGTGGTACTCCTTCTACCGCAGCCTGCTGCTCGAGCAGGGACCCCAGTTCATCCTCGAGCAGAACTTCTTCTCGACGAACTTCAACGCGTCGAACCCGCTCTCCTACTACTCTCCGATCGCGAACACCACCGCCGCGAACACGACGCTCGTCGGCGACCTCAACACCTGGAACTTCGACACCCCGACCTCGACCGAGGTCGCGGCGATGGAGATGCCGAACCAGTCGTTCCAGGTGCTCAATGCGAACACGATCCGCCTCAACCTCGGCTACGGCTACCTCGCGAGCAACTACACCTACCTGCTGGCCTCGATCTCCGCCCCGAACTCCTACGCGGTCGATCCGAACGTCGTCGACGCGCACGGCGGGGTCTCGGAGGGTCAGGTCAACACCTACCTCGCGACGAACATGGTGGGCACGGGCCAGTACGAGCTGGGCGCGTACAACGGGGTCCCCGGGGGCGGCTACAGCCTGACCCCCTGGTCGGGGTACTGGGGGAGCTCCGCGGCCGCGTCCGAGCCGTGGAACAACATGATCCAGCCGGCGAACACGACCGTCGACGTCGTCTTCCAGAGCTCGGTCGACATCACCACGAACGACCTCAAGACCGGCGTGGCCGCGAGCGCCTCCTTCGCGTACATCGGCCCGTCGACCGTCAGCCAGCTCGAAGGGAACGCCTGCGTCGTGGTCCAGTCGCTGCCCACGATCTACGGCGCGACGAGCGGCTCGTGGTGGATCTACCTCAACCAGAGCATCTACCCGTTCAACAACCTGTCCGTGCGCGCCGCGATCGCGCACGCGATCAACTACCAACAGATCATCGACGAGGCGTTCGGCGGCTACGCGAGCCAGTGGGTCGGACCGGTGCCCCCGTCGTACCCGTACTACAACCCCACGGGGCTCGCGCCGTACCAGTACAACCTCACGCTGGCGCAGCAGGAGATCGCGAACTCCCCCTGCGCGAACGGAGCGTGCAAGGGCGACTCGATCAAGTACGCCTACCTCGACATCGGGCTCGACTGGTCCGAGACCGCCCAGTTCCTCGTCAACGACCTCGCCGCGATCGGGCTCACGATCGACCCGGTCGAGATCTCCCTCGACAATCTGTACGAGGAGCAGGAGCTCACGGCCGGGGTCTGCACGACCGCGACGGCGGCGAACGGCGGGCCGTTCCCGATGGGCCAGGAGTTCTACACCTCCGACTACATCTCGCCGGACGACTGGACCCAGAACGACGCGGTCGCGACGGGCAGCGCGAACATGTGCATGTCCGGCTACAACAACGCGACCGTGAACCAGCTCGTCTACCAGGCGGCCGCCGAGTCGAATCCCGCGAACCTCACCGCGGACTATTCGACGATGACGAGCCTCATGTACCAGAACTACACCGACATCTGGCTCTGCGTGCCCACCTCGTTCGCGATCTACTCGTCGTCCCTCCACGGGGTGATCGAGAACCCGATGGCGAGCGCCGAGCCGTACGCGTTCCTGTTCAACACGCAGTGGGCGAGCTAGCGGCGCCGGACGGCGCGCCCGTCGGCCCCTCGACGGCCAGCAGCGACGACGGCGGGATGTCGGCGACCTCCTCCGCCCGGTGGCACGCGACCGTTTGCCCGGGCGCCCCGGGGATCTCCCGCAACGGCGGGTACTCCGCGCGGCACCGGTCGATGACGAACGGGCACCGCGGCGCGAAGCGACAGCCCGGCGGCAGGTCGATCAGCGTCGGGATGTCGCCGCCGATCCGGTAGCGCGTGTGGCGCCGCCGGGGATCGGGTTCGGGGACGGCCGCCAGCAGCGCCTTCGTGTACGGGTGGATCGGGTGCTCGAGCACCGGACGGACGGGGCCGACCTCCACGAGCCGGCCGAGGTACATCACGGCGACCCGGTCGGCCACGTAGCGGACGGCGGCCACGTTGTGCGTGATGAGGAGGAACGCCACGCCGCGCTCCCGCTGGAGGTCGACGAGCCGGTTCAGGATCTGGGCCTGCACGGCGACGTCGAGCGCGCTCGTCGGTTCGTCGAGGATGACGAGCCGCGGATCGACGCTCAGGGCGCGGGCGAGCGAGAGGCGCTGCCGGCCGCCGCCCGAGAACTCGTGGGCGTACTGGTCGAGGCAGTCCTCGGGAAGTCCGACCATCGGCAGCGCGCGCCGGACCCGCTCGCGGATCGCGCGCCGGGTCAGCCGCGGGGGGACCGACGGGAGCGCGAGGCGGGGGAGCTCGGCGCCGGGCGGCGTCCCGCGCCGGGCCGACCGATTCTGCCGGTCCCGGCGCCGGTTCTCGGCCCGCGCCTCCTGGCGATGCCGGCGCCGGCGCTGACGCTCCATCTGCTCCTGCGCCCGGAACGGCTCGCTGACGATCTGCCAGACCTTGAGCCGCGGATCGAGCGAGCCGACCGGGTCCTGGAAGACGACCTGGACGTTCCGCCGCCACCGCCTCAGCTCGGTACCGCGGAGGTGCGTCACGTCGTCCCCGTCGAACCGGATGGTCCCGCCGCTCGGGTCGTGGAGCCGGGCGACGACCCATCCGAGCGTCGTCTTGCCCGACCCGGACTCGCCGATGAGTCCGACCGTCTCCCCGGCCGCGACGGAGAGATCGACCCCGTCGACGGCGTGGATCGCGCGCCCGGGCCGGCCCGCGAGGACCTCGGAGACCGAGCGGGTGAGGGGGAATCGCTTCTCCAGGCCCTCGATCTCGAGGAGCGGACGGTCGCTCACGGGAGCAGGGCGACCTCCCCCGCGTAGTAGCAGGCGGTGCGGTGGGCGGCGACGGCGGGCGGGGGCGCCGGGTCGAGCGGCGGCCCGGGCGGGTCCTTGCAGCGGGGACGCGCGAGCACGCAGCGCGGGTGGAACGGGCAGCCGCTCGGGGGGCGTGAGAGGTTCGGCACCGAACCCGGGATCGAGTCGAGCGGGGCCTCCGACTTGTAGCGGCGGGGCGCGGCGCGCAGGAGCGCCCGCGTGTACGGATGGCTCGGGTGCTCGAAGACGTCCGCGACCGGCCCGAACTCGACCAGGTGGCCCGCGTACATGACGCCGACCTCGTCGGCGGTCTCCGCGATCACGCCGAGGTCGTGGCTGATGAACAGGATCGAGGCGCGGACCTCGTCGATCAGCTCCTTCATCAGCGTCAGCACCTGGGCCTGGATCGTCACGTCGAGCGCGCTCGTCGGCTCGTCGGCGATGAGCAGCGCCGGCTTCTCGCTGAGCGCCATCGCGATCATGATCCGCTGCCGCATCCCGCCGGACAGCTCGTGCGGGTACAGCTCGAGGATCGTCTCGGGATCGTTGATCCGGACGAGCCGAAGGTACCCGAGCACCTCGTCGCGGACGTCGGCGCGGTGCCGGGTCGACCGGCGCAGCGCGGCCTCGGCGGCGCCCGACGGGACGACGACCTTCGCCAGCGACTCCCCGGCGCCGGGCTGGGGCGGCGGGCGCGAGTAGTCGAACGGGAGCCCCTCGTCCCGGACCGCCGGCGCGCGGCCCCGCTCGCGCAGCTGGCGGATGCGGACCGCCTCGGCCACCTGGTCGAAGATCCGGAACGATGGATTGAGGGAGTTGAGCGGCTCCTGGAAGATCATCCCGATGCCGGTGCCGCGGAGCGTCGGCAGCTTCCACTTCGGGAACGTGACGAGATCGGTCCCCTGGAACACGATCCGCCCCCCGCGGTACCGGGCCGGGGGTTCCGGGAGCAGACGGGGGATCGCCTGGGCGAGCGTGCTCTTCCCGCAGCCGGTCTCGCCGACGATCCCGACGACGTGCCCCGGCTCGACCTCGAGCGACACGTCCGCGAGCGCGTGGAACGTCCCGGCGCCGACCTCGTAGTCGACCGAGAGACGCTCGATCGAGAGCACCGGATCGGTCATCCGCCGCCCCCCTCGGCCGGAGCGGCCGCGGGGCCCGCCGCCCCCGTCGCGGGCGCCGGGGCCGCGGTCCCCTCCTCGCTCGAGCCGCCGGGCGTCCCCCGCCCGTAGCCGGCGAGGATGCGGCGGCTCCGCGGGTCCAGCACGTCGCGCAGCCCGTCGCCGAGCAGGCTGAACGCCAGCACCGTGATGAAGATCGCCGCGCCCGGCGCGAGGACGGTCCACGGGTACGCCGTGATGAGCCCGTTGCCCTGGTAGTAGGAGATCATGCTGCCCCACTCCGGGGTGCTGCTCGGGTACGGGATCGCGTGGGCGACGAACCCGATGGTGGAGAAGGTGACGAGCACCGTGCCGATGTCGAGCGTGAAGTAGACGACCACCGGCTCGAGGACGTTCCGCAGGATGTGGCGCAGCACGATGCGCCCGTCCTTCACCCCGGCGGCGCGGGCCGCGCTCACGTACGGGAGATGCTTCACCGCGAGCACCTCGCCGCGGACGAGCCGCACGTAGTACGGCCACCAGGTGATGGTGACCGCGAGGATCGTCTGCCAGACCCCGCGGCCCAGGGAGACCGAGATCGCGAGCGCGAGGATGAGGCTCGGGAAGGCGAGGAAGATGTCCGTGATCCGCAGGATGACGACGGACGTCGCGCCCCCGAGGGTGCGCGGCCGGTCCCAATAGCCCGCGACGAGCCCGAGCGCGCCGCCGCCGAGCAGCGAGATCCCGGCGATGAAGATCCCGATCCCGAGGTCGAGCGGGAGCGCGAGCATCACGTTCGAGTAGATGTCGTAGGAGTTGCCGTCGGTCCCGAACGGATGCTGCCACGACGGCGGCTGCCAGTTCTGCGTCTCGCTCGTGATCTGCGTCGGGCCGTACGGGACGAGGAGGTGCGGGGCGACCACGACGACGAGCGCCGTGAGGCAGATGATCGCCACGAGCACGAAGCCCACGAGCGAGAGCACGTTGGCGCGGAGGATCCGCCAGAACAGCACGAGGGACGCCAGCCCGGCGAGGAGCGCCCGTCGGACCGCCGGGCCGAGGGGGCCGCGACGCGGCCGGGGGACCGGGGCAGCCGCCTCGTCCATCGCTACCTCCAGTCGACGCGCGGATCGAGAAGGCCGTAGAGGATGTCGGCGATCAGGTTCGCGAGGACGACGCCGATCGCGAACACCGCGACGATCGCGATCGCGCCGTCGAAGTTGGGCTGCGTGATGGCGTCGTACGCGTACGCGCCGATCCCCGGCCAGGTGAAGACCTCCTCCACGACCACCGTGCCCGAGAGGAGTCCGCCGGCGGTGACCCCGAGCACCGTCGTCGTCGTGATGAGCGAATTGCGGAGGGCGTGCTTGTACATCACCGCGAACTCGGAGAGCCCCTTCATCCGCGCCGCCTTCACGTAGTCGAGCGGGATCACCTCGAGCATCGAGCTGCGCGTCATCCGGGTCGCGATGCCCATGTTGATGAACGCCAGCACCGCCGCGGGCAGCGCGAGATGGGCGAGGGCGTCCCCTTCCCACGCGAGCTTACCGGCGAGCAGCGGGTCGATGAGCGAGAAGTGGGTCCACTGGTGGAACGGCGGCACGAGCGTCGAATAGTACCCGCCCGAGGGGAGGCCCACGTACGGGGCGACGAAGATCGCCGCGATGACCGCCCCGAGGTACGTCGGCGTCGCCCAGCCGCTCAGGTAGAAGATCCGCACCAGATGGTCCGCCCAGCGGCCCGACGACTGGGCGGCGACCACCCCGAGCGGGATCCCGATGAAGACCATCAGGAACAGGGCGGCGAGGACCAGCTCCACGGTCGCCGGGAGCGCCTGGAGGATCGTCGGGAAGACCAGGACCCCCGACTGCGAGGCCCCCCAGTTGCCGACGAGGAGGTTCCCGAAGTACTGGAAGAACTGGACGTAGATCGGCTGGCGGAACTGCGCGAGGCAGTTGTCGTAGGTCGTCTTGCCCGCGTGCGGGTACCAGATCGCGCAGGGGTTGACGACCGAGAGGTGCGTGAAGATGAAGGCGAGGACGATGATCCCGACGAGGACGGGGATCAGTTGGAGGAGCCGCTTACCGACGAAGATCCCCAGGTCGCCGAGGCTCCTGCCCATCCCACGCCCCTACGAGCGCGGTCGGGGGGTCGCCCGCCGCCGCATCCGGCGTCGTACGGCCTCCTGCTATTAATCCCTCGACCCGGCCGGGGCCGGGCGCCGGGCCGGTCTACAGCTGGTAGTCGCGCGGCAGCGTCCGCAGCTCCTGGAACGTCTCGTGGGCGACCGCGACGAACCGGTCGATCTCCTTGTCGGTGTGGGCGCTCGAGAGCGTGATCCGCTCGTAGTTGTCGGGGTGGATGTAGATCCCCCGGTCGAGCAGCAGCTGGTGGTGCCGGAGGAAGAGGTTCCAGTCGATCTGGAGCGACTCGCGGTAGTTGGTGATCTTCTTGCGCCGCGTGAAGAAGAACTGCAGCATCCCGTTCACCGACTGGACGAGCACGGAGATCTTCGCGTCGCGGGCCGCCTCCTCGAGCCCCGCGTGCAGCTTCTCGGTGAGCTTGCCGAACCGGGCGTAGAGGTCGTCCCCGCCCTTGTGAAGCATCTTCAGGTTCGCGAGCGCTCCGGCGAGCGACAGGTTGTTCGCGAAGTAGGTGCCGCCGAACGAGATCCGCCCGGGGGCGATCAGGTCCATGTACTCCGTCTTGCCCGACACGGCGGAGATCGGGACCCCGCCGCCGAGCGCCTTCGCCCAGCACGAGAGGTCCGGCTCGATGCCGTAGAGCTGCTGCGCGCCGCCGAGCGCGACCCGAAAGCCGGTGAACACCTCGTCGAAGATCACGAGCAGCTCGTTCTGGTGCGCGATCTCCACGAGGCGGTTGAGGTAGTCCGGGGCCGGCGGGATCACCCCCGCGTTCGCCATGATCGGTTCCAGGATCACGGCCGCGAGGCGGTCCCGGTAGCGCTTGACCATCCGTTCGAAGGAGGTGATGGAGTTGAACTGGGCGACCATCACGTAGTCGGTGACCCCGGGCGGGATCCCGGCCGAGTTCGGGAGCGGCCGGGGGAACTCGTCGAGCCCCGCCACGATCGGGGGCGCCTCGGCGCTGATCAGCGCGTAGTCGTGCTGGCCGTGGTAGTGGCCCTCGAACTTGAGGATCCCGTCCTTCCCGGTGACGGCCCGGGCGATCCGGATCGCGTTCATCGTCGCGTCCGACCCGTTCGAGCAGAACGCGACCTTCTCCGCGTTCGGGACGAGCTTTTTGAACAGCTTCGCGACCTCGATCTCGAGGGCGGTCGGGGCCGCGAAGTGCAGACCGAGCTCGGCCGCCTCCTGGACCGCCTTCACCTGCGCGTCGGGCGCATGGCCGTTGATGAGGCAGCCGTAGGCGAGGTTGAAGTCGAGGTACTCGTTGTCGTCCTCGTCCCAGAGGCGCGGGCCCTTGCCCCGCTTGACGAACGGCGGGCAGGGGTCGTACGACGCGACCCGGATGAGCGAGCTCGAGGAGTTGGGGATGTACCGCTTCCCCTCCTCGAACAGCTTCGCGCTCTTTTTGAGCTTCGGGACGAGCCGCGCGATCGGGATCGGGAGCTCGGGCACCTCTTCTTTCGCGGGCTCGACGGGGAGCTCCTTCCTGGGCTCCTTCGCCTCCTTAGGGAGCGCGGTCGCCGGCGTTCCCTCCGGCGGTGCGGCGGGGGTCGGGATCGCCGCGTCGGCGCGGCTCAGCCGCGGCCGCGGCTCGGCGTTCCCGGGCCCGTCCCCGTCGAGCGGAGCGTCCCGTTCGGGGAGGGGGAACGGGACCGCGGGCTGCCTCTCCGCCATAACGCACGCATCGGGGCGGCCGTCGGAGCCCGAGGAGGCTATATATAATTGGCTTACGAAGAGAACAGGGTCAGAAACGTTCAGAATCGTGTAAAAGGTTAGTATTTTGCAGCGTTCACGCCGCGAAACATGCTAGAATCCACCGGTCGGATGGCGAAAATGGCGAGTGAATCGCCGGAACGGTCGGGTCAGGGGGGCGTTCGCGGAACCGGCGCCGTCGGGAGCGGGGGATCCGGCGGGACGATCGCGGTCTCGATGCCCCGGCGGGCGAGGGCCGCGCGGAACGGGGCGGCCGGGACGCACCGCTCGGGAGGCACGACGCCGGTCGCGGAGATCGTTCCGTCCGCGATCAGTTCGGCCCCGATCGCGCCCGCCACCCCGACCCCGTACTCGGTCGCCGTGAGGTGCCAGTCGGGCCGCGGCGGGAACCGGGCGACGGCGTGGCGGATGACCGGTCGGCCGTCGCGCGCGCCGCGCACCTCGATGTCGCAGACCTCCCAGTCGTCGACGACGACCCCGGCCGGCGCCCCG
The DNA here is from genome assembly GCA_035502455.1 of Thermoplasmata archaeon. Lineage (GTDB taxonomy): Archaea > Thermoplasmatota > Thermoplasmata > Lutacidiplasmatales > UBA184 > Lutacidiplasma. Next base: position 142,297 of record DATJUI010000020.1, on the reverse strand, counting down.
AGCAGCTTCTCCCGCCGGAGGAGCGCGAGGGTGAACTCCCGGGGCACGACCGACTGCCCGTTCACGTCGAGCGCGTCGTCCGAGGCGAGCCCCAGCCGGGCCATCGTGCGGAGGACCTCGATCCCGGGCCCGCCCTCCTTCCACTCGCACCGCTCGATCCCCTTCGCCCGGAGGCTGTCGGGGAGCGTGGCGGGCTCGGAGTGGAGCGTCCGATAGACCCGCGTCCGGCCCACCGGCGGGGCGAAGTCGTACTCCTCCGCGCCGCTCATCGGCGGCTCCGCGCGGTACGCGCCGCCCTCGAAGACCATCGCGGGCAGCACCATCTCGTCGAGGAAGGTGGACGGCGACCAGGTGAACGAGATCTCGGGTCCGTGGACCGTCAGGTCCCGCCACCCGTCCCGGATCACGACCGACCCCACGCGATCGAGGTCCGCGCACGCCGCGGCGGCGAGGACGTTCGACACCCCCGGTACCTGGCCGAGCCCGGGGATCGCGAGGAGCCCGGCGGCGCGGAACCGGTCGTCGAGCGCGAGCTGGCGCCGCGTCATGTGGAACAGTCCCCCGAAATCGAGGTACGGCACCCGGGCCTCGAGCGCGGCCTCCATCACCGTGAGGTTGAACCCGTACTGGACCGCGTTGACGCAGACGGCCGCCCCTGTGAGGAGCGCGACCAGCTTCGCCCGGTCGCGCACGTCGAGCGGCTCCGCCGTCGCCCGGGGGCCGGCCGCGCGGGCCGCGGCCTCCGCGAGCTCCCGATCGAGGTCCGCCGCGACGACCGCATCGAACCGTCCGCCCGTCGCGAGGTCATGGACCGCGCACCGGCCGGTGAGACCGCCCCCGCCGAGCACGACCGCGCGCATCTCGCCCCGGCCCCCCGGAGCCGGGCGAGGCTTAGCCCCTTCCCACCGGCCCTACGGGGGGGACGCGGGCGGTCGGCCGCGCCGGCGCGGGGTGGGCCGTGGGGTTCCGTCGGGGGGCGCCGCCGCAGCGGGCGCGGCGGCGGGCGGGGGCGCCCCCTCGGGACGCTCGAACAGCGCCCGGAACGTCTCGAAGTACCGGAGGAACGGGTCGGCGCGGCGCCGGTCCTCGAGCTCGCCGAGGGCGATCTCGAGCTGCGCCTTCGCCTTCGGGTCCCCCGACGCCGCGCGCACCAGGTACACGCACAGGACCTGGTAGTGCGGAAGGACGAAGGCGTCGGTCCTCGGGGTGCTCATGTCGCCCTTGCGCGGCCGGTAGATCCGCTCCACCGGCACGGCGCTCGCGACCGCCTTGCGCTGCGAGAATCCGAAGTACCGGCCCGGCCCCAGCACGCGGGTGACCTCCCGGACGTTGTTGCCGAAGGCGTTCGCGAGCCGGTCGCACTCGTGCCAGCACCAGAGGCCGAAGCCGTAGTCGCCGTCGCGGTACGCCTGCCAGGCCCGGTCGTAGAGGCGGCGCTCGCGCTGCTCCTCCGGCAGCTCGATCGGGATCGCCGCCTTCCAGTCGGCGATCAGCACATCGACGCGCATCGTCGGCGAGAACTCCTTCGGGGCGGGGACGTCCGCGGGGGCCGCCACGCCTCCCCCGGGTCCGGGTCGGATTTACCCTCTTGGGGGCCTCGCCGGGTCCTCGCGGGGCACCGGGGCGCCGGCGACCCAGGTCTCGCGCACGCCGGCCGCCCCGGACCGGAGCGCGCCCTCGAGGCTCCGGTCGCTCAGGCGCAGGAGGTCCGCCGGCGCGCCGACCTCGAGGGTGCCCAACCCGACCTCGCCGAGGACCGCGCCGGCGTGGGCCCCGTACAGGCGGAACGCCTCCTCCGGGGCGAGGGCTTCCTCGGGCGCCGGGTTCGCGGACCGCCCCTCGGGGTCGGTGCGGCGCACGCACGCGGCGAGGCCCCGCCACGGGTCGAGCGGGTCGTACGGGGCGTCGCTCGACCCCGCCAGCCGATGGCCGCGTTCGAGCAGCGAGCGGAACGGGTAGGCCCAGCGGGCACGGGCGGCGCCCAGCCGGGCCCCGAGCCAGTGGTCGCTCCAGACGAAGCCGGGCTGCACGACGAGCGCCGGGCGGGACCGGTCGAGGACGGGGAACAGCTCGGGGGGCACGAGCCCGACGTGCTCGATCCGCGGCGCCGGACCGTCGCGGCCAGCGAGGGGGGCGAGGTAGCGCGCCGCCCGCTCGACCGCCCGGTCGCCGATCGCGTGGAGCGCCGGTGCGAGGCCCGCGTCGACGGCCCAGTCGACCGCCTCCTGGAGCGGGCCGGGGGCCGTCACCTCGAGACCCTGCTCCCCGGGCGCATCGGAGTACGGCTCCGACAGCCACGCGGTGCGGGGGCCGAACGCTCCGTCGACGAACGCCTTTGCCCCGATGACCCGCCAGCGATCCGCGCCGGACACGGGGGCGCACCGCGCCGGCGAGAACTCGGCGTACTGGGCGAGACGGACGTACGCCCGGACCCGGAGCGGAAGGTCGTGACCGGCCGCCAGAACCCGGAACGCGTCGACCTCCTCCGGCCCCGTGTTGAGGGTGGCGACGCTGGTGAGGCCGAGCCGCGCCGCGCTCCGCAGGGTGCGGACCCATCCCCCGGGGTCCGGCGGGAACGCCCCCCGGACGACCGGGTGCACCAGCCGCTGCGCGCGCTCGAACACCGGGCCGTTCGGCGAGCCGTCCCGGTCCCGCCCGATCCGGCCGCCGGCCGGATCCGGCGTTTCGGCCCGGAGGCCGGCGAGGTCGAGGGCCACGCGGTTCAGGATCGCCATGTGACCGCTCGCGTGCTCCACGACGACCGGCCGGTCGGGCACCGCGGCGTCGAGGTCCCGGGCCGTGATCCACCGCGGGTCGTCCATGCGATCCGGCGTCCACCCGCGGGCCACGATGGGCCCCGTCGGGTGGGACGACGACCAGGCCCGGAGAAGGGCCCCCAGCGCCACGACCGACCGGGCCTCCCCGACGTCGAGCCCCTCGCGGTACTGCGTGAGCTCGGGGAGGTGGAGGTGGGCGTCGATCAGTCCGGGGACGACGAGGTGTCCGTGGAGCTCGACGTGCTCGGTGCCCACCGGCGACGCCCGACGGACCTCGGGCTCCGCGCCGGCGGCCCGCACGATCCCGTCCTCGACGAGCAGGGCCTCCACGTACCGCGCGCCGGTGAAGATCGGTCCGCCGGTGAACCGGTGGGCGCGGGTCATCCGGCCCCCGACGGCGGAGAAGGGGTTGAAGACGCGGGTCCGGGGGCGGGCCGCGGGCTAGACGTCGAGGTACCGGTAGAACTCGTACGGATGCGGCCGCAGGTTGAGCTCGAGCTGCTCCTCGCGCTTGAGCTCGAGGTACGTGTCGATCAACGAGTCCGCGAACGCCGGCTTGAGGAACGCCCGGTCCGAGGCGAGACAGTCGAGCGACTCGCCGAGCGACCCCGGGAGCTCCCGGACGCCGAGCTGCTTGCGCTTCGCCGGGGCGAGCTTGTAGATGTTCTCGTCGACCGGCGCGGGCGGCTCGAGCTTGCGCTTGATGCCGTCCAGTCCCGCGAGGGCGAGGGCCGCTTCGGTGAGGTAGATGTTGGCGGCCGAGTCGGGCGTACGGTACTCGATCCGCTTCGCCGCCGGCCGGCCGCGGTGGTAGGCCGGGATCCGCACGTTGGCGGAGCGGTTCGCCCGGCTCCACGCGATGAACACCGGCGCCTCGTAGCCGGGGACGAGCCGGCGGTAGGAGTTCGTGGTGGGGTTCGTGATCGCGCAGAGGGCGCGGGCGTGCTCGAGCAGTCCGCCGATGTAGTACCGGCACGTTTGGGAAAGCTCCGCGTAGGTGTCGGCGGCGTCGTAGAACGCGGCCTTTCCCTTCGACCAGAGCGACTGGTTCGTGTGCATGCCGATCGCGTTGTCGCCGAACACCGGCTTCGGCATGAGGCACCCGACCTTCCCGTGCCGCTGCGCGACGTTCTTGATCACGTAGCGGACGTCCTGGATGTGGTCGGCCATCGGGACGAGCTCGTCGAAGCGGACGTTGATCTCCGACTGGCTCGCGGTCGCGACCTCGTGGTGGTGGGCGTCCATCACGACGTGGAAATCGTCGGCGAGGATGTTGCACATCTCCGCGCGCAGCGGAAGGAGGGAGTCGGTCGGGGGGGTGCGGTGGTATCCTTCCTTGAACCGGATCGTCGGCTGCATCGGTCCGATCGACCACGGCGCCTCCGAGTGGTTGATCGCGTAGCCGGCGCCGGCCCAGGCGTCCTTCACGCCCTGGTACGACGGGAACAGCTGGACCGAGTCGAACACCCAGAACTCGATCTCGGGCCCCCAGTACGACTTGTCGTAGCCGGCCGCGGCGAGCACCGCCTCGGTCTTGCGCGCGACCCAGCGCGGGTCGTGGTCGTACGGTTCCTTGGTGCCGCCGACCCGGACGTCGCAGATGAACCGGACCGTCCCGCCGGCCTCGGGGTTCCACGGGATCGTGGCGATCGTCCGCGGATCCGGCACGAGCAGCATGTCGGACTCGAAGATCTCCCGGAAGCCCCGGACGGAGGAGCCGTCCAGCTTGGGGACTCCCGAGACGAACGACTCCGCGTCGAGGGTCGACGTCGGGACGTCGACCTGGTTGAACCCGCCGAAGACGTCGGTGTAGAACAACTGGACCCAGCGGACCTTGTCGTCCTTCAGCCGCTCGAGGATCGCCGATCCGTCCCAGTTGCCCTTCGGGGTCTTCGCAGGTGCCACGTCGCCGCCTCCGGGACCCTCGAGCGTTCCCGCCTACATCAACGTGCGGCCATGAAAAGTGGACGTACTTCCATCTTTCATCCCATCCACTTTATTTCCGACCGTGCAGTTGACCTTGCATGCGGCGAACGTCCATGCTCGACGAGCTCGATCGGTCGATCCTGGAGGAGCTCAACGTCGACGCGCGTCGGAGCCACCGCGAGATCGCGCATCGCCTCAAGGTCTCCCCGACGACCGTGAGCGCCCGGGTCGCCCGGCTCGAGGCCCAGGGCGTCATCCGCGGGTACGTCCCCGTGCTGGACGACGAGCAGCTCGGCTGGGACCTGTGGGCCGCGGTCGGGATCCGGATCTCGAAGGGGCGGCTGCGCGAGGTGGAGGAGCGGCTCGCCCGCGACCCGCGGGCGTACGCGATCTACGACGTGACCGGGGAGAACGACGCCCTCCTCATCGGCCGGTTCCGCGACCGCCGCGACCTCGACCGCTTCGTGAAGCACGCCCTTCAGGACCCGCACGTGGAGCGGACGAACACGCAGGTCGTGCTGAACCGCGTCAAGGAGGACCGCCGCGTCCCGGTCTCGCGGCGCGCGACGGAGCCCGACACGGCCGAGGGCAGTCCGCGGAACCCGCGGCCGGCCGAGTAAGCTACAAGAGGGCCCGCGGACCGTCCCCCGCGAGGCGACCATGGACTGGGGTCTCGCGAACCGGATGCACCGGATGTTCGCGCCGGCGACCGGTCACTCCGTGATGCTCGCCGTCGACCACGGCTACTTCATGGGCCCGACGCACCACCTGGAGAACGCGCGGGCGACGATCGCGCCCCTCCTCCCGCACGCGGACGCGATCGCGCTCACCCGGGGGATCCTGCGCACCTGCGTCGAGCCGACCAGCCGCACCCCGATCCTGCTGCGCGTCTCGGGCGGCGTCACGGTCCTCAAAGAGGACCTCTCCGACGAGGCGATCACCACCTCCATGGAGGAGGCGGTCCGCCTCAACGTGAGCGCGGTGGCGCTGAGCGTCTTCGTCGGCGCGCCCCACGAGCACGAGTCGCTCGTCCACCTGAGCGAGCTCGTCGACGCCGGCGAGGAGTACGGCATGCCGGTGATGGCGATCACCGCGGTGGGCAAGGAGCTCGAGAAGCGCGACCAGCGTTACCTGGCGCTCGCCTGCCGCGTCTCCGCCGAGCTGGGCGCGCACCTCGTGAAGACGTACTACTGCGAGGGCTTCGCCAAGGTCGTGGAGGCGTGCCCGGTGCCAATCGTCGTCGCGGGCGGGCCGAAGCTCGACAGCGACGAGGCGGCGCTGACCCTCGCCCGCAACGCGATCGACGCGGGAGCGCACGGGATCGACATGGGCCGCAACATCTGGCAGTCGGAGCACCCCGTGGCGATGCTGCGGGCGCTGCGCGCGATCGTGCACGAGAAGGCGTCCGTCCGCGAGGCGCTCGACGTGCTCGCCGCCGAGCGGCGCCGGGTCGTCCCGGCGCCGCGGGCCGCGACGGCGTAGGCATTCCCGTCCGGTCCGTCGGGACCTCACGGTTTCAAATCCCCCCGGGGACGTGGCCGGGCGCGGACCGGGAGCGACCATGGACACGTCCGACTGGACCACCTGGGGTGCGCTCATCGGCACCTGGGTGCTCGTCGTCGGGACCCTCTACTTCGCCTATTGGCAGCTGCGCCAGACCCAGCGGCTCCACTCGGCGTCGACGATCCTCGACCTCCGCGAGCGGTTCTACAATTCGCGGATGCGCCTCGCGCGCCGCGAGCTGAGCGCCTGGCTGCTCCGGTCGGAGCGCGGTCCCGAGCCCGACAACTGGGAGGTCTGCCTGTTCTTCGAGCTGCTCGGCTCGCTCACCCACACGCGCGCGCTCGACGAGCGCCTCGTCTGGAACGCGTTCGGTCCGTGGATCACCGCCTACTACGTGTTCATCACCGAGCCCGTGGACCTCCTCAGCGCCTGGCGGAGCGGGCCGCCCCCCGACCCGCTGATCTTCGCCGAGTTCGAGCGGCTCGCCCGCCGGATGATGGAGCGGGACGCCCGGGCCGCGCACGGCCCCCGGCACGAGCGCACGGCCGCCGCCGACGCGCGGTACGTCCTCGAGGGCGACTCCGCGCTCTCGCCCGGGTTCGACGTACGCGCGGCCCCGCCCGACTGAACGGGGCCCGCGCCCGCGGCGGCGGGAGCGCCGGCCGTCCGACTACTACGCTCTTAAGCCGGCCCGTCTCGCCTTGGCGGCGCGGGGATTGCCAAGCTTGGCCAAAGGCGCCAGATTCAGGGTCTGGTCCCGTAGGGGTTCGTGGGTTCAAATCCCTCTCCCCGCACCACCCTCTACGGCTCAGCTGCTCCCCATCGCGGGGAGCCAAGGGTTCCTCGCGACGGGCGAGGGGGTTTGCGAGGTCGCGAGAATCCGAGTGCGAGTCTCTCCACTACCTGCGGAGGCACTGGACGCGGCCCGGACGCGCTCCGCGGCGCTCGGGGACGGGGGTCGCGTCGGCGCCGACGCGCGGTGCCGCCCGACCGCGCGGGGCGGGGTCCCCCCGAACGTCCTCCGCAGCGCGGTCTCGGAGGGCGAGGAGCACACCGAGACGCTCACCGACTTCGCCCTCCTCCCCCAGGCGCGGGGGACCGCGCTCTCGGTTCCCGAGCAGAACCCCGGGATCCGGGCGCGGGAAGCGCGGTTCCAGGGGGGATGCGGCCTACCACGTGGAGGTTGGGTGCTCGACCTTCGCGAAGGCGGCCGACGAGGTGGTTAGGAAGGTCACGAAAGGCTTGGGAGCGGGAAGCTGGGTGCTCGTCGTGATTCCCGACCGGGCGAGGGTTCTGAGGACCATCGAGGTTCTGGCGGCTGGGTTCCCGAGTATCCGGCTCTGGAGGGACGCAGTGGGGATCCTCTGGAGGTCCGGCCGTGCGGCGTTCGGCGCTTACACCGCGGGGCGCACAAAAGCATGGGCCTTCACGAAGCGCCGGGCCTCTTCGAACATGGATGGGGCCCACGTCAGACCTCGCTCGGGCCCACCCGTCGTGGAGCCGACCGACCCGTTCCGTCAAATGGTTCGGCCCGCGATCGACGAGCGGATCGCCACAGGTTGATTCCGCGTAACGTCACGGGAGATCCTCGCGGCACTGACCATGTCCGAACAGCACCGCAGGACAGACGAGTCGGTCGGAGCCGCCTTCCGCGAACTCGGCTGTCCGCACGCGCGAATCCGGACGGACGGGGGGAGGTCCGGGTCTACGTTCTGGGCCTGGCGGCCGGACCAGCGGCCCGGGCCGACGCTGGTTCCGAGCTCGCCGACGGCAGCGGCGCCGCCAGCAACTGGTCCAAGCCTGCTCCGACCGGCAGGTGCGCGACCGGACCGGCGGATCCAAGTGGACCAGCGGATTAGGAAGTAGGGGCTTGTGAGAATCGGTCCGATGACTCGTCGGGTGGGTTGTCGGGGTCTCGACGAGCAGGACCGTGACCCGGTTCGACAGTGAGCGGCGTTCTCCCTTTCCGATTTCCGGCGACTTCTCGGTGAGGACCTTCCGAGGTCAGGGGATGAGCGCGAATTAGGCTCCAGTCGTTTACCACTTCCTTGCCTGACGAGACCGGGGCCCGCGCTGGAGGATCGGCGGATTTCGTGACCGCACGACCCGGACGTCCGAGGGCGACCCGACTCGCGTCGCTAGAGCGTGATCGACCCATACAGGATCTGGGTCGGGGTCGTAGAGCTCACGGTCAGGACATCGCCGGTCACGTTCCACGAACTCGGAACCTCGATCACGAGCTCTTGGTGGCTGACAAGCGCGGTGATCGGCACCGACCAGGTGAGATTCCCGCTCGTGGACTCCCCGAAGCTATTGATCCACTGACCGCTCGCGGAGACGATCACGCCGTACCATCCGGCCGGGTTCGCGGTACACGCGGCAAGGCTCGGGACCCAAGCCCCACATGTGGGTTCAGCCCCGGGCAGCGGCCGGGCGTTCGGTCCGGTCAGGTTCCAAGATGTCATCCACGACGCCAAGCCCCATCCATCGTAGTCCCCCGTGAGTGTTCCGTTCGGGTAGGCTATGGCGACCTGGTACGGGATGGACACCCTCGTCCCCTCCGAGCTGTTGTCGTAGACCAGCGTCCCTGGATCGATGACCTCGGAACCGTCGTAGTCGCCATACCCCGAGCCTTGAATGTTACAATCCGTGGTCAGATTCGCCCAGCCTTGAAAGACTCCCTGCAGCGACTCGACCGCGACCATGATCGGCTGGGCGCCACCGGCGACCCCCAGTAGCCCGCATCGGTTGAACAAGACTCCGGCCGACCCCGGCCGGTCCCCGAGCGATCCCCACACCCCCGGGCCAGACGTATAGATCTCCACGGTCGGGAGGCTCGAGTTCAACCAGTTCTGATCGATCCCCGCGAGGGCGTTCTCAGCCATCGTCGGAGAGTCCACGATGGAACCGTTGAGCAGTCCGGTCCAGTACGTGGGTCCCGGGGGGGCCGGGAGGTCGTACCACGGCTGACAGGCGCCCGGGTAAGCGATCGGGGGGTACGCGTCCACGCTTCCCCCGACGTCGGTCACCACGAGGATCTGTTGGCTGGTGTTCGAGAAGTAGGCGAACTGCCAGAACGGGGCGGTCCCCGAGTTGAGGGTCCCGTTGAACACCGGGATCGTCCCGTTCCACATGGTGAGGCCGTTGAACGCGGCCCCGCACGCGTTGACCGTCTGGTTGACCGAGGCGTACGGAATGACGTTCGGGCTGAACGGGGACTGAGCGGCGATGCCGTAGTACGAGAACAGGCCCCAGGGTCCCCCGGCCGTCAGGTTGACCGACCGGTCGGCTTGCGTCAGTGCTTGGAGCAGTGCCGGGCCGTCCGCGACAGTTTTCACGCTCGCTGGGCTGGAGGCCATCGGTCGTACGCTCAAGGTTCCGAAGACCAGCAACCCCGCCACGACGACCGCCAGTACCACGGCCACTGCACTCCGACTCGCGGACCGTCGTTTCGCAGAAGAGGGCGATGCAGCGGGCATCCGTCGTCGGTGACGGCCCCAGGTCGTATACGCGTGACCCCGCACTCCCTTCTTTCGCGTCCGGCGGGTCCTCGTGCGAACACGGCTCTGCGGTGATCCGCGACCGCACGAGGAGACGTGCGGCCCTACTACCGACGGGCTCGCGAGCTTGAAAAAGGACCGCGCGAGAGGGCCCACGCTATGCCCGGGGCGTCCTACAAGTCGACAGACCCGCCAATCGTCGGGCCACCCTCGACTGACGACACTTCGAGAGTGTCGCCCGTGAGGTTCCACGAGCTGGGAGCGACCACCACGAGTTGGTCCTGGCTGCTCACGATCACGTTCGGGATCGACCAGTTCGAGCTGTTCGTGGCCGACGGGAAGCTGTCCAACCACGCCCCGTTCTGGGAGAGCAGCACCGCGAACCACCCGGAAGCGCTGCTAGGGCAATCGCTGAGCGAGGGCACCCAAGTCGGGCACGATGCGGTCACGGGGGACAGTGGCGCACCAGAGCGGCCCAGTAGCGAGAAGTTGGTCATCCACGACAGGAGACCCCAGCCATCGTAAAACGTCGTGTTGTTCTCGGGAAAGTGAGGAAAGGCCACCTGAAACGGTAGCCCGACATACTGCCCCGTGTCCGTGGGGGGAGTTACGTTCTGCGTGCTCGAGTTGAACGCGAGCTCGTAGTTCGAGGAGGTGCAGGTCAGCCACCCATCGTCCACGAACACTCCGCTCGTGTTCCCGTTCGTCAGACTCCCGACCGACACCAGGTCCTGAAGGCCGCTGACCCCCACCAGATCGCACCGGAAGAAGTCCACGAACCAACCGAGCGGGCTCGCGTCCGGGTCGACGAGCTGAGCGTTCCCGAGCACGTAGTATTGGATCAACGGAGAGTGCTTCTCCGAGAAGTTCTCCCCGTATGTGCTGTACGCCAGCTGCGCGGCCGCCGGAGTGTCCCGCGAGGGGTTTACGATGTAGCTGGACCCGAGTCCCGCGGCGAGCAGACAGTTCGTGAAGGTGGCCGACGGCGGGTCCACCTGAACCGTACCCTGAAGGTTCGTCGCGTAGAGGTACGCTCCCGAACCGTTCTTGAAGATGAACGACCAGAACGGTGCCGCCCCCGAGTTGAGGGTCCCCGTGAACACCGGGACCCCGGTCGAGTTCCACACGGTCACTCCGGGGAGCTGTTGGCAGAGTCGCAGCGTCTCGTTGAGGGACGTCCGGTAGTTGGGCAGCGGTGCCGCCGGGACCTCGGTCGCGATCCCGAGGATCGATGTGGGGAGCCACGGAGCGCCGGGCACGGTCTGCACCGACGCATTGACCGGGTCGTACGCCTGAAAGAACGTGAGCCCGTTCCCGGGGTTGCTATACGGCGTCGGGGGACTTCCTCCCTTTCCGGTCGCGAGGACGTGATAGGCCGTGAACCCCGCTCCCGCCACGACGATCAGGATGGCGACCACAATGACGAGCCAAGTCCTGCGAGCGCTTTGACGCCCTTTGGGTATGGTTGGGGTGACCGACATTCCTACACGGCCGTGAGTACAGGCTCTCCGCCGACCATGAAGCTAGCAGGCCGGATCTCGGACGACCGCGCTAGTCGTCCTGCCAGACGTACACGACCATGCCGGACTCGGTGTTGGAGCCGCCGGCAACGTACGCCGTGAATGCGTGGTCCGCTGAACCAGTATTGTCGACGGAGAACGAAAAGGCGTCAGCGTAGGAGGTCGTGGTCGAGAACGTGACATCGATGGGGATACTCACGCCCACCGAGGCGACGCCGCCGAGATCAAGTGATAGGTCGACCGAGATGTCCAGTCCAGTGATGTCCGTCGCCGAGCCCGAAATCGTGACGCTCCCTCCACGGGTCTCGGTGGGTGTTATGTTGTACCAGTCCCAGAGTCCGTCATCGTACGTTTCGTCCCGCGGAATGGACGCGGGAGAGAGGGGTATCCCGGTGATCAGGTTCTGCGTGGTCGAGTGATACTTGGGCCCGGAGAAGGTCACGTAGGAAAGCGAAGAGTTCCGCTCCGTCGCATTAAAGGTAACAAATCCCGAGGTGTAGTACTGCACCCACGTCTCGACATCCTCCCCTGTGGCGCTCCCGGTTTGGTCGACCGCGAATGACGAACTCCCCTCTTCTCCGGTCCCGGCCACTATGTCTGTGTACGTCGTGGAAACACTCACAGACTCGTTGAATTGCAGGGTTGCGTAGGTGCTGTTTGTGAACTCGAGTTCGAGAGGGACGTATGGGCCGAGTTGGTTCGTGGGTGCGTCGGCATGGAGGAACGGTCGATCCCAGACGACATACGTCTCGTTCCACGCGCCGAGACCTCCCCAGCCGGCCCCACTTACGCAGTAGTTCAGGTACCCACAATGCTCGGAGGTCGTCGTGAAGATCGTGATGATGGTCTGCGCGCCACCCCAGTCGCAGACCTCCGCATAGCCATTGCTACTGTTCGTGAGGAATGTGCTCACCGGAATCCGAAAGTCCCCATTGGAGCCGACCGTGGCGGACTGCCACCACTCGCTCGAGATACTACTGGTTAGGCCGGTGAGATTGTACTCCATGTCCGTCCATGTGCCGACCCAGTCCGAACAATAGGCAATCACCAACATACCCGACGGACCGGGACTGCCCGTGCTGTTCTGGACGTGCCCCGAGATGTAAAGAATCTGATTGACAGTATACACAGTCTCCGCGGAGGTATTGAACGTCCCCGCGTACGTCCCACGGTACCAGTGGTAGACGTCCTCGTAGACGCAATACCCAAACCCAGCGATCTTGTAGTGATACTCTGTGGACGGTTCGAGATAGTTGATGTAAACGTCCTGGTATTGGGTCGTGTCATTCCCTGCGTAGAAGGAGTAAGCCGTTGTGGTGCCGAAGGTGATGTTCGCCGAAACCGCGGTGATACCGCCGCTGCCAGTCGTGTCCCAGGAGAGCGTCGCGTTAGTCGGATTCACCGACAGCGAGTAGAGTCCCAACCCCAAGGACGAACCGGAGGGACACTCCCCGCCACACGTGCCATAGCAGGTGCAGCCGCACACCGCTGGGCCGTTACCAGTCCCCCGCGAAGCCGGCGCTGCCTCGGCCGGTGCCAAGACGAAGGAAATTGCGCCCGCCACCATGAACACGCTGATGACCACCGCTATCGTCGATCGCGATCTCCTGCGGTGTAATGGCCTGAGTGAGGGGGCTCGGGATCGCGTCACGATCTCCGAAGAGGGGCGCCCCCTTCGCATTTCGCCTTCTTTCATGGATCGACCTCACGGCCGCTGTGGATCGAACGAGGAGCGACAGAGGGACCGACGGGGTTCCGAAAGAACGCAACGATGCCGGGTCGGTCAGAGACCGCACCCGGCTCGGCCTCGACCGCGCGTTCTGCGCGCACGGTCACCGTGCTCCCGAACGCCTTGACACTACTTAAAATCAGCTCAATACTCGCACAAACCGACGTGCTGAGGTATGTAGGTACATAGTTACCGAGATTCGTACAACCCGCCACGGCACTGGCTCTCCATAGACCCGCTGAGCCGCGGGCGGGTTCGGGAGGGACCCTGTGCGAGGCGAAGGAGAGGGATCTGCGGTGAAGTGATTCCTCCGCGACCCGTCCTCCATCGTCGTTTTGAGCGCAAGCGCATTGGTCGCGCACCGTGGGCTCGGGTCCATACTCCATCGCGAACCGCGACCCGAGCTGGCCCACGCGCCCTAGGCACCCGGCACGAGGACGCATTACTCACAATGCCTGCCGCACGGACGTCAACAATATCGAGTATCGGATCGAGGCGAGTGGCAACCTGCGGGTCGTGGTATCTACGAGCTCATTCGGTGGGGCTGGCAGCCTGATCTAGACGGCATCCCTGAGCGGTAAGCTCCGTACTACGAGAAGCTCGCGCTCCTGCGACGGACCGGCGCGTCAATTGCCGCGGGACGAGGCTGGTCCTTCCTCACGTTCTTCGTTTGACACCGGGCCGACCTTCCGAGTTCGTGGTCTGCCGATCGGAGGAGTGGGTCGAGCGTTCGAGGAGGGCTCGTGGGCTCGGGCGCGGAGCGTTCGCGGACCCGGTCCGGGGCCTGCCTTGCTGGGAAGGTGAGACTGGAACGCCGCCGTCCGTAACGGACCGCTCGGGTGAGTATCGAGTGGGGCCTAATCGCGGCGAGGTGGGTACCCACGAGCGGGGCGGACCCGCGGGTCGGGGGCCGCTGGCGGGCCGCCGGGTCGGGGCGCGGCCGGCCGTATGCCCTCGAGGGCGAGTTCCTCGCGATCGACCCGCCGGCGAAGCTCGTCCACACGTGGCGCTCGGTGGGCGGGCCGGCGCAGGACTCGACCGTGACCTATCTGCTCGACCCGCTCCCGCTCGGCACGCACCTGACGCTCCGCCACGAAGGGTTCCGCGACCCAGCGGCCTGCGTCCGCTCCTGCCGGGGGTGGGAGACCAGCCTCGAGGCGCTCGGCCGGCTCCTGGCCCCCTCGAGCGGTGCGGCGGGGCCGCGCGACTGACCCCGATCCGGAACGCCCGCGGAGCGCCTCGGGCGCCGAATCGGGTCGACCGAGGCCGCCCCTACGCCAGCGAGAACCCGTACACTTCGCTGCCGGCCCCGACGAACAGTCGGCCGGGCGCCGCCGCCGGCGAGACGAAGTGGTCGACCGAGCCGAGGTGATAGGCCGCGACAATCTGCCCACTCGCCAGATCGAGCCCGAGCAGGTCGCCCCGCGAGACGTTGGTCACCCAGATCACGTTGCCGGTCACGACCGGGGAACCGGCGTCGAACGACGGGCTCTGCCACGCGACGGTCAGGTTCGTCGCGTTCGCGACCACCGCCGTGATCCCGTCGTCGCACGGGACCAGGATCGTCGTGCCGACGAGCGCGGTGCCGCCGTAGCCGCCCGCGCAGATGCTCGTGTTGGTGATCTCGCCCCCGATCCCGCCGAGATCGCTCCCCGAGAGCAGGTACCCCACGCCCTGCTTCCCGATCTCGAAGACATCGCCGTCCGGCAGCACCGTGGGCGCGACCGAGCCGAGGTCGAGATCGTCCTCGTTGAGCTGGACCCAGTTGGTCGGCGCGAAGTACCCGAGCTCGGTCAGGTTGGGGGCGAGCTCGATCACCGCGTCGCCGTGGTCGAAGGTCGTGCTCGACGCGCCGTTCCCGGTCGCCACGTAGAGGTCCCCGTTCGCGGCGACCCCGGCCCCCGCGACGCCCCAGATCCCTCCCTCGCGCTGCGTCGGGACCTGGTAGCTGACGAGCGGTCCCGAGCCGCTCACCGGGGCTCCGACGACCCACCCGTGGTAGTCGCCGCAGTCCCCGTAGAGCCCGCCGTATTCGATGTAGACGTAACCGTTCGCGAGCACGAGCGCCCCGCGCTGCTGTTCGACCAGCGGGTTCGACCCGTTCGCGTCCACGACCCGCTGGGAGAGGACGGAACCGTTCGCGACGCTGAGGCCGAAGAGCAGATGCTGGCCCGACGACAGGAAGGCGACGGCGTAGAGCGTGCCCGTCGCCACGTCGATGACCGGGGTGCCGGTGATGCCGCTCGGGCTGATGTCGCCGCACGGGAGCGACGCCCCCGGCATCGGGGTTCCGAGGTTCTGCGCCCACAGGGTCGCCCCGCTGCTCGCGTTGAGCGCGTAGACGCTGTCGCCTTCGGTCGCCACGAACACCGCGTTGCCGCAGGTGAGCGGCTCGGCGTAGACCTGGCCGTCGACGCTCGTCGGGCTCCCCCAGAGCGGCGAGAGTCCCGTCACGTCGCCGGCCGCCTCGACGCCCCCGTGCGTATTGCTGCCGTGGTACGTCGTCCAGTTGCCCCCGGAGCTGTCGGTGCCGTTGCTCGAGCAGACCGCGACCCCCGACGGCGGGGGGGCGCCGGGCGTGCTCGGCGTGCGAACGAGCAGCAGGTACGAGAGTGTCCCGGCGACGACGAGCACGATCACGACCGCCACGAGCCGGACGACGAGGGTGCGGCGCTTCACGAGGCCCTTCCTCGTGGAGACCGGTCGCCGGGGCATTAGTAGGTTCCGACTCCCGCCGCCTGGCGCGCGGACCGACCCGGGCGTTCGCACCCCGGGGGACCGGCGGGCGCCAAACCGTCTTCCGACCGCGGCGTCTTGGGGATGCGCGCTCGACCCCATGAAAGCGGCCGTCTTGCACGCGTTCGGGGAGCCTCCCCGCTACGAGGAGTTCCCGGAACCCGCGTTCGGTCCCGACGAGGTCCGCCTCGAGGTGCGGGCGAGCCCCCTCACCCGCCTCGTACGCGGGATCGCGTCGGGGCGGCACTACGCGAGCCCTCGCTCGCTACCGGCGGTGATGGGGGTCGAGGGCGTCGGCCGCCTCGAGGACGGACGGCGGGTCTACGCCGACGCCGTGCGGGCCCCGTACGGTCTCCTCGCCGAGCGCGCCGCCGTGGTGCCGGCCCGGTGCCTCCCGATCCCCGACGGGCTCGACGAGGCGGTCGCCGCGGGGATAGCGAACCCCGGGCTCTCCTCGTGGCTCGCGCTCTCCTACCGGGCCAAGATCCAACCCGGCGAGTCCGTCTTAGTGCTGGGCGCGACCGGCGTCTCCGGTCGTCTCGCCCTTCCGATCGCGAAGCACCTCGGCGCCTCCCGGGTCGTCGCGACCGGTCGCAACCCGACCGCGCTCGCGGCCCTCACCGAACTGGGGGCGGACGCGGTCGTGTCGCTCGCCCAGCCCGACGCCGCGCTCGCGGAGTCGCTCCGCCGAGCTCAGGGCGACCACCCCTACGACATCGTGCTCGACTACGTCTGGGGGCATCCCGCGGAGGTCGTGCTCCCGATGTTCACGGGGCGCGGCATGGTCGACCGCGTCCCCCGGACCCGGTACGTCGCCATCGGCGAGATGGCCGGCGGCACGATCTCGATCGGCTCGCAACCGTTCCGCAGCTCCGGCCTCGAGCTGCTCGGCAGCGGGATCGGGAGCGCGCCCCGCGCGGCCTCTGCCGAGTCGCTCCCCCAAATCTGGTCGCTCGCGCGGCAGGGCAGACTCCCCCTCGACCTCGAGCGGGTGCCGCTCGCGGAAGTCGAGGGGACCTGGGACCTTCCGACCCCCGTCGGGCGCCGTCGGATCTACGTGATGTAGGGGCGGACCGCGCGACGACGAGGGCTCGGCCCCGCCCCGCGGGCCGGCGATCGGGGGCGATCTCGCGCGCGTAGACGAGCGCGCGGGGACCGGCCGCGTTTTCGGCCCGATGCGGGAGCGATTCCGGCCCGTCTTCGGAAAACGGGCTTCCCTGTGGCGGGCTCTCTCCGCCCCGGGAGGTGAACCATGGTGCTCCGAAAGAACCTCGTCGCGGCCGCGATCGTGCTGGGGGGCGTGCTCGTGCTCTCGGTCGTCGTGCTGGGCGCCCTCGGCTTCGCGTCGTCCGCACTCGCCGCGGGGGCGCACCCCGCGACCGCCCCGTCCGACACCACGACCGGGAACTCGACGGGCAACCGCACCGGCGGGCCGCCGGGCTGCGGCGGCCCGCCGCCGCCCCCGCTACCGCCCCCGCCCGCCGGCAACAACTCGACGGTGCGGCCCCCGCCGCCCGGCGCATGCGGGAACGGGACGGGGATCCCGCCCGCGCCGCCCGGGATGCCCGGCTGCGGCAACGCGACGGCGACGAGCCATGCCGCCGCGCGGATCTCGACCTGATCCGGCGCTGCGCGGCGAACCACTTCCGGGGGCCGGGCGTCCGGCCCCCCCGTCGACCCCGGGCCGGATCCGCCGATCACTCGAGGCTGAGCGCGAGGAAGACGGCGAGCGCGATCGCCTCGAAAAGAGTGCCCAGGAACAGGAACGGGCCGAGCGCGCCGGGCCGGACCCCGAACGCGCCGAAGATCGCCGGCGAGCTCGCGAGCGTCTGGACGAACAGCGCCGCGAGGAAGACGACGAGGCCGAGCGCGAACCGGGCGCGGGTCTCGACGTAGGTCCGGGCGTAGACGAACAGCAGCGCCGCGATCAGCGTCGCGTTGAGGATCGACAGCACGCCGGATGCCCGGCCGAGCGCGAACGGCCCCGTCGGCCCGGCGCCGGGCGGCGGCGGGCCGAGGAGCGACGGGACCGCGAGGGCGACCAGCGTCCCGGCCGCCAGGCCCACGGCGAGGACGACCGCGACCCACGCGACCGCCGGGATCCGACGGGCGGCCCTCGGGGGCGCCCCGCCCGCGCCCGGAGCGCTCACGCCGACCCCTCCGGGTGTCGGGCGGTGTGCCGGGCGACGATCCGGGCGAGCTCGGGCCACCGCTCCTCGAGCGAGGGCGCGACGGAGTAGACCTGGCCGTAGTGGGCGCCCGTCGACTCGATCAACCGGTTCTCCCCGAGCACCTTGAGGTGGTGACGGACCGTCGAGTAGTCGAGCCCGAGCTCCTGCGCGAGCTGGAGGGCGTTCTTCGGCTCGGCGCGCAGGGCGAACACCACGCGGCCGCGCGTGCGCGCCCCGGCGCTGCTCGAGAACAGCCACCACAGGATCCGCGAATAGCTGTCCACCGCGACGCCGGGGAGGGATCGGCAGACATTAGCGTTCGGTCGGGGCGCGATCGCGGAGCGACCCGACGTGCCCGCCCGCTCGATCCGCTCCCCCGGCCGGTCCTCCGCCGACGGCCCGCACGACCGCATCCACGCACGCGACCAGGGCGCCCGGGTACTTGCGGATCTTCCGACATCGTTCCCAAATCCCGGGGCCGTCGCGCCCGGCGCACGGCCCCCGGGGAGCGGGCGACCCCGCACGCCCCGGGAACGACGCGGGCGCGCGCGCCGACACGCCGAACCGGCGGGGCGCGGGGTTCTCCCGCCTGTGGCACGATACTAACATAACCCCCGAACGGACCTCTTCCTTCGGAGAGCCCGGTGGTCGCATCCGCCCCGGGCCGCCCGGAGCGGATCGGGCGCGGGCGGGTCCGGTCGTGACCGAGTGGTACCTCGCCGCCGCCTTCGTCACGGGGGTGCTCGCGTCCCTCGGCTACGGGTACGTCGGCGTCCGGCTCTACGCGCGCCCCGTGTCGCCGGCCTCCCGCCTCGCGGTCGCCCAGTTCTCGGTCTGGTGGCTCGGACTCGGCGCGACGACGGCCCTCACGGCCGTGGAGTCGCTGCTCGCCTTCGCGGGCGTCCTGACCGTCCCCGCCGCCCTCACCTTCCTGCTGCTCGTCGTCCTGGTCGACGTCGCCCTCCTCTGGGGCCTCGTCGGGTTCCTCATCTACGTCTACACCGGCCGCTACCACCTCGTTCCCCTCACGGCGTTCTACGCGGTCTTCTACGCGGCCGCGCTCTACTACGAGGTCCTCGCGGCCCCGTACGCCTTCGCGGTCCAGTCCGGGGTGCTCACGTTCTCCACACCGACGGTCTCCGATCCCGTCCTCACCGGGTTCGTGATCGTCGGCCTCGTCGTGCCCGAGCTCGTCGGCGCCGTCCTCTACCTCTCCCTCCTGCGGCGGACGCGGGACCGGGTCCAGCGCTACCGCATCGCGCTCGTCGGATCGAGCCTGTTCCTCTGGTTCGCGATCTCCGCGCTGGTGCCGTCCTCGACCGGGCCGTGGGTCGTCGCGAAGAACCTCCTCGAGGTGGTCCCGGCCCTGCTCAGCCTGATCGCGTACTTCCCGCCCGAGTCGATCCGCCGGCGCCTGCGCTGGACGGAGCCGGTGGTGGAGACGGTGGGCGGCACGGCCCGATCCGGCGCCCCGCCCGAGGGATGAGGCCGTGCGACCGCCGACGCGCTCGGAGTGGGTCGCGCTCGCCGCGTGGGCGGCCGCGCTCGGAGGGTCGACGGTCCTGATCTTCCACCTCGCGACCGCCGCCTACGTCGATCCGCTGACGAACTCCGGCCGCCTCGATCAGGTCATCGGGGCCGCGCTCGGGGTGACCACGCTCGCCGTACTCACCGTCCTGCTCTGGCGGGACGACCCCCGGCTGTTCCGGGCCGAGTCGCCGAGCCATGTGCTGCTCAAGCTGCCGCTCGCGACGCTGCTGCTCGTCGACGACCAGCGGGTCGTCCGATACGCCAACGACGCCATCACGCCGCTCCTCGGCTTCGCACCCGCCGAGCTCGTCGGCTTCCCGTTCGACGATCTGTTCGAGCGCGAGGCGCGGGCGGCGCTCGGGCCGCTGCTCGCCGATCCGCACCCGGGCGAGCCGCCGCGGGTCGCGGAGGTCCCGGGGCACCGCAAGGACGGACGGGCCGTGCCCCTCCAGGTGGTCGTGCAGTCGGCCCGCTGGGAGGGCGTCTCCGTCTGGGGGGTCCTCCTCCAGGACCTCGCCGAACGCGAGAAGCTCGTCCTGGCGCTCGCGGCGCGGGGGGCCGAGCTCGCCCGCTCGAACCGCGAGCTCGAGCAGTTCACGTACATCGCCTCGCACGACCTCCAGGAGCCGTTGCGGATGGTCGGCAGCTACACGCAGCTGCTGCAGCGTCGCTACGGAACGCAGCTCGACGGGGACGCGAACGAGTTCCTCCGCTACGCCCAGGAGGGCGCCGCCCGGATGCGCGACCTGATCGACGACCTGCTCGCCTACTCCCGGCTCGGTACCCGAACCGAGGCGTTCCAGCGCGTCGCGGTCGCGACGGTGATCCAGCGGGTGCTCGCGAACCTGCGCGAGTCGATCGCCGAGGCGCGGGCGGAGGTGACTGTGGGACCGATGCCCGAGGTCGACGGCGACCCGACCCAGCTCGCGCAGCTGTTCCAGAACCTGATCGCGAACGCGATCAAGTTCCGCGGCCCGGACCCGCCCCACGTCCGGGTGACGGCCGAACGGCGCGGCGCGGACTGGCAGTTCGCCGTGGCGGACGACGGGATCGGCATCCCGCCCGAGTACCAGGACCGCATCTTCGTGATCTTCCAGCGGCTCCACTCGCGCGAGGAGTACCCGGGGACCGGGATCGGCCTCGCCGTGGTGCGGAAGGTCGTCGAGCGGCACGGGGGCCGGGTCTGGGTCGAGAGCTCGGGACGGCCGGGCGACGGGACCACGTTCCGGTTCACCCTTCCGGTCGAGCGGGCGCGCGCGGCGGCGGCCGCCCGACCGGCCCCGGACCCGC
The DNA here is from genome assembly GCA_035502455.1 of Thermoplasmata archaeon. Lineage (GTDB taxonomy): Archaea > Thermoplasmatota > Thermoplasmata > Lutacidiplasmatales > UBA184 > Lutacidiplasma. The sequence continues at coordinate 121,615 of DATJUI010000020.1, read as the reverse complement.
GGGCCGCCCAGCTGGAGGGGCGCGCGACGTCGCTGATCGAGGACCGACTGCGGGAGCTCGTCTAGCGGGCGGGACGGCCGCGCGGGCGGCCGGCAAGGGTTTACGTAGCGTCGGGGCGTAGTACACCGGGTCCGATGCCCGCCCCGTTCGCCAGCAATCCCAACCCCGTCCAGATCCTGATGGCCGAGGACAACGCCGCGGACGCGCGCCTCGTCCGGGAGGTGATGGCGGAGTCGAAGATCCTCAACGAGCTCCACGTCGTCCCGGACGGCGTCGAGGCGATGGCGTACCTCCGACGGCAGGGGAAGTACGCGGGCGCCGCGCGCCCGAGCCTGATCTTCCTCGACCTCAACATGCCGCGCAAGGACGGCCGGCAGGTCCTCGCCGAGATCAAGTCCGATCCCGACCTCAAGCGGATCCCGGTCGTCGTGATGACCTCGTCGAAGGCGGAGGAGGACATCGCCCGCGCCTACGACGAGCACGCGAACTGCTACGTCCGCAAGCCGATCGACTTCGACCAGTTCCACACCGTCGTGAAGACGATCTCCCAGTTCTGGTTCACCGCCGTCGAACTGCCGCCGCCCTGACCGGGGGACGCCGCCCGGGGCGCCGATGTCCGGGAACCCCGTCCGGCTGCTCGTCGTCGACGACAACCCGGCCGACGCGCGCCTCGTCGAGCTCACGCTCGCCCAGGAAGCCCCGGGCGCCTACCGCATCGAGCGGGCCGGCCGGATCGCGGAGGCCCTCGCGCGCCTCGGGACCGCGCCGGTCGATGCGATCCTCCTCGACCTCGGGCTTCCGGACAGCCGCGGGACGGAGGGGCTCGGGCGCCTGCGCGCCCGGGCCCCCCACGTGCCGGTCCTCGTGCTGAGCGGCGCGGAGGATCCCGCGGTCGCCCGGGCCGCCTACCTCGCCGGGGCCCAGGACTACCAGGTGAAGGGGATCTTTCCCCCGGGGGAGCTCGACCGGCGCCTGCGCGCCGCGCGGGCCGCCCAGCGGCTCGAGGAGGCGGCGCGGGCCGGCCGCGACCCCGACGTGGGGGACCTCGCCGCGCTCGAGGCCGCGGAGGAGGGGGCCGCCGTCCTGCGCGGACCCGGCCGCGCGCTCGAGAACGGCCGCTTCGCCGCCCTCGCGGGCGGCGCCGCGGGGACGTCGACCCCGGGCACCGCGTGGCTTTCGGAGATCCTGCGCGAGATCGAGGAGCATCGGCCGGCGGCCCACGGCTGGGTCCCGCGGGAGCGGGACGGCGCCCCGCCCGTGCTGCTCGAGTACCTCGTGCGCCGCGTCGCGCCGTCCTCGCCGCCGGGGACGACGATCGTCCGCCTCTTCTGCCGGGGCGGGCCGCCCGCCGCGGTCGCCCCCCCCGAGGCGGATGCGTATCCGTCCGGGGCGCTCGACGACGCGGTGCTGGCGCAGCTGACGGAGCTCGGGGGCGACGATCCGACCTTCGTGCGCGGGATGCTCGCCACGTTCTTTCGGGAGGCGCACGAGATCGTCCGCCGGCTGGCGCGCGCGGCGTCGCGGGGCGACCTGCCCGCGCTCCAGGCGGACGCCCACACGCTCAAGTCGGCCGCCGCCCAGGTGGGGGCCCTGCGGCTGAGCCGGCTCGCGGTCGATCTCGAGCGGCGGGCGACCGCCGGGGAGGCCGCGGCGGCCCGGGCCCGGGTGCGCGAGATCGAGGGGGAGCTCGGCCGCGTGGAGACCGATCCGCGGGCGGCCGGACCGCGGCGGCGCCGCTAGGGCTCAGCCCGTGCGGGCCGACTCGCGGTCCTCGTCGCGGATCTGCCGCAGGACCTCGCGGATCTGGGCGAGGTGGATCGGCTTCTGCAGCACCTGGAACGCCCCGGCTCGGATCAGCTCCCGGACCCGCGGGTCGTCCGGCGGATTGCCGGTGCAGACCACGATCTTGACGGACGGATTGCGGGAGACCATGTGGCGGGCGACGTCGTTGCCGCTCTCGGGCCGGGTCGACGCGACCCGGAGGAGGTCGATGTACGCGCCCGGCGACGGCTCGCCGCGGGTCAGGCTGATGTCGAGGAAGACGACGTCCGGGCGCACCCGGTCGAACGACTCGATCGCGTGCGCGGCGGACTCCGACTCCGCGATCCGCGCCGTCGGCACCCCTTCCTTCTCCAGCGCCTGCACGATCGTGCGGCGCACCGTGGGCGAATCGTCGACCACGAGGTAGGTGAGGTCGTCCATGACCGGGGCGGCGGCGTCCCCCTCGACCGATAACTACCTCGCGCGGCCGCTTTTAGCTTTGTGCCGGGGCGAGGCGCGCCCGGCGCGCGGGGTCCTTAGACCACCCGCAGGAGCCCGTACGGCGACCCCTCGTGACCCTCCGTGAGGAGGAACGTGGGGGTCCACGGGTCCGAGCCGTAGGCGAGCACCCGACCCTGCCGCTGCCGCAGGTGGAGCCGCAGGGACGCCACGGGACGGAGGGGATCGAACAGCGGCGAATCGAGCGGGCCGACCACGATCGCGTGGAGCGCCGCGCCGCGGACGGCGCTCTGGATCTGACCGGGCAACCGCAGCGCCTGGGCGCCGTCCAGCGCGAACCCCCGGGCCGACGCGATCGCGCCGAGTCCCTGCAGGAACACGACGAACAGCCCCGGGGACTCCGGGGTCGCGCCCGTGCGGAGGAACTCCTCGAGGTTCACCTCCGCACCGGTCGCGGGCTCCTCGGGCGCCGCGCCGGGCCGGACGATCGTCGCGTCGAACTCCGATCGCCGCTCGTTGGGGCCCGCGGGGGCCATCAGGAACCGCGTCTGCTGCAGGAACTGGCGACGGTCGACCGCCCCGTGGAAGGCGTCCCAGACGTCGTCCGGCAGGGTGCTCGTGTCGGGGACGAAGATCACCCGGCCGGCCCGGCTCAGCGTGTACGCGACGATCGGGGCGAGCAGCAGGTACGGGATCCGGTTCGGGACGTCCTTCGCGACGTCGAGCAGGGTCGTCTTCCCGAGCGGCAACCGGCCGAAGCTCTCCGCGAACGACCGCGACCCCGGCCACAGATGGCCCGGGATCGCATCGGGCGCGAGATCGAACGCGCCGCCCTCGAGCTCGTGGTAGGCGCGGGTCGGCGTGATGCACTCGAACCGCCCGCCCTCGAGGGAGAACGGATAGTGCGCGGTCTCGATCCGAACGCCCCGGAGCTTGTACAGCGTGAGCCAGCGTTCGAGCCGACCCTCGACGACCTCCCGGCTCGTCACGGCGACGCCGTTCACGAGGTAGTCGAGCTGGGTCTGCTCGTCGCGCTCGAGGACGAAGACGAGGTGGGTCGACAGCGACCCCATGCGGCGCAGCAGCGACCGCTCGATCTCGGCGCGGGTCGGCGCGTCCCCGCCGGGGATCCCGGGACGGTCGCCGAGGTACGACTCGACCAAGGCGTCCCAGGAGTCGATCACCACGAGCGACGGTCGCTGCGGGTCGAGACGGCTCCACGTCTCCTGGAGCGGCCCGGGCAGCCACAGGAACTCGGAGAGCTCCCGGGCGGAGGCCGGATCGTCGAGGACGCGCGCCCCGTGCCCGAGCAGGACCTCCGACGCGCGGGAGAGGCCCGGGTCCGGGGCGGTGTTGTCGACCATCTCGACGGCGTGACCGTTCCCCTCGGCCAGCCACGGGAAGGAGAGGCGCACGTCGTCCCCGGGGACCCGGGTCGTGACGAAGTACCGGGCCCCCGAGTAGGCCTCGAGGAGCCCGAGCGAGAGGCTGGTCTTCCCCGACCCCGGAGGGCCCCGAAGCACGAGCGACTGGGCGCCCGGCAGGCGCAGGAAGTCGATCAGTTCCCGGGGGATCGTCCGGGGCGTGCCCATGCGGAAGAAGTAGGGCGAGGGCGGTTAACTCGCTTTTCGTGCCCCCGAAGGACGCGGGCCGCCCGCGGCGGTCGACCGCGGGGCCCGCGGCACGGACGGCCCCTCGTCGCCCCGGTCGCGCCCCGACGCGCCGCCCGGGCGATCGTCCGCGGGTCCCCCGCGCCCGCCCCGCCCGGTCCGTCGGTGCGCCGCGCGCGCCCGGTCCCGGCCGTCGTCGACCGGGGCCTGGCGGGGGGCGACCCGGGTCCGACGGGCCCGGAGACGACCCCGTCCCCCCTCGGGCGCGGCGCCTCCGCGGGTATATACGCGGGGAGTCTCGGCGGCCGCGATGGCGCCCCGACCGCGCGCGACGTCCGCCCGGCCGAAGGTCCGGGCCTCGGCCCGCGCGCGGAACGATCTCCCCACCGTACGGATCGTGCGGGTCGCCCTCACCGAGGACCCGCACGCGCACATCGTCTGCCGCAGCTGCGGGCGGATCCAGCGAGTCGAGCTCACCGAGCTCGACCGCCACCTCCTGACCGAGCTCGCGGAGCGCCACCCCGACGATTGGAACGTCGAGCGGATCGCGTTCTCCCTCACCGGCGCCTGCCGGCGCTGCCGCGAAGGCCCCGCGCCCTGACCGGCGCCGCGGGGGTCGGATGGCGGGATTCTTCACCGCCCCGCGGTTCGCGTGGGGGCCCGGGGCCGTCGAGCAGCTGAGCGGCATCGAGGTGGCGCGCGCGCTCGTCGCCGTCGACCCGGCGGTCGCCCGCGCCGACGGCCATCGGCGGGTCGTCGAGGAGCTCGCCAAGACCGACGCCGCGGTCGAGGTCGTCGTGCTGGACGCCGCCCCCGACCGCGAGGCGGCGGTCCGGGCGCTCGCGGAGCGACTCGGGCAGATCGGGGCCGATACGCTCGTCGCCGTCGGCGGCGGCCGCGCGATCGACGCGGCGAAGGGCGCCCGGCTGCTCGCCGCGCGCCCGACGACGACGCTCGGGGCGCTCCTCCCGGTCCTCGAGCTCGCCGAGCCGGGCCCGGTCCGCCTCATCGCCGTGCCGACGACGAGCGGCAGCGGGGCCGAGGCGTCCGGCACCGCCGACCTCTGGGACGCCGCGGGCCGCCCGGTCGAGCCGACGCACCGGGCCCTCGCGCCCGCGTGGGCCCTCGTCGACGCGGCGATGGCCCGCGGGCTCCCGACCGAGCGGATCGTGGACGGGGCGCTCGAGAGCGCGGCGCTCGCGATCGAGGCGTACGTGTCGGCGTGGACGAACCCGTTCTCGGACGCCCTCGCCCGCGACGCCGCGACGACGGTCGTGCGGCGCCTTCCCTCGGCGCTCCGCTGGGCGGACGACGCGGGCGCGCGGGCCGACCTCCACTATGCCGCGAGCCGGGCCGGGCTCGCCGTCGCGAACGCGCAACGCGGGCTCGCGCATGCCCTCGCCCGCGCCCTGGAGCCGGCCACCGACCTCCCGTACGGGCGGCTCCTCGGGATCGCCCTCCCGTTCGTCCTCGAGTTCGACCACCCGTCGGCGCGCGAGCGGCTGGAGGAGCTCGCCCGCACGGTGGCGGTCCCGGACGAGACCGGCCGGATCGCGGTCGTCCCGTGGCCGCTCAAGCTGCGGCGGCTGTACGACCTCGTCCGGTTCCCGGCCGACCTCGCGGCCGCCGGCGTTCCGCGCGCGCGGGTGGACGACGGCCTCCCGCGGGTCGTCGAGCGCACGCTGGGCTCCCCGGCGGTCCTCGCGAACCCCCGCGTGCCGAGCGCGGCCGACGTGGCGGCGATCGTCCGCGCGATGGCGGGACCGGGCGCCGACTAGGCCCCCGAGGCGGGGGCGGCCGCGGCCGCCGGCTTCGCCGCCGGCGGACGGGCGATCTCCTCGCGCGCGGGCGACTCGACGGCGCGGTTGATCGCGATCTCCGCGAGGTCGCTCGCGTAGAACGCGCTCCGCTCGAGGCTCTCGAGCACGTAGGCGAGCCCGACCGCGAGCCGGCCGCTCTTCGACGTGAGCTCGTGGAGGATGTGGTCGCGCTCGCGCGTCAGCTCCTTCGCGGAGTCGATGACCGCGTTCGCCCGGGGGATGTCCCGGCTCTCGAGCGCCTCGAGCGCGTCCGAGAGCGCCGACGAGGCCCGGCTCGCCATCCGGTCGAGCTCGGCGAGGAGTCGGGCCGGGGTCCGCTCCTTGCCGAGGATCGGGACGGTCGTCGCGATCCGGACGGCGTGGTCCGCGATCCGTTCGAGGACGCGCGAGGCGAGCAGGTAGGTCGAGCACTCCGGCAGCGTGAGCTCGAGCGAGGCGAGGATGCGCGCGTCGCGCAGCGCGCTCGTCACCTGCTTTTCGAGGAACCAGTGGAGCCGGTCGACCTCCCAGTCGCGCTCGATCACGTCGCGCGCGATCGACGCGTCCCGGGCGCGGAACGACGCCATCGCGTCCAGCTGCATCGCCGCGACCATCTGGCGCATCCGCCGGATGATCGAGGGGATCGGGAGTGGGTTCTGCCCGACGACGTCCTGCAGGATCACCGCCTCGGCCGTCTCCTCGAGGATCTCGGGTCCGATCATCCGCTGCGCGAAGCTGCGGATGGTGTCGCGGGTGCGCGGGCTCATCCGGCCCGGCGTGCGGATCTCGAGCAGCGGGTAGCCCGCGATGTACTCGGCGATGAGGCGCCGGAAGAGGTGCTCGTCCTGCATGTCGTTCGAGACGCCGACGACCCGGCGCTCGACCTCGGACGGACCGCCCGACTCGGCGAACACCGTGAGCGAGCCGTCGGCGCGGGGCGTGAAGAACAAGACGTCCCCCGGTCCCAAACCGCGTCCCAGCACCCAGTTCTTCGGCAGCGAGATGATGTAGGTCGAGCCGCCGGTCTTCTGGATCCGGCGGCCGTGGAACCCACCGCTCGAACGCATCGGTTACGCGCGCAAGGGAGTTTCTATTCTCTATATAGCTTGGGTCCGGGGCCGGTCCACCGGCGGTGCCGGCCGGCGGCGCGGACCCTAAATACCGCGGACGGGCGTGCCCGACGGTCGCCCTCGATGCCGGTCGCTCCGTCGCGCACGATCCGCTACGACGGGCGTCCCGTGGCGGTCGCTTCGGGCGAGACCCTGCTCTCGGGGATCGTCCGCGTCCAGCGCCCGTTGCTCCAACGGTCGGTCCGCTACCACCGCCCACGGGGACCGTTCTGCGGGGTCGGCCACTGCACGGGGTGCCTGCTCCGCGTGAACGGCCGCCCGAACGTGCGGGCCTGCCGGTACGAGCCGGCCGACGGGGACGTCGCGACGACCGAGAATGCCTGGCCGTCCGCCCGCTTCGACCTCCTGGGCGCGCTCGACGCGATCTTCCCCGGCGGCATCGACACGCTGCACGGCTTCCGTCGGCCGGCGTTCGCGACCCGGGCGTACCAGCGCGTCGTGCGGGCGCTCGCCGGCTACGGGACGCCGCCGACCGACGCCGCCGCGCGCGCCCTCGCCGCGCCCCCGCTTCTACGGGAGGCCCCGACCGTCGTGATCGGGGCCGGGACGAGCGGGCGCGCGACGGCCGCCCGGCTCGTGGAGCGCGGCGAGCGGCCGCTGCTGATCGACCGGGGCCTCCACCCGCTCCCGCTGCCGGGCGCCGACCTCCTCGCCGCCACCACCGTCGCGTTCCTCCCGCCGCCGTCGGGCGATCCCCTCCGCTTCGCCCTCGTCGGCGTGACGGAACCGGCGCGCGGGGTGCGCATCCGGGCCCGGTCGGTCGTCGTGGCGACCGGGGCGTACGACGGGAACCTCCTCTTCGGGGGCAACGACCGGCCCGGCATCCTGACGGGCGACGGCGCCGAGGCGCTCGTCGCCGGCGGCGCCCCGCCGCCGTTCCACCGCGCGATCGTCGTGGGCGGCGGGGACCGGGCGCGCGAGATCGTCGAGCGGTTCGGCCCGCGCGTCCACGCGGTCGTCAGCCCGGGCGAGATCCCGCCCGAGCTCGTCCGGTCGGCGTCGGACCGGGGCGTTCGCCTGTTCCCCCGGACCCTGGTCGTGGCGGCGAACGGACGCCGCTGGGTGCGGTCGCTCGAGCTCAAGGGGCGGGGCGCGGGACCCCGCTTCACGCTCGCGGGCGACGCCGTCATCCTCGCCCACCGGCGGCTCCCGAACGTCCCGCTCCTCTTCCAGGCCGGCGCGCGGATGACCTGGCACGGTCCGTTGGGCGCGTACCTCCCCGCGGTCGATCCGGACGGGGCGACCACCGTGCCGGGCCTCTTCGCGGTCGGTCCGGTCGGGGGCGCGGTCCCCGGGGCCTCCGCCGCGAGCGGCGGTCGCGCCGCCGACCGGATCGGGGGCGCCCCGTCCGCTCCGGAGGGGATCGACCGGGTCCCCGAGGCGGGCCGCTCCGAGTTCGAGGGATACTACCGCGAGCTCCTGCGCGGCCCGCGGCCCGGCCGGTGGATCGCCTGCCCGTGCGAGGACGTCCTGTGGGAGGAGATCGAGACCGCCCATGCGCGCGGGTACGCCGGGATCGAGGTCGTGAAGCGGTACACGGGGCTCGGCACGGGGCTCTGCCAGGGACGCTACTGCACGCCGGACGCCCTGCTGCTGCTCGGCCTGCTCGAGCAGCGCGACCCCGGCGCGGTCGGGTACCTCACGCAGCGGCCCCCGGTGGTGCCGACCCCGATCGCGGCGCTGGCGGCGCTCCCCGCCGACGGACCGGAGGGCGCGGCGTGACGGCGCTCGCGCGCTCCGACTACCGGTCCGTCATCGTCGGCGCCGGCATCGTCGGACTGTTCACCGCGTACCGGCTCGCCCGCGCCGGGGCCGGCCCGGTCCTCGTCGTCGACCGCGGCTACCTCTCGAGCGGCGCCTCCGGTCGCAACGGCGGCGGCGTCCGCCAGCAGTGGGAGACGCGCGCCACCGTGCGGCTCGCCCGCGAGTCGGTCGCCGCGTACCGGCGGTTCGGGCGGGAGTTCGGCTACAACATCTGGTTCCGCCAGGGCGGCTATCTGTTCCTCGCCGAGAGCGCGGCCGAGCTCGACCGCCTGCGTCGCGTGCACGAGCTCGTCGCCGCGGAGGGGCTCCCGTCGCGCGTCCTGGACGCGGACGGCGTCGCGCGCCTCGTCGACGGGATCGCCCCCGGCGCGGTGGTGGGCGGGACGTACCTCGCCAGCGACGGGACGCTGTACCCGTTCCCCGCCGTCTGGGGGCTCTACGAGGCCGTCCGCTCGCTCGGGGTCGAGGTCGCGCTCGGCGTCGAGCTGACCTCGGTCACCGTCCGCGACGGCCGGGTCGCCGGCGTCGCCACCTCCGCGGGGCCGGCGACGACGCCGACGGTCGTCGACGCGGCGGGGGGCTGGTCGGGGGACGTCGCGCGCCGGGCCGGCCTCGCCGTCCCGAACGTCGCGACCCGCCACGAGATCCTCGCGACGGAGCCGCTCAAGCCGTTCCTCGACCCGATGGTCGTCCGGGCGTCCGACGGCCTCTACTTCAGCCAGACGCTGCGCGGCGAGATCGTCGGCGGCCTCACGGTCGCCCACCCGACGGGGACCGCCGCCGGGGTGCCGAGCTCCGCGGCGTTCCTCGGCGCGATGGCCCGCGCCCTCGCCGGCCTCCTGCCCCGCCTCGGGGCGCTCGGCGTCCTGCGCGCCTGGTCCGGCTTCTACGACGACACGCCGGACGGGCTCCCCGTCATCGGCGAGGACCCGCGGCTCGCCGGCTTCGTCCACGCCAACGGGTTCGGCGGGCACGGCTTCATGCTCGCCCCGGCCTCGAGCCGGCGGGTCGCGGCGGCGGTGCTCGGCGAGCCGAGCGACCTCGATCCGGCCCTGTTCGGACCCGGCCGGTTCGCCCACCCCGCGCCGACCCGGGCGACGGAGCGGCTCCAGCTCGGCTGACGGGGCGGCACCGCTTTGACCTCCGCCCCCGGTCCCCGCCCTCCGTGATCGGACCGTTCCCGTGGGACCCGTTCCCGCCGGGGGAGCCGGAGCCGAAGGGCCCGGACCCGATCGCCGGGCTCGCCTACCGGACGGCCGTCACGGCGGCGGACGCGTACCGGTCCGTCCGCCTCGCGCTCAAACGGGAGGCCGGGACGCTGCGGATCGGGAACCGGTTCGTCGCGGACGGCCGGTACCGCGAGGTCGCCTTCCTCGCGGTCGGCAACGCCGCGAACTCGATGGCGCTCGCGGCGCTCCGCACGCTCGGCGACCGGCTGACCCAGGGGTACGTCGCCGGGCCGGAACCGGTCGCGCCCGAGCTCCCGTTCCGGGGGACGATCGTGCCGCCGGGGTGGGCCGGCGCGCCGCAGGCGGCGGAGATCACCGCCGCCGCCCGCGAGCTCGCGGAGGGGCTCTCCGAGCAGGACCTGTTCCTCGTGCTGCTCTCGCCCGGCGCGCTCCGCGCGCTCGCCGTCCCGCCGGTCGGGATGACCGGCGCGGAGCTCGGCGACCTCCTCGAGCGGGCGCGCGCCGCCGGCGCGTCGGGGCGCGAGCTCGACCGGATCGTCCGCGTCCTCGGCGAGGGATCGGTCGGCGGCCGGCTCGGCGCGGCCGTCGCGCGGGCCGACGCCGCGACGTTCGTCGTCGAGCGCGGGGACGGCCCGACGCTCGTCGGCGGCGGCCCGATGCGCCCGGTCGCGGCGGAGGAGCGGGCGGAGGCGCGCGCCGTGCTCGCGCGCACGGGGCTCGTCGACGCGCTGCCGGCGACCGCCCGCGCCGCGCTCGCCCCCGGGTCGACCCCGGCCGCCGTACCGGGCCCGCACGTGGGCCGGCCCGTGGTCGTCGCCGGACCCGGGGACGCGCTCCGCGCGGCGGCCGACGGCGTCTTCGACAAGGGGTGGACGAGCCGGCTCGCCTTCCTCGAGATCCTCGACGCGCCCGAGGCGGCGGCCGAGCGGTTCGTCGAGCGCAGCGAGTCGCTGGTCCGGGCCGAGCAGCTCACGCCCGACAGCCGCACGAAGGGCGTCGCGACGTTCGCGATGACGACGCTCGGGGCCCCCGAAGGGATCGACGAGGGGCCGGGGCTCGGCCGGTTCCTCGCCGCCGCCCGGGACCGGATCCGCCACCGCGAGATGAGCGTGGGGTTGTTCCGGACCGCCGGGGCGATCGGGTCGGACCAGTACCCGGCCGGGGCGGTCGTCGGGGCCGCCGGCGACCCGAACGCGGTCGTGCGGCCCGGGGCCGCCCGGGCCGTGCCGATGCAGCGCGGGATCACCGACGTGGGGCTGCTCGCGGTCGCGCTCTACCGGTTGCCCGAGGCGGGATCCGGGGCCGCGGCGGGCGCCCCGTCGGCGGCGCGCGACTCGAAGTAGCGCTTCAGCGCCATGTACTCCCCGAACGAGATCTGACGGCGGGCCCGGACCGCGCCGGCCTGCTTGAGGGAGACGATCGCGTACTCGCGCAGGAGATCGGGAACGGGCCGGGTCGGCTCCGCGCCGGGCCCGGCGGCGATCGGCATCGCCGCGATCGGCCGGTCCGCGAGCCGTTCGAGATCGGACGCCGACGCGGCCGGCGCGGGGGCCCCGCCCGCCGCGAGGTACTGCGCGAGGGCGGCGTGCTCGCCCGGCGTGATCTCGCCCTCGTCCTGCAGCAGGTCGACGAGCTCGCGCTGCCGGGGCCGGTACGCCCCGATGAGCTCCGCGAGCGCCCGGTCCGGCCGGGCGGCCGGCACCGCCGCGATCGGAACCCCGACGAGCGCGTCCAGGTCGGCCCGCAGGTCGTCGAGCGTCTTCGCGAGCTCCTGCGGGGTCGGCGGTTCGTCGGCGGGGCCGATCGCGAACCGCGCGGTCAGCCGGGCGACGCCGGCCGGAGCCGGGCCGAGCGGGCGCTCGACGGCGAGCTCGATCTCGCGGGGGCGACGCGCCACGCTCGCCGACGGGGCGCGCGGAGAAAAGGTACGCGCGGACGCCGGTGGACGGGGCGCGCGCATCCGCTTACTGCCGTTCACCTACTTTCACACGGTAACTATAAGAGCCCTCGCGCGTTGCGCACGATCGGTCCGCGCGATGGAGTCCGAACGGGTCCGTCGAACCCCCGCCCCGATGCCCCCCGGGTCGGCCGACGCCTGCGAGAGCGGGGAGGGGCGGACGCTCTGCCCGGTGCTGGCGGCCGTCGGCGTGATCGGCACGGAGTGGCGGCTCGCGATCGTCCACCGGCTCCTCGACGGGCCGCAGCGGTTCAGCGAGATCCTCAAGTCGAACCCGCGGCTCAATGCGAAGACGCTGAGCGCGACGCTGAAGTTCCTCGAGGGGCAGGGGGTCGTCCAGCGGACCGTCGTGAGCACGCGCCCGTTCTCGGTCGTCTACTCGCTCACGGAGATGGGCCTCGGCCTCGCCCCCGCCGCCCGCGAGCTTCGGCTCTGGGGCGAGCGGTGGCTCCTCCCCCGGCACTCGGCGCAGTCCCGCGCCCAGGGCGCCACCCGACGGCCGCCGGCGATCCAGGGCGAGCTCCCGAAGATCGTGCTCGCGGACGCGAGCCCGCCCCGCGGCCGGTAGGGCGAACGCCCTCCGAGGGGGCGTTCCGTCCCCTCCCCGTTCGCCCCCTAAATACCGTCCCCGCGGTCGTTTCCCTGCAACCACCCCGGAAGGACCCGTCAACATCGCGTAAGGGGACGGCACCGCGTCCCGGCGTGCGACGGGTCCTTCTACACGTGGGGTCGGCGCAGCGTTCACGTTCCAGCGGGCCGCGAGGCTCGACCTCGCGCCCGCGATCGGCCGGTCGTTCTGTGATCGACCCGGCCCCGTCCCCCCCGCCGACCCACCCCCGACCGCCCCCGGTCTGCCCGGTGAGCCGCGCCCGCGACGTCGCCCGGTCGAACGACCCGCCCCGCATCGAGCCGCCGGCCCGGCCCGGACGTTCCGTCCGCCCCGGGCGCGGCCCCGATCGAACCGCCTGACGTACGGCGCCGCCCCGAAGGGAGGGGTCCCTTTGCGGCCGCCCCCGTGAGCGCACGCCCGGCCGGATCTGCCGGGGACGCGCCGACGGGCGAGCGCGCGCGCCGTCGCCCGGCCGCTTCCCGGTCGACCGACCGGACCCCGCTTCCCGACGCACCGCGGTGGTCCGGCCGCGGCGGTGGGCCCGTGGGAGGCGGAGCTCGTGGCGCCGCCGACGACGAATCCCTCCCTCGCCGGCCCGCCGGGCGGAGGGGGGACTGTGGAGAACGTGGATGCCGAGCGCATCGACCCGGAACCCCTTGCGAACGAACCCGTTCGACGCCGATCGAACCCGCCTCCCCGCGCGGAGGGCGCCGTGCGACTGCCGATCGCCGGCCCGTACCGACCGTGGGCCCGGCTCGTCCGCGATCCGACGACCGGCGCCCTCGGCTGGCGGGTCCGGCTCTGGGAAGGCGACCGCGCGGTGGTGCGGTACGTCCCGACCGAGACGCTGCGCGCGTACGCCCGGGCGAACCGTCTCATCGCCCTCGCGGCGGCGATCGACGCGCTGATCGCCCGGGCCGAGGAGGCCCCTTGACGGACCGGTCCGTGGCCGGCGTGCGCCCGCACGGCGATCCGCCCGTGCGGACCCGACTCTACCGCGCGCTCGCCCTCGTCCTGGCCGCGACCCGGCCGCCGGCCGGCGTCGTGCTCGAGGCGACCGTCGACGATCCCGTACCGTGGATCTCGGTCCGCCCGGCGGCGCTCCTCGGCCTGCTCGACGGCCCGCTCGCGGCGGCCCGGGCCGAGGTTCGGCCCTCGCCGCCGGCCCCGCCCCGACCGCCCGCCCGGGCGCTGGACCGGTCCCTGCTGCTCGCACCGGCCGCAGGCGGGGGGCCGGCGTCGCCGCTGGACCGGAGCCTCGCGGCCGATCCCGCTTCGGTCGCGCGGGCGGTGGGATCCGGCGGCTGGTGCGCCGTCCAGACGTACTGGGTGCGCGTGCCGGACGGCCGGATCGCCGTCGCCCGCCGGGCGCGCTGGGCCCCCCCGGACGGTCGGCCCGCCGATCGCGACGAAGCGGTCGCGACCGCGCTCGCCCGCACGTGGAGCGAGGCGATCGGCCGACCGGCGCTCGCCGTGCCGGTCCGGCGGCAGGTCCGGGCGTGGGACGGCGCGCGGGCCGGCGCGATCCCGCCCGGGGCGTGGACCGCCCTCGCCCCGCCCGACGCCGCCCGCACCGCGGAAGCGCCCGCCGAGCCGCCGTCCGATCCCCCGACCCCGGAGGCGGGGCACGCGCTCGTGCTCGGAGCGTCCGGCGCCGGGAAGACGACGTACCTCGCCCGGGCCGCGGCCGCCGCGATCGCGGCCGGTGAAGCGGTGGCCGTGGTCGATCTCCACGGGGACCTCGCTCCCGCGATCGTCGCCCGCCTCGACCCGGCGGCACGCGGGCGCCTCGTGGCCGTCGACGCCGCCGAACGCCCGGTCCCGGGGATCGCGGCCCTCCCGGCCGACGGGCCCGACCCGGAACGGACCGCGGCCCACCTGGTCGCCGCCCTGAAGCGGCTGACCCCGGACGGGACCGATCTCTACTGGGGCTTCCGGCTCGAACGGATCTTCGACACGTTCGTCCGGGTCGCCCAGGAGGAGGGGGGCTCGCTGGTCGACGTCCACCACCTGCTGACGAGCCCGGAGCGCCGGGAGTCGGCGCGGCTCACGACCCGCCGGCCCGAGCTCGCCCGGTTCCTCGACGAGCTCGCACCGGTCGTGCGCCGCAACCCCGAGTTCCTCTGGTCGGCCGCCACGCGCGTGTCGAAGGTCGTGCTGGTGCCCGCCCTCGGGGAGCTGCTGGCGCCGCGCGGGGACGAGGTGCCGGTCGACCGGCTGCTCGCCGCGGGTCGGTCCGTCCTCGTCCGCCTCCCGTTCGCGACCCTCGGCCCGGAGGCCGCCGCGTTCGCCGGGACGCTCGTCCTGGGCCGGATCTACCTCGGCCTCCTCGGCCGGCCCGGCGACGGCCGACGGGCGCTCCTCGTCCTCGACGAGGTCCACGCGTTCTCCCCGCGCCTGGTCGCGGAGATCTTGACCGAGGGACGGAAGTTCGGGGTGCGGGCGCTCGTCGCGTCGCAGTATCCGGATCGGCTGCCGCCCGAGCTGAGGAGCGCGGCCGCCGGCGCGCTGACGACGTACGCGAGCTTCCGGGTCCCGCCCGCCGTCGCGCGGGAGACGGTCCAGTGGCTCGGTCTCGCGGGGCCGGAGGCGGAGCGGCTCGTCACCGAGCTTCCGACCGGCTCGGCGGTCGTCCGCCGCGGGGGCTGCCCCGAGGTCCGGCTGGAGCCCGGGCGGCCGGACCCCGACCCGCCGTCCGACGCGCCGTGGCGCGCCGCCCTCGCCCGCACCCGCATCGACTTTCCGGCCCCGGCGGAGCCAGACCCCGATCCCGGCGCCGAGGCGGCCGACGAGCTCCTGCTGCTCGCGGTGCTCGGCGCGGAGGAGGAGGGTCGCCCCCTCGCCCCCGACGCGGCGGTCCCGGCGGCCCGCCAACTCCCCGGCGCGCGGGCGGATCCGTCCACCCTCGCGGACCGGTGGCCGCGGCTGCGGGCCCGATCGCTCGTGTGCGACGACGGGGGCCGGTGCCGGCTCACCCCCGCCGGCGAGCGGGCCCTCGGGCTCGGCGCGCCGACGGGGGCCGCGCGCGAGAGCGCCCAGCATCGCGCGCTCCTGCTCGCCGCCTTTCGGATCTTCGCGCGGCGCGGGTACCGGCTCGAGATCGTGCGCCAGGGGCGGTTCGACACGACGCTCCCGGACGGGTTCTTCGGGCAGGTGCGTCCCGAGCGACGGCACGATCCGCCGTTCGCGGTGGCGGCGGCGCTCGACGCGGCGCGCGGCGGCTGGGCGTGGCGCGCCTTCCACGGCCGCGACGTCCACGTCGAGGCGGAGGTCTCCGGGGCGGACCGCGCCGACCGGATCCGGCGCGACGTCGCGAAGGCGCGCGCCCGGGGGGCGTTCCTGGTCGTCGTGGTCGGCGACGCCCGACGGGCCGCCCGGGTCCGCGCGACGCTCGGGCGATCGACGGTCGGGCCCGACCGGGCCCAGGTCTGGACGCTGCGCACCGGGCTCGGCGGGTCGGACGGGTCCGACCAGCGGTAAGAGCCCGGGACGCGTGCCCCGCCCGTGCGGCTGTTCGTCGCGGTCGACGTCGGGGCCGTCGATGCCGCGGCCCCCGCGCACCTCACCCTCGCCTTCCTCGGGGAGGTCGATCCGGCGGAGCTGCCCCGGCTCGCCGACGCGCTCGCCCCGCTCGGTGCGGACGAGCGGCCGTTCGCGCTGGCGCTCGAGGGCGTCGGGGCGTTCCCGTCCGCCGACCGGCCCCGCGTCGTCTACCGGGCGGTCACCGACGGACGGGTCGAGCTCGAGCGGCTCGCCGGCCGGGTCCGCGCGGCGCTCGACGCGGCGGGGATCGCGTACGACCCGACCCCGTTCCACCCCCACGCGACCCTGTTCCGGGTCCGGGGCCCCGTCGATCGGCGCCGCGCGGCGGCGCTCCTCGGCGGCTCGATCCCCGCCCCGTCGGCCGAGCGCGGGCGCGTGGACGCGTTCCGGCTGAAGGAGAGCGTCCGTTCGGGCGGCGGCGTCGTGCACCGGACCGTCACGACGTTCCCGCTCGTCGCGCGCTAGGGCCCACCGTCCACGCGACGTTCCGCGAGGGAACGGTTAAGGGGCCGCGGACCGGTCGGGGACCGCCCCGGTCCCGGACCGGGCGCGCGGAGCTCCGCCGTGTCGGGCATCCGGCTCTCGGGCACCCAGCGCGGCCCCCCGGTCCTCGCGGTCGCGATCCTCGCGGCGAGCCTGGCCGTGGGCCTGCTGCTCGTCGCGCCGCCGGCCCGGGCGGCCTCCGCGCCTGCGCTGACGCCGTGCCCGGGGCCCCAGGAGCCGACGGGGTACTCGGGGCTCGTCGAGGTCGCGGGCGGGCCCGCGGCCCCGACCCTGGGGGACGACCAGGTGGTCCACTGGGCCGTCTCGATGGAGCGGATCGTCGTGAACCTGACGACCGGGGACCTCGTCGCCGAGTCGTGCCCGACGATCGCGGGGAACGCGACCGTCAACGCGACCGGCGCGTTCGCCTTCTCGAGCGCGATCGCGCCGTCGTGCACGGGCACGCAGGCGCTCGTCTGCACCGCGTACACGGGCGCGTACGGCAACCTCACGCTCGCGCCGACGGTCCCGGCCCCGGTCGGTTACACGATCGACACCGAGATCGACGGCCCGAACCTCACCGTCGCCTACGCCGCCGTGGTCGGGGAAGTGGCGGTCGGCCCGACCTTCCCGACGGTCGTCGGGGCGCCCGACGCCCCGATCGAGATCTCGGCGACGGCCGAGACCGGCATCGGCACCCCGTGCCCGGTCCCCGTCGACTTCACCTGGGGCCTAACGGGGGCCGGCTGGTCGTTCGACGCGCCGTCCTCGTCGGGGGCGACCGTGAACCTGACGGCCGCCCCCGGGACCCCGAACGCGACGCTCTCCGTCGCCGCGACGGGGCTCGTCGACGGGGACGCGTTCGGCTCGTCGACCACGACCGTCTCCGTCGCCGCCGTGGCGACCGCGCCGTCCGGCGGGCAGATCGGGGCCGCCGAGGTCGACGTCGGCGCGCCGGTCGCCGTCGCCGCGAACGCCACGGGCGCGCCGCGGCTCTCCTATTTCGCGACGTTCGATCCCGGGCTCGGGCTGCCGCCCGATCCGATGCCGTGCGCGACCGCCCCTCGGCCGAACGGCACCGAGGCGATCGCGTGCTCCGTCGTCTACGCGTTCCCGTTCGCGGGGAGCTTCGCCCCGAACGTCACCATCGCGAACCCGTACTCGACCGCCGTCGTGGCGCTCCCGGGGATCGTCGCCGTGCCGCCGCCCACGCTCGTCATCGCGGGCGCCCCGGTCGGCGAGGTCGATCGGGGCGTCGGGATCACCGTCGAGGCCCGCGCCGGCACGGGGACCGGGCCGTTCCAGGGCGCGTGCCTCGCCGACGGGATCGGGGACGACCTCTGCGCCGCCACCGGCGGCCCCGCGTGGACGTTCTGGCCGACGTACCGCGCCGCCGGCACGTACGGGCTCCGCGCGTGGGCCGTCGACGCCGACGGGATCAACCGGAGCGCCGACGCGAACGTGACCGTCGAGCCCGCGCTCGCGCTGTCGCTCCCGACCCCGGTCGTCAACGGGACGGCCGGGGACCGGCAACCGGTGACCGCCGACGTCGCGGGCGGCGTGCTCCCCGCGACCTACTGGCTCAATGCGAGCGACGGCGCCCCGGTCGCGACCGGCCCGATCCCGACGGACGGGCCGCTCGACCTCTCCGTCGTTCCGGCGGCCCCGGGCAGCTTTCGCTACGCGCTCACCGTCGTCGACGGCGCCGGCGCCGCCGCCTCCGGGTCCGTGCTCGTCGTCGCGGGCGCGCCCCCCGCGGCGACCGTGCGCGCGTCGCTCGGCGCGACCGTCCCCGCGACGGAGGTCGGCACGCCCGTCGCCGTCGCCTGGCAGGCGTTCGAGCCGGACGGGGCGCCGGCGCCCGCCTTCGCGGCGGCGGCCACCCTCGAGGTGACGGGACCGACCGGGGCGTCGGAGTTCGCCGCGTGGGTCAACGTGACCGGGCTGGGGCCGCTCGCGCCGACGGCCGTCGGGAGCTACGCGGTACCGGCGGACGCCTGGGCGGGCGGGGTCCTTCGGCTGACCGTCGCGCCCGCGGCGGCGGGTCCGTTCGCACTCGCGCTCGCGGGCCCGGGGCTCCCGGGCCCCGTGCCGCCGGCCCACCTCGAGGCGCTCCCCGACCTCGATCGGTTGGTGCTCTCCGACCCCCGGTCGACGCCGAGTCCCGCGGGGACGAACGCCACCGAATGGACCGTGACCGACCGCTACGGCGACCCGGTCCCCGGCGCGTCGGTGAGCGTCGCGGTCACGGGGCCGGGGACGGGGCGCGCCTGGACGGTCCCCGCGACGGTCGGGGCCGACGGGCGGACCGACGTCTGGGTCAACTATTCGCTGGCCGGCGGCGGCACGGTGCGGGTGTACGATGCCGCCGGCGAGCTGCTCCTCGGCCCGACGGTGGTGCCGGCGGGGTCCGCGCCCGCGGCGACCGGTCCCGCGACCCTCGCGCTCGGCGTCGCGGTGGCGGTCGGCGCGGGGATCGGGGCCGTCACGGCGGGGATCGCGCGCCGGCGCGCGCGTCCGGCGACGCCCCCGCCGATCGAGGAGGCGCTCCGGCGGCTCGCCGACGGGCGGGCCGACGTGGTCGAGCTCGTCGGCCGGCTCGGCCCCGCGACCCGCGACGAGATCGCGGCCGCGTGGGACCCGCCGCCCGCGCCGCCCGAGCTCGACGAGTGGATCGCGTCGCTCGTCACCGACGGGACGCTCGTGCCGGGCGCGCGGGACGACGGGACCGCGGCGCTCGCCCTCGGGCCCGAGCCCGCGGGCCGCGATCCGCCGTCGGTGGAGCTCGACCCGGAGGCGCTCGAGCGGGCGATCGCCCGGCGCGAGGCCGAGGCGCGCGACGCGGCCGACCCCTAGGCCGGATCGCGGCCGACGAGGTCGTAGTAGCGGTACGCCGCCTCGCCGGCGCCGAAGCAGTACCGCAGCGTCGTGAAGCCGGCCTTGAGCTCGGCGGCCGCGGCCCGGACCTCCTCGGGCGGCCGGTTCCGGTGGAGCAGGTCGTCGAACAGCTCCGCGATGCGGCCCATCTCCCGCACGCCCATGCCGACCCGGGTCACCTCGGGCGAGCCGAGCCGGATCCCGCCGGGGTGCCGCGGGCTCGAGTCGCCGGGCAGGAGGTTCTTGTTCGCGATGATCCCCGCGTCGGCGAGCCGCCGAGCGACCGCCTCGCCGCCGCCCTCGCGCGCGACGCGCACCGCGATCGTGTGCGAGCGCGTGAAGCCGAGCGGCGCGGCGAGGACGTCGAACCCCTTGTCGTGGAGCGCCTGGCCGAGGGCCCGGGCGTTCTCGACGGTCCGACGGGCGTACTCCCGGCCGAACTCGAGGAACTCGGCGAGGCTCACCGCGAGCGCGGCCATCGCATGGAGGTGGTGGTTGCTGGTGACGCCGGGGAAGGCGCCGCTCTCGAGCCGCTTTCGAAGCTCCGCGTCGTCGGTCTCGGCGAGCAGGATCCCGTGCTGGGGGCCGGGGAGCGTCTTGTGCGTCGACGCGCTCATCACGCTGCACCCCTCCCGCAGCGGGTCCTGGAACTCGCCGCCGGCGATCAGCCCGAGGACGTGCGCGGCGTCGTACCAGCCGCGGGCGCCGATCTCCTCGAGCGTCGGCCGCAGCTCGTCGATCGGCATCGGGAACAGGAACAGCGAGAGCCCGAACAGGCAGGTCTTCGGCTTCACGGCCCGCAGGATCTCCCGGGTGCGCGGGACGTCGATCGTCATCCGCTCCTCGTCCCAGGCGTAGTAGACGGGCTTCACCCCGCGCAGCCCGAACGCCCCGAACCCGGCGCTCGAGATGTGGGCGCCGTCCGCGAGCCGGCTCGTCCCGACGAGGTCGTTCGGCTCGGTGAGCGCCTTGAGGACCGCGAGGTTCGCGACGGTCCCCGAGATCGGGCGGACGTCGGCGAACGAGCAGCGGAACAGCCGGCGGGCGAGGTCGAGGCAGAGCGTCTCGATCTGGTCGACCTGCTCGTTCCCCTCGTAGTACCGGGCGCCCGGCAGCCCCTCCGCGTAGCGGGAGTGGAGGTCGGAGACGAGCAGCTCCTTCGCGTACGGCGACAGGAGGTTCTCGCTCGCGATCAGCGGGATCGACCGCTCGAACCGCGCGGAATGGGTCCGGGCGAGGCCCCGGATCCGGCGGACCGCGTCGGCCATCTCGCCCGGCGCCGGGGTCGGGAACGACGCCCCCACCCCCCGGTTTCCACTGGAGCCGTCCGGTGCCACGGAACCTCCCCGCGGCCGGGCCGCGGCCCCGCCGTCACCCGCGTCGACCCATAATATATCGACCGGGGCCGTGGGCGGGACCGGAGGGATCCCCGCTGCCCGAGCCCGCTCGACCGTGGCCCGTCCGGCGCCGCTTCTACGTACCGTACCACGACATCGACGTGCTGAACCACCTCAACCACGCCGCGTACTTTCCGCTCATGGAGACGCTGCGCTGCGACTACTACCTGCCGCTGCTCGGCACGACCGACCCGCGCCGGATCGACGTGATCATCGCCGAGGCGACGTGCCGGTACCTCGCACCGGTCGAGTACGGGGCGACGCTGCTCGGCGAGGTCGCGCCGGCGCGCCCGCTGGGCCGGACGAGCTTCGCGCTCCTCTACCGGTTCACGGTCGACGGGACGGCGACGGTGAGCGCCCGCGGCCGGACGGTGATCGTGGCGTACGACTACGCGCGGGGCGCCAAGCGGGAGCTCGCGGCCGAACGGCGCACGGCGCTCGAGCGCGATGCGGTCGACCCGGCCGCGGAGGGCTGGTGACGCCCGCGGGCCGGTCCGGGTTCCAGTGGAAACGGAGGGGTGGGGGGGCCCGGTCTAAAAGCCGGGGTGGGTCGCATGGCCCCGGGCGAGCGGCGGCGGCCACGGGATCGGCTCGATGAAGGCGGGCTCGTCCGAGACCGTCTCGACCCGGTAGAAGACGCCCGTGCCCCGCAGGGCGAGGTGGATCTGGGTGAGCACCTCGTGGAACTCCTCGACGGTCCGCCACTCGAACGCGATGTCGTGGGGCCCGATGATGAACGAGAGGCCCGACGACTTGCGCACGCGGTCCGCGACCTCGAGCGGCGAGATGCCCTCGGGCGTGAAGTAGAGGTTGATGTAGGTGTGCATGGCGGGGGCGGTACTGCAGAGACGCTCGGCGCCTCTACATAAACCCCTGCTTGCGCGCGGGCCGCGCCGCGTGCCGCGCACGCGCGTCGCACGCCGACGTGGCCGACCGGCGCGGCACGACGCCGCGCCGTGCTAGGCCAGCAGGATTGCCGCCCGGACGAACGCCGCGGTGACCCCGTGCGCTCCTCGGCCCCGTCGCCCCGCCAGCGTCGACGGGTCACGGTAAGGCTGCTCCCGTCAGGACCTGACCCGGTGCCCGTGATGGATACCCGCTAGGACCCTCCTCCGAGGGCCCGTCGCGGGGCCCGTGGCCCAGCGGAACAGAGCGTCTACGAAGCTACACGAGACGCGATGCTCGCCCGAACGTCGCTCCTGCCTGTCACCCCCGCTAAGGACGGTTTCGGTGTGTAAGGGGACGCCCAACCCCCCGGTCCAGCCTAGCGGCGTGACCACGCGGGCGGGCCTACTTTACCCTTGGGCTCACCGCGCGGGCCGCCCCCGGGGCGCCCGGGGGAGGGCGCCGCGCCTAGCGGATGTGCTCGAGGCTGAACGAGCCCAGGTTGAGCGAGCGCTTCGAGAACGTGTAGCCGATCCACGCCCGGGCCTGCGCCTCGCCGAGCCCCTTCACCGAGAGGAACGTCTTCAGCTGCTCGATCTTGAGGTTGATCGACCCGTCGACCATGTGCTCGAGCGTCTCGAGGTCCGACTCCGAGTGCATCCCCGAGTCGAGCACGTAGTACGCGACCGCCCGGTCGAGCTTGCGGCGTCCGAGGAACGGCTGGAGGAACCGGAACGTCGCGGCCGTGTCGAGGTAGGCGGTGATCGTGGAGACCGACTCGAAGACGAGCCGGTAGCCGTGGAACTGCTCCATCAGCTCCTCCGCGAACCCGTTCACGCTCTCCGCGAGCTGGTCGAGGACCCCCTTGTCGGTCGAGGAGAGGAACCGGACCCCCGCGCTCCCGCCGGTCGAGCCGATGGAGCGCGAGTAGAGATCGACGTACCGGATCATCCCCCGCTTCTCCGCCTCGGCGTAGCCGGAGTAGAGCCCGACCAGGTCGTCCCGTACCTGGGTGTACGTCTTGTCGGTGAGGACCCAGATCGACGGGACCCCGGCGCGCAGTCCCTCCGCGGAGAACAGGCGCGCGAGGACGTCCTTGCCCGTGTGGGCCGGCCCGTTGACGAGCACCTGGGTGCCGGGCGAGAAGCCCCCGAACAGGAGGTCGTCCAGGCGGCGGATGCCGCTCTTCACCTTCGTCTCCTCCGCGGCCTGGGTCACGTCGGCGCGGATCCGGCCCGCCTCCGCCTCGGCGGCCTGGGCGCCCATCCGCTCGAGGTCCTGCATCCGCTCGTGGAGCAGCGTCTCGCGGCTCTTCAGCTCGGTCTCCTTGAGCGACAGCTCGTGGCGCAGGTCGTCGAGGCGGCGGGCCTCGTCGGAGGCGGTCGCGCTCCCCGTCGCGGCGACGGAGCGGCGCAGCTCCTCGAGCCGGCGCGCTTCGAGGTCGAGCGCCTTCTTGCGCGTCTCGAGCTGCTGGTCGTAGACCGCGAGCTCGCGTTCCTTGAACTCGAGCGGCGCGCGCCGCCGCTCGATCTCCTCGGCGTTGATCCGGATCTCCTCGAAGCGCGTCCGCAGCTCGTTCTCCCGCGCGACCAGGTCGCGCTCCCGCTGCGCGACCTCCTCGAGCCGTTGGGCGACCTCGGGCGCGATCGAGCCCGTCGGGCTCGCGAGCAGCTCGTCCCGGGCGCGGGCCCGGTCGACCTCGCCGCGGAGGTTGCGTACGTCGCCCTCGAGCTGGACGATCCGGCGGCGCAGCTCCGTCTCCCGCTCGATGTAGTCGTGCTCGCGGCTCCCGAACTCCTCGCGGAGGCGGGTGTCGAGCTCCCGCGTCGCCTTCTCCACCGCGTCGGCGGTCGACGGGGCGGTCGACGGCGCGACCGGGGCGCCGCCCGACGGCGGCGCCGGCTCTGCGGGGGCGCGGCCGGCCGCGCTCTCCAGCGCGAGCAGCCGCAGCTTGAGCTCGGCGATCTCGTCGTCCTTCTCGCGGAGCGCGATCTCCCGCTCCTTCGCCTCGCGCGAGCGGACGTACTTGATCACGGCGATCGAGCCGCGCTTGACGTGCTCGACCTCGTCCTCGAGCTGCTTGCGCTTGCCGCGCTCGTCGAACAGCTGGCGGTGGAGCTCCTGCACCTCGAGGATCATCGACGACGGGTCGAACTGGTCGGACTTCACCCGGTCGAGGAGACCCGTGAGCCACCGGACGACCGTCTCCTCGCGCTCGAGGACCGGGGCGATGGCGGCCTCGGGCGCGGACGGGCGCGGCGCCGCCTCGTCCGGCGCGGCGGCGGGCGCGGGAACGGACGGGGCGGCGGGCGCGGCCCGGCGGGCCGGCTCGGCCGCCCGGATCCAGTCCTCCATCGCGCGGTCGTCCCCGTCGACCCACTTGCGCAGGACCTCGGAGGAGTCCTTGCCGGGCGCGCCGACGCGCCGCCGTCGGCCCCGGTCGGGGCGGCGGACGGTGCCGGCCCACCGCTCGACGAGCGGCTCCGCCGCGGCGGCGGCGCCGCTCTGGATCCGCTCGATGTCGGCGGCCGGGAGGTCGAGCTCCCGCAGCGCCTCCACGGGGAGCGCGCGGACCGCGGCCGGGGTCGCGTGGCCGGCCTCGGCGAGCCGGGCGGCGCTCTCCGGGCTCACGCCGAGGACCCGGGCGAGCTCGTCGGCGACGGCCGTGGGGCCGGCCGGACGGCTCTCGGAGGCGTCGGACGCCGTGCCTTCCATGATCGGAACGCGGGGGACTAACTAGCGCGTACGGGGCTCTTAAAGCTCCCTCGGCTCGCGCGGAGGCCCGGGCCGCCTTCGCCGGTGGGATAAATAGGGCGGCGCCTCCGGGCCGCCGTGGACGCGACGGAGCGGGTCGCCCGGATCGTGCGCCACACGATCGAGGTGCTGACCGAACCCGAGCTGCGGGCGCTGGTCGCGACGCGCGAGCGGCCCCGCGCGTACATCGGCTTCGAGCCGTCCGGGCCGCTCACGGTCGCCCACCTGATCACCGCGCGGAAGATCCGGGACCTCGCCGACGCGGGGTGCGACGTCACCGTCTTCCTCGCCGACTGGCACGCCTGGATCAACGACAAGCTGGGCGGCGATCTCGCCCGCATCCGGGCGTGCGGCCGGTACATGGCCGCGGCGTTCGGCGCGCTCGGGGTCGATCCGGAGCGCGTCCGGTTCCGCTGGGCCCACGAGCTCGTCGGCACCGCCGACTACTGGGCCCGGGTCGTCCGCATCGGCAAGGCGACGACCCTCGCCCGGGCGAAGCGGGCGATGTCGATCCTCGGCCGGAGCGAGGAGGAGGCCGACCTCGACACGGCGAAGCTGTTCTACCCGCCGATGCAGGCGGCCGACATCTTCGAACTGCCGGTCGACCTCGCCTATGGAGGGATGGACCAGCGGCGCGCCCACGTCCTCGCCCGCGAGGTCGCGCACCACTTCGGCTGGGACCCGCCCGTCGCGATCCACACGCCGCTGCTCTCGTCGCTGCGGGGCCCCGGCCGGATGGACGCGGCCGACGGCTCGGTCGAGCGGAAGATGTCGAAGTCCGACCCGACGAGCGGGATCCCGATCCCGGCGTCGGCCGAGACGATCCGGGAGCGGATCGGCCAGGCCGTCTGCCCGGCGCGGATCGCCGACGGCAACCCGGTCGTGGAGATCGTCCGGTACATCGTCTTCCCGTGGTCGGGCACGCTGTCCGTCGACCGGACGGCCGAGCACGGCGGGCCGGTCGCGTTCGACTCCGAGGCGGCGTTCGTCACCGCCTGGACCGACGGCGCGCTCCACCCGAAGGATCTGAAGGCGGCGGTCGCCGCGGCGCTCGACCGCCTGATGGCCCCGGCCCGCGCGTACTTCGAGGACCACCCCGACGAGGGGCCCGCCTCGTTCGCGACGCCGGCGGCCGCGACGGCCGTTTAGCCGCGCGCGCCGTCCCCGCCGCGGGCGATGGTCGATCCGACGGACGGCGGCGTCGAGCGGTTCGGCCCGCACGGGGCGCTCGGCGTCGTCCTCGTGCACGAGGTGTTCGGGCGCGACGACTACGTGCGGTCCGTGGCGGCCGCGCTCGAGCGGGCCGGGTACGCGGCGGCGGCCGTCGACCTCTACGACGGGCGGTACGCGCGCACCCTCGACGAGGCGTTCGCGCTGCGGGGGGCGCTCACCGACGACCACGTGCTCGCCCGGCTCGACGACGCGCGGCGGACGCTCGCGGGCCGGGTCGCCCCCGGCGGGCGCGTCGGCACGCTCGGGTTCGGCATGGGCGGGGGGTACGCGCTGCTCGCCGCCTGCCGCTCCCCGTTCGGCTTCTGCGTCGACTACTACGGGCGGATCGAGCGCGCCGACGAGGTCGCGGGGCTCACCGGACCGGTCCTCGTGATCCTGGGCGGGGAGGACGAGCGGATCACGCCGTGGGCGTTCGGCGAGCTCCTGCCCGCGGCGGTGCGCGCGCAGCGCCACGTCGCGGTCGAGCTGTACCCCCACGTCCGCTCCGCCTTCCACCGGCCGGGCTGGGAAGGCCACCACGCGGGGACCGCGGAGGCCGCCTGGCGACGCACGCTCGCCTTCCTCGGCGACGTCCGCGACGGCCGCGAGGCCAGCCTTAAATAGCGGAGTCCGTAGGGGGGCCTCACCCGTGAGCCGAGGAGCCCCCCCGGGGGGATCCGCTGACGCGAGGCAACCATGGCGCGACCGATCTACGTGCGATTCGAGACCCCGAGCGACCTCGCCGACAAGGCCCTCCAGCTCGTCCAGGTAGCGAGCGAGACCGGGAAGGTCCGGGTCGGCACGAACGAAGTGACGAAGTCGTCCGAGCGCGACGAGGCGAAGCTCGTGGTGATGGCCGAGGACGTCGATCCCGTCGAGATCCTCGTGCACATCCCGATGCTCTGCGAGGAGAAGCGGATCCCGTACGTCTACGTCCCGAAGAAGCAGCGCCTCGGCCAGTCGGCCGGGCTCCTCAAGTCCGCGGCGAGCGTCGCGGTCGTCGAGCCGGGCGAGGCGAAAGGCCTCCTCGACGAGCTGACCGCCGCCTTCCCGACGCTCAAGAAGTAGGTCGCCGAGGAGCGCACGACGTACCCATGCCCGAGGAGAAAGGCTCGCCCGCGGAGGTCGTGGAGCTCGTCGGCCGTACCGGCATGGCCGGCGAGGCGACGCAGGTGAAGGTCCGCGTCCTCGCGGGCCGCGACCGCGGGAAGATCATCACCCGCAACGTCGCGGGCCCGATCCGGCTCGGCGACGTGCTGATCCTGCGCGAGACCGCCCGGGAAGCGCGCAAGCTCTCCGTCCGGTAGGCCACGAGGGGGTCATGGTCGTCAAGCGCCAGTGCTCGTTCTGCGCCGCCGAGATCGAGCCCGGCACGGGCGCGATGTTCGTCAAGCGCGACGGGACCGTCTTTCACTTCTGCTCGTCGTCGTGCCGCAAGCAGCAGCTCCACCTCCATCGGGTCGGTCACCGGTTCAAGTGGACCCGCGCCCACGCGCTGAAGCGCGTCGCGGACCGCTCGTCCGCCGAGAACCGGCGCGCGTCGGCGGCGTCCGCGGGGGCGGCCGAGCCGCCCGCGGCCCCCCGGCGGCGCCCGCGCGGCCCCGCGGCGCGCGCGGAGCCGGCCGGGGCCCCCGCCCCCGGCGAGCCGTCACCGGGCGCGCCCGAGCCCGCCCCCGCGCCGACGCCGCCGGCCGAGCCGCCGGCCGCGCCCGAGGCGCCCGCCCCGCCGAAGCCGAGGGCCCGGAAGAAGAAGGCCCCCGCGCCGCCCGACGTCGCCTGAGCGACGGGCGGCCCCGCCGTCGGGATTAAGCCGAGCCGACCGCTCCGACGGCCGTGCAGCCCTGGCCCGACGCGCGCGTCTGGGAGGCGGTCCACGCCTGGCACTGGATCCCGCCCGGCGCGGCCCGGATCCGGACCGACGCCTACGAGGCCGCGGTCGTGCGGGGCTCGTGGTCGCTCACGTACGTCTGGGACTTCCGCGTCGACGATCCCGCGGAGGCCGACCGGCGGCTCGACGAGCTCGCGGCCGAGATCCGGCGGCTCGGCGGCACCGGGGCGAAGTTCCAGGTCACGCCGCACTCCCGCCCCGCCGACCTCGAGCTCCGCCTCGCCCGCCTCGGATTCGAGACGCAGGACGTGACGGAGGCGCTGGTCTGGGAGCTGCGGGACGCGCGCGATCGGCCCCGCCTTCCCCCGCTCGCGCTCCCGCCGGGCGTCGAGGTGCGGGAGGTCCTCAACGACCCGGAGCTCGACGCGTTCATCGACCTCGCGCCGCCGATCTTCGGCGACCCCGGCCCGACGCCCGAGATCCGGGCCGGGTTCCACCGGGAGGCGCACGCGCGGATCCGGGCCACCGGCCGCTCGGGCCGGTACCTCGCGCGGGTCGACGGGGTACCGGTGGGCCGGGCGGGGCTCGAGATGGCCGGACCGGTCGCCCGCCTCTGGGGCACGGGGGTGCTGCCCGCGTACCGTCGGCGCGGGATCTACGGGGCCCTCGTGCACGCGCGGTGCCTCGCGGCGATCGCGCAGTCGGGCGAGATCGCGCTCACCACCGCCCGCGTCGGGAGCTCGGGCCCGATCCTGAAGCGCGCCGGCTTCCGCCCTGTCGGCGAGGTCCGCATGCTCGTCGCGCGGTGGGAGCCGTCCCCCGCCCCGTAGGGCGCTCGACGCCCGCCCCGGGCTCCGGTGCGCCGTCGCGCGTGCCCGGGCCCGGGCCCGAGGCCCCGTGCGCGTGGAAGCGCGAACCTAAACTGCGCCGCGGACCGGCCCGGCGATGCCCGACGGCGACGGCTGGGTCTCCGCGTCCGACCTCGCCGAGTACGCCTACTGTCCCCGCGCCCACTACTACCGGGCGCACCCGCCCCCCGGGGGCGAACGCCGCGACGCGCTCCGCCGGGCGGCCGCCGGCCGGCGGTACCACGCGCGCGAGCTCGGCCGCGAGCGGCGGCGCGAGGCGCACGGCGGCGCGTACTGGGCGATGCTCGCGGTCGGGGTCGTGTGCGTGCTCGGAGGGCTCGCGTGGTGGCTGTACCGCTGAGCCCGGAGCTGTTCGCAGCCGGTGCGGTGGGCGTCGGCCTCGTCCTGGCGGGGGTCGGGGCGAAGCTCCTGTCCGACCGACGCCGGGACCGCGCGGCGGGGACGCTCGTCGCCATCGATGCCGGCGACGCGCGGACCCTGCGGGCGCCACGGTACGGGATCGTCGGGCGGCCGGACGCGATCCGTCGGCTCCCCGACGGCCGGCTCGTCCCGATCGAACTGAAGAGCCGGCCGGCGCCGCCGGGCGGCCCGCCGCGCTCCCACCTCGTCCAGGTCGGGGCGTACTGCCTCCTGATCGCGGAGACGACGGGGCGCGATCCGCCGTACGGCCTGCTGCGGTACGGGGACGGCACCGAGTTCCGCGTCCGATGGGACGCGGCCGCCCGAGGGGAGCTCCTGCGCCTGCGGGCGGAGATCGGCGCGGCGTACGACGGGCGCGCTACTCCGTCCCCTGCGAAGTGCGCCCGGTGCCGCTGGGCGCCCGGGTGCGACGCCCGCGCGTGACCCGGCCGGCGGGTCGGGCGGCCGGTCGGCGGTTCCGGCGCGCCCAGTAGACATCCGTCCGGTACGGCATCGTCACGATCGACCGGCCGCGCGTCGCGGGGTCGGTCGCGAGGATCGCGCGGACCTTCCGCGCGACCCGGCGCCGCTCGGCCGCGGGCAGCACGGCGATCGTGCTGACGGAGAGCACCCGGTCGACGAACAGCTCGGGAGGCCCCCGATGCCCGTGGCGGAACGCCCGGTGACGGAGCGGTCCGAACGGGGCGTCGGGGGCGGCGAACGCCGGCACCCAGGCGCGGTCGCCCGACCCCGGCGCGGTGCCGCGGTAGCGGTCGATCAACTGCGTCAGGCGTCGGGACCAGCCGGCCGACGGGTCGCGGACGTTCCAGACGAGGCCCAACCGCCCGCCCGGCCGAAGGACCCGCGCGATCTCGCGGAGCGCGGGCCCCGTCCGGAACCAGTGGAACGCCTGGGCCGCGACGACCGCGTCGGCGAAGCCGTCGGGCAGGGGGATCGCCTCCGCGGTCCCGTCAAGGACCGGCACGTCGGGGACGGTCGCGCGAAAGACCCGGCGCATGCCGGGCGCGGGCTCGATCGCGAGGCGCGCGGCGCCGAAGGGGGCCAGGGCGCGGGTGAACTTGCCCGTGCCGCTCCCGAGCTCGACGACGGTCGTGCCGCAACGGAGGCGGAGCGCGGCGGCGAGGGCGCGGACGCCGGCGACCGGGTAGTCCGGCCGGGCCCGCTCGTACCGGGCGGCCTCCCGGTCGAACGCGCGGACGTTCGGGTGCGTACGCGGGTCGCGGCGCGGCATCGGGGGTGCGCGGAGCGGAACCGCGGGGGCGTATACCGTGCCGGCGCCCGGGGAAAACCTTACCCTCCGTTCGGGTTCGCCGCGCTATGCCCGAAGGCACCAACGAGCGCACGCTCGTCGTGATCAAGCCGGACGGGGTCCGGCGCGGCCAGGTCGGCGAGATCGTCACCCGCTTCGAGCGGCGCGGACTCAAGATCGCGGCCGCGAAGATGGTCCGCGTCACCCCGGAGCTCGCGGCGCAGCACTACGCCGAGCACGAGGGCAAGCCGTTCTACCCGTCGCTGATGCAGCACATCACCTCGGGTCCGGTCGTCGTGCTCGCGATCGAGGGCCGGTCCGCGATCTCCGTCGTCCGCCTCATGATGGGCGCGACGAACCCACAGACCGCCGCCCCCGGGACGATCCGGGGCGATCTCGCGCTCAGCCTGACCGCGAACCTGATCCACGGGTCCGACTCGCCCGAGTCGGCCGCCCGCGAGCTCGCGCTGTACTTCCGGCCCGAGGAGTTCCTCGCGTACTCCCGGAGCAGCGAGGAGTACTTCTAGCGCGATGGACGACGCGCTCGCCCGGGCGGAGCGCGCCCTGCGCGCGGGCCGGCTCGTCGTCTACCCGACCGACACGCTGTTCGGGCTCGGCGCCCGCGCCTCCGACCGTCGGGCCGTCGGCGCGCTGATCGCGCTCAAGGGGCGCGCCCCGGACCAGCCGATCGGCATCGCGGTGAGCTCGGTCGAGGAGATCGAGCCGTGGGCATCGATCGCCGGCCCGGCCCGGCAGTTCCTTCGTACCCGGCTGCCCGGGCCGTTCACCGCGCTGCTCGCCCCGTCGCCCGCGGCGCGCCGCGCGTTCCCCGCCGCCGTCGCGGGCGGGGCGCGGATCGGCGTGCGCGTGCCGGACCATCCGCTCGCCCGGGAGCTCGCCCGCCGCGTCGGCCCGATCACGGCCACCTCGGCGAACCGGCACGGGGCGCCCCCGCCGTCGACGGTCGCAGCGGCGCGCCGGGCGTTCGGTCCGGCGGTCGCCGTCTACCTCGACGGACCGCCCCGCCCGACCGGCACGGGGTCGACGCTCGTCGATCTCACCGGCCCCTCGCCGCGCCCCGTGCCCCGCGGAGCCTAGCGATGGCGCCGTACCCTCCCGACCTCGACCGGTGGCGTCAGGCCGCGACGATCGCCGCCCGGGCCCGCGAGCGGGGGCTCTCGCTGGTCGTCCCCGGCGCGCGGCGCCGCGACGTCGCCGACGCGATCGAGGGGTTCATCCGGTCGGAGGGGGCCCAGCCCGCCTTCCCCGCGAACCTCTCGCGCAACGACGAGGCCGCGCACTACAGCCCGTCGCCCGACGACCCCGTCGCGTTCGTCGAGGGCGACCTCGTCAAGGTCGACGTGGGCGCGCACCTGGACGGGGCGATCGCCGACACCGCCGACACGGTCGAGGTCGGCGGGGGGCACCGGCACGACAACCTCGTCCGGGCCGCGCGCGAGGCGGTGCGGGCCGGCATCGCCGAGGTCCGGGGTGGCGGCCGGGTCGAGGCGATCGGGCGGGCCGTCGCGGCCGCGATCCGTGCGCGCGGCCTCCGGCCGATCGTCGACCTCTCCGGCCACTCGATCGAGCGCTACCTCCTCCACGCCGGCAAGTCGATCCCGAACGTCCCCGACGCCTCGACCGCGACGCTGGTCGAGGGGGAGATCATCGCGATCGAGCCGTTCGCGACGAACGGCGTCGGCCACATCGCCAACGGACCGTTCGGCCAGATCCAACGGTTCCGCACCGACCCCGGGGATGCGGACCCCGCGCTCGCCGCGATGTTCGCGCGCTTTCGGACCCTGCCGTTCTCCGCGCGCTGGGTCTCCGCCCCCGCGGAGCGCGAGGCGCTCCGGCGGGGCCGGCGGCTCCTCCAGACGTACCCGGTCTTCCTCGAGCGGGCCCACGGCCTGGTCGCCCAGGCCGAGCACACCGTGCTCGTCCGCTCCGACCGCGGCGAGGTGCTGACCGAGGCCCCCGGGGCGGCGGGGACGCCCCCCTAGCGCCGCGGGTTCTCGAACGACGCCCGGGC
Organism: Thermoplasmata archaeon; assembly: GCA_035502455.1. Taxonomy (GTDB): domain Archaea; phylum Thermoplasmatota; class Thermoplasmata; order Lutacidiplasmatales; family UBA184; genus Lutacidiplasma. The sequence continues at coordinate 89,786 of DATJUI010000020.1, read as the reverse complement.
GAGCGCGGCCCCTTCGACGGTGGCGGCGAGCTTCGCCCGGGCGATCGGCAGCGACCGGGTCCGCAGGCCGCAGTCGGGGTTGACCCAGACCCGCGCGGGGTCGCCGAGGTACCGCGTCGCCCGAAGGATCCGCTCGGCGACCCGCGCGGGGCTCTCCACGGGATCGCGGTGGACGTCGACGACCCCGAGCCCGATCGTGCGTCGGTCCCCGTACTCGTGGAGCGCCTTCAGCACCTCGTAGCCGTCGTGCTGGTCGGTGTCGCGGTTCGCGAACTCCCACGCCCACTGGGCGCACCGCTTCGCCTCGAGGAGCGCGGGGAGGAGCGCCCGGTAGTCGGAATAGCAGATGTGCATCGAGAACTCCGCGTCGAGCCCCTCCGTCGCGGCGTTGAACCCTTCCACGACGAGGTCGGCCTCGTCCGGGTGGGTCCCGGCGGCCGGCTCGTCGATCTGGAGGACGCGGCAGCCGTGCTCGATCAGCGCGGCGAGCGTCGGCCGGATCGCCCGGCGCGCGAGGTCGACCACGAACTCCCGCTGGGCGGACCGGCGGGCGGCCCGGCCCTTCCAGCCGGGCTGCCGGGCGAGGTAGTGCTCGTTGTACGACCAGTCCGCGAGCGTGTACGGGCCGGTGATCGGGAGCTTCGGCTCGGCGCGCGCGTGCCGCCGGACGAAGTCGAACTCCTCGACATGGTACGGCCGGTCGAGCCGCACCTCGTCCACGGCGGCGGCCTTGAGGTAGTACTTGTTGTCGAACGACCGGACGTGGCCCTGGAAGCGGAAGCCGCGCATCTGCCGGATCGGGTACTCGTACATCTCGATCCGGCGCGCCTCCCCGTCGTAGACCCGGGCGAGCCCGGCCGACTCGAGCAGCCGGAGGGCGAACAGCGCGCCCAGGTCCCGGACCGCCTCGCCGCCGAGCTCGCGGGAGCGGCCGGCGAGCAGCGCGGCCCGAGCGTCGGGGAGCTCGGCGCCGAAGCCGAGCCGCGCGTCGTCGTCCCGCAGCTCCGCCCGCGCCCGCTCGTCGAGCGGCTCGCCGCGCTGCCCCAGGATCTGCCAGCGCGGCTTCGCGAGGCTGCCGATCTCCTGCGCCGGGAACAGCGGCCGGTCGGTCACGGGCGGCCCCCGCTCCCGAGCGCCTCGCAGGCCGCCGCGAGCGCGTGGAGCTTGCGGGCGGCCGGCTCGTACGGCAGGAGGTCGAGCGGACCGCCCGGTCCGAGCCACACCACCGGCGGGCGGCGCCGGGCGTGGACCTCGCGGACGACCCGGGCGACCTCGGTCGGATCCTCGGCGAGCGTCGTCCGCGGGTCGACGATCCCGAGGCCGAGCCCGGGGCCGCCCTTGCGCTCGGGGATCCGCTCGGGCTCGGTCTCGGCGAGATCGACGCCGACGACCGAGACGGGCAACCGGTCGAGGAGCGGGAACGCGGGGCCCGCGTCGCCGCCGTACGTCCAGACGATCGACGTGCCGCCCTCCAGGGCGTCCGCGATCGCCCGGTACCCGGCGACGACCGCCTCGGCGGTCGGCCCGTCGGGCGGACGGATCGCGAGCAGGGGATCGGTGAACTGGAACGTCCGGTAGCCCCGGCCCCGCAGCTCGCGGACCTCGTCGCCCAGGAGCCGGCCGAGCCGGTGCGCGAGCGCCGGCGCGGCCTCCCCGGCGCGGTTGTCGAGCAGCCCCGCGAACGTGTGGAGCCCGGGCAGCACGACGCGCGCGCGGGCCGGGTCGCGGGCGAGCGCCGGCGGGAGGCGGGCGGCGATCGCGCCGGGGACCCGGACCGGCGGGGCGTACAGGATCGGCTGCCGGTAGAACGTATTCGTCTCGAACCAGCGGGCGAGCGGTCCCACGGCGAACCCTTCCCACGTCTCCGCGATCGGGCGGAACAGATCCGGCCAGCGGAGGTACCCCGCCGAGACGGTGTCGAGCCGGAGCCGCGCTTCGAGCTGGACGACGTCGCGCTCGGCGGCGTCGAAGACCTCCTCCACCGCCTCGGGGGTCGTGCGGCCGCGGTCGAGATCGCGCGTCGCACGGACCAGCGCCTCCGAGCGGGGGAACGGTCCGGTGAGCCCGGCGTGCACGTTCATGGCGCCGCGAGTTTCGCACCGTCCTTAACGGTGCCGAGGTCCACCGCCCCTGCGAGCGGAGAAACGGCGTTGCACGGGGGACAAGCGCGGCTACGCGCGCAGGTTCTCGGCGACGATCCGGTCGAAGTCGGCCGGCTTCGGCGGCCAGCCCTCGGTCATGTACGCCCGGAACGCCTCGCGCGACGGGAGTCGGAGCGCCTCGTTCGTCGCCCGCTCGAAGCCGAGCGTCGAGACGTACCGGTCGGGCAGCGCGTGGCGCGTCCCGAAGTGCGCGGGGTACACCTCGGTCGCGCCCGGGCGCTTCAGGAGCTTGTCGTGCAGGCTCTCGTACAGCAGGTCCGGCGAGCCGTCGCCGAGGTCGGTCCGCCCGCAGGCGCCGAGCAGCAGGGTGTCGCCCGTGAACAGCTGATCGCGCAGGGCGAGCGTCAGGTGGTCGCGGGTGTGGCCGGGGGTCTCGATCGCAACGAGCTCCTCCGCGCCGAACCGGATCGCGTCGCCGTCCGCGAGGGCCCGGTGCGGGTAGGCGGCCGGCGATCGCCGGCTCACCCAGATCGGCGCGTCCGTCGCGGCATGGAGGGCGGCGTGGCCGGCCAGGTGGTCGGCGTGGGTGTGGGTCTCCACGATCCCCACGAGGGCGAGGTCGTGGGTGCCCAGCAGCTCGCGGTACGGCGCGCTGTCGCGCCCGGGATCGATCACGATCGCTTCCCGCGCGCCGAGGTCCGCGACGAGGTAGGAAAGGCATCCGGACTCGGACCGGGGGAGCTGGCGGAGCATGAGCCCGGTCGCCGGGTCGTCGGCCGGGTAGCGCGGGATCGACGGATCGACCGCCCGCGCGTACTCGTCGATCCCGCCCTCGAGCGCGGCGGCGAGGGGAAATCCGCGCTGCGCGAGGAACTCCGCCGCCGCGCGGGCGCGAAAGCCGAGATGGTCGTACGCGACGATCGGTCGGTCGGTCGGCAGGTCCGCCAACGCCGTCGCGAGCCCTTCGAGCGGGACGGCCCGGTCCCGGGGCAGGTGGCCGAACCGACGCTCCCGCGCGGGCCGCACGTCCAGGAGCAGGATCGGGGACTCCGCGGCGAGGAGCCGGGCGAGCGCGACCGGGTCGATGAGCGGCGCCGCGCCGGCCCGGGGCGGGTGGACGAACGGATGCGGCAGGGTCGCCGGGGCGCTCACGGTCGATCGAGCTCCGGGATCGGGACTGCCCGTATTTAGCCGACCGCGTCGGCGCAGATCCGGTCCCGGGCGGCCGGCGCCGTCAATTGACGAACCTCGGGGACGTCTCGCGCAAAGTGTTAATAAAGCGCGGTCGGGTCCTAAGGCGGATGGCCGAGAGCCGGGCCGTCCCCGTGGCGCACCCCCGCCTGAGCCGCCGGCGCGGTCGCACCGACCGCGCGGCCGCGCGTCGCGAGGACGAGACCGAAGCGTTCGGGCGCCGGGCGGTCGAGCTCTCGCGCTTTTACGGGGGCAAGATCGAGACGGTGCCGAAGGTGCCGGTCCGATCGCTCGAGGACTTCGCCCTGTGGTACACGCCCGGGGTGGCCGCCGTGTCGCGGGCGATCGAGGCCGACCCCGAGCTCGCGTTCGAGCTCACCGGCCGATGGAACACGATCGCCATCGTGACCGACGGCTCGCGGGTCCTCGGGCTCGGCGACATCGGCCCGCGGGCGGCGCTCCCCGTGATGGAGGGCAAAGCGCTGCTGTTCAAGTGGCTCGGCGGGGTCGACGCGATCCCGCTGCCGATCCACGTGAAGTCGCCCGAGGAGTTCATCGAGACCGTCGAGCGGCTCGCGCCGGCGTTCGGTGGGATCAACCTCGAGGACATCGCGTCGCCGAAGTGCTTCGGCATCCTGGAGGCGCTCCAGCACCGGCTGCCGATCCCGGTCTGGCACGACGACCAGCTCGGCACGGCGGCGTCGTCGATCGCGGGGCTCCTCAACGCCCTCGAGCTCACGCACCGTACGGTCGGCGAGCTGCGGACGGTCCTCCTGGGCGCCGGGGCCGCGAACCTCGTCACCGCCCGGCTGCTGCTCGCGCTCGGCCACGACCCGAAGCGGATCTCGCTCGTCGACTCGCTCGGGATCCTGGACGCGGAGCGCGACGACGTCGACGAGCTGATGCTGCGCAACCCCTGGAAGTACCGGCTCGCCTTGGAGACGAACGGCGGCGGACGATCCGGCGGCCTCGCGGAGGCGGTCGAGGGAGCGGACGTGCTGCTCGCCGCCTCGCGGCCGGATCCCTCGACGATCGCCCCCGAGCTCGTCCGGTCGATGGCGCCGCACCCGATCGTCTTCGCGCTCGCGAATCCCGTCCCCGAGATCTGGCCCGACGTCGCGCGCGCCGCCGGCGCGGCGATCGTCGCCACCGGGCGCAGCGACTTTCCGAACCAGGTCAACAACTCGCTCATCTTCCCGCCCGTCTTCCGCGGCGTCCTGGACGCGCGGGCGACCGCGATCCCCGACGCGGTCGTCCTCGCCGCGGCGCGCGAGCTCGCCGCGCGGGCCCACGACCGGGGCCTCTCGCCGACCCATCTCCTGCCCACGATGGAGGAGACGCGCGTCTTCCCGCACGTGGCCGCCGCCGTCGGCGACGCCTGCGTGCGGCTCGGGATCGCCCGCCACCGGCTCACGCACGACGAGTTCTTCGAGCGGGCCACCGCGCGGATGGGCCGTCCGGCGGCGCTCGTGAAGGCGCTCGCCCGGGCCGGGCTCACGCCCCCGATGCCACCGGTACCGGCCGAGCGCAAGAGGGGCCGATGAGCGCCGCCGGCGACGCGGGCCCGTCCGAGGCCCCGGCCGTCCCGATCCACCTCCGAGCCGCGCGCCCCACCGACGTGCCGGCCCTCGTGCCGCTGCTGCTGCGCCTCAAACGGCTCAACGAGGAGTTCGACCCGCTCTTGAAGGTCCGCGACGACGCGGAGGAGCAGGCCCGCCAGGTCCTCGCCCAGAACCTCGCGGACCCGAAGGCGGTCGTCCTCGCCGCGGAGGGCGTCGGGGCGGACAAGGACAAGGTGGTCGGCTTCGTCCGCGCCCTCCTGCGGGAGCGGCCGTTCTACACGCCCGAGTGGGAGGGGATCATCGTCGACATCTACCTCCTGCCGCTCTACCGACGCCACGGGGTCGGCGAGTACCTGCTCCGCGAGACGACCGCGCAGCTGAAGGCGAAGGGAGCCGGCGTCGTGATCGCCGAGTTCCCGGCCCAGAACGAGATCGCCGTCCGCTTCTACGCGAAGCGGGGCTTCCGGCCGATCACCGCCGTGCACGCCCGGTCGCTGTAGCCCGCCGCGTCGGCGCGAGCCGATCGCCGCGTTCCGCCGCCCGTTCCTCGGGGTTCGCCCGGGCGCCGCGCGGGCGTCGGTCGGGTCGTTTCGGCAGTTCCACGACCCCGGTGCGCGTGGGTCCGGCATGGCCGGTGCCGATCCGCCGAAGGGGTGCGCCCGGTTCGGCGGCGGCCCGAGGGCGGGCGCTCGTCGTACCGAGCGGGATCGTGTCCGTCCGCCGTGAGCGAGCCCGGGGAACGGCGCCCGCCACGAACGCGGAGGGCCCGGCGCGCGGTAGTCCAGGGGCGAACGTTAAGCGAAGTGGCCGCTCGTCGGGAGCATGTCGAAAGCGCCCGCCGGCGCCGCGCTGGCCGCCCCCACCTACCTCCGCCGGGGGAAGGTGAAGGAGGTCTACGAGGTCTCCCCGACCGAGCTCGAGTTCCGCTTCACGAACGACATCTCCGTGTTCGACAAGCACATCCCGAGCGAGATCCCGCACAAGGGGGAGACGCTCAACCGCACCGCCGCCCACTGGTTTCAGATGTGCGGCCGGCTCGGCGTGCCGCACCATTTCCTCGGACTGGCCGGTCCGACCGCGATGCGCGTGAAGCGGGTGCACGTCGTCCCGAATCCGCGGACGCTCGGCGCCCACCCGCGGAACTACCTCGTGCCGCTCGAGCTGATCGTCCGCTACTACCTCGCCGGCTCGATGTGGGATCGCGTGAAGTCCGGCAAGGTCGCGCCGACGGACCTGGGGTTCCCCGCCGGCAAGACGCTCGCGTACGGCGAGCCGCTCCCGCAGCCCCACTTCGAGGTGACGACGAAGCTCGAGCCGGTCGACCGGCTCCTCACGACCAAGGAGGCGCTCGAGCTCTCCGCGCTGGACGGAAAGCAGCTCGACCAGCTCCGCGAGACGATCCTCAAGATCGACGCCGCGATGCAGGAGGAGATCGGCCCGCGCGGGCTGATCCACGTCGACGGGAAGAAGGAGTTCGCCGTCGACGCGGACGGCGTCCTCATGGTGGTCGACACGTTCGGGACCGCCGACGAGGACCGCTTCTGGGACCAGGCGGCGTACGAACGCGGTCGGCAGGTCGACTTCTCGAAGGAGTTCGTCCGCCAGCACTACCGCCAGATCGGCTACTACGACCAGCTGATGCGCGCCCGGGAGGCGCGCACGGAGGAGCCGCCGATCCCGCCGCTGCCGCCGCTCCTGATCGACGAGGTGAGCCGCCTCTACACGACGGTCTACCAGCGCCTCACGGGTCGGCCGTTCGAGCCGACGGACGGCGCCCGGTAGGCCGCACCGTTCACCGTTTCAGCACCCCCTCCCGCACGCTTATCCTCCCGCGGCCGCTCCGAACGCTCGTGCCGTCGAAGAGCCCCGCTCGCCCCGCCGCGAGCGACCCCGCCCCCGAGCCCGAACGCCCCGAGATCGCCCTCGAGGACCTGCCCGGGATCGGGACGACGACCGCCGAGAAGCTGCGCGAGGCCGGCTACACCGATCTCATGGAGCTCGCGGTCGCCTCGCCCGGCGACGTCGCCGAAGCGGCCGAGATCGGGGTCGCGATCGCGCAGAAGATCATCGGCGAGGCCCGCCGCAAGGCGGACGTCGGCGGCTTCGAGAGCGGCACCGAGCTCCTGGAGCGGCGCAAGAAGCTCGGCCGGATCACGACCAACACGAAGGCGCTCGACGAGCTGCTGGGCGGCGGCGTCGAGACCCAGGCGATCACGGAGTTCTCCGGCGAGTTCGGGACCGGCAAGACGCAGATCGGGCACCAGATCGCCGTCGACGTCCAATTGCCCGTCGGCCAGGGCGGCCTGGACGGCGAGGTCGTCTACATCGACACCGAGAGCACCTTCCGCCCGGAACGGATCGTCGACCTCGCGAAGGGCGTCGGGCTCGATCCGGCCCGGACGCTCGAGCGGATCCACGTCGCCCGCGCGTTCAACTCGAACCACCAGATGCTGCTCGTGAGCAAGGCCCAGGAGCTCGCGCGGGAGAAGCCGATCCGGCTCCTCGTCGTCGACTCCCTGACCGCGCACTTCCGCTCGGAGTACGTCGGACGCGCCGAGCTCGCGCCGCGCCAGCAGCAGCTCAACAAGCACCTCCACGAGCTCCTCCGCTTCGCCGACACCTACAACGCGGCGATCGTCGTCACGAACCAGGTCTCCGCCCGCCCCGACATCCTGTTCGGCGACCCGACCCGCCCGATCGGCGGCAACATCGTCGCGCACGCCGCGACGTACCGGGTCTACCTGCGCAAGTCGAAGCCGCCGCGCCGGATCGCGCGGCTCATCGACTCGCCGAACCTCCCCGAGGGCGAGGCGGTCTTCTCGCTCACGACCGAGGGGCTCAAGGACTGAACGGGGCGCCCGTCCGGCGCGGCCGGGCCGCGCGCCCGACCGGCCGCAGCGCCGTCGCCTTCACGTACAGCAGCACGCGTGCCCCCGGGGCGAGCCGCAGCTGCCGGATCGGTTCGTCGGTGACGGCGACGCGGAGGCGCACCGCCCCGCACCGGACGACCAGCGTCGCGCCGAGCCCGGACGGGCCGCGCGCGATCGCCTCGACCCGCCCCGGCAGCACGTTGCGGGCGCTCGAGGGAAAGCGGCGCCGGGCGACGACGACCGCCTCGGGATCGAGCAGCACGGACACCCGGGCGCCGTCCTCCGCCGGGAAGGCGACCGCGAGGTCGAGCGATCGCCCGACCCGCACGCGGGGGGTCGGGGTCCGGTGGTACGTCCCCGAGAGCCGGTTCGGCGGGCGGAACGCCGCGAGCGGCCGGCCGTCGAGCAGCTCGACCGAATCGAAGCCGCCGCGCGCGATCCGGTCGCCGAGCGGCGTGAGGACCGACCCGCCGTGGGCCCGGCCGCCGCGGATGCTCGCGACGACCGGGCCGCCGAACGCCCGGGCGAGCCGGTCGAGGCGGTAGACCGCCCGGTCCCGGGAGATCCCGACGGCCCGGCTCGCGTCGACGACCGACCGGGCGCGTCCCAGCGAGCGCAGCAGCGCGACGTCGGTGCTCGTCACGGTCGGGGCGCGGCTCATGCGTCCCCCTCCGAGGCGCCGAGCGGATGAAGCGTCTCCTCCGGGACCACGAAGCGCAGCCGGCTCCCGACCGAGGGGGCCGGCGGCGCCCACGGCGCCGGCCGGCGGAGGGCGACCGCGATCGGGCCGGCGCGGGCCGTGAGCGAGAGCCCCTCCGGGCTCGGGTGGGTCGCCCGGACCTCGCCGTCCCAGACCGGACCGGAGCCGTCGACGGCCGCGATCGGGCGCGGGAAGGCGATCCCGCCCGGCCCGGCCCGGGCCGCGAGCCAGGCGGCGAGCGACCCGGCCGGGGCCGCGTCGAGCGTCGGCCGGTCGTAGACGTTCTCGAAGCCGACGAAGCGGGCGACGAACGCGTCCGTCGGGCGGTGGAGCAGGGTCGCGGCGTCCCCGCGGAAGACGACGGCGCCGCGGCGGAGCACGACGAACGTGTCGGCGACCGAGAAGGCGAGCGTCGGATCGTGCGTGACCAGCACGACCGGGATGTGCTCGGTCTCCCGCAGCTCCTCGAGGACGACGCCGAGCTCGTGGCGCGCCTCCACGTCGAGCCCCTGCCACGGCTCGTCCCACAGGACGAGCTCGGGCTCGGCGGCGAGCGCCCGGGCGAGCGCGACGCGCTCGAGCTCGCCGCCGCTGAGCCGCGCCGGGTACCGGTGGGCGAGCGGGGTCAGACCGAACCGCTCGAGGAGCGGCCGCACCGTCGCCCGGGCGTCGACCCGACCGCGGACCTCGAGCGGGTACGTCACGTTCCGCTCGACGGTGCGGTGCGGCAGGAGGCCGAGCCCCTGGGGCACGTAGCCGAGCCCCCGCCGCTCCGGCGGCACGTCCGTCACGTCGACCCCGTCCCGGACGAGGCGGCCCCGGTCGGCGGGCACGAAACCGGCGAGCGTGCGGAGGAGCGTCGTCTTCCCGCTGCCGCTCGCCCCGAGCACGGCGGTGATCCGACCCGGTTCGAGCGCGAGGTCGACCGGGCCGAGCCCGAACCGATCGAGCCGGGACGCGAGCCCCTCCACGCTCCAGTGCGTCACGGGAGCAGCTCCCCGCGCCGCCACGGGACCCAGCCGACCCGCTCGCCGAAGCGCACGGTGAGGAACAGCGCGAACGCGATCAGGAGGAAGACGCAGCTCACCGCGGCCGCCCCCGCCAGGTTGCCGCTCTGGAAGATGTCGTAGACGAGGACGCTGAGGGTGGTGGTGACCGGGCCGCCGTAGATCCCGCCGGGGTAGACCGTGTACGCCAGGATCAGGATCCCCCCGATCTCGCTGACCGAACGCGCCCAGGTGAGGAGGAGCCCGGCGACGATCCCGCGCAGCGCGAGCGGGAACGAGACGGTGAGGAAGGCGGTCGCCGGCCCGGCCCCCAGCGACCGCGACGCTTCGAGGACCCGCGGGTCGATCGCCCGGAACGACAGGTCGGCCGCCAGGACCGTGTACGGGGCGCTCACAAACACCATCACGAGGACGACGCCCCAGATTGTGTCGTAGACGGGGAAGCCGATCTGGTTGGTGAACCGGAACAGGGGAGAGCCCGGGATCACGAGCAGGAACAGCCCGAGCCCGACGAGCAGGTGCGGGATGACGACGGGGAGCCCGACGATCGCCTCCACGATGCTGCGGCCCTTGAACGCGTGGCGCGCGAGCAGGTAGCCGAGCGGGATCGCGAGGACGATCGCGGCGAGGACGGCGACCCCCGAGGCGTACAGGGTGAGGTCGATCGCCTGCCAGACGGCGGCGTTGCGGAACGCCGAGGCGATCTGGGCCGGCCCGGCGTAGGAGAACAGCGCGTAGATGGGGAGGACGAACAGGAGGAGCAGCGAGCCTCCGAGGACGATCTGCAGGGCGAGCCAGGGAGCTCCGGTGGGCCGTCGGCGCCGGAGGGGGGCGGCCGGGCCGCCCCCGCTCATGACGGGAGGAACGAGGTCGCCCAGGCCGGGAACGTCGTCACGTCCGGCTGCAGGAGGCCCGGCACCGCCGTAGGATGGTCGGCCCAGCCGGGGAAGATCGGGGTCCACGCCCCGCCCTGCGCCAGGATCGCGCTGCCCTGCGGGGAGAGGAGGAGGTGGAGGAACAGGGCGCCGAGGGCCGCGTTCGGGGCGTTCGTCGGCACCGTCGCCGCGAAGACGATCGGCGCCGGGTAGACCGGCGCGAGCGCGCCGGACGACCCGATGATCTGCGTCGACAGCTTCGCGTAGTCCGCGAGCGCGGTCGAGTTGTTCGCCCCGAGCCCCACGATCGGATCCAGCAGCACGTAGGGGAGGTGGTTCTGGATCGCGACCGCCTTGTACGTGATCACCGCCGACACGACGCCCGTCTCGACCAGGGACGCCGCCGCCGACTCGTGCTCGTTGACCGTCGTGGAGGGGTTGGGCGTCGCGTAGGCGCCGGGCGCTCCGCTGTAGAAGTGGCCGTACACTGCGGAGAGGTCGTTCCCCTCGTACAGCATCCCCTGCAGCATCAGGCTGAAGATCTCGTTGTAGCCGTTCGGGTCGGTGGACGCGTTCCAGATCCCGAGGCGCGCGGTGCCGCCGGCGCTCGTGACGTTCACGAGGTCGAATCCCCAGTTCGCGGGGGTGATGCCGGCGAAGCCGGGGAGGCTCGCGTTGTACATCAGCACCTCCTGCGTCTGGGCGAAGGCGATCTCGTACGCCGCGAACTGCGGCTCGAGCAGCTGCGGAATGAGCCTGAAGTCGGCGAGCGCCGCGACATCGACCTTCAGCGAGAGCGCGGCGATCGCGGACGTGACGTCGAGCGACCCCTCGTAGTTCTGGGCGGCTACGGGCGCGGTGATCCCGGGCGTCTGGTTCACGAGCTCGTTCGCGAGTTCGGGGAACGTGACGGTGAGCGTCCCCGCGGCGCCGATCGCGAGCGTCGAGTTCGCGGTGGCGCTCGGCGAGGCCGCCGGCGAGCCGCGGTACTCGTACCCGGCGTAGAAGCCGAGGCCCCCGACCCCGGCGGCGACCACGATCACGACGACGATCCACACCGGCGTGGCGGCGGCCATCGATGTGGACAATTCCCACATCGCTTAAGGGTTGCGCCCGAGGACCGTTCAGAGGGCGCGCCGCCGATCGGGCGGAAAGTAGATCCGGACCGCGCGGCCGACGATCCGTTCGACCGGCACCGGCCCGAACCGGCGGCTGTCGCGCGAGACGTCGCCCGCGTCGCCGCGCACGTCGACGGTGCCCGCGGCGGGATCGACGCCGGCGACGCGCTTGACGAGCCAGCGGCCGGGGTCGTCGGGGTCGACGAGCACCACGACCTCGCCGACGGCCGGCCGGCGGGTGCGGTACGCCCCGCGATCGAGGACGAGACGATCGCCCGGCCGCAGCGCCGGCGCCATGCTCGCGTCGGCGACGACGACCCGGCGGCGGCGCCACGGGGCCACCCACCCCGGCGGCCGCGCCCCGGCCGCGACCGGCTCGGTCGAGCCCGCCGGCATCTTTATCGTGCTCCCCGGGCTCGCGGGGGCATGTCCGCCTCCCCCCGTTCGTTCGGCTGGCTCGACCGTCTCGTGGACGCCGTGCATCCCCCCCGCGCGGTCTACGCGCACTGCGACATCCCGTGCGGTATTTACGACCCCCACGAGGCCCAGATCGGCGCGCTCACCGTGATCCGGATGGACCAGCTGATCGGGGAGCTCGCCGCGCCGGCGATGGACGCGAAGCCCGAGGACCGGGCGGCGTACGTCGCGAAGCTCGCCCGGTACACCGCGGTCAAGGAGCAGCACGCGGAGCGCGTCAAGCAGGAGGTCCGGGTGATCTGGGGCGACTACTTCACGGCCGACCACGTGAAGCAGTTCCCGCAGACCCACGACCTCGTCTTCAAGATCCTGAAGCAGGGGTCGAAGGCCCGCCAGGGCACGAACCTCGCGGACGCCCAGGAGCTGCTGAAGCAGGTCCAGGAGTTCGCCGAGATCTTCTGGCAGACGAAGGGCGCGAAGACGCGCCGGGTCCCGTCGCTCCAGAAGTCCGGCGGCGAGCTCGTCGTCCCGGCGTAGGGCGGGGACGGGTGCGGCCTCGCTCGCCCCCCGGGGGCGACGGAGCTCCGCGATGACCGAGCCGCTCGCGATCGACGGGAGCTCCCTCTCGCTCGCGGCGCTGGTCGAGGTCGCCCGGGGCGATCGGCCGGTCGCCCTCGCGCCGTCGGCACGGGCGGCGGCCGAGACCGGGCGCCGCGCGGTCGAGCAGGCCGTCCGCGACCGCCGCCCCGTCTACGGGGTGACGACGGGGTTCGGGGGGCTCTCGCACGTCGTGATCGCCCCCGAGCGGGCCCGCGAGCTGCAGACGTCGCTCGTGCGCAGCCACGCGAGCGGCACCGGACCGGCGCTGCCGCGCGACCTGGTGCGCGCGCTCGTCCTGCTCCGCCTCAACGCGCTCGCGACCGGCCACTCGGGCGTCCGGCCGGTCGTGCTCGACCGCCTGACCGACCTGCTCAACCACGGGCTCGTGCCGTACATCCCCGAGCAGGGCTCCGTGGGCGCCTCGGGCGATCTCGCACCCCTCGCCCATCTGGCCCTCGCGCTGCTCGGCGAGGGCGCGTTCGTCGACCCCGGCACCGGCGCCCGCGCACCGGCCGCGGAGGTGCTCGCGCGCGAGGGGATCCCCCCGCTCGAGCTCGTCGAGAAGGAGGGGGTGTCGCTCCTCAACGGGACCGCGCTCATGGGCGCGTACCTCGCGCTGGGCGTCGCCGACGCCCGCGGGTTGCTCGAGGCCGCCGTGATCGCCGCCGCGCTGGCGTTCGACGCGCTCGAAGGGGAGCCCGGGGCGCTGGACGACCGGCTGGGGGTCCTCCGCCGCTCCCCCGACCACCGCGCCGTCGCCGCCGCGATGCGCGCGCTGCTCGACGGCAGCGGCCTCGCCGTCCCGCGGACGGTGTGGGCCGGCCAGGACGCCTACACGCTGCGGTGCGTCCCGCAGGTGCTCGGAGCGGCCCGGCTCGGGATCGGGTTCGCGGAGGGCGTGGCGGCGGCGGAGCTCAACGCGGTCACCGACAACCCCGTCGTCTTCGAGCCCGCGACGTTCGTGAGCGGGGGCAACTTCCACGGCCAGCCGCTCGCGCTGGCGCTCGACACGCTCGGCCTCGCCGTCCAGTACCTCGCCGGGTTCTCCGAGCGCCGCATCTCCCGTCTCCTCCACCCCGCGCTCAACCATGGGCTCCCCGCGTTCCTCGCGCCGGAGCCCGGGGTGAGCTCGGGGCTCATGGTCCCCCAGTACCTCGCGGCCGCGCTCGTCAACGAGGGCGCGACGCTCGCGCACCCGGCGAGCGCGGTCAGCTTCCCGACCTCCGCCGACCAGGAGGACTTCGTGAGCATGGGACCGTGGGCCGGGGCGAAGCTCGCCCGCCTGCTCGCGAACTCCCGTCGGGTGGTCGCCGTCGAGTGGATCGTCGCCGGCGAGGCGCTCGAGCGGCGCCGCCCGCGCACGGGGGGTCGGGGGAGCGAGGCCGCCGCGCGCGCGCTGCGCGCCCGCGTCCGCGCGTGGACCCGCGACCGCAGCCCCGCCGACGACATCGAGCGGGTCGCCGAGGCGATCCGGACGGGCGCCCTCGTTCGCGAGGTCCGCGCGGCGGTCCCGTTCTAGCCTAGGCCATCGGCGCGATCGGCGCCGGCGGCTCGGGCGCCTTCGGGAAGGCGACCGTTTGTCCGCACGCGGGGCACGCGTACTCGCCGATCCCCCGGTGGCGCAGCGGGGTCCGGCACTTGGGGCACGGGATCGGCCGGGCCGTCACCCACGCCGCGAACATCTCCTGCGCCCGCCGATCGTCGAGCGACGGGGCCGACGCAGGCGTCGGGCGGGGGGCGGGAGCGGCGGCGCGCGGCGCCGGGGCCGGCGGCGGGAGGTCGGGACGGGCGGTCGGATCCGGCGCGCCCAGCCGGGCCGATGCGAGGCGACCGCATCGCGGGCAGACCGCGAGGCTCCCGGACCCGGTCGGCTCGAGCGGCACGTGGCAGGTCGGACAGAGGGTCTTGAGGCCGGTCGAGGTGACGACCGGGGCGGGCGGGGGCGGGAGTCGCATCGTGAGCGAGCGCACCGGCGGCGCCGGACCGGCCGCGGCCGGGGGCGACGCCGCGGTGGGAGCCTCGGCCCACCGCACGGTGCGGCGGCCGGGGTCGTAGACGAGCGGGCTCAGCGGGCGGCCGAGCTCGTGGGCGAGCAGCTTCTCGGTCTTCCGCTCGCGCCAGGCGAGCGCGGCGGCGAGGCCCGGCACGCTCGTCGTACCGAGCTGGCGGACGGTCGATCGCAGACGCTCGAGGTCCTGCTCGGACGGTCCGAAGAGGCCGGCCATCGCCGTATCCCCGGCGGACGGTCAAAAGAACCTATCGCTCGAGGGGCACGGGGGTCGGGGAGGCACCGGCGGCGGCTCCAGGTCTCTTGGACGGTGCCACCAAGAGCCGGTCCGCCGATGCCCGAGGCCATCTATGGTAATCCCCACCACTCTATATAGCTATCTGGTCCCCCCGAACGGTGAAACCCGCCGCCGGAACGGCCCGGAACGCCTGTCGACGACCCATACTGGCTTAAGCCCCCGGCTCGTCGTACGCTCGGCGGTCCGGGTCCGCCGCGACGTATGGTCGTCGGGAGCAGCGAGAGCGCGTTGGCGAGCCCCCCGGCCGCGCTCCCGGAGCGGATCGCCCCGAGCACGACGGTCCCGTCGATCCTGCTGATCCCCGAGCCCGACACCCGGCTGCTGCTGAAGGGGCTCCTGCGCCTCCACCGCCACCCGGTCGTCTTCGAGGCCGACGGGATCGCCGACCTCGCGCGGTTGCCCCCGTCGCCGGAGCCGAAGATCGCCCTCGTGGAGGTCGACCTCGCGGACCCGAACTGGACGGACGCCCTCGGCGCCCGCCTCGCGGAGCGCCCGGACGTCCGGGCGGTCCTGGTCACGACCGACCGCTCGCCGCGACTCGGGGAGCAGGCGCGCGCCGCCGGCTGCCGAGCGGTGCTCGTGCGGCCGTTCCAGATCCGGGACCTGATGGGAGCGCTCGACGCCGCCGCCCGCGCGCACGACGGGCCCGCGTAGCGGCCGCGTCGCTATCGGTAAGGGGCGCCGGGGCTCCGGTCCCCCGTGCCGCCGACCGATCTCGAGGCGCTCCGGGGGGCGGTCCGCGGCCCGGTCGAGGAGACCGCGGCGGCCCGCGAGCGGGCGGGGCGGGACGGCTCGCACCTGAACGGCCGGCCGCGCGCGGTCCTCGCGCCCCGGGACGTCGACGACGTCGTCGCCGCGGTCGCGTGGGCCCGGTCGACGGGGATCCCGCTCGTGCCGCGGGGCGGTGGGACGTCGCTGGACGGCGAGTCGGTGCCCGCGGACGGCGCGGTGGTCGTCGACCTCTCGGGCTGGCGGACGATCCGCGAGGTCTCGGCGCTCGAGCGGTGGGCCCGGGTCGAGCCGGGCGTCGTCAACCTCGACCTCCAGCACGCGCTCGCGCCGCACCGGATGTTCTTCCCGCCGAACCCGGGGTCGTGGGCGACGTCGACGATCGGCGGCCATGTGGGCACGAACGCCTCGGGCCCCCGATCGTTCCGCTACGGGCCGACGCGCGCGTGGGTCCGCGCGCTCGAGGTCGTCCTCGGCACGGGCGAGCGCGCCCGGCTCGGCTCGATCGCGCCGAAGCGATCGGTCGGACCGGAGCTCGGCGAGCTGCTGGTCGGCAGCGAGGGAACGCTCGGGATCGTGACGGAGGTCACCGTGCGGCTCGCCCCGCGGCCGGCGGTCCGCTGGGGCGCGGTCGTGCCGGTGCCGCCCGGGGCGAGACTCGGCGCCCTCGCGGGCCGGCTCGCCGCCGCGCCCGGCACGGGGCTCTCCGCGCTCGAGTTCGTCGACGCCGCGTGCGCCCGCGCGCTCGTCACCGGCCGGGGGGTCGACTGGCCGGCCGACGGGCCGCTCGTGCTCCTCGAGATCGAGGCCGACGACCCCGCCGACGCCGATGCGCGGCTCGGCCGCGTCGCCGCCGTCCTCCGGGCGGCCGGAGTCCCCGGGATCGCCCGGCGGTACGACGATGCGGACCGCCTCTGGTCGGAGCGGGGGGCGAGCGGGATCGTGCTCGACGAGCAGTACGGCGAGCGGATCCGGGAGGACGTCGCGGTCCCGCTCCCCGCGGTCGATGCGCTCGCCGCCGCGATCGACGGCATCGCCCGTGCGGAGGGCGTGCCGGTCTACACGTTCGGCCATCTCGGCGAGGGGAGCCTGCACCCGAACTTCGTCGTCGACCCGACGAGCCCGCCCGCCGACCGGATCCGGTCCGCGTTATACGACGCTGCGCTCGGCCTCGGCGGCACCATCAGCGGCGAGCACGGGGTCGGGCGCGTGAAGCGCCCGTTCGTCGCGCGGGAGCTCGGGCCGACCGGGGTGCGGCTGCTGCGCGCGATGAAGGCCGCGTGCGACCCGGACGGGATCCTGAACCCCGGGAAGCTCTATCCGCCGTGAGACGGGCGACGATCCGCTGCGTCGCCTTCGGAACCGGGAGCCCGGCGAGGGCGCGGGGCGTCACCCAGCGCCGATCGGGGCCCCATCTCCCTGGGGGGACTCGGGCGTACGATCCCGCGAAGAGATGGAGCTCGACCGTAAAGTGCGAGTAGGCGTGTCGAACGACCCCGAGGGGGCGGAGGGGCGGGGCGCCGAGCCCGGTCTCCTCGCGCAGCTCGCGGACCGCGGCGTCGCGGGGCCGCTCGCCTCGGGCGATCTTCCCCCCCGGAAACTCGAAGAGGCCCCCGAGCAGCCCCTTCGGGGGCCGCCGCTGGACGAGCCAGCGCCCGTCGGCCTCGATCGCCGCGACCGCGGCCCGGACGTGGGGTGGTCGCCGGCGCGGAACGGAGGCCGGGACGACGCCGGGGTCCGGGAGCTCCCGGTGGGCGCGGCAGTAGGCCGCCACGGGGCAGACCGGGCACTGCGGGGCCCTCGGGAGGCAGACCGTCTCGCCGAGCTCCATCACCGCCTCGGTGAACGCGCCGGCCCGGGCCGGGGGCAGCGCGCCCGCGAGCGCCCGTTCCAGGCGCCGGGCCGTGGCGGGGCGCCGCACGTCCCCGCGCTCGAGCGTCCATCGGGCCGCGACCCGCCGTCCGTTCGCCTCGAGCGCGACCACGGGCGTGTCGAAGGCCAGGGCCGCGATCGCCCGGGCGGTGTACGGGCCCACGCCGGGCAGGGCCCGCAGCTGCTCCACGGTCGTCGGGAGTCGGCCCCTGTACCGATCCCGGACGATCCGGGCGGCCGCGTGGAGGTGGCGCGCCCGGGCGTAGTAGCCGGCCCCGGCCCAGACCCGCAGCACGTCGTCCGGGTCCGCGGCGGCCAGGGCGCCTACGTCGGGGAACGCCGCGACGAACCGCACGAAGTACGGGACCGCCTGGGCGACGCGGGTCTGCTGGAGCAGTACCTCCGAGACCCAGGTGCGGTACGGATCGCGCGGGGCCCGCCACGGGAGCGGACGCCGATGGCGATCGAACCAGCGCAGGAGCGCGGGCGCGAGCGCGGGCGGGAGCCGGACCGGATCGGACGCGAACGGAGCCGTAGGCACGGTGGTCGGCTTCCTCACGAGCCGCACGTTTAAAGAGAGCGGGGAAATCGCACGCGCCGGGAGGCCGCCGATGTACGAGACCGCGAACCCGGTCCCCGTGAACGACGCGACGTTCGAGGCCGAGGTGCTCCGCTCGGAGCTCCCGGTCGTGGTCGACTTCTACGCGGAGTGGTGCCGTCCGTGCCGGGTGACCGAACCGATGGTCCGGGACCTCTCGGCGCGGCTCGCGGGGCGCGTCAAGTTCGCGACGGTCAACGTCGACGAGGCGACGCAGGTCACGCGGTCGTACGGGATCCACTCGATCCCGACGTTCCTGTTCTTGGAGGCCGGCCACGAGCGGGGCCGCGAGGTCGGTCCGCTCGACCCCGTCGCGTTCCGCGAGCTCCTGAAGCGCGCCTTCGTCGCGCCCCGACCCGCCCGCGCGGCGGCGGTCAGTGGCGGAAGACCCGCCAGCCGGTGAAGTAGAGCGCGATCCCGTAGCGCTGCGCGACCGCGATCACGTCCGGGTCGCGGACGCTGCCGCCCGGCTCGAGGATGGCGGCGACGCCCGCCCGGCCGGCCGCCTCGACCCCGTCGGGGAACGGGAAGAACGCGTCCGAGGCGAGGACCGCCCCCTTCGCCCGGTCCCCCGCGACCTCGACCGCGAGCTCGACGGCCTTCACGCGGGTCGGCTGGCCCGACCCGATGCCGACGGTGCGCGATCCCTGGGCGAGGACGATCGCGTTCGACTTCGCGTGCCGGACGACCCGCCAGGCGAAGTCGAGCGCGCACGCCTGCTCGGGGGTCGCCGCCGGTCCGCCCGAAACGAGGCGGAAGTCGGCGGGCTGAAGCTGGCGCCGGTCGACCTCCTGGAGCAACAGCCGTCCGAGCGCGCTCTTCGCCTCCCAGCGCGGGGCGGTGATCGACGGCGGGTCGGCCCGCACGACCTTGAGCTTCGGCCGGCGTCCGAGCGGGTCGAGGGCGCCGGCGTCGAACGCGGGGGCGGCGAGGAGGTCGACGAAGATCCCCTTGAGCGCCGCCGGGTCGTCCGGGCCGAGCGGGCGGTTGACCGCGACGGCGCAGCCGTACCGCGCGACCGGGTCGGTCGCGATCGCGCGCTCGAGCGCCTCGCGGACGGTCGCCCCCGAGGCGACCCCGCACGGCGTCGCGTGCTTGACGACCGCCGCGGTCGGCGTGGGGAACTCGGCGACGATCCCGAGGGCCGTGTCGAGGTCGAGGAGGTTCGTGAACGACAGCGCGTCCCCCTTCACGAGGTCGAACGGGGCGGGGACGAGCCCGGCGCCGGCGGGAGCGGCCGTCCCGTACGGCGCGGCGTGCTGGTGCGGGTTCTCCCCGTAGCGGAGCGTGAGCGGTTCCCGGCGCAGGACGACCGTGCGGGGGAATCCGTCGGCGGGCGCGTCCGGTCCCTCGATCCCGGCGGCGATCGCCCCGTCGTACTCGGTGCAGCGGGCGAACGCCCGGACGGCGAGCCGGCGACGCGTCCGGTCGCTCACCGAGCCCCCCGACCGGTCGAGCTCGGCGAGGAACGCCGCGTAGTCGCTCGGGTCGACGAGCACCGCCACGGCCGCGTGGTTCTTCGCGGCCGCCCGCGCGAGCGCGACGCCGCCGATGTCGATGAACTCCTCGCGCGCGCGGTCCCCCGGCGCCTCGGCGACGTGCCGCTCGAACGGGTAGAAGTTGACGACCACGAGGTCGAAGGCGCGCAGGCCCCGCTCCTTGAGCTCCCGCTCGCCCTCGACGGTCCGCGGCGCGAGGATGCCGCCGAACACCGCGGGGTGGAGCGTCTTCACCCGGCCGTCGAACCAGGCGCCGACGCCGGTCAGCTGCTCGAGGGCCTGGACGGGCACGCCCGCGGTCGCCAGCGCCCGGCCCGTCCCGCCCGTCGACCAGAGCTCGACCCCGTGGCGGACCAGTCCCTGGGCGAGCTCGACGAGCCCGGTCTTATCGTCGACCGAGAGGATCGCCCGTCGCGGACGGAGCTCCCGCCCGCCGTCGTCCGTCACTCCCCGTACCCCCAACGGGGAGGGAGGACGAAAGATAAGGTGCGCGGAATGGGCGGAGGCCGGCGGGGCGGGGCCGCGCGGCCGGAGCGGAACCCTCAAGAGGGGGGGCAGGGCTATTTTCACCCCCGCGGAGTGCATGCTCGCTCGACGCTCGGTCCGTTCCTGGCGTCGTCGCGGCCGGTTCGCCCAGGTCTCGGCCGTGGCGACGATCCTCGGGCTCCTGCTCGTCGTGACGTTCATCGCGAACTACCTCACGACGACGTTGCCGAACCAGATGCAGGTCAACGACCTCAACCACGAGCTCCAGGTCGAGAACCAGCTGGGGCGGCTCCAGGCCGTGCTCGAGGCGGCGAGCGCCGCGAACGCGATCGGGGCCCAGCTCTCCCAGCCGATCTCCCTCGGCTCGGTGGGCGACCCGCCGTTCGCCAATCCGGACGGCGCGACGCTCTCGGGGGTCCCGGGGTACGGTCCGACCGCCGCGAACTCGTCGTACGCGCTGACCGTGCTGGGCGGGATCGGGTACTTCGCGCCCGGAGGGTTCGGCGCCGTGAACCCGACCCCGCCCGGGGTCTGCACGGTCACGGCGACGTCGCTGAGCTGCGGCTACCTCTCGAGCCCGCTGCGGGTCAACTACTCGCTCGCCGCGAGCTCGACGTTCGCGCCGACCCTCGACGACGGCTCGTCGCTGGTCGAGCTGAACATCTCGACCAACTCCTCCACGCTCTCCTTCGGCAACATCCAGGGGATGAAGTTCCACCTGTTCGTCATCGGGAACGGCAACACCGTGACCGTGACGAGCAACGGGGCGGTGACCCCGACGGTCACGATCCTCGGGAACAACAACACGCTCAACCTGGTGGCGAGCGGCGGCGGCAACGACTTCGTGGTCGACCTCGTCGGCAACGACAACCACCTGAGCGGGCCCGGGACGGCGGGGAGCACCACGATCGACCTCACGACGTTCGGGGTCGGGAACACCTGGGCGATCTCGTCGGGCGGGAGCGATCGCTACTACGTCTGGTGGAACGGGTTCAACCCGAACGCGGTCACGTCGGCGAGCTGCCCGTACGGCGGGACGTCGACCTCGAACTCAGTCTCGGGGTTCACCGGCGCGAACGCGGCGACGCTGCACGAGTACTACAACAACTCCTCGGCCGCGAACAACCCGTCGACGCACTCGGGCACGGGGCTCACCGTGACCTACCAGACGGTCTCGCTCGCCTGCCCGTACGTCGAGCAGGCGTCGATCCCGCTCTCGCGCACGCTCGCGCCCGGCGCGGTCGTCGTCGCGGCGCTCGCGAACACGTACATTCCGTCCGCGGAGATCGCGCTCGACGAGGGCGCCGTCACCTTCGCCCAGGAGGGCGGCTACCCGGTCATGTACGAGAGCCCGTCGATCCAGTACACGGGGAGCGCGCTCACCGTCTGGTTGCCGCAGTTCACCGGCGCGATCGGCTCCACGTACGGGCTCGGCACGGTCGACCTCACGTTCCGGCTGCTGAGCGTCCAGTCGTTCGACCTGCCGGCGACCGGCATCTCCGTCCCGAGCTCGGGTAGCTTCGTCCTCACGATCGTCTCGCCGTACGCGGAGGCGTGGGCGGGCTGGGCGTCCGGCATCCCGAGCCTCGCGAGCCTCTACAGCTGCACGCCGTCGTCGGTCTGCACCGGGGCGTACCAGGCGCCCGGAGCCCTCGGCACGTTCACGCTCTCGATCCCGATGGCGGGGCTCTCCACGCTGCGGCTCTCCGTCGCGAACTTCGCGATCGGGATCACCTAGGGGCCCGCGTCCGCCCGCTCCGGTGGCGGGGCGCGCAGCCACCGCTTCGCGCCGACGAGCGTCCCCCACGTGCGCCGCGTGGCGAGGACGATCCCGTCGCGCGGCCCGTTCCACGCGCGTCGGGCGTCCGCGACGGCCGCGTGCTCGACCTCCACGATCGCGCGGCGCCCCGCGAAGCGGACGAGCCGGAACGGCAGCGGACCGGCGGGGCGGAGCGCCGCGGCGGCGCCTGTCAGCGCGCTCTCCCACCCGCGGGGCGAGAGGGGGGGAAGGTGTTCCCCCGCCGCCTCGATGCCGAGGTAGCGGGGGCGCGGTCGCGACCTACCGGACGAGGTCGATGACTTCCTCGGACTCACCGGCGGCGTAGCCTCCCTTCTGGCCAAGGAGGCTCGTGGCGCGCACGCCCGTGATGATCAGGAGCACCTTGATGGTGTTCTCCATCTCGGGGGAGTTCTCGACGGAGCAGCCCCAGATGATCCGGGCCCGCTTCGAGATCTTGGCGCCCACCAGGGCGGCCGCCTTCTCCGCCTCACTGACCGTCATGGTCGGGCCGCCGATGACGCGGACGAGCGCGCCGGTGGCGTCCTTGAGCTCGACCGAGCCGATGAGGGGCGACGTGAGGGCCTCGGTGACCGCCTCGGTGACGCGGTCGGTCGCGCTCTCGCTCTCGCCGAGCCCGATCAGGGCGACCCCGCCGTCCTTCATGACGGTCAGGATGTCGGCGTAATCGAGATTGACGAGGCCGGGCCGGGTCACGATCTCCGTGATCCCCTTGATCGCGGTCATGAGGACCGCGTCGGCGAGCTTGAACGCCGCGTCGAGCGGCATGCGCGGGACGAGCTCGAGCAGCTTGTCGTTCTGGATGACGATCGTCGTGTCGCAGACGCGCCGCAGGCGCTCGAGGCCGTCCCGGGCCTGCTCCATGCGCGCCGCGCCCTCGCCGGCGAACGGTAGCGTGACGACGCCCATCGTGAGCGCGCCCGCCTCCTTCGCGATCCGGGCGACCAGGTGCGCGGAGCCGGTTCCGGTGCCGCCGCCCATGCCGGCCGTCACGAAGACGATGTGCGCCCCGTTCAGGAACTGCCGAAGCTCCTCCTCGTTCTCGCGCGCCGCCTCCTCCCCGATCTCGGGGCGGGCGCCGGCGCCGAGGCCCTTCGTGGCCCGGCGGCCGATCAGGATCTTGCGGGGGGCGTGGATGGTGAGCAGATGCTTCGCGTCGGTGTTGATGGCGCACATCTCGGCGCCCTGGATCCCTTCCTCGACGCACCGGTTGATCGTGTTCGATCCGCCGCCGCCGCAGCCGACGATGCGGATGTTGACCTTGAGCGTCTCCGCCAGCTTCGCGAGCTCCGCGTCGTCGGGGTTCGCGTAGGTCGGCGCGGCGGGCTTCTTCTCCTCGACCAGGGTCTGGTTCTCCTGGTGCTTCGCGATCGCTTCCTGGATGATGGACTTCATCGCTAGTTCCTCGTTCCGTTTGTCAGACGAGCGTCATACGCTCTGGGGTGAGACTTCAGAGATTCGTACATAAACGTTTGCGTAGAGCAGCAGCCGTCCCGTCCCGCCCGCCGTGGACGCACCGGCGGGTGGGGGCCTCTAGTGGGCCGCGATCCCGCACGGGCAGTCGGGCGCTTCGACCTGGACCGTCGCGTGCCGGATGCGGAAGCGCCGGCGCACGAGCTCCTGGACGGCGTGGATCACCCGGTCGTCGGCGGGCGGCGCGTCGAGCACCACGTGCACGCTCATCGTGTCGGATCCGGAGCCGACGGTCCACAGGTGGAGATCGTGCACCGACCGGACGCGGGGGAGCTCCCGGATCGATCGCTCGACCTCGGCCGGATCGAGGCCGGGCGGGGTCCCTTCCATGAGGATGTTCGCGGTCTCGCGCGACAGCCGCAGCGCGAAGATCGCGATCAGCGCCGCGACGGCGAGGGTCGCGAGCGGGTCGGCGAGCGCGAACCCCCAGACGTAGATCACGACCCCCGCCGCGACCGCCGCCGCCGAGCCGGCGCCGTCGGAGAGGAGGTGGAGCGACGCGGCGCGCACGTTGAGGTTGCCCGCCGCCTCCCGCCGCAGGAACCACGCGAGGCCGACGTTCGCGCCGAGCGTGCCCGCGCCCACGGCGATCACGATCGGTGCGTCGACGCCGACCGGGGCGCGCAGGCGGAGGTACGCTTCGACGACCAGCAGCGCCACGATGCCCCAGAGCAGGATCGCGTTGAGGAACGCGGCGAGGATGCCGCCACGGGCGTGGCCGAACGAGTGGCGCGCGTCCGCGGGCCGCAGCGCCCAGGCGGAGGCGGCCAGCGCGAGGCTCACCGCCGCGAGGTCCGTGAAGTAGTGCGCGGCATCGGCGAGCAGGACGAGCGAGCGCGCGACGAGGCCGGCGACGAGCTCCACGGCGGTGAGGACGGTCCCCGCCACCAGGACGAGGGCGAGCCGCCGCCGGTCCCCGGGCCCCGGCGCCCCCGGGGGCGTGGGCTCCTCCCGTTCGGCCACGCCGGAGAACAGCGCGGACCGGGTCATCACCTTGAACCTCGGTCGGCACGGGCCGGACCGAGCCCGCCGCGCCGGGGGTGATGGGTCCCGTCGCGGGGTCACGCGGCAGGGCCCGGTGGGCGGTTCACCGACGCCGACCGCCGGACGCCACGCCCCGCGACAGGTCGAGGCGCATGTGGTTGGTCGGGCGGAAGCCGAGCCGTTCGTACAGCGGGCGCCCCACGTCGGTGGCGAAGAGGTCGACGCGCGGGTACCCCGCGCGTCGGACGAGCTCCACGAGCGCCTCCGTCACGGCGGAGCCGATCCCCCGCTGCCGGGCGGACGGCTCCACGTAGATCGAGAACAGGTACGGGCTCTCGGTGCGCGGGTACCGGGCGCTCGGGGTCCGCGGCTGCAGCCACAAGAGGCCGCCCCCGAGCGGGCGGCGGGTGGCGGGGTCCTCCGCGACGTATCCCCAGAGCCGGCCGCCCCTCAGCTCGCGGCGGAGCCAGGCGAGGTACCGGGGCTCGTACGCGGCGATCGCCGGCTCCGGCACCTCGCCCATCTCGCGAAAGAGGGCCGCCCGGAGGCGGACGAGCGTCGCGGCGTCCGGCGGCCGGACCGGGCGGAGGACGAACCCGGTCGGCCGGCGCGCGCGGATTCGCGCGGCGGCCCGTCGACCGGATCGCGGCGTCACGGCGCGCGCCGGGACGTTCGCCCACCGATAACCGTGGCGCGTCCGGGAGATCGCGCGGCCGCGCGCTTATCTCGCGCCCGACCGTGCGGCGCCCGTGGAGTCGTACTTCCGCGCGCTCGAGGCCGAGGTCGACCGCGCCTACGCGGTC
Source organism: Thermoplasmata archaeon (assembly GCA_035502455.1). GTDB lineage: Archaea > Thermoplasmatota > Thermoplasmata > Lutacidiplasmatales > UBA184 > Lutacidiplasma. The sequence goes on along the minus strand of DATJUI010000020.1, from coordinate 64,796 downwards.
GCCGAGGCCGCCCGCGGGGAGGGGATCGACCCCGAGACCGTCCCCGAGATCCCCCGCGCCCAGGACATGGCCGGGCGGGTGGAGAAGCTGCTGGCCCACCTCGGCATCGTCGGGATCTCTGAGGAGATCCGGGCGCTCGTCGCGCGCATGCCCCGCGAGGAGGTCGCGGTCACCGTCGCCCGGCGGCTCGCGTCGGACGCCACGCGGGGGACGGTCGCGGAGCGGGTCGATGCCGCGCTGCGCGTCGGGCTCGCGATCCTGACCGAGGGGATCCTCGTGGCGCCGCTCGAGGGCCTCGCCGAGGTCCACGTGAAGGAGGCGGCCCCGAACGAGCACTACATCGAGCTCTACTACGCCGGCCCGATCCGCGCGGCGGGCGGCACCGCCCAGGCCCTGAGCGTGCTGCTCGCCGATGTCGTCCGGCGCGACCTCGGGCTCGCGCCGTTCCGCCCGGACGTCGCCGAGATCGGGCGGTACCGGGAGGAGATCCCGCTGTACAAGTACCACCAGCACCTCCAGTACGTGCCGACCCCCGAGGAGATCGACCTCGTCGTCCGGAGCGTGCCGGTCGCCATCTCGGGCGAGTCGACCGAGGGCGACGCCGAGGTGAGCGCCTTCCGCAACCTCCCGAGGGTCCCGACGAACGGGATCCGGGGCGGCGCGTGCCTCGTGATCGCGGAGGGGCTCTGCCAGAAGGCGCCGAAGCTCCGCAAGATCGTGGAGAAGCTCGGGATCGACGGCTGGGAGTTCCTCGCCGAGCTCGGGCACCACGCGACCGACGACGAGGACGCACGGACCCCGAAGTACCTCCAGGACTCGGTCGGCGGGCGACCGATCCTCGCGCATCCGAACCACCCGGGCGGTTTCCGGCTCGTCTACGGGCGGGCGCGGACCACCGGCCTCGCCGCGTGCGCCGTCAACCCGGCCACGATGGCGATCCTCCAGCACTTCGTCGCCGTCGGCACCCAGGTGAAGCTCGAGTACCCGGGCAAGGCGAGCGCGATGGCGGTCTGCGACACGATCGACGGCCCGATCGTCGAGCTCGACGACGGCCGGCTGGTCGCGGTCCACGACCTCGACCGCGCGGAGGCGCTGCGGGGGCGGGTGCGCCGGATCGTCGACCTGGGGGAGATGCTGGTGTCGTTCTCCGAGTTCCTCGAGAACAACCGCCCGCTCGTTCCCGGCGCGTACTCGCCCGACTGGCATGCGGAGGAGCTGCGGGCGGCGGGGGTGCCGGTGGACGAGGCGCTCGGCGTCGCGGCGTACGACGACGCGGTCCGGCTCGCGGTCCGCTACGGGGTCCCGCTGGACCCCCGCTGGCTGCTGTTCTGGCACGACCTCACGCCGGCGGAGCTGCGGGCGCTCTCGGAGTTCGTCGAGCGGTCCGGCCGGTGGCACGACGGGGCGCTCGAGCTCCCCGACGATCCGTCCTGGCGCGAGCTGCTCGTCCGGCTCGGCTTCCTGTTCCGGCCCGAGGGCGACGACGGGCTCCGGGGCGAGCCGGACCCGAGCGGGGCGCTCGTCGGCGGGCTGGGCCTCGACGCGGTCGGAGCGATGCTCGAGCGGCGCGCGCCGCTCGACCCGGTCCCCACGGACCCGCTCGCCTACGTGAGCCGGCTCGCCGGGGTCGAGGTTCGGGCCCGCGCCCCGTCCCGGATCGGCGCGCGGGTCGGGCGTCCGGAGAAGGCGTACCAGCGCTCGATGCAGCCGAACGTGCACGCCCTGTTCCCCGTCGGCGCGGCCGGCGGTCCGACCCGCTCGCTGCCCGAGGCGGCCCGCCGGACGATGCGCGACGGCGTCCCGGTCGAGCTCGGCGTACGGAGCTGTCCCGCATGCGCGCGCTCGACCGTCTGGAACCGGTGCGCGTGCGGCACCCCGACCCGCCCGACGGGGGCGATCGTCACCGAGCCGCTCCCCGTCGCGCGCCTGTGGGGCGAGGCGATCGGCCGGCTGAGGCTCGGCAAGGTCCCGGTCGTGAAGGGGGTGAAGGGGCTCACGTCCCCGGGGAAGGTCCCGGAGCCGATCGAGAAGGGGATCCTGCGGGCGGCCCACGGGATCTCCGTCTACCAGGACGGGACGGCCCGCTTCGATCTCACCGACCTGCCGCTCACCCACTTCCGCCCGAGCGAGATCGGCACCGATCTCGGGACGCTCGCGCGGCTCGGCTACGACCGCGACTGGACCGGTGCGCCGCTCCTCGACCCCGACCAGCTCGTCGAGCTGTTCCCGCAGGACCTGATCGTGGCCCGGACGTGCGGCGACTACCTCGCCCGCCTCGCGGCGTTCGTCGACGACGAGCTCGTCCAGCTGTACGGCCGGGCCCCGTACTATCGGGTGGAACGCCCCGACGACCTCGTCGGCCACGTCGTGATCGCCCTCGCCCCGCACACCTCGGGCGGGGTCGCCGGCCGGCTGATCGGCTTCACCGGCGCGGAGGCGTGCTTCGCCACGCCGGTCTTCCACGCGGCGAAGCGACGGAACTGCGACGGGGACGAGGACTCCGTCACGCTGCTGCTTGACGCCCTCCTCAACTTCTCGCGGGCGTTCCTGCCCGAGAGCCGCGGGGCCCTCATGGACAAGCCGCTCGTGCTGACGACGCGGCTCAACCCGAGCGAGGTCGACAAGGAGGCGCACAACGTCGACGTCTCGGGCCGGTACCCGCTCTCCGTCTACCGGGCGGCGGCCGCGCGCAAGAGCCCGAAGGAGATCGAGCCGCTGCTCGACCTGGTGGGGCACCGCCTCGGGACCGATCGGGCGCTCTCGGGGTACGGCTTCTCCCACGACACGACCGCGGTCGCGGGCGGTCCGGTCCGCTCCGCGTACCGGGACGGGCGGTCGATGGCCGACATGGTCGAGCGGTCGGTCGTCCTCGCGACGCAGATCCGCGCCGTCGACGTCGCGGAAGCGGTCACGCTCGTGCTCAACGCCCACTTCCTGCCCGACGTGATGGGGAACCTCAAGAGCTACGCGACGCAGCGGTTCCGGTGCAAGGCCTGCGAGACCAGCTACCGACGGCCGCCGCTCACCGGGCGCTGCACGGCGGAGCGGCCGGGCGGCGGGCGCTGCGACGGCGAGCTGCTGTCGACCGTCTACGAGGCGTCGGTCCGCAAGTACCTGCCGCTCTCCCAGCGGCTGAGCGAGATCGAGGGGATCACGCCGTACGTCCGGCAGCGGATCCGGATCCTCGGGGATTCGCTGCAGGTGCTGTTCCCCGGCGCGACCGCCCAGACGACGCTCGACACGTTCCCGACGGCCCGGGCCCCGGCCGCGGTCCGCGGAACCGAGAAATAGGGTCGCCCCCGTCGCGGGGGCGTCGGGCTTGTGGGGTAGCCTGGACTATCCTGTCGGCCTTCGAAGCCGATGACCTGGGTTCGAAATCGCGCGAAGGCGCGGCGAAACTCCCAGCAAGCCCGTCCGCTCCGCCCGACTCAGCGGAAGTAGCCGGCGGCGGTCTCGGGGTCGGCGCGCTTTTCCTCCTCGGGCTTCGCCGCCTCGAGGATGTCGATCGCCAGCAGCGCGGGGATCGGCACGAGCCGCACGCGGCCTTTCTCCTCCCCGTCGGAGCCGTCGAGCTCGATCGCGAGCGCGTTGTCGCCGCCGATCGAGACGAGCCCCCGGAACGCCCCCGTGGAGACGAGCGCCTGGTCGTCCGGACCGGCCGAACGGACCCGGACCTTCGACCCCGGCGTGAGCGCGACCGCGGCCCGCTTCGCGGCGCTCATCGGCCGCCCCGCTCCCGGACGACGACGCGGGGCGCCGTCACCTTGGGCACCGGCTCGTTCGGCCGCTTCTCGATCAGCGTCTGAAGGTGGTTCACGGTCTCGCGGTACCGGCGGAGGGCGTTCTGGGCGTTCGCCTCCGTGAAGTCCCAGGCCCGCGCGAGGTTCCCGTAGCGGAGGCGGTACCCCTTGCGGCCCTTCCCGTCGGCGACCCCTCCCACCTCCTCCAGCAGATCGAGGGACTTGAGCTTGTTCACGTGGCGGTAGACGGTCGGCTTCGAGGTCTTGAGGACCGCCGTGAGCTCGTCGACGTACCACGGGCGGGCCGGGTCCTTGAGGAGGCAGTCGCGGACGAGCCGGTAGGCGAGGCTCTGGGCGACCGGCCCCTCCGACCCGCGCCCCTCCTCCCCTTCGGGCAGGTACCCGACGAGGCGCAGGAACTCCCGCAGCACCTCGTCGAGGTCCGCGATCGGGGTGAGCGGGGTGCTGTAACGTAACGCGAGTTCGAACGGCATGCCGGGCGAGTGCCAAAGCCCCTGGTGGGATAAAAAAGCGGAGCGTCCGGGGCGCGGGCGCGCCGCGAAACGATAAGCGAGCCGAGCCGCTGAGCGCCCGATGGCCCCGTTCGAGCTCGTCGCGCCCGCGACCCCCGAGGAGGCCGTCGCGTCGCTGCGGACCGGTCCGCCGGGGTCGACCGCCGTCGTCGCCGGCGGCACCGATCTGCTGCTCGACATCGAGCACGGGCGCGCCGACCCCGCGCGGGTCGTGAGCCTGCGCCGGCTCCCGTGGCGGACGCTCGACTGGAACGGCCCGGTCCTGACGGTCGGCAGCACGCTGCCGCTCCGGTCGCTCGAGCTCGATCCGGACGTCCGACGCCGTCACCCCGGCCTGTTCGAGGCGGTCCACGCGGTCGGCTCCGTCGCGCTGCGCCACCGGGCGACGCTCGGCGGCAACCTCGGCCGTGCCGCGCCGGTGTCGGACCTGGTGCCGATCCTCCTCGCCCTCGACGCGGAGGTCGAGCTCCTCGGACCCGACGGGACCCGCACGATCCCCGTCGACGCGTTCGTCACGGCGTCGCGCCGGACCGCGATCGGCCCCCACGAGCTGATCCGGGCCGTCCGCTTTCCCGAGGCGCGGCCGTCGGCGTACCGCTGGCAGCGGGTCCGGCCGGCGAACGACATCTCCCAGATCGCGGTCGCCGTCGCTTTCTCGCCGACGGCCGCTCGCTGGTCGGTCGCCATCGGCGGGGTCCCCCCGCGGCCCGTGCGGCTCCCCGACGTCGCGGCCGCGCTCGGCCCGGGCGCACCGGGCGACGAACGGCTGCGCCGGGCCGCCGAACGGGTCGGTCCGTCCGTCGCGCCGGTCACCGACCGCCGGGCGAGCGTCGAGTACCGCCGGCATCTCGCCGGCACGCTGTTCGCCCGGGCGGTCCGGGCCGCGCTCCCGGCCCCGCCCGCGGAGGGCCGGTGACCGCGGGGCTCGCGCTCCACGTGAACGGCCGCGCGACGACCGTCCCCGAGGTCCCGGCCGACGAGCGCCTCCTCGACACGCTGCGCTGGCGCCTCGGCCTCAAGGGAACGAAGGAGGGGTGCCGGACCGGGGACTGCGGCGCCTGCACCGTCCTCGTCGACGGCGCGAGCGTGCTGTCGTGCCTCACCCTGGCCCACGATGTCGCCGGCGGCCACGTCACCACGGTCGAGGACGGGGACGACCCCGACCTGGCCCGGGTCCGCGCGACGTTCGCCCGCGCGGGCGCGCTCCAGTGCGGGTACTGCACCCCCGGTTTCGTGGTCGCGCTGGCCGGTCTGCTCAAGGAGCGGGGCCGCGACGCCCCGGCCGACGAGCTGCTCGACGGCCTGCAGGGGAACCTGTGCCGGTGCACGGGGTACGCCGCGATCGTCCGCGCGGTCCGCGGGCTCGCCCGGGAGGCGCCGTGACCGCGGCGGTGCGTCCGGACGCCGCCGCGAAGCTCACCGGATCGGCCCCGTACGGGACCGATCTCGACCTCCCCGGGATGCGGTGGGGGGCGCTCGTGCTCGCGCCCGTCGCGCACGGGACGATCCGCGCGGTCGATCTCGCGCCGGCGCGCGCGCGGCCCGGCGTGACCGCCGTGGGCGCGGCCGACCTACCGGCCCTCTTCCCCGGCGCCCAGGGCGACGCCGAGCGGCCCCTCTTCCCGACCTCGACGGTCGCGTACCGGAACCAGCCGATCGCCGCGGTGGCCGCCCCGTCCCTCGCGGCGGCGCGGGCCGCGGCGCGGGCCGTGCGGCTCACGATCGACCCGCTGCCGGCCGTCGGGGACCTCGAGGCGATCTTTCCCGCGTGGCCGGGATCGGACGCCGGGGCCTCCCCGCACGTGGCGGCGCACGTCCGGGCCCGGCACGGGGACCTCGAGGCCGCGTTCCGGGGCGCCGAGCACGTCGTCGGCGAGACGTACCGGACCGCGAGCGTCCACCAGGTCGCGCTCGAGCCGCACGCGTGCGTCGCCGAGTGGACGGACGGGAGCTTCAGGGTCCGGACCTCGACGCAGAGCCCGTTCGGGGTGCGGGAGGACGCGGCGTCGATCCTCGGGATCCCCGAGGCGTCGATCGTCGTCGACGGTACGTGGGTCGGCGGCGGCTTCGGGGGGAAGGGCGCGTCGCTGCTCGAGCCGTACGCGATGGCGCTCGCGCGGGCGTCGGGCCGTCCGGTCCGCCTCGCGCTCGGGTACGAGGAGGAGTTCCTGCTCGGCCGCACGACGCTGCCCGCGGTCGTCCGCCTCGAGACCGCGGTCACCGGCGGCCGGATCGTCGGGCGCCGCGTCCGGCTCCTGCTCGACGTCGGGAGCTCGCTGCCCGGGCGCGACTTCGCAACGGGCTACTCGATCGGGTTCCTGCTCGGTCCGTACGCGGCCCCGGCGTTCGAGGTCGAGGGCTACGCGGTCCGGACGCACAAGCCGCCGTTCGGCCCGCACCGCGCCCCGTTCGCCCCGCAGTGCGCGTTCGTCGTCGAGTCGCACCTGGACCACGTCGCCCGCGCGGCGGGGCTCGATTCGGAGGCGTTCCGGGCCGCGCACCTCTGGACGGCCGGGGCGACGACGCCGCTCGGCCAGACCGTCGGGGCGTTCGGCCTGCCCGCGCTGCTCGAACGCGCGCGCGCGACCGCGGTCGCGTGGCGCGCGGCCGCGCCCGCCGGGCACGGCGTCGGCGTCGCGGTCGGCTTCTGGTCGACCTCCACGGGCGCCGGCGGCGAGGCGAAGCTCCGCCTGGGCCCGCGGGAGCTCACGATCGTGGAGGGCGAGCGGGAGATCGGCAGCGGCAGCGTGCTGGTCGGGCTCCGGGCCGCCGCCGCCCGCGTCACGGGCGTGCCGGCGGACCGGATCCGGATCGAGTACGCGGACACCGCGCGCGCCCCGTTCGACTCCGGGGTGTTCGGCAGCCGCACGACGGCCACGCTCGGACGGGCGGTCGAGGAGGCGTGGGGGACGCTCGCCGCCACGGTCGTAGAGCGTCTTGGCCGCCCGGGCCCGCTCTCCGTCGCCGTCGAGCACGACGAGCTCGTGGTCGCGGCGGGCGGGGCCCGCCGCCCCGTGCGGGCGCTGCTCGCGGACGGGGAGGCGGCCTCGGGCGGCCTCGAGGCGACCGGCCGCCACTTCGGGAAGGGCGGCGCGATCGACGACGGCCGCGTCGTCGACGGCGCGTTCTACCCGTACACCGACTTCACCGGCTCGGCCCACGCGGCCGAGGTCGCGGTCGACGGGGAGACCGGGTCGGTCCGGGTCGTCCGGTACGCCGCGTTCCAGGACGTCGGCGCCGTCGTCGACCGCGGGACGGCCGAGGCGCAGGTCGAGGGCGCGGTCGTGATGGGGCTCGGTCAGGCGCTCACGGAGGAGGCGCTCTGGTCGGACGATGCGCGGCTCGAGAACGCGGGGCTCCTCGACTACCGGATCCCGACGCTCGGCGAGGCCCCGCCGATCGAGGTCGAGCTCGTGGAGGGGTACGCGGGCGCGGGCCCGTTCGGCGCGAAGGGCCTCGGCGAGCCGCCGATCATCCCGGTCCCGGCGGCGGTCGCGCTCGCGGTCCGGGCCGCGACGGGGGCGCACGCCACCGAACTGCCGCTGACGCCGGAGCGCGTGGCCCGAGCGCTTAAGCTCCTCTGACGGTGCGGACGGGCATGCCGGTCGCGCTCGAGGCGATCCGGGCCGTCGCGCGCGGCTACCCGGCCCAGCCGGTCGTCGCCGCGATCGGCTCCCACTCCGCGATCGACATCGCCGACGGGGCCGTCACCGAGGGGTTCCGCTCGCTCGTGATCGCGCAGACCGGGCGCGCCGCGACGTACGCCCGCTACTTCGCGACCGTGCGGGGGCCGGACGGCGCGCGACGGCGCGGGTGCGTCGACGACGTGTGGACCCTTCCCACGTTCGCCGGGATCCTCGACCCCGCGGTCCAGGAGCGGCTGCGGGCCGAGGGGGCGCTCCTCGTCCCGAACCGGGCGCTGAGCTCCTACGTGCCGCTGGACGCGATCGAGTCGGAGCTCGAGGTCCCGATCGTCGGGTCGCGGCGCCTCCTCCGCATCGAGGAGCGGACCGAGCGGGAGAACTACTACACGCTCCTCGCGGACGCCGGCATCCCGATCCCCGCGCCGATCGCGGGGCCGGACGCGATCGACCGGCTCGCGATGGTGAAGCTCCCCCACGCGACCCGTCGGCTCGAGCGCGGCTTCTTCACGGCCGCGTCGCCGGCGGAGTACCGGGCGAAGGCCGCGGCGCTCCGGGCGCGCGGGACGATCTCCGACGCCGACCTCGCCGCGGCCCGGATCGAGGCGTACGTGCTGGGGCCCGTCTTCAACTTCAACTTCTTCTTCTCCCCGCTCGTACCCCGCGCGGAGGGGCTCGAGTTGCTGGGGGTCGACGAGCGGCGGGAGAGCAACCTCGACGGGCTCGTCCGCCTCCCGGCCGCGCAGCAGCTCGAGCTGCCCGAGTCGGCCCGCATCCCCGAGTACATCGTCGTCGGGCACGGCAGCCTCACGGTGCGCGAATCGATCCTCGAGGAGGTGTTCCGCCTCGGCGAGCGGTTCGTCGACGCCGCGCGGGCGCGCGCTCCGCCCGGTATCGTGGGACCGTTCTGCCTGCAGACCTGCCTCGACGCGGAGGGCCACCCCACCGTCTTCGACGTCGCCGCCCGGATCGGGGGCGGGACGAACGTCCACCTCGGCGTCGGGCATCCGTACGGCACCGCGCTCTACCGCACCCCGATGAGCACCGGCCGTCGGATCGCGCTCGAGATCCGGACGGCCCGCGCGCTCGGGCGCCTCGGGGAGATCGTGACGTGAGCGCCGTCGCGACCCCCCCGCCGCCCGCCGTCCCGCTCGCCCGGACCCCCCTCTTTGACTTCCACCGCCGGCACGGGGCGCACCTCGTCCCGTTCGCCGGCTGGGAGATGCCGCTCTACTACACGGGGATCGTCGCCGAGCACGAGGCGGTCCGCAGCGGGGTGGGCCTGTTCGACGTCTCCCACATGGGCCTGCTGACGGTCTCGGGCGGCCGCGCCGCCGACCTGCTCGCGCGGCGGACGACCGCGAACGTCCCCACCCTCGTGCCGGGGCAGGCCCGCTACACGTTCCTGCTCGAGGCGACCGGCAAGATCGTCGACGACCTCCTGATCACCCGCCTCGACGACGGCACGACGCTCGACCGGTCGTTCCTGACCGTCCCGAACGCCGCCCGCGCGGCCGAGATCGAGGAGATCCTGCGGCAGCATCGGATGCCCGACACGACGATCGCCCGGTGGAACGGGCGCGCCGCGCTCCTCGCCGTCCAGGGCCCCCGCTCGCGGGCGCTGCTCGAGCGCACGTTCGGCTGGTCGCTCGCCGGCCTCGGGTTCTACCACGCCGCCTGGTTCCCGGCCGACGCGGCCGCGGAGCCGCGCCCGGGCCGGCTGGGCCCGCTCCTGCCCGACGCGCTCGACGCGCTCGTGTTCGTGAGCCGGACCGGCTACACCGGCGAGCTCGGCTTCGAGCTCCTCGTCCGCGCGGACCGGGCCGACGCGACGGCCGAGCGGATCGTGGCGGCCGGGGCGGTGCCCGTGGGGCTCGGCGCGCGCGACACCCTGCGCCTCGAGAAGGGGTTCCTCCTCTCGGGCCAGGAGTTCCACCGCGACCGCAGCCCGCTCGAGGCGGGCCAGGAGCGGTTCGTCGACTTCGATCACGTCTTCGTCGGCCGTCCGGCGCTCGAACAGGAGCGCGCCGAGGGGACGGCCGAGCGGCTCGTCGGGCTCGAGGTCGGGGCCGAGGGGGCGGTGCCGCGGCACGGCACCGTCGTGCGGGTCGGCGACGTGACGACCCCGGCGACGAGCGGCGGGATGTCGTTCGGCCTCCACCGCGGGATCGCGCTCGCCTACCTGCCGCGCGCGGCCGCCACGCCCGGCACCCCGGTGACGTTCGAGATCCGCGGGCGGACGGTGCCCGGCACGGTCGTCCCGCTCCCGTTCGTCCGCGCCCGACCGGCCACTCTTTAAATACCGACCCCTCCCCATTACTGCCCCGCAGCGATGGCGGCCGAGGCCGGGAACGGCCGACCGTTCGTCGGCCGGGTGGAGGCCGTGGAGGCCCTTCACCGCCGGTTCGAGGACGCGCGGGCGGGGAACGGAGGAGTGACCCTCCTCGTCGGGGACACCGGGGTCGGCAAGTCGACCCTGATCGAGAGCCTCGTCGCCGACATGCGGGGCCGCGGGATCCGGGTGCTCGAGGGCCGGGCCCCGCCGCTCGACGCGCCCCCGCCGTTCGCGCTCGTCCGCTCCGCGATCGAGAGCGGGCGGGCCGAGGCCGCCTCCCCGACCCTCGGCAGCATGCTCGGGCTCGGGCCGAGCGGGGCGGACAGCGTCATCATCGGGTTCGCGCCGCGCCTCGACGACGGCCGCCTCGCGGAGCCGGTCCAGATCGAGGACCGCCTCCTCGCGGCGCTCGGCGAGGCCGACGAGCGGCCCGAGTCCGCGCGCGATCCGCTCTGGGTCGGCATCGCGGAGCAGTTCTTCGAGTTCACCCGCCACGGCCCCACGGTCCTCGTGCTCGAGGACCTGCACCGGGCCGACGAGCCGTCGCTCGAGGCGATCGAGTACCTCGCGCGGCAGCTCCAGTCGCGGCCGCTCTGGATCCTCGCGACCGTCCGGTCGCTCGCCGCGCTCCCGACCGCCGCCCGCGTCCGGCTCGAGGCGTTCGAGGCGGCGACGAACGCCCGCCGCATCGTCCTGCGGCCGCTCACGAGCGGCGAGGTCGGCGACTTCCTGCGCCGGCGCGAGCCGCAGCGGGTCTTCTCCGCGGAGGAGATCACCCGCCACTATTCCGAGACCGGCGGCAACCCGCTGCTCTTGGAGCAGCTCGAGCGGCGCCTGCGCGGGCCGGGCGACGTGCGGGCGTCGGGGAGCCCGACCGCCGAGACGGCCGCGGCGATCCTGCCGACGCTCGACGACGGGGCCCGCCGGGCGATCGCCGTCGCGGCCGTGCTCGGCCCCCAGTTCCCGTTCGCCCTCCTCCTGCGCGCGGGCGGCGAGGAGGAAGAGCCGCTCGCGGAAGCGGTCGATCGACTGGTCGGCCGCGGGCTGCTGCGCGAGCGGCCCGGCGAGGTCCTCGCGTTCGTCGACGACCGGTTCCGCGAGCAGGTCTACCAGCAGCTGACCGAGAGCCGGCAGCGGCTCCTTCACCGCCGGGCCGGCGAGGCGCTCGAGACGATGGGGAGCGCCGACGTGGCGACGATCTACGCGCTCGCCCGGCACTACTACCTCGGCAAGGCCGACGAGAAGTCGGTGCAGTACAACCGGGCCGCCGCGGAGATCGCCGACCGGGCGTTCGCCCCCGAGATCGCGCGGGAGCACCTCGAGCGGGCGCTCGAGAGCTACCGGCGGGTGCGGCCGGACGACTGGGACGGCGAGACGGAGATCGTCATCGAGCTCGCCCAGGCGATCGACCTCGTCGGCGAGCTCAAGGAGGCGGAGGCGCTCCTGCGCGCGCACCTCGCGCGGCGCGGGCTGCGCAAGCGCCTCAGCCCGCACATCCTCGCGCTCCTCCAGCTGTACATCGCGCGCATCCAGACCGACCGCGGCGAGTGGAAGGAGGCGGAGCGGTCGACCCGCGCGGTCCTCTCGTCGTCGGACCTCACCGCGCATCCGCTCGTGCTCGCGCGGCTCCACCACCTCCTCGGGGAGACGCTCTACTACGAGGGGCGGTACGCCGAAGCGCTCGGCGAGCACACGGAGGAGCTGCGGCTCGCGCGGCAGAGCGGCAACGAGCGCGCGACCGCGCTCGGCCAGGTCCGCCGCGCGAACGTGCTCGCGATGATGGGCGAGTCCGAGAGCGCGCTCGCCGAGGCCCGCGAGGCGGCCCGGACGCTCGAGCGGCTCGGGGACGCGCGCGAGGCGGCGCACGCCCACCTGTTCATCGGCGTCGTCACCGCCGGGGCGAAGGGACCGACGCCCCGGTACGCCGAGTCGCTGAGCGAGTTCGAAGAGGCGATCCGGCTCGCCGAGCGCTCGCACGACCTCCGCCGCGTCGGCTGGGCGCTGTTCAACACCGCCGACATCCTGCGGGAGGCCGGGCGGCTCGACGAGGCGACCGAGCGCAACCGCCGCTCGCGCGAGACGCTCGAGCGGATCGGCGACCGGTTCGGCGTCGTGCAGTCGATGATCGTCGCCGGGAAGATCGCGCTCGACCGCGGGGAGTACGACCGGGCCGAGGCCGACCTCCTCGAGGCGTACCGGATCGTCCGCGAGCTGAAGGCGCCGGCCGACGAGGTCGACGTCGTGCTGCGGCTCGCCCAGCTGTCGTACGCGCGCGGGGACTCCGCGAGCGCCCGGCGCCGGGTCGCCGAGCTCGAGCGGCAGAACCTCCCCGCGCTCCGGCCGGACGTCGTAGCCGACTTCGAACGCCTCAAGAAGGCGCTCGCCCCGGGGACCGGCGATGCGCCGCCCGCCTGACCGCGCGCCGCCGGTCCCGCCGTGGGCGGACGCGCTCGCGCGGCGCGCGCTGGCCGAGGACCGGGCGTTCCTCGACCGGACCACGCGCGCGGTCGTGCGGGGTCCCCACGCCGCCCGCGCCCGCGTCACGGCGCAGGCGCGGGGGGTCCTCTCGGGGATGGCGGCGGCCCGGGCGGTCGCCCGCCGGGCGGGGCTCACCGTCGTCCGGGCCGCGCGGGACGGGAGCCGGGTGGCCCCGGGACGCACGGTCCTCGAGCTGAGGGGCGACGTCCGGCGGATCCTGGCCGCCGAGCGGACGATCCTCAACCTCGTGATGCACGCGAGCGGCGTCGCGACGGCGACGCGCCGCGCGGTCGACGGCGCCCGGGGGGCCCGACCCCCCCTCGTCGTCCGGGCGACGCGCAAGACCCTCCCCGGCCTGCGGGACCTCGAGAAGGCCGCGGTCGTCCACGGGGGCGGCCGACCGCACCGCCGCGACCTCGCGGACGGGATCCTGATCAAGAACAACCACCTCGCGATCGTGCCGCTCCCGACCGCGGTCCGGCGGGCGGGGGCGGCCCGCCCGCGCGTCGGCCCGGTCGAGGTCGAGGTCCGCACCGCGGCGGAGGCGCTCGCCGCGGCGCGCGCCGGGGCGGCGGCGATCCTGATCGACAACGCAGGCCCGCGCCGGGCGCGCGCGATCGTGGCCGCGCTCGCGGCGGCGGGCCTTCGGCGCGGGCGCTTCGTGGAGCTCTCGGGCGGGATCCGCCCCGAGGACGTCCCCCGGTACCGGACCGTCGGGGCGGACGCGGTGAGCCTGGGGGCGGTCACGCACTCGGCGCCCGCCGTCCCGTTCCACCTCGCGGTCGAGCCCGCCCGCTTAAGACGCCCCCGCCCCTAGAACGGCCGGAGGCGCGATGTCGCTCGCGGCGGAGGTCGTCCGCTTGAAGGACGAGAAGGACGCGGTCCTGCTCGCCCACAACTACCAGCGGCCCGAGGTGCAGGACGTCGCCGACTTCGTCGGCGACTCGCTGTACCTCTCCCGCAAGGCGATGGAGTCGGACCGGTCGGTGATCGTCTTCGCGGGGGTGCGGTTCATGGCCGAGACCGCGAAGATCCTCAACCCGACGCGCACGGTCCTCTTGCCCGACCCGAAGGCCGGCTGCGGGCTCGCCGACTCGATCACGGCGGAGCAGCTCCGGAGCTGGAAGCGCGAGCACCCGGGCGCGGTCGTCGTCGCCTACATCAACACCTCCGCCGACGTGAAGGCCGAGGCCGACTACTGCTGCACGAGCTCGAACGCGATCAAGATCGTCGAGCAGGTGCCGGCGGGCAAGGAGATCCTGTTCCTCCCCGACGTCTTCCTGGGCGACTACGTGCGCCGGCGGACCGGCCGGCCGATGCACCTGTGGGTCGGCGACTGCCCGGTGCACGCGAAGCTGCGCCCGGAGGACCTCGCGCGGGCGCGGCAGCAGCATCCGGGGGCGCCCGTGCTCGCCCATCCGGAGTGCGGCTGCTCGACGCAGGCGCTCCCGGGCGTCGACCGGATCCTCTCCACCGACGGGATGGTCCGGTTCGCCGAGGAGACCCGGGTCCCCGAGGTGCTCGTCGCGACCGAGGTCGGGATCCTCCACCGGATGCGGGCGCTGAACCCGACGACCGCGTTCACCCCGATCGATGCGGGCGCGATCTGCCCGTTCATGAAGGAGATCGACCTCGCGGACGTCCGGGACGCGCTCGCGAAGGGGCAGTACGCGATCGACGTCCCGGGCGAGATCGCGGCGAAGGCCCGGACGGCCCTCGAGCGGATGGTCGCCGCCTAGCCGGACCTACAGCGTCGGGACCAGCGGTCCCCAGTGGTGGACCCACATCGCATAGGCGCCCGCGAGCAGCAGCAGCGCCCCCAGGAAGACCGTCCCGACCGCCGACCACGACGGCTTGCGGGTCAGGTAGAAGTGCGGGCTCAGCGGGTTGAGGCGCGTCGAGAGGAACGAGCCGCCGACCCACAGCAGCACCAGCCCGAGGAGCGCGGGGAACACGACCGTCCACGTCCCGAGGTAGACCCCGAGCGCCACGACGAAGACGACGACCGGGATCGCGGCGTGGGAGCGGGCCGCCGGGGCCTCCGCGGCGCGGCTCGGGCGGGACGGCCGGGTGCGGTACGGGTAGGCGTCGCCCACGGCGGGCCGTCGCCGGCCCGCGTACATGAACCCGGACGTCCAGTGGAAGCAGCGGCCGCTGGGACACAGGCATAAAAAGGGGGGACGGAGTGCGACCTCCGTGAACGACCTCGGCTCCGAGCGGCCGCCCGTCCACCGCCCCCGCGGCCCGACCCCGTCGATCGAGCGCCCCGGCGCGCGGTTCCCCGAGCCCCCGGCGTACCAGTCGCACCCGCTCGCGCCCGCCCGCGCCTGCGCGAACTGCGCCCAGCCGCTCGTCACCCGGCTCGCCACCCCCCGGTGCTGGGGGTGCGGGCGCCCCCTCTGCGCCGACTGCTTCTGGCGCCACGGCGCGACCCCGACCGAGCACCGGTGCGCGGGCTGCGCCGCCCACGGCCCGACGTCGCCCTCTAGCGCGTGGGCCCCGCCCGCCCCGTAGCCCGCCGCTCCGGTCGCGCGTTCCCGACGTCCTGGGGGCGGGCGCCCGCCCGCCGCGCGAACGCGAGCGCCACCGGCCCCGTCGGATCGAGCGGACCGCCGCGCAGCGAGCGCGGGACGAGGAGCGCCGCGTGCGCCTCGAGCGCGGCGCGAGCGCCGTTCGAGTCGAGGCGGTCGGGGCCGGGCCCGACCTCGATCGGGAGATGCCGGGACGCGGCCCAGGCGAACCAGGGCAGCAGGGCGCCGTCGGGGCGGCCGCCCGTCCCCAGGTGCACGAGCCCGCGGGCCGTCGGACCGTCGCCCGTCGGCGGCGGGCCCGCGTCGGCGCGGAGGAGCCGGTACGCCCCCGATCCCGCGTCGCCGGGCGCGGCGCCGGTGGCGAGCTCCTCGACCGCCACCAGGCGGGGCCGGTCCTTCCCGAGCTCCCGGAGCCGGGCGCGGACCGCCGCCGCGAGATCGACCGCCCGCCCGTCGGGGCCGATCCCGCCCGCGACGACGCCCACGAGCTCGAGCTGCTGCGCGCGCGCCGCGTCGCGGAGGCCGTCCAGGTCGGCCGGGGCCGCGTCGGCGGGAAGGTGCACGTGGAGGTCCGCGACCAGGTCCGCCGCGGTCACGAGGGTCGGGAGCGTGCCCGCGCCCGCGAGCGCGATCTCGCCCCGGTCGACCCGGAGCTCGGGCGGGATCCAGGCGAGGCCGAGGGTCGCGTAGACCTCCGCCTCGGTCCGGCCCGCGATGCGGGTCTCCCCGCGGAACACCCCGTACTCGTTGATCTTGAGGCCCCGGTCGCGCGCGAGGGTGCGCAGCGCGACGTTGTGGTCCTTCGAGCCCGTGAAGTACTGGAGCGCGGCGCCGAAGGCGTCCGGCTCGACGACCCGCAGGTCGACCTGGAGGCCGTTCGAGAGGACGACGGTCTCCTTCGTGCCTCCCCGCAGGCGGACCTCCCGGATCTCGGGGAGCTTCGAGAAGGCGTCGAAGACGCGCTCGGGCTCCGCCGAGGTCGCGAGCACGTCGAGGTCGCCGACGGTCTCCTGGCCGCGGCGAAAGCTGCCCGCGATCTCGACCGCGCGGACCGGGGCGTCCCGGCGCAGCGCCTCCACGAGGCCCACCGCGATCGGGTAGACCTCCTCGATCGGGCGCCGGGGGGACGGGGCGGTCCCGGCCGGCGGGGCGAGCGCCGCCCGGATCTGGGCGATCTTCTTCGGGCCGAACCCTTTCACGCCGTCGAGCCGGCCCGCCTCGATCGCGGCCCGAAGCTCGGCCGGACCCTCGATGCCGAGCTCGACCCAGAACCGCCGGGCGGTCTTCGGCCCGAGCCCGGGGAGCCGGACGATCTCGAGCAGCCCCGGCGGGACCTCGTGGAGGAGCCGGTCCCGGTACGCGATCGTCCCGGTCGAAAGGAGCTCCCGGATCTTCTCGGCGATCGCCTCCCCGACCCCGGGGATCGTCCGCAGCTCTCCGCGCGCCTCCACGGCGCCGAGGGGCTCCGAGAGCGACTCGATCGAGCGGGCGGCCCGCCGGTACGCCTCGGGCTTGAACGTTTCGCCGAGCACGTCCAAGAGGTCCGCGATCTCGCGGAACGTCGCGGCGACCTCCGCGTTCGTCGGCACCGCGCGCGCCTCCTCCGACCCTTACGGCGAAAGGCCGCTGCCGGCGTCCAGCCAGACCCGGCGGCCGACCGAGCGGAACCCGAGCGAGGCGTAGAGCGTCCGGGCCGGCGTGCGGTCCTCGCGCACGTAGAGGGCGAGCGGAGCGCCGGCCGCGCGGGCGGCCGAGAGGGCGGTCTCCACCAGCGAGCGTCCCCACCCCTCGCCCCGGGCGGCCGGCTCGACGTAGACCCCGCCGAGCACCCAGATCCGAGGGAGGCGGACCGCCGCGCGGATCGCGCCCACGAGCCGGCCGTCCTCGAAGGCGCCCCAGACGAGCTCTGCCTCGGGATCGAGGTGGGCGTACTCGCCGACGACGGCGTCGTCCTGGCGGTCCGCCCACGCCGAGAGCGCCCCCCGATCCGGCGCCCGGAGCCGGCGGATCTCGGGCTCCGGACGGGGAGGGAGCGCGCCGGTCTCGGACGCGAGGAGGACCAGCAGGGCGTGGGCGCGCGCGGGCCCGCGCGTCGCGTTCACGCGCTCGCGGAACTCCTCCGGCACGATCGCGACGAGCGGCCGCGACGGGAGCCGGTCCGCGAGCGGCCCCAGCCGGGCGTCGGTGCCGACCCAGTGGACGACGGGGGCGACGGGGTGCCCCAGCCAGACGAGCAGGTAGCCGAGCGTCTCGTCGCCCGCGGCCGCGGCGACGAACCGGATCCGGTCCGGCGCGTGGTCGAGGTCCCACAGCGCGTAGGCGTGGGCGACCGGGTCGGCCGACGACGCCGCCTCCAGCCAGGTGCGGTCGATCGCGGAGCGGAACTCGAGCGCAGGGTCCGCCACGGGCGCGCCTAGGGCGTTTCCCTAGTTAGGCGTGCGGCGGGGGGGACCGGCGCAACCGTTTATCCGCGGACGCGGTCGCACTCCCTCGTGCGGGCCCACCACCCGACGCCCGAGCTCCCGCGCCACCTGGAGGCGCTGTACGCCCGGTTCCCGTTCGACCGCTCGATCGACGACGATCCGCTCGGCGCGATCCGGCCCCTCGCGACCGACCCCCGCCGGGCCGAGATCGCCGGGATCTTCGGGGCGACGCTCGCGATCGGCAACACTACCGCGATCCGGGGCGCCATCGGACGGCTCGCGGACCTCGCGGACGG
This sequence comes from Thermoplasmata archaeon, assembly GCA_035502455.1. Taxonomy (GTDB): domain Archaea; phylum Thermoplasmatota; class Thermoplasmata; order Lutacidiplasmatales; family UBA184; genus Lutacidiplasma. The sequence goes on along the minus strand of DATJUI010000020.1, from coordinate 46,819 downwards.
GGACGTCGCGAACCTCCTCGCGCCCCGGACGCCCGCCCGCGCGCGGGCGCTGCGGGCGTTCCGGCACCGCTGGATCCGGGGCGACCAGCTCGCGTACCTCGGCGAGGTACTGGCGGCGTTCTACGAGCACGCCCCCTCGCTCGAACGACCGTTCCTGGACGGGTTCGCGAAGGGGGGGTTCGCGGGGGGGCTCGACGCCCTTTCGTCGACGCTCCGCGGCGAGCGGGCCGGGCCCCGACGGCGGCGCCCGCCCCGCGGGTACCGGGCGCTGTTCCCGAGCCCGCGCGACGCGGGCGCGAGCGCGTGCAAGCGGCTCACGCTGTTCGTCCGGTGGATGGTCCGCCCCCGCTACCCCGATCTCGGGGTCTGGCCGAACGTGCCGACGGGGAGCCTCATGGTGCCGCTCGACCAGCACGTCCACTGGATCGCCTACCACCTGGGGCTCACCGGGCGCCGGAGCCGCTCCTGGTCGGCGGTCGAGGAGGTCTCCGAGGCGCTGCGCCGGATCGACCCGCTCGACCCGGTCCGCTACGACTTCGTCCTCTGCCACACGGGGATCTCTGGCGACTGCCCGAAGGAGCGGGACCTCGCGGTCTGCGGGCCGTGCTCGGTGCGGCCCGACTGCCGGCTCTGGCGGGGGGTGCGGAGCGCCGGGTGACCGAGGGCACCGTCGGGGTCGACCCCGGTCTCCTGGAGCGATTCCGTCGGGCCGGCGCGGAGATCGCCTGGCGATCGGCCCCGCGCGCGCCGGGGCGCGCCGGTGCGGCCGACGCGCGCATCGCGCACCTCCACGACGAGGAGTGCCGCGTGGAACGCCGGGGGAGCGCGCGGACGCCGACGGTGACGGTCGACTCGGGTCCGGTCGGTGCCCTCGTGCTCCTCCTCGAGTTCGACCGGCGCGGACCGCCCCGGGCCCTCGGTGCCGGGAACGCCGGTCGGGACCCCGCCTTTCCCGGGGGCGCCCTCGTGGCGACGTGGGGGACGCGCCCCGTGGCGCGCGACACCGCCCCGACCGTTCGCGACCTCGTGGAGCTCGCCCGGTACGCCCTCGCGTAGGTCGGTGTACCATTCACAAATCGAACTATTTTGGCACCGCATCGTTAAGTAGTCGAACTAAATGGGGTCGCCCGAGCCGTCCATGCCCCGCCCGCAGTCCGAGCCGAGCGCGATCGAGGGGGAGCTGCTCGAGGCGGTCCGGGACGCCCAGCACGCCCTGCTCGTCCACCTCTTGCCGTGCCTCGCCGACCGGGGGCTCAGCAAGCATCTGTTCTTCCCCCTCTGGTACCTGAGCCGCACCCGCGAGCTGCACCCCGGCGACCTCGCCCGCGGGATCGGCGTGAGCGCGCCCGCCTGCACCCAGCTCGTCGACCACCTGGTCGCGGGCGGCTTCGTCGCCCGGCGCGCCTCCGCGACCGACCGGCGCCACATCGTGCTGGCCGTCACCCCCAAGGGCCGGCGCACGCTGGAGGCGGTCTGGCGCGAGCTCAACGCCTCGCTCGTCCCGGCGCTCCGCGAGCTGCCGGCCGAGGACGTCCGCGGGACCGCCCGCACCCTGCGCGCGTTCGCCCGCCGGCTCGGGGCCGAGCCGCCGGCCCGGGCGCCGGAGGTCCCCGCATGAGCGCGCCCGCGACCGACCACTTCGCGACCACGGCCGCCGGGACGCCGTACGACCCGAAGGCGGCGAACGCGGTCCTGATCGTCGTCGCCCTGATGGCGCTCATGGTGACGTACGTCGAGACGATGGTGATCCCGTCGTTCGGCGCCTTCGAGACGTTCTTCGACTACCCGCCCGCGACGACGGTCGTCTGGATCATCTCCGCCTATCTGCTCGTCGGCACGGTCGCGACCCCGATCTTCGGGAAACTCGGGGACAAGTACGGCAAGAAGCGGATGATGCTGCTCGTGATGAGCCTCTACGCGGTCGCCGTGAGCCTCGCGGGCTTCTCTCCGAACATCGGCCAGGCGTTCGGCCTCGACCGGGCGAACCAGATCTACGTGCTGATCGGGATCCGGGCGTTCCAGGGCCTCGGGATGGGAATGTTCCCGCTCGCCTTCGCCATGCTCCCGGAGGTGTTCCCGGCGGCCCGCGTCGGATCGGCCCAGGGGATCGTGTCGGGCATGTTCGCGGCCGGCGCGGCGGTCGGGCTGGTCGGCGGAGGCTACATCGCCTTCGCGTTCGGCTGGCAGCTCACCTACCACACCGTGATCCCGGTCGCGGTGATCCTCGTCGTCCTCGCCTACTTCATCCTGCGCGAGTCGCCGTACCTCCACCCCGCCGCGATCGACCTCCCCGGGATCGCGAGCCTCGGGATCGCGCTCGCGACCGCGCTGTTCGGCATCACCGAAGGGGCGTACTGGGGCTGGGGGAGCGTCGCCGCCGTCCACTGGGGCGGCGTGCCGATCGGGGTCGTCCAGTTCTTCGTCCTCGCGCTGGCCGCGACCGCTTTCTTCGTCTGGTGGGAGCTGAGGACCCCGAACCCGGTCGTCTCGTTCGCGGCGCTCAAGAAGCGCAACATCTGGGTGTCGAACGTCAACGGCGTGTTCGTCGGCGTCGGGATGTTCCTCGTCTTCGTGGGCCTCGTCATCCTCATCGAGTACAACTACCCGCCCGGGTTCGGCTACAACGACTTCGACATGGGCCTCTCGGCGCTGCCGGCGGCGCTCGGCATGCTCGCGTTCGCCCCGCTCTGGGGCCGGTGGATCGGGCGGGTGGGGCCGAAGCCGGTCACGCTCGCCGGCTTCGCGATCATGGGGCTGGGCGGCCTCGGCCTCGTGCTGTTCCACGCCAACATCTACGAGGTGTCGCTGTTCACGATCCCGGCCCTCGTCGGCAACGTCGCGATCCTGATCGCGATGTCCAACATCATCGTGCTGTCGGTCGGCCGCCACGAGCTCGGCGTCCAGACCGGCATGAACCAGACCTTCCGGAACCTCGGGAGCGCGGTCGGTCCGGTCCTCGCCGCGACGATCCTCGCGAGCTTCCTGACGCCGTACGTGCTCGTGGCGCCGCCGCCGTACCCGTCCCAGACGATCCAGATCTACTCGAACTTCGGCTTCGAGCTCGTCTTCGCCGTCATCGCCGTGCTCTCGCTCGTCGGGTTCGGGCTGTCGCTGCTGCTGCGGAACTACCGGTTCCTCGCGGACGGGAGCCGCAGCGAAGAGGCGGCCGGGGCGACGGGCGCGCCGGCGGCCCGGGCCGAGGAACCGGCGATCTCGGCGGGGACCGCCCGCTGAGCGCCCGCTACGAGCAGCCGCTCGTGGAGCCGCAGACCGTGCACGCGTAGCACGTGCCCGAGCGGACCATGATGCCGCCGCACACCGCGCACGACGGCGCGTCCTCGGTGACCCCGCCGGGCGCGCTCGGGGCGAACGCGTCGAGCGGCCGGGTCTCGAACGTCCCGGCCGGACCGGACGCCGTCGTCGCCTTCCCCGGCGCGGCCGTCGCGTGGCCGTTCCCGTTGCCCTCCGCCGGCCCCTCGAGGCCGATCGCCCGCCGCTCGTCCTCGGTCAGGAACTCGAGCGCGAGCCACCGGGCGACGTAGTCCGGGATCGACTTCGCGAACCGGATCTTGGGATTGTTGGTCGCGCCCGCGGGCTCGAAGCGGAGGTGGGCGAGTTTGCGCACGAGGTCCTTCAACGGCACCCCGTGCTGGAGCGCCATCGACATCGAGATCCCGAGCGAGTCCATGAGGCCGTTCACCGTCGAGCCTTCCTTCGTGACCCGGAAGAACACCTCGCCGGGGCGGCCATCGGGGTAGAGGCCGACCGTGACGTACCCGTCGTGGCCGCCGACCGAGAAGTGGTGCGTGATCGCCTTGCGCTCGTCCGGCAGCTTCTCGCGGGCGGGACCCCGAGGGCCCCCGGGCGCGCCGGCCCGTCCCTTGCCCGTCTCGAACGGCTGCGACGCCTTGCAGCCGTCGCGGTACAGCGCGACCGACTTGATGCCGAGGCGCCACGCCTCGAGGTAGATCTTCTCGATCTCCTCGACGGTCGCCTCGTTCGGGAGGTTGATCGTCTTCGACGCGCCGCCCGAGAGGAACGGCTGCACGGCGCCCAGCATGAGGAGATGCCCCATCGGGGCGATCGTCCGGGTGCCGCCCGCCGGGGCGAGGGCGCAGTCGAAGACCGGGAGGTCCTCGGCCTCGAGGCCCGGCGCGCCCTCGATCGTACCGGTCTTCTCGAGGTGCTCCGCGATCGTGCGGATCTCCTCGGGCGAGTAGCCGAGCGCGGCGAGCCCGTCCGGGACGGTGCGGTTGACCATCCGCATGACGCCGCCGCCGACCAGGTTCTTCGTCTTGACGAGCGAGAGCTCGGGCTCGAGGCCGAGCGTGTCGCACCCCATGAGGAGGCCGATCGTCCCGGTCGGGGCGATCACGGAGATCTGCGCGTTGCGGTACCCCCACAGTTCGCCCGCCCGCACCGTGTCGTGCCAGCGGTCGACGGACGCCTGCACGAAGGCCGTGAGCCGGGGATCGTTGTGCGGGATCTGCTCCGCGGCCTTCGCGTGCTTGCCCATCACGCGGAGCATCGGGGCCCGGTTCTTCTCGAACCCGGCGAACGGACCCACCCGCTTCGCGATCTCGCTCGACATGTGGTAGCCCTCGGCCGACAGGAACGACGACACGGCGCCCGCGAGGGTGCGGCCGGCCGCGGAGTCGTAGGCGAGGCCGTAGTGCATCAGCAGGGCCCCCAGGTTCGCGTAGCCGAGCCCGAGCGGTCGGTAGTCGTGGGAGTTCTGGGCGATCGGCGCGGTCGGGTAGCTCGAGGCGTCGACGAGGATCTCCATCGCGAGGATCATCGTCCGGACCGCCTGCCGGAAGAACTCGACGTCGAAGGCGCCCTTCGGGTCGAGGAACTTCATGAGGTTGATCGACGCGAGGTTGCACGCGGAGTCGTCGAGGAACAGGTACTCGCTGCACGGGTTCGACGCGTTGATCCGCGCGGTGTTGGGGCAGGTGTGCCAGTCGTTGGTGAGGTCGTCGAACTGGACGCCCGGATCGCCGCACCGCCACGCGGCGTAGGCGAGCTTCCGCCACAGCTCGCGGGCCCGGAACGTCCCGGCGACCGCGTGGTCCGTCCGCTGGTACGTCTTCCACTCCCCGTCGCGCACGACCGCGTCCATGAACGCGTCCGGGAGGCGGACGGAGTGGTTCGCGTTCTGGTACGCGATCGAGGCGTAGGCCGAGTCGGGGTCCGTCCCGTCGAAGTTCGACGAGTAGCCCTCGCGGATCAGCGCGAGCGCCTTGTCCTCCTCGCGGACCTTGCACTCGATGTAGTCGACGATGTCGGGGTGGTCCATGTTGAGGATCACCATCTTCGCCGCGCGCCGCGTCGTCCCGCCCGATTTGATGACGCCGGCCATCGCGTCGAACGCGCGCATGAACGAGACCGGGCCCGAGGCGATCCCGCCGCCCGCCAGCTTCTCGCGGCTGCCGCGCAGCGGCGACAGGTTCGTCCCCGTCCCGCTGCCGCCCTTGAACAGGCGGCCCTCGCTCGTCGCGAGCCCGAGGATCGAGTCCATGTCGTCCGCGACGGACTGGATGAAGCACGCCGAGCACTGCGGCGGCTCCCGGACGCCGACATTGAACCAGACGGGGCTGTTGAACGCCGCCATCTGCTGGACCATCAGGTACGACAGGCTCTCCTCGAACGTCGTCGCCTCGTCGACCGTGTCGAGGTAGCCGAGCTCGACGCCGCGCTGGGCGATCCAGTGGCAGACCCGACGGATCATCCCGTCGACCGAGCTCTCGCGGCGACCCTGGAGGATGCGGAAGTACTTCGACGCCGCGATGTTGACGCTCGTCTCCGACCAGCTGGTCGGGGCGTGGATCCCCTTCTGCTCGAAGATCACCTTGCCGTCGGCGCTCTTGATCACCGCGTCGTGGCTCCGCCACTGGACGGTGTCGAAGGCGGTCTTGCCCCGCGGCACGAGGCGGGGGACCGGGATCGGCTCGCGACCGATCCGGGCGGCCGGCCGTGCGGCCGGCTCATCGGACGAAGGCAACGGGCGCTTCTTTGCAACGGCCATCGAGGTATGCTCCGTGGAGGACGGGGCGGGTGCTGTCGTGCGGAGACTTATGACCGTACCGGGTCCCTTGCGGTCCGTATCAGGGAACGAAACACCCTCGGAGAGGGGCCGTTTCCCCCGAAGCAGGACCGCACGAGACGCGTCCGGTGCCGCCCGGGACACCCATCAAAAATCCTCCGGGTGGCCCCACACGCGACGGGGTATAAGTGGGATTGGTCGGATTCGAGCGCAACGCACGTCGAGCGGCGTCGCTCGAAGCGCTCAACCCGTTCCTTGGGAAGAATCGTTGCGGAATCGCGCGCGCGGGGCGCGCTCCGGGCCCGCCGGGTCGGCGCGCGCGGGCCCGGTCGAGGGCGGCCACGGCCGCAGCTGCATCGTGCACGGCATCAGCACGCCGCACTCGCCGCAGAACAGCCCCTCCTCGGCGACCCAGAGGAAGGCGCCGCACCGCTCGCACTTGCGCGGATCGTCCGGATCGTTGCGGCAGACCATCGACGCTCGCCGACGGGACCGCGTCCGGGTATAAGCGCCGGCGCCCGCCGCGGCGCGATCCGGGCCGCGGGCTCGGCGAAGGGAGGGGAACCTTCCCCGAGGGGAAGGTTCCGGGAAAGGGTGGGGGGCTTCAGGCGTTCTTCATCTTGGCGCGCGAAACGAAGCCCTTCTTGTCGAGGAAGTACATGTAGCCGTCCTGTCGGGTGATCTTCTCGGTCCCGACCCGGCCCTTCTTCCCGGACTTGTTGAGCTTCGTCGGCGTCTTCCACAGGTACCCGTCCTTGCCGAGGTAGTACAGGTAGCCCTTCTCGCGCTTGATCTGCTCTTTGCCTACGCGTTCCGCCATTGTGGCGCCTCTGTCGGCGAGAGAAAGGGCCCCCTATTTAGATGTACTGACGGAGTTCCGCCGAAGAAACCGATTTTCCCTGACGGTAGACGACGCTCGGCCGGGCGTCGAACCGGTAGCCCAGCTGGTCGGCCGACGCGACGGGGAAGATCGCGAAGTCCGCGGACCGGCCGGGCGCCACGATCCCCGCGTCCGGGCGCCCGATCGCATGGGCCGCGTTGACGGTGACCGCGGTCAGCGCCTCGGCCGCGGTCAGGCGGCCGCCGTGGACCGCGAGCCCGAGGACGATCGGCAGCCCTTCCGTCCAGGCGTTCGGCCCGAGGTCGGTGCCGAGGGCGACGGGGACCCCCGCGTCGACGAGCTCGCGGGCCGGGGCGCGGCGCGTCGGGCTCGCCGAGTAGGCGGTCATCGGGAGCAGCACCGCCGTGACGCCGGCCCGGGCGAGGCGGGCGAACTCGGCGTCCGAGGCCGCCAGGAGGTGATCGGCCGAGCGCGCCCCCAGCCGGGCGGCGAGGTCGGCGCCGCCGGCGAGCACGAACTCGTCCGCGTGCACCTTCACGCCGAGCCCGAGCCCGAGGGCCGCCCGGAGGAGCCGCTCGGACTGGGCGACGGAGAAGTAGCCGGGCTCGCAGAAGACGTCGCAGAACGCGGCGAGCCGCTCCCGGGCGACGATCGGCAGCGTCCGGCGCACGAGAAGGTCGACGTACGCATCGGCCCGCCCGGCGTACTCGGGCGGGACCGCGTGGGCGCCGAGGAACGTCGGGACGATGCCGAGCCCGGTCCGGCGGGCGAGCGCGGGGACGAGCCGCAGCAGCCGCAGCTCGCCCGCATGGGAGAGCGCGTAGCCGCTCTTCACCTCGAGCGTCGTCGTGCCCCACGCCGCGGCCCGGCGCAGGCGCTCGCCGGTCGCGGCGACGAGCGCCGCCCCCCGCGCCGCCCGGGTCGCGCGCACGGTCGCGAGGATCCCGCCGCCGCGCCGGGCGATGTCGGCATACCCGAGCCCCGCGGCGATCCACGGTACCTCGAACGCCCGGTCGCCGGCGAACAGGGCGTGCGTGTGCGGATCGACCAGTCCCGGGACGAGCGTCCCGCCCTGGCCCGAGAGCCGGCGGCCGCCCCGTCGGAGCCGGACCGAGCGGGCGAGGGCCCGCTGGCGCCCGACCCAGACGAACCGGCCCCCGGCGACCGCGACGGCCGCCCCCGGGATCCGGGCGAGATCGGTCGCGGCGGCGCCGACCCGCGGCACCGGCCCGCGCGCGAGGGTTGCCGCCTCCGCGAGGTCGGTGACCACGAGATCGGCCACGATCATGGCTGTCGCACGACCTCGTCGAGGAGGTCGCGGGCCACCCGAGCGCCCGGAAAGACGACCCGGGCCTCGTGCTCGAGCGGCTCCAGCTCGGGGTACCGGGACGAGAAGTGCGTGAGGAACAGCGCCCCGACCTCGGCCGCCCGCGCGATCTCGGCGGCCTGCCGGGCCGAGGAGTGGCCCCACGCGTTCGCCTCCTCCTCGATCTCGGCCGCCGCCGTCGCCTCGTGGATCAGCACCGTGGCTCGCTGGGCGAGCCGGCGGACGTCGTCCGAGGGGGCGGTGTCGCCCGAGTAGACGATCGACCGTCCGGGCCGGGGCGGTCCCATCACGTCCTCGGGATGGACGACCGTCGCGCCGACGCGGACGGGCTCGCCGGCCTCGAGCCGGGCGAAGTCGCGGCCGTGGAGGCCGAGCGCCCGCGCCTTCGCCCCGTCGAATCGGCCCCGCTTCGGCCCCTCCTCGATCCGGTACGCGAGCGCCGGGACGGGGTGGATCGCGGCCGCCGTCGTCACGGTGTAGCCGTCGAGCTCCACCGAGCTGCCGGGGGCGAGCGGGTGGACCTCCACGGGGAAGCGCAGCGTGAAGTAGCCGAGCCCCAGGACGCGGGCGATCATCTCGCGGGCGTCGGGCGGGGCGTAGATGTCGAGCGGCTCGGTGCGGTGGTTGAGGCTCATGCTCTGGATGAGCCCGGGCAGCCCGAGGAAGTGGTCCCCGTGGAAGTGGGTGAGGAAGACCCGGCGCACCCGCATGAACGAGGCGCTCGACTGGAAGAACTGCCGCTGGGTCCCCTCGCCGCAGTCGAGCAGCACGAGCTCCCGCTCGAGGTCGAGGGCGATCGCGCTCGCGTTCCGCTCCTTGGTCGGCCAGGAGCCGGCCGTGCCGAGGAACGTGAGCTGCATCGGGGGCCGCACCCGGTTCGGGGTAATAGACCGATGGGGCCCGGGCCCCACCGGACGGCGGCGGGACCGCCGAGGGTAAAGAGGAAAAGGGGCGGCCGGATGGCCGGGCGATGGTCGACTGGGACCGCGTGGACGAGCTCCGGTCCAAGGGCTGGGACTGGGATCGGATCGCGGAGGATCCGAAGGTCGGGTTCCACCCCGATGCGTCGGTGACCGAGGAGGGGCGCGCGCTGCGCGCCCTCTACCACCGCCAGCGCTCGCGACGGGCCCGCCACGAAACGGCCGAGAAGCGGCCGTCCAAGCGCCAGATCGAGGAGCAGGCCGAGCGCAAGTGGACGCTCGTGCGGGTCGGGTACCTCGCGACCCCGATCGTCGGGATCTGGACGGCCCTCGCCTTCGTCGCCCCGTCGCCGGTCGGGCTGATCCTGCCCGCGTTCCCCTGGCTGCTGCTCGCGCTCGCCGTCGCCGCGTTCGTGCTCCTCTTCGGGCTGTGGCGGTCGGCCGGGCCGCGCTGGTCGAAGCCGTTCCGCAAGGCGGTCGTTCAGGGCGTCGTGCTCGGGCTCGTCATCTCGGGGACGATCGGGCTCACCGGGTACCTCGTCTTCGGCTGCCCGTACCTGCCGCCGACGCTCGGCTCGTCGCCGGGCGGCGCGTCCGGCTGGGGCACGGCGTCGGCGCCCGCCTGGCACGACAACGGGGTGCCGGTCTTCTTCTTCTACGGGGCGACCTGGTGCCCGTACTGCTCGGCGAGCAGCTGGGCGCTCTGGAAGGCGCTCACCGAGTTCCAGAGCGGGTTCGGCGGAGGGGTGAACGGGATCCCCGGCACTTCGTTATACTATTCGAACCCGAACGACGTCAGTCCGAGCACCCCCGAGGTCATCCTGGCGAACGCGCAGGTGAACTCTCCGGCGCTCTCGTTCCAGGCGGCGGAGTACTACTGGACGCAGTCGACGGGCACGGCGGGGACCTTCCCGACGACCGGGAACTGCTACCAGACGGCGTACGTGACCGCCTACGCCGGCGGCTCGATCCCGTTCGTCGTGCTCAACGGCCAGTACGTCCACGCCGGCGCGTCGCTCGTGAACCCGTCGGACCTCTCCTCGTGGGCGGCCTCGGGGGCCTCGACCGTGGCGAACTCGGTGCTGACCGAGAGCGGAGCGCCGTGGACGACCGTCGGCGCGATCCAGCAGCAAGCGGGGTGGATCTGTGCCTACGTCATCCATAGCGACGGCTTTTCCACGGTGGCCGCGTTCCTGAGCTCGGGCTATGGCGCCGGTCTCAGCAATCCGTCGAAGTACCAGTGGACGAGCGGGATGACGTCGCTCGTCAACAACGACCTCTCCCAGCTCTGACGGAGCGGATGCAGACCCGGACGGTCCGCACGGTCGTCTACCTCGCGGCCGGCCTCGGGCTGATCGTCGCGCTGTTCGCCGCGGCCGAGTTCTTCGACGCCTCGCTGCGGGGGATCTGCTCGCTCAGCACGTTCTTCTCGTGCGCCACGGTCGACCAGAGCGGCCGGACGACGACCCTGTTCCTCCCGGACTACCTGTGGGGGATCGGCGGGTTCCTCGCGATCCTGGTCGCGGCCGGACTCGCCGAGCGGTCGCCCCGCTCGCGGCCGTGGGCGTTCACGCTCCTCGGCCTCACGACCGCGGGCGTCGCCCTCTCGTTCTACCTCCTGTACGTGGAGCTCGCCCTGATCGGCGCGCTGTGCATCGTCTGCGCGAGCGACTATCTGCTCGGGGCGATCGCGTGGGTCGGCGCGATCGCGCTCGTCGGCCGGACCCGGACCGAGCCCGGGCCGGCGGCCGCGTCGGCGGCCCCGGCCGAGCCTCCGGCCGAGCCCCCGGCCGACCCGCCGGACTGACGGTCGCCGGCCGCCGACCGGACGCCGCCGACCGGCGGAGGCTCGATTTATATACCCGACCTTGCTCGGCCGCCCGGGTCCACCCATGGTCAGCGACACGGTCGCCGCCGCCGAAGCCATCGCCGCAGGGATCGCCATCGCCGGGGGCCTCATCGGCACGGGGATGGCGCAGTCCGGGATCGGCGCCGCCGGCATGGGGATCATCGCCGAGAAGCCCGAGAAGTTCGGGCAGGTGCTGTTCTTCTTCGTCATCCCCGAGACGCTCTGGATCATTGGGTTCGTGTTGGGCATCATCCTGCTGCTCAACATCCTGTAGACCGGGCTCGCATGAGCTTGGAGAGCCTCGTCGACGAGATCCGCCGGCGCGGCGAGGCCGAGCTCGCCGCGATCGAGGCGGGCCGGGCGACGGCGGCGGCGCAGATCGCCGCCGATCGCGACCGCCGGATCGAGGCGGTGCGGCAGGCGTCGGCCCACGCGACCGAGCTCGAGATCGCGCGCACGCGCGCCCAGCGGCTCGCCGCGGCGAAGCTTAGGGCCCGCAAGCTCCTCTACGAGGCGCGCGAGGCGCGGATGCACGGGGCGCTCGAGGAGACGCGCACGCTCCTCGCGGAGTTCACCCGCTCGCCCGCCTACCCGATCGTGCTCAAGCGGATGGTCGCCGCCGCCTCGGACGCGCTCGGAAAGCAGCTCCGCATCTCGGGTCGGGCGGAGGACGCCGCCGCGCTCCAGAAGGCGGCCGGCAAGGCGTTCGACCCCGCCCCGCGGGCGATCCTCGGCGGCCTCGTCGCCGAGACCCCCGACGGGTCGCGTCGGCTCAACCTCTCGTTCGACGAGCTGCTGCGGCTGCGCGAGGACCGGGTCCGCGAGCTGCTCGCCTAGAAAGAGGGTGGCCGAGTGGCAGGCTCCCCGTACGCGAGCGCGCTCGGGCGGTTGAAGCCCGACTTCCCCTCGTTCCTCCCGGCCGACGTCTACCCCGGCCTCCTCGGCGCGAAGGATCCCGGCGACGTCGCGAACCTCCTCGAGGGGACGGCGTACGGCCCGAGCCTCGACTACGCGCGGGCGACGTACACGGGCCCGCTCCTGCTCGAGGTCGCGATCAACCGGACGTTCGTGCACCGCAACCGCCACACCCTCGAGGCGACGCCGTTCGCGGGCAAGCCGGTGGTCGGGGCGTACCTCACGCGCTGGGACGTCCAGAACATCGAGCTCATCCTCTCCGCGAAGGCCCAGGGCCGCCCCGTCACCGAGACCGAGGACCACCTGGTCTCGAGCCGCGAGATCCCGGCGGGGCTGTACGCGGGCGTGATGACGCTCGACGACGTCCGGCTCCTCCTCAACCAGCCGACGATCGAGGCGACGGTCAGCGCGCTCGTGAAGTTCGGCTACGGGACGACGATCCTCCCGTTCCTCGAGACGTTCGAGCGCTCGCACAACATCTTTCCCATCCTGCACGCGCTCGAGACCGAGTACTACCGCAACGTCCTCGCCGCCGCGAAGTTCTTCCAGGGCGACGAGTGGGTCGTCCGGGCGCTCCTCCAGAGCGAGATCGACGTGCGCAACGTCCTGCTGCTCCTCAAGGGGAAGGCGTCGGGCCTCGCGCTCGACGACGTCGCGGGCCGATGGCTCGAGGGCGGGCTCCTGCCGGCCGCGCAGGCCCCCGACCTCTACGCGAGCCGCGGCGTCCCCGAGCTCGCGGAGCGGCTCGAGGACCGGTTCCCGACGATCGGGGAGGGCGCGAGGGAGTACGCGGACCACCAGAGCCTGACCGGCTACGAGGCCGCGCTCGAGCGCGACCGGGCGGTCGCCGAGCTGCGCCGCCTCAAGACCTACCCGCTCTCGCTCGCGATCCTGTTCGCCTACCTCCTGCGCGCCGAGCTCGAGCGCAGCGATCTGCGCCGGATCGTCTTCGGACGGACGTACGGGATCCCGGCCGAGCGCCTCGCCGCGCTCCTCGTCAGCCCGCGGCTGTGACGGCCCCGGCCGCCGGGCGCGACGGCCGGTCCCGGACCGGGGGTCCGGTCGGGCGAAATCTCGTAGCCCATCCCCGGATTACGTAGCGGCGCGGGGCGGAGCCGTTCGCGGGCGCGCCCCGCTGACCCGGCGTCGGACGGGCCGGTACCTCCCCCGCCGCGCGCTCCCGGGGGAGGCGAATCTCGTGACGCAGCCCGACCGTCAACCGCGCCGGCCGTCGCGGTCGACCGGAGCGGTGGAGGGCGCGGGGCGACGAGGAGCGGTGGGGACGGCGCGCCGCCCCGGCGGCGTCGCTCGGCTCGGGCACGACGACGATCGGCCTCGCGTGCCGCAACGGGGTCGTGCTCGCCCCGGAGCGGCGGGCGACGAGGGGGCACTGCATCGCCCGCCCGGCGCCGGTGAAGCTGTTCCCGATCGACCGGAACGTGGGAGTCACCTTCGCGGGCTCCGTCGGCGCCGCCCCGGCGGTGGTCCGTCAGCTGCGGACCGAGGGGGCGCTGGATCGGCGGTGTCGGGGCGGCCCGATCCGCGCGGAGAGCGCGGGGGCGCGGCGGTCGACCCTGCTGCCGCAGAACCGGTTCGCCCGTACTACGCGTGGCGGATCGTCGGCGGCGTGGACGGGCGGGGGCCGCACGTCTTCGCCGTCGACGCCGACGGGGCGCTCGTAGGACCGCTTCGTGTCGGTCGGCAGCGGGTCGCCGTTCGTCTGCGGGCTACGCGAGGAGGCGTGGCGCGGGACGCCGACGGTGGCGGAGGGGGTCGATCTCGCGCTGCGGGGGCTCTGGACCGCGATGCGCCGGGACTCGGCGAGCGGCGACGGCTACGCGGAGCCCGAGGTCACGGCGGACGGCTACCGGGAGCTCGGGCCGGACGAGCTCGCGGCGCGACGGCAGCGGCGGAAGCTCGCCCCGTAGACCGCCGCGCCGCCGGTCCGGGGCCGCCTACGGCGGGGGGGCCTGCACGAGCGGCCCGGAGGCGAGCCCGTCGGGCCCGATCGACGAGACCGTGTGGGTGCGGGGGGCGCCGAACGGTCGGAACGGCTTGCCGTTCCCCGAGTAGAACTTCGAGAAGTACTCGACGAAGATCAGCCGCGCCCCCTGGATGCCGGGCTCGAAGACGCCGAGGATGACGTTGAACGACTGGCCGACGACGAGGATGACGACGCCCGCGACGATCCCGACGATCGTCCCGCCGACGACGAGGCCGCCGCCGATCATGTTGATCACGAGCGCGAGGATGATGCTCGCGAGCAGGATCCCCACGAGCCGCGTGTACGACAGGATGTGGCTCAGCACCTCGATGAACGACATCATGCCGGTCATGAACCCCTCCCCGACGAGGAGGAGGACGAGGCCGACCGCGAGCAGGGCGAGGTAGAGGTCGAACAGCGGGCTCGTGAACGCGACGCCCGCCGCGGTGAGCGAGCCGAGCGTGACTGGGTGGATCACCGAGAGCCCGAAGAACGCGATCCCCCAGGCGAACATGATCCCGCCCGCCTTCGCCACGGCGCCGCGGACGTGGTGGTGGAAGTACTCCTTCAAGAGGCCGAAGAGGAACCCGAGCGTCACCATCGCGAGGCCGACGAACCCCGCGAACAGGAGCAAGAGCCCCACGAACCCCGGGTTCGCCCGGATGTTCGCGGGGCCGTTGTAGCCGAACAGCGCGTGGAAGAGGCCGTAGCCGAAGAACTCGTCCCAGTAGAGCCCGAGGCCGATCGCGAGGAGACAGCCGGGGAGCAGCGCGTAGGCGAGCTGGCGCATCCCGGCCGGGCCCATGATGCGCTTCACGAACGTGCGGCCGAACTTCGGGAGGTGACGGGCGCCGGGGAAGCCGCGGATCATCCAGACGCAGATCAACAGGATCGTGAGCCCGTAGCCCCAGTCGCCGAGCATGAGGGCGAAGAACAGCGGGAAGACGATCGCGAAGACGAGGGTGGGGTCCCACTCCGTCGCCTGGGGGAGCGAGTAGAACCGGATGAAGAACTCGAACCGGCGGATCCCCGCCGGGTTCGTCATGAGGGTCGGCGGCTCCTCGTCGGTGGGGACGGGATAGAAGTACGCCCGGCCCTGCGTCGCCTGTTCGACGATCGCCTCGAGGCGCGGCACGTCGCGCCGGGGGACCCACGCCTCGAGCGCGAAGACGTCGCGGCCGGCCCCCAACCGGGTCGTGACCTCGTACTTGCGGTTCTGGATCGTGAGCCCTTCGTCGATCGCGGCGACCCGGGCGTACCAGTCGGCGGCGATCGCCCGCAGCCGCGCCTCGATCTCGGCGCGCCGGGCGACGATCTCCGCGCGGCGCTGCGTCAGCGCGGCCGTCTCCTCCCGGACGGTGCCGGCGCGGGCGGGCACCGCGGTGAGCCGGATCCCGTGCGTCTGGGCCGCGCGGGAGAGCGCGTCGCCGCCCGCGGTGCGCAACACGACCAGGAACGGGACGGTCTCGCCCGCCGGGCCGGCGAGCATCTGGGGATCGGCGCTCGCCGGCAGGGCCGCGCGCAGCGCGGCGTACGCCTCGGGCGTCGCCTCGCCGTAGAAGGCGAGGAAGAGCGGCGAGCGCAGGTACTCGAGCCGGTCGGGGTAGAACGACATCCGGCCGAGCAGATGGAGCGTCTCGTCGGTCCCCTTGAGCTCGGTCTGGAGCCGGTCGTCCTCGCGCTTGAGCGCGCCGACCTCGGGGTCGATCGGGACCGCGCGGGCGGCCGCGAGCAGCTCCGCGACCGTGTCGAACCGGATCGGCCGGGGCGGTCCGATCGGCGGGAGCGCGTTCATCAGGCCGCGGAAGCGGAGCGCCTGGTCGGCGATCTCCCGCTGGAGCTCCGTCGCCCGCTCCGGTCCGAGCTCCTTCAGCGTCGGCGGGGAGAGCGGCTCGATCTGGGCGATCCTCAGGTCGTGGAGCAGCGTCAAGATCCGCTCCTCGTCCTCCCGGAGCCCGAGCAGGCCGACCTTGGCCATCTTCTCGGGTCGCAGGAGGCCCATGCGCCGCTCCGTCCCTCGTCAGTCCTGGGCGAACTCGCCGAGGACCGCGGCGAGGACGGCGTCCTTCCGGTCGATCGGGCGCTTGCCGGCGCCGCGCGCGACGTCGGCCGCCGCGGTCGCCCCGTCGCCCTCGATCCGCGTCGCCTCGCGCTCGGCCGCGTCCTTCGCGGCCTGGACGGCGGCCGCCCGCGCGCGCTCGGCCTCGGCCTGGGCGGCCCGGACGGCCGCGTCGGCCTCGGCCCGCAGCCGCTCGAGGTCCGCGCCCTCGCGCTGGCGGGCGGCGGCGAGGCGCTGGTCCCACTCGGACTCGGCGGCCTTCACGCGCTTCAGCGCCTCGAACGAGGCGGGGTCGGAGGCGACCGGGGCGTGCGCCTCGGCCATCAGAGACCCCCGCCCACGAGGACCTTCGCGACGAGGAGGCCCAGGATCCCGAGCGCGAGGAGCTTCACGAGCAGGCTCACGCCGCGGACGGTCTGGAACCACCGGACGGCGGAGTTAGCTCGCGGCGGCACCGGCCTCCTCCCGCTCGATCTTGCGCTTCACGGCCTTCAGCATGCTGAACGAGTCCCGTTCCATCTCGTCGAACCGGAACTTGATGTAGCGCACGGTCTCCTGGAGCCGCGGGACGAGCACGTTCTCGATCGCGCTCGCCCGCCGCTTCGTCTTCTCGATCTCCTTGAGCAGGCGACGCAGCGCGTTCTCCTTCTCCGCGATGTCGAGGACGACCTGGTAGATCCCCTGGAACTGGCGGACCGACTCGAGGATCGAGGTCGGGAGTTCGAGGAGGTCGGCGGGCTCGACGGGGGCGTAGCCGCCCGCGTCGACGCGCGGTGTGCGCACGCCCATCACGTTCTTCGTGGAGACGCGGACGGCCGCGACGTCGGGGAGCAGCATCGAGATGTTCTCGAGCCGGGTCGGGCCCTCCATCATCTCGGCCATGCGGATCGACTCGTAGCCACGGGCGATCCGCGCCTGGAGGTCGCCCCGGAGCCGCATCGCCTCGCGCGAGATCGCGAAGAACTCGACGATCAGCGCGGTGCGCTTCAGCTTGAGCAGGTTGAGCCCCTTCTTCGCCACGACGATGCGGCGCCGGGTCCGCAGGAGCTCGAGGCGGGTCGGACGGACGTTCTCGCGGGCCATGCGCGCTCCTCCGTCCTCCCCCCTATCGGTCGCCGGGCGCCGGCTTCGCGACGCGGTACTTCGCGACGAACTCGGGGCGGATCCGCTTCAGCTCGGAGTCCGGGAAGTCGGAGAGGATGTCCCAGGCGAGCGCGAGGCTCTCGTCGATCGTCCGGTCCTCGTCGGGGCGCTGGTTCACGAACTCCGCTTCGAAGCGATCGGCGCCCTTGAGGTAGAGGCGGTCGGTCGCGCTCAGCGACTCCTCGCCGACGATCGCGGAGAGCGCGCGCTGATCCTTGCCCGTCGCGTACATGGCGAACAGCTGGTCCGCGACGCCGCGGTGGTCCTCCCGCGTCCGGCCCTTGCCGATCCCCTGGTTCATCAGCCGCGAGAGGCTCGGGAGCACGTCGATCGGCGGGTAGACCCCGCGCCGCTGGAGCTCGCGGCTCACGTAGACCTGGCCCTCGGTGATGTATCCCGTGAGGTCGGGGATCGGGTGCGTCACGTCGTCCGCGGGCATGGTGAGGATCGGCAGCTGCGTGATCGAGCCCTTGCGGCCGTGGATCTTCCCGGCCCGCTCGTAGATCGTCGCGAGGTCGGTGTACATGTACCCGGGGTAGCCGCGGCGGCCGGGGACCTCCTCGCGGGCGGCGGAGACCTCGCGGAGCGCCTCGCAGTAGTTCGTCATGTCGGTGAGCACGACGAGCACGTGGAGGTCCTTCTCGTAGGCGAGGTACTCGGCGGTCGTGAGCGCCATGCGCGGCGTGACGACGCGCTCCATCGACGGATCGGACGAGAGGTTCAGGAAGACGACCGCGCGCTCGAGCGCGCCGGTCGACTGGAACTCCCGCAGGAAGTAGTTCGCCTCCTCGCTCGTGATCCCCATCGCCGCGAAGACGACGGCGAACCCCTCGCTCGAGTTCCGCAGCTTCGCCTGGCGCACGATCTGGGCCGCGATCTGGTTGTGCGGCAGCCCCGCGCTCGAGAAGATCGGGAGCTTCTGCCCCCGCACGAGCGTGTTCATGAGATCGATCGTGGAGATCCCCGTCTGGATGAACTCGCTCGGCTCCTCGCGCGAGTAGGGGTTCATCGCGTTCCCGACGATCTCGAGCCGGGTCTCGCTCACGATGCGCGGGCCGCCGTCCCTCGGCTCCCCGAGGCCGTTGAAGACCCGGCCCAGCATCTCGTCGGAGACGGGGAGCGTCGCGACCTCGCCGAGGAACTTCACGCTCGTCTCCTCGACGTTCATCCCCATCGTGGGGCCGAACACCTGGACGATCGCGAGCCCGTGGCGCGAGTCGAGGACCTGCCCCTGGCGGCGTTCGCCGCTCGGCAGCGAGATCTCGACGATCTCCCCGTAGGCGGCGGTGTTCACGTCGCGGACGAACAGGAGCGGACCGGTGACCCGGTCGATCGTGCGGTAGTCGACGGGGACCGACGGGGGCGCCTTCGGCGCGCTCGCGCCCTTCGCGGCCATCCTAGGTCCCTCCCGCCGCCACGGTGGCGGAGAGCGCCGCCACGGACTCGCCCATCTCGAGCGTCAACTGGTCGAACTGGGCGCCGAGCTCGGCCTCGGGGATCCACTTCATCCGGGAGAGCTTGGTGCGGACCGGGAGCTTCTGGATCTGGGCGACCGTCGCGCCCTTCCCGATCGCCTCCTGCTCGAGGTCGCCGAAGCCCAGGATCGCCCGGAGCATCCGGGCCTGCTTCTGGATCGAGGTGAACGTGTCCACGTCGTCGAACGCGCTCTGCTGGAGGTAGTCCTCGCGGAGCATCCGGGCGACGTCGAGCACCGCCTTCTCGCGCTCGGGCAGCGCGTCGACGCCGACGAGCTGCACGATCTCCTGGAGCTCGGCCTCCTTCTGGAGGACCTCGAGCGCCTTCCGCCGGAGGCCCACGAAATCCTTCGCGAGCTCCGTGCGGTACCACGGTTCGAGGTCGTCGATGTAGAGCGAGTAGCTCTGCAGCCAGTTGATCGACGGGAAGTGGCGGCGCTGGGCGAGCGAGGCATCGAGCGCCCAGAAGACGCGCGCGACGCGCAGCGTGTTCTGGCTCACGGGCTCCGAGATGTCGCCGCCCGCGGGCGACACGGCCCCGACGACGGTGACGGAGCCGGTCCGGCCCTCGGGCGACACCGTGACCACGCGTCCGGCGCGCTCGTAGAACTCCGCGATCCGGCGCCCGAGGTACGCGGGGTACCCCTCCTCGCCCGGCATCTCCTCGAGCCGGCCCGAGATCTCGCGCATCGCCTCGGCCCAGCGGCTCGTCGAGTCGGCCATGAGCGCGACGTCGTAGCCCATGTCCCGGTAGTACTCCGCGATCGTGATGCCGGTGTAGACGCTCGCCTCGCGCGCCGCGACGGGCATGTTGGACGTGTTCGCGATCAGGATCGTCCGCTCCATCAGCGGTCGCTTCGACTTCGGGTCCTCGAGATGCGGGAACGTCGCGAGCACCTCGGTCATCTCGTTGCCGCGCTCCCCGCAGCCGACGTACACCACGATGTCGGAGTTCGCCCACTTGGCGAGCTGCTGCTGGATGACCGTCTTGCCGGATCCGAACGGTCCCGGCACGCACGCGGTGCCCCCCTTCGCCACCGGATAGAACGAGTCCACGACGCGCTGGCCCGTCACGAGCGGGATGTCCGGCGGGAGCTTCTGGGCGACGGGCCGCGGGATCCGGACGACCCACTTGTGGGAGAGATAGACGGGGACGCTCCCGGCCGCGGTCTTGATCGTGCCGATCGGGTCGCGGATCGTGTAGGTTCCGCTCTTCAGCTGGGCGAGCGTCCCCGAGACGCCGGGCGGGACCAGGATCTTGTGGAGGATGAGCTGCGTCTCCTGGACGGTCCCGAGGACCGTGCCGGGCGTGACCTCGCTGCCGACCTTCGCGGTCGCCGTGAACTCCCACGGGGCCGTCTCGTTGAGCGGCGGTGCGACCGTCCCTCGCGTGATGAAGTCGCCGACGTCCTTCTGGATGACGTCGAGCGGCCGCTGGACGCCGTCGTAGATCGACTTGAGAAGCCCCGGTCCGAGCTCCACGCTGAGCGCCTGCCCGGTGTTCTCGACGGGGTCGCCGGGCCGGATGCCCGTCGTGTCCTCGTAGACCTGCACGGTCGCGGCGCCGCCGACGAGCCGGATGATCTCCCCCACGAGCCCGAGCGAACCGACGCGCACGACATCGTACATCTTCGCGTCGACGAGCCCCTCGGCGATGACGACCGGACCGGATACGCGAGCCACGATTCCCGCCATGATGGATGCTCCTCCGTTCAGCTGGATGCCGCGAGCGTGACGCCCAGGACGCGCTTGGCGAGCGCGTTGATGCTCTCGACCTCGAACTCTCCGGTCGGGGTCGGGACGAAGACGACGAGCGGGCTCAGCGAGGCGTCCGCGTTCGCCCGCTGCGGGTCGCTGAGCCGGCGGCGGATCGACTGGCTCGCGATCACGAGGTTGTAGGTCGCGCCGGCCGACATGACGCGCTGGAACTCGCCGACCGCGTTCTCCGGCGTCACTTCGATGACGTCCTTGAGCCCGATCAGGCGGAATCCGATCGCGAGCTCGCGCTCGCCCAGTACGACGGTCCGCCCAGCCTCCTTCGGCGTATCGGGCACGGCTTCATCGGCGGGGAGAGTGGCTATTTAACGGCTCCTCCGGCCGGCGAGAAATGCCGACCCGAACGCCCCCGGAACGCGAGCACGGAAGCGTACCCCAAGTAGCGTACGCGTCCTCGCCCCGTGCGCCGTGAGCGGCGAGTGGATCGACTGGCACGCGCAGTACGACACCGACGCCACGCTCGTGCGGCGTCTCGAGATCGTGCGCGGCCTGCTGCGGAGCGAGCTCGACGCGCGCCCCGCCGGATCCCTGCGGGCCGTGAGCCTCTGCGCGGGGGACGGTCGGGACCTCCTCGAGGTCCTCGCGACGCACCCGCGGGGCCCCGACGTGAGCGGGCGGCTCGTCGATCTGGAGCCGGCGCTCGTCGCGGCGGGTCGGGCGCGGATCGAACGGGCCCGCCTTCGGGGGGTGGAGTTCCGCTGCGAAGACGCCGGGCTCGCGCGCGCGGTCGCGGACGCGGTCCCGGCGGATCTCGTGCTGGCGTGCGGCATCTTCGGCAACGTCGCCGACGACGACCTCCGCCATTTCGTGGGGCGGCTCCCGGAGCTCTGCGCACCGGGCGCGTTCGTCCTGTGGACCCGCGGCCGGTTCGAGCCGGACCTCACGCCGACGATCCGCCGCTGGTTCGGCGAGACGGGATTCGAGGAGCTCGTCTTCGTGCCCGTGCCCGGGTCGACGGGCTCGGTCGGCGCCCACCGATGGCGTGGCGCGGCTCGGCCGTTCGATCCGAACGGGCGGCTGTTCACGTTCCTGCCCGAGGCGGAACGCCCGAGCACGCGCGCGCGGCCCGCGTCGGAGTCGCCCGAGGTGCGGGCCGGACCTACTTGTACGTCGAGTGGTGGACGTGCCCCTCGTCGTCCGTGATGAGGATGCACTCCCCCTCGCACTCGAACAGGCACGCCTCGCAGACGATGCACTCGGGGCCGAGCACCGCGAGCGACTTCTCGCCCCGGAACTGGAACTTCGCGGCGACGTTCGGGTCGTCGACCACGTCGGGGACCTCGCTCCGGGGCCGGAGCTCGAAGACGTTCACCGGGCAGACGTCCTTGCAGTGGGAGCAGCCGGTGCACTTCGCGATGTCGATGTCGACCTGGATCCCCATGACGCGCGCGGGTTCCACTTCCCCTCCCTAGATAGCCTTTCTCGGGACGGCGGCCCGGTCCCGAAGCCGTGGGGCACCGTTCGCCTGCGAAGGAGGAGTTAACCGGCCGCAGGGCGTCCGGGGACCGCGGCGCCCGTGAGCGAACTCCTCCTCGGCACCAGCGGCTGGGACTACCCGGAGTGGGTGGGGCGCGTCTACCCGCCCCGGGGGGCGTCGGACAAGCTGCGCTACTACGCGACGCTCTTCCCGATCGTCGAGGTGAACTCGACGTTCTACCGGCTCCCGCCGCCGTCGGTCGCGCAGTCGTGGGTGCGCCGCACCCCGGGCCCGTTCCGGTTCGCCGCCAAGTTCCCGCAGACGATCACGCACGACCTCCGGCTCGTCGGCACGGACGAGGAGCTCGCCCGGTTCCTCGCCGTCCTCAAGCCGATCCGCGACGCGGGGAAGTTCGCGGCGGCGTTGCTCCAGCTGCCGCCGTCGCTGCCGTTCGAGCCGAGCACGGTCCGCGCGTTCTACGCGTCGCTCCCCCGCGACCTGCCCGTCGCGGTCGAGTTCCGCGAGCGCTCCTGGCTCGGGGACGCGTCGTACGACCTCCTGCGCGAGTTCGGGCTCGCGCACGTGGTCGTCGACGGTCCCCACCTTCCCCCGGTGCTCACGGTGACGGGCCCGTTCGCCTACGTCCGCTGGCACGGGCACGGGAGCCCGCTCTGGTACGACTACACGTACTCGGCCGCCGAGCTCGCCGCCTGGGTGCCGCGCCTCCGGACGCTGACGGAGGAGGTCGCGACCGTCTACGGGTTCTTCAACAACCACTTCCGCGGCGATGCGGCCGTCAACTGCCGGTCGCTCGCGGAGGAGCTCGGGATCCCACCGCCGGCCGGTCCCGCGCGGTTGGACACGTAGCGACGGGGCTGAAACGCCCTTCGTGCCGGCCCGTTTCAACGTCCCCCGAGCGGCCGCTTTAGAGCGGTCGGGCCCGTGAATCGGGCCGGTCGGTGCGGGATGACCGAGATCGAGTTCGAGTCGGCGGCGCCCGCGCTCGACGCGGACGACGGCCCCCTCGGGCTCGGCCCGTTCTTCGACGAGCCGCTGCCGCGGCCGCCGCCGGCCGCGGCCGCCGCCCCGCCCCCTCCGCTCCGGCTCGCCCCGCGCCCCCGCGCGCGGAGGGCTCGGCCCGTGCTCCCGTCGGAGCCCGGGATCTTCCCGTGGCTCGCCCGTCGGCTCGCGCCCGGCGAGGCGACGCTCTTGGAGGGCCCCCGCGTCGCCCTCGAGCCGTTCCTGGAGCTCCTCTACGCCGGCAGCGCCCGCGCCCGCGGCCGGATCTCGCTGCTCGAGGGGGCGAACCGGTTCCATCCGTACCGCATCGGCGAGCTCGGCCGATCGTTCGGGATCGACGCGACCGAGACGCTCGCCCGGATCCGGCTCGCCCGGGCGTTCACCGCCTACCAGCTGGTCGCGCTCGTCGACGCCTGGGCGGCCGAGGTCCGGCGCTACCCTCCCACGCTCCTGATCGGGCACGACCTGCCCGCCCTCTTCTCCGCCCCCGAGATCCTGGACGACGAGCGCGCAGGCCTCCTCGCGCACGTCGCCCGCGCGCTCGGGACGGTCGCCCGCGCGACGGCGGCGCCGCTCCTCCTGACGCTCGGGCCGGGCGAGCTCGCCCGGTTCCCCGGCCTCGCCGACGAGGGACCGCTCTGGCACGACGTGGTCGCGCTCGCCCGGGGCCCGGGGACGCTCGCGTTCCGGGCGCTGCGCGACGGGGCCCGGCTCACGCTCGTCCCGCGCCCCGCGGGGCAGCGGGGGATCGAGGAGTTCGGGGGCGGCTCCCCCGAGGAGGTGATCGCATGGGACGTACCTCCCCCACGTACCGCCAGGCGCTCGAGGAGCGGCTGAAGCGCTGGGACGAGTTCGGCCGCCTGCTCACGACCCCCGAGGAGCGGGCCGCGTTCGCGGCGCTCTGCCGCGGCGCCCGCCGTTACGCGGCCCAGGCGACGTACGTCGGCAGCCCCGACCTGTTGGAGTCGATCCTCCTCTCCGTCCTCCTCGACCTCGCGGAGCGGCTGCCCGCCGAGGTCCGCCCGGCCGTCCGCGCGGCGGCCCGGTGAGCGGGGACGGACCGACGCCGGACGGCTGGCTCCTCGACGTCACCGAGAGCGCCGACGGCCGCTCGGTCGTCCTCTGGGTGAAGGACCGCCGGAGCGGCGCGGTCGGCCGGACCGCCGTCGAGTACCGGCCGCCGTTCCTCGTCGCCGGCGCCCGCGGGGAGCTCGCCGCGCTCGCCCGGCGCCTCGAGCGGGACCCGGCGGTCGCGCGCGTCGAGCGCCGGATCGCGCGGCCGTCGCTCTACGACCGGCGGCCCCGGGCCGTGCTGGCGGTGACGCCCGAGCGCAACCCGCAGCGCCGGGCGCTCGCCCGCGCGGTCGACGCGCTCGGCGGCTTCGACCGGTTCACGCTCTACGACGTCGACCTCACCCCCCCGCACCTCTACCACCTCGCGCACGACCTCTACCCGTTCGCCCCGGTGACCGGGCACGGGAGCCGCCTCACCGCGACCGAGCCGCCCGAGACGATCGAGTACGCGACGCCCCCGCTCCGGGTCGCCCGGCTGCGGGTGCGGATCGCGGGCGAGCGCCGGGGCCGGATCGCGCCGGCCGACGGCGCGATCGCCGCGGTCCGGCTCGAGGACGTGACGCTCGAGGGGCCGGAGGAGGAGCTGCTGCGGGCGCTCGTCGACGCGCTCGCCCGTACCGACCCGGACCTCCTCCTCACCGAGGGGGGCGACGCGTTCGACCTCCCGTGGCTGTACCGGCGCGCGCTCGCGCACGGGCTGGGACCCGAGACGTTCTTCCTCGGCCGGGAGCCGGTCCCGTTCCGGCCCGCGCGGCCGGCCCGTTCGTTCGAGTCGTACGGCGTCGTCCACCACCGGGCCGCGGCGTACCCGCTGCCCGGCCGGTTCCACATCGACCGGGAGAACTCGTTCCTGTACGACGACGCCGAGATCGCCGGCCTCGTCGACGCGGCGCGGCTCTCCCGCCTCTCGCTCGGGACCGTCGTGCGCCAGTCGCCCGGGACGTGCTTTACCGCGATGGAGATGGCGCACGCGCGCGCCCTCGACGCGCACGTCCCGTGGAAGAAGAACCGGCCCGAGCGGTTCCGGGCGGCCGACCACCTGGTCGCCGCCGACCGCGGCGGCGTGATCTTCCTCCCGCCGGTCGGCGTGCACGACCACCTGGACGAGTTCGACTTCGCGAGCCTCTACCCGTCGATCATGGTCCGCAAGAACCTCTCCGCGGAGACGCTCGACTGCCGCTGCTGCCCCGAGAGCCCCGTGCGGGCGCCCGGGCTCGGCTACCGGTCGTGCACGCGCCGGGTCGGGCTCATCCCGCGCACGCTCGCTCCGCTGCTCGCGCGCCGCCTCGCCTACAAGGAGGCGGCGCGGCGGCCGGGCGTGGCGCCCGCGAAGGCGGCGGAGCTGAAGCGCCGCGTGAAGATGCTCAAGTGGATCCTCGTCACCGCGTTCGGCTACCAGGGGTACCGGAACGCTCGGTTCGGGCGGATCGAGTGCCACGAGGCGATCAACGCCTACGCCCGGGAGCTCCTGGCCGGGCTCGTCCCGGCGGCCGAGGCGTGGGGGTACCGGGTCCTCCACGGGATCGTCGACTCGATGTGGCTGCGGCCGGCCGACCCCGCCCGGACCCCGGACCCCGAGGCGTTCGCGCGGGCGATGAGCGAGCGGTTCGACCTCCCGCTCGGCTACGAGGGGCGGTACCGCTGGATCGTCTTCCTGCCGGCGACGACCCACGGGCTCGGGGTGCCGAACCGGTACTACGGGCTGCTCGAGAGCGGCGAGTACAAGCTCCGCGGCATCGGCGCCCGTCGCCACGACACGCCGACGCTGATCCGCCGGTTCGAGCACGAGCTGCTCCAGCTGTTCCGGGGCGCGCGCGACGCGGACGGGCTGCGGGCGCTCGTCCCCCGGGCGCTCGCCCGCGCCGACCGGTTCGCGGACCGGGTCCGCGCCGGCGCCTGGCCGGTGGAGGAGCTCCTGATCGCGCACCGCATCGGCCAGGCGCCCGAGGCGTTCGTGACGTTCACCGACTCGGTCGCGGCGCTCCGGCAGCTCGCGGAGGCCGGCGTGCCCCGGGCCGCCGGGGAGACGGTGCGGTTCGCGGTCCTCGACCGGCGCAGCCGGTCGTTCCGCACGCGGGTCCGAGCGTCGGAGCTCCTCGCGGGCGACGAGCGCTACGACGCGGACGCGTACCTGGAGCTGCTCGCCCGGGACGCGGAGACGCTGCTCGCGCCGCTCGGCGTCGATCGGGCGGCGCTGCTCGCGCGGTGGGACGCGGGGCCCGCGCCCGAGCGGGACCGGTACCGCTCGCCCGAGTCGACGGCGCAGGCGGCGCTCGGGGCGTAGCGACGGGCGGACGGGGGGTCCGGCCCGGTCCGGAGGCTTTTTGCCCGGGGGCGATTGAGAACGGCGTGCCCGCTCCGAGCCGATCGAGCCGGGCGGGTGCGCCGTCCCGCCGCCGCAAGCCCGCCCCGGTGCGCCCGTCCGAGCGGGCGGCCCGGCTCCGCGAGACGGCCCGCCGCGGCTCGGTCCGGGACCTGGGGCCGCTGCTCGCGGCGCTCAACGACCCCCTCGCCGGCATCCGGCAGACGGCCGCGATCGCGCTCGGCATCCTGCGGGACCCGCGGGGCCGCAGCGTGCTCGCGGCCGCCGTCTCCGACCCCGACCCCGGCGTCCGCGCGGCGGCCGCCGAGGCGCTCGGGGCGCTGCGGCGTCCCGAGAGCACGGTCGTGCTCGAGCGCGCGCTCGACGACCCCGAGCCGCACGTCCGCGCCAAGGCGGCGCTCGCGCTGGCCGAGATCGCCGACCCGGGCGCGGTGCCGGCGCTCGCGGGCTGCGCGGACGATCCCGCGACGGAGGTCCGCCAGGCGGTGGCGATCGCCCTCGGCCGGGCCGGCGGCGACGCGGCGATGGCGGCCCTCCTCGCGCTCCTCGCCGACCCGAGCGACCGCGTGCGGCGCGAGGCCGTGCTGGGGCTCGGCCGGGCGCGGGGCGACCGCTGGCTGCCCGACGTGCGGGCGCGCCTCGACGACCCCGCCCGCCGGGTGCGGGTCGCGGCCGCGGTCGTCGCCGGACGGCACCGGGACCGGGCGAGCGTCCCCGCGCTGCTCCGCCGCCTCGCCGCCCCGGAGCGCTGGGAGAAGCCGGCCGTGCTGATCGCGCTCGGCCGGATCGGCGACCCCGCCGTCCTCCCGTCGCTCCGCGCCGCCGCCGAGGACCCCGCCCACTGGATCCGCGTCTGCGCCGTCACCGCGATCGGCGACCTCGCGGCCCCCGAGTCGCGGGCGATCGCCCGGCGTCACCTCGCCGACCCGTACTGGTCGGTCCGCGGAGCGGCCGCGATCGCGCTCGGCTCGGTCGGCCGGGCGGACGACCTCGCGCCGCTGCTCGAGCGGCTGCAGGACGAGCACCCGTGGCCCCGGCGCGGGGCGATCTACGCGCTCGGGCGGCTCGGCCTCACCGAGGCCGCCCCGCGGATCCGCGAGGAGCTCGCCGACCCGTCCGCCGAGGTACAGCTCGCCGCGATCTGGGCGCTCGGGCGCCTCGGGGACGACGGGGCGCGCGAGGATCTCGTCCGCCTGCTCTACGCGAGCCGGCCGAACGCGCCCCCCGCCGCCGGGGCGCCCGCCGACGCGGCCGGGCTCGTCTCCGACGCCGAGGGCCGCCTGTTCGACGCGCTCGTCCAGGCGCTCGGCCGGCTCGGCCGCGACGTGGCGGACCCGCTCGTGCGACGCGCGCTCGCCGACGCCCGCGAACGGTTGAGCGAGGAGGAGCTCGACCGCGCGGCCCGGCTCCCGCTCCCCGAGACGGCGTACGACCGCCCTGCGCCCACGGTGCGCGCGCTGTTCGAGACGGCGCTCCCCGTCTCCGCCGACGACGAGGACGGATGAGGATCCGCGAGCTGCGGGCGTCGGACACCCCCCGGGTCGTCGAGTTCCTGCAGCGGTACTTCCCCGAGGAGGAGGCGCTGATCGGGACCCGGCCCGAGGGGGTCGCCCGCCTCGTCCGCCGGATCTTCCGGCTCGACACGCGGATCGTCCTCGGCCTTCTCGGGGCACTCGGCCGGCCCGTCTTCCACTTTTACGTGGTCGAGGAGGACGGCGCCCTGGTCGCGACGACCCTGGTGACGTACCCGGGACCGGCCGGCTATCTCAGCATGGTGGTGGTCGATCCCGCCTACCGCCGTCGGGGGTACGCGAAGGCGCTGCTCGAGCACGCCCGGGCGGACGCGCGTCGGCGGCGTCGGTCGTTCGTCGCGCTCGACGTGCTGGCCGAGAACGCCCCCGCGATCGCGCTCTACGAACGGTCCGGGTATCGGCGGTTGCGGTCGACGACGTACGTGACGCACGATCGGGCGGCCGCGTTCGGCGAACGCCCCGCGCCCGCCCCGCCGTCGATCCGGCCGTTCCGGCGCCCCGACGCGGAGCCGCTCGTCGCGATCGCCCGCGCGCACCGCCCCGCGGAGGTCGAGCGGGTGGTCCCCCTGCGTCCCGAGGCGCTGATCGGCTCGCGCTTCGAGGAGCGCACGATGGAGGTCGAGCGCGCGGGCTGGGTCGTCGACCGGGGCCGCGGCCCGGAGGCGTGGATCGCCGCGGCGATCTCGCCGATGACCGACGCCGCCCACCTCTCCGAACCGATCGTCGGCGACGCCGTCGAGCCGGCCCTGGCGGCCGCGCTCGTGGGGGCCGCGGGGCGCTGGATCGCGGCCCGGCGGCCGGGGCGCATCCTCGGCTCGGTCGCCGACCACGACACGCGCGAGCGGGCAGCGCTCGAAGGGGCAGGGTTCCGTGCGGCCCTCGAGGTCCACACCCTCTACCGGTCGGTCGACTAGCCGCCGCGACCGGGGCCGGCGCGCCGACGTCTATCTCCTGCCGGCCGTCGTCGGCGGCGGCCTCGGCGACATCGAGGAGGTGCTCGCCGCCGGCCGACGGCTCGCCGCCGCCGGGTCCCCGGTCTTCCTCTACCGCCGCCCGGGGCGCCCGCTCCCTCGGTCGGTGGACGGCCCGTGGGCGTGGCCGCCGCTCGTCCGGACCGCGCGCCTCCGCCCCCGGAACGCCACCGCGCTCACGATCAGCCCGGCGTGGGGGATCAGCGCGGCCCCGACCCGGCCCGGAGCGTTCGGCCGGGGCGGCCCGTGGGCGGAGGAGGCCGCCGACATCGAGGGGGCGTACGGCGTGGATCGCACCGTCCACGTGAGCCTCGAGGAGTTCGCCCGCACCGCTCCGATGGCGCGCGAGGCGCGCGAGCGCTTCCGGGAGGGCGGGGTGCCGTCCCGGGCGATCCCGGCGCGGATGCGCGCCGCCGAGCGCGCGGGGGAGAACGCGACGTTCCGCCGCGCCTTCCGCCGGTTCCGCGCGTTCGAGCGGCCGACCGTGCTCCACCTCTTCGCGACGCTCCGGCCGGACCGGGCGTTCGCCCGCGAGTTCCCCGAGGCGGTGCAGACCGGCCCCCTGTGGCCCCGGGCGTACCGGGGCGCTCCCCGCCGCGGGGCCGGACGCCGGCGGCTGCGCGAGTGGGTCTGGTACGCGAGCCCCGCGAGCGCGGAGACGATCGCGCCGGCGGTCGTGGACGGGCTCGCGCGCGCCCGACCCCCCGTCCGCCTCTACATCCGGTCGCCGCGCCCGTGGACGTACCGGGTGCCGGACGGGCGCGGGGCGGTCGACCCGGTCGCGCGCCCGCCGGCCGCGTGGAGGCGCCGCTTCGCGGCGGCGGAGCTGAGGATCGTGACCGGCAGTCGCAGCCTGCTCGAGGCGATCGAGGTCGGGGGGCCGTTCCTCTACTTCAACGGGACGCTCGCCGACGGCCCCCGCCGCCGGCGGCACCGGCCGGAGAAGATCGTCGCGGTGCTGGCCGCGGCCCGGGCCGCCGGGGTCGGCCGCGCGGTCCGCCGCGATCTCGCCGACTTCGCCCGCGGACGTCGGGTCGCGGACGTCGTGCGGCGCGCCGCGCGCGGCGGCCCCGGGTGGCAGCGGCTCGGCGCCCGGCTCCGGCCGCGCGGCTTCGCGCCCCCGTACGACGACGCCGGCGCGCTGCTCGTCGCGGTCGCCCGGGCGCTCGCCCGCGCGGGCGGTCGATCCCCGGCCCTCGTCGCGCGCGTCCGCGGCCGCTCGTCCTTTTAGGGCGAAGCGCCCGTCGGGTGCCGCATGGCGGGCGACGAGGGCACGCCCCCCGCGGTCGCCCGGGCGATCCTCGGCGACGCGCTGCGGGTGCGGCGGGACGAGGAGGTGCTCGTCGTCAGCTGGAACCACACCCTCGCGTGGGCGGCCGCGTGCGTCACGGAGGCGCGCCGGCGCGGGGCGCGCCCCACGCTCCTCCTCGAGGACGAGGGCGCGTTCTGGCGGAGCCTCGACCTCGCGCCGGCGGTCCGACGCTGGAGCGCCCTCGGCCCGCCCGTGCGGGCGGCGATCCAACGGTCCGACGCCGTCGTCTACTTCCCCGGACCCGAGGACCGCCCCCGGCTCCGCGCCGCGCCGTCGGCCCAGTCCGGTCCGTTCCTCGCCCGGGACGACGACTGGCTGCGCGCGATCGCCGGGGCGCGGGCGCGGGGGGTCCGGTGCCTGCTCGGCTACGCGTCCGACCCGCAGGCGGAGCACTGGGGGGTGCCCGGCGCGCTGTGGCGCGCGCGCCTCGTCCGCGGGATCACCGAGATCGACTACGCGGCCGTCGCCGCGGACGCGCAGCGGGCATCCCGCCTCCTCGCGCGGGGCCGCGCGCTCACGCTCTCCGCCGCGAACGGCACCGAGGTGACGCTCCGGCTGCGCGGCCGCCGTCCGTGGGTCGACGACGGGATCGTCGACGCGGAGGACCGCCGCCGGGGGCGCGCCGTCTCCTCCGCTCCGGCCGGCGCGGTGGTCGTCGCCGTCGACGAGCGGAGCGCGCGGGGGACGGCGATCGCGAACCGCCCGAGCTTCCTCGCCGGCGGCCGGGCGGAGGGCGGCCAGTGGGAGCTCGACGGGGGGCGGCTCCGCAACTACTGGTACACCGAGGGCGGCGAGTGGTTCGAGGCCGAGTTCGCGGTCGCGCCCCGCGGACGCGACACGCTCGCCCTGTTCGCGCTGGGGCTCAATCCCGCGCTCGCGGGCGGGGTGCCGCACGCGGAGGACGAGGAGGCCGGCACGGTGACCCTCGCGGTCGGCGGGAACTCGCTCTACGGGGGCCGGAACCCGTGCCGGTTCCTCTCCTGGATCACGATCGCGGAAGCGACGGTCGCCGTCGACGGGATCCCCCTCTGTGACCGCGGCAAGGTCCTCTGACCCGCCGGGCCGGCCGCTCGGCCGGGCGTTCTTCGCCCGGCCCGCGCGGATCGTCGCCCGCGCCCTCCTCGGCACGTCCGTCTACGTCGGCGACCGCGCGGTGCGGCTCGTGGAGACCGAGGCGTACGTGCGGGGGGACCCCGCGAGCCACGCGTTCCGGGGGCGGACGCCGCGCAACCGCTCGATGTTCGGTCCGCCCGGGACCGTCTACGTGTTCCGGATCCACCGGGTCGTCTGCGCGAACTTCGTCTGCCGCCGCGGCGAGGGGGTCCTGTTGCGCGCCGGCGAGCCGCTCGTCCCGGGTCTGCCCTCGACGAGCGGCCCCGGGCGGCTCGCATCGGCGCTCGGGATCTCGATGCGGGACGACGGGGCACGGCCGGGGCCGCGCGCCCGGTTCCGGGTCTACGCCCGAACGGCGCGGCCCCGTCGGATCCGGACCGGACCGCGGATCGGGATCCGCTGGGGCGCCGAGCGCCCGCTCCGCTTCTGGATCCCGGGATCCCCCGCCGTCTCGCGACCGCGGGGCGCGCGCGCGGCTCAGCGCTTGAGCTTCGCCCACTCGTAGCCGCGCTGCCGGGGGCTCGCGCCGAAGCCGCACGACGCGCAGACCTTCTTCTGCCGATGGTACGAGTGGCGGCCGCAGCGCCGGCAGATCACGTGGACGATCTTGCCGCCGCGCCGGGACGGGGTTCCCTTTCCCATGGTGATCGTCCCTCCGTGGCCGTCCTCAGGGCGAGACGAAGACGATCGAGTCGCCCCGCAGGAACGTGAGACCGCCGTGGGGCGTCACGCGGTCGTCGACGACCTCCTCGGCGGCGGAGAGCACGAGGTTGAGGTGCTGGTCGAAGGCGTCGAGCACGCCGCGGAACGAGCGCCCGCCCTTCATCTCCACGAGGACGCGCTTGTGGAGGTGCTCCTGGAGGACGTCGAGCGGCCGCATCGGAGGGGCCGGCGACATCGGGCGGCGTTCTTAACGGTGGCGGGGGCGGCCCGCGACGGGAACGGGCGATCGGGGGTCGGGGCCGGGCCGGCGGGGCCGGGTGCGGACGGGGGTGGGCGGCCCGGGCGCCGCGTCGGCGATCGCGCGGACGAGGACGGACGCGGGCAACGGGTCGGCGGTCGACGCCGCGAGCGCGGCGGCCGCGACGCGACGCGCCACCGCGCCCGGGCTCCCGCGGCCCGAGACCGATCGGAAGCGCGGACCGAGGAGCGGCGCGAGGCGGTCGACGTACAGCCGCCGCTCCCACTCGCCCACCGCCTCGTGGCGGTCGGCGAGCGCGGGCGGATGGCCGGCCGGATCGCCCGCGACCCGGCGGCGCCGGGTCGCCGCGTCGGTGGCGAGGTAGACGGTGAGGTCGGGCGCGACCCAGCCGCCGCGGGCGACCGCGACGGCGACCGTCCGCCGGAGCGGCGGGAGCACGGCGGCGGGCGCGAGCCCCTCGGCGACCAGTCCCTCCGTGTAGGCGAGCGGGCCGAAGAACCCGGTGTCCGCCAGCACGAGGTGGCCCCGCCGCGCGAGCGCCCGGGCGCTTCGGTAGCGTCGTCCTTCTGCGGCGACCAGGCGGGTCTCGAGCCGCAGGAGCGCCGCCGGGGAGCGGAACGCGAGGGACGGGCGGGGGCGGAGCCGGCGCCACGCTTCGGGCAGGAAGACGCCCCCGAGCCGGGCGGCGACCCGCGCGCCGACGGTCGTCTTCCCGCTGCCCGGCGCGCCCTCGAGGGCGACGAGGCGGCCGCGGGCGCGACGGGGGGAGCCCATCGCCTCCCGGACCCGGCCGGGAGGAAAACCGTCGCCCTACGGGGCGGCTCGCGCCTTTTATCGACCGACCGGCTCCGGGCCGCGTGGCGGAACCGGCCGGCGGGACCGCGGGGGCGCGTCCCCGGTTCGACGCCCGCGTCCTCGAGGCGCGGACGCTCTCCGAGATCGCCCGGGAGCTCGAGGCGACGGCGAGCGACCCGGAGGGGGTCGGCATCATGACGCGGAAGGGCCGGGTCTTCCTCGTTCGCCTCGACCGGGTCTCGCTGAAGGCGTCGCCGATCCTGAAGCAGGAGCTCCTCTCGGTCGGCGGCGACGCCGCGCACGCGCGCGGGATCGCCGACCACTCGATCGCGGAAGGCCCCGTCGTGCTGATCGCGACGTGGGGCCAGTACCAGCGGCTGCTCCCGAAGCTGCGCCGCCAGCCGTTCCGGCTCCGCGCGCTCGCGGACGAGGTCGATCGCGCGCTGCGCGCGTACACCCGCTCCGGGCCCCGGACGGTCCCCGGGGCGCACCGGTCGTTGACCGTCGGCGATCGGCCCCGCGTGATGGGGGTCGTGAACGTGACCCCGGACTCGTTCTTCGAGGGCAGCCGGGCGCTCGAACCCGCCGCGGCGGTCGCGCGCGCGCTCGAGCTCGCGGCCGCCGGGGCCGATGCGATCGACGTCGGCGGAGAGTCGACCCGGCCCGGCGCGACGCCGGTCTCGGCCGACGCGGAGTGGGCGCGGGTGGCCCCGGTCCTCGGCGGTCTCGCCGATCGGCTCGCGGTCCCGATCTCGATCGACACGCGGCACCCCGAGGTCGCCGCGCGGGCGATCGCGGCGGGCGCCGATCTGGTCAACGACGTGGGCGGGCTGCGGGACGAGGCGATGCGGCGGGTCGTCGCCCGGAGCGGGGCGGCGGCCGTGGCGATGCACATACGCGGCGACCCCGCGACGATGCAGCACGATCTCGTCTACGGTGATCTCCGCGGCGAGGTCTTCGGGGCGCTCGCGGACGCGACCCAGCGGGCGATCGCGGACGGGATCCCGGCGGACCGGCTGCTCGTCGACCCGGGGATCGGCTTCGGAAAGTCCGCCGAGCAGAGCCTCGAGCTGCTGCTCCACGTGGGGGAGCTGAAGAGCCTCGGCTACCCCGTCCTCGTCGGGGCCTCCCGCAAGTCGTTCCTCGGCGCGCTGGGCGGGGGCGAGGCGCCCGCGGACCGGCTCGAGGCCGGGATCGCCGCCGCGGTCCTCGCGGCCGAGCGGGGCGCCGACCTCGTCCGCACGCACGACGTCGCCGCGACCGTGCGGGCGCTCGCCGTCGTCGCGGCCAGCCGCCGGCTCGAAGCGCGCGCGCCCGCGACGGCCGAGGGCCGGGCCGCCGGCGCGACGGATCCGGCCGAGTGAGCGCGGTCGGTCCGGGGTCACTTCGGGGGCGGGCCGAAGAACTCGAGCCAGTGGCCGTCCGGGTCCTGCGTGTAGACGAGGTTCTCGTGCGCCTCGCGGATGCGGGCGACGATCGGGAGCTTTAGGCGCCGCAGCTCCGCCTCCCACGCCTCCACGTCCGAGACGCGGAAGCCGAAGTGGTCGAACTCGGTGCCCCGCCGCCACGGCGCGTAGAACCGGTTCTGGGGCGGGTAGTAGTTGAGCTCGATCCGCTGGCGCGCGCCGGGGAACGCGAGGTGGACCCACACCCCGCCGTGCCGCATCCGGCCGCGGCGGTCGACCGTGAAGCCGAGGCGGCGGTAAAAGCGCAGCGAGCGGGCGACGTTCCGGACCCGGATCCCGGCGTAGACGAGCTCGACCTTCACGCCCGGCATGCCCGCGGGGAGGCGCGCGGGGCGATAGCGCTGCGGGGCTCAGTCGCTCTCGTCGGGCGCGGGGAGCGGGGTCCCGTCCGGTCCGACCTCGGCCTCGAAGACGAGCGAGCCCAGGTAGTCGCACTTCGGGCAGTGGTACACCTGCCCGATGATCATCCCCCCGACGAGCGCGATCTCGGGCGAGCCGCAGCGCGGGCAGAGGAGGAGCCGCTTACCCCGCTCGGCCCGATGCCGCATCGTCCTCCGGCTCGTCGTCGTCCTCCGCCGGTGGCTCCGCGTCGTCCGGCGCGTCGTCGTCGGGCTCGGTCGGCGCGTCCGGCGCGTCGTCGTCGGGCTCGGGCGACTCGTCCGGCGCCGGGCCGGGCCCGTCGGGCGCGGGCTCGCCCGGGCGCTCGTCGGCCGCCGTCTCGAGCACCACCGCGTCGCGCACCTCGTCGCCCTCGTCGAGCCGGATCACCCGGACGCCGAGGGTGTTGCGGGCCTGGGATCGGATCGCGGCGACGGCCATCCGGATCGTGATGCCGTTGCGCGTTGTCACGAGCACCTCCGAGGTGTCGGTCGTCGGGAGGACGGCGACCACGGAACCGTTGCGGCCGCCGGTCCGGATCGTCCGCACCCCCTTCGCGCCCCGACGGGTCCGACGGTAGTCCTCGGTCGGGCTGCGCTTGCCGTAGCCGGTCGACGTGAGGGAGAGCAGGGTCGGGAAGCGGGGGCTCACCGGCGCCATCGCGACCACGCGGTCGCCCTTCGCGCCCGACAGGCGCACCCCGATCACGCCGTACGTCGCGCGGCCCATCGGCCGGGCCTCGGCGAGCGGGAACCGGACGAGCTGGCCGGCCTGCGTCGCGAGCAGGATCTCCGTCGCCTCGTCGTCCAGCCGCGCCACGCCGACGAGCTCGTCGCCCTCCTCGAGGAGGACGGCCTGGATGCCGCTCGTGCGGATGTTCTGGAACTGGTCGAGCTCGGTCCGCTTCACGAGCCCGCGGCGGGTCGCGAACAGCAGCGAGCCGGGGGTCGTGAGGTCGTGGAGCGGGAGGAGGGTCTGGATCCGCTCGCCGTCCTTGAGCCGCGGCAGGAGGTTGATGATCGCCTTCCCCTTCGAGTGGCGGCTCCCCTCGGGCAGCTCGTACGCCTTGAGGAGGTAGACGCGGCCCAGGTTGGTGAAGAACAGCACGTTGTCGTGGGTCCGCGTCACGAAGGTGCGGATCACGAAATCCTCCTCCTTGGTCGCCATCTGGACGAGCCCCCGGCCGCCGCGCCGCTGCCGGCGGTACTGGTCGAGCGGCAGGCGCTTGATGTAACCGTCCCGGGTGACGAGGACCACGACGTCCGCGTCCGGGATCAGGTCCTCGAGCGTCCGCTCGGTGAACGCGGGGACGATCGTCGTGCGGCGCGCGTCGCCGAACCGGGCCTTGAGGTCCGTTAGCTCCTCGGCGATGAGCCGGTCGAGACGGGCCGGCGACGCGAGGACCTCCCGCAGCTCCTTCGCGAGCGCCTCCTTCTCCGCCTTCTCCTTCTCCACCGCTTCGCGCTCGAGCGCCGTGAGCCGGGCGAGCCGCATGTCGAGGATCGCCTTCGCCTGCTCGCTCGAGAGGAGGAACTTCCCCATCAGGCTCGCCTCGGCGGCGGGGGCGTCGCGCGAGCGCCGGATGATCCGGATCACCTCGTCGATGTGGTCGATCGCGGTGAGGAACCCTTCGAGGAGGTGGAGCCGCTCCTCCGTCTTTCGGAGGTCGAACGTCGACCGGCGCCGCAG
Source organism: Thermoplasmata archaeon (assembly GCA_035502455.1). Classification (GTDB taxonomy): domain Archaea; phylum Thermoplasmatota; class Thermoplasmata; order Lutacidiplasmatales; family UBA184; genus Lutacidiplasma. The sequence goes on along the minus strand of DATJUI010000020.1, from coordinate 10,472 downwards.
GACCGTCCGGCGGTGGTCGAGATGGAGGAGCAGGAGGTCCTTGAGCGGCAGGACGCGGGGCCGGCCGTCGACGAGGCAGAGGTTGATCACGCCGAAGCTCGTCTCGAGCGGCGTGTGCTCGTAGAGCCGGTTGAGCACGATCTCGCTCGGGGCGTCGCGGCGCAGCTCGACCACGACGCTCGTGCCGTGGCGGTCCGACTCGTCGCGGAGGTCGGTGATCCCGTCGATCCGCTTCGACTTCACGAGGTCGGCGATCAGCTGGAGCAGCGAGGTCTTGTTGACCTCGTACGGGATCTCGGTGATCACGATCTCGTCGCGCCCGTCCCGCTCCCGGATCTCGGCCCGCCCGCGCAGGTGGACCATGCCGCGCCCGGTCTCGTACGCCTCGCGGATCCCTTCCGCCGAGAGGTACCCGCCGGTCGGGAAGTCCGGGCCCGGCAGCACCTTCACGATCTGGTCGAGGGATGTGTCGGGCTCCTTGAGGACGAGCAGCAGGGCGTCCGCGACCTCGGTGAGGTTGTGCGGCGGCATGTTCGTCGCCATGCCGACCGCGATCCCGGACGAGCCGTTGACGAGCAGGTTCGGGAGCCGCGACGGCAGTACCGTCGGCTCCCGGAGCGTCCCGTCGAAGTTGTCGACCCAATCGACCGTCTCCTTCTCGATGTCGGCGAGCATCTCCTCGGCGAGGGCCGATAGGCGCGCCTCGGTGTACCGCATCGCCGCCGGCGCGTCGCCGTCGATCGAGCCGAAGTTCCCCTGCCCGTCGACGAGCGGGTAGCGCAGGCTGAACGGCTGGGCCATCCGGACGAGCGCGTCGTAGACGGCGAGGTCGCCGTGCGGGTGGTACTTCCCGAGGACCTCCCCCACGGTGCGCGCCGACTTTCGGTAGGCGCGGTCGTGCGTGGCCCCCGACTCCCACATCGACCAGAGGACGCGGTGGTGGACCGGCTTGAGGCCGTCGCGGCCGTCGGGCAGCGCCCGCCCGACGATCACGCTCATCGCGTAATCTATGTACGAGCGGTGCATCTCCTGCTCCAGCGTCCGGTCGTGGACGCGGTCGGCCGGGGGCGTCGGCGTCTCGGGCGTGGCGCTCATGAGAACCCGGCCCGGCCGCGGAGCTGCTCCGCGAGCGCCCGGTCGGCCGCCGCGAGGAACTCGGCCCGCCCCGCCGCCGGGATCGTGGCGCCGGCCGCGACGCGATGGCCCCCGCCCTCCCCGTGCACGGCCGCCGCGGCCGTGCGGCAGGCGAGCGCGAGGTCGAGCCCGTGCTCGACCTGCCGCAGCGTGCCGCGGGCGCTCACCTTCGTCGGGCCCGCCGCCTGCGGGGAGAGGACGAACACCGGGCGGTCCGGCGGGAGCAGATAGGCGATCGCGAGGCCGGCCTGCGTGCCGGCGAGCGTCAGCTCCGGGCTCTCGAACCAGGCGAGGCTCGACATCGTCTCGACGCCCTGGTCTTCCACGCGTCGCAGCCCCTTCAAGATACCTTCCCGCCACGCGGCTTCGGCGGAGCGGGCGCGGTCGAGCGCGGACGGGTCGCCGAGGGCGAGCGCGACGCCGACCCCGGGAACGCCGGCGCGGCCGGCGGCGTTCTGGAGGTTCGACAGCTCCTCCGCGTCGAGCCCCAGCGACGGGACGAACCAGCGCGGCGCGTCGAGCACCTCCCGGAACTCCGGCGCGACGCCGGCCGCGGTGAGCCGCGCCTTGAGCGCGGTCACGAGCCGCTCCACCTCGGGCTCCGTGAGGTGGGCGACCGGCCGTTCCGGGTCGATCGCGAGGGTCGCCAGGAACGCGTCCGCGGCGGCCCGGCGGCCCGAGAGGCCGCGCACGAACGGGTCGATGCTGCCCGCGAGCGCGCCGCCCACGGTCGCCCCGAAGAGGGCGAGCCCGCGACGCTCGACCAGCAGCGAGCGGCGGACGGCCTCGTCGACGAGCCGGGAGGTGAGCCCGCGGAAGCCGCCCAGGTGCTGGCGGTCGCCGATGGCGCCCGAGAGCCCCCACGGCGCGTTGTCCCAGTTGATGGGGTCGAGGAAGATCGTGTACAGCCAGGTGAGCGTCGCCGCGCACAGCTCGCTCATGCCGTCGACGCCCCAGTCGAGCGGGTTCACGAACGCGACGTGGGCCGGGAGGGCCGGGGCGACGGGCACGCCGGGGTACTTGTGGTGGTCGAGGACGACCACCGGATGCGGGTGCTGGGCGAACAGGTCGGGCCAGCTCGCGCCCGTGTCGACGACCAGGACCGGTCCCGGGCTCGCCGTCAGGAGCTGGGCCATCCGGTCCCGCTCGACCCCGGTGAGCGCGGTCGCCTGGGCCGGGTAGCCGAGCCGCGCGAGCGCCCGCAGGGCGCTCGACGCGCTCGCGATGCCGTCGGCGTCGTAGTGGTAGATGACCCGCCAGCGCCCCGGGTGGGCGAGCAGGAGGGCCCGGGCCCGTTCGAACTCCGCGGTGTAGTGGGGATCTGCGACGAATCCGTCGGGGCCCGAGGGCATCACTCCACCTGGAGCGCCGCGCCGGCGGCCGAGTACCGCCAGCCCTCCGGGAGCCGGCGGTGCTGGCGGTAGTACCGCGCCAGGCGCCGAATGCGCGACTCCATCAGGACGAGTCCGCGCCGGTTCGAGAGGTCCTTGGGATGGGTCTCCAGGTGGCGCTGCAGATGGACGACCCGCTTCAACAGCGCCTGGAGGTCGTCGGGGATCTCGGGCGTGACACCCTGCTCCGCGAGGAGCGCGGTGAGGCGCTTGCCCGTGACCGCCCGGACCGAGGGCACGCCGGCGACGTCCCGCAGCGTCTGGCCGATCCGCGCGGGTCCGGTGCCGGACTTCGCGAGCTGCACGGCCTGCTCCACGACCTCCTCGCTCGTGACGGTCACCCACTCGGGTTTCGTGAGCGGGTACGGGCGGTGGGACGCGGCCCGGCCCTTCCGTCCGGAGTGGATGCGGGACATGGGGATGCGGCCACCCGAGCACCCTACTTAACGGTTCGCGCGGCGATGAAATCTCGCCGGAGAAACGGGGTCAGCGGATGCGTTCCGTCTTGACCTGGGCGTCGACCAGGAACTGCTTCCCGTTCGCCGTGATCCGGTACTGCGCGGGGGGCCGGCCCCGGGGCGCGAAGTTGCCGGCCGCCTCGACCTCGACGAAGCCGTTGCGGACCAGGAGACCGAGGGCGAGCGCGACCTTCACCTGCCCGTCCTCGACGGGCGGCAGTTTGCGCAGGAGGCGGTCGAGGTCCGCGAGCGTGAGCGTCTGCTCGCGGTGGGAGCCTTCGTGGACCGACTCGGCCCGATTGAGCTGCTGCAGGATGGCGAGGAGCGTCGAGCGGACCGGGTCCGCGGGCTCGCCGAGCGGCATCGCCCGCAAACTACGCGGGCTTCCTCTACTTAAAAGGCGGGGCGCCCGCCGGTCAGCCGATCCGATCGACCCGGCCGATCTGCTTCACGAGGAACGCCTTCCCCTCGGTGGAGATCACGTACCGCGGGCCGATCACCCGCCCGCGCTCCCAGGCGTACTCGGACGTCGTGAGCTCGCGGGCGAAGCCGTTCCCGAGCAGGACGCCCAGCGACCGCTCGACGTCGGCGAGCGTGGCGTGCGGGAACCGGCCCCGGGCCATGAGGTCCCGCAGCTCGTCGAGCTCGTAGCCGTCGACGTCGCGGTGCTCCTCCTCGGCCCGGTTGAGGAGCTTCAGCACCTCGATCATCTCCTCCCGCAGCTCGCGGGCCGCCTCGGCCGGCGTCTCGGACATCGCCTTCCGGAACGCGTTCCCCAGATGAGCGTATGCGTTCGACCGGCACCGACGGCCGTCCATCGGCCTTTTAGCGGACGCCGTCTGGTACCGGGAACCGATGACCTGTACGTGCCGGAACCCGGCGCGGTGTCCGATCTGCAACACGCCGGTCCGGGTGCCTCTCACGAACCTCGAGAACGCCGCCGGCGGCGCGATCCTCGTGGACCGGTTCGCGCGCCGGGACTCGTCGACCTCGCGCGAGGGCCTCCGGAGCCTGATCCAGGGGTGGGCAACGTGCCCCTCCTGCGGCCACACGATCCACTTCGAGCACTCCCGCTCGTGCGTCGCCGAAGCGCTCGCCTCCGCGGGCGTGCCGCTCGGGGAGCGGGAGTCGATCCTCGCCAAGATCACCTTCCCCGAAGGGTGACCCGGGAGACCGCAGCGATGGCCCCCGAGGAGTTCGTCGTCACCCCCTACGAGGTGAAGGGCCGCATCGACTACGAGCGGCTCCGCGAGCAGTTCGGCACGCAGCCCCTGACCCCGGAGCTGCTCGCGAAGCTCCACCACGTCGTCGGCGGCGACCTCTCGCCGCTGCTCACGCGGGGCGTCTACTACTCCCACCGGGACCTGGGCGCGCTCCTGGACGGCTTCGCGAACGGCCAACCGTTCTTCCTCTACTCGGGGCGAGGGCCGTCCGGCCCGCTCCACACCTCGCATCTCGTCTCGTTCGACTTCTGCGTCTGGCTGCAGCGCCGCCTCGGGGTCCGCATGTACATCCAGATCACGGACGACGAGAAGTTCTGGGCCCGGAGCGGGCTCACCCGGGAGGAGACGGCCCACTGGGGGATGGAGAACCTCTACGACATCCTCGCCCTCGGCTTCGATCCGAAGCGCACGCACGTCTTCTTCGACTCCCGGTCGATCGCCGCGCTGTACCCGCTCGCGATCCGCGTGGCCCGCCGCATCCCGTACTCGACCGTCCGCGCGACGTTCGGCTTCGAGCCGAGCCAGAACATCGGGCTCGTCTTCTACACGGCGCTCCAGTCCGTCCCCTGCTTCTGGCCGTCGTGGGCCGAGGGCCGCAGCGTGCCGTGCCTCATCCCGTGCGGGATCGACCAGGACCCCCATTTCCGGCTGACGCGCGACATCGCCGAGGGGCTGGGCTACCCGAAGCCGGCGCTGGTGCACAGCCAGATGGTCCCCGGGCTCCTCGGCGACGCCGCGATGTCCACGAGCGGGAACGCCGCCGACAACGCGCTGTTCCTCAACGACCCGCCGCCCGAGGTCGGCCGGAAGGTCCGGAACGCGTTCACCGGCGGCCGGGCGACGGTCGAGGAGCAGCGTCGGCTCGGGGCCGTCCCCGAGATCTGCTCGGTCTGGGCGCTCTGGCGCACCCGGTTCGCCGAGACCGACGAGAAGTTCGCCCAGGTGACGCGCGACTGCCGGTCGGGGGCGCTCCTCTGCGGCGAGTGCAAGGGGCAGCTGCTCGAACGGATCCACGCCTTCTATCGGACGCACGGGGAGGCCCGGGAGAAGACGAAGGGCTGGGCGGAGTCGACGATCGTGACCGCGGCGCCGAAGCCGCTCTGACGGGCGGCCGTTCAGCCGATCTCGGGGCGCCGGTCCGGGCGCCGCGGCCCTTCCGGGGCCTCGGGTCGGTCGTCCCCGAGCGGGAGCGGCCGGTCCTCGGGCAGGTCGGAGGCCGGCCCGCCTTCGACGGCGGTGAGGAGGTGCAGCATCGGACGGAACAGCGAGCGCTGGGCGCGTTCGGGGTCGAGCGTGTAGGCGCGCTCGTAGGCGGCGACGGCCTCCTCCTCCTCGCCGAGCGACAGCAGGGAGAGCGCGAGCTCGATCCAGCTCTTCGCCTCGCGGGCCCCCTCGCGGGCCCCGGCCTCCTCGACGTGGTCGTCGGAGGCCGCCTCGGCCCGGACGGAGGCCGGCGCCGCCGGCACCTCGCGGGAGAGCACGAGCGCCCGCTCGAACGCGACCGCCGCCGCCGGCTCGTCGCCCGACTCGGCCAGCGCGACACCGAGCCGGTGCCAGGCGACCATGTCCGCGGGGTCGAGGGCGACCGCGCGCCGGTAGGCGCTCGCGGCGTCCCCCCACTCCTCCCGCAGCGACCGCGCGACGCCGAGGTGGAACCACGCCTCCTCGTTGGCCGGGGCGAGCGCGATCGCGCGCGCGAGGGCCGCCTCGGCCTCCGCCCCGCGGCTCAGGTGGGCGAGGCAGATGCCGTAGAACGACCACGCCTTCCCGTCGTCCGGCCGGTCCTTCACGGCCACGAGGAACTCCCGGGCCGCCGCCTCGTACTCCTGCCGCAGGAAGTAGGCGACGCCCAGGTCGAACCGCTCGGTCACGGAGGCTCCGCCGGTCGGGGAGCCCGCTGCGGAGGAAAAGGCTGCCGTCCCAACCGCACGGCCCCCCGCCGGTCCCCGGCCGCGCGACGGTCTCGCATGCCGAGGGGCTTATATGGGTGGTCCCCTGCTTCCTCGCAAGGAATCCCGAGCCCAGCCCGAATCGAGCGTCCCGCCCGTCCTACTTTTGCGACGAGTGTCCGCGCGACGAGTCTCGCGAGGGGTTCCCCCGGAAAGCAACGCGGAACGCGAAGCAAGAGAGGCGACCGAACCATGGTGGACAAACCCCTGACGAAAGTGCGCGACCTGACGCCGAATTCGAAGCAAGTGAACGTGCTCGCGAAAGTGCTCAACGTGGGCGAGCCGAAGGAAGTGATGGGCAAGTTCGGAGACCCGAGAAAGGTCTGCGAGGCGGTCGTCGGCGACGACACCGCGGTCATCACGCTCTCCCTCTGGAACGAGCAGATCGGCACGATCCAGAAGGACGAGACGATCCTGGTGGACAACGGCTACGTCTCGCTGGTGCGGGGCCACATGCGCCTCAACGTCGGACGGTACGGGAACCTCACGAAGTCGACCGACCCGGTCGGCGACGTGAACCAGACCCTCGACATGAGCCAGCAGGAGTTCGAGAACGAGCGCCGGTCCTACGGCGGCGGCTACCGCGACCGCGGCGGCGGCGGCTACGGCGGTGGGGGCGGCGGCGGCGGACGATACTCCGGTGGCGGCGGCGGCGGACAGGGCGGCGGCGGACGCGACCGCTCCTCCGACAGCTACAAGCGCTACTGAGTCGGCCGTCGGGCCGATCCCAACCTTTTCCCCCGCCCTCCGGGGCGGGGGCCCCCCGCCCACCGTTGTATAAATAGGGCGGTCCTCCTCGCCGAACGGCGATGGCGGACGACCCGCGCCGGCTGCGACTGTACGTGCAATCGAAGAAGGCGGTCACGACGTTCTACCGGGCCCCGACCGCGTCGACCGCGCCGGGGATCGGCCCGAACGTCTCCACCTCCCTCGCGACCACCGACGCGGCCGTCACGTCGGACTCGCCCGTCCACTTCCTCTCCGACGACCAGGCCCGGTGCGTCGCGGTGGCGGAGGAGGTCGCGCACGAGCGCGGCTACCACATCGAGGTGATCGACATCGAGAAGGTCGGGCGCTTGGAACGCCTCGTCACGGAGCACCTGCGCTCCGTCTCGAGCTTCCCGGTCCTGCTGACCCCCCGCGGCCAGCGGCTCGAGGGGGTCGCCGAGTTCACGGGCCCGAAGCTCGCGGAGCTGATGCCGACCGAGCTGAAGGCCGTCCGCGCCTTCACCTACCTCAAGGTCCACGGCGGCGACCTCGACCGGATCCGCCAGACGCTCGAGACGTTCCCCGAGGTCCGCGAGCTCCACTTCCTCACCGGCGACTGGGACGTGCTGGTCGTGCTCGAGTTCCCGGCGGGGGGCGCGAACAAGCGCGCGGTCCTCGACTTCGTCACCGAGCGGATCCGCGGGATCTCCGAGGTGCTCGACACCTCGACCGTGGTCCCCGAGTACACGGTGACCAAGTTCCCGATCTACTGATCAGCCGCGCCCCGCGCGCCGCCGCTTGCGCCGGGGCCGCACCGGGATCTCCCGGGGCCGCGTCGCGCCGCGACCGGCCGCGCCGGGCTCCGGGCTCCCGTACAGCGCGTCCCCCGTGAGCGGGTGGTCGGCGAGCCAGATCATCCCGTCCGCGTACGCCGAGAACGCCTCGAGGCTCGTGAACAGCGGGATCCCGAGCTCGATCGCGCGGCGGCGCAGGACGTACTCGTCCTCGAGCATCCGCTCGAACTTCTCCTGGGTCAGCGAGAGCGGCACGTTGAGGAGCAGGTCGATCTCGCCGCGCTCGAGCGCCTCGGTGACGTTCGGGTGCCGGTCCGGCTCCGAGACCTTGTGGAGGACCCGGACGCCGCGGAACCCGCGGGCCGCGAGGAACGCGCCGGTGTCCTCGGTCGCCGCGAGGTGGAGGCCGAACGACCGCAGCCGCCGGGCGACGGGCAGGAGCTCCTCCTTCAGGGACGGGCCGCCGACCGACAGGAACGCGGTGCCCCGCCGCGGGGCGAGCCGGACGCCCGTCGCGACGAGGGCCTTCACGAGCGCGTCCGGGAACGTCGGCCCGAAGCAGGCGACCTCGCCGGTCGACTGCATCTCGACCCCGAGGAGCGGGTCGGAGCCGGAGAGCTGCAGGAAGGAGAACTGCGGCACCTTGACGCCCCAGCGGCCGGGCGGGAGCGGCGCGACGCCGTCCCGCGAGATCGGCCGCCCCAGCATCGCGCGCGCCGCCTCCCGGAGCAGCGGGACGCCGGTCGCCTTCGCGAGGAACGGCAGCGACCGGCTCGCGCGCAGGTTGAGCTCGATGATCTGGTAGGCGTCGTCCTTCACCAGGAACTGGACGTTGAACGGCCCGCGGATCGCGAGCGTGCGGGCGAGCCGGCCGGCCGCCTCGAGGAGCTCTGCCGTCACCTTGGGCGAGGTGTGCCGGGGCGGCAGGCAGAAGATCGCGTCGCCCGAATGGATCCCGGCCCGCTCGACGTGCTCGAGGATGCCGGCGACGAGCACCCGCTCCCCGTCCGAGATCGCGTCGAGCTCGACCTCGTCGGCGCCCTCGATGAACTTCGTGATCACGACCGGATGCTCGGGGGAGACCCGGGCCGCCTCGGTCAGGAACCGGGCGAGGTCCTGCCGGCCGGCGATCACGCGCATCGCCTGGCCCGACAGCACGTAGGATGGCCGCACGAGCACCGGGAACCCGACCTCGTCGGCGAACTGCGCCGCCTCGTCGATGGTCGTGAACGCGCGCCACGCCGGCTGGGGGATGCGGAGGCGCTCGAGCAGCCGGGCGAACTCGGCCCGGTTCTCGGCCGCGTCGATCGAGGCGGAGGCGGTGCCGAGGATCGGGATCCCGAACAGCGCGAGGAGCGGCGTGAGGTTCTGGGCGAGCTGGCTGCCGACGCAGGTGACGACGCCCCCGAACCGCTCGAAGTCGACGATGTCGCGCACGCGCTCGAGCGTGATCTCCTCGAAGTACAGGCGGTCGGACCGGTCGTAGTCGGTGGAGACGGTCTCCGGGTTCGAGTTGAGGACGGCGACGCCGGGGACCCCCTCCCGCTTCAGCCCGTCGACGAGGTTCATCGTCGACCAGTCGAACTCGACGCTCGACCCGATCCGGTACGGCCCGGCGCCGATGACGAGGGTCGAGCCCGCCGGCATCGGGGTCACGTCGTCGGCGTCGGCCCGGTAGGTGAGGTAGAGGTAGTTCGTGCGCGCCGGCCACTCGCCGCCCAGCGTGTCGATCATCCGGATGCGCGGGCGCACCCCCGCCGCGAGGCGGCGGCGGCGCACCTCCTCCTCGTCGAGCCGGGCGGCCCGTCCGACGGCCCGGTCGGAGAACCCGAGCTCCTTGGCCCGGGCGAGGAGCGGACGGTCGAGGGTCCCGCCGGCCACGGCCTCGAGCTCCCGGTGCGTCGTCTCGATCTCGCCCAGCGCGTCGACGAACCAGCGGTCGATGTACGAGACCTTCGCGATCGTCCCGGGGTCGATCCCGGCCCGCAGCCCCTCCAGCACCCGATGCAGGATCTCGGGGGTCGGGCTCGCGAGGTCGGCGAGGATCGCCTCGGGGGCCCGGGGCGGGGAGGGCGGCACGAGGTCCGCGCGCGGGTCGCTCATCCGGACGGCCTTCGAGATCGCCTCGGGGAACGAGGCGCCGATCCCCATCACCTCCCCGACCGACTTCATCGCCGGGCCGAGGCGCCGGTCGGCGCGGGCGAACTTGTCGAGGTCCCAGCGCGGCAGCTTCACGACCACGTAGTCGAGCGACGGCTCGAAGTCGGCGGTGGTGACGCCGGTGATGCGGTTCTTGAGCTCGGGCAGCGTGTAGCCGAGGGCGAGCTTCGCCGCGATGTAGGCGAGCGGGTAGCCGGTCGCCTTGCTGGCGAGCGCGGAGGAGCGGGAGAGCCGCGCGTTGATCTCGATGGCGTAGTACTCGTCGCTCTCGGGATTGAGGCAGAACTGGATGTTGCACTCGCCGACGATCCCGCAGACCTCGACCGCGCGGAGCGCCGCGCGGCGCAGCATCTGGTACTCGTGGTCCGTGAGCGTCTGGCTCGGGGCGATCACGACGTTGTCGCCCGTGTGGACGCGCATCCCGAGCACGTTCTCCATGTTGCAGACGGTGATCGCGTTCCCCGTCGCATCCCGGACGACCTCGTACTCGAGCTGCTTGAACGAGCCGACGTACCGCTCGAGCAGCACCTGGCCCACGGGGCTCGCCCGGAGGCCCCGGCCGACGACCTCCGCGCGCTCGCTGCGGTCGCGGGCGGCGCCGCCGCCCTTCCCGCCCCGGGGGTAGGCGACCCGGGCCATCACGGGGTACCCCCGC
>DATJUI010000019.1:0-79271 GCA_035502455.1 Thermoplasmata archaeon | reverse complement strand
ACGCGTTCGTGCGCAAGCTGCGGCCGAAGGAGCGGGTCGGGCTCCTCGCGCGGCGGCCGGAGCTGAGGGAGATCCACCGATGAAGAGCCGAGGCACGTGGTATCGAAGCCGCCGAGAGGAACTAATTACAGGATACCACACGTGCCGACCGGCCGCGCCAACGCTAAACCGCCGCTCGGCCTGGCGCCGCCAGCAGGGGGAGCTGAGGCACGGCTGAGAGGACGAGGGAGACCTCGTCGACCCCAGGAACCTGCACGGGATAATGCCCGCGAAGGGACTGCGATGCGCGACCTAGGACCACTCTCCGCCGGCCTGCGGAGGGGATGAGCGGTCCGACCGCGGGCGGCCGACGTCCCCGTCGACCCGGGCGCCTCGCCCGGGCGTTCGTGGCGGTCGCGATCGCACTGGTCGTCGTGATCGCCGGGTTCGCGATCGCCGAGTACTACCGGACCGCCCCGGGCGCGGGCGGCGCGACCCTCGTGGTCTACACCTACTCGAGCTTCTTCGGGGGGAACTGCGGGGTCGGATCCGCGAACCTGACGGACCTCCTGGACGACTTCGACGCCGCGCACCACGTCACGGTCGAGCTCTACTGCCCGGCGGGCAGCCTGGTCGCCGCGCTCCAGGACCCCGCCGCCTACGGGCTCCCGGCGGCCGACCTCGTGGTCGGCCTCGACGAGATCACCGCCCCGCAGGCGGCAGCGCTCGGGCTCCTGCTCCCGTACACCCCGCCCGCCGCGGCGTTCGTCCCGTCGTGGCTCGTGGGCGAGCTCGGCCCGACGGACGACGCGTTCCCGTACGAGTACGGGTACCTGGCCGTGGACTACACGAGCGCCTTCGGGAACGCGACGGGAGGGGCCGTCGACCGGGCGACGCTCCCCGAGCTCGTCGACAACGCCTCGTGGGCGGCCCAGTTGCTCACGGAGAACCCGCTCTACGACATCACGGGCGAGGAGTTCCTCGCCTGGGAGGTCGAGTACTACACCGAGGTCCTCCACGAGAGCTGGACGACGTTCTGGCAGACGTTCTTCGCCGGGCCCCACCCGACCCCGGCGCTCAGCTGGGGCGACGCGTTCGGCGAGTTCGGCACGCCCGCCGGCCAGAACTCCCTGGTGGTCAGCTACGCGACGGACCCCGCGTACGCGGCGGCGACCGGCGACGCCGGCGCGTTCAACGCCACGCTCTCCTGGTGGAACGGGACCGCGTACGGGTGGCGGACGATCTACGGCGCCGCCGTCGTCGCCGGCACCCGGGAGGCCGGGCTCGCGGAGGCGCTCGAGAACTACCTTCTCGACCCCCGCGTCCAGAACCTCGTGCCGACGAACGAGTGGGAGTATCCGGCGAACGCGACGGTCGTCGTGCCCCCCGTCTTCCGCTACGCGGTCGATCCGACCGGGGTGGTCGCGCTCAATAACGCGACGACCCCGAGCGCGGTCGCCCAGAACCTGACGGGACCCGGCGGCTGGCTCTCGACGTGGCAGGGGCTCGCCGGGGGCGGATGAGGCACCGAGGCGACGGGGTCGTCGCGTTCGCGGTCCTCGCGGGGTTCGTCGCGGTCGTCGCGCTCGTCCCGGTCGTCGTGCTGTTCGCGGGCTCGCTCGAGGCGATCGGGAGCACCGGCTTTCTCTCGGTCCTCACCGCGCCCGCCAACGGGCGTTCGCTCGAGAACTCGCTCGAGCAGGGCGGCCTGTCGGCGCTCGTCGCGGTCGCGCTCGGGTACCCGAGCGGCGTCTTCGTCGGCCGGTACGACTGGCCGGGGCGATCCGCGGTCCGGGCGACGCTCCTCGTCCCGTTCCTGCTGCCGTCGCTCGTGGTGGTGCTCGGGATCCTCGACCTGGTCGGGCCGGGGGGTCTGCTCTCCGGGCCCGTGCCGGCGCTGGCGTTCCTCGGGTCCGGGGTCCCCGCGATCGTCGCCGCCAACCTCGTCTTCAACGTCCCGATCGTGATCCTGCTCACGGCGGCCGGGTGCGAGAGCGCCCCCGCCGATCTCGAGGAAGCGGCGGCGACGCTCGGCGCGCCGCCGTGGCGTCGGTACCGCGACGTCTGGGCCGGTCCCACGTGGGTCGGCGCGGCGGCCGGGGGGATGCTCACGTTCGTCTTCTCCGCCCTCTCGTTCGCCCCGCCGCTCCTCCTCTGCGGCACGGGGAGCCGCTGCTACACGCTCGAGGCCCAGGTCTACGTGCTCGACCAGACGTTCCTCGACCCGAACGCCGCCGCGGCCCTCGCGCTGTGGATGGTCGCGGTCCTGCTCGTCCCGACGGTGATCTACGTGGTCCTCGCCCGGCGGCTTCGGGGGTCGCCCGGCCGGACCGCCGTGCGGGCCCGCCCGGTCGCGCGGGACGACCCGATCGCCTGGGCGCTCGCGGCGGAGACGGCCGCGGTGCTCGGCGGCGAGGCGGTGCTCCTCGCCGCGGTGCTGTGGCGCACCGCGGCGCCGGTCGGGGGCCAGGCGGCCGGCGCGGCGTGGCAGGCGCTGTTCTCGCCGTCCACGACCGCCCACCTCGGGACCAGCGCCCTCGCGGCCGTCGGCAACACGCTGTTCTTCGCGACCGTCGCGGCGCTGATCGCCCTCCTCCTCGGCGTGGTCGGGGGCTACGCGGTGACGCCCCGACCCGACCGCGCGGCGGGCCTCGGCACGCTCCTGTTCGTCCCGCTGCTGCTCTCGCCGATCGTCCTCGCCTTCGCGCTCGCCTCGTTCTACCGACCGCTCGCGAGCGCGGCGGCGACGGTCTGGATCCTCGTGGTCGTCTGCCAGGCGATCCTCGCCCTGCCGTTCGCCCTGCAGAGCCTCGCGATCCCGCTCGGCGGGCTCTCGCCGTCGGCGCGGGAGGCCGCCCGAACGCTCGGCGCCGGCGGGTGGAGCGCCTTCCTCGACGCCGACCTCCCGCGGGTGCGCGACGGGCTCGTGACCGTCGGGCTGTTCGCCTTCGCCTTCGGACTCGGGGAGTTCACCGCGACCAACTTCCTCGTCCCCCCGACCCTGACCACGTTGCCGATCGCCCTCTACGTGCTCACCTCCGCGCGCCAGTTCCCGGTCGCCGACGCGGCCGCCGGGCTCCTGCTGCTGCTGAGCCTCGCGGTCTTCGCGGCGATCGTCGTGGGAGGACGGCGTGTCGAGCTCTGAGCCGGTCCTCCGGGTCGACGGGCTCACGGCCTGCTGGGGCGGACGACCGGTCGTCGATCGGGTCTCGTTCGCGGTCGCCGAGGGGGAGCTCCTCGCGCTGATGGGCCCGAACGGGAGCGGCAAGACGACGCTGCTGCGGTGCCTCGCGGGGCTGGAGCGGCCCGAGGCCGGGTCGATCCGGCTCGAGGGCCGCGAGGTGCGCGACGTCCCCGCCCACCGGCGCGGGATCGGGCTCATGCTCCAGGACCCGGCGCTGTTCCCCCACCGGACCGTCTACGAGAACATCGCGTACGCCCCGCTCCTCCAGCGTCGGCCGGGCGGCGAGATCGACGCCGAGGTGGGGCGCCTCGTGGCGCTGCTCGGTCTCGCCGGGTTCGAGGACCGGTACCCCGACGCCCTGTCGGGCGGGGAGCGCCAGCGCGTCGCGCTCGCTCGGTCGCTGGCGGCCCGACCGCGCGTGCTCCTCCTCGACGAGCCGTTCGCGTCGATCGACGTCGAGCTCAAGGCGGAGCTCCGAAGCGCCTTCAAGTCGGTCCTGGGGGCGCTCCACGTCACCGCGGTCCACGTGACGCACGACCGGGAGGAGGGGCTGTTCCTGGGCGACCGGGTCGGGCTCCTGTTCGACGGGCGGTTGACGGCGCCCGACGCGCCCGCGACGGTCTTCGGCCGCCCCCCCGACGCCCGGGCGGCGCGGTTCCTCGGGTACAACGTGCTCGCCGTCGACGGCCGGACGGTCGCCGTGCGGCCCGAGGCGACCCGGTTCGCGCGGGCCGGCGACGCCTCCCGCCCCGGGACCGTGCGGGCGGCCGGATCGACCGGGCCCGGAGCGCTCGCCGTCGTCGCCCTCGCGACGGGCGACCGGGTGGAGCTTCGACTCCCGCCGACCGCCGCGATCCCCGCGGTGGGCACGCCGGTCGAGGTCGCCTGGGACCCCGCGGACGCGTTGCCGGTCGCCGAGGCGGGCCCAAAGAGCCCAAAAGCCGACGCCCGCTAGCCCCGGCATGACCCGCTCCGATCCCCTCGGCGCCGCCGACCGACTCGCGCTCGGGAACGACGCCGTGACGATCTTTCGCCCCGAGCGGCTGGCGGGCGTCGACCCTGTCCGCTTCTCCCGCCGTCCGCGGACCGTCCGGGTGATCCTCGAGAACGTCGTCCGCCACTTCGATCCGGCGCACGGCGACGCGGCGGCGATCGTCGCGCTCGCGAACGGGCAGTCGATCCCGGAGGGGACCGAGTTCGCGTACTACCCCGAGCGGGTGCTGCTCCAGGACTTCACGGGCGTCCCCGTGATCGTCGACCTTTCGATCCTCCGCAGCGCGGCGGTGACCCGGGGACTCCCGGCCGAGCGCGTCAATCCCTCGATCCCGGTCGATCTGATCGTCGACCACTCCGTACAGGTCGACAGCTTCGGCTCGCCCCGCTCGCTGATGATCAACCTCGACCGGGAGTACGAGCGCAACCACGAGCGGTACCGCTTCCTGCGGTGGGCGAAGGGCGCCTACCGGCACCTTCGGATCGTCCCGCCGGGCAACGGGATCTGCCACCAGGTGAACCTCGAGTACCTGGCGACCGTCGTCACCCGCCGCGACGGCGACGGGGGCCCCGTCGCGTTTCCGGACACCCTCATCGGCACGGACTCCCACACGACGATGGTGAACGGCGTCTCCGTGCTGGGGTGGGGGGTCGGCGGCATCGAGGCCGAGGCGGTGATGCTCGGCGAGCCGTACTTCCTGCCGCGCCCGGTCGTCGTCGGCGTCGAGCTCACGGGCGTGCTCCCCGAGGGGGCGACCGCGACCGACCTCGTGCTGACCGTCACCCGGCGGCTCCGCGAGCAGGGGGTCGTCGATCAGTTCGTGGAGTTCTTCGGTCCGGGCGTCGCCCACCTCTCCGTGCCGGACCGGGCGACGATCTCCAACATGTGCCCGGAGTACGGGGCGACCGCCGCGTACTTCCCGATCGACGCGGCGACGCTCGCCTATCTCGCCGCGACCGGGCGCGACCCCGCGCAGATCGCGCGGGTCGAGGCGTACGCGCGCGCCCAGGGGCTGTGGGGCTCCCCGGCCCCGGGTGCGATCGACTACGACTCGACGCTCTCCATCGACCTCGGCCGCGTGGTGCCGACGGTCGCCGGCCCCCGCAACCCGGACGAGTCGGTCGCGCTCGGCGACGCGCCGCTGTCGTTCCAGAAGGCGGTCGCCGCGTACCGCGCCGGGCACCCGGCGAAGGCGGCGACGGCGCCGCCCGTCGCCCCGGCGATCGACGACGGCGCGGTGGTCATCGCGGCGATCACCAGCTGCACGAACACCTCGAACCCGTCCGTGATGGTCGGCGCGGGCCTCATCGCGCAGAGGGCGCTCGCGCTCGGGCTCTCCGTCCCGCCGCACGTGAAGACCTCGCTGGCGCCGGGGTCGAAGGTCGTCACCGCGTACCTCGAGCGCGCCGGCCTCTTGGACCCGCTCGCCCAGCTCGGCTTCGCGGTCGTCGGGTTCGGATGCACGACCTGCATCGGCAACTCCGGCCCGCTCATCCCGGCGGTGTCGCAGCAGGTCCGCGACCGCGACCTCGTGGTCGCCGCGGTGCTCAGCGGCAACCGCAACTTCGACGCGCGGATCAACAACGACACCCGGACCGCCTACCTCGCCTCCCCGATGCTCGTCGTGGCCTACGCGCTCGCGGGCCGGATGGACGTCGACCTCACCCACCAGCCGCTGGGGAAGGGCCGGGACGGCCGGCCGATCTACCTCAAGGACCTCTGGCCGAGCCCGGGCGAGATCCAGGGGATCGTGGCGAAGAGCCTCGATCCCTCGATGTACACGGAGAAGTACCGGGCGATCGAGGTCGGGGACGTCCACTGGGAATCGCTCGACGTCCCGAGCGGCGCGAACTACCCGTGGGACCCCGCGTCGACCTACCTCGCGGAAGCCCCGTACCTGTCGCTGCCGCCGCCGTGGCGGCCGGTGGACGGGCGGCTGGTCGCCGGGGCCCGGGCGCTCGTGGTGCTCGGGGACCGGGTCTCCACGGACCACATCTCCCCGGCGGGGGAGATCCCCGAGAGCTCGCCCGCGGGCCAGTGGCTGATCGCGCGCGGCGTCCCGCCGGCGGAGTTCAACACCTACGGGACGCGGCGCGGCCATCACGAGGTGATGGTCCGCGGCACCTTCGGGAACGTGCGCCTCAAGAACGAGCTCGCCGTGCCCCGGGAGGGCGGCGTGACGGTCCACCTGCCGGACGGCGCCCCGGCGTCGATCTTCGAGGCCGCGCAGCGGTACGCGCGCGACGGCGTCCCCCTGATCGTCCTCGCGGGGAAGGGCTACGGGCAGGGGAGCTCGCGGGACTGGGCCGCGAAAGGCCCGCGGCTGCTCGGCGTGGGGGCGGTGATCTGCGAGACGTTCGAGCGGATCCACCGGTCGAACCTGGTCGAGATGGGGGTGCTCCCCCTCACCTTCCCGGCCGGCCGCGGCTGGAAGGCCCTCGGGCTCACCGGGCGCGAGGCGTTCGAGCTCCGCGTGCCGGGCGGAGCGCTCGCCCCGCGGGGCGAGGTCGAGGTGGAGGCGCGGCGGGACGACGGCAGCGCCGTCCGCTTCGTCGCGCGGTGCGAGATCCACTCGACGACCGAGCTCGGGTACTATCGGGCCGGCGGCGTCCTGCCGTACGTGATGGAGCACCGCTTCGCGACCGGCCGGTCGCCCTAGGGGGCCGGCCGGCGGGTCCACTGGGCCAGCGCCTCGACCCGGCGGTAGGAGAACGGCCGGTCGCCGACCTCCGCGAGCGCGGCGTCGGCCGCGGCCTGGAGCACGTCGCGGGGTATGTCGAGCGTGTGCCGGCTCGCGCCGAGCGCGAACATCTTAAGGCTCGCCCCGACCGAGCTCTCCACGGTGACCTCCGCGAGCGTCTCGAGGCGGTCCGGCGGGAGCTCGGCGAGCACCTTCGCCTCCCGGACCGAGGGCCCCCCGGCCCCCTCGCGGCGCAGCGGCACCGGGTACCCCCGCTCGCCCAGGATCCGGAAGAAGACCCGCCGCGCCTCGCGCCCCGGACCGGGCCGGCGTTCGCCCGTCCCGTCGCCGAGCGGCCGGACCAGCGCGAACGCCCCGCGCGGGCCGACCCGGAGCGCCTCGGCGATCGCCGCCCGCGGTTCCTCGAGCAGGTGGATCACGTGGACGAACAGCGCCCCGTCGAACGCCCCGTCGGCGAACGGGAGCCGGTACGCGGTCCCCCGGACGAGGCGCACCACGCCCTTCTGCCGCGCCTGCGCGAGCATCCCCGTCGACGCGTCGATCCCGGTGACCCGGATCCCCTTCGCGGCGAGCGGACCCGCGATCCGGCCGGTCCCGACCCCGACCTCGAGCAGTCGGTGGACCCCCCGGTCCCGCAGCGTCGCGCCGAGTCGGTCGAGGGCCGCCGGCTCGAGCGGCTCGCGCGTCGCGTCGTACTGGGGAGAGATCCGGTCGAACGCGCGGGGGACTTCGAGAGTCGGCATGGTCGGGAGAGGCGGACCCCGCGCGCGTATTTTGCGCGACGGGGGCCGGCCGACCGGGTCCCGGTCGCGGGAAGAGTACAAATCCGAGTGGCCGGTCGGCCTATCGGCACGATGGTTCCCGGGACGCGGCGACGGCAGAAGCCGAAGCGGCTGTTCGTCCGTCTCGTCCGGTTCGGGGCCGACTCGCTCGAGAGCGTCCCCCGCCCGAGCGTGATCCGCAGCTACCTCGACGAGTTCGATCGCGTCGGGCGGCTCGTGGCCCACGGCCCGCTCGTCCAGCCGGACGGCGACCTGCTCGTGTTCCGGGCGACCGATGCGGCCGAGGCGACGCGCCTGCTCCGCAAGGATCCGTTGCGCGAGCTCCCCGGCTCGGAGTACCAGGTGCTGGCGTGGAGCCCTGCCCGGGCCGGTTCCGGCGTGGTCATCGAGCCGCCGCCCGCCCGCGGCTCCGGACGGCTCACCCAGGTCCAGCGGGTGCCCGTGGTGGTCCGGGACCAGGCCCGGGCGATCGACTGGTACCGGGACGTGCTGGGCCTCGACGTGGTCCGCCACGACGTCGACACGCAGTACGTCGAGCTCGCGCTGGGGCCCGGCGCGGTCGCCCTCTCGCTGATCGCGCCCCGCCCGGAGTGGGGGGAGCCGGAATACTCCGAGGCGCTCGCGCGCCTCGGCGCCTCGAAGGGGATCGTCTTCCAGACCGACAGCGTGGAGGCGCTCGAGCTCCGGCTGCGCCATGCCCACGCCCAGATCACGCACGGCGTCGAGGTCGAGCCGTGGGGGGAGCGCACGATCCGCTTCTCGGACCCGGACGGCAACGAGTTCCTCGCGTTCGACCGGCGGATCGAGCGGCCCCGGGGCGCGCCGTCCGTCTACCTCGACGACTCCGAGCTCGCCGTCCCTCCCGAGGTCGTGGGCATCGCCGCGCGGGCGCGCCCCGGCCGCGCCCGGGGGCCGCGCGCCTCCTGAGCCTCGCCGGGCGGACCCGTCCGGCGAGGGGGGAGCCGGCGCGCCCCGCGGGGTCAGTCGGCGGCGGCCTCGATCTGGACGAGCGAGCTCGAGGGCATGCGGGTCGATGTGCGGGTGGTGCGCCGCAGATAGTGGACGGAGGCGTCCACCACCCGGTCCTTGAGGCTCGCGAAGTCGGTCCACCGGAACAGCGACGGCTCGAGGTAGCAGGCGAGCGCGCACTTGTTGCACGACTCGTACGGGGCCCAGTCGAACGAGTTCCAGAGGGCGCGCACGTCGACGTCCCAGACCGGTAGGGAACCCTCGTACTCCTGGAGGACGTAGCAGGGGAGGACGAGACGTCCCTGCGGGTCGACGTTCACCGTCAGCCACGGCTTGCACCGCCACGGCTTCTCGCCGTACCAGGACCCGAGGATCGCGTCGAAGTAGTCGACCGATTCGAGGAGGGGCGCCCCGCTCTTGCGCAGGTCGCGGAGCCGTTCGATGACCGGGCGGAGCTGCTCGGGCTTCGGCGACATCGCGTCGGCGGTCCGGTAGTCGTACGCGATCTGGACCGTGATCCCCACGTCGAGGCGCTCGGCGAGCTCGACGACCTGCTCCGCCTGGTCGGCGTTCTCGCGGGTCACGGTGTGGCTGATGACCGTCGGCACCTCGGATCGCGACGCCTTCATGCCGCTGACCGCCCGGTCGAACGACCGAGGGATCCCCCGCAGCCGGTCGTGCGTCGCCCCGATGCCGTCGAGCGACACGAACAGCAGGTCGAGGTGCGGGGCGATCTCGGGCAACCGGTGCTCGAGGAGCCAACCGTTCGTGACGAGGGAGGTATGGAACCGGGTGTGGGCCTCGGCCACGATCTCGCCGACATCGCGCCGCAGGAGCGGTTCGCCGCCCTCGAAGCCCAGGAACGAGACGCCCGCCCGCGCGAGGGCCTCCATCATCCGGATCTCGTCCGCGAGCCCGAGCAGCTGCTCGTCCTCCCGCCGCCAGAACGGGCACATCTTGCATTCGAGGTTGCACCGGTAGAGCAGCTTGTGCCCCGCGATGACCGGGCTCTTCTCGCCGGCGAGGTTGCGCAGGGCGCGGTTCAGGCTCCGCAGGACGACCGGCTTAACGACCGCCATCGCGGCCCCCCCGGAGCCCTTCGGCCACCCGCCGCGCCGTGCGAAGCAGGCGGGGCGGGCGGGAGAAGGCGGCCATGGCTCCTCCGTCCACATCCGCTCGCGCCCCATAAGCCCGGTGCGCCCGGGCCGTCGAGCCGGAACATCGCGGCCGGGCTCTCCTACGCGCCGGCAGCCCCGTCTCGCCCCGCGGTTCCACGACCCGGAACTGGGGCCTCCGAAGGGGTAAACGCCCCCCGCGCGGCCGCCGGCCCGGGGCTCCGGGATCGCGGGAGTCGAGGCACGCCGCGGTGGGCCTCAGCGGGCCGTCGTGTCCGGTCGGCCCGGGGTGGGACCGAGAGTGGCTCCGGCCGTTGACCGGCCCGAGCGGGCGCCCGGCCGGGCGCGAAAGCTCTCATAAGCGCTAACGGGCCTCGGAACCCGGTGCCCCCCGCGAAGAGCGTCGATCAATACATCCGATCGGCCCCGGTCGGAACGCGGAGCGTGCTGAAGCAGCTCCGAGCGGCCATCCGAGAGGCCGCCCCCGGGGCCGACGAGAGCATCAGCTACGGAATGCCGTTCTACAGCTACCAGGGAGAAGCCGGGATCGAACGACGGCTCTGCTACTTTGGGCTGCAGCGGGCGAGCATCGGGCTCTTCCTTCGACCCAAGGACCTAGCACCTCACGCGGAGGAGATTGCCAGATACCAGAACGCGAACTCCGCGCTTCGCTTCCCGCTCGGCGAGCCGATTCCGATTCCGCTGATCAAGAAGCTCGTGCGGGACGCCGACCGCAGACATCGGGCCGGAAAGGCGAGGTAACGGCGCCGACGGACCGGTTTCGGGGCGCGACCGAACTCCGCCGCCCTTCTCGCCGGTCCAGCAGGGAAAGGAACCGACGGGCGATGACCGAAGGGCCGACCCCCGTCTCAACGGCTGGAGGTCCCGCTCGGTCGTGGCTCACTCGTCCACGAGTGTGACGACTCCCGGGGGTGATCCCAGCGCCGCATACGTTCGACGCGCCGCCGAGTCTACGTGGATCCGCGGGGGGGCCGGTTGCCTTGACTCAGAGTAGGTCCCCGGCCCGTAGAGCTGGCCGAACCGGAGGAGGGTTCCCTTCGCGTCGGACCCCGCCCGCGTCAGCTTCGGATCAGCTTCAGCGCATCCTCGGGGCACGCGACCACGCAGAGCCCGCATGCCCGACACTCCGCGGCACGGGGCGTGCGAGAGGTCTGGAACTGGTGGTGGCGCGCCCGGGCCCGTCCCAGGTAGCTCAGCGATCGATACTCTTCGTCCGTGAGGGTTCCGATCTGGAAGACCGCGTACGGACAAACGTCGACGCATTCGGCTTTGCCCTCGCACTGGGCCCGATCAACGACCGGGATCCAGTGACCCGGGGCCGCACGGCATCGTTCGCCCGGTCGCTTCGGGTCGCGAGCGGCTCGGCGCGCCTTCGGCGCGTTCCGCGAGCCCACCGGGAGCTCGTCGGACGGTGCCTCGGTCCCGCGCTGGATGGGACCTCCCCCGGGCGTGAGCTCCGGATCGGTCGACATCTCCACCCTAGCGGCCCTGTCGCCGGAACGCGTACACCGCGAGCGCGTTGAGCAGCACTCCGACAATCGCGATCGCTGCGAACGCTTGGCCGACCTCGGGCCAGTTGAAGCCCGTGAGGATCATCGCGCGCGAGGCGGTGGCGACGTAGCTCACCGGGTTGAACATCGAGAACGTCTGGACCCACCCCGGAAGGAGACTGAGCGGTACCATCGCCGTCGAGAGGAAGAGCAGCGGGAAGGTGAGCGTGAACGCCACCATCATCGTCGTCTCGGTGTTCTTCGTGAACAGCGCGACCGAGTTCGACAGGCCCGAGAACGCGACCCCGAAGAGCGCGGCGAGCAGGACGATCAGGAGGCCCCCCAGGATGCCCGTCGCGAATGGGATCTTCCAGCCGAAGGCGAGCGTGAAGACGTAGGCGATCCCGAGCACGATGATCGCCTGTCCCGCCATCCGGATGGCGTCGCCGAGGAGCTTTCCGACCAGGACCGAACTGCGGCGAATCGGAGCGACGAAGAACTTGTCCATGAAGCCCGTTTCGATGTCCGAGACCATCACAAACCCGGACTGTGACGCCGCCTGGATCGCGGTCATGATGGCAATCCCGGGCAAGAGAACCGCGATGTAGTCGTACGGCAGGGGAGCGGTACCGGGGGCGCTCTCCGCCCTCGAGAACACCGTTCCGAAGGTCTGGCTGAACATCCCGAGCCAGATGAGCGGCATGATCAACGTGAACATCAGGAGAAGTGGGTTGCGGGAGAGCTTCCTCAAACTCCGGTAGCAGACCCACGCGATATCCGAGAAGAAGGAGCCGAATCCGGGCGAGGGTACCGAGAGCTCGGGGAGCTCGTAGCGGTGGCCGGTCCCTGTCGCCATGCTACCGTCCCATCCCGCGGCGGGCCATGCGGGTCATCGGCCTCACTTCCTCCGCGCGCATCTCGCGACCCGTGTGCTGGAGGAAGACCTGGTCGAGGGTCGGGGGCGAGACCGCCACTTCCTTCACCGGGACATGACCCGACTCGAGGCGCCGCAGGATCTCGACGAGAGCCGCCCCTCCGTTTCGGGCCTGGACGGTCACCCCGAACTCAAAGGGCGCAGCGCCGACCACTTCCGGGACCGTTCGGACGAGCTCGAGCGCCTCCCGTCTCCGCGCCTCGAGCCGCTCGTCGAGCGGGAGGCGAATCGTGACGCTGTCCGCCCCGATTTCGGCTTTGAGCTGCGCCGGCGTTCCCTGCGCGACGATACGGCCGTGGTCGATGATCGCGACGCGCTCGCAGAGCCGGTCGGCCTCCTCCATGTACTGCGTCGTGAGGAAGATCGTGACCCCGTCCCGGACGTGGAGCTCTCGGAGGTACTCCCACAGGGCGTTGCGGGTCTGAGGGTCCAATCCGGTGGTCGGTTCATCAAGGAACAGGAGCTTCGGCCGGTGGACGAGCGCCGAGCCGAGGTCGAGCCGGCGTCGCATCCCTCCCGAGTACGTGAACGCGGGACGATCGGCCGCTTCGGTTAGCTGCAAGAGCCGGAGCAGGTCTTCCACTCGGTCCCGGACCAGAGGACCGGGCAAGTGGTACAGTCGGCCCATCAGCATGAGGTTCTCCCGGCCGGTGAGATCCCCGTCCACCCCGATCGACTGCCCGGTGTAGCCGATCTGCTTCCGCATCCGGGCCCCATCGTGGTCGATGTCGAAGCCCGCGACCCGAACCCGTCCGCTCGTCCGGCCGAGCAGGGTCGTGAGAATCTTCATCGTCGTGGTCTTGCCCGAACCGTTCGGGCCGAGGAACCCGAAGAACTCTCCCTCGGAGACCGAGAAGCTGATGCCGTCGACCGCTCGGACCTCGGGCTCGGCGGTCGGGCCGCGACCGCCGCCGTAGACCTTGACGAGATCCTGGACCTCGATCATCGCGTCGGAACGGGACGGTCCGTAGGTGACACGGGGGACGGTGCTCGCAGGGCGGGCGGCTGCGGCCATGCGTCCTCTATATTCATTCAGTATTAAAACATTTTTGATTGAATGATTTGGAGGCGAAGGTTCTATGCCCTTCGGGGCGATGAGGGAACGACGGGATGATCGAGTCGGATCGGGACGAGCTGATCGAGGAGACGCTGGGATTGCTCCGTCGGGTGTTCCGCCGGGCGGTCCCCCGGTTCGGTCCGCACTTGCACTCCCAGCTCCCGATGTTGCACCACCTGACCCTCCACGCCGCTCAGACCCCCGGCGGGATCACCCAGAGTGAACTCGCCCAGTTTCTGGGCGTCAGCCCGGCTCACGTGACCGGGATCATTGACCAGATGGAGCGCGACCACCTCGTACGTCGCCACCGCGACCGGGAGGACCGCCGTCTTGTACGTGTGCAGACGACTCGCGTTGGCTTGCACGTCCACAGTCATGTCCACAAGCGGCTGGCCCACCACCAGGGGGTTTTCGATGGCTGGGAGACCCAAGACCTCCTCCAGCTCCGGGACCTCCTCAAGCGCTTGGACGAACGGACTTCGCAAGCGGGAAGGGGTGACGACGCTCCGACCCCCCGTCGCAGGGACACCGCCCTGAACTCCTGATGGGCAGCGCCCCCCCGTGACCGGACCCCCTCGACCTCGGCAGGACCGGGCGCGTAGGGCTCGTCCCCGTGGCCCACCGCGTACTTGCAACGTAGCATCGCCGCATCGACGAGAAATTGGGGGAAGCTTCCGGAAGCGGAGTTCGATCGCGGCCGGCGCCCGTGAGGTCCTGACGAGGGATCGATGGGTGAATGAGAGACGCGTGCGGCGGGTCCGAGGTCGAGCGTCCCCGCCCCCCGGTCGACGATCGAGCTCCCTCCGCCTCTCGAGCGCGCTCTCGAGAGGAGGGCGCACGGCGAGAGCCGGCATCCGGCCCACGATCTCGGCCGGATCCGATCCGGCATGCGGGTAGAGCCGGCGGGACGGCGGCACTCCCAGGTTGGGAAGCCAGCCGGTCGTCGGTGGCACCCCGTTCTTATTCATGACCCAGGGGTTCACGTAGGGGCCCGAAGCGGTCGAGGGAGCTCGATATGGCCCGAGTCAAGCCCCTCATGTTCCATCGACTGGCGCTCTACTACGACGATCTGGTGGGAGGGAAGGACTACCGTTCGGAAGCCCGCGTTCTCGAATCGCTCGCTCGCCAGTTCGGCCGTTCTCGAGGACGGGCGTGGCTGGATGTGGCGTGCGGTACTGGACGACATCTGAGCTTCCTCCGGCGTGACTACACGGTCACGGGCGTTGACGTGAGTCGCGAGATGCTCCGGGTGGCGCGGCGTCGTCTGCCCCGGGTCCGGCTGATTCCCGGGGACATGCGGAGCTTTCGTCTCGACGAGACTTTTGACGTGGTAAGCTGCCTCTACAGTGCGATCGGTCACCTCAAGACCGAACGGGAGCTCGCCGCGACGTTCTCGAACTTCGCCCGTCACCTGCAGCCGGGCGGCGTCGTCATCGTGGAGCCGTGGATCGATCCCTCGGACTTCCGCTCGGGGTACGTTCACCTGCTGACTCGGACGAGCCCCTCGGTCACGGTCGCCCGCATGGCGTTCTCTTCGCGGCGGGGGGGACGCTCGGCGGTCCACTATCACTACCTCATCGGAAGAACGGGGCGCCGCGTGGAGCATCTCGAGGAGGTGGACATCGGCCTCCTCGTACCCCGAAGCCGGCTGGTGCGACTCATGGAGGAGGCCGGACTGACCGCCCGCTTCCTGCGGCGAGGCCTAACTCCGGGCCGGGGGTTGCTGCTCGGGCTCAAGGACCCCACGTAGCCCCAGTGGGTCGAACGTCCCGCCGAGCTCGGGTTCCGTAGTTTCCACGCACCCGTACGGGGGTCCGACCGAGACTCTCGATCGGCGCGTTTCGGCCGGACGACTCAGTTCGAGTCCGATCGTCTCCACCGGCGCCCGCGTCCAACTCCGCGACGATGATTTACGGGAGCGCCGGGTCGACGGAGCGCCGCGCGCGTGAAGCTGAAGGGTGTCTGCTACGACGCCGGCGTCGTCTACGGGATGAACTGGCGACCGGATTTCCGGGCGGAGAACGTCCGCCACGAGCTCGGGATCATCCGGCGCGACCTGCACTGTACCGCGGTGCGAATCGTCGGCAAGGATCCCGCACGACTGGTGATCGCGGGCAGGGCGGCCCTCGCGGAAGGGCTCGAGACCTGGATCTTTCCCCAGTGCTGGGACCGTAGCCCCCAGACCTCAGCGAGCTACCTGATCCGGGCGGCCAGGGCGCTCGAGCCGCTTCGCAAGGAGGCTCCGGACCGGGTGGTGCTCGGCGTAGCGATGGAAGCCACGCTGTTCAACGAGGGAGTCATTCCCGGCCGGACCATGAGAGCCCGGGTCCGGAGCCCGCAGTTCTTTCCCACCGTGAAGAGTGGGCGGCACAATCGCCCGCTGAACGAGCTACTCACCCGACTCGTGAAGGCCGTCCAACGCGAGTATCGCGGACGACTCACCTACGCGTCGCTCGTCTGGGAGGGAGTCGACTGGTCTGCTTTCGACTTCGTCGGGGTGGACCACTACCTTACCGCCCGCATCGCGGACCGCTGGACCGAGATGCTCCGTCCGGCCATCGCCACGGGCAAGCCGGTCGTCATCACGGAGTTCGGATTCTCCACGGCGGACGACGGTCCGGGCGCCGATGGGTTCCTGGACTCCGCGGGTCTCAAACCCTCGCCGATCGATGTCCGCTCTCAGCTCCTGCATCAACTCCCCCTCATCGGCCGATTCGTGCGCCCCCGGCTGAAGACACCCCTCGTCCGAGACGAAAAGTCCCAGGCCCAGAAGCTGGTCGCCCAATTGGACCGGATCGAGCGAGCCGGCGTCTTGGGCGGCTTCGTTAGCACCTTTCAATCGCAGATTACGCCCTACGACGAGGAGCCACGGTTCGACGTGGACACGGCCTCCCCGAGCCTCGCTCGCTACCTGGAACGGGGTCATGGGGCGACCTACCCCGACATGCCCTGGGAGCCCAATGAGTCGTTCCGCGCGGTGGCGGAGTACTACGCGAAGCATTGAACGCGCGTGCGGACCCCCGTCCGGGTGGAGGCCAATGCGGCGAGGGACGGCGGCCGTCACCGCGTGGCACGGATCGTCGATCCGACTCCCCATGCCCGGGGAGGCCGGTTCGGGCTTTCCCCGACGGCTCTATGCGGAGGTCCGGGTGGGACTGTGCGGGAGGCATCGATCCCTTCCGAGCGGGACAGGCGCAGCGACCCGATCCCGAACCTCTCGGGTGGAGGGAGAAACTCGCCCGTGCTGCGATTCGGCCGCCGATGGCTAGAATCCCCGTCCTGAGCCGCTCCCCCGGGCCGCGACGACGAGTCGTGAGTCCCAAGATAGCCTAATCCCAAGTCTCGCGACACATAGCCCGTCGGGGGCGAACGTAACCGATGCGGGAACCGAGTTACGACCAGCGGTACTCACGGCCGGGCTGGTACTGGGGGACGAGGCCGACCGGACTGGCACGCGAGGTCGTTCGAGTCGCCCGGACCCTTCCGGCGAAGTCGCCGACGCTGCTCGATCTCGGCTCGGGTGAGGGGCGAGATTCGATTCACTTCGCCCGTCACGGGTTTCGAGTTCTTGGCGTCGACGTCTCTCGCGTCGGGCTGGTCAAGGGGGAGCGAAGGGCCGCTCGTCTCGGTCTAGCGGTGCGCTTTCGCATCGGCGACATCCGATCGTACCAACTGAGCCGTCGATTCGATGTGGTCTTCAGTTCCGGGGTCCTCAACAATCTCCCGCGGGGCGCCCGACCGGCCCGTTTTGCTCACTTCCAAGCCCACACCGTTCGGGGAGGCATTCATGCGGTGAACGCCTTTGTTCCCAAGCCCTATCTCGATCCTCCGCCCGAAATGGATCCCGCGGAGCACCCCTATCGCCCCGGCGAGCTGCTCGGGTACTACGGGGACTGGCAGATCCTGGACTCGGGGGAGGTAGAGTTCGATTGCAACTCGAGTGGCGTTCCCCACCGCCATGCGATGGATTTTGTCATCGCCAAGAAGCCCGCCTGACCGGTCTTGGAGCCGGGGTGCGACATCCCAACTCCCGGCGACGCGCGACTCCCCGTGCGAGTCCGTGGGGGCGCGAGGTGTCGTAGGTCTCTCTACCTTCGTGTCCACGCTCGCGGGCAGAGATAGGGTAGGCGCCCCTACTGGGATTCGAGCAGCTACGTATTCGACTCCACCGCGCCCGCTCGGGACGCGGGAGCACGTACCCGCCGTGAGGTCGTGGAACCGGTCCATGACCTCACTTGTGGATTTGTGATCGACACCTCCCTCAATCCCGGGTCGAGTCGAGGGGCTCAGGACCGAGCACAAGCGCCTCGGACACGGACGCCGCGCAGCGGGCCGGCCGCCCGAGATCTTGAGACCGGCGTTGGGCGGACAGGCGCTGGCGGGTCCCGACTCCTCGCCCCGCTCGGCGAAAGAGAGGGTTTGCGACTTCGGAACGTTTATCCCTCAGAACCCGGTCGCCGCGATGTTGCCCGAGCCTCCGGAAACCGAAAACACCTCGATACCCACGGACGCCGGCCGACCGACTGGTTTTCTCATCGCCGCCATCTTGGCGGGTCTGATCTCGGCAATCACCATCGCCGGACTCGTCACCATACCCGAACCTTCGACACCGTCGAACCAGCTTGCCGTGTTCAATTCGAACAAGGCCGCGACCGCATTCAGCGATTTGTGGGTCCTGGTCTTCGCCTTGGGAGTTACGCCCTTCGCGACGTATCTCGGCGGGGCGCTCAAGTCCCAAAGTCGAGGTCTGGTATGGGCCTCCATGCTCGTGTTCCTCTTCGGCGCATTCGTGTTGGCCGTGTCGAATGCCGCGAGCTACAGCGCGCTCAACGCCATATCGACGACCACGGCTCCGTCATCGGCGACGGCTGCGTACGAGGCCGCGCTTTGGTACAACATCACGGATGGTTGGGAGGTCCTCGGTTTCTCGGCCCTCGGTTTGGGCGTGTCGCTCTTCAGTGTCGCCTTCTGGAACAGCCGCGTATTTCCAAATTGGATGGCGATCGTAGGGTTTATTGGAGGAACCGTAGGCTTTATCGGCGGAGCCGCGACAGCTTGGATCTTTACGGGGAACTCGATACCGAGATTCGTCTTCCCTCTTATTCTGGGATCATTAGTAGTCATCATCATTTGGGGATTCGCTTGTCCCTTCGCAGTCGGGCGAGCCCAGCCGAAGACCTAGCCCCCGCCGCAAGACGAGCGGATTCGCTGAATGGCTGCCATTCGACCTCCTTGACCCGCGGTTCCCCAGAATCTGAAACCGGGGGTAACGTCCCGCGGAGGAGGCAAGGCTGCACGGGTGCGAACCTTCATCGGGAGCACTTCGAGACGTTCGTCTCACCCACATGGGTCAGCGGGCGACCTCGACGGCACCTCGACTCCAGCAGCCGAGACCCCGCACTTGGACGCGGGGGGGGCCCGAGTCTCATCGTGCTCGAATCTCACGCCGCTCCTCACGGGTCCGAGGAAGGCGCCCGTGCTGGGATCCGTTACGGCCCCCGTAACGAATCCCCTCCATCCGTCAGTACGTTTCCACCGCCAGGCCCGGCACTTGCGAGAAGACTCCGTCCCGGCTCACGAGTATCCCTCCGCGATGTCGCGCGGTCGCTGCGACCAACAGGTCGTTGCCCGCTATGGGGGCGCCCCGCCGAAGCGCCTCGGCACCGATCCTGCCGGCTTCGGTTGCCTCGGCGATGTCGAAGGGAAGGATCTCTAGGCGGTCGAGGAATTCCAGAGTTCGCGAGAGTTCTCCCCGCCCCCGGAAGTGAGCTCCGACGAGGACCTCGGCCGCAGCCGCGGACGGGGTCGTGAGACGTTCACCCAACTCCACGAGCTCTCTCACTTTCCCGACCGCGTCCGCGTCGCCCCGGACGTAATCGATAAGGAAAGTTGAATCGAAGCAGCGCACCGTTCAGCCCCCCTTCTGGAACAGGCGCTCGATTCGCGCGCGGTCCCGACGCCGTCCTTCTGCGAGGAAGGAGCGGAGCCTCTCGAGGTCTTCGTCGGGGATGTCCTTCCATATCCCGGCAAAGTCCAGGATCGACCGGCGCTTGCCGGAAAGGCGCTTGACCGCATCGCTAAAGGTCTCGCCGCTTCGCCGTTGGCGCCGCAGCATATCATAGGCCTCCGGGTCCAACGCCACCGTCTTTGCGGACACAGTTACACATCAATACACTACATCAATATAGTCGTGTCGGGAACATAGCTCATCGAGCCGGCTCGGAGAGCACCCGTGCTAGTGGTCGAATCGCCGTTTGTTCGAATCCCTCAGCGAAAAGTTCGCTGGGGGCCGTACGCAGCGGACCCATCTAGCGTCTCGGTCGGCACCTCTGGGGGCGCGTCGAAACTACTGGGTTCGGTCCTAAGTAGCCTCGATCGCTATGCTTCAGGATGCGGCTCGAGTGTGTCGGCATTCGTGTGGGGAATCTCCCGCGTTCGGTGAGGTTCTACACGAGAGCACTAGGACTTCGCGTGATCCGGAGGGATGATTGTCGTAGCTGGGGGGGCGGAGTGACCGCTCTCCTCCAGGATCCCACCTCGCGTCGTCTCCTCGAACTCAACTGGTATCCCCGAAGCTCCATGTTCTCGTCCAAGTACCGCAAGGGAGACGAGCTGGATCACATCGACGTCTCGCTCGGTGCGTCTCCGGCTTACACTCTCGATAGAGCGTACCGGAAACTCCTGCGAAACGGAGGTAGAGCCACGCGGTTCACCCCGGAATCCACTGGGGGATGGGCAGCGATGGTCAAGGATCCCGACGGAATCTGGATACGTCTCGGAAGAGAGCCCACATCCTCAAGACGGCCACCTCCTCGTGGACGAGGGACGCACAGGCGCCCCGGTCCCGGTGGCCGGGCCCGAAAGTAGCAGTTTGGTCTTCGACCGACGGTTCTATGGTGAGGCTCGGGTAGGACCGTTAGGGGAACTTCGGTCACTTCCGAACGGGGCCGAGGCACCGCCCCGACCCCAAGCCTCTCGGCTGGGGAGAGGAACTCGCCCGTGCTGGGATTCGAACCCAGGTCTGAGGCTCCGCAGGCCTCTAGGATAATCCACTGCAGCGAGGCGGGGGACGACCCCGACCTCGAAGCTACCCCACACGGGCATCCGGATCTTCGCGCGTTCCCGGCGCGCCGAGGAGGGTCCGGTATAAAAGACCGGGGCCGGCCGGACCGAGCGGTCGTGGACGCTTATTAGCCGTACCCGCTCCCGGGTCCGACGGCGCGCCGGAACGGATCGATGTCGGGAGCGGAACCGAAGGACCCGTGGGACGCCCTGCGCTCCCTGCCGATGGGCCGTCGGGTCGAGATCACGGACGGGGCCCGCACGTGGACGGGGACCATCGTGCCCCGGCACGAGCTGTCGGGCGATCGGATCCTGCCGCTCAAGCTGGAGAGCGGCTACAACGTGGGGATCCGGATCGGACCCTCGTTCGGCTTCCGCCTGATGGAGGACGGTCCCGCCGACGAGGGGCGGTCCGCCGGGACGTCGGACCGACCGTCATCCCCCGTCGGGGGGGCGCCGGTCGCGCTGCTGACGACCGGGGGCACGATCGCCTCGCGGGTCGACTACGAGACCGGTGGCGTGCGACCCGTGAAGGACGAGTCGGGGATCCTCGCGTTCTTCCCCGATCTCGAGCGCGACGGTCCGGTCCGCATCGTCCCCGTCTTCGATCGGCTCAGCGAGGACCTGGCCCCCGAGGATTGGGTCGCGATCGCCTCGAAGGTCGTCGAGGCGTTCGGGGCGGGGGCCCGCGGCGTCGTGATCGCGCACGGCACCGACACCCTCGGCTTCACCGCCGCCGCCCTCAGCTTCCTGCTCGTCGACCTCCCCGGACCGGTCGTGGTGGCGGGGGCCCAGCGGTCGCCCGATCGGCCGTCGTCCGACGGGGCCACGAACCTCGGTGGGGCGGTCGCGGTCGCGCGCGAGCGCGGGTGCGGCGAGGTGGTGGTCGTCATGCACGCGGGGCCGTCCGACGACCGGCTCGCGATCCACCGCGCGACCTGGGTGCGGAAGATGCACTCGAGCCGTCGCGATGCGTTCCAGAGCCGCAACGGGCCCCCGCTGGGCTACGTGGTCGACGGCTCGATCCGGTGGGAGCAGCCGGTGCGGCCGCCCGCCGCCGGCCCGGCGCGCCTGGACGGACCGCTCGATGCCCGCGCCGGCCTGCTCTGGTTCTATCCCGGGCTCACCGCGGACCGCGCGGAAGCGTTCTCGCGCGGTCTGCGCGGGATCGTGCTCGCGGGCACGGGACTCGGCCACGTCGGCTCGAACCATCTCACCTGGATCCGGTCGGCGACCGCCCGCGGGATGGTCGTCGCCATGACGACCCAGTGCCTCGCCGGGAACGCGGACCCGTACGTCTACGCGACCGGCCGCGAGCTGCTGCGCTCGGGGGTCTTGTACCTCGGCGATCTCCTCCCCGAGACGGCCTACGCCAAGCTGTGCTGGGCGCTCGGCCACGCGGCGGACCCGAAGCGGGTCGAGGAGCTGCTACGGACCGACCGGGCGGGCGAGTTCCACGACCGGCACGCGCCCGAGGCCGCGCCGTGAAGGCCGGCCTCGAGGTCCACCAGCAGCTGGCGACCGGCAAGCTGTTCTGCGCCTGTCCGAGCGAGCTCACCGACGAGGTCGATCGGTCGTTCGTCCGTCGGCTGCGCGCGGCGAGCGGCGAGAATCTCGCGGTCGACCCGGCCGCGGCGTTCCAGGCGTCGCGCGGTCTCGTCTACCGGTACGAGTCCGGGCCGTCCGACTGCCTCGTCGACCTGGACGAGGAGCCGCCGCATCCGATCAACCACGACGCGCTCGACGTCGCGCTCACCCTCGCGCTCCTCCTCGACGCCCGACCGGTCGACGAGATCGAGGTGATGCGCAAGATCGTCGTCGACGGTTCGAACACGGCCGGGTTCCAGCGGACCGCGCTCGTCGCGGTCGACGGCCACCTCGAGGTCGACGGCCGGCGCTACTCGGTCCTGTCGATCTGCCTCGAGGAGGACGCCGCGCGGAGGTCCGGCGGGTCCGAGACGGAGGTCGTCTACCGCCTCGATCGGCTCGGCATCCCGCTCGTCGAGATTGCCACCGGTCCCGAGATCACGACGGGGCCCGAGGCCCGGGCGGTCGCCGAGGAGCTGGGGGCGCTCCTCCGCGCCACGCATCGCGTGAAGCGGGGCCTGGGGACGATCCGCGAGGACCTCAACGTCTCGATCGAGGGCGGGCACCGGATCGAGCTCAAGGGCGTCCAGGAGCTCAACCGGATCCAGCAGTACGTGGAGGGCGAGGCCGAGCGGCAGCGGATCCTGCTCGCCGTCCGCGACGAGCTCGCGCGACGCGGGGCCCCGCCGGTGGCCGACGACCCGGTCGACCTCACTGCGCGGTTCGCCGATCTCGACTCGGGCCCCCTCGGGGCGCGGGGCCGGGGCCCGGGGCGGGTCCTCGCCCTGCGCCTGCGGGGGTTCGCGGACCTATTGCGTTCGCCGCCCGGGAGCGAGGAGCGGCTCGGGCGGGAGCTCGCGGAGCAGGTGCGGGTCCTCGGGCTGCGGGGTCTCGTGCATTCCGACGAGCTTCCGGCGTACGGGATCGACGGCGCCCGCGTGGCCGGGGTCCGGGCCGACCTCGGCCTCGGGCCCGGCGACGGGTTCGTGCTGCTCACCGATGTCGATGCGACGCGGGCCCGCCGCGCGATCGCCCGCGTGGCGCGCCGGGCGGACGCGGCCCGGCTCGGCATCCCCGGCGAGACCCGCGACCCGCTGCCGGACGGCCGGAGCCGCTACTCCCGCC
Source organism: Thermoplasmata archaeon (assembly GCA_035502455.1). GTDB lineage: Archaea > Thermoplasmatota > Thermoplasmata > Lutacidiplasmatales > UBA184 > Lutacidiplasma. The sequence goes on along the minus strand of DATJUI010000019.1, from coordinate 56,271 downwards.
CGCTGCCGGGGCGCGACCGGATGTACCCGGAGACTGACATCCCCCCCCTCGTGGTCGAGGCCGAACGGCTCGCCCGGCTCGCCCGATCCCTCCCCGAGCGCCCCGCGACGCAGCGGGCGCGGGTCGCCGCCACCTACCGCCTCGCGCCCGAGCTCGTCCGCCAGCTCCAGTCGTCCGATCGGCTCGAGCTGTTCGAGGCGCTGGCGCACCGGGGGCGGTCGCCGACGCTGGTCGCCCGCCTGCTCACTCAGGATCTCCCCGGCCTCGTCCTTCCGGAGGGGGTCGTCCAGTTCGACCCGTCGGAAGACGCGCTCGACGCCCTGCTCGCGGCGGCCGAGGCCGGACGGTTCGCGAAGGAGGGGATCCCGACCGTCCTCGCCGCGCTCGCCGCCGGCGCGCCGACGCTGGAGGCCGCGCTCGCCCGCAGCGGTCTCGCGGGCCTCTCCGCCGACGAGCTCGCGGCGCTCGTCGCCCGGGTCGTGGAGCGGAACCTTCCGCTCGTCCGGGCGCGCGGCGCCGCTGCCTTCGCGCCGCTCATGGGGGACGTCATGAAGGAGGTCCGCGGCCGGCGGGACGGCCAGGAGGTCGCCCGCGTGCTCCGGGCCGCGATCGCGTCGCAGGCCGGGGGAGGGTAGGGCCACGCCCGTCGGCCCCCCGCCGTACCGCGCGGTCGTCACCGACGTCGACGGCACGCTCACCGACGCGTCGCGACGGCTCGACCCGGCCGCGGTGGCCGTCGTCCGTCGGCTCGAGGACCGGGGCCTCCCCGTCGTCCTCGCGACCGGCAACGTGCTGCCGATCGCGCTCGCCCTCCAGCGCTCGCTCGGCCTGAGCGGTCCGGTCGTCGCCGAGAACGGCGGGATCGTCTACGACCTCGGGACCGACCGGCGCCCGCGGGTCGAGAAGCTCGCCGACCGCGCGGTCGCGTTGCGCGGGTACCGGGCGCTCGTCGCCGCCGGACTGCCCGTCCGCCGACTGTTCACGGACCGCTGGCGCACGACCGAGGTCGCGCTCGAGCCGACGGTCGGCGTGGGCCGGATCGCGCGGGTCCTCTCGGGGTACCCGATCACGGTCGAGGCGACGGGGTTCGCGATCCACCTTCTCGCGCGGGGCGCCGGCAAGCGGCCCGCGCTCGAGCACGCCCTCGCGCGACGGGGCCTCTCCCTGGCGGAGTGCGTCGCCCTCGGCGACGGCGACAACGACGCCGCCATGCTGCGGGCGGCGGGGTTCGGCGTCAGCTTCGCCTCGGGGAGCCCGCGCGCCCGGCGGGCCGCCCGGTACGTGGCCCGGGCGAGCTACGCGGAAGGGTTTGTCGAAGGGCTTAAGGCGAGCGGGGTGCTCGCCTGACCGGTTCCGTCCGGGAGGAACCTCAGGTGCTCGTCGGGCAGTGCGCGCGGTGCGGGGCTCCGGCCTCGCTGGGTTGCACGGTCTGCGGCCGGACGGTCTGCCGCTCGTGCCTCGATCCCGAGGAGCGGATGTGCCTCGACTGCGAGTCGTCGACCCGCCGGACGAAGAGCCCGATCGAGCACCGCGGACCGCCGTCGCGCAAGGTCCACCGCGGACCGGCCGTTCCCGGCCGCACCCAGTAGGGTGCCCGCCGTTCCGACCGCTCAGTAGGTGACGCCGGGCAGCACGAACGGGCCCCGTGGGGTGGCGCGGCCGACCAGGAGGAGCCCGACGCCGACCGCGCCGGTGACGATGCCGAGCCCGAAGGCGCCCCAGGCGTACTCGCCGAGGGTCGCGGAGACGCGGAACCAGAGGACGGGCATCCCGCCCGCCCCGGCCGCGGCGTGGAGGAGGAGGTTCGCGGCGACCGCGAGCCCCCAGCCGAGGGCGATCAGGATCCCGCCCGCGACGAACAGCCCGAGGCGTGGGTCGCCGCCGGGGTCGAACGGCGGGACCGCGGGGGTCTCCTGGAGGTCGACCACGGACGCGGCAGCGAGGGGGGCCTAAAGGGTTTGTCGGCGTCAGCCGAACCCCGGGATCGCCTTCGGGTCCTTCGGGCCCGGCCGCAGGGGCGCCTTGCGCAGCTCCTTCGGCGTCTCCACGAGGCGCACGAGCGGCGCGGACTGCACGACGTAGATCGGGAGCCCCGTGCTCGGGTCGTTCCCGGCCCGAAGGATGTTCATGATCTCGAGCCGGATCTCGACCACCGAGCCGTCCTTGAGCTTCAGGCGGACCTTGCCGTCGCCCTCGATGGCCTCGTAGTCGACGATCTCCGCGTTGCTGAGGTCGGGGGGCGGACCGCCCGGACCGCCCATCATCGGGCGCCCCGCTCCGCGAGGCGTCGCTGGAGGACGACGCGGGGGTCCTCGCCGTCGACCGTGAGGCCGAGCGAGACGCAGGTGCCGATCACCTGGTTGACCTTCTCCTCGGCCGATCGGCCGAACAGGTCGTCCCCCTTCGCCTCGGCGATCCGGGCGACCGCGGCCAGGGTCACGTCGCCGGCGACCTCGGTCTTCGGCTTGCCCGAGCCCTTCTCCTTCTTCGCCTCCTTGAGGAGGAGCGCCGCGACCGGGGGCCGGCCGACGGTGAGCGTGAAGGCGCGCGTCGCCGGGTCGACCTTCACGACGACCGGTACGCGCATCCCGGCGAACTGCTTCGTCTGCTCGTTGATCTGGGCGACGACCTGGCCCACGTTCACCCCGAGCGGCCCGAGCGCGGGCCCGAGCGGCGGTCCGGCGGACGCCTTGCCGCCCTCGACGAGGACGCTCACCTCATCCGCCACTCTTGCCGCCTCCCTTCTCGAGCATCCGCACGTGGTCGCCGCGCACCGTCACCGGGATCGGCACGACCGCCTCGATGAGCTCCACCGTGATCTCCTCCTTGGCCTGGTCGATCTTCTTGACCCGGGCCTTCTCGCCCTTGAACGGCCCGCTGATGAGCTCGACGATCGCGCCCTCGACGAACCCTTCGACGGTGACCTTCGGGACCAGGAGCGGCTCGACCTCCTTGAGGGTCGTCTCGCCCTCCACGAGGCCGCGGGCCTTGCGGATCCCCTTCAGCATCTCGCGCACGCCCTCGAAGCTCATCCCCTCGGCGAAGACGTAGCCGCGCAGCGAGCCCGGGACGAGCATCGCGAAGACGACGTCCGGCTTTTCCTCCGCGCGGGCGAGCAGCGTGTCCGCGACCTCGCGCTCGTAGCCCCGCGACGTCTTGATCGCGAGGACCGCCTGGCGCGCCACGCACGCGAGCGTGAGCTTGACCGGCGCGCCGCCGTCCGCGCCGCTCGCCGCGAGGCGGACCTCGACCTTGTCCCCGTAGCGGACCCCGACCGGCGCCTCGATCTCGAAGGAGAGCGGCACGCCGACGTTCGGCGCCAGCGCGAGCGAGTGGGTCTCCTTGCGCGGGAACAGCTCGACCGACTGCCGCTTCCCCGGCGGCAGCCAGCGGACCGGCCACTCGGCCCCCTCGCCGGGGTAGGTCGACGTGTAGCCGACCTCGATCGTGACGGTCGCGGTCGTCGGCTCCGCCGACCGGCTCGAGAGCACGGCCGAGAGCGTCGTCACGGTGCCGGCGGTCACGGGGCGGACGGTGTCGTCCGCCGCCTTGAGCGTGAGCGCGGTCGGCGTCTCGGGCTTCGGTGCCGGGACGACGACGGGCGCCGGGGCGCTCGGCGCGGGCGCGGCGGCCGCGGGCTTCGCCGCGGCGGCGGCGGCCGGAGCACCCGACAGGAGACCGATGCCGTCGTCCTTCCCTTCCTCGTCCATCTATCCCTCGGTGCGACCGGGCTACAGCCCGGCGAGGTAATTGGCCCAGAGCCAGGGCGCGACCTGCGTGAAGAAGATGTAGATCGCGAACCCGGTGAGCCCGATCAGGATCGCGCCGAGCCACGTCACCTCGAGGACCTTCACGTACTCTTCGGAGGTCGGACGGCGGGCCATCCGAAGGATGCGGCCGTACTTGCCGTGGCCGAAGGTACGGAGCCGGCCGTCGAACTGGTCCTGCACCTTGCGCGCGCGATCGAGGAACGCCATCCGCTACCTAGTGGACCACATCGAGGTCCGGCCCCGACTTCCGGGCCGGGACGGACCCGGGCGGCGCGCCCCCGAAAATCTGGGGGGATTTAACTCCGGTCACCACCAGCATCACCCGGATGGTGCTCTGCATCGTCGGATCGACCGCCGCGCCCCAGATGATGCGGGCCGTCGGGGAGACCGTCTTCTGGACGACCTCGGCCGCCTTCTGGGCCTCGCTCACCGTCATGTCCGGACCGCCGGTAACGTTGATGAGCGCCCCCGTGGCGCCGGCGATGTCGACATGGAGGAGCGGCGAGTTGATCGCCTCGAGGACCGCGTCCTCCGCCCGGTTGTCGGACTCGGACTCCCCGATCCCGATGAGGGCGACGCCGCCGCCCTTCATGATCGTCCTCAGGTCGTTGAAGTCGAGGTTGACGAGCCCGGGACGGGTGATGATCTCGGCGATCCCGCGGATCGCCCGGGCGAGGACCGAGTCGGCGACCTTGAACGCCGTCTGGATCGGGAGGCGGGGGACCAGCTCGAGCAGCCGGTCGTTCGGGATGGTGATCACCGTGTCGACGACGGAGCGCAGGCGCTCGAGGCCCCACATCGCGTTCTCCTGCCGGACCATCCCCTCGGAGGCGAACGGGAGCGTGCAGACGGCGATCGTGAGCGGGTTGCCGCCGTTGGCGTCCTTCGCGCACTGGGCGACGACCGGCGCGGAGCCGGTCCCGGTGCCCCCGCCGAGGCCCAGGGTGATGAACACCATGTCGGAGCTCGCGAGCGCCTTCTTGAGCTCGTCCTCGGCCTCGCGAGCGGCCTGTTCGCCGACCTGGGGGAGCGCGCCGGCCCCGAGCCCGCGGGTCAGGCGCCGGCCGAGCAGGATCTTCTTCGGGGCGTGGATCGCGAGGAGGTGCTGCGCGTCGGTGTTGCACGCGACCATCTCGGCGCCCTGCAGGCCCTCCTCGGACAGCCGGTTGATCGTGTTGCAGCCGCCGCCGCCGCACCCGACCACCTTGATGTTGGTCTTGAGCGAGGCGAGGATCGCTTCGAGCTCGCTGTCGTCGTTCGACGGCGGGGCGGGGCTCTCGGCCCCGCGCTTGCTGTCCGTCGGAAGGTGCGAGAGGATCTCCTGCGCGAGCGGCCGCATCGGTGGGCTTCTCCTGACGGCGGGAGCAGGGACTCTATTATAAAGCGTTACGGCGGTGTCGCCGCCTCCGTGCGCTACGCGGCGTGGGCTCCGTGGTACGAACGGCTGCGGACGGAGTTCGGCTTCCCCTGGAGCCGCGAGGAGGGCGCCGCCCGTCGCCTGGTCGAGCTACTCCCACCGGCCGCCCGGGCGCGGGCCCTCGAGCGGGTCGCCGAGCGGCTTCGGGGGCGCGACACGATCGTCGTCGGGGACGCCCCGGGCGTCGACCCGCCGCCGCTGTGGCGGCTCCCGGCGACCGAGCCCGAGCCCGCGCTCGTCGCCGCCGACGGCGCGACGGCGGCGCTCGTCCGGGCCGGACTGGTCCCGTCGGTCATCACGACGGACCTGGACGGGTCGGTCCCGGCCGAGATCTCCGCCAACCGGCACGGCAGCCTCGTCGTCGTGCACGCGCACGGCGACAACGTGCCGGCGCTCGAGGAGTGGGTCCCGGCGTTCGACGGCGCGCTCGCGGGGTCGTGGGCGGGCCCGCCGCGCGAGGGCCTCCTCGACGTGGGCGGGTTCACCGACGGGGACCGGGCGGCGTACCTCGCGGACGAGGTCGGCGCCCGCCGCATCCTGCTCTGGGGCTTCGCGTTCGACCGGGTCGTCGAGGCCGACCCGGCCCGCGCCGCCCGCAAGCTCGCGAAGCTCCGATGGGCGAACGCGCTGCTCGCCGTCCTCGCCCGGGACGGGACGACGCCCGTGCTGCTCTGGGGGAGCGACGGGTCGATGGTCCCCTATCCCGCGGGGACGGCCGGCCCCACGACGAGGTAGACGACGTAGAGGCCGCTCTCGTAGAGCGGGACGAACGGCATCGTTCCGAACCACGCGATCGCCTGGGCGGTGAGCGGCGGCGCCGCGTCCGACGGGTTGAGCGCAACGCCCGTGTACATCACCGCGTCGATCGCTACGAGGTCGACCGGATGCGGGTCGGCCGGGTTGGGCGCCCCGACGCTCCGTAATTCGGCGTACGCCTGCGAGGCGTTCGTGCCGGTGAACAGCGCGGGGGTCGTGACCCACGTGGCCGGATTGCCGTCGAAGCCGAACACCATGGAGCTCAGCCGGTGGTCGCTCGCGACGACCCAGGTCGTCGGGGCCGCGATCCCGACCCACATCCACAGCGCCGCGTCGCCGCGGGTGAGCCCCTCCTCGAAGCCGCCGAACTGGGCTTGCGGCGGGTAGACGATCGCGGCGTTCACCGCGAGCAGCACCACGACCCCGGTCGCCGCCGCGACGAACGCGCGGCGTCCGCCCGCGTCGCCGGCCCGGGTGACGAGGCGGGCGAGGCCGATCGCGAACAGGAGGCCGAGGGGCAGGAACAGGTACTCGACCGTCCGCTCGGGGGAGAGGGTCGACGCGAAGCTCGCGAGCGTCTCGTACTGACCGCCCGTCCCGGCGATGGCCGAGAGGGCGAGCATGAGGCCGGCCGACAGGCCGAGACCCCCCAGCCAGGTGAGGGCGAACGGCCCCAGGCGCGCGACCGAGGGCGTCCGGCGGCTCCCGGCGGCGAAGACGCCGAGCGCGAGGAGCGGGGCGAACCACAGGATCGTCGCGGGCGTCGTGGTCTGCGTCGTGCCGGGGATCGGGACGAAGACGATCACCCCGACGAGCACGAAGACGACGACGGCGATCGCCGTGAGGTCCCGGACCAGGCTGCGGTCGGTCGGCAGCCGCACGCGCGCGGGTCGCGGGCGGTACCGGGCGCGCCGCCAGCGGATCAGCAGGGCGGCCGCGCCGATCACCCCGAGGGCGATCGCCTCGAATCCGACGAACCCGACGTACGACGGGTACGGCAGCCCCTCGAGGATCACCTTGGTGACGAACGAGGTCGTCCCGTAGAACCAGAAGACGAAGGTCGCCGTGACGAACCCGCCGAGCCACGCGAGCTCCCGCGTCGGGAAGCGGCGACTCCAGAGCCCCGGCCGCCACATCTCGAGGAAGAAGAGGCCGCCGAGGGCGCTCACGACGAAGAAGTACGAGGAGAGGTGGTGCGTGACGATCAACGCCCCGCCCGTGAGCGACAGCGGGACCAGCCACCGCACGTCCCGTCGGCTCTCGACGAGCATCCAGAGGGAGGCCACGCACAGGAAGTCGCCCAGCGCGAGCGGCGCCGGGTGGGCGATCGAGAAGAGGCGCGGCATGGCGATCGATGCGATCGCGGCGGCGAGCAGCGCGACGGTGTCGTGGGGATAGAGCCGGCGGAACAGGAGGAACAGCGGGAACACCGAGAGGACGGCGACGACCGGGACGACGACGGTGAGCGCGTCGAACGCCCCGATGCCGAGCGCCCCCGCGCTCGCGCCGGCGAGCAGGTAGATGCCGGGGAAGTCGGGGTACGCGGTGCCCCACCCGCCGTACGCCGCCCCGTGGGGGAGCGTGCCCGTCGACAACAGCGTCGCCGTGAGCCGGTAGTACTCGCCCGAGTCCGAACCGAACACGGCGTACGACAGGTACGGCTCGAGCGCGAGGAAGACGAGCAGCAGCGACAGCCCGGCGAGGAGCAGCAGGATCTCGGGGCGGATCGCCTCCGGCGCGGCGGGTCGGGCCCCCTGGGGCGGTCGGCTCGCGGCGCCCATGCGCGGAGCGGTAGGGGGGCGTTCGGGCTAAAGGCGTGCGCCCGGACCCGCGCGGGCCGCTCGGGCGCGCCGTCGCCCCGCGAACGCATAAATAGGGGGGCTTGGTGCGCCCGACTCGAGGCGACCCGGTTGCCGAGCTCCCACCGTCAGAAGCCGAAGGCGAAGCCCGCGTCGAAGCGACCTGCGGCGTCGCGCCGGGCAGTGCCCGCCGCGCGACCGACGGCCGGTTCGCGCGGGGGCAAGCCGGCCCCGAAGGTCACCGCGAAGGCGGCGCCGAAGGGCCGGACGCCCCCGGCCGCGAAGGCGAGTGCGGCGCCGAAGGCCCCGACCGCGGCCCTCGAGGTCCCGTCGCCGGACGGACGGCGTCACGTGCTCTCCCTGTCGTTCGTCCGCGACGGGGAGGACTTCCTCGCGCGCCTCGAGACGGACGTCGGCCACATCACCGAGCTCAAGAACCGGTCGCTCGACCAGCTGCTCACCCTCGTGGCGAGCGAGCTCGAGGACCTGCTCGAATAGCGCCGTTCAGTCGTCGGACGGGCGACCCGCGACCGGGATCAGGCCGTCCTCGAGCAGGACGTTCGAAGGGCGGCCGCTCGCGGTCCGAAGCTCGACGAGCAGCACCGGGGCGCGGGCGAGGATCCCGGGGGCGAACCGACGGACCTCCCTCGCCTTGAGCCGCGCGAGCGGCGGGTACTCCGTCCGCCGTCCGAACCGCCCGACGACGACCGTCGCGTCCGCCGTCACCTCCACGCCGCGCGGCGCCTGGCTGAGCGCGAAGACGACGCCGCAGAGACCGAGGACGACCGCGAGAAAGGTGAAGATCAGGAGGCCGACCGTGGCCCCCGGGGTCGAGCCGTCCGGCCCGGTGCGGTCGAGCACCGCGAGGACCGCGTACAGCACCACGATCGCGCCGACGAACAGCTCCGCGAGGTGCACCGCCCGTTGCGAGCCGGCGGTGTTCGGCCGCCAACCGGGTGCGTCCGACTCGGGGTCGGCCCGACGGCGCGCGCGCCGCGGCCGCGCCTCGGTCGTCGGCGCGGGGCGGGCGATCCGTACGGGTCGGGGGCTCGACACGGCCGAGGGGAGCGAGGCCGCCGAGCCTTAAGGGTACGCCCGGAGCCGTAGCGGATCAGCTGACGAGCTGCGAGTCGATCCGGCCGGCCTCGTGCACGGGCGGCGCCGGCAGCGGGGTCGAGAGGTCGACGAGCGGGACCTTGCGGGCGATCTCCCGGGCCATCGCGCTGCACGACGACGGAGGGACCGGCCGCTGGGTGTAGCCCGGCAGGGCGAGGTCGTAGGTCACGACCTTCTTCTCCTGGATCGTCTCCCAGACGGCGCGGAACACGCGGTCGGCGGCCGCCCGCTCCCCGAGATGGCGGAGCAGGAGCTCGAGGCAGAGGATCTCCGCCACCGGGTCCGCCTTGTCCTGGCCCGCGTACTTCGGCGCGGAGCCGTGGACCGGCTCGAACACGGCGAGCCCCTCCCCGTAGAGCGCCCCGGGCGCGACCCCGAGGCCGCCCGCGAGGCCCGCGCAGAGGTCGGAGAGGATGTCGCCGAACAGGTTCGTCGTGACGAGGACGTCGTACTCCTCGGGCTTCTTCACGAGCTGCATGCACATGTTGTCGATCAGGCGCTCGTCCGCGAGGATATCGGGATACTTCGGCGCGAGCTCCCGGAACGCCGTCTGGAACAGCGCGCCGGTCGTCTTCATGATGTTCGCCTTGTGGACCGCCGTCACGTGGCGGCGGTGGTCGCGTCGGGCGAGCTCGAACGCGAACCGGATGATCCGGTCCGACGCCTTGCGGGTGATCACGTTCACCGTCTCGGCCGCGGTGTGGTCCCGATCGACCCAGTGCTCGACGCCGGAGTAGAGGCCCTCGGTCGCCTCCCGGACCACGACGAGGTTCGTCTCGGGAAAGCGGGTCCCCTCGCCGGCGATCGCCCGGGCGGGGCGGACCGAGGCGTAGAGATCGAGCTGCTGGCGGAGCGCGACGTTGACGGAGCGGAACCCGCTGCCGATCGGCGTCGTGATGGGGCCCTTGAGCGCGACGCGATTGCGACGCACGGAGTCGAGCACGGCGTCCGGGAGCGGGGTGCCGCTCGCGGCGATCGCGCGCTCGCCGGCCTCCACGACCTCCCAGTCGATCGCGACCCCCGTCGCGGCCGCGACCGCGCGGGCGGCGTCCGTCACCTCCGGGCCGATCCCGTCGCCCGGGATCAGCGTCACCCGATAGCTCATCGACGATCCCCGCTGCCCTGCCGCCGAGCGTCGGGCCGATTTAAGGAGTGGCGGGCGCGCCGGGGCTCCTCAGCGCCGCGGCGATGCGGGGCAGCACGATGCGCAGGACGCCGTCGCGCACGCGTCCGTCCTGCACTTCGGTCGCCGTCAGGACGAACACCCCGTCCCACGACGCCGGCGTCACGTCCGCGACCTCGAAGCGCGCCGCCGGATCGAGGGGGCTCGGCTTCGGGAACGCCCGCTGGATCTCGGGCAGCGCCCCCTCGATCACCGTCGTGGAGACGGCGATCGGCACCGTGACCCGGACCCGGTGGACGGTCCCGGCCGGCGAGCGGGGCTGGAGGACCAGCGAGCCGAGCACGACCGCGTTGGGGAGCCGCGCCTGGAGCCCCGAATCGAGGCGCAGGACGGTGTAGACGAGGCCGACGTCCTCGATCGTCCCCGAGTACGCGGGGGTCGTGATCTCGTGCGGATACGTCGGCCAGATCACGGGGTACGACGACGAGACGAAGCTGACCCGGTCCCCCGGGCGGAACGGGTCGGCGAAGACGAGCAGGAGGCCGGCGAAGACGTTCGAGAGCACGGTCTGCGCGGCCAGGCCGAGGACGATGCCCGCGAGGGCACTTCCGAGGAAGATCGACTCCGCCGGGACCCCCGCCAGGTTGAACAGCGCGACGACCGCGACGATCGCGATCACCAGGTTCGCGAACAGCCGGACGACGTGCCCGTGGCTGAGGAGCCCTCGCCGGGCGAGGATCTCCGACGAGGCGGTGGTGACCGAGCGCGCGATCGCGTAGGCGATGACGATCACCGCCACCGCTTCCAGCAGCAGGATCTCGGGTTCGGTGAACGAACCGAGGAACCGGTGGTTGAAGATCGTGAAGAAGACGTAGATGGCACCGGCCGCCAGGGTCGTGGCGACGAGCTTCGCCGCGAGCCACCGCAGCGGACGACCGGTCGAGGTCGGGCTCTCGGCCATCGTCGAGCCGAGCGGCGACGGCAGATAGCAACTTTCACCGACCGTCCGGGCGAGTCATAAGAATTCTTATACATCGAAGATATACATCGTCCCATGGAAACCTCCGCGCATCCCGAGGTGCTCGCCCACGACTGGCTTCCGCCGGTGCTGCCCGGCCGCGCCCGGGAGCTCGCCGAGACGGTCCGACGGCTCGACGCGCCCCGACCCTGCGCCCCACCGCCGTGGGCCGTGGCCGTCGCCGGTCCGAGCGGGTCGGGCACGTCCGCCCTCGCCCGGCGGGCGGCGCGCGAGACCGTCGAGCGCATCCGCGCGGCCGGACCGGACGCACCGCCCCGCACCCTCGCCCTCCGCACCGCGCGACTGCGCGGGGCGCACGGCGTGGCCACGGCGCTCCTGCAGCGGCTGGACGAAGGGTTCGCCGGCCACGGATTTCCGGTCAACGAGATCCTCGCGGGATTCCTGCGCCGGGTCCGCCGCGAGCGGCGGCCGACCGTCCTCGTGCTCGACGACGTGCAGGTCGGAGGGCCGGATCTCGGGCCGCTGCTGCGGGCGCTCGGCGCGCCCGACCGATTTCTGCCCGAGGGGGAGTTCGGCCTGCCGCCGACGTGGGTCGTCCTCGCCGGGACCCCCGAGGGGCTGGGCGCGGCGGAGCGCGCGGTCCATCCCCCGTTCCCCGTCCGCCCGTTCGTCTCGCTGCGCCCGTACGACGAGGCGATGCTGACCGCGATCGTGCGCGATCGGTTCCAGCGCGCGATCGGCGGCCCCCCGCCGGACGACTGGGTGGCGAACGCGGTCGCCCGCAGCCTCGAGGACGGGGGAGGCGCGACCCGCGCGATCGATCTCGTGCGCCGGCGGCTGGTGGGCGCCGCGGCCCGCGCGGACCCGAGATTCCCGCGCCCGACGCCGTTCGCGGTCTCGATCGAGACCCACGTGGTGCGGGCGATCGGGGACGCGACCCGCGCGGACCGCGCCCGTCTCGCCGACGTGAAGCAGTTGGAGGCGCGGCTGGCCCGCGAGCTCGGGCGTCGGCCGCTGCCCGCGACGACGCTCTGGCGCCGGATCGTGGCGCTCGAGCGGGCCGGCTACGTGCGGCGCGAGGTGCGGCCCGGCGGAACCGGCGGGACGCTCTCGGTCGTCCGTCTGCTCCAGCCGATCGAGGAGTGGGTCACGGCTCCGGGTCCGTGGGGTACTCCTCGAGCGTGCGTCCGCTCCGGCGGACCGGACCCGGGGTGGACGGGGGCCGGTCGGGAGCCGGCGGATCCGCCCGGGCCGTCCGGGTGCGGCCCAACTGTCGCGTGACCATCTCGGCGAGGGCCGACGAGCGCAACGCCTGCTCGATCCGGGCGAACGGTGCCTGCCGCAGCGCCTCGCGGTCGGGAAAGCCGGCCCGGTAGAGCATGCGCGCCCGCACGCGTCCGATCCCCCGGAGACGGACGAGGTCGAGCAGCTCCTCGGTGACCCCGTAGCGGACGCGCAGCGCGAGGTCGTCGAACGGCCGGGCGAGCCGCCGATGGAACGCGTGGGCGAGCCGGCCGGCGGCGAACAGCAGCCAATCCGCGTCCTCGACCTTCGTCCGCAGATCGCCCGCCCCGAGCTGGAAGCGGCCGGTGATCTCGAGGATCGGGGTTTCGGCGATCCACGCCTCGAGCACCGAGGCCGTCTTGAGCGTCGCGAGGAACCCGTCCAAGTCGAGCTCCATCGGCGGCTCCTCGGGCTTCACGAGCAGCTCCTCCGCCTCGTCGGTGTAGCGGGCGAGGAGGTCGGACTCCTCGCCCCGCCGGAGGAACAGCGACGGGAGGTCCGGCGTCGCGGCGATGGCGGCGAGGAGCGGGAACGGTCCGACCCCGATCGGTGCCCGCTCGAGCACCTGGCGGAGGACGATCGCGCTCGTCGGGTCGAGGTACAGCTCGCTCGTGAGCGCCCCGAACCGCGTCGCGCGCAGCTGCGGGCCGCGCTCGAGCAGCTCGTGCGCCTCGAGGAACCGGCGGACGCGCGCGATCCGGGGGTCGAGCTCCTCGGCCCGCAGGGTGTGGCCGTAGAACGTCGACGCGAAGAACGACGCGAGCTCGGCCTCGGTCGCGACGGCCCCGCTCGCCACGAGCGCGAGGACGTGCATCCGCAGCGCGGGATCGGCTGCCAGTCGGCTCTCGATCGGTTCCGGCGGCGCCGACAGATAGCCGTCCATGAGCCGCTCCTCGTCGTCCTCGGTCCGGGCGATCAGCAGCGCCTCGCCGACCGTGTCGAACCGGGGCCGGCCGGCACGTCCCAGCATCTGGTGGACCTCGAGCGCCGGGATCGGCGCCTGCAGCCCGAGCGCGTCGTCGTAGCGCGAGGTATCCCGCACGATGACCCGCCGGGCCGGCAGATTGATCCCGGCGGCGAGGGTCGGCGTCGCGACGAGCGCCTTCAGCCCCCGGTCGCGGAACGCGCGTTCCACGACGCGGCGCTCCGGGTTCGTGAGCGACGCGTTGTGGAAGGCGACCCCGCTCGGGAGCAGTCCCGACAGCCGCCGGATCCCCTCGGTCTCCTCGTCCGAGACCGTCGCGAGCTCGTCGGCGGCGGCCTTCACGCGGGCGCGGGCCTCGGGGTCGAGCAGCGGTCGCACCGTCGCGCCGAGCGCCTCCGCGAGCTGCTCGCTCGCGCGCCGGCTGTTGACGAAGACGAGCGCCTGGCCGCCCTCCTGGACGACGCTGCGGACCAGCCGCGGCACGGCCTCGCCGGGACCGGCGATCGGACGCGTCGAGAGGTCGGTGAACGTCACCCGCCCGTCGAAGTACACCCCGAGCTTGAGCGGGACGGGCCGGAACTCGCTCTTCACGTGCCGGGCGCCCAGCCACTCGGCGACGTCCTCCGAGTTCCCGACGGTCGCCGACAGCGCCACGATCTGAAGGTCGGGGTACGCCCGGCGCAGGCGGGTCAGCGTGACCTCGAGCGTCGGCCCCCGGTCCGGATCGCGCATCAGGTGGACCTCGTCGGCGACGACGACGCCGAGCCGGTCCAGCCACGGGCTGCGGCGGCGGAGCAGCCCGTCGGCCTTCTCGCTCGTCGCGACGAGCGCGTCGAGCCGCTCCAACCGCTCGTTGGGCAGGTCGTAGTCCCCGATCGAGATCCCGACCGTGAGGCCGACCTCCGCGAACCGCTCGAGCTCCTCGGCCTTCTCGTGGGCGAGCGCCCGCAGCGGGACCATGTAGAGGCCGGTACGGCCCTCGCGCGCGGCCCGCAGGAGCGCGAGGTAGGCGACGAGCGACTTCCCGCTCGCGGTCGGGCAGGCGAGGACGAGGCTCTCCCCGGCCAGCACGGGTCCGACCGCCTCCGCCTGCGGCGGGTAGAGCCGCGTGATGCCCTCCTTCTCGAGGACGGCGCGCCACGCGGGATCGATCGCCGTCGCGGCGACCGCCACGCCCTCGGCCGAGGCGGGCGGTCGACGGGCCCGGTCCGGGTTCGGCACGGCCCACGGAGCCGGGCCCGATACCTAAGGGTTCTCCGCGCGACGGTCGCCGAGCAGCTCCCGGCCCAGGAGGAGCTCCTGGATCTCGGTCGTCCCCTCGACGATCGGGAACACCCGGGCGTCGCGGAAGAGCCGCTCCGCCGTCGCGCCCGCCCGGGTGCCGGCCGGCCCCGCGACGTCGACCCCGGCCGAGGCGATCGCGAACGCCGCTTCCGAAGCGACGAGCTTCGCTACCGACGCCTCCCGCACGAACGGCGCCCCCGCGTCCTTTACCTCGGCCGCCCGCTCGACCAACGCCCGCGCCGCCGCCAGGCGGGCGTACGCCCGCGCGACCTCGGAACGATGGGCGTCGGTGGGCGTCCGAGCGGCGGCCGCGCACAGGGCGTCGTACGCCGCCCGGGCGACGCCGAGCGCGCAGCCGGCGATCCCGACCCGTCCGCCGGCGAGGGCGCCGAGCGCGACCTTGAGCCCCGCCCCCTCCGGGCCGAGGAGGGCGTCGGGCGGCACCGGCACGCCGTCCAGCACGAGCTCGGTCGTCTCGCTGCCCCGCAGCCCGAGCTTGTCGAGGCGCTGCGCCACCGAGAAACCGGGCGTCCCCGGCGGGACGACGAAGGCGGAGATGCCCGCGTGCCCCCGGGCGGGGTCCCGGGTCGCGAAGACGAGGATGACCCCCGCCGACGCGGCGTTGGACGTGAACATCTTGGTGCCCCGGAGCCGGTAGCCGTCCGCGACGGGCTCGTACCGCGTCGTGATCGCGGCGGCGTCGGAGCCGGCGCCGGGCTCCGTGAGGCCGAACGCGCCGATCGTCGCTCCCCGCGCCAGCGGCCGCAGGTAGCGGGAGCGCTGCGTGTCGGTCCCCCAGGCGAGGATCGGGGCGGCGCAGACGGAGAGGTGGACCGCGACGAGGACGGCGACGGCCGCGCTGGCGTACGCCAGCTCCTCGAGGACCGCGACCGTCGACCGCGCGTCGCCGCCCGCCCCGTCCCACGCCGCGGGGATCCCGAGACCGAGGAACCGTTCCCGGGCGAGCTGCGCGACGATCTCGTCCGGGACCCGGTCGGTCCGGTCGATCGCCGCGCTCTGCGGTGCGACCGTGCGTTCCGCGAACGATCGGGCACGCTCCCGCCAACCCCGCGCGTCGCGGGGGAGCTCCGGCGGCACGGCCCGCGGGAGCACGCCGAACTCTTAATGGGTCGTGCCCCGTCGTCTCCTCGGGGGCGGGATCGTTGCCGGCAGCGCCGTCACCCAAGGACCGGTTCACCTCGCTCGACACCCTCGCCGTTGCCCGGGAGCTGCGAGCCCTCGGGCCGGTGCGCGTCGACAAGGCGTTCGACGCGGCGGACGGGGGCTGGTCGTTGACCCTCCGATCCGCGAAGGACGGACGGCGCGAGCTCCTCCTGGTGCCCGGCCGGTTCGCCGCGCTCCTGGCGGGCCCGCTCGACCACCGCGAGGAGCTCTCGCCGTTCGCGCGGGACCTGCGGCGGCTGCTCGCCGGGGCGGCGCTCAAGTCGGTCGCCGAGCCGCGAGGCGAGCGGTACCTCGAGCTGACGTTCGGCCGCTCCGACGACCCCGCGCCGTCGCTCGTCGCCCTCGAGATGTTCGGCACGGGGAACCTCACGGTGGCCCGCGAGGGGCGCCTCGTCGCCGTCGCCACGGCGCGCCGCTGGGCGCACCGGCTCGTGCGGGTCGGCGCGCCGTTCTCGCGCCCGCCCGAGCGGACCGACCCGTGGGCCGTCGATGCCGCGGGCATCGCGGCGGTCCTCGCCCGGTCCCGGACCGACCTCACGAGCACCGTCGCGGCGCGGCTCTCGTTCGGGGGTCCCGTCGCCGAGGAGCTCGTCGCGCGGGCCCGGCGCGACGGGTCCGAGCCGGCGACGCGGGCCCCCGACGAGGTCGCGGCGGCGCTGGCCGGCGCGATCGCCGCCCTGCGCGCCGAGATCGGGGACCGCCCGACCGGTCACCGGGTCCTCCGGGGCGACGACCTCCTGGACGCGACGCCGTACCACTCCGCCCGTTGGGAGGGGGTCGACGGCGTCCGCGAGGAGGGCTCGCCGACCTTCTCGGAGGCCGCCTACGCGTACTTCCGCACCCTCGTGCCGACGCCCGTGAGCCCGGCCGACGCGCAGCGGGCGGCCCGGCGGCGCGAGCTCGAGCGTCAGATCGCACAGCAGGAGGCGGCGGTCGCCGCCCTGTCGGCGGAGATCGACGATACGAAGGCGCGGGCGGAGACGATCTACGCCCACTATCCCGAGGCGGAGGCGGCGCTCGCGGCGGCCGAGGGTCCCCCCGGGCCGACCGTCCGGGCGGTCCTCGGCGCTCGGACCGTCGAGCTGAAGCGCGGCGTCTCCCCGCGCGAGTCGGCGCAGGCGCTGTACGAGGAGGCGAAGCGGGTCGGGCAGAAGCTCGCCGGGGCGACCGAGGCGCTCGCCCAGTCGCGCGCTGAGCTCGAGATCGCGCGGCCCCCGGCGGCGGTCGGTCCGGCGGAACCGGCCGCCGCGTCCCGGGCGCGCCGCCCGATGTGGTTCGAGCGGTACCGGTGGTTCGTCAGCTCCGAGCGGGTCGTCGCGGTGGCCGGTCGCGACGCCTCGTCGAACGATCTCGTCGTCCGTCGGCACCTCAAAGACGGCGACGTCTACCTCCACGCCGACCTCCACGGCGCGGCGAGCGTCGTCGTCAAGCGCCCCCCCGAGACGGGGAGCATCGGGCCGGCCACGCTCGCGGAGGCCGCGCAGTGGGCGGTCTGCTTCTCGAAGGCGTGGCGGGCCGGCCTCGCCTCGGCCTCGGCGTTCTGGGTCCGTCCGGACCAGGTGTCGAAGGCGGCGGCGAGCGGGGAGTTCGTCTCCCGGGGCGCGTGGGTGATCCACGGAACGAAGAACGTGCTGAAGGACCTGCCGCTCGAGCTCGCGCTCGGGCCGATCGACTACGAAGGGGCGTTGCGGTGGACCGCCGCGCCGGTGGCGTCGGTGCGGGCCCTCGGCGAGGTCCGGGCGGTCCTCGTGCCCGGCGACGAGCGCGCTCGGGCGGAACGCGAGGTCGCGCTCGCGCGCGAGCTCGGGGTGCCGCGTTCGCTCCTCCAGTCGCTCCTCCCGGCCGGAGGGATCGACGTCCGCCGGGCGTAGATCCGCTGCACCTCCTCGGCCGCGAACCGATCCCCCTCCTTCCGCCAGGTCCGCTGGCGCGCCCGCAGCCCGACGATCGTCGCCGGCCCTTCGGGCAGGCGGACGGGCGCTCCGACCTCGAGCGGGGTGTCGGGGGCGAGCGGGAGCCGTCCGGCGCGCGTGATCCGGCCGATGACGAGCGAGAAGGGGACCGCGCGGTCGCCGGTCGGGACGGCCCACACCGCGGCGATCTTCCCCACCCGCGCCTCGGAGGCGGAACGTCCGTCGGGGTCCTCGAGCCGGCGCACCGTCCAGGGTCCCGGCGCCCCCGGGATGCGACCGCCGACCACGAGGCGCGTCCCCGACGCGAGGAGGAGCCGATGTCGGGTCGAGCGCGGGCCGTCCGACAGGATCACGGTCGTGAGCTCGGTGCGGGGGACCTCGGACTCGAACGGGTGCGTGAACCCGCAACTGCGGCAGCGGGCGAGTCCGCGCACCGGGCCGCCTCCTCGGCCGCGGGCCAGCCGGAGGATCCGGTGCGGGGTCACCGCCGCGCACGGTTCGCAACGGAGCTCGGCGGCGTGCACCGCGAGCGGCGCGCGGCCCGGGCCTTCGCGGGCGTCGTCGTCGCTCATGCGCGCCCGGCAGACGGGGCGTCCCCCATCAGCGTTGCGCTCCGTGGGGGCATCGGCCGCCCCGGTGGGAGCTCGCGGTTCGGGACCCGGACCCGGCGCGCCCCACGGGCCACCCGGGGTCGTCTACGCCGGGGCGGCGGGGAGCCCGAGCTCGCCCCGGATCGTCTCCGCCACGTGGCGGCGGCATCGGACCCCGAGCCGCTCCTCGGTCTCCCGGCGATCGACGGCGAACTCCGGGTCGACGAGCTCGACCCCCTCCCGCGGATTGGGCACGATCCGGATCTCGGGGACCGGGTCGTGCGGGTGGGCCTCGGTCCAGTCCCGGGCGACCTCGGCGGCGATCTCGAGGACGGAGTGGGCCTCTCCGCTCCCGACGACGAACGTCGGCGCTCCCGGGGGCGGGGACCGCGAAAGGAGATCCGCGACCGCGACCCAGTGGGCGACGACGTCGTCGAGGTGGATGAAGTCGCGCCGCTGGGTGCCCGGCGCGTTGACGGAGAGCACCCCGGTCGCCGCCTGCGCGAGGAAGACGGCGATCACGTTGCCCTTCGCGATCGCACGACCGCCGACCCGGTAGCTCCCGAAGACGTTGCTCATCCGCAGGATCGCGTTTGCCGTGCCGAACCGCCGGCTCGCGGCCGCGACCAGCGCCTCCCCCTCGGCCTTCTGGCGGGCGTACTCGTGCGTCGGCCGCGCCGGGGTCGCCCCGTTCACGGGGAGCCGCTCGGGCTTCCCCACGACGGCGAAGCTGCTCGCGAAGGCGACCGGGACGCCGCGGGCCCCGCACCGCTCGAGGAGCTCGCGGGTCGCGTCGACGTTGACCCGCCGCGTCCCCGCCGGGTCCCGCGCGCACGGCATGACCCCCGAGACGGCCGCGAGGTGGAGCACCGCATCGCAACCCGCGAGGAGCTCGAGGGCCCGGGGGGAGTCGAACCGGATCGCCTCGGCCGGATGCGCGGGGTGCTCGACGACCATCGGCCCCGATCGGTCGTCGACCAGCACGAGGGAGAACCCCGCCGCGGCCAGCGCCGGCACGAGGGCTCCGCCGATGAACCCCGTGGCGCCGGTCACCCCGATGCGCGCCATCGACCTCCCGAGGGGCCTCGCGTTAAACCGCTGACGGTCCCGCCGGCGCCAGTCGCCACCGGCGCCGGCTCGCCCGGTAGAGCAGCCAGCGCGCGACCCCCGGTGAGAGTCGGGCCACGCGCGCCGCGCGCAGCGCGCCCGTGTCGACCTCCGCCGGGGCGCGCAGCACCGATCGGGCGGCCGCCCGGGCCCCCGCGCCGTCCTCGAGCTCCGCGAGGAACCGGTAGCCGCGGGCCTTGCCCGCGAGGTAGCGGGTCATCGAGGGCGGTGCGTCCGGGACCCCCGCGGACGCCTCCCGCAGGACCTCCATCGAGCGCGCGAACCGCTCGCAGGTCTGCCGGTGGCGGGCCCGGAACTCGCCCGCGGACACGGACCGCTGATGCGACATGTTGTCCGCGTGCAGTCGCAGGTGGGTTAGCGCCTCCGGCGACACGAAGAGCGGGCGTCCGCTGAGGACCGCCCCGACCAGCCAGGAGAGGTCGGCGCCCCAGCCCGCCCGGCGGAAGGTCGGCAACCAGCCGAGCGCCCAGTCGCGGGCGACGGCTGTGGACGAGTTGTTCCCTCGCCAGGTCGAGGTCACGAAGCGCCCGAAGTCGGCGCGGTCCCACTCATCGACCGCCGCGTCCGACTTTCCCGAGATCTCGGGGTGGTCGGCCCGCACGGGCTGGCCCGCCGCATCGATCGGAAGAAAGGCGTGGTTCGCGTAGACCGGGCGATCCGGACGCGCGAACCAGGCCCGAAGCCGGGTCACCTTCATGGGGGTCCAGAGGTCATCGTCGTCGAGGAACGCCACCACGTCCGAGCGGGCGGCCGCGAGGCCGGCCGCCTCCTTCACGTTCGTCTCGGCGTCGGGGCAGAGCAGATCGGCGGTCACTCTCGGAGCGCCCGCGATCGGTTCCGAGAAATTTCGGACGACGATCACCTCGTCCGCCCCCGCGCGGACCGCGGAGTCGATCGCCCCGGCCAGGTACGGGCGCCGATCGTGCGCCGTGACCACCGCCGCTACGCTCCGATCCCCCACGTTCGGGTCCCGCCCGTCCGCCCGGCCGGCCTCGCGGAGGCGGGCGCCGCGCGTCGACCTCGTGCGCCTACTTCTGCTTGTCCGGTCCCCCCCGGCCGTCCCCGGTAGCGGAGCGCGAGCGACCCCCCGGCCGTCGCCGCCGCGCCGACGGCGAGCCCGGGGCCGATCCCGAGGAGCGTAGCCGTCGAGAAGAACGGCGAAGCGCCGCCCCCGCTCGAGGCGGCCGCCGGCGCGAAGATCGCTTCCAGCGAGCCGGAGCCGGTCACGTGGAGGGCCGCCGAGGCGTACCGCATCAGGGCGGTCCCCACCGCGACGCCGCCCGTCGCCGCCCCGCTGTCGAAGAGATCGCCCACGCAGGTCGGCGCGGCGACGAGGCAGTTGCCCGACGGCACCTGAACGCTGCCCCCGGAGTCGACCCCGGACCCCGTGCCGATCACGACCGAGCCGCACGCGGCGGGCGACCCCGAGAGGGCGATCGCGTACTCCGCGGGCGGCGGGGGCTGTCCCGTCGTGGACGGCACGCCGAACCGCCACGACGGGGTAGCCGCTTCCGGCCTTGCGCGCGCTCCGGGCCGGCGGTCCGGTCAGCGGGCGCCTTCGTGCGAGGCGCCGGCCGAGGGCGGCCGACGCTCGTCGAGCGCGCGGCCGCGCGGGGAGAGGTAACCGTACGCTCCGAGCACGCTCCCCAGCGCGAACCGCACCCCGCCGTGGCGTGTCAGCCACAGAAAGCGCACGTACTCCCGGTACGTGTAGCCGACCCGCCGGAACATCCGGGCCGCGCGCACCAGAGCCGGCCCCCGCTCGTACGCCGGGCGGCGGTACGCCGTCGTGTCGGGGCGTGGCTTCAGGTCGTCGCCGACCCGCGGAAGGTGGAGCCGCCCGATCGCGATCCCCGCGCGGAGGGCGCGGAGCAGGACGCCGATGTCTTCCTCGTACTGCGTCGGGGGGTACCCGCCCACGCGCACGAACCCGGCCCGCGTCCAGGCGTAGCACCGCGTGCACGCGGGGTTCGGGTCCTGGACCCCTTCCACGAGCAGGAGGTCGACCCGAGCGGCGGCGATCGCCCGGGCCGCGGCCGCGAGGGCGCCGGGCGCGTAGCGATTGTCCCCGTCGACGTGGGTGAGGAGGTACGGGTACCGGGCCTCGGCAGCCGCCCGGTTCCGCCCTTCGCCCCGATTCGCCGGCTCCGAGAAGACGCGGAGCTCGGGATGCGCGGCGGAGATCTCCCGAAGCGCCTCCCAGGTCCCGTCGTTCGAGCGGGCGTCGACGACGACGATCTCGCCGTCCCCCTTCACCTGGGGGAGGAGCGAGTCGAGGCACGTGCGGATCGTGTCGACGTTGTTCCGCACGGTCATCGTGACGGAGAATCCGGGGTCGGGCACCGGTCCCCCTAGCCGCGCCGATGGGGCTGCCCGAATTTGAATCGGGGTCCCGGGCTCCCAAAGCCCGAAGGATGGACCAGTAGAGCGGGCCGAGGCGCGTTCCTCGCGCCCGAAGCTACCCCACAGCCCCGCATGGCGGGCTAGACGGCCTCCACGCGCTTCAACGTTCGGCCGATCCGGCACTCGGCCGTCCCGTCGCCGATCGACTCGATCCGAAACCGCTGCCGCGTCGGGACCGAGGGGCCGGCGCAGATCGACCAGTTCGGGCAGTCGAGGCGGCGGCAGGGGTAGCGGGCGACCTCGACCTGGCTCCCGACGATCGCGGTCCGCGCGTCGAGGACGAGGGGCCGGGGGACCGGACGGACCTCGACGACGTGGGCGTCGCTCTCCTGCAACGCGCACGGGTGCGTGATCGGCCGGACCTTGGTGACGGCGTAGCGCCGGCCGGCGTCGAGCGTGAGGCAGGCGTGCCGGTACGGGCAGGTCCGGCAGACCGGCGCGCCGCCCTGGTAGACGAACTCGAACCCTTCGCGCGCCTCGCCGATCGCGAGCAGGGTGATCTCCGCCATCTCAGCCGATCACCCCGGTGACGCCGGCCAGGCGCTCGGCCGCCTCGCGCGTGAGGCCGTTGTCGCCGAGGATCGTGTAGCGGTCGGGACGGATCGAGTGCGCGAGCACGAGCGCGCTCACGATCTCCTCGCGGCTCACGCCGAGCTCGTCGGCGGTCGTCGGCGCCCCGATCGTCATGAGCGCGGCCTTGAGCCGCTGCCAGTCGCCGCCGTGGAGGTGCATCATCATGATCGCCCCCACGCCGCACTGGTCGCCGTGCAGCCCCGGGGTGCGCGCGATCCGGTCGAGCGCGTGGCTGAACAGGTGCTCGCTCCCCGAACACGGCCGCGACGACCCGGCGACGCTCATGGCGATCCCCGCGACCAGGATCGGGCGGATCGCGAGCCAGACCGACTCCTCGAGGTTCGGCTTGATCGCGTCCGCGTGGTCGATGATCTCCCGGGCCGCGTACTCGCTGAGCGTCGCCGCGGTCGACGAGTACTCCTCGTTGCGGAGGCGGACCGCGAGCTTCCAGTCGAGGATGGCCGTGCTGTTCGAGATGACGTCCGCGCACCCCGAGGCGAGCAGGCGGAACGGCGCGCGGACGAGGAGCTCCGTGTCCGCGATCACGCCGACGGGGACCGCCGCTTCGATGCTGGTCGGGGTCGGCCCTCCGTGCAGGGACGCCCGGGGGGAGGAGATCCCGTCGTGCGCGGCGGAGGTCGGGAGGCTCACGAAGGGGATCTTGAGCCGCGAGGCGACGACCTTGGTGATGTCGATCTTGCTCCCGCCGCCTGCCCCGACGAGGAACCGGGCTCCGGCGTCGCGGGCGAGACCGGCGACGCGGGCGACCTCGGACTCGGTCGCGTCGTGCGCGATGATCGTCGAGACCCGATACCCGTCCTGACCGAGCAGCGCCGCGGCCCGGTCCCCGGCCAGCTTCGCCGTGGTCGGTCCGGTGACGACCGCCCCCTGCGAGGGGAAATCGAACTGGTGGCAGGTCCCTGCCAGCTCTTCGAGCACCCCGTGGCCGACCAGGACGATCCGCGGGAACACCATCCCGCGCGCCTTGCCGAACGGCACCTCGTAGCCCGGCAGCCGGTGCGGGTTCGACGGATCCGGCGCGCCCATGCCCCGAGGCGGCGGACGAGGGCCGGCGGCTCATTAGCCTATCCCCGGCGGGAGTCGGCGCGCGCCTACCGGCCGCGGACGTCGCCCCAGAGGAGCTTGTGCTCCTGCAGCATCACGCGGACGTCGAGGCGATCCGCGAGCACCCAGTCCGCGAGGCGGCCGGCGTCGGTCCCCCAGACCGGCTGAAAGACGATCTGCGCCGGTCCCCGATACCCCCGCACGACCCGGCGCGCGTACAGGTAGTCGGGACGGTCCTGGATGACGAACTTGAGCACGTCCTGGGCCCGGAGCAACGGGAGGTTCGCCCAGCGGTTCCGTCGTTCCATCCCGGACGCGGGGCACTTCACGTCCACGCTCAGGATCACGTTCGGCACGTCGAGGTACGGCCGTACGTCGAGCGAGCCGCCGGTCTCGATCACGGTGGAGAGCCCCTTGCGGGCGAGACGGCGCACGAGCGCGAGCGACTCGCGCTGGAGGAGCGGCTCGCCGCCCGTGAGGCAGACGTGGCGCGTCCGGTTCCGGGCGATCGTCCGCTCGATCGACGCGAGCGACCGCTCCCGACCCGGCCCGAACGAATACGTCGTATCGCACCAGCGGCAGCGCAGGTTGCACCGCGCCGTGCGCACGAACGTCGTGCGGACCCCCGAGAGCGGACCCTCCCCCTGCACGGAGTGGAACACTTCGATGATCCGCACGGTGCGCAAAGATGGGTCGAGGACTTTAGTTCGAGCCCGGCCCGTCCGGTGCGGCCGGCCGCGGCTCGCCCACACGGGTTAAGAGCGCCGGCCGCTCGATGGCGCCGATGGAGCCGGACCGGGCGACCTTTTGGCAGGAGGCCTGGGACCGGGCCGGCCTCGCCCGCGCCCGGCGCGTCCCGGGGCGCGGGAAGTTCTATGCGCTGGTCGCGTACCCGGGGACGAGCGGCTTCCTCCACGTGGGGCATCTGCGGGGGTACGCGTACGCGGACCCGCTCCACCGCTACCACCGCATGCGCGGGGTGCAGGTCTTCTTCCCGTTCGGGGTCCACGCCTCGGGTCTTCCGGCGGTCGCCTGGGCCCGCAAGGTCGAGTCGGGCGACCCCGGCACGATCGCCCAGCTCGACGACCACGGGGTCTCCCCGGCCGAGCGAAAGCGTCTCGAGCAACCCGAGTACGCGGCCCGCTTCCTCGGCCGCGAGTACCTGCGCGTCCTTCGCCGCCTCGGCGTGCTCGTCGATCCCGACTCGTACGTCACGACGATCGACGACGACTATCGTGCGTTCGTGCGCTGGCAGATCACGACCCTCGCCCGCGAGGGGGAGGTCGTCCAGGGCGCCTACTTCGCGTCGGTCTGTCCGGTCTGCGGCCCCGTCGCGGTCGACGCCGCGGAGACGGACCTCTCGCAGGGCGGGGACGCGGAGGTGGTGGCGTACACCACGGTGCCGTTCCGCCTGGACGACGGCCGTACGCTCCTCGCCGCGACCCTGCGCCCCGAGACCGTCTTCGGCGTCACCAACCTCTGGCTGCCGCCCGCCGGCGAGCTCGTGGTCTGGCACCGGGGCAGCGACGAGTTCCTCGTGGCCCGGGCCGGCGGCGAGCGGCTCGTGGAGCAGCACGGCGGTCGCCTCGGCCATCCCGTGCCCGTCGCGGGCCTCCTCGGCCGCGGCGTCCGGGTCCCGTTCCGGGACGTCGTCGTTCCCGTGCTGCCGAGCGCGCTGGTCGATCCCCGCGTCGGCACGGGGGTGGTGATGTCGGTGCCGGCCCACGCGCCGGCGGACGCGGCGGCCGTCGCCGAGCTGCCGCCGGACGATCGGGCGCGGATCGGAACGCCGCCGGTCCTGCTCGATCTCGACCGCACGGGCGGGCTCGCCGCCTCCGAGGCGGCCCTCGAGGCGGGCGAAGGCACCCCCGCCGAGCGGGCGCTCCGCGCGGTCGGCGCAGCCGGGGGGTCGGGCCCCGCGCCGATCGACGAGGCGACCGAACGGCTCTATCGGCTCGAGTTCAGCCGCGGGGTGATGCGCGTCGCCGGCCTCGACGGCGTCCCGGTCCGCGAGGCCCGCGTGACGGTCGCCGCGCGCCTTCTCGAACGGGGCGGGAGCTTCGAGCTTCGGGAGTTCTCGAAGCCGGTCGTCTGCCGCAACGGCCACGAGGTCGTCATCCGGCGCATCCCGGACCAGTGGTTCCTCCGCTACAGCGATCCGGCCTGGAAGGCCCGCACGCGGGCCGTGACCGCCCGCGTGACGACCGTGCCGGCCGACTACGCCCGGGACCTCCCCGGGATCATCGACTGGTTCGGTGACCGCCCCTGCGCGCGCAAGGGACCGTGGCTCGGGACGCCGTTTCCGCTCGACCCGGCGTGGATCGTCGAGCCCATCGCCGACTCGACGTTCTACATGGCGTACTTCGTCGTGCGCCGGTTCGTCGCCGACGGGCGGCTTAGGACCGAGCAGCTCACGGACCCGTTCTTCGACGCCGTCTTTCTCGGCCGGGGCCCGGGCGAGCCGACCGTCGATCCCGGGCTCGCGGCGACGGTCCGGGAGGAGTTCCTCTATTGGTACCCGCTCGACGTCAACATCGCCGCGAAGGAGCACAAGCGGGTCCACTTCCCGGTCTTCCTCTACACCCACGCGAAGCTCCTGCCGGACGAGCTCCAGCCCCGGGGCGTGTTCGAGCACGGGTGGATCACGAACGAGCAGGGCGGCAAGCTCTCGAAGAAGGACGTCGCGGCGAAGGGCGGGCACTCGACCGGGCGCCGCCAGCGGATCCCCGCGATCGACGATGCGCTCGGTCAGTGGGGTCCGGATCCGCTCCGGCTCGCCCAGGTCGTGGCGGCGGCGCCGGCGCAGGACCTCGAGTGGAGCGAGGAGGCGGTCGAGGCCGCCGCGGAGCGGCTCCGCGAGATGGAGCGGCTGATCGCGGGGTGCCCGGGCGACGGGGCCGGCCCGCCCGAGCTCGATGCCTGGCTCACCTCCCGCCTGCACGATCTCGTCGCCCGGTACCACGCGGCGTTCGCGGCGTGGGAGTTCCGGGACGCCGCCGAGATCGCGTTCGCCGAGCTGCCCGCGCTCCTGCGCCGGTACCTCGCCCGCGGGGGCGCGGCAGGAGGATCGGCGACGGATACCCTCGGCCGCGTCGCGGTCCGGCTCATCGCCCCGTTCACGCCGCACGTCGCGGAGGAGCTCAACGGCGGCTGGTTCGAGGGGCTCGTCGCCGAGGCGCGGATGCCCGAGGCCGACGAGTTCGCGCGGTCCCCGGTCGCCGAGGCCCGCGAGGCGTTCCTCGACCGGGTGGAGGACGATCTGCGCGCCGTCCTTCGGCCGACGCGCGAGAAGTCCGAGCCGGCGCCGGATGCGGTCGTCTTCTTCGTCGCCCCCCCGTGGAAGGCGGAGGTGGAGCGCTGGATCCGCGACGCGCTCGACCGCGGGGAGACGCCGACGATCCGAGCCCTGATGGAGCGCGCCCAGGGGCACCCCGACGTGCTCGCGCATCGGGCGCAACTGCCGCGGTACGTCGAGCGCGTCGCGAAGCTGCTCCGCGGCGAGAGCCGGGAGGTGGGCCCCGCCGTGGACGAGGCCGCGGTCCTCGCGACCGCCGAGGGGTACCTCGCGCGCCGGTTCGGCTTCCGCGTGGTCCGGGTCGTTCCCGAGGAGGCCGCCGCCGAGGACGACCCGACCGGACGACGCGACCGGGCCCGGCCCGGCCGCCCCGCGTTCTATCTCACGCGCCCCGGCGAGCCGCGGTCCGACGCCTAGGCCGCCCCGCCGCGCGCGGGGCCCGCGCGAAATTGAGGAACATCCGCGACGGCGTCGGATGCGGCGAGACGGTCCGGTACTTGGCCGACGACTTCGCGGAGTAGCTGCGCTTCACCGCGCCCGAGATCTCGAAGTAGATGAGCTGCCCCACGGGCATGCCGGCGTAGAT
The DNA here is from genome assembly GCA_035502455.1 of Thermoplasmata archaeon. Lineage (GTDB taxonomy): Archaea > Thermoplasmatota > Thermoplasmata > Lutacidiplasmatales > UBA184 > Lutacidiplasma. The sequence goes on along the minus strand of DATJUI010000019.1, from coordinate 29,080 downwards.
CCGCACCGGGAGCTTCACGCTCATCTCGAGGGTCCAGTAGTTGCAGAAGCCCTCGTCCCCCTTGCCCGCGGTCGAGTGGATGTCGATCCCGAGCCGGCCGACGCTCGACTTACCCTCGAGGAACGGGACGTAGCCGTGGGTCTCCGTGTACTCCTCGGTGACGCCGAGATACAGCTGCCCGGGCACGAGCACGAAGCCGCCCGCCGGGATGCGGAACTCGCGGACGCGGTTGGCGGTCCGGGCGTCGAGGGCCGCCGAGGCGTAGACCGCGAGGTAGGGGCCGAGGTGCACGTCGTAGGAGTTCGTCCCGAGGCAGTCCGGGCGGAACGGGCGGATGACGATCCGACCGCTCGCCAGCGCCTCGCGGATCTTGGTGTCGGAGAGGATCATGCGCCGGCCGGCGGCGCGGAGTCGGCCGACCTATTTAAGGGGCGGTCGCGGCGTCCGCCGGTCGGGCGAGCGCGAGCGCGGCGTACCCCACGACCTCGCGCATCGGCGCGGCCTCGCCCGAGTGGCCCCAGCGCAGCAGGGTGACCTCGAGCGGTTGCGCGGCCGTGGCGAACAGGAGCGCGGTCGTGGGGGCGATCCCGCACATCGAGATCTCCTGCTCCACGACCGTGCGGTAGAGGCCGACCGGATCGCGGGCCTCGATCGCCGCGAGCGCGAGATGGTCGAGGCGGTCGGCCGTGGGTGCGGGCACGTAATGGGAGAGGTCCGTGGAGGCGACGAGCAGGACGTCCCGGCCCTCGACGGCCCGCGCGACCGCCTCGCCCACCCGTCGGAGCTCCTCGATCGGGGCGAACGGCACCTGGAGGGCGACGAACCGGGGATGCGGCAGGACATAGTCGAGGAACGGCAGCTGGACCTCGATCGAATGCTCCCGGGCGTGGGCCGCCTCGTCGACGGCGATCGGCGGGACGCGCAACCGCTCGACGAGCCCGTGGTCGACCGCGACCGGTCCCAAGGGCGTCGCCCACGGCCGATCGGAGAGCGCGGGACCCCGGCCGAGGCCGTAGTGGTCGACGCCCAGGATCACGACCGCCTCGGGCGGGGCCTCGGCGGCGATCCGCGCGTACGCGAGCGCGGCGATCGGTCCGGAGTACTCGTAGCCGGCGTGGGGCACGACGACCGCGCGGAGCCGACGCGTCCGGCTGCGCTGGCGGGTGGGCAGCGCACCGGGGCCCCGATCCGAGAGGAAGCACGCCTCGATCTGGCGGGCGAGCGCCGAACCGTCCTCGGCGTAGAACGTCCCGGCCACCGCGGGGCTTCGAGGCTCGGGCTCCATCCGGCCTCAGGGCGCGGAGAGCGTCGCGACGAGCGCCCGCGCGTCATCGTCCGCGAGGCGGTTGCGGACGTTCGGATGGAACGGGTTCGCCTCCCCGTACCGGGGGATCACATGGAAGTGCACGTGGAAGACGATCTGGCCGGCCCGGGCCCCCGCGTTGAGCGCGACGTTGTAGTCGTCCGTGAGCCGCTCCGACCGGCGGCAGATCGTATCGAGCGTCTGCACGAGGCGGGTCTGGTCCTCGAGCGGAAGGTCGGTGATCCGGGCGCCGTGGCGCTTCGGGATCACGAGGGCGTGGCCGCGCGTGAACGGGAAAATGTCGAGGAACGCCATCGTGGCGTCGTCCTCGTACAGCACGTGCGCCGGCGCCCGGTGCTCCGCGATCCGGCAGAAGACGCACTCGGGCGGGGCGCTCGGCTCCGGCGGGGCCATCGCGGCGGGCTAACCCGGTCGCCGCTAAAGGATTGCTCGACCCGGTCCGACCGCTCGCCTGATTAGGAGCGCGCGGGTGGGTGCGGGCGATGCTCCCCCGACGGGCGACGCTCGCGGTGCTCGCCGGGTTCCTGGTCGTGGCGAGCGCGTGCGCGAGCGTGCATCCGGTCGGAGCGGCGGCCGCCGGGCCCGGCCCGACGGCCGCCGAGACCGGTGCCGCGTCCGAACCGCTCACGGACGCCCAGCCGGTCCCGGCCGGCGTCCACCCGCTCGCCCTGGCCGCCGACACCCCCATCGGCCTCACCCTGACGCTCGCCGGGGCCGATCCGGGTGGGCTCTCCGCGTTCCTTGCGGCGATCGAGGATCCCGCCTCGCCGCAGTACGGCCACTATCTTACCTCGGCGGAGTACGACGCCGAGTTCGCCCCGCCCCCGAGCTCGGTCGCGGAGGCGTCTTCCTTCCTGAGCGGGCACGGAGCGACCGACCTCGAGGTCGTGCCGGGCGATCTCGGCGTCCGCGCGGTCGTCCCGGCGGGCGAGGTGGAGTCGATGTTCGGGGTCGAGCTCGACGACCTCGGCGCGTCGGGCGCCTCGCCGCTCTACACCTCGGTCGGTGCCGTCACGCTGCCGAGCGCGCTCGCGAAGATCGTGACCGGGATCGGCGGCCTCTCGAACGCCGCGGACCCCGCGCTCTCGTACGAGATGACGGCGTCCGCGCCGGTCCCGCTCACCGATCCCGCGACAGCCCCCGCGTACATCGAGGGCAACACCTCGGGCGCCCAGTGGTTCCTGGGCTCCGACTTCACCGAGGCGCTGGGCGCGAGCGAACTGCTGGCCGGCGGCGACGTCCTCAACGCCACGTACCCCACGCACGTCGCGGTCGCCACGCTGCTCGCGAGCGGCTGGAACGAGTCGACGGGCACGGACCTCGCGCCGTTCGATCCGACGGTCGTCGACTGGTACCTCGAGCACACGCTCGGGCCGGGGTGGCCCGTGTCGAACGTGACGGGGGTCCCCGTGACCCTCGACGGCCTCACCCCTCCGCCGCCCGGCCCGTACACCGGGCTCAACGACAGCACCCTCGACCAGGTCGAGAACTGCCTCGATCTCGAGATGGCGGGCAGCCTTGCGCCGGGCGCCCCACTCTACAATTTCTACTTCTCGGGCAGCCTCGTCACTGGCTCCGCGACGCTCGGGGACATCGCGGACGACTTCGGGTACGAGCTCGGCGCCGCGCTCAACTACTCGTACGGGGCCGCCGGCCTCGCGGCCGTCAGCGCCTCCTTCGGACTGCCCGACACGACCGACGCGATCTGGGACGCCGGGCTCGCCAAGGCGGCCGCGACGGGCGTGACGATCTCGGTCGCGAGCGGCGACCAGGGCAACGCGCCCGACAGCCTCACCGGCCGCGCGACCGGCCCGTGGCCGTCCTGGCCGGCGAGCGCGGCGTTCAACACGAGCGGGGCGATCGCCGTCGGCGGCGTCTCCCTCACGCTGTCCGGCGTCCCGGCCGGGTGGTACAACGAGACCGGCGGCTTCGTCGTCGAGTTCGACGGGAACATCACGGGCATCCGCAACGTGGTGACCTGGTACGACACGCTCGGCGGCCCGGGGGAGTACGCGGGCAGCGAAGGCGGCCTCAGCACCGTCTACGCGGAGCCGTCGTGGCAGTTCCACTCGGCGGCCCAGCCGGCGATCGCGAGCGCGGCCGCGACCCAGGGCCTCGGGGTGCTCGATCGCGCCGAGCCGGACGTGGCGTTCCCGGCGAACACGACGATCGTCACCGTCTTTGCGAACGCGACGGGCGCGATCTTCGGCGAGCTCCTCGAGGGGACGAGCATCGCCGCCCCGACCTTCGCGGGCCTGGTGGCCGACGAGGTCGCCGTCCGCAGCGACAACTCGCTGGCCACGTTCCGCCCGCTCGGGTACCTCGACCCGGCCCTCTACGCGTCGGCGAGCTTCTACGCCGCCCACCCGAGCGTGCCGACGAGCCCGTTCCTCGACGTCGTGGAGGGGAACAACTACGTCTTCGCGGCGGCCGCCGGCTGGGACCCGACCACGGGCTGGGGGACGCTCGAAGCGGTGCCGCTGCTCGCCATGCTGTACAACGGCACGATCACCGGCTACGTGTACACGGGGCCCACGCCCGGCATCCCCCCGAGCTCGGGCGGGTCGTCGTTCCCGTGGGCCACGGTCGAGATCATCTTCGGCGTCGGGGTCGCCGTCGCCGTGGTCCTCGTCCTCGTGCTGGTCCGTCCGAGCCGGCCGAAGCCCGCCGCCGTCCCGTGGGGGGCGCACGCCCCGTCCCCGCCGCCGGCGGCGCCGCCGCTCCCTCCGGCCGCCCCGCCCGGGAGCGCCGGCGCGACGTTCCAGTGCCCGTACTGCGGGACGGCCCGGCCGGCGGAGCCGGTGCGCTGCCCCCAGTGCGGCGCGCTCTAGGCCGCCGGCGCGGGGGGCGGGGCCGCCTCGAGCGGCGGGGAGGCGTCGTCGGGCGCGGGGGGATCGGCCGGCGGCCCGGCGGGGCCCGGTTCCGCCGGGGCCGGGGCTGGCGCCGGCGGGACCCCGAGCTTCTGCTCGAGGAAGCGGCGGATCTCCTCGGGGCGCGTCGAGGCGATGCCGAAGTACTCGGCGAACCGACGGGTCGTCGCGAGCTCGAGGGTCGAGCCCTTCGGCTCGGTGCTGACGAGCCCGAGGCCGCGCAGATGCTGGACCTCCTCGTAGGCGACGTCCCCGATCATCCGGACGAGGACGCTCTGGAGGATCGGCTGGTGGTAGGCGATGACCGTGAGCGCCTTCAGCGTCCGCGGCGCCATCTCGACGGGGGTGACGGCGTGGACCGTGGGGACGTACGGCTCGCGGAGCTGGAGCGCGTAGCGGTCGCCGACCCGTCGGACCTCGAGCGCCGACTGGCGGTGGTCGTACGTCTGCTCGAGCGTCCGCACGGCATGCTGGACCGGTCGGTAGTCGTCGAGGCCCAGCGCCGCGGTGAGCTCCTTCACGCTCATCGGCCGGCCGGCGGCGAACAGGATCGCTTCGACGCGGAAGACGAGGTCGTCCAGCTTCGACGGCATGGGATCAGGGCGCCTCCTCGACGACGCGCCGCCGTTCGTCCGCCGTCCGGACGACCTCGACCGGCGACTCCGCGAGGCGCTCCTGCCGCAGCTCGATCGACCGCTCGCGGGCGAGGAACAGCGCGGCGAGGAACACGGCGACGAGCCGGTCGCGGCCGGAGCGCGGGTTCCAGAGCGAGAGGAGCGGGAACGGCTCGCCGATCGGGTGCCGCCGCGCGGCCTCCCACGTGTCGGCGAGATCGACCTCGGGGATGTCCCCGTGGACGAGGACCTCGGGCGGCGCCCGCTGCTCCTCGCGGAGTCGCTCGCGCAGCTCCTGGATCTTGATCGTCCGACGGGCGTCCTCCTCGGCCTCCCCGAACGCGCGGACGAGCTCGAGGAGCGAGACCGGCCGGGTCTCGGGGTGACGGACCATCTCGAGGAGGGGCGGGGCGTCCGCGGTGCCCAGCACCTGCGACGTGACGTCGACCGCCTCGGGCGTCTCCATCAGCGGCAGGTACCCGTCGTCCGGGGCCGCGTCGACCGTACCGTCGGCGGGCGCCGTGACCTCGGGCTCGGCCCGGGCCCTCAGCAGCTCCTCCGATTGGAGGTAGAGGATGCTCCACGCCATGTAGATGAGCCGCCCGGCGATCGCGAAGTTCACCGCGCCGTCGGTGCGGACGCGCTCGAGGTACGACTGGGTGAACTTCACGAGGTCGATCTCCCACGGATCGAACTCCTCCTCCATGACGAGCTCGAACAGGAGCGCCATCGCCCGCTGGAACGGGTCGGGGATCACGAGGTGGACCCCTTCCTTGAGGTTCTCGACGAGGCCGAGGTACCGCTCGAGGAGCTGGGAGGCGTCCTCGGTCTCGCCGAGGAGCGAGCGGTGGAAGACGAGGTAGCGCAGCACCTTCTCGGCCGCTTCGCGGGGGATCGCGGCCGGCGCGACGAGCTCGCGGGCCTCCGACTCGGCGATCGTCACCGGGCCTCCATCGGCATCGGACCGTCGGGCGACCGGGCCCCGTCCCGGCTCTCCACGTCGTGGATGTCGTCGAGGTGGATCCCGACCGCGCGGGAGCAGCCGTCTCCGCGCATCGTGACGCCGAACAGATGCTGGGCGAACTTGAGGGTCACCTTGCGCAGCGAGATCACGACGAACTGCGCGCGCTCGGAGTTCCGCCGGAGCATCCGCCCGACGTACTCCGCGTTGAGCCCGTCCAGCGACATGTCGACCTCGTCAAAGACGTAGAGCGGGCTCGGGTCGTACCGCTGCAGCGAGAAGATGAACGCGAGGCTGGCGAGCGACTTCTCGCCCCCGGACAGCTGCTCGAGCCGCGCGACGGTCTTGCCGACCGGTTGGGCGCGGATCAGGAGCCCTCCCGCGAGCGGATCGTCCGGGTTCTCGAGCTCGATCTCGCCCTCGCCGCCCGCCGACAGCTCGCCGTAGATCTCCTTGAAGTGCGTGCCGACCTGGCCGACGACCTCGCGCAGCTTCTCGCGCTTCTTCGTCTCGATCTCCGCGACGAGCCCGGTGAGCTCGGTCTTCTCGGTCGTGAGCCGGTCGACCTCGTGGGCGAACTCGTCGAGGCGTCCTTTCTCGGCGTCGTACTCCTCGACGGCCTTCAGGTTCACGGCGCCCATCGCCGCGAGCTGCTGCTCGTACGTCGCGATCGATCGCTTCAGCTCCTCGATCGACGCCGGCTTTTCGTCCGGCTCCGGATCCGGGTACTGCCGCAGCGCCTCCCGAAGCTCGTTCAGGTGCTGCTCCGCCAGGGCCCGTCGGGTCTCCTCGGAAGTGAGCATCCCCTGGCGGGTGGTGAGGTTCGCCTGGACCTCGCCGAGGCGCCCCGTGACCTTGAGCCGCTCCGCGTCGATCGCGCGCTTCTTCTCCGCGAGCCCCTTCTGGGCCTCGCCCTGCTTCGCCTCCACGGCCTTGAGCGCGTCGAGCGACTCGCGGGCCGCGGCGAGCGACCTCTGCGTCGCCGCGAGCTCCTTGCGCTTCGCGGCCACCGCCCGGTTCGCGGAGTCGAGCTCGGCGGTGCGCGCGGAGAGGTTCGTCGCGAGCGCGGCGATCGAGGCCCGGACCGACTCGAGCTCGCCGTTCACCCGGACGCGCGCGTCGGCGGTCTTCTGGCTCGCTTCCTGCAGCGTGCGCAGCCGGGACGAGAGCGCCTCGGGGAGCAGGCCGAGGTACTGCTCCTGGGCCTGCTGGATCGACGTCTTGATCGTCGCGATCTCGCCGGTCAGCTTCGCGACCCCCGCCTCGGCCGTCGCGAGCGCGCCGCGGGCCTTGCCCTCCGCCTGCGTGCCCGCGGTCACGCGGGCGCGGGCGTCGGAGAGGCGTTGGCGGGCGGCCGCGAGGTCCTTGTCGAGCACGGCCCGCGTCGACTGGTGGGCCTGGTCCTGGATCGATCGGGTGGCGAGCTCCTCGGCGACGACCCGGATCCGTTCCGCGGTCTTCGCGAGTTCGGTGCGGGCCGCCGACTCGGCCCCGCTCTTCTCGCGGAGCTCGTCGCCGACGCGCTTCAGTTCCACCGCACTGTCGGCGCCCCGACCACCGGACGGGTCGAGATAGCCGCCCGAGATCGCGCCGGTCGCCTCGATGAGGTCGCCCGAGAGCGTGACGAGGCGGACGCCGCCCATCTGGGCTCGGGCGCGCGCGAGGTCGCTCATCACGACCGTCTCGCCGAAGACGTACCAGAACGCGGGGCGCAGGGCCTCGTCGAACCGCACCAGGTCGATCGCGAACCCCTCCGCGCCGTCCGACTTCGCCACCAGCAACGACTTGCCGTGCGGCCGGCCGGGCAGCATCTTGTTGAGGGGAAGGAACGTCGCACGGCCCCGCTTCTCGTCCCGGAGCCGCCGGATGCACTCCTCCGCGACCTGATCGGTCTCGACGACCAGCGCCTGGAACCGGTTGCCTCCGGCGACCTGGAGGGCGGTCTTCACCTTCGGCTCGAACTCGGCGAGCTCCTCGACCGTGCCCCGGATGCCGTGGACCTTGCCTAGGTTCCGCTGGGAGAGCAGGAAATCGACCGCCGCGAGGGCGTTGGGGCGTCCGCCGGACTCCGCGCGGGCCTTGAGACGCGCATCGAGCGTGAGGTAGCGACGGTTGAGCTCGGTGACCTCGGCGCCGAGGCGGTCCGCCTCGGCGGTGAGCGCCTTCTCCTTGGTCTTGAGCTGGAACAGCTCCTTCTGGAGGTCGCCGGTCGACGCGGGGGTCGTGCCCTTCGAGGGGGCGGCCTCCCGGATGCGAAGCTCGAGGTCCTTCGCCTCGACCTCGCGCTCCCGCACGTCGTCCTCGGCCTGGGCCTGGTCCCGTTCGGCCGCCTGGACCGCCGCGCTGGCGGCCTCGCGGGCCTGGATCGCGGCTTGCCACGCCTTCTGCTTCGCGTCGAGCTGCCGCTCGAGCTCGAGCTGCTGCTTGCGGGCCCCGGCGAGCTTCTCCTGCGAGCGCCCGGGGGTCCCGGCCGCGCCCTGCATCTCGCGCGACTGCGCCTCGGCGCTCTTCTCCAGCGCCGCGAGCTCCTCGGCGAGCCCGACCTCCTGACGGTTCAGGGCGTCGTGCTGGCGCCGGTCGGCCCCGAGGGACTTTCCCAGCTCGGCGACCTGGGCGTCGAGCGCCTCGAGCGCCTCCGTCAGGTGGCCCACGCTCTGATCGAGCCGGGCGTACGCCATCTTCTTCTCGTCGAGCTCGGCCTTGAACTTCACCGCGGCCTGGCCGCCGGCCTCGGCGACCTCCCGGTCGATCGCGTCGATCTGCGCCGCGAGCTCGGCCTCGCGTGCGGCGAGCGTCGCCCGCTCGGTGTCGAGACGGGCGAGCTCGGTCCGGACGGCCTCGACCTGCTTCGTACACGTCGCGAGCTCCTGCTCGGCGAGCTTGTGACCGGCCCTCGCGAGGCGAGCCTCGGACCGTCGCTTCTGGTCCTGGAGCTGCTGGTACTGGATCGCCTGCAGCCGCTGCCCCTCGAGGGCGCCGATGCGGCTCTTGATCTCGGAGAGGAGGGTGCCGATCCGGTCGAGGTTCTGCTCGAGATCGGTCCGCTTCGCGGCGGCCCGGTCGAGCTCCTCGTCGTAGTGGCTGATCCCGGCCAGCCGCTCGACCAGTCCCCGGCGGGGGATCGGGCCCATCGTCACGACCTTGTTGACGTCCCCCTGCTGGACGAGGTTGTAGCCGTCGCCCGAGAGGCGCGCGTGGGAGAGGACGTTGTCGATGTCGGTCTGGGTCGTCCGCTTGCCGTTGACGTAGAAGTACGAGTAGTAGCCGTCCGGGTCGGACGGGGCGAGCTTCACGTACCGGGTGATCTCGACCTCGGGGGTGTCGACGGGCAGCAGCCGGTCCCCGTTGTCGAAGACGAGGGAGACCTCGCACTCGGTCGCCGGCTTCTTCGAGGCGCCCCCGTTGAAGAACAGGTGCGTGAGCCGCTCGGCCCGCAGCGCCTTCGAGCTGGTCGGGCCGAGCACGAACAGGATGGCGTCCGAGATGTTCGACTTGCCCATCCCGTTCGGTCCCGCGACCCCGGTGAACCCGGGCTGGAACGGGATCTCGGTCGCGCCGGAGAACGACTTGAAGTTCCTCAGCTTCACCCGCTTCAGATACATCGCGCGCGCCTTCCTGTGGGGTTTCGTGGTCCGTCGTGCGTCGCCGACGCCCGCCCGTTTGTCGGACGCTTGTCAGCAGCGCTCCCCGAGCCCTGTCCGCCATATTTAACACTATAGGCGGACTGCCGGTCCCGCGTGGGGTCGGGACGTCCGGCGGTCGGCTGTCGGCGGGGACGGAGGTCCGGATCCGGCGGGCGGCCGCCGCCGACGCGGGGGCGCTGGCCGACGTCCGCATCCCGATCCGGCGGGCCGCCTACCGGGGCATCGGGGACCCCGCCTACTTGGAGCGGCTGTCCCGGGAGCTCCCCCAACGGACCGAGCGATGGGCGCGCCACCTGACGTCGGGCGACGACGAGGCGACGCTCGTGGCCGACACCCGGTCCGACGGGATCGTCGGCTTCGTCCGGGGCGGCGACGCCCGACCGCCGCACGTGGGGGCCCGCGGGGAGATCGGCGCGATCTGCTTGCGGCGTCCCTACCGGGGCCGCGGCCTCGGGCGCCCCCTCGCGGGGTCGCTCGCCCACGACCTGGGCGCGATCGGGGCCGCGTCGGCGGTCGTGGGGGTGCTGTCCGACAAACCCGCCCGCCGTCTCTGCGAAGCGATCGGGGGGTAGCGGGTCGGCACCGGTTGGATCTCGACCGCGGCGGGGGCGCACCACGAGACCGCGACCGTCTGGCGGGACCTGGGACCGCGGCTCGCCCTCGGGCCGGCCGCCCGCGGAGGCGACCGCGCGCGTCGGGCGCGTCGGCTGTCGCAAATGCTTTTAACGGGCGCCCCCCTCGCAACGTCGGATGCGCCCTGCGTGCACGGAGGGGTAGGCTCCCGAGGCCACCCCGTACCATCGCCCCTTTCTTCTCGGTCGGTCGTCATGGACGTTCTCGACGCGATTCGCTCGTTCCGGCCCTGCGCGCAGTACCAGCCGCGACCGGTGCCGCCCGAGAAGCTGAAGGCGATCCTCGGGGCCGCGCGACTCGCCCCGAGCCAGCACAACCTCCAGCCGTGGCGGTTCGTGGTCGTCCAGGACGACGAGCGCAAGCGGCTGTTGGCGCAGGCGTCGAGCCGCGGGCGGCTCATCGCCGAGGCCCCCGCGGCGATCGTCGCCTTCGCCGTCGAGGAGGACATCGCGGTGACCATCGGGGGCTACATCTCGGCCTATCCGCTCGACGTGGCCGTCGCGATCGACCACCTCCAGCTGGCGGCCACCGCCGAGGGGCTGGGCACGAACTGGATCATCGACTTCAACGACGAGAAGGTCCGTACGGTGCTGCACGTGCCCGAGGGGATCCACCCGATCGCGATCGTCCCGATCGGCTACCCCGTCGCGTCGAACGGTTCGGCGAAGGGCGACGGCGACGGGCGCAAGAGCCCGGACGAGATCATCGCCTACGACGAGTACCCCTGGTAGGGGGCCCGTCCGGTGACGACCGTCACGTTCGTGAGCAGCAACCCCGGGAAGTTCCGGGAGGTCCGCGACGTCCTCGCCGAGTTCGGCGTCGCGACGCGCTGGGCGCCGCGGACGCTGCCCGAGCCGCAGGCCGACCGCCTCGAGGAGGTGGTGGCGGCCAAGCTCGATGCGGTGGACGACGTGGAGGGCTACGTACTGATCGAGGACTCCGGGCTGTTCATCCCGTCGCTGCGCGGCTTCCCCGGCGTCTACTCCGCCCACTTCCTGCGCGTCTGGCGGTTCGGCCCGATCTTCGAGCTGCTGGCCCACCGGCCGCGCGGCGCGTACTTCGCCACCGTCGCCGGGCTGCGGCGCGGACGTCGCCGCTGGACGTTCCGGGGCGAGGTGCACGGCTCGATCGCGGACCGGCCCCGCGGACGCCACGGGTTCGGCTACGACCCGATCTTCGTGCCGAACGGCTGGGATCGGACGTTCGGCGAAGCGCCGGCCGCGGCGAAGAACGCGATCTCGCATCGCGCGCGCGCGATGCGCAAGGTCGGGGCCGCGCTGCGGGCCGCGCGGCGCGCCCGCTGACCCGCACGGGCGGGGCGCCTCCGGGCCGTCGCCGGGCTTATCCTCCGTGCGGGATGGAGCGCCCGTGACCGTCGACGAGATCGGCGAGTCCCCGATCCTCGCGTTGATCGAGCGGATCTTCCGGCTGCGGGCGCAGGGCGAACCGGTAGTCGGCCTGCACATCGGCGAGCCGGACTTCGACACCCCCGCCGGCATCCGGGACGCGGCGTACGCGGCGATGAACGAGGGATGGACCCGCTACGCCCCGGCGGCCGGTCTCCCCGAGCTGCGGGCGGCGATCGCCCAGCGCCTCGGCGAGCGCCACCGCATCCCGGTCGGGCCCGAGGACGTGGTCGTGCTCCCCGCCAAGTTCGCGATCTACGCGACGCTGCTCGCCACGGTCGGCCCCGGCGACGAGGTGCTGCTGCCCGATCCGACCTACCTGTTCGAGCAGCCGATCCGGCTGATCGGGGCGAAACCGGTCTACTTCCCGTCGCGCGAGAACTTCGCGTTCGACCCGAACGCGCTGTTCGACGCGATCACGCCGCGCGCGAAGCTCCTCCTGCTGGTCTCCCCGGCGAACCCGACGGGCCGGTTGCTCCGTCGGGGGGAGATCAAGGACGCGCTCGAGATCGCGGCCCGCAAGGGGCTCACGGTCGTCAGCGACGAGACGTACGAGTCCCTGGTCTACGACGGCACCCACGTCTCCCCGGCCGCGCTCGCGCCGCCCGAGGTCCCGGTGGTCACCATCGGGAGCTTCTCGAAGCTGTACGCGATGACGGGCTGGCGGGCCGGCTACCTCGCCGCGCCCCCCGCGATCCGGGCGCGCGTGGTGAAGGTGGTCGAGCACACGCTGACCTGCGTCCCGCCGTTCGTCCAGCGCGCGTGCGTCTGGGCGCTCGCCCACGGGGCGGCCGACGAGGCGCGCTTTCGCGAGGCGTTCCGCGAGCGTCGCGATCACCTGCTCGCCCGGCTGGACGATCTGCCCGGGATCTCGTGCGTGCCGCCCGAGGGGGCGTTCTACGCGTTCCCGCGCTACGACCTCGCGCTGTCGTCGGTCGACTTCTGTACGCGGCTCCTCGAGGAGGAGCGCCTCGCGCTCGTCCCGGGCGTCGCGTTCGGTCCGGCCGGGGAGCGGCACGTCCGCCTGTCGTTCACGAGCTCCTTGGACACGCTCGAGGAGGGGATCCGCCGCCTGCGGCGGTTCCTCGAGCGCCACGGCGCCCAGCGGGGCTGAGCGGCCTCGGCCGCTTTAGTAGCGGTCCGACCTTCCCGGCCCGATGGCCGGCTCCCCGCGCGTGCACGACTTGACGGCGCTGCTCGAGACGAACATGGCGACCTGGCCGACGTCGCCCGCCCCCTCGTTCGCGCCCGTCGCGCTCGTCCCCCGCGACGGCTATTCGATGGAGCGGATCGACTGCCTGACCCACACGGGGACCCACGTCGACGCGCCGTACCACTTCCTGGAGGATGGGCGGACCGTGGACCGGATCCCGCCCGAGCGGCTCGTCGGCACCGGCGTCGTCCTCGACCTGCGCGCCGAGCTCGAAGGCACGCTGATCCCGCGTCCCGCGCTCGAGCGCCACTGGCCGGCCCGGGGCACGCCCGAGATCGTGCTGCTGCGCACCGACTGGAGCCGGGTGCGGGGCCCGACGCGCCGGTATCTCTACGACTTCCCCGGGCTCAGCGTGGACGCCGCGGAATGGCTCGCACTCCGGGGGCTCAAGGGGGTCGGCACCGACACGCTCGGCATCGACCCGTACGCGAACACGGAGTACGCCGCGCACAAGGCGCTGCTGCGGCACGACATCTGGCTCGTGGAAGCGCTCGATCACTTGGACGAGCTCGAGGAGGGTCGGGAGTACACCGTGGTCGTGGCCCCCCTCAAGATCGCGGGCGGGAGCGGCGGGATGGCGCGGGTGCTCGCGATCGCCCGGGGCGGGACCGCATGACGCTCGACCCGGGGCTCCGCGGCGCCCGGGTGCTCGTCACCGCGGCCAGCCGGGGGATCGGGCTCGGGGCCGCTCGGGCGTTCCTCGCCGAGGGGGCGCGGGTGGTCGTCAACTCCTCGAACCGGGAGCGGCTCGACCGCGCGGTGGCGGAGCTCCGCACGCTCGGCGAGGTCGACGGGATCGTCGCCGACCTTCGGCGGCGGGCGGAGCTCGACCGTCTGGTCGACGGCACGGTGGCCCGGCTCGGCGGTCTCGACACGCTCGTCTACGTCACGGGGTCGCCGCGGCCGGGCGTCTTCCTCGAGCAGTCGTACGACGACTGGAGCGCGGCGGCGGAGCTGCTCGTGGTGAGCCCCGCGTACCTCGCCCGCCGGGCGGCCGAGGCGATGGGGCGCTCCGGGCACGGCGGCCGGATGGTGTTCCTCACGTCGACCGCGATCCGCGAACCGATCGCCAACATCGCGACCTCGAGCGTCTGCCGGATCGCCGTCGCCGGCCTCGTGCGGACGCTCGCCCGCGAGCTCGGCCCCCGGCGGATCCGGGTGAACGGCATCCTGCCGGGCTACACCCGGACGGACCGGATCGAGGAGGTCGTGGCGGACGCGGCCCGCCGTCGCGGGACGTCGCCGGACGCGGTGCTCGGGGAGCTCGTCCGCGACATCCCGCTCGGCCGGCTCGGGACGACGGAGGAGCTCGGCCGGGTGGTCGTCTTCCTCGGGAGCGAGCTCTCGAGCTACGTCTCGGGGGCGATGGTCCCCGTCGACGGCGGCGCGCTGCGGTCGGTCGGCTGACCGGCTACGGACGGTCGGGTGGGAGCGCCTCGCCGAGGAAGTCCTCCCGCGGCGGGACGAAGACGTCGAGCACGATCGTGGTCGCGTCGGCGGCCGTGCGCAGCTCGTGCGGGACGCCGCCGGGGACGAGGTACGACGACCCCTTGCGCACGGGCCGGGCGTCGCCGCCGATCGAGAACGACCCGCCTCCCTCGAGGACGACGCCCGTCTGGAGGTGCGGGTGGGCGTGCATCGGGAACGTGGTGCCGGGCGCGATCTCGTAGAGGACCATCATCACCGTGGGGTCGTGCGTGAGGATGCGGCGCCGGACCCCCGGCGCGACCTCGTGCCAAGCGTCGGGGCGGTCCTCCCAGAGCGCCACGGGAATCGACAGTCCGTCCCGCTATTTCTCCCCCCGGCCCGGCGAGGGAACGAACGAACGGGCCCCGGAGGGGTCGCCTCCGGGACGAGGAAGTGGACCTGAAAGCGGGTTCATCCCGCTGCTACGCCTGGGGGCCCACGTGAGCTCGGGCCCGGGCGGCCGTCAACCCCTTTGCACGTCGAGTGCGCTAGGAAGTGTGGCCGCCCTCACGACGGGTCCATCTGTGCCCCGGTCCACGAAGACCGTGTGCACGTACGGGAGGTTGTCGAGACCCGTGCCCGAGTTCCACGACCCAACGGAGGGAAGACGAAGGTGAACGAGGAGAGAGAATGGACTCCGAGCCCATGTCTCGGGCTCGATGTCCACAAGTCGACCACGACCGCAACGTATCTGAGCCCGGACGGAAAGCCGAAGAGAGCGTGGACCTTCTCGACCACCCGGGGCGCGCTCGTCGCGCTCCGAGCGGAGGTCGATGCGTCGGTCCCGATCGTGCTCGAGGCGAGCACGGCGGGCAAGGCCGTCGCCCACCTGCTGAAGGAGGAGGGGTGGCAGCTCCACATGGCCTCGCCGAGGGACGTCGGGCTCATCGCGAAGAGCTCGGTGAAGATCGACCAACGGGACAGTGAGATCTTGGCGCACCTCTTCCAAGCCGGGTTCCTCCCGGAGTGCTACGTGCCCCCACCCGAGATCGATCGGATGCGCTCGGTGGTGCGCGAGCGCCAGGACCTCGGGCGGAAGGCGGCGCTCGTCAAGAATCAGGTCCACGCGCTGGTCACGCGGAACCTGCTCGACGGCGAGATGCGGGGGGTCACCGACTGGTTCGCCGTGAAGGGGCTGCGCACGCTGACCGCCCTTCCGCTGGGCGCGGAGGAGCGGGCGGTCCTCGCCCGCTCGCTCCGCCAGTTGAGCTACCTCGCGAGCCAGGAGAACGATCTCCAGCGCGAGCTCGCCCAGCTCGCAGTGGAGCGCGAGGACGTCCGTCTGCTGATGACGATCCCCGGGGTCGACTACTACACCGCGGTGGCGCTGGTCGCCGAGATCGGCGACATTCGACGGTTCCCCACGAAGCGCGAGCTCGCCTCGTACGCGGGGCTGGTGCCCCGCGCCGACAATTCCGGGGACCATGTGAGCTGGCACCGTCGGGTGAAGCCCGGGGACCTGGTGCTGAAGCGGTTCCTCTGCAACGCCGTGATGGGGATGCAGCTCGCCCGCCAGGAGACGGCGGTCAAGCGGTTTTACCAGAAGAAGTCGAAGCAGATCGGACAGGCAAAGGCCCAGGTGGCCGCCGCCCGGAAGCTCTCGGCGGCCGTCTGGTGGATCCTCACGAACCGCCAGCCCTACCGAGAGCAGGACGAGGGTCTGAGCGCTCGGAAGGGCGAGAAGCTGGATCGAGTCGCGGCGACCCCGCCCCCGACCGTGAGTGCCCAGGAGCTGAGCGCGCTCGGCGAAGAACTCCTCACGCAGGCCGACACGATCGAGAAGCTCGGGCGAGTAGGACAACCCCCCGACTTCGAGGAGAAAAGGGAAGGAAATGGTTAGCTGCAACCCCACCCGCTTTCACGGGAGGGGTTGGCGCGGGGCGCGGTCGTCGGCCTAGTCGTCGCCGAAGTCGCCGCCGCCCATCCCGCCCATGCCGCCCATCCCGCCGGGGCCGCCCGGACCACCGCCGGACGGAGGCGGGCTCGACTTGGACGCGATGACGTCGTCGATCCGAAGGATCATCACGGCGGCGTCCGTCGCGCTCTCGATCGCCTGGCGACCGACGCGGATCGGCTCGATCACGTGGATCTCGTCCATCCCGCCGACCTTGCCCGCGGCGATGTTGACGCCCGCGTCCGGGTGGCCGCCCTTGTGCGCCTTCCGCAGCTCGATCAGGATGTCGATCGGGTCGAGGCCCGCGTTCTCCGCGAGCGTGCGCGGGATGGTCTCGAGCGACTCCGCGAACGCCTCGAACGCGATCTGCTCGCGCCCGCCGATCTTCGCGGCCTCGTCGCGCAGCTGGAGGGCGAGCTCGGCCGCGGTCGCGCCGCCGCCGTAGACGAACTTGCCGTCCTCCACCGCGACCGCCACCACGTTGAGCGCGTCATCGAGCGACCGCTCGATCTCGTCGAGCACGTGCTCGGTGCCACCGCGCACGAGGATCGAGACGGCGCGCGCCTTCTTCGCGCCCGTCACGAACGTGAGCGCGTCCTCCCCGATCTTTCGCTCCTCGACGAGCCCCGCGGTCCCGACGTCCTCGGGGGTGAGCTCGCTCACCTTCGAGACGATGTTCGCGCCGGTCGCCTTCGCGAGCTTCTCCATGTCGGACTTCTTCACGCGGCGGACGGCGTAGATCCCCTCCTTCGCGAGGAGGTGCTGGGCGAGGTCGTCGATCCCCTTCTGGCAGAGGACGACGTTCGCGCCGGACTTCTTGACCTGGTCGACCATCCGGCGCAGCATGTTCTCCTCCTCCTGGAGGAACGCGTTGAGCTGCGACGGGTCGTTGATCTCGATCTTGGCGTCGATCTCGGTCTTCTTGATCTCGAGCGCGGCGTCCAGGAGGGCGATCTTCGGGTTCTCGACGCGGGACGGCATCCCCGAGTGGACCTTCTCCTTGTCGACGATGACCCCCTCGATCAGCTGGGTGTCGGTCATCGCGCCGCCCTGCTTCTTGACGACCTGGATGTTGTCGAGGTCGACGTAGTAGCCTTCGGTCTTCTTCTCGGCGACCGCGGTGACCGCCTTCACGGCGATCTCCCCGAGCTGGTCGCGGTTGAACGAGACCGACTTCGACGCCATCGAGGTGACCGCGATCTGCCCGAGCAGCGCGTGGTCGGCGATCGAGATCGGGCGGCTCACGTGCGTCAGGATTTGGAGGGCCTTCGCGGACGCCAGGCGGTACCCCTGCGAGATGATCGTCGGGTGGATGTTCTGCTCGATCAGGGACTCCGCGCGCTTCAGGAGCTCGCCCGTGAGCACGACGGCGGTCGTCGTGCCGTCGCCGGCCTCCTGGTCCTGGGTCTTCGCGACCTCGACCAGCATCTTCGCGGCCGGGTGCTCGACGTCCATCTCCTTGAGGATGGTGACCCCGTCGTTCGTCACGACGACGTCGCCCATCGAGTCGACGAGCATCTTGTCGAGCCCGCGCGGGCCGAGGGTCGACCGGACCGCGTCGGCGATCGCCTTCGCGGCCTGGATGTTGTTCGAGAGGGCCCCGCGGCCCTTGTCGCGCTTCGTTCCTTCCTTCAGCACCAGAATCGGCGTCTGTCCCGTCAGCATCGGTCCGTACCTCCGAGAGTACTCTCGGCTATCGAATTCGGTAAAAAAGCGGTTCTATTTAAATAAATCGCATGCGGCCGACGGCCGCGGCCCGCCCGCGGGCGGACCGGGCGGGCGGTCGGGGTCGTTATGGGCCGTCCGGTTTCCGGCGCGGGAGTGGCGGTCCCCGCGCCCCCGAGATCCCCCTACCGAACCCTGCTGACGAGCTCGGGCTTTGCGCGGGTCTTCGTCGCGGGGCTCGGATCGATCGCCGGATCGTCGATCGCGGGGATCTGCCTCATCTGGCTCGTCTTCGCCGAGACCGGATCGGCGCTCGACGTGGGGCTCCTCGGCACGGCCCAGGTCGCCGGCGGGATCCTGTTCAGCGTCTTCGGCGGCACCCTGGTCGACCGGTACGATCGCCGTCGGCTGATGATCCTCGCGGACCTGTCGCGGGCGGCCGCGATGGCCGTCGTCGTCGCGGTCCTCGCGCTCGTCGGCTTCGACCTCCCCACGGTGCTCGGGGCCGCGTTCGTCGTCGGCGCGTTCACCACGGTCTTCCAGCCGGCGGAGCAGTCGGTCATCCCCGCGCTGGTTCCCGCCGCGCTCGTCGCGGACGCGAACGGGCTCGTACGGTCGAGCCGATCGGCGCTCCAGTTCGTCGGCGCGTCCGTGGCCGGGGTGCTGATCGTCACGGTCGGCGCGACGATCGGCATCGCCTTCAACGCGGTCACGTTCGCCGTCTCCGCGAGCCTGCTGTTCGGGATGTCGGTCGCGTCCCCCCGCCGCGCGGCCGGGGCGGCGGGCGCGAAGGCCGCGGGGTACCTCGCCGACCTCAAGGAAGGGTTCGCCTGGCTGTACCGATCGAAGGGGTTCTTCCAGCTCACGATCTCCGCGACGTTCTTCAACTTCTGCGCGAGCCTCGTCGGGACGTTCCTCGTCTTCTACGCGACCGAGGTCCTCCACGGCTCCGCGCTGCTCTACGCGCTCCTCCTCGCGGTGGAGGTCGCCGGCACCGGGATCGGATCGCTGCTCGTGAGCCGGACCGGCGGGGTGCGACGGGCGGGGCGGGCCTGGGTCGTACCGTACGGGGCGGCGTCGGGCGCGGTCGTGCTCGCGCTCACCCTCGTCCCCGAGAGCGGGGTCGCGCTCGCGGGGCTGTTCCTGCTCGGTCTGTTCGGCGGGTACGCCGGGACGGCGTGGCTCACCGCCGCTCAGCTGCTCGTCCCCGCGGAGATGCAGGGACGGTACTTCGGCATCGACTCGCTCGGCTCGATCGCGATCATCCCGGCGTCCCAGATCGGGGGCGCCTTCCTGATCGCGGCCTACGGCGTGCGCGAGGCGTACCTCGCGACCGCGATCGTCTGGATCGCGGCCGGCCTGTTCTTCCTCGTGCCCCGCGCCCTCGGACGGCTGGGCGTCCGTCCGGACGGGACCGGTCAGGTGCCGTAGCGGCGCCGCCGCAGCTGGTAGGCGCGGATCGCCCGCAGGAACTCGAGCCGCGTGAGCCCCGGCCACATCACGTCCGAGAAGTACAGCTCGGAGTAGGCCGACTGCCACAGGAGGAAGTTCGAGATCCGCTCCTCGCCGCTCGTCCGGAAGACGAGATCCGGGTCGGGGAGATCGGCCGTGTAGAGGTGCCGCGAGACGGCCTCGGAGTCGATCTGCTCCGGCTCGAGCCGACCGGAGCGGACCTCCCGCGCGAGGGCGCGGATCGCCTGGACGATCTCGTCCCGGCCGCCGTAGGCGAGCGCCACGTTGTAGTGGTACGCGGAGTAGTGGGCCGTCGCCCGCTCGGCGATCCCGATCGCCTCCTGGACGCGGGCGGGCAGCGCGCTGCGGTTCCCGATCACCCGGACGCGGATCCCGTGGCGGTGGACGCGCTCGTCGACCGCGATCTGCCGGAGGCTCCGATCGAAGAGGTCCATGAGCGCCTCCAGCTCCTCGGGCGAGCGCGAGAAGTTCTCGGTCGAGAGGGCGTAGACGGTCAGGATCCGGATCCCGATCTCGAGGCACCAGTTGAGGAGCTCCTCGAGCGTGTCGCGGCCCTTCTGGTGGCCGTCGTTCACCCCGATCCCGGTCGCCGCCGCGAACCGCCGGTTCCCGTCCATGATGATCGCCACGTGGCCGGGGAGCGGTTCGGCCCGCACGAGCTCGAAGAGGCGCTTTTCCGTGAGATCGCGGAGCGTGTCGCCGACAACGTGCGAGAGGTACGGGGAGCGCCCGCGTTCTTCCTCCGGCGGCGTCGTCACGGTCGCCCGAGCCCCCCGCCGCGCATAAGCCGGGGGGGCCGGGGCCCGTGTCGGCGGGCGGGGAGCGCCCTGGTCGGGAGTTCCGGGCCGGGGGGACGACCCCCGGCGCCTTCGAACCCGAGTCGCAGGCTCGACAGACCTACATCCTAGACCACTAGACTACCAGGGCAGCTCCGCGAGCGGTAGTACCCGACCGCTATGAATCTTGCCACGCTCGGGCGACTGCCGACATGGCGTTTCGTTCCGACCGCAAACGAGGGGCAATCGGCCCACTCCGCGCGAGTAGCTGGCCCGGCAAGTACCGCCATCGCGGTAGCGCGGCATCGACCAGCGACAGCTCCTCGTCGCCGTGGATCAAGATGCACAACGTCTGTGTGGGAATTGCCCTCGCAGGGACCACGATCGAGTCTCTTGGGCTTCACGTCTCGCCGGACGGTGCAGCGCCCTTCCCCGCGGTTTGTCCGCGGAGCCTGCTTCTTCGTGAATCCCTGAGCGACCAACTCGCGCGGGCGAAGTGACTCCCCTGCGGAACCGGCCATCTCATGGGCTAGGCTCACTGGCCTCCGCCATGCCCCGCAGGGTGTGCTCGGACCCGATCGCGTTCCGTCGCAGCAGGCCGAGCCGTGGAACCGCGTTTGTGAGCCCTTCCGTCGCGAACTCTGAGCAGTCGCCCGGGCGGCCCCACGACTCGCGTGTGGTCGGGGGACTCTGCTTCAAGGCCGCGATGTGCCGCAGCGTGGACTCCAGTTCGCGAACATCTCAGACACATCGTTAAGTATGTGACAAGCTGTAAAGGGACTGTGGCACCGCGACGTCGCTCACTAACCACGACCGTAGGCGGAGACAGGACAAAGTGGTGGACGACTGCGGTCTCGGTGCTCCTAGCGGCAATTCTCGTCGTAACGTCCTTCGAGACAGGAGCGGGCCGACACGATGCGTCCTCGAACACGCCTGAACTAGGGCCTGGCGTCCAGATTTCTGTGAGTCTTCCTCCCAGTTTGGATCAGACTCCCGCAGCGGCGGCTGCGACATTCTCAAATGTAACGGTTCAGGTCTTTTCGCTCGTCCCCTCCTCCTCAGGATACGCCGACGTCAACCTGACCGGCTCGAACGCGAGTTCGAACCCGTACATCGACGAGCTGTTCCAGGGTACCCCCAACCCGACGGGAGGTCTCGTGGGAAACCTCTCGACTGGGTTCTACTCGATAGAGCGTGCGTGGCTGGCAGATATGAGCACGATGACCCAAACGGTCAGCCTCCAGCTCTACGCTACAATGTCAGTAACATCTGGTAACAGCACGCAACAGTACACGGCCTTCAACAACCTGCCATACAATCCCCGAGAGACTCCGACCGTCTTCTCCGCTCAGGTCTCGTTCTCGACCGCGCCGACGTTCAGCGGACCGACTCAGAGCTTCTCGCTTGAACCGACGGCGATGGTGCCCGCTGAGCTGCCACCCCCAACGTGTGACGTGGGGTATTACTGGGATCCGGTGAACTCCACCTACATCTCGGATGGCGATGTGCCACTTGCGATTGGCAACGCCACAGATGCTCCGTCTGGCGCCGGTCTCTCTTACGCAATTTCGTACTCGAACAGCGCTCTCCAGCTTAGCTTTACGAGTGCAACCGAGTGGGCGAACGCTTCGGCGTATTCTGGCCTACAGATGAGTGAAGCTCCGTCGTGGTCCGGGGACGACACCTCGTTCTCCGGTGCAACCGAGGCTGGGTATTCCCTTTCGGGGGGAACACCAACGATGATTGGTCTGGGCGGAGCCGAACTCACCGTTCAAAATTACCGCGAGTGGAGGGTTTACGGGACTCCTACTGACTGCGAGCAAGAAGCTCTGAATCTCTATTCGACGACAGTCTCGCTCGACGGTTTCGACAATGGTTCGAGTTTCGAGTTCGTTTCTCCCAGCCTCCCCGGCTACTTCGGGAACCTGCTCTCGAACATGCG
This sequence comes from Thermoplasmata archaeon, assembly GCA_035502455.1. Classification (GTDB taxonomy): domain Archaea; phylum Thermoplasmatota; class Thermoplasmata; order Lutacidiplasmatales; family UBA184; genus Lutacidiplasma. Next base: position 7,198 of record DATJUI010000019.1, on the reverse strand, counting down.
CGACTGGACCCCGCTCACCACGTCCCAGCTGATCTACGGAGGGGCGTCAGTCTCGTTCTACTCCGTCATCACAACCGCAGAAGGTTACAGTAACGCCCAAGACGCTGAGATGCAGGCCGAAAGCGCCTTCTCTGCTCTCACCTTCGCGATAGGCGCAACTCTTCTCGTCTGCGACGTGCTGGACCTCATTCCCGGATTCGCGGCACCCGACGGGGTGGCCGAAGCCATGGCGGTCATCGCTGACGTGACCGGCGTAGCTGCCAGTATGTTGGACCTGTTCAGTACTATCAGCTTCTCCACTTCGGAGCACACCTCCGTCGAGCAGTTCGCAGTCGAAGTTGGAAACGGTGGCGCCCACGACAACCTGAATGCCACCTTCTACGAGGCATCGGCGACCGAACGTTTGAGCATCGGCAGTTCGAGCTACAGTCCGAACATGCCCCTGATTTACGTCGACGCCACGTAGAGTGGCAATTGCCAGGGCTCTGCCTGGGCGACCCCCCCCTTCTCGAGGATGGATAATTTACTCTTCCAAGTCGCCTCAGCACGTCCGGTCGGGCGTGGGGTCGGCGGGGCCGATGGACGATCGCACGACCCCGCATGGGCCCGACAACGGCCGCGAGTGGCGTCGGTGCGCCCGATCGCATCCGCTCACGGTGCTCGCCTCTCTACAGTATCGCGTTGGCCCTCGCGCGCACCTGACGAGCATATCGCGCACGGGCGCGCGGGAGCGCGCGCCCGCGTCCGACCGGCGGCGGCGCTGGGCGAGCGGCGACCTCGCATGCGCGTGGAGCTCACGACTTATGTACCGCGTCGGCAACGTGACCGTTCGCCGCAGAGGTCTGGAAGATGGGAGCCGTGTTCGGTTGGTTCGCCACGCTCGTCGCCATGCTCGGAATGGTCGTCGCCCTCCACCATCTCGGGGTCGCCGTTGCCGGGGACCTCGTGGGGGCGGCCCGCAGCGTCGAGCAGTTCCTGAACACCCCGATCGTGTCGCTCTAGACGACCGGGACCGCGTCCCGCACGGCGCGGGCCGCGAGCGTGGCCGCGACGCGTCGGGGCGGTACCACGCCGTCCGGGGTGATGAACGCGGTGACGTAGCGCGCCGGGGTCACGTCGAACGCCGGGTTCCGGGCCGGGCTCGCCCGCGGGCTCGTCCGCACGCCGCCGAACCCCAGCACCTCGTCCGGGGCCCGCTCCTCGACCGGGATCGAAGCGCCGGTGGCCCGCTTCGGGTCGAACGTGCTCCACGGGGCCGCGACGTAGAACGGGACCCGGTTCGCCTTCGCCACCACCGCCTTCTCGTACGTGCCGATCTTGTTCGCGAAGTCGCCGTTCCGGGCGATCCGGTCGGCGCCGACGATCACCGCGTCGACGGCCCCGGCCGCGAGGTAATGGCCGGCGGCATTGTCGGCGATGACGGCATGCGGGATTCCCTCGCGCGCGAGCTCCCACGCCGTGAGCCGCGATCCCTGGAGGAGCGGCCGGGTCTCGTCGACCCAGACGAACAGGTGCGCCCCGCGCTCAAAGGCCACGCGGAGCGGGGCGAGCGCGGTCCCCCACTCGACGGTCGCGAGGGCCCCCGCGTTGCAGTGCGTGAGCACCCCTCGGGTCTTCGCGAACAGCCCGGCCCCTGCGATCCCGATCCGGTGGCACTCGTCGACGATCTCGCGGCGGTAGGCGTCGGCCGCCGCCTCGACGTCGCCCCCCGCGGCCCACACGCGCCGGACCGCCTCGATCCCGACGAACAGGTCGTGCGCGGTCGGTCGGGTGGCGCCGAGCGCGCGCGCGGCGCGGGCCGGCGAATAGCGGCCCTCGCGCCACCCCAGCACCATGCCGTAGGCGGCCGCGACGCCGATGGTCGGCGCGCCCCGCACCGTGAGCGTCCGGATGGCGGTCGCGACCTCCGCGAGACGGCGGAGGCGCAGCACCCGGGTCCGACCCGGCAACGCCCGCTGGTCGAGGACCGAGAGGACGCCGGAGCGGTACCAGAGGGCGCGGACCGCCATCGGCCGTCAGGCCTCGAAGGTCGCGAGGAGGTCCGTCCAGTCCGGCGCGACGACCTTCGGGGCGCCGACGGCGTCGTCGAGCGGGAGGCCCACGACCGTGGGCCCGCGAAGGACCGCGACCTCCCCGAACCGCCCGGCGAGGGCGAGGTCGACGGCGGCCGCGCCGAGGCGCGTCGCGAGGATCCGATCGAACAGGACCGGCGGTCCGCCGCGCTGGATGTGGCCGATCTGGGCGCTCCGCGTCTCGATCCCGGTCGCCCGCTCGATCCGCTGCGCGAGCTCGACCCCGACGCCCCGCTGGCCGAGCAGCTCGTGGCCGAACTCGTCCTGCCCGCCCGCGGCCCCGCGCCGGGCGCCGAGCTCGATCCCCTCGCTCGCCACGACGAGGGCGTAGCCGCGGGCGTCGACGGCCGCCTTCACCTTGCGCAGGAGCGCCGCCTCGTCGTACGGGACCTCGGGCAGCAGCGTCGCGTCGGCCTCGCCCCCGAGGCCGGTCGCGAGCGCGACCCAGCCCGCGTGGCGGCCCATCACCTCCAGCACGATCGCCCGATGGTGGCTGCCCGCGGTGTCGCGGAGCCGCTCGAGGGCGTCGACCGCGACGGCGCTCGCGGAGAAGAAGCCGAACGTCCAGTCGGTGCCGGCGACGTCGTTGTCCATCGTCTTCGGCACGCCCACGACCTTGCCGCCCCGCCGGTAGAGCTCGCGGGCCGCGGAGAGCGTGTCGTCGCCCCCGATCGCGACGAGCGCGTCGATCCCCTGCGCGGCCAGGGTCGCGAGGACCTGCTGCGCGTCGGACTCCTTCGCGAACGGGTTCGTGCGCGAGCTCCCGAGGATCGTCCCGCCGCGGCCGAGGATCCCCGCCACGTCGGGCGGCCCGAGCGGCCGCAGCTGCCCGTCGCGCACGCCCTTCCAGCCGTCGAGGAACCCGACCGTCGTGTGGCCTCCGCGGGCGGCCCGCCGCACGACGGCGCGGATCGCCGCGTTGAGGCCGGGGCAGTCGCCGCCGCCGGTGAGGACGCCGAACCTCACGCCGAGACCTCGAGGTACTCCCGCGGGGCGGTCGTCAGGAACTCGTAGCCGTGCTTCGTGACGACCACGTCGTCCTCGATGCGGACCCCGCCGTGCCCGGGCAGGTAGATGCCGGGCTCGACCGTGATCGCCATCCCTTCCTGCAGCGGGTCCTCGGCGTTCGGCCCGTACCCCCATCCGTCGTGGACGACGAGACCGATCGAGTGACCGACCCCGTGCGTGAGCCGGCCCTTCCACGGCGAGTCGTCGATCACGCGCTGGGCGGCGAGATGGACCTCCTTCGACGGCACGCCGGGCTTGATCGCCGCGAGCGCGGCCTGCTGCGCCTCGAAGACCTTCTCGTGGACCTTCTTCATCTCGTCGTCGCGCGGACCGAAGTGGAACGAGCGCGTGATGTCGCTCGCATAGCGCGCGTAGTACGCCCCGAAGTCGCAGACGATCGAGACGCCCGGCTTGAGCTGCGTGCGCCCGGGCGCGTAGTGCGGCTCCGCGCCGTGGGCGCCGAACGCGACGATCGTCGCGAACGACCGGCCGCTCGCGCCGAGCTGGCCCATCCGGTACTCCATCTGCGCCGCGAGCTCGAGCTCGGTCATCCCGGTCTTGAGCATGCCCGGGATCTCCCGGCCGACCTTCGAGCCGATCTCGGCCGCCTTGCGGAGCAGCTCGATCTCGTGCGAGTCCTTCGTCACCCGGGCCGACCGGATCGCGTTCGAGGTGTCGATCCACTTCGCGCCCGGGATCGCCTTGTCGAGGCGGACGTACCAGTCGTGCGTCAGCTCGCGGAAGTTGAGCCCGATCGTCGGCGTGCCGGGCAGCATCTTGCGGACCTGCGCATCCGTCTCCTCGCGGCTCACGACGGTGACCTTCACGTGCGGGTCGCCCTTCGCCGACTGGAAGGCGGTCTCGGCCTCGAGGGCCCCGGTCAGGACGTCGAGCTCGCCGTCCGCGTGCGCGATCGCGACGGACCCTTCGAACAGGCCCGCGGGGACGTCGAAGACGTAGAAGAACGTCTGGTCGAGGTGCGGGTCGACGGCGTTCGCGAGGACGATCGCCTCGGGCTTCGGATCGAGCTGCTGGAAGATCTTCTGGATGCGCGGCTTCATGGCGCCGGAGCCACCGGCGCCGGGGCTTCAACGTTTGCGGCCCGGGCGCGGAGGTCCTTCCACGACAGCAGCGGCTCGCGGGCTGCGCGGACCTCGTCGATCCGGCGCACGGCGAGCGAGCGCGGGGCCGCGTGGAGGTTCTCGGGCGTGTCGGCGAGCGCGCGTTCGAAGGCGGCGACGAAGGCGTCGAGCGATCGCCGACTCTCCGTCTCGGGGAGCTCGATCATCAGCGCCTCCTCCACGAGCGACGGGAAGTAGATCGTGGGGGCGTGGACCCCCTCGTCCAGGAGGCGCTTCGCGAGGTCGAGCGTGCGGACGCCCCGCTCCTTGAGCGGCGCCCCCGACAAGAGGAACTCGTGCTTGACGAGCGGGCGGAACGGCCGGGGGAGCTTCGTCCCGAGCCGCGACGCGACGTAGTTCGAGTTGAGCACCGCCCGCCGCGCGATGTGCTTGAGACCTTCCTCCCCGTGCGCCAGCGCGAAGGCGTACGCGCGCAGGTCGAGCCCGAAGTTCCCGTAGCCGCTCTTGATCTTCCCGATCGACTTCGGACGGTCGTAGTCGAGCCGGAACTTCCGCCCGGTCTTCGCGACGCGGGGGACCGGCAGGTACGGGGCGAGGTGCTCGCTCGCCGCCAGCACCCCGGCCCCCGGGCCGCCGCCGCCGTGCGGGGTCGCGAACGTCTTGTGGAGATTCAGGTGGGCGACGTCGAACCCCATCCGACCCGGGCTCGTGATGCCGAGGATCGCGTTCAGGTTCGCGCCGTCGTAGTACAGCTGGCCGCCGACGCCGTGCACGGCCTCGGCGATGTCGAGGATCTCGCTCTCAAAGAGTCCGGCCGTGTTGGGATTGGTGAGCATGAAGCACGCCGTCCGGTCGGAGACCGCCGCCCGGAGCGCGGCCACGTCCACGCACCCGTCCTTCGAGGGGATCTCCCGGGTCGCGAAGCCGACCATCGCCGCCGACGCCGGGTTCGTGCCGTGCGCCGTGTCCGGGAGCAGCACCTCGGTGCGGTGCTCGAGCTCGCCGCGGTCCCTGAAGTACGCCCGGACCATGAGGAGCGCCGCGTACTCGCCGTGGGCTCCCGCGGCCGGCTGCAACGACACCTCGGGCATCCCGGTGACCTTCGCGAGCAGCCGCTCGAGCCGCCAGATGATCTCGAGGGCGCCCTGCACGGTCGCCTCGGGCTGCGCGGGGTGGAGCTCGGCGGCGCCGGCGCGACGGGCGAGCAGCTCCGAGACCTTCGGATTGTACTTCATCGTGCACGATCCGAGCGGATAGATCGAGGTGTCGATCCCGAAGTTCATCTGCGAGAGCCGGGTGAAGTGCCGGATCACCTCGAGCTCGGAGAGCTCGGGCCATCGCAGCCCGGCCTTCCGGCGCAGCGAGTCGGGGACTCCCGGGATCGACGGCGGCGGTTCGTGGGCCGACGGGGGCGCGAGGTCCCAGAGGTTCGGCTCGTCCCAGCGGGCCTGGCGGAACGTCACGGGCTCCTCCGCGCCGCGGCCCGGGCCGCGTGGGCGTACTTCTGGATCTCCTTCTCGCCGACCGAGTCGGTCGCCGCGACGAGCAGCCGCTCCGGGACCGTCGCCGCGCCGGGCCGGGGGTCGGCGAGGGGCACTCCGCCGAGGATTTTGCGGCGCCGCAGGCGGTCGAGGAACTCCGCGGTCGAGACGTCCTTCAGCTCGACCGTGAACTCGCCCAGGTACGGGGCGTCGAACCGCGGGGCGGCGAGGCCGTCGACCCCGGCGAGCGCCGACGCGAGCGTGCGCGCCTTCTCCGCGAGCGACGCCTGGAGCGCCGCGAGACCCCGCGGGCCGACGACGCTCGCATACACCACGAACGCGAGCGCCATCAGCGACTGGTTGGTGCAGATGTTCGACGTCGCGCGGGACCGCCGGATGTGCTGCTCGCGGGTCTGGAGCGTGAGGGCGAAGGCCGGGGCGCCGTCCACGTCGACGCTCGCGCCGACGATCCGACCGGGGGCGGCCCGGGCGTGCTCCTTGCGGCAGCCGAAGAGGCCGAGCAGCGGACCCCCGTACGACGGCGAGATCCCGAACCCCTGCCCCTCGCCGACCACGACATCGGCCCCGTAGTTCCCGGGCGGTTCGAGGACGGAGAGGCTCAGCGGATCCGCGGCGACGACCAGCGGCACCGAGCCGAGGAGCTCCTTCAGCTGGGGGACGCCCTCGTCCAGGTGGCCGAAGCCGTTCGGCACGTCCGCGAGCACCCCGAAGACGTCCTGGGCCTTTGCCGCGGCGCGGACGAACTCGAGGTCGAGCCGGCCGGTCCGGAGGTCGTACGGGATCTCCTCGATCGTGAGCCCGGGGCCGCTCGCGTAGTTCGCGAGCACGCTCTTCTCCTCCCACGGAAGGCTCGCCGGGACCAGGAAGCGGTGCCCCTCGTGGATCCGGCGGCACAGGAGCAGGGCCTCGCCGGCCGCGGTGGCGCCGTCGTACAGGGAGGCGTTGGCGAGGTCCGTCCCGGAAAGCTCGACCCAAAGGCTCTGGAACTCGAACAGCGCGCGCAGCATCCCCTGGCTCGCTTCGGGCTGGTACGGCGTGTACGACGTGTAGAACTCGCTCCGCGCGACGATCGCATCGACCGCCGCGGGGGCATAGCGGCACGCGAGGCGCCCGCCGAGGAAGTTCGCGAAGCGGGAGTACGGCTTGTTCCGTTCGAGGAGCCGGTCGATCTCGCGGACGACCTGGGCCTCCTCGTGGGACGGTCCGACCCCGAGGCGTCCGATCCGCGCCTTCTTGGGCACGTCCCGGAACAGTTCGTCCGCCGAGGCGATCCCGAGCGCGTCGAGGAGCCCCTGCTCCTCCCCGGGTTCATCGGGAATCCAGCGCACCACGAGGCGTCCCCGAGGGGCGACGGAGCGGTGCCGCCCATAAATCGCTTCGCCCGTCGGCCGGGGTGTGGTATCCTGTAATTAGTTCCTCTCGGCGGCTTCGATACCACGTGCCTCGGCTCTTCATCGGTGGATCTCCCTCAGCTCCGGCCGCCGCGCGAGGAGCCCGACCCGCTCCTTCGGCCGCAGCTTGCGCACGAACGCGT
>DATJUI010000018.1:0-106702 GCA_035502455.1 Thermoplasmata archaeon | reverse complement strand
TGCACACACCGCCCGTCAAGTCATCCGAGTTGGGTCGGAGTGAGGGTGACTCCTTTGGGTCGCTCGAACTTCGGTTCAGCAAGGGGGACTAAGTCGTAACAAGGTATCTGTAGGGGAACCTGCAGATGGATCACCTCCTAGAACGCCCTTCGGGCGTTCGGAGCGTGGCCGTGTCCGCTGGCGCGTCGCGCGTCGTCTCCGTCCCGATCGGGCCATCAACCCATTTTTGAGTAGTTACAACACGGTTAAGACCCCCCGCCCGCTGGCACCGCCGATGATGGCGGTCGCCCGTCCGCGGGAGGTGCCGACCGAGCTGCGCGCGGCCGCGCGCGCGCTCGACGCCGGGGAGCCCGTGCTGATCTTCGATGCCGCAGACCGGGAGGCGGAGACCGACATGGTGTTCCTCTCGGAGCGCGCGACGCCCGAGATGATCCGCCTGCTGCGGAAGGACGCGGGCGGCCTCTTCTGCACCGCGATCTCGGACGAGCTCCGCGCGCGGCTCGGGCTCCCGTACTTCGCGGAGCTCCTTCGGCTCGCGGGGCCGGCGTACCCGCTCCTCCCCGAGCTCGCCGAGCGCCCGCGCTACGATCGGCGCAGCGCCTTCGGCATCTCGATCAACCACCGGGAGAACTTCACCGGCGTCCCCGACAACGACCGGGCGCTCACGATCCGGACCGTCGGGGAGATCGCGCGCGCCGCGGCGTCGCTGGACGACGCCGCGCTCCGCGGGCGCTTCGCGCGTTCGTTCATCTCGCCGGGGCATGTCTCGCTCATCCAGGCGGCCCCGGGCCTCCTCGCCGAACGAAAGGGACATACGGAACTCGTCATCTCGCTCGCCCGGATGGCGGGGCTCAGCGAGTCCGTGACCGTCTGCGAGATGCTGGGGGATTCGGGCGGCGCCCGCGACCCCGCGGCCGCGCGCCGCTACGCGGACGATCACGGGTTCGAGTTCCTGGAAGGCCGCACGCTCGTCGAGGCGTGGAGGGCATGGGCGTCCGCGTGATGGCGACGGGGGTCTTCGACCTCCTCCACCCGGGCCATCTGTACTTCCTCACGGAGGCCCGAAAGCTCGGGGACGAGCTCGTCGTCGTCGTCGCCCGGGACCAGACCGCCCGGCGGCTGAAGCACGAGCCGTACTCGCCGGAGCACATCCGCCGGGAGATGGTCGAGGCGCTGAAGCCGGTCGACCGCGCGATCCTCGGGTCGGCGACCGACATCTACGAGACCGTGGTGCGCGAGCGTCCCCAGATCATCGCGCTCGGCTACGACCAGGTGTTCCAGGAGGGCGAGGTCGAGCGCGAGTGCGCGCGGCGCGGCGTCCCGGTGAAGGTCGTCCGCATCGGCCCGATGCCGCACAACGAGCTCGCCACCCGCCGCATCGTGGAGCGGATCCTGGAGCGGGCGCGGGGCCCGACCGAGGCCCGACCGTGAGGCGGATCGGGGTCGTCGACACGACGTTCGCCCGGGTCGACATGGCCCGCTACGCCGTGCGGGCGCTCGGGGCGCAGGGGACCGGCTTCACGGTCCTCCGCCGCACCGTCCCCGGGATCAAGGACCTCCCGGTCGCCTGCCGGCAGCTGTTCCGGGACGAGCGGGCGGACCTCTGCCTCGCGCTCGGGATGCCCGGGCGGGCCGATCTCGACCGGTCGAGCGCCGAGGTCGCCTCGACGGGCCTCATGCTCACCGGGGTGCTCGCGGGCCGCCCGATCCTGGAGTGCTTCGTCCACGAGGGCGAGGCGTCGGGCCCGGCCGAGCTCGAGCAGCTCGCCCGGCGCCGCGCGGAGGAGCACGCGGCCAACGCCTACGCGATGCTGTTCCGGCCGCGCGACCTGGCACGCCACGCGGGCGAGGGGCTGCGGCAGGGGTTCGCGGACGCGGGCCCGGTCCGGCGGTCGCGCTGACGTTCCACGGGAAACCACGGAAGGAAAGAAGGAGTCGGAGATGCCGAGCACGCAGCGGGCGGGAGACGGGATCCGGGTCGCGATCGTCGCGAGCGAGTACAACTTCGACGTGACGCTCCTCATGCTGGAGCGCGCGAAGGAGGAGATCGAGTTCCTGGGCGCGACCCCGGGGCCCGTGGTGCGGACGCCCGGCGTCTACGACATGCCGCTCGCGGTACAGGCGCTGTTCCGCCGCAAGGACGTCGACGCGGTCGTGGCGCTCGGGGCCGTGATCGAGGGGGAGACCCAGCACGACGAGGTCGTCATGAACCAGGCGGCCCGAAAGCTCACCGACCTCTCCGTCGAGCACGGAAAGCCGCTCGGCCTCGGCATCTCGGGACCCGGCGAGACCCGGCTCCAGGCCCAGGACCGGATCGAGAACGCGGCGAACGCCGTCCGGGCGGCCGTCAAGATGGTCCGCCGCCTGCGGGACCTCGGCTGAGCCCGTCCGCGCTCGTTCCCCCCGGTCGGCCGGGCCGCCCGGTCACTCGGGCGCCCCCGGATCCCCGAAGACCTGGCGGTAGAGGTCGACGGCGAAGCTCGTCGACAGGGGCGGCGCCGGGAGCACCCGGAACGTCCGCGCGCCGTCGGGGGCCCGCTCGGCCCGCAGGAAGAGCCCCCGCTCGGCCTCCTCGCGGTAGAGCCGCCGCGTCAGGTCGTAGAGGTGGGTCACGTACACGACGCGGACCCCTCCGTCGAGGAGCCCCCGGGTGACGCCGTCGGCGAGGAGCGAGCCCTCCCGCTCGCTCGTCGAGGCGAACGACTCGTTGGCGAGCAGGAGGCCGCCCGCGCGCAGCGCCTCGACCGTCGCCGACATCCGCTCGAGCTCCTCGTTGAGCTTGCCGCCCCGGAGCGCCGGGTCCTCCTCTCGCTTGAAGTGCGTGCGCAGGACCGTGGGCACGCTCGCCACCCACCGCCGCGCCGGGACCCAGCTCCCGCATTGCATCAAGAGGAAGGCGATCCCGAGGCTCCGAAGGAACGTCGTCTTCCCTCCCTGGTTCGGGCCGCTCACGACGAGCAGCGGCCTCCCGTCGGCGCGCACGTCGTTGGGCACCACCGGGCGCGGGCTCGTCAGCGCGAGACCGAGGTCGTAGAGGCCGTCGGCCGCGAGGGCATTCTCCGCGGTCGGGCGGGGCTCGGGCCGCACGAACGGCGCCCCGAGCGCCGCGAGGCGCGCGGTGAGGGTGCGGACGGCGAGGTAGAACCCGAGCTCGGCCCGGAGCCCGTCGAGGTACGTGAGGACGTGGGCGTTCGCGTCGGCGACCGCGCGCGCCGACGCGGCGAGGCCACGGTCCTTGAGCTGGGCGAGGGCGCGGTGCCCGGTCTCGTCGTCGTCGTCGACCTCGAACGTGAGCTCGGACCGGCGCCGGGGCCACGCGCGCCGCCACCACCCCGACCGCTCCACCGGGCCCCGGTGGAGGACGTAGTCCTCCCCTTTGTTCCCGGGCCCGAGGCGTGCGCTGACGAGCTCCCCGCGGGGCAGTTCGAGCTCGGCCCGTTCCGCCTCCGCCTCGGCGAAGAACGGCGCGTCGATCTCGCGCAGGAGCTCGTCGAGGAGGCGCTGCATCCCGCGCGAGCGGAACTCGGCGCAATGGGCGCCCCCGAGCGCGCGGAGGGCCCGGAGCGTGGGGAGCAGCTGGTCGAGGAGCCGGGTCGCGCGGTAGAGCACCGAGCTCGGGCTGTCTCCGAAGCCCCAGAGCTCCCGCTCGGCGGCGAGCGCGCGGAGCGCGAGGGCTCGCATCCCCTCGAGCACGTCCGCGTGCGCGAGGCAGTCGAGGAACACCTCCTGGCGGTACCGGATCGCGTCCGGGTCGGCGAGCCCCGCGAGGGCGACCTTGGGCACGAGCTCCCGCAGGTAGGGGTCTTCGGCGGCCATCGCGTCGAAGACGGGATCGAGGCGGAGGTCCCGGATCACCTCCCGCGCCCAGGGGGGCAAGGGGACCGCCGGGTCGAAGTCGCGGTCCGGGAACAACAGCCGCACTCTCATGAGGGGAGCCGCCTCCGCAGGGCCTCGTAGGTGAGCCCGTGCCGCTCGGCGAGGGCGAGGGCGTACGCCTGCCCGGTCGCGGGCTGACGGCGAAAGCGGTACGTTCGGGCCTCCGGATGCTCGGGGGAAACGACGCTCCCCAGGCTCGCGGTCGCGGGTCCGAGCGCGGCGAGCTCGTCGAGGAAGGTCACGAAGACCGCGAGCGCGTCCCGTCGCGCGATCCGCTCCAGCACCTCGCGGCCCAGGAACAGCGCGTCCTCGAGCGCGGCGGAGCCGAACGTCTCGTTGAGCACGAGGAGGCTCCGGTCGGTCGCCACCGCCAGGAGCTCGTGCACCCGGACGAGCTCGTCCAGGAGGTTCCCCCGCAGGTCGGCCGTCGGCTCGCCGCGTTCGAAGTGCGTGAGGACCCGGTCGACGAGCAGTAGCGACGCTTCGCGCGCCGGCACCGGGGCGCCCAGCTGGGCGACGTAGTGGAGCTGACCGACCATCCGCGCGTAGGTCGTCTTGCCCCCGTTGTTGGGGCCGGTCACCACGAGGATCCGTTCGGCCCCGTGGAACGCGACGTCGTTGGCCACGACCGTCGTGGCGGGATCGGCCCGGGTCCCGACGAGCGCGAGGTCGACGGCGTCGAGCACGCGTTCTTCCTTCGAGCGTTCCGAGAGCGAGGGATAGCAGAACGGGACCCCCCGCTCCGTAAGGCGGCGTACGTGGTCGAGCCAGGCGAGGTAGAACTGGATCTCCCGGTCGACCCGCGCTACGGTCGGGTCGAAGAACTCCCGCTCCCGGTCCCGGAAGGCGGCGAGCTCGGCGAATTCGCGAGGGAACAGGAGGGCGACCCGCGCCTGCACTGCCTCCTCGACCGGGTCCATCTCGGGCCGCTCGCGGGGAGCTCGGGTACCACGTTCCCGTGCTCCGCTCGGGAACCTCGCGAACGTCGCCGCTACCTCGGCGCTGAACGGGGCCTGCCCCGCGAAGGCGCCGACGGTGACCCGGCTCTCCTCGATCCGGAGCGTGTAGCGGAGCGCGGCGATCGCGGCCCCGCGGCGGTCGCTCTCCTCGGCGAGGCGGAGGAACTTCGCGGTGGCGAGGTACTCCGTCAGGAATTCCCCGAGCTCCCGCAGGCCGCGCGACCTCGGCTCGGCCGCGGCGAGGGCGGCCGACAGCCGCCGGGCCGCGGCGACGTACTCCCGGACCGCGTCCAGGAACCACCGGGCGCCCTGGTAGGGGACGGGGAGCCGCTGGGCGAGCGCGAGAGACCGACGCACCGATCGCAGGCTCCCCGCGAACCCTTCGAAGGCGGTTCGAACGGCCGGTCGTTCGAGGTCTCGGAACACCGCTTGGCGGAACTCGACGACGCCGAGGTCGCCGCTCGGGGCCCGGAAGATCGGAAGGAGGTCGTATTCCTCCCGTCCTTGCACGACCGCCCCGAAGACCGGCTCGAGCTGGAGATCGGCCCGCGTGGTCGCCCCCGACCGATCCCCGGTGTCCCCCGAAGGTCCGCGGAGGAGGCCGGCAAACTCCATGCGAGGCACCCTTCCTGCGAGCGCTAGGCGGCGGGCCCCGCCGCCTCTGCGAGCGCCCCGGCCCGCGCCTCGAGCCCCTCCATCCGCTCCTGCCACCGAGCGAGCCGCGCCTGGCCGAGGTCGTGCGCCGCCCGGCCCGCCCCGACCGCCTGCCCGAGGAGCCGGAGCTCCCGGTCGAGGCGCTCCGCCGTTTCCGTCCGGGCGGTCGACCAGCTCCGCTCGACGCGCTCGAAGAGGTCGCTGCGGATCCGACCCGACTGGGCCTCCAGCTCCCGCTCCACGAGCGCGGGGACCTGCTGGACCAGACGTCGCCGCAGGACGGCGGCCGGCAGGAACAGGACGGTCTGGCCCGCGAACGTCCCCTCGAAGAGGCCGTCGATCCGGTCGGTATACCGGTCCGAGGCCGCCAGCTTGACCTCGACGGACGTGGGCGGGAGATCGATCGAGAACTCCGTAGCGACCAGCACGTGGAGGTCGTTCGACCAGCGCCTCAGCCGCCGCTCGAACGCCTCCCCGATGTCGGCGAGGCGTCGGGTGACCTCGTCGCTGGCGGCCGCGCGGATCTCCCCCACGACCGGCAGGACGCGGGCCCGGAACGCCCGGTCGAAGGCGGCGACCAGGCCCCCGGCGGTGCGCCCGGGGAGCTCGGGTACCTCCCGGCTCAGGGAGGCGACCAACGGGGCGACGCGGGGCGCGCGCGCTGCCGTGATCCGGTCGGGGAGCTCTCGTTCGAGCGACTGGATCTCCTCGGCGACGAGGGCTTGCGAAGCCCGATGTTCCGCGCGGAGGTCCTCGATCCCCCGCTCGAGCCGGACGAGGCGCCCGGCCCGTTCCTCCGCGTCGAGGCGGGAGGAGCGGAGCGCGAGCTCGGTGAGCGCCCCGAGCCGAGCTGCGTACTGGCGGACCCGTCGCCCGGCGACCTGGTCGAGGGCCCGCGATCGGCCGGGACCGAGGAACTCCCGAAGCGCATGCCACAGCTCGGGAACCCCGGTGCCCTCCCCGCGGGTCGCGCCTCCCGCGCCGGGGGCGACGGGCGCTCGGGCCGAGGTGCAGAAGAGACGGACGGAGGAGAAGCCGCAGCGCTCGCGGACGATCGTCTCCACGTACCCGAGCAGCTCGCGCCGCTCCTCGGGACCGAGCAGGTCGATCTTGTTCACCACGAAGAAGAACTTGGTCGCGTGGGGCCGAACCTCGGTCAGGAATGCGACCTCCTCCGCGGTGATCGGCGGATCCGGCGAGAGGACGAAGATCGCCGCGTCGACCCGGGGCAGGAGCTCGTGGGCGGCGCGGGTGTTGAGGTCGCTCGCCGAGCCGATGCCGGGGCTGTCGAGGAAGGTGACGCCGTCGGTCCAGGCGTCGAGCGGCACGGCGACCTCCACGCGGGCGATGCCCCGGCGGTTCCCCGGATTGCGCTGCTCCGACACGAACTCGACCACCTTCGCGAGCGGCACGCGGCGGACCGCACCGTCCGCGTCGGTGACCCGCGCTTCGCCCGGACCGCGGACCAGCGCGGTCGGGACGGAGGTCGTCGGCAGGACCCCGGTGGGAAGCGCGACGCACCCGGCGAAGGCGTTCAGCAGGGACGATTTTCCGCGCTTGAACTGCCCGAGCACGGCCACCGTGAGCCGCCCGTGTGCGAGCTCCTGCGCGGTCGAACGGATCTCCCGGGCCAGCTCGGGTTGGCCGGCGTCTTCCGCGAGCTGCTCGAGCTCAGCGAGTGGGCCCGGAGCCGGTCGGGCGATCGCGCGATCCGCGGAAGGCGACATGGGGTCCTGGAGTAGGAGCCATCATCCGCCGCGCGGAGGTTCCGGCGGGCCCCATCGCCATCCTCGGTTCCCGCGCGAGGACAGATAGTGTTTGCGCGGCCCCCCGCCCCGTCACGACGGGCGACGCCGCCGGTCCTCGAGCGCCACCGGGAGCAGCAGGCCCGCCCCGATCACGGCCAGCCCGGCCGACACGGAGAACGCCAACGGAGCGGAGTACGCGGTCCAGAGAGCGCCGATGAGGACCGACGAGATCAGCGACGTGACCCCCTGCACCGCCCCGAACCACCCGAACGCGTGCCCGACCTCTCCCGGGGCGACCGCGCGGCTGATCCAGGCCGACTGCGTCACGTCGGAGAGCGCGATCTGGACGCCGGCGACCAGGAAGGCGAGGAGGCCCACGAGCACCGTCGGGGACTGGACGAACAGGAGATCCACCGGCACGAACAGGAGGTAGCTCAGAGCGACGAGCCCGATCCGGGGGAAGCGGTCCGCGAGCAGCCCCGCGGGGTAGGAGAGCCCGGTGTAGACGAGGTTGTAGGCAAGGTAGGCGACGAGCGCGACCAGGATCGTGTCGACCGGGCTGCCCGACCCGGCTCCGAGGAGCCCGGTGCCGACCCTGAGGAGGCCGAGGAGGATGTTGAAGAACGCGAGCCCAAAGACCGACGCGGCCACGAGGAACCAGCGGAACCGGCGCGGGAACGGGGCGCGGGCGGCCCCGGGGGCGCCGGCCCCGGACGCCGGACGGGGGGCGCGGTCCCACACGAGCCGGTAGAACAGAAGGACCGCGACGACGCCGGGCACGACGCTCACCGCGAAGATCGTCCGGAACCCCGGGAGTCCCTGGGTGAACACGACCACGACCGCCGAGACGGTCCCGGCCACCGCGCCGAGCGAGTCGAACATCTGTTCGAGGCCGAAGGAGCGACCGGCGCCCACCGTTCGCGAGGCGTCCGCCAGGATCGCCTTCTTGATCGGTTGGCGCTCGCCGCGGGCGCTCCACGCCACGACCCGAAGGACCGCCGCGTACGGCCAGGCGGTCACCGCGGCGATGAGCCCGTGGGCGAGGGTGGTCGTCGCGTAGCCGGCCGTCCCGACCGTGCGTCGGTCCGCGCGTTGCGCGAGGCGCCGGCCCGAGAGGAACTGCGCCACGCTCTGGGCGAAGACCGCCGCGCCCTCGACGAGACCGACCACGAGGGGGGAGGCGCCGAGGTCGAGCGCGAGGAAGAACGGCAGGATCGGGAGGAGCATCTCGTAGCTCCAGTCCGAAAACAGGCTCGTGATCGAGACCGCCCAGACGTCGTGCGGGAGGCGCCGGTCCGACCCGATCCCCGCGTCCCCGGGGACGTTCGAAGGGCGGGGTTCCACCGGTGCTGACCTCCTCGGGCGGCGGATCTCCCGCCGCGGCCCGAGCGAAGCCGCAGAGGCCCGAGGCTTCATCTCCGTTCGCTCCGAGCCCGTCGGAGGCGAGATCGTCGGACCGATCGATCTCCGCTCCGGGCCCTCAAGTACCGCCCGTCGCTCTGGGCCGGTGCGGCGACGGCCGTCTCCTCGGGATCCCGGAGATCGACCGCGCCCGAGAGGGTCCCTCATGACCGAAGCGGCGGACCGGGACATCGGGCTCAATCCCGCGCAGCGCCGTCGGATCGGCGTCACCGCGCGGGTGGTCGAGGGGAGGATCGAGAGCGTGCTCCGGGAGCTCCGCGAGGAGCCGCGACTCCCGGCCGAGGCCCGGACGACGCTGTCCGAGGGGCTCGAGGGGCTGCGGCAGGAGGTGAAGCGGTTCGCCTCCGACTTCGGAGAGATCGTCTCGGCGCCCCCAATCGACCGGAGGACCGACGCCTCGCTCGTGCGCATCTGGGCGGCTCTCGAGGAGCTCCGACCTCGTCGGCTCGCCGCCTACGGGCAGCTACCGGGGGCCCGGGCTGCCGCGCTCGAACGGCGCCTCGAAGCGCTCGTGGCCGCGGACGAGCGCCTGCTCGCCCTGCTCCGGGAGAGCGTCGGCGCGCGGTCCGTCGGGGAAGGAGGCCCCACGCCCGCGCCGGCCCGCGCGCCGGTGCCTCTCGCCGCCGAGGCATCGACGAGGCTTCCGCCCTACTGGCTCTACGTGGAGGACGAGCCGCGCTGGGTCGAGGCCCTCCGTGCCGCTCAGGGAGGCCGGGGACCCCGGATCGTCCACGTCGACCCCTCGCCTGCTTCGCCGGGTCCGTGGGCGTTGTACGCGGATCGGCTCGAGGACCTGGCGCGGTCCTCCCTTCCCGACGACCCGTCGGACGTCCGCGGCCCCGAGCTCGTCATCCTCGACATCTACTACCCCGCGGGCCCCTCGATGCCGCCGGACGCGCTCGCCCTCGAGGGACGGTATGTCGCCGGCGGCCCGAGGCTGGCCGCCCGCCTTCGGGGGGATCCGTCGTTCGATGCGCCTCAGGTCTTCTACAGTAGCAAGGCGGCGCGCGAGCTCACCGACGCCGGGATGCAGGAGCTGCTCGCTCCGGAGGGGACCTATTACCTCCCCAAGGTGCCGGCCGGGGAGCAGGCTGCCCTCCGTCTGTTCGAGCGGGTCGCCCACCCGGGCTCCGCTGCACCTTGAATGCGCGCCGGGGTCCGGCCGAGGCGGGCGCGAGATCTCGGAGCCGGGCGGGGGGGGGCGGCCGGGCGATCGACGGGGGCTGGGGTGCGCCTACGGGAGATGCGCGAGGTACCGCGCGTCCTCCTCGAACTCGAGGGCGTGGAACCGGTCGACCGCGTCGGCGAGCGCGGCGTCGTCCAGCGTCGGGGAGCGGTACTCGCCGACGACGGAGATCCGGGTCCGCGGCCCCTCGGGCGTGAGGTACGTGAGCTCCTTCGACCCGGCGAGGGGTCCTTCCAGGTACTCGATCAGCTTCCCGAGCGGCACGAAGTGGACGACCCGGCTCTTCATCTCGACGCGCCGGCCGAGGAACTCCATCGACCACGTCGCGACGCCGATCCCCTCCGCGACCTGCTCCACCCGCACGTCCCGTACGGTCGGGTGGATCGCCGGCATGTCGGCCCGGTGCGCCCGGATCAGCGCCCAGACCCGGTCGATCGGCGCCTCGAAGCGGCTCTCGTCGTCGACGATCCGCACCACGGCGGGAGAGCCGAGGGCTCCGTATCCTCCTTTCGGCCCGAGGGCCCGGGCCCGGCCCGGTCGGTGCCCGCTCCCCTCGGGTCAGTACGTGATCGTCCGGACCTCGCGCGCGAACGCCCAACCCACGCCCGCCATCGCGAGCACGATCGACCCGCAGACGAGGAAGACGAACGCGACCGACGTCGCCTCGGCGAGCGATCCCGCGAAGAACGCGCCGACCGGCGCGGCCGCGAGGATCAGGGCCATCAGCACCGCCATCACCCGGCCCAAGAGGCGGGCCGGCACCTTCGCCTGGACGAGCGTCAGGAGCGGCACGTTGATCACGGAGAGGAGGACGCCGCAGCCGAACGACTCGGCGACCGCGACGGGGATCGACCGGGCCAGCCCGAGGCCGATGAACAGGAGGCCGACCGCGGCGTCCCCCGCGAAGAGGATCGGGCCCGCGCGGGTGCGGGTGTTCACCTTCCCGATCGCGACCGCCCCCACGATGGCGCCGAGGGCGAGCGCCGCGCCGAGGGTCCCGTACGTCGCCGCCCCACCGTGGAGCACGAGGTCGGCGTACGGTGCCCAGAGCGCCGCCATCGCGTTGCCGCAGAAGTTGACGACGAGGCCGACCGCGATGAGCTCCATCAGGAACCGCGAACGCACCACGAACCGAAGGCCCTCCGCGAACTCCGCGCGGAAGCCCGGCGCCGCGGCCCCGGGCTCGGTCGGGGTCGGGCGCCCGATGGCGGCCGCCATCCCGCCGACGATCAGGGCCGCGACGAGGAAGGAGATCGCGTCGTAGGCGATCGGCAGCTCGGGCCCCACGAGCGCCACCACGACGCCCCCGATCGAGAGGCCGACGACCTGCGTCGACGAGTTGCTGAAGGAGAGCAGCCCGTTCGCCGGACCCAGGTCCTCGACCCCGACCGTCTGGGACACGAGGGCGTTCGAGGTGACCCGCACGAACTGGCTGCCGACCCCGAGCCCGAAGACGATCGCGAGGATCACGGGAAGGCTCGCGTCGTGGGCGAGGACCAGACCCGAGAGCGCGGCGACCATGAGCCCCTCCGCGAGGTTGGTGACGATGAGGATCGTCCGGCGCGGCCAGCGGTCGGCGTAGACGCCGAGGAACGGCCCGAGCGCGACGACCGGGATCAACGTCACGACGACGACGAGGCTGACGGCGAAGACGGACCCGGTCGTCTGCAGCACGAGCCAGAGGAGCGCGACCTCGAACACGTAGTCGCCCGACTGCGAGATCAGCTGGGACGACCAGAGGAGGAGGAACGGCCGGTGCCCGAGGGCCCGGCGAAAGCTCGGGGCCGCGGACGGCGGCGGCGGGGGGGTCGCGGGGAGCGGATCGGACGCCGGCGGCGCGGGCCCGCTCAGACCGTCCACCGCCCCCGGAGGGACGCGTCACGGAGCTCCCCGACGCCCGCCACGGAACGATCGTCCTCCCCGGGGTGCGGAGCCGGGGCCGGTCGGAAGAACGTTACGCACCGTGCGTGAGTGCCGGGCGTCGCTACAGGCCGAGCCGCGACCGCAGGTAGTCGAACGCGGCCTTCCCCTTCGCCGTGTGCGGCGTCACCGTGAGCGGCCCCGGAGGGACCGCGGACGCCGCGCGCCGGGTCAGCGCGGCGACGAGCCGGGCCGTCGGGATCTCGATCGTCACGTCCGGTGCGGGCACCGGCCCCGCGACGACCGAGACCGCGCCGTCCGCGTCGACCCGCAGCGTCGCCGTCTCGGTCTCGGTCGTGAAGACCCAGGCCTGCGGCAGGTAGTGCCGGATCATCCCGCCGAAGAACCCGCGGAGCCGCGTCTGGATCTGGGGCTGGAACTCGCGGGCGGTCTGCGCGAGCAGCGACTCCACCTCACCCATCGGCCTCCGTGGAGTCGGTCCGGTATTTGGTCTCGCGGGGTCGGACGCGCGCGGCCCCAACCGTTATCCGAGCCCGGACCTCGGCGGCGGGGAGGACGGCGATGGGTCCTCGGGAGTTCTACGAGGTGATCGCCTCGACGCAGGACCGGGCGCTCGCGCTCGCCCGCGCCGGGGCCGCGCCGGGCAGCTCGGTCGTGGCCCGGTCCCAGACGGCCGGTCGGGGACGGAACGGCCACCGCTGGTGGTCGGCCCCGGGCGCCCTCCACCTCTCGATCGTCCTCCCCGCGCCCGCGGGGCCGGCGACGCTTATCCCGCTCGCGCTCGGCGCCTCGATCGGCGAAGCCCTGCGGGCGGAGTACGGCGCGCCGATCGTCGTCAAGTGGCCGAACGACCTCGTCGTGATCGGGACCGGGGGGCGACCCCGCAAGCTGGGGGGGATCCTGGTCGATCGGGTGGCGGGGTCGGCCGGCCCGGCCGCGGTGGCGGGGATCGGGGTCAACGTGGCGGTCGACGAGCGGGCGCTCCCGCCGGAGCTGACGGGGTCGGTCGCCTCCCTCCACGAGTACGCCGCCCGCGCCCCCGAGCTCGGAGCCGTCGAGGCGCTGGTCGCGTCGACGGCGCTGGCGACCGCGACCGAGCTCGCCGGACCGGACGGCGCCCGCGCCTGGATCCCCCGGTGCCGGGCCGCCCTCTGGGGGGTCGGACGGCGCGCGTTCGTCGACGGGGTCGACCGCGGCACGATCGCTGGGCTCGAGGACGACGGCGCCCTACTGGTGCGCGACGGCCCCACGCTCGTCCCCATAAGCGCGGGCGACCTCCGTGTCGGGGAGCCGGCATGAGCGAGGCGTTCGACCGCTGGTCGGTGCTCAAGCGCAAGGCCCGGGAGGGCGGGGGCGCCGACCGGGTGGAGCGGCACCGGGCGGGCGGCCGGCTGACGGCCCGCGAGCGCCTCGAGTCGTTCTTCGACGCCGGTACGTTCACCGAGATCGATGCCTTCGTGACCCATCGCGTCGACACGTTCGGCCTCGACGAGCGGCGCGTCCCCGGGGACGGGGTCGTCACGGGCTGGGGCGAGGTCGACGGCCGGCCGGTCGTCGCCTTCGCGCAGGACGCGACGGTCTTCGGCGGAGCGCTCGGCGAAGCCCACGCGATGAAGATCGTGAAGGTGATGGAGATGGCCCGCAAGGCCGGCGTGCCGATCGTCGGTCTCGACGACTCGGGCGGCGCGCGCATCCAGGAGGGGGTGATGAGCCTCGGCGGGTACGGCGAGGTGTTCTTCCGGAACGTGCTGCTGTCGGGCGTCGTGCCCCAGCTCTCGCTCATCCTCGGTCCGTGCGCCGGCGGGGCGGTCTACTCGCCGGCGATCACCGACCTCGTGATCATGGCCGACGGGACGGGCCAGATGTTCATCACCGGCCCGGACGTCGTGCGGGCGGTGACCGGCGAGGAGGTCACGATGGACGCGCTCGGCGGCGCCGAGGCGCACGCGACGCTGAGCGGGGTGTCGCACTTCACGGCGGCGAACGACCGGGAGGCGATCGCGCTCGCCCGCCGGATCCTCGGCTACCTGCCGCTCAACAACCTCGAGGAGCCGCCGGCGGCCGCGGCCGCCGCGCCGCCGGACGCGGCCGCGCAGGAGCTCGAGCGGGCGGTCCCCGAGGACGCGAACGCACCCTACGACGTCCACGCGGTCATCGACCGGGTCGTGGACGTCGGCTCGTTCCTCGAGGTCCACCGCGCCTGGGCAGGGAACCTCGTCGTCGGCCTCGCCCGACTGAACGGCGCCCCGATCGGCGTCGTCGCGAACAATCCGGCCGTCCTCGCGGGCACGCTCGACATCAACGCGTCGACGAAGGGCGCCCGGTTCGTCCGGTTCTGCGACGCCTTCAACCTCCCGCTCGTCACGTTCGTGGACGTGCCGGGGTTCCTCCCGGGCACGGCCCAGGAGCACGGCGGCATCATCCGCCACGGGGCGAAGCTGCTCTACGCCTACGCGGAGGCGACGGTGCCGATGATGACCGTGATCCTCCGCAAGGCGTACGGGGGCGCGTACGACGTGATGTGCTCGAAGCACCTGGGGGGCGACCTTAACCTCGCCTGGCCGACCGCGGAGATCGCGGTGATGGGTGCCGAGGGGGCGGTCAACATCCTGTTCCGGCGGGAGCTCGAGAAGGCGACGCCGGCCGAGCGCGAGGCGACGCGCGCCCGGCTCGCCGAAGACTACCGCGCGCAGTTCCTGAACCCGTACCTCGCGGCCGAGCGCGGGTACATCGACGACGTGATCGACCCGGCGGAGACCCGGGCCCGCCTCGTGGGAGGCCTCGCGATCCTCGCCTCGAAGCGCGACGACCGACCCGGGCGCAAGCACGGGAACATCCCGCTCTGATCCGAGGCCGCGGATGGTCGGCATCACCGAGACGGTCCTGCGCGACGGGCACCAGTCGCTGATCGCGACGCGGATGCGCACGCGCGACATGCTGCCGGCGGCGGAGCGGCTCGACGCGATCGGGTACCGGTCGCTCGAGGTGTGGGGCGGGGCGACGTTCGACGTCTGCCTACGGTTCCTGCGGGAGGACCCGTGGGAGCGGCTGCGCCAGCTCAAGCGCGCCATGCCCCGCACGCCGCTCCAGATGCTGCTGCGCGGGCAGAACCTGGTCGGCTACCGCCACTATCCCGACGACGTCGTCCGGAAGTTCGTCGAGGAGTCGGCCCGGCAGGGGATCGACATCTTCCGTGTCTTCGACGCGCTCAACGACCCGGCCAACATGGAGGTCGCGCTGGACGCGGTGAAGCGCACCGGCGCGCGCGCCCAGGCGACCATCTGCTACACCCGGTCGCCGGTCCACACCCGCGCGTCGTTCGTGGCGCTCGGCCACCGGCTCGCGGCGATGGGCGCCGACGAGCTGTGCGTGAAGGACATGGCGGGATTCCTGCCGCCGACGGAAGGGGCCGAGCTCGTCGGGGCCCTCGTCAAGGAGGTCGGCCTTCCCGTCGTCGTCCACACCCACTCGTCGAGCGGGATGTCGACGATGACGTGCCTCGCCGTCGCCGAGGCCGGCGCGACGGCGGTCGACGCGGCCCTGAGCCCGTTCGCCGGAGGCGCGTCGCAGCCACCGACCGAGACGCTCGTCGGGGCGATGCAGGGGACCGCGCTCGATCCGCACCTCGACCTGGGCGCCCTCGCCGATCTCGCCGAGCACTTCCGCGGCGTCCTCGAGCGGTACCGTCCGCTGCTCAATCTGCGGTCGCTGCAGACCGACCCGATGATCCTCACCCACCAGATCCCGGGCGGGATGCTGTCGAACCTGCTCTCGCAGCTCGCGGAACAGGACGCCCTCGCCCGACTCACCGAGGTCCTCGCGGAGGTCCCCCGGGTCCGCGCCGACCTCGGGTATCCGCCGCTCGTCACCCCGACGAGCCAGATCGTCGGGATCCAGGCGGTGATGAACGTCCTCACGGGCGGACGGTACCGGCAGATCACCCAGGAGGTCCGCGACTACGTCCGGGGCCTCTACGGGACGCCGCCCGCCCCGATCGACGCGGAGCTGTTCCGCCGGGTGACCGCGCAGTCGCCCGCGATCACCGGCCGCCCGGCCGACCGGCTCGCCCCCGAGCTCGCGAAGGCGACGGCCGAGGTCCGCGCCCTCGTCCCGGCGGCGGACACCGCCGAAGCGCTGTCGTACGCCCTCTTCCCGGCGGTCTGGCGGGCCTACCACGAGGCCCGGCGCCAGGGCCTGACGGCCGACGTGCTGACGACCGCCGCGCTCGGGGTCGTCGCGGCCCTCCGGTCGCCGACCGCCGCGCCCGCGCCTCCGCCGTCCGCGACCGCCGGGGGCGGCGGGATCTCGCCGTGGGCGTTCGAGGGCCGCGCCCACCGGCACGCCCAGCGGAGGTGGGTCGTTGCGCATCACGCTCGCGCGCGACGGTAAGGAGGAGACCGTGGAGGTCGCCCCCGGCGGCGACCTCGTGACCGTCGGGGGGCACCGCTACCCGGTCGCCGTCGTGAGCGCGGGACCGCTGAGGGTCGAGCTCGAGATCGCCGGCGAACGGGTGGTCGTCGAGCCGTGGCCCGAGCACTTCCCGCAGCCGCCCCAGGCGGTCGACGTGAACGGCGAACGGTGGACGGTCCGGGTGACCCGGGACGTGAGCGCGGCCGGTCCTCCCCCCGCGCCCCGAGGGCCCGCCCCGACGCCCGGGGCCGCGCCCCCGGCGGCGGCGCCCGCGCCGGCCGGCGGGGTCGCCGTGCTGCCGCCGATGCCGGGGCGGATCATCGAGGTGAAGGTCGCCGACGGGGCCCGGGTGCGCAAGGGCGACGTCCTGCTCGTGCTCGAGGCGATGAAGATGCGCAACGAGGTCGCGAGCCCCGCCGACGGGGTCGTCGCGCGCCTCGCGGTCCAAGCGGGAACGAACGTGCGCGCCCGCGAACCGATGCTGTACGTCGTGCCGGGCTGAACGGCCCGGCTCACGACTGCGGGACCGCGTGCCCGCAGGCCGGGCAGGTGGTGGCGCCGCCCGGGAGCGGTGCCGCGCAGTAGATGCAGAACCCGAGGGACGACGCGAGCGGCCGGCCGGCGGGCGCGGCGGTCGCTCCGGGGTCGAGCGGGCCGGGGCCGAACGTCGAGCCACCCGGGGGCGGGGCCGGCCCCCCGCCGCCGACCCGGCGGCCGGCGAACGGGAGGTAGAACAGCGCGAAGCTCGCCACCATCCAGCCGAGCAGGAAGTAGAACGCGACCGTGTCGTATGCCGGGAAGGCGAGGACGACGCCGATGGTGACCCCGAAGATCGCGAAGTTGACGATCGTGAGCAGGGTGCGAACGAGCATCCCGTCCCTCCCCCCGGAGAGTCCCCACGCCCTACTTGGGCCTTCGGGCCCGCCCGCCGGGCCCGGCCGGGCCCCTTAATACGGCCCCCGGCTCGCGCCGCGGCGTGACGAAGGTCCCGCGGCTCGTCCCGGTCGACGAGTTCACCTACGACATCCCGACGGGCGAGGCGCCCGGGATGCACGTGCCGGGCCGGCTCTTCTCCGACGCGGCGCTCCTCGCCGGCGTCGAGGGCGACCCGTCGCTCGGCCAGCTCGCGAACGTCGCGACCCTCCCGGGCATCCAGCGCTACGCCTTCGCGATGCCGGACATCCACTTCGGCTACGGCTTTCCCGTCGGCGGGGTCGCCGCGTTCGACCTCGGCGAGGGGATCGTCTCGCCGGGCGGGATCGGCTACGACATCAACTGCGGCGTGCGGCTCCTCAGGACCTCGCTCACGGTCGAGGAGGTCCGGCCCCGGCTCGGGGCGCTCGTCGACCGGCTCTACCGCGAGGTCCCGTCCGGCGTCGGCTCCCGCGGCGGCCACCCCGTCGCGCCGCGCGAGCTCGACGAGGTGCTGGTCGGCGGGGCCGCCTGGGCCGTCGCGCACGGGCTCGGCCGGCCCGAGGACCTTCCCGTCCAGGAGGAGGGGGGCCGGCTCGCGGGCGCCCGTCCCGAGGAGGTCTCGGACGCGGCCCGCAAGCGCGGGTCGAAGCAGCTCGGGACGCTCGGCTCGGGGAACCACTTCCTCGAGGTCCAATCGGTCGACCGGCTGTTCGATCCCGCGTTCGCCGAAGTGCTCGGGCTCGCGCCCGGCGGCGTCGCGGTGATGCTCCACACGGGCTCGCGCGGTCTCGGCCACCAGGTCGCGACCGAGTTCATCCAGCGGATGGACCGGACCCTCGCCGAGGCCGGGACGCCCCTCGTCGACCGGCAGCTCTCCTGCGCCCCGATCGCCTCGGACGCGGGCACCCGGTACCTGGGCGCGATGGCGGCCGCCGCGAACTTCGCCTGGGCGAACCGGCAGACGATCACCGACGGGGTGCGGCGGGCGTTCGCGGCGGTGTTCGAACGCCCGGCCGAGGCGCTCGACCTCGCGGTCGTCTACGACATCGCGCACAACATCGCGAAGGTCGAGGAGCACGCGGTCGACGGCGGCCGCCGGCGGGTGCTCGTCCACCGCAAGGGCGCGACGCGGGCGTTCCCCGCGGGGCGCGAGGAGGTCCCGGCCGCGTACCGCGCCCACGGCCAGCCGGTGCTGATCCCCGGCGACATGGGGACGGCGAGCTACGTGCTCGCGGGCCTCCCCACCTCGATGGAGCGGTCGTTCGGCTCGTCGTGCCACGGCGCCGGCCGACGTCTGAGCCGGCACGCCGCGGTCCGGGAGTTCCGCTACGAAGCGGTGACCGAGGCGCTCCACCGCCGCGGGATCCTCGTCCGGTCCGCCTCGAAGGAAGGGGTGACCGAGGAGGCGCCCGGCGCGTACAAGGACGTGGAAGAGGTCGTGCGCGTCGCCGAGGGCGCCGGGCTGACCCGCCGCGTCGCCCGGATGGTCCCGCTCGCGGTCGTCAAGGGCTAGGCGGCGGCCGCGCCCGCCGCCGCCGCCCACCGGCGAGCACGGCGCCCCCGATCGCGACCGCGACGCCCGCCCCGGCCGCGACGAGCAGGAGGAGCGCCGGCCCCGGAAACGGGCCCCCGGACGGTCCCCCGGGCGACCCGCCCGTGACGTCGATCGTCCAGTTCTGCGCAAACGTGTGGCCCCGCGCGTCCTGCACGGTCACCGACGCGACGTACTGCCCGCCGGCGGCGTAGGTGTGGCTCGCGTTCGCCGCGGGGCTGTACGTCCCGTCGCCGAACGTCCAGAGCGTGGTGTACGGCGGTCCCACGCCCCCCGAGATCGTGAGGGCGAACGCGACCGCGAGCGGCGCCCCGCCCGACCGCACGCTCGGTCCGCCGGCGACGACGAGCGGTCCGGCCTCCGCGGCCCGGACCGGGAGATCGGCGGTGGCCACGTCCCCCCACGCGTCCGTCACGCGCGCCACGACGGTGAAGGAGCCGGCCGCGAACACGTGTGCGGGCGCCGAGGAGCTCGAGCCCGACCCGTCGCCGAAGCTCCACGCGACCGCGGTCCCGCCGGGGCCGCCCGCGGAGACGGTGCCGCTCCAGAGCAGCGGCGCGAAGCCGGCCGCCGGCGACCCCGTGACGTTCGCCTCGAGCGCGTCGGCGCGGGGGACGAACCCTCCCGCTTCGACGGCGCCGAACGACGCGAGGCGGATCGTCGCCCCGACGGACGCGCCGGTCGACGGGATCGTGACGGAGATCGAGTCGTTCGCCGCGACGGCCCCTCCGGGGCCGGGCCCGGGGTACGTCGCGTTCACGTTCGGCGCATAGCCGCCCGACCCGTTCCCGAGCGCCCAGTCGAACGCGCCCTCGAGCGGCGCCCCGCCGGCGCTCCACGCGGCCGCGGTGTACGCGACCGGGGTGCCGGCCGGCACGTCGACCGCGGGGTCGACGGTCGCGGTGAGCTCGGGGCCGCTCGCCCCGGCCGCGACCGCGTCGATCAGGAACGCCTCGCTCGCGTTCCCGTGGCCCTGGTCGGCGACGTGCGCCACGGCGACGTACCATCCGGGGCTCGGGTAGGTCGCCGAGACGGTCGCGCCGGAGGCGACGGCGCCGTCGCCGAACGTCCAGGTCGTGTTGGCGGCGCTGGCTTGGTCGCCGCCCGTGACCGCGGCGGTGAAGTCGACGGTGAGCGGCACCGGGCCTCGCTGGGTCGACGCCGCGAACGTCGCCGCGAGCGGCGGGGCCACGGTCACGTTCGTCTCCGCGGTCGCCTCCTGGCCGAGCGAGTCGTCGGCGGTGAGCTGGACGCTAAAGCTCCCGGCGGCCCGGAAGATCGCGCAGCCGCACGCGGCCACGTACGGATCGGACGAGTTCCACGTCGTGGTCACCGGGCTCCCGCTGCCCGGCGACGGGCCCCCGCCGACCGCGAACAGGTCGGGGAAGTCGGCGGGCGCGTCGCGGACCCCGACGTCCGGGGTCGCCGTGACCGTGAGCGGCGCGACCGAGAACGTGCACGCGGACGTCGCCGGGCCCCCGATCCCGAGCGCCACGGGGGCGCTCGCCGCCCCGTCGACCGGAGCGGCCGCGTCGGCCACGACGACCGCGGCGCAGTCGGTGCCGGCGACCGCGTAGGCGTGGGTCGTCGAGCGGGCCGAGCTCCAGTTGAGGATCGTCCCGTCGCCGTAGAACCAGAAGTACGAGTACGGCGCCGTGCCGCCGGTCGCGGTGGCGGTCAGGGTGACGGTCGCCCCGGGCGCCGCGGTCGTGGCGGAGGCCGTAACGGTCACGTTGATCACCCGGCCGCCGCCGGCGACCACGGCGACCGGGGGAGAGACGGAGAAGTTGCCGCCGCTGTCCTCCACGTACCCCTGGGCCGGGTAGACGCCGGCCGCCTCGTACGGGTGCGCGACCGCTCCCGCGCCGGCGGGAGTGGCGTTCCCGTCGCCGAACGCGATCCCCTCGAGCGGATACGTCCCCGAGCCCCCCGCGGCGAGGACGGAGAAGTGGACGGCGAGCGGGACCGGGCCCGAGGCGGAGCTGGCGAGGAGGTGGGCCGTGAGGTTCGACGTGGGAGGCACCGAGCGCGCGAGCTCGGGCAGGAGCGCCCCGACGATCGGCGTGCCGATGCCGGTGACCGGGTCCCAACCGGGTCCGGCGGCGTAGCCGTTCGAGCCGGCGGTGATGTCGTGGAACGACGAAGCGTACGCCGCGCCGCGGAGGACCCCGTACAGCGACGGGTCGAGGAAGCCGAGCGGCTCGCCCGAGGCGTTGTCGGCGAGCGACGCGATCCCGGCCCAG
Source organism: Thermoplasmata archaeon (assembly GCA_035502455.1). Classification (GTDB taxonomy): domain Archaea; phylum Thermoplasmatota; class Thermoplasmata; order Lutacidiplasmatales; family UBA184; genus Lutacidiplasma. The sequence goes on along the minus strand of DATJUI010000018.1, from coordinate 85,856 downwards.
ATCGGGGTCGCGACGCTCGTCCCCTCGACCGCGACGTCCTCGCCGCCGCGGACGAGCACGACCGGCGTCCCGGCGTCGAGGCTCACGTCCGGCACGCCCCGGGTGGCCGGCGCCGGGGGCAGTCCGGGGCCGGTCTGCCAGGCCGGGCGCGGGAACGGGGCGAAGCCGCCGCCCGACCCACCCTGGTTCTCGCACCCGGGCGACGAGGCGCCGGAGGCGTTCCCCGACCAGGCGGTCTCGGACGACCAGGCGGCGTTCGAATCGACCGTGAGGACGGTGCCGCCGACCCCGGTGACGTACGGGTCGGAGGCCGGGAAGTTGGTGGCGAGACCGCTCGTGCCGTCGGCGGCGCCGCAGTCGCCGCTGGCGGCGAAGACGGTGATCCCCTCGGCCGCGGCGAGCTCCAGCACCGGCGCGAGGACCGCGTACGATCCGTCGGACGACGCGTTGCAGGCGCTCGCGCACGGCGTGTCGAACGCATTGAAGACCCCGACGTCGGGCTCGCCCCAGCTGAGCGAGATCACGTTCGCGGTCGGATGCGCGACGAGCCAATCGACCGCGGCATAGAGGCCGGCGCCCGAGTTCGGCGCGAACGTCATCAGGAGCGAAGCACCCGGCGCGCTCGCGTGCGCCCACTCGAGGTCGAGCACCTCTTCGAGCCCCCAGCCGGTCGACGTCGCGTTCAGATCGACCGAGGTCGGCACCGGGTAGGCGTAGGTCACGGCGGGGCTCGGCAGGTCGAACTGTGCGTCGAAGCCGGCGAGATCGCTCGCGAGCGCGCTCTGCGTCTCCGCGTCGTCGTACGTGTCGACGATCGCGATCGTCGTGCCGGCCCCGTCGGTGCCGTTCGCGATCGTCCCCGCCATGTCGTAGGCGCCCCAGACCGCGCACGGCTCGAGCGGGACGGAGGCGCCCGGGCATCCCGCCGCGGGCGGGGCCGCGGCAGGCGCCGCGGCGGCGGCCGCCGGAACGATCGGCGTGACGTTGCCGAGCCCGACCGCGCCGCTCCACGGCGCGATCGACGGGAGCTCCGCCGCGCCCGGGTGGGAGAAGAACAGCCCCCGCTGCGGGCTGCGGTACTCCGCGAACGACGTGTGGAACGCGGCTCCGAGCCCCTGCGCGCTCCCCGTGACGGTGAGGAGGAGGTCGTCGGGGCTCACGCTCACCGAGAGGCCGTACGACCGGAAGTACGCCGTCGCGGCCGCCACGCCCGTCGGCGCGGGTCCGTACTGCGCGGCGAACGCCGAGGGCGTGAGGTAGTCCCGGTAGAGCGAAGTGCCCGGCAGATACTCCGCCGCGACCCGGCTCGCGAACCCCGACGGGTCGGACGGGGCGAGTCCGACGTCCACTTCGAGCGGCGTCGTCGGCGGGAGCGGTCCGAGCAGGCGGTCGGTCGGACCGGGCGAGAACCCCGGCGCGATCTCCACCGTCGGGCCCGCGGGCGGCGGACCGGCCGGGCGGGCGCTTCCGACCGCACCGGTCGGGGCGGCGATCGCGGGCGACGCGGGGGCCGCGGCCGACGCGGCCGCGAGGCCGGAGAGCAGGAGCAGGCCCGCGACCGCGAGCACCGCGACGGGGGACCAGGAGCGCGCCACGAGGCCGACCGAACCCCCCCTACATGGGGCCGCCCCTCCCTTATCGTTGACCCAAGTCGCGTTCCGCGCAAGAGCTCATTACCCTCCCCCGGCGTGAAGCGGGGCGATACCCGTGGACCCGTACCTCGGTTACGAGATCGCCGCGCTGGTGGTCGTGGCGTACGGGGTGATCGTCGCGCTCCTCTACCGCTCCGGGCGGATGGGTCCCGACCGGACGCTGTCGCTGTTCGGTCCGGCGCTGATGATCAAGACGCGGCGCGGTCTCGCGGCGCTCGATCGATGGGGTCGGTTCCGGCGGTTCTGGACCCGCGTCGGCGACCTCGGGATCACGCTCGCCGCGATCGCCATGGTCGGGATCCTGGCGCTGCTGGTCGTCGACGCGATCCTCTCGTTCCGCATCGCGCCGTCGGCCGCGCCGTCGGTCAACGAGGCCCTCGGGATCCCCGGGATCAATCCGATCATCCCGATCGGCTACGGGATCGTCGCGCTGGTCGTCGGGATCGTGCTCCACGAGCTGATGCACGGCGTGATCGCGCGGTCGCAGGGCATCGGGGTGAAGTCGATCGGCGTGCTCTGGTGCGTCGTCCCGGTCGGGGCGTTCGTCGAGCAGAACGACGCGGACATGATGGCGGCGTCCCGCCGCAAGCGCGACCGCGTCGCGGCCGCCGGCGTCCTCGCGAACTTCGCCCTCGCCCTCGCGTTCTTCCTGGTCCTCTCCCTGGTCGTGTCCACCTCGGTCGCGCCGAACGCGAACGGGGTCGGCGTCGCGTACGTCGAGCCCGGCTCGCCGGCGGCCAACATCAGCCTCGCCCCGGGCGACATCCTCACGTCCATCAACGGCACCGCCACGACCTCCGAGGCGCTGTTCGAGTCGTCGCTCGCGAACACGACGCCCGGGGAGACCGTCGCGGTCGACTACTACTCGGCGAGCCTCGGGAGCTCGCAGTCGGTCGAGGTCGTGCTCGCGCCGAGCCCGACGGTGAAGGGGCGAGGGTTCCTCGGGGTCGCCCCCACGTTCCTCACCCCGACCCAGCTGAAGCAGACCCTCGCCTGGCCGTTCGGGAGCTCGTCCGGGCCGCTCACGGGGGGCATCGACTGGATCGTGCTCCCGCTCGCGACCCTCGAGCCGATCCAGGGGCCGTCGGCCCAGTTCTTCCACCTCACGGGGCCGTTCGCCGGCGCGAACGCGGGGGCGTTCTGGATCGGGGCGAACCTGCTCTACTGGCTCGCCTGGATGAACCTCCTGCTCGGGCTCTCGAACGCCCTGCCGCTCTTCCCGCTCGACGGAGGCCTCCTGTTCCGGGACTTCGCCGCGTCGATGGCCGCGCGGGTGAAGCGCGGGTGGTCGGCGGCCCGCCTCGACGAGTTCGGGGCCACCGCGGCGGCGCTCTCCTCCGTCCTCGTCCTGGTGCTGATCGCATGGCAGTTCATCGTGCCCCGGATCGTCTAGACGAGCGGTCGCTGTTCGCGGAGTACCCGTTCCTCGCGGGGGCGGAGTCGCTCCTCGGCGGCGAGACGGTGTCGGTGGGGAACCTCGTTCGGGACGCCGCCTTCGAGCGGGTGCGCGCGATCGGGCGGGCCCGGATCCTGGCCGCGGTCGACGACCCGCGCGGCGCGCCGGTCGTCCAGGAGCTGCACGGCGCGTCCGGGGAGGTGCGGTACCTGTCGTTCCTGTTCGCCCGCCTCGTCCTCTCCGCGGCCCCGTCGGCCGCCCCGCTCCGGCGGTGGGCCGTCGCGGAGGCGAAGCGCGGGCACGGCCGCCTCGGGAGCGCGCCGCGCGACGAGCTGCTCGAGGTCGCGCGCCGGCTCGGCTTCGCGTTCGAGGACGCCCCCGACGGGATCGCCGTGCCGCTCGTCGAGTACCTGCGGCTCGCGGTCCCGATCCGCGAGGCGGAGTTCCGGCTGGCCCGCCAGGACGTGCGCGACGGCCGGGTCGTCGTCGCCCCGATGCGGGCGGCGCGGCTCCTCCAGGAGGCGGTCCGCCTCCGCCTGGCGGTCCCGATCCCCGAGCGCGAGGAGGTCGTGCGCGCGCTGCGGGAGCGGGAGGCCGACCTGCTCGCGGAGGTCGCCCGCCGCACGCCGCTGCCCGTCGCGCGGCTCGGGGCGCCGGGCGCCGCGATCCACCGCGAGTGGTTCCCGCCGTGCGTGCGCAAGATGCTCCGCGCCCTCGAGGCCGGCGAGAACCTCTCGCACGCCGGCCGGTTCGCCCTCGCGGCGTTCCTTCACCGGGTCGGGGCCGACTTCGAGACGATCGTCGACGCGTACCGGGGCGCCCCCGACTTCGACGAGTCGATCACCCGCTACCAGGTCGAGCACATCACGCTGCGCGACGGCGGGAAGGGCTACGCCGTCCCGGAGTGCGACACCCTGCGCAGCCACGGGCTGTGCGCGCGGGACGGGGATCCCACGGCCCCGCAGGAGCTCGACCGGGCGCGCGACCCCCGCTGCTTCGACCCCCGCCTGCGGCACCCGCTGCAGTACTACCGGTGGCGGGGGGGGCTCGAGGTCGCCCGCGGCGACGACGACGTTACGGGCGCCGGGGGAGCGCCCGGTACACCGTCCGGGCCCGCGCGATCGCCGTCCACTGGCCCGCGATGACGAAGTACAGGAACGCGACGTCGAGGACCGTGAACGTGAGGCCGCCCGCGTGGAAGCGGGACCACGGCTCGGTCGGCATCCACGGCCACGGGAGCGACCAGTCGAACTCGAGGAACGCGGCGACGGCGATCACGACGAGCCGGTCCGCCCGGGAGAGCAGCCCGCCGTAGAGGCGGCCGACCCCGACGGCCTGCGCCTGCGTGCCCATGTAGCTCGTGAGCAGCAGGCTCGCGAGCGCGAGCAGCGCGAGGACCGGGTCGGCGTACCCGGAGACCGCGATCCCCAGCACGATCACGAGGTCGGCGTACCGGTCGAGGACGTGGTCGAGGAAGTCGCCGCGGGGACCGGCCCGGTGGGTCGTCCGGGCGACCTCGCCGTCGATCACGTCGAACGCGCCGGCGAGCAGGACGAGCGCGGCGACCGGCAGGAACAGGAGCGGCGAGGTCCACCGGACCAGCGCGGCCAGCCCGGCCGCCGCCGCGGCCAAGAGGAAGGCGAGGACGCTCAGCCGATCCGGGTCCCAGCCGAGGAACGGGCGGGCGATCCGGGCGACGTACGGGGCGACCCGGGCGCGGTACCCCTCGAGGACCATCGGTCGCCCTACGGCGGGCGGTCCAAAAGATGCTCGGTCACCCGGGCGTCGCCGAGCCAGTCGACGATGCCGGTCCTCGACGGGCCCCGACGCGCCAGCCGGCGCGCCACCGCGCGGGCGACCGCGTCCACGCTCCGCCCGGTCGTGTCGACCTCCCAGACGCGTCGTCCGGGGCGGAGCGAGTCGAGCAGGACGACGTCCGTCGCTTCCGCGACGGCGTTCTCGCGCCGGTCGTCGGCCGACCCCCGGCCCGCCCGGGCGAGACGGCGCTCGAGCTCGATCGGTCGGCAGCGCAGCACGATCACGTCCCGCACGGGCAGCCGCCCGGCGAGGTGGCCGACGACGAGGCGCACGCCGGCGGGCCAGCCGCGAGTCCGGATCCGACGGTTCAGCCGGCCGACGTCGACCACGACCGACCGGCCGGAGCCGGTCGCCGCCCCCAGGCGCCGGGCGAGCTCGCCGACCTCGACCGACGGGAGCCGCGGGGCGAGGCGCGCGGCGACCGACGACTTGCCCGTGCCGGGCGTGCCGGTGAGGGCGGTGGGGACGGACGGTCCCGTTCCGGAGCGCCGCGCCATCTCCGGCCCTACCGGAACCGGAGGGTCGGGAACGAGCGGCGCCACGCGAGCACCTCGGCCCCGACCCGCTCGCCCCGCAGCCCGCCCCGCACGATCAGGTCGGCGAGCCGCGGCATGTCGTCGGGCCCGAGCCCGACGCGGGCCGCCTCGGCGGTCCCGATCCGGCCGACGAGGTCGAGGAGGAGCCGCTGTCGCTCGAGGCGCCGGGCGAGCGCGGCCGGGCCGACCCCGGTCCGCTCCTTGAGCGGCCCCGGGTCGAGGTGCAGCTGGTGGGAGCGCGTGTAGCCGTCGTCCGCCGCGACGAGCGGGAGGCCCCGGTCGGCGAGGGCGGTCCCGAGGGCGCGGGCGTTCCCGACGACGGTCCGCGCGTACTCCGGACCGAACCGCTCGAGCTCGAGGAGCGTCTGCGCGAGCGCGGCGATCCGGTTCCAGTGGGCGTTGTCGAAGATCCGCCAGACGAGCGCGGGATCGATCTGCCGGAACAGCTCTTCCCGGTCCGTGACGAGCAGCCCGCCCTGCGGCCCCGGGAACGACTTGTGGGTGCTGCCGAAGACGACGTCGGCCCCCTCGCGCAACGGGTCCTGGAACTCGCCGCCGGCGATGAGCCCGAGGACGTGCGAGGCGTCGTAGAGGACCAGCGCCCCCTCCGCGTGCGCCGCCTCCGCGATCGCCCGGAGCGGGTACGGGAACAAAAAGAAGCTCTGGCCGAGGACGACGGCGTGCGGCTTCTCCCGACGGATCGTCGCGATCGCCGACGCCGCGTCGACGCGGTGCCCGGGACCGTCCGCCGGGAGCGGCCGCACGGTGTAGCCGAACAGCGCCGGGATGTACCCGGGGGCGTACCCGTCGTACCCGCCCTCCTCGGGCGCGATCGCCAAGATCCGCGCGTGGGCGGGGAGGAGCGGCACGAGCGCGCTGAGGGCGGCGATGTGGCCGGAGAGCGGCCGCACGGTCGCGAAGCGTCCGTGGAACAGCCGGGCCGCGGCCGCGTTCCCCATCGCCTCGATCGCGTCGGTGTACCGCGTGCCCGTGTACGAATTGTCGAGCAGCTCGCCGTCCCGCGCGACCTCCATGGGCAGCGTGTAGCGGCCGGCGAGGTCGCTCCCGAGGTAGCGGCGGGCGGTCGGCGACAGCGCGTTCTCGCTCGGGAGGAGGTTGAACACGCCGCGGCCGCGCCAGCGGTCGTGGGCGGCGACGAGCCGGGCGAGCCGGCGCTCTTCGGGGGAGGCGGCGCCGGGCGTCACGTCGAGCCGGGCGGGAGCCCCGGACCCTGCGCCAGCTTCCGGCGCTCCTGGTGCCCGCAGCGGGGGCAGACGAGCTCCTTGCCGTGCGGCCGCAACAGGGCGTGGCAGACCTGGCAGCGCGCGGAGACGACCCCGAGCGTCGCCGGCGCGGTGGTGAGCTTGACCGACGGGTGCGCCTGCAGCACCTTCGCGAGCAGCATGTCCCCGACGGCGAACTCGCCCGAGAGCGTCTCGGTGTAGCCGTCGCGGGCCTTCGAGATGTGCACGGTCCCCTCCGGCTTCCCCGGGATGCCGCGCTTGCTCGTCGCCGAGGAGAGGACGGTGCAGATCGCCATCGCCGTCTTGATCTCGTCGACGCGGGCGTAGACGACGTCCCCCTCGTTCAGCTCGGGGACCCCGTTCGCGGCCTCGACCCGCACGGTCCGGTCCCGGGGATCGATCGCGGGCGTGCCGATCACGCTGGCGAAGATCCGTCCGCCGTGCTCGTACGTCCCGCGGCCGGGCAGGAACTCCTCCGCGGCGCCCAGGTAGTCGCCCGGCAGCACGACCTTCGGCAATTCCTCCGCGGTCATCGCGATCCCTTCGTTCGAATCACCCAGAGGTCGACGGCGAGCGCGACGCGCGCGCGTCGGTGGTGCGGGAACACCCGGGGGAGCTCCCAGCGCACCGGACGGTTCGCCTCGACGTGGGCGCCGCGCTCGACCGCCCGGGCCGCTATAAAGGTTCGGGAGGCCGCGAGCCCGAAGGCGTAGACCGCCCGGTCGGCGACCGCGAACGCCGTCGCCCAGAACGGCCGGTCGGCCGCCCGCCGCTGGGCGCCGAACGGTGGGTTCATCAGCACCGTGTCGACCGGCTCCGTCCAGTCCCTAACATCGCCCACGCGGAGGTCGATCGCGACCCCGAGCCGCGCCGCCGCGTCCCGCGCGGTCCCGACGGCGGCCGGGTCGGTCTCGATCCCGCCGACCGACGCCGCGCCCCAGAGCGCGGCCCCGATCGCGAGGCGGCCCGTCCCCGCGCCGAGGTCGGCGACCCGGCGGCCGACCAGGTCGTCCCGGGCCCGGGCCTCGGCGAGCAGCTCCACCGCGGCCTCGGCGGGCGTCGCGACCTGCTCGAGCTCGGCCCGGGCCGCCGCGAACGGGGGCACGGACTCTAGCTGCCGGACGAGCGCGGACCGGCGGACGGTCCCGCGCGCGGTCGTCATGCGGGGAGCCGGATTCGAACCGGCGCACGCCTTCGCGCCAGGATCTCTCGCGCCGGGGGCCGGCGGCGTCCTCCGACGGTTTAAGTCCTGTGCCGTTGCCCAGGCTTGGCTATCCCCGCACCGTCAGCGCGCGGGGGTCGCGGCCGGTTCCTCTTCCTTCGCGGCCCGGGCCGGCGCCTTCTTCATCGAGACGCGCCGGGGGAAGTACTTGAGGAGCACCACGTCGTTGACCGCCGAGACCCACCGGTACGGCACGTTCGTCGGACGGGATTCCTCCACTAACATCGGGCTCGTCTCCGCGAGGTAGAGGCCATCGACCTTCGCTCCCTCGACGTCGACGACGACGTTGTCGATCTCGCCCAGTAGGCGTCCGTCCGGCGTGTAGATCTGGCGGCCCAGAAGCTCCGTCATCTCGACCAGCATGATCGAACTTCCGCCCCCGGCCACTCGGGCGTCCCCTCTTATTACTTTGGGTTGAGTCGCGCCGCCGTCCCGTCAGGACGCGTCGGTCGCCTCGCCCGGGCCGTCCGGCGCCTCCTGCCGGACCTGGGCCCGGTACAGCTCGAGCAGCTCCTTCGCGGTCGTCGCCTCGGTCGCGCTCTTGTCGTCGCGGAAGCGTCCGGTGAACCGCGGGAACCGCAGCGCGAGCCCCGTGCCGGGGCGCACCGCCCCGAAGGCGGCCCGGTGGATCGGGCTCACGGTGAGCTCCGCGCCGCGGACCTCGATCACGAGCTTCGGCTCGAACCAGCGGTCGGCCTCCAGGCCGGTCTCCACGGCCGCCGGCCGCTCCGCGAGCTCGAGCGGGCGCAGCCGCTTCGGCATCTCCGCGAGCTGCGCGTCATCGAAGCCGCTCCCGACCTTCGTGAACGACTCGAACCGGTCGCGCCCCGGATCGTAGACGGCGAGGAGGAAGGCGCCCCAGCGTCCCGCGCGACGACCCCGTCCCGCGAACGCGCCGACGATCACGCCGTCGATCGAGTCGGAGAGCCCCGCGGTGTAGTCCCGCTTGTACTTGATCCACCAGTACCCGCGGGCGCCGGCCCGGTACGCGCTCTCGGGGCTCAGCGACTTCGCCATGACCCCTTCGCCGCCGGCCGCGATCGCCTCGTCGAGGAACGACTTCGCCGCGTCGACGGACTCCACGATGCGCTGCTCGGCGAGCTTCACCCGATCGCCGCTGCGGACGATCCGCTCGAGCCGGGCCCGTCGCTCGGGGAACGGCTGCGCGTACGTCGGGGTGCCTCCGGCGAGCAGCACGTCGAACACGTAGAGACAGACCGGGATCTCCGCCTGCACCCGCTCGAGGTCGTACTTCCGGCCCCGGCGGCGCGACACGGCCTGGAACGGCTGGATCTCCCCCGTGTCGGGGTCGATCGGGACGCACTCGCCCTCCACGATCGCCGGCCGGTCGGCGATCGCGCTCCTCAGCTCGGGCGCGAGGTCCGGGAACTGCGCCGTGATCTCGTCGAGCCGGCGGGAGAACAGCCGGACCTTGCCCTCCTTCGGGACGTGGGCCTGGACCCTAAGCCCGTCGTACTTGTATTCGAGCGCCGCGCGCCCGCCCATCCGCTCGAGGACCGCCTCGAGCGTCGGTTCCCGTTCGGCGAGCATCGGCCGGACCGGCCGGCCGACGGTGAGCCCGATCCGGCCCAAGCCGGCCACGCCGTGCTCGACGAGGACGTCGGCGACCTCGCCGAGGTCGCTCGAGAGGTTGAACGCGCCCTCGATCGCCGCCCGGGTCGCCTTCGACCCGTCCCCGAACGCCTCGGTCAGCGCGTCGAGGATCGTCATCTCGCGCACCCCGACCCGCAGCGTCCCGACGACGAATCGGACGAGGAACTTCCCCTCCGTCGGGGTCGCGCGCTTCAGGAGCTCCGCGAGCAGCTGGACCTTGAGGTCCTGCGAACCCTCCCCCTTCGCGGCCGCGATCCGCTGAAGTTCCCGGTAGACCGCATCGACCTCGAGCGGATGCCCCGAGGACGCCGGCCGCTCGGCCAGCCGCTCCGCCGCCGCGCTCCCGAGGTCGCCGAGCGCCTTCGCCCGACGGGCCACCGCTTCCACGCTCGCGTCGGTCGCGGCCGCCACCGCCCGGCACGCGAGCGAGTCCGCGACCCCGAGCTCGACCCCCTCGTACTCGGGCCGCAAGAGGCCCTGTACTAGGTACAGTACCTCGTGCAGGGTCGGCGGTTTGAGCGGACGCAGCAGCTCGACGAGGATCGCCCGCATCGCGAGCCGCTTCGGCTCGGCCTCGAGCCGCTCGAGCGCCCCGGCGAGGTCACGGAACTGCACGCCGCGCCCCCGCCTCAACCGACGTCCGAAGCCGCCGGAGGTTCTCCCCGATCGCCCCGTCGCCGAACACGGACTGGCCGCCCACGAAGAACGTCGCCCCGTGGGCGGCCATCTCGGCCGCGTTGTCGGGCGTGACCCCGCCGTCGACCGCCACGATCGTCGCCCGGTCCCGACGCTCGACGGCCTCGCGGGCCGCCCGGAGCTTCGGCAGGACCTCGGGCAGGAACTTCTGGCCCGAGAAGCCCGGGTGGACGCCCATGATCATGATCTCGTCGAGCGCGTCGAGGAACGGGACGGCCTCCTCGAACGGCGTCTCGGGCCGGAGCGCCATCCCCGCCTTCGCCCCGAGCCGATGCACGGCCTCGATGACCGCCGGCGGCGGCGAGCCCGCCTCCAGATGGAAGACGAGCGTGTCGCCTCCCGCGCGGCGGAACGCCTCCACGTAGCGCAGCGGGTCGTCGATCATGAGGTGGACGTCGAGCGGCTTTTCGGTCCGCGCGCGGACGGCGGCGACGAGCGCGGGGCCGAACGAGAGGTTCGGCACGAAGTGGCCGTCCATGACGTCGAGGTGGAACGCGTCGGCCCCGGCCGCCTCGGCGGCCCGGACCGCCGCCCCCAGCTCGCCGAAGTCGGCGCTCAGCAAGGACGGCGCGAGCCAGAGCGGTCGGCGCTTCCAGACCACGGGAGCGGCCACCTCGGCGGTCTATTTAGGCTCGCGAGCAAGACGACGAAGTCCGGGCCCCGGGGGCGCCCCCCGGGCGAGCGCGAGCCCATAAGCCAAGCGCGCGCCTCCCCCTTCGCATGGCGGCGGCCACGGCGGGGCGGCGCCGGCGGGGCGTCCCTCCGCTCACCGGCGGCACCCCGATCCCCCTGCCGGTCGGACAGTCGGTCGATCTCACCGGACCCCAAGGGGCCGCGTTGCTCGAACGGTACGAGGCGGCGCTGCGCGCCGAGGGGTTCGTCGTGGAGCCGACCCTCCATGCCCTGCTCGGAAGCGACGGCGGAGTGCCGCCGACCGTCGCCACGGTCGTGGCGGAGCGCCGGCTGCGTCGGGCCCCGATCCAACGGCCGACCCGCGTCACGATCGCGGTCCTGCTCGGGTGCGGGATCGCGCTCGGGGCGCTCGACGCGTACGTCGTCGGCGCCGTCGTGGTCGCCTTCCCCTGGGCGGCGGCGGGAGCGGCGGGCGCCGCGATCCTCTGGGCCCGGTACGGCCGGGTCTACGAGAGCGAGGTCGTGGCGCTGGCGATCGGCCGCGTCGAGGGGGCGGGTGGGCCCCGCACGGTGCTCGGGTGGAGCGCCGGTCGCGTTCGCTCGACGGTCTTCGGCGGTGCGCGGACCGAGTCGTCGGTGGTCGACTGCCCGGTGCCGCTGATGGAGGCGCTGGGACGCATCGTTCGAGGCCCGGTCGCCGCGCCGACGGTCCCGACCTAGGGCGATCTTCCGTCGTCCTCGTCGTCGAGCGTGCGGCCGTCGGGCGCGTCGTCGTCGAGCTCGTCGTCGTCGATCCGGGGGTACGGGCTGGTCCGGGGGGCCGGATTGCGGCCGTACACCCCGCTGCGGAGGAACAGGCCGAGGAAGACCGCCACGCCCCCGATCAGGAGCAGCACGGCGGCCGCCGCGATCTCGAGCGTCTCGACCGGAAGGCTGGTCGTCCCCTTCGTCGGGTACCCTTCCGTGGCCGTGCCCGAGAACGAGATCGAACGGCCCGCGGCGTCGGTCACGCTCACCAACAGTCCCGGCCCGAGCGGACCGGACGTCGACCACCGGCCGGTGGCCGCCGTCGTCCAGCTCTCGATCGCGGGGGAGACGGGGCAGAGCCCCGTACCGCTCGGGCACGCTCCGAGTCCCCAGAGCGTGACGTTCGCGGCCGCGGTCGTGGTCCAGGATACGACGAGGGAGCTGCCCGAGTTCTGGGTGAGATTGATCGTCCAGTTGGACGGCGCCCCCGGAAGGACGCCCAGGGTGATGGTCGACGAGACGGTCTCGTTGGTGCCCGAGGGCAACAGCACGAGCGACCCCCCGAGTCCCGCCCCGACGAACGCGATGGCGAGTCCGATGGCGACGAGCCCTGGACGCACGACCGCCACCGAGGCGTCCCCCCTCAGATATGGTTAACCTTCGGTGCGGGCCGCGCCCCGCCGGCGCGCTCACCCCGGGGACCGGACGGCCGGCCCCGGCCCGGCGGGGTTCTCGACTGCGTCGCGTCGCGTCCGTCGCCTGCGACGGCCCCGACGGCCCCGTGACCCCCCGGGATATGAGCTTAGAGTGACCTTTATGTAGCGTGAGTCCTGCCTGTGGGCCATGGACCAACCTCGTCGACTTGCGGGGGGACATGCCGGGATCGCGCTGCTGATTTTGGGGTTGACCGTGGGACTCGCGTTCGCCTTCGCGATCCCCGGATCGGCGTTCCCGGTCGCGACCGACCACGCCGGGACCGCGCCTGCGGCCCTCGCCACCGGGCCCAGTGCGCCGGCGGCTCCGCAGTTGGCACCCCAGCCGTCGGCCGCGAGTCCGACGCAAGTGAGCCTTCAGGTCAACAGTGCCACGACCGTACTGAGCACGTACACCGTGCTCCCCACGACCATCGTGCTGAACCTGACGGTCTTCAATTCGACGATCAGCACCTCGGCGACGGGCCTCTGGCTGAACATCACCGACTACGTCACGCACGTGCAGTGCGTGTCCAACGATCTGTCGTCGATGATCACCAACCAGTCGGCCCCGACCGAGTACATCGCCTTCCCGCTCACGCCGACGTACTTCGCGGGCTACGAGACCGCCTGTCCGAACCTGCTCGCGGACCCGACGCTGCTGAACCTCACGGCGGTCCAGGTCGATCCGACCAATGGCACCATGGTGACCACGGGCTATGAGTACGGAACCTACAACCCGCTGTTCCCGCCCGGCTGGGGCGTGCTGCCGGTCAGCTCGTTCATCCTGTCGGCGCCGACGAGCAAGCTCAACGTCGCGCCCACCCCGGGCGTGGCCGATGCCTACACGCTCTCCGTGAACTACACGGGCCAGTACACGGGCCGGGTCCTGCTGACGGTCGTTTCCCCGACCGGCGGCACGGTCCTCTCGACCAACCTGGCGAACAACGGCACCAAGCCCACGACGTATCAGTGGACGGAGACGATCACCGGGCTGTACTCCTACGTGCTGACGGTCTACACGACCTACGGGACGTACAACTCGACCGGCTCGATCAGCATCTCGAACACCCCGATCTACTACAACAACGCGACGTTCACGAACACGTCGCTGATCAAGGGTCTCAACGGCGGGGCGGCGGGGACGCTGCTCCTGGTCGTGGGCCTCGTGATCGGCATGCTGGTCGCGACGGTCGTGAGCCGCATGGTCTGGGGTGGATCGAAGAGCGCCGCGCCGGCCCAGGCGTGGAGCCCGTCGAGCCCCACGACCAACCAGTGCAGCGTCTGCGGTAAGTCGATGGCCACTCCGGAGGAGCTCGCCGCTCACCAGAAGAGCGAGCACGGAATGCAGTAGGCCGACCCGGTCCGAGCGCCCCCGGGCCCTTCGGGGCCCGGGCAACCCGTTCCCCCTCCTGCGGGATTTTTCGACCCCTCTACCGCGGAGAGGTCATCTCGATCGATGCCCGACCGCCGGCCCTCGACCCGCGTCCGTGGGGGCCCGCTGCGGTGGCATCCTGTGGGCACGGGCGCGGCGTCGGTCGGAGGTCGGCCGCGCCTGCCGGTGGGTCGGCCTTCGGCGAACGGCCGCCGCTCGCGCGGCCGGTCCGGTCCCGGACCGAACCGGCCACCGACGGGTCGCCCGAGGGCCGTCATCACGGTATATATAGGACCCTCGGGATGGGGCTCCCATCCCATCCCGGGAGGAATCGGATCAATGGAAGGGAACGAACCCCAGCGACTGACTCGGATGACGAGCCGACGCGGATTGTCGACGGTGGTCGCCGCGATCATCATGGCCGTCGTCGTGGTCGTGGGCGGCGTCGGGGCCTATGCGGCCCTGAGCTCCGTCCCGACGTCGACGGTCTCGAAGAGCTCGTGCAGTCCGGCCTCGGCCTGTGTCACTTCGAACTCGACGAACGACGTAAAACTGTTCATCCCCTATACGGTCGGCTTCGGGCAAACTTATTCTCAGACTGCGGTAGGAAATACGGTGCAGGCGACCGTTTCGGTCACCGGCGGTGAGACGATCAAGAGCTACAACCTCACCTGGGGACCGTCGAACACCACGAGTGGGGCCACCGGCTCGCTCACCTACCAGTATGCGTCCACGGGCCTCTACACGCTCGCCGCGACCGCGACGACCCCGTCGGGGATCCTCCACACCGGTACGAAGCAGCTGGGCGAGCTCCAGGTCAACCCGGATGCGTCCCAGGTTTCGAGCGGCCACTACCCGACGGTCGCGACGACGCTTACGAACACGACCGGCGGACCGTACACCTGGATCGCTCCGGGTGGGACGATCACGGTCAACGGCTCCTACTCGCACGGCCCGGCGAACCCGCTCTGGTCCGCCTCTCCGCCGACGCTTACGGGGCCGTCCGGGATCACTTCGTCCGGCGCGTCCTCGGGCGCGACGTACGCGACGGCCACCTACTCGTTCCCGAGCCCCGGCTACTACGGGATCACGATGGTGGTCCAGAGCTCGGACGGAGCGACCACGGCCTACCTCAACTACACCTGGGGGATCTACGTCGGTGCGCCGGGCCTTCCGCTCGGGTGCGCCGTCTGTAACGTCCCCACCGAGTCCGACCCGCACCCCGGTCTCTTCGTGAACTACGAGGTCGTTCCCGGGGGCGCGCTGACCCTCGATCCCGCCGCCGACTACTACTCGGTCGGCTACGAGGTCGGCCAGGGCTTTGACGAGTCCCTGATCGGCAACAACGGGACCGACTCGGGCCAGACCTACTCGAACTTCTTCCCTGAGGTCGCCACCTGCGTTCCGGGCAGCCCCCAGTGCGTTTCGCAGTGGGGTACGAGCCTGGTCAGCGGGAACAACTTCACGTTCGTGATCGATCCCGCGGCGCACTTCTACGACCCCGGCACGAAGGCGAGCCGCCAGGTCTACCCGACGGACGTGGAGTTCTCGATCATCCGGGCGATCTTCGGGACCCAGGTGGTCGGCGCGACCGGTTACTACGTCGGCTTCGACATCGCCGGTCCGCTCGTCCCGTACTACGGCCTGGTCTGCAACGGCCAGCCGACCTGCAACGAGGTCAACAGCAGCTGGGATGCCGGGGTCGGAGGCGCCGCGCTCCACTTCCCGTACAACAACACCCCGTCGTACGTCTACGCGTCGATGTCGATCAACGACACCCAGTGGTGCCCCGCGGCCGCGATGCACGAGGCGGACGGCTGCATCACCTTCCACGCCGATGCCGGCGGGAAGTCGTGGCCGGCGCTGCTGCAGATCCTGTCGATCATCTCGGCCGACGGGATCCAGGCGGCGGGCTGGTACACCGCGCAGGGAGCCGGGGTCCCCGGCTTCGTCTGCACGGGCGCGGACGACCCGTGCAACCTGCCGGGCGACGTGAACACCACCAACTCGAGCGCGTTCACGAGCGCGGTCGGCCTGATGTCGCCGACGGCGTTCGACGCGGCCATGACGCTGTTCGCGACCGGCTACCCGGACCCGTACCCCAGCGTTGGGTTCAACGAAGTCGGCAGTGGGCCGTACTACCTCGCGTACGCGAACCAGGGCGTGGGGTACGTGCTGGAGGCCAACCCGGCCTACCAGGCCCCGAGCGGATGCGCGGGCGAGTCCTGGTGCCTGCCGTTGCCGGGCCAGTACGTCCAGAAGGTGATCACCTACTGGGAGCCCGACGACACGGTGGGGATCTCGGAGCTGCAGGCCGGTTACGCCGACACCGCGGCGTTCGAGGCCGGCGACTTCGGAACGATGCTCGGGATGATCGGCAACGGGCAGTTGGGGCTCCTCAACTTCCCGACGCTCAGCACGAGCGAGTTCTCGTTCAACACGGAGGTCGACTTCTCTCTGTTGAGCCAGTTCTGGACCGGTACGCCGGACTTCCTGGCGAACGTCACCTCGTTCGTGGGGCTGCGCGCCGTGCTGACCGCGTCGTACCCGTACACCACGGAGCAGACGATC
The DNA here is from genome assembly GCA_035502455.1 of Thermoplasmata archaeon. GTDB lineage: Archaea > Thermoplasmatota > Thermoplasmata > Lutacidiplasmatales > UBA184 > Lutacidiplasma. Next base: position 69,660 of record DATJUI010000018.1, on the reverse strand, counting down.
CTGAACCTGATCGACGGGATCGACGAGGGTAGCGCGTGGGGCGGCTTCCTGCCGCCCGCGGAGACCGCGTTCTACAACGCGAGCACTCCGTACCCGAACTACAACCCGGCGACGACCACGTTCGGGAACCCGACCGTCGGCAATCCGACCGAGGTCGGGACCGCGTCGTGGTACTGGGCGCAGGCGACCACCCCGGGCACTTCGCTCTACGACTACCAGCTGTCGGGCTACAGCCCGTCGCACCCGTTGGTGCTGCCGGTGCTCGGCTTCACCTCGGCGCCCGTCTTCGGGACGGCCGAGCTCGCGTGGAACCAGACGCTGGTGGACGTCACGGGCGGTGCGGTGCAGTTCGCGTACTACGACGTCGCGTCGTCCAGTGAGGTGTACACCTACATCGCTCCCGGGCAGGTCCCGTGGGTGATCTGGTGGAACGGCTGGATCCCCGACTACCCGGCGCCAGTGAACAACTGGGAGGGGGCGTACGGCACGGGCCTGTGGGGCGCGGCCGACGCGCTCGCGCAGACGTTCGCGGGAGCGTACACCGGTGGGAACTTCAACGACACGGCCGTGTGTGGACCGTACTACGGACCGACGCTGCAGAACCTCAGCTACTGGGCGAGTCAGCCGGGCAACGTCATCCCGCAGGTGTGCCAGGGGATGGCCTGGAACGTCACGACGTACTTCGTCAACCAGGCGACGTACACGCTGGACACCGCCCTCGCGACCCAGGAGTGGGGCCTGATCCAGACGATCTACGGGGCGCTCGAGCTGAGCATCGGGATCACCGCGACCAACACCGTGTTCGACTACGCGCCGTGGGTCAACCCGGCGACGATCAACACCAACGTCCTGATCGGTGGAGGGTCCGAGTGGTACTACTCGGCCCTCTCGGGAAACGGGATGTACTAGCGAACCAGGGGTAACCGGGCCGCCGCCCCGCCTCCCGCGGGGTGGCGGTAAACCCATTCCTGTTCCCTTTTTTCGAAGCGCTTAGAGCGCGGGGATCGCTGCCGCCTGCCCCGGACCCGGGGACGACGAGGATCCCGCCCGCCCAGGCGACCGTGCGGCGCTGCCAGAGCTTGCGGGGGCCCGCTCGGTGCGATCATGGCGCGGGGAGCGCAGCCCGCGGCGTGCCGCCCGCGCTCGGCCGCGCGTGGCCCGGGCGCCGCGACCCCGCCCGCGCGAACCGCCCATGGCCGTCGTGGGAGTCCGCGTTCCGATCCGATCGTAGCTCAGTTCAGAGGAACTCGCGGCGGTCGGTGGTCACCGAACCGTCGGGCGTGATCCCGGCCCGGATCTCGCGCCACTCGGGTTGCCAGCGCCCCACGACGAACGGGGCGCGCCAGCTGGGTCGGAACGGGCCCCGCCGCCCGTGCTCGTACGGGTGCCAGAGGTACTGGTAGAGCAGGTACTCGACGTAGACCGCGAGGACGATCGAGATCGTCGCGGCGATCCAGTTGCCGACCTCGAGCCATCCCGCGACGAGCCACGAGTCGAGGATCAGCAGCCCGATCCCGAGCCACCACTTGAACGCCTGCCCGTACAGCCAGTCGTGCCAGCTGGGACCGGGCGCCCGGATCGCCGCCTCGCGCTCGGCCCCCCTAAGCCGCCACCCGGGTGCCGGGACCTCGGTCGCGTCGTCCGCCCCGAAGTCGGTCGTGCCGGGGGCCTTCGGGGCGGTCGCGCTCACGGCGCAAGCCGGGGGCCGGCCGCCGACGCGGTGGCCGTGCCGGGGACGCTCGCGCCCGAGACCTCCATCGATCCCTCGGGGAGGGCCGCCCCCTCGAAGCTTCCTAAGACCTCGGGCGGAGAGTACAGGTGGCAGGCGACCCAGTGGCCGGGCCGGTTCTCGAGGAGCGGCGGATCGACCTTCGAGCAGATCGGCATCACCGCCGGGCAGCGGGTGTGGAAGTGGCAGCCGGACGGCGGCGCGGCCGGGCTCGGGACGTCCCCGGAGAGGATGATCCGTTCCCGGTGCAGCTTCGGGTCGGGGATCGGGATGGCGGAGAGGAGCGCCTGGGTGTACGGGTGGAGCGGGCGGCCGAACAGCTCGTCCGTCAGCGCCTGCTCGACGACCCGTCCCAGGTACATCACGACGACGCGGTCGCTCACGGCCCGCACCACGGAGAGGTGGTGCGAGATGAACAGGTAGGAGAGCCGGTAGTCCTGCTGCAGCTTTTGCAGGATGCCGAGGACCTGGGCCTGGACCGAGACGTCGAGCGCGCTGGTCGGCTCGTCCAGCACGATGAACTCGGGCCGCAGGGCGAGCGCCCGCGCGATGCAGATCCGCTGCCGCTGCCCGCCCGAGAACTCGTGGGGGAACCGCCAGGCGTGCTCGGGGCTCAACCCGACCTCCTGCAGCAGCTGCTGGACCCGCTCGATCCGCTCCTGACGGGTGCCGACGTGCTGGATCTCGAGCGGCTCGCCGATGACGTCCCGGATGAGGAGGCGGGGGCTCAGCGAGCTGAACGGGTCCTGGAAGACGACCTGGAGGCGGGCCCGCAGCTCGCGCATCTCGTGGCGGGACTTGCGGTAGAGGGAGAACTCGTCCGCGATGCCGTCCAGCTCCTCGAGCGCCTGCTGGGCGGTGGCGGGGAGCGGGGCCCCCTCGCCGTCCGGCCCCGAGAACGGGGCGAGCTCGCGCAGGTCCTGCTCGATCCGGGCGGACGCCTCGGGCGTGGGTCGGTAGAACACGTGCCCGCTCGTCGCGTCGATGATCCGAAGGAGGAGGCGTCCGACCGTCGTCTTACCGCAGCCGGACTCGCCGACGAGCCCGACGGTCTCGCCCTCGTGGATGCGGAACGAGACGCCGTCGACGGCCCGGACGTTCCCGATGCGCGCCGAGAACAGGCCGCCGCGGATGGGGAAGTACTTGCGCAGGTTCCGCACGTCGAGCAGCACCGGGCCCGATTCCGTCGAGCCGGTGCCCTCGGACATGGGGGTGCCGGCCACGGCTCACTCCTGTACCGTCGGTCCCGAGTAGAGGAAGCAGGCGACGTGGTGGTTCTCGCCCTCGACCGTGAGCGGAGGCCGGCTCTCCTTGCAGATCGGCATCGCGTGCGGGCAGCGCGGGTGGTACCGGCACCCCGACGGGGGATAGATCAGGTTGGGGACGCTGCCGGGGATCGAGGCGAGCTCCTTGCCCGGCTGGTCGAACCGCGGGATGGAGGCCAGCAGGCCCTGGGTGTACGGGTGGAGCGGACGGGCGTAGAGGCTCTTCACCGGCGCCATCTCCACGATCTGCCCCGCGTACATCACCGCGACCCGGTCCGCGACCTCCGCGATGACCGCGAGGTCGTGGGTGACGAGCAGGATCGCCGTGCCGCGGCGATGCCGCAGTTCGTTCATGAGCTCGAGGATCTGGGCCTGGATCGTGACGTCGAGCGCCGTCGTCGGCTCGTCCGCCATCAGGATCTCGGGGTCCGAGGCGAGCGCCATGGCGATCATGACCCGCTGGAGCATGCCGCCCGACAGCTCGTGGGGGAATCCGCGCGCGACCTGCACCGGGTTCGCGATCTGCACCCCCTCGAGCGCCTGCACGACGCGCCAGAACAGCTCGTCGCGCAGCGGCCGACTGACGCGCCGCTTCACGACGGGGAGGCGGTAGCCGAACTCCCGCATCCGGGCCCGGAACCGGCGGGCCTGGGCGCGGCCCCGGGCGATCCGGTCCGAGCGGCCCTGTCGCATCTCCTCGAAGTAGGTGTGGCGCAGGTCCCGTTCGGCCTCGAGGCGCTGCAGCTCCCGTCGCAAGAACCCCCGCTGGACGCCCGAAAGGTAGAGGCGCCGGGCGATGCGCTTCAGGCTGGCCGAGGGGTCGTAGTCCGGTCGGCCCTCGGCCATCTCCTGCCGCGCGAGGTAGTAGGCCTGGACGCCGGCCGAGGCGAGCCCCACCGCGGTCCCCAGCCGTCGGGTCGCCTCGCGGAGCGCGGCCGTGTCCCCGGCCTCGACCGCGCGGCGGATCTCGTCGGCGGCGGCCTCGAAGGCGGCCGGGTCCGGGTGGGCCGCGAGGAGCTCCCCGACCAGCTCGACGCCGCGGTGCTCCAGGATCGACTCGCCGACCTGGTCGTAGATCGGGAAGATCGGGTTCATCGCCTGCGACGGCTCCTGGAAGATCATCGCGATCCCCCCGCCCCGCACCGACCCCACGCGGGCCTGCCCGGCCTTCACCCGGCGGAACGACCGCTTGACCTTGACCCGGTTCGTGCCCTTGACCGGCTTGAACTTCGCCTCGCTCTCGATGCCCCAGAGAAGGTTCGCGCCGCGGTACAGCGCCGTCCCGCTCACGACCCGTCCCGGCGGGTCGGGCACGAGTCGCGTGATCGAGAACATCGTCACGCTCTTCCCGCAGCCGGTCTCGCCGACCAGGCCGAGGGTCTCGGCGCGTCGGAGCTTGAACGAGACGCCTTCGAGCGCGCGCACGACCCCGTCGTACGTGTAGAAGTACGTCACGAGGTTGCGGACGTCCAGGACGACCGGGCTGGCGCCCGACGCTGGGACCTCTCCTGCCGACGCGACCGCGGGAGGCTCGGAGGCCCCGGACCGATCGTCGCTGCCCAGTTCCACGCTGCGGGGCGCGACCGCGGCCGAGTCGTCCACCTCCCTATCTCCTCAGCCTCGGATCGAGGGCGTCCCGCAGTCCGTCGGCGAAGAAGTTGACGCTGATGGCGAAGAAGAAGATCGCGAGACCCGGGAACAGGAGCTGCCACCAGGGGATGAAGCAGGCGGCCCCCGAGACGCCGCACTGCTTGAACAGGGACGGGAGGACCGCCACCCCGGCGGCGGCGATCGATCCCCACTCCGGCACGAGCTGGCTCGGGAAGAGGACGAATCCGATGAAGGCGATCGCGGCGAGGAGGAGCGGGATCGACCCGACATCGAGCGACATCTGCACGAAGACGGGGTAGACGCTGTTCGGGATCACGTGCTTGCGCAGGATCCGTCCCGAGCCCGCGCCGCTCGCCCGGGCCGCCTCCACGTACCGCTGCTCCCGGACCACCAGCGACTGGCTGCGCACGATGCGCGCGTAGAGCGGCCACCAGACCACGATGAAGGCGGCGGCGATGAGCCAGAGACGATCGTCGAAGGTCGTCAGACCGACCGTTTCGCCGACGATGATGACCATGATGACGAGCAAGATCGACGGGATCGAGAGGAAGATGTCGGTGATCCGCATCACGACCTCGTCGACCCATCCTCCGAAGTATCCGGAGAGCGCTCCGAGGGCGAGGCCGCTCGACGCCCCGACGGCGACGATCAGTACGGACAGGAACAGCGTGTTGACGGTACCTTTCACGAGTAAGGCGTAGGTGTTGTAGAAGAACGGTTGGTTGCTGAGCTCCTGGGGCCAGACCAGCGAGCCGAACGGAAGCGGTCCGAGCGTCGCTCCCGCGGCGAAGATCGTCGGCGGCACGAAATTGGGGAACCCCGTCGGGGTCTCGTAGCAGTTCGGCCCGGGCGGCGCGCTTCCGAGCGGATAGGTACAGATCGTCGGGTTCCAGTTCACGCAGGGGTTGCCGGGCTGGGTCACCGGCGTCTGGTACCCGTCCGAGGCGCAGTATTCGATCGCCGAGGTCCCGGGCGCCGAGTAGGTGATCCCGTAGATGAAGGCGACCGCGAAGAGGATCAGGATGCCGAGCCCGACCATGGCGAGCGTGTTGCGCCGAAGGAAGTACCACGTGCGTTTCCACTGGGAGAAGCGCGCGATCCAGGAGCGACGGAGCGCCGAGGTCGGGGCCGAAGGGGCGGGCACCGTGACCGACTCGCTCGCCATCGCCTTCCCCGATCCTCACCCGAGCCGGACCCGCGGGTCCAGGTAGGCGTACAGCACGTCCACGATGATGTTCGCGACGACGACGAGGATCGTGAAGAAGATCGTCGTCCCGAACAGAACGCCCAGGTCCCAGTTGATCGGACTGCCGATGACCGAGTAGGCGAACAGTCGGCCGACCCCCCAGAGCTGGAAGACGCTCTCGATCACGGGGAAGCCCGTGATGAACCCCGCGAACGTCAATCCGAGCACCGTGATGGTGACGTTCAGCGAGTTCCGACCGGCGTGCTTTCGGATCACCGTCGACTCGGGCAGTCCCTTCGCGCGGGCGGTGCGGATGTAGTCCTGGTTCATCACCTCAAGCATGCTGTTCCGGACGAACCGGAGCAGGACCGCGATCGTCCCGTAGGCGATCACGAGCGCCGGCAGCAACATCCGAATCACCGTGTCGCCCGCGAGCGCCCACTGGCCGTGGATCGCCGCGTCGACCGTCGGGAAGCCGGTCGGGGAGCTGATGTACCCTTGCGATAACCAGTTCGGATACTGGTTGATGCCGATGTTCGAAGTGCCGTAGAGGGGGGCGCACGGCGGAGTGGGCCAGGATCCGTAGAAATCGAGGTAGACGGGGCTGTGGGCGCCGCAGAACGGGGACTGCGCCCCCGGCCCACCCAGCGCGAAGACGACCGCGCCTAAGGCGAGCACCCCGAGGAGGAACGTCGGGATCGCGAAACCGGAGAACGACATGATCCGCGAGGCCTGGTCGACCGGACGGTTCCGGTAGACGGCCGACAGATTGCCGAGCGGGATCGCGATGAGCAGGATGATCGCGAGGGACAGGAGCGCGAGCTCGAGCGTGTACGGGAGGAAGTTCGCGACGACCCCCGCGACCGGCTGACCGGCGAGCCCCGGTAACCCTGAACCGGTGTTGCCCAGGCCGAGCGCGCTCCCCTTCGCGACGTACCCCCAGTTGAACGTGAGGGTGTTGCCCATGTAGATCGCCCACTGGACGGGAATCGGTTTGTTCAGCCCCAGCGCGTTGACGGCCTGCTCGTAGACCGGGTTCGGGCAGTTCTGGCTCGGGTTGCCGGGGCACTGCACCTCCGTGCTGCACGGGGAGGAGTGGGCGCTCGGATGATAGAACGAGCAGGTCCGGTCCTGGACCGGCAGGGCACTGATCAGCACGAAAATGACGGTCATGACGCCGATCAGGACGGGGACCAGCAGGGCGGCGCGCCGCACCACATACACCCACATCCGCATCGGTCTGAGTACCGTCCGAACTGACCCGCCTGAAACGGCCTCCCCATCCGAGAGGCCCTATTTATGCCTAAAGCGGAATTTGGGGCGGCCGCCGCTTCCCCCGCCGGTCCCCGCGCGAGCCGCTCCACGACCGCCCGCGGGGCGGTCTACAGCAGCTCGAGGGTTCCGGTGATCGGATCGAGCTCGGCATCCCGAGCCGGTCCGAGGCCGAGGCACGTCCGGGTCCCGGGCGCCACCTCGGTGAAGCCCGCGTCCTCCACCCAGACGGTCGCGATCCCCCGACCCCGGGCGGCCCGCTCGAGCGCCTCCATCTCGGCGAGCGTGGGGGCGAGGAGGGCGATCTTCCGCTGGCCGCCGCGGCTCCACTCCTCGAGGGCGCCGGGAGCGCGGGTCCGGGCGCGCTCGTACAGCAGCACCGCGGCGTGGGCAGCCTGGACGGCCGCTTTCCCCGCCGTCAGGCGCAGCTCGCCCCGGATCACGAGCGCCACCTTCCATCCGCCGCTCCCGCGGCGAGGCTCACCGGGCATATTCGGCCTCCCGGGACGCGGCCAGGGAGTCCCGCTGGGCCCGGATCTCGTCGAGGCGCGCCCGGAGCTCGGCCGCGTCGGCCGCCCCGTGGACGCGCAGGGCATGCTCTAAGCGCCGCTCCTCGCGCGCCAGACGCTCGAGCTCTCGCGAGAGCTCCCACGCGCCCTCCTCGCCTCCCGAGGGCTCGGGCGCGCGGGGGGCAGGCGGCACGCGTTGGAACGCTCCCCGCGCGACCGCGGCGACCAGCCCGGTCGCTGCGACCACGGCCAGCCCCACCTCGAGGGCGGGATCGGACCAGTACGACTGGAAGCCCGCGGGGGCCGCGACCAGCAGAAGGTAGCCGAGCAGCACCGTGAGCACCACGCTCAGCACGAAGGAGAGGGTGACGATCTCGAGGAGCCGGAGGGACCGCTCGGCCCCCCGGACCCGCCAGTCCGGGAACAGCGCCTTCGTGACCGCGTAGCCCGGCACGAAGAACACGAGCGCCCCCCCGGCCACCGCCTCGAAGGCTGCGACGACCGCCATGCCGGGAACGACCCTCACTCCGCCGAGGCCTCACCGGCCCCGATCTGCTTCTCCAGCTGGCGGCGCAGGCGTCGGTTCGAGACCAGCCCGTGCGCCGCCTTGCGGGTCGTCTCGTAGTGCTTCAGGAGCGCCCGGACCTCCTGGGGGCGTTGGCCGCTCCCGCGCGCGATCCGGTGGATGCGGTCGGCCTTGATGAGGCCCGCGTCGTCCAATTCCGCCCCGGTCATCGAGTCGAGGATCGTACGGAAGCGGCGAAGCCGCTTCTGCGTGTCGTCGAGCTTCTGCTCGTCGAGCTTGGCGCTCCCGAGCGCCGGGATCATCGACATCAGCTTCGAGAACGGCCCCATCTCGCCGAGCGACTCGAGCTGCGTGCGCATGTCGCGGAGCGAGAACCGGCCGCCCATGAGGTTCTTGGCGGCCTTTTCCGCGGCCTCCTTGTTCGAGAGCTCCTCGAAGTGCTCGAGCAGCGACTGGATGTCCCCCATCCCGAGCAGCCGAGAGACGAAGCGCGTCGGATCGAACCGTTCGATGTCGTCGAGATGCTCGCCGGTGCCGATGAACAGGATCGGGGCCCCGCTGACCGCGACCGCCGAGAGCGCCCCGCCGCCCTTCGCGGAGCCGTCGAGCTTGGTGAGGATCACGCCGGTGAGACCGACCGCCTGGTGGAACGCCTCCGCGCTGCGACCCGCCGACTGGCCCATGGCGGCGTCGATCACCAGGAGGGTCTCGTCGGGGACGAGGACCGCCCGGATCCGCTTCAGTTCCGCGATGAGGTCGGCGTCGAGCCCGCTGCGGCCCGCGGTGTCGACGATGACGGCGAGGTGGGGCGGGAACGCGGCGAGCGCCCGCTGGACGATCACCTCGGCGCGCCGCTCGGTCCGGTCGGCGAAGAACTCGCAGCCGACCTTCTTCGAGAGCTGCTCGAGTTGGTCGATCGCGGCCGGGCGGTGGACGTCGGCCGCGACGAGCCCGACGCGGATCCCCTTCTTCTGGAAGTACCGGGCGAGCTTCGCGGCGACGGTCGTCTTCCCCTGGCCGAACAGCCCCGCCAGGAGGATCTTGCGCGGTTTGAGGTCGAACGGGCGGTCCTTCCCGAGGATCCCGCGGATCTCTTCGTAGATGATCCGGATCAGGAAGTCCCGAAGGCTGGCGCCGGCGGGCGGCTTCTCTTCGGTCGCCCGCTTGCGGACGCGCTGGGTGAGCGCGAGCGTGAGCTGGACGCTGACGTCGGCCTGCAGCAGCGCCCGCTGGATGTCCCGGATGACCTCCGCGAGCAGCGCCTCGTCGACCGTCGACCCGCGGGCGATCTTCTGGAGGACCCCGCGGAGCGACTTACCGAGCGAGTCGAGCACCATGGACGCACCGGCCCGGGACGGCCGACGGCCGGCTACAGGCGGGCGGGGGTATATGGGGAGGAGCCCCGAGCTCCGTGCCGTTCCACGGACCGGGGAGCCGTCGCGCCTCGAGCAACCGTGATAAGACCGGCGCGAGCTCTTTGAACGTCGATATGTCCGCCCCGGCCCCCGCCGCCCGACCGACCCCTCCGAAGCTCGATCCGGTCCGCGTGCCGGTCCCCGAGGAGCCCGTCGGGGCCCGCACCCAGGACTTCCGGGAGGTCCTGCACGCGTACTCGAAGGACGACGCGATCCTGGAGGCGAAGCGGTGCATCCAGTGCCGGCGGCCGTGGTGCGTGGAGGCGTGCCCCATCACGAACGACTGCCGCGAGTACATCCGGCTGATCGCCGTCGACGATTTCGACGGCGCCGCCCGGGTCACCCTGCGCGAGAACCCTCTCGCGACCTCCCTGTGCAAAGTCTGCTACCACTACTGCGAGGACGCGTGCGTCGTGAAGAAGAAGGGCGTGCCGATCGCCATCCGCCACCTGAAGCGCGCGGCGCTCGACTTTGGCGAGAGCGACCTCGCCTACGTCCCGTCGGCCCCCAAGTCCCAGCGCGTCGCGGTCGTCGGCGGGGGCCCGGCGGGCCTCATGGCCGCGTGGGAGCTCGGCGTGCGGGGCTATCCCGTCACGGTCTTCGAGCAGGAGAAGCGGTGGGGGGGGCTCATGCAGACCATCCCGGCGTACCGGATGACCGACGCGGACGTCGAGGCGGACAAGGCGCGGTACCGGGAGCTCGGCGTGACGTTCGTGGACGGCACGAAGGTCGGACGCGACTTTCCGGTCGACCGGCTCCTGCACGAGGACGGCTACGCGGCCGTCTTCCTCGCGATCGGCACCTCCACGCACCGGACGCTCGGCGTGCCGGGCGAGCAGCTGCCCGGGGTCCTCCCGGCGCTCGAGTTCCTTCACGCGGTCAACCGCCACGCCCCGATGCCGGTCGGCCGGGAGATCGTGGTGATCGGCGGAGGCGATGTCGCGATGGATTCCGTCCGCAGCGCGCTGCGCCTGAGCCCCGGCGGACGCGTGACGCTCCTCTACCGGCGCGGACGCGCCGAGATGCCGGCCGATCCCGAGGAGATCCACGGCGCCGAGTCGGAGGGGATCCGGTTCGAGTTCCAGCGGGCGCCGCTCGAGATCGTCGGGACGACGCGCGTGGAGGGCGTGCGGGTGCAGACGATGGAGCTCGGCCCGGCCGACGCCGGCGGTCGGCGGACCCCGATCCCGGTCCCGGGATCGGAGACCGTCGTCCCGTGCGACACCGTGATCGTCGCGGTCGGGCAGAAGGCCGACCTGACCGGGATCGATCCTCGGGAGTACGATCTCAAGCTGACGAGCCAGGGGTGGCCCGAGGGCAAGGGGAAAGGGTTCGCGACGGCGGTGCCCGGGCTGTTCGCGGCCGGGGGTCGGTCCGTCGTCTACGCCATGGGCTCGGCGACCGAAGCGGCGAACGAGATCGACGCGTACCTTGCCGCCCAGCGGGGGGCGACGACCGGCCCCCGGCCGGACCCGTTCGGTGGGCCCGGGGGATTTGCCCTGCCGCCGGGCTATACGCGCCCGATCCGGAGCTGATCCGCTACCGGATGGGACGAAGGTATATCCGCCGCACGAGGTCGCTCGATCGATGGTCGCCCGCTCCGTGCGGCGCCTCGTCGGCGTCGTGGCCGTTCTCGCGACGGCGGTCCTCGCGATCAACCTCCTGCTCCCGATCGCCGAGGGGAGTCCCTCGACGGGGTCCGGGACGAGCGTCCCGGACCCCTCGGCCGGGACTCCGGCCGCGCTGACGGCCCCGTTCGCCGAACGGGCGGGCTTCGATCCCGCCCAGGCCGCGGCCGTCTCCGGGGTCACACCGCTCGGCGGCTCGGGTTCCGTCGTCGTGGTCTTCGCGCCGCGGACCCCGTCGTTCTTCGCTCCCCCGGCCCCCGGCGCGCCCGCCCTGACGCCGATCGAGGTGGGGGACGAGTTCGGTCTCTCGACGTCGGCGTACGCGGCCGCCGTGCAGTACTTCACGGGGACGGGGCTCACGGTCGCGCACCTCTGGCCCGACCGGATGATGCTGACGCTCGACGGGACCGACCGCGCGCTCGACCGCGCGTTCGGCACGACCGTGGCGGGCGGGCTTTTCGACGGCCGTCCGGTCACCTTCCCCTCCACGGCGCCCACGCTGCCCGGGTGGCTCGAGCCCGAGGTCGCCTCGGTGGTCGGGCTCTCGTCGGGGTTCGATACGTTCACGGTCCCGCTCGCGCCGAGCACGTCCGGTCCGACGCAGGGGACGGCGCCACCGGTCTCCCCGTCGATCGCCCGGAACAACCTCTACGGCATCGCCGGCCTCTACAATCTCACGAGCTCGCCGACGTACGCCAGCCGAGAGTCGGTCGCCGTACTCCTCTGGGGCGACGGCTACGACCCGAGCGACATCTCCACGTTCTACGCGCAGTACTATCCCTCGTCGTACCCCGCGCCGACGATCGTGCCGTATCCGGTCGACGGGGCCCCCGCGCCCGGTCCGGGCGCACTGAACGACCCGGACAGTCTGGCCCCGGAGGAACTGACGCTCGACATCGAGTGGTCGGGGTCGATGGCCGCGGGGGCCACGATCGACGCCGTCTACGCTCCCGACGGACCGTCGCCGAGCTACTCCCCGACGACCGCGTCGATGACCGATGCCCTCCAGATGGCGGTCAACCTCGACCCGGCGGTGATCTCGATGTCGTTCGGCACGGCGGAGGGGTCGGACCAGTCGCTGGTCGCGGCCTGGCAGACCCTGCTCGCGCAGGCGGCGCAGCAGCAGATCACCGTCCTGGCGGCGACCGGCGACCTCGGCGGCGCCGCGCAGAGCAGCTGCGGCGGCGCACCGACCGTCGACTACCCGTCGACCGCCGCGAACGTGCTGGCGGTCGGGGGCACGAACGTCGCCCTCCAGACGAACGTCCTCGGCCAGGTGACCGGGTTCGGCGAGTCCGGGTGGAGCGGGAGCACCGGCGGGTACTCGACCCAGGTCGCCGAGCCGTCGTGGCAGGTCGGCGCGATCCCCGCGAGCCAAGCGAACGGCGATCGGGGCGTGCCCGACGTCAGCGCGACCGCCGCCGACGACTTCGTCTACTACGACGGCGAGAGCCAGGAGGCGGACGGCACGAGCTTCGCCACCCCGCTGTGGGCCGGCATGATCGCGGAGTTCGACGCCCTCCACGGAGCGCCCGTCGGCTTCCTCACGCCGCGGCTGTACTCCATCGGGATCGACGAGCCGTCCGGTCGGATCGGGAACGGCCTCGCGGACATCACGAGCGGCAGCAACTGCTACTACTCCGCGGGCCCCGGCTGGGACGCGGTGACCGGCTGGGGCTCGCCGCGCGGGGTCACCCTCTACGAGGAGCTGACCGCCACCTTCGTCGACCTCTCGATCGCCGTCGCGCCGGGTGCGGTCGCCCCCGGGGGGTCCGTCACCGTCAGCGCCCACCTCGCGAACGAGACGACCGGCGCGCCGATCCCCGGCGTTCCCGTAGCGCTCTCGCTCGCGGCCGACGTCGACCTCGGCCCGTGCGTCGGCTCGTTCGGCAGCGCGACCCCGGTCACCGACGCGCAGGGGAACGTCTCGGTGGCGTTCGCGGTCCCGTACTGCTACCTCGGGTCGCACGCCGTCGCCCAGTCGACCGTGACGTCGGACGGCCTCTACGGGGTGAACTCGACCCGCATCGGGGTCGACCTGCTCGCCTTCGTGCCGTTCCTGGCCGGGATCACGAGCTACCCGGAGGACGTCGTCGGGTTCGTCGCGATCATGGCGATCGCGACCGCGGTCGGCGTGCTGATCAGCCTCCGGTTCCCGCGCCGGCGTGCGCCGCCCCGGGACGCGGTCGCCTCCGCCCCCCCGCCGGTCCCCCCGGCGGCCTCCGAACCGGCGCCCGCACCCCCGCCGGCCCCGCCGCCCGCCCCGTCCGCGCCTCCCCCACCGGCGGAGCCGCCGCCCGGCAGCGCGTCTCCCCAAAGCAGATAATCCGGCCGCCGCTGGCCACCCCGTGCCCGGCGCGTCGGGGGAGTCCCCGAACGGCTCCGCCCCGCTCGTCCTCTCGGGTCCGGAACGTTCGGTGCTGTCGGTACTGCGGGCGCTCGAGGAGCTCCCGATCGAGGAGGAGGAGCTCGCCCGGCAGATGGGGCAGGGGCTCGACGCGGTGCGGGGGAGCCTTCAGCGGCTCCGATCGAAGCACCTGGTCGTCGTCACCGAGGAGCACGACACCGAGCGACGGTTGACTCCCCGCGGCGACGAAGCGCTCGCGCGCGGGCTCCCCGAGCGTCGATTCCTGGACGCCCTCCATCGGCGGAACGGCACCCTCACCCCCGAGACCGCCGCCGCGGAAGGGATCGACGGCGAGGAGCGCAGCGCGGCGATCGGGATCCTTCGGCGCCGGGGCTATCTGGAGGATGGAGTGCCGTTCCGACTGCGGGACGGGGCGCCCGGTCCCGGCGATCTGCTGCCGGAGGAGATCGTGCTGAAGCAGATCGCGAACGGGGAGGACGATCTCGACCCGCCGATCGTCGAGGCGCTCGAGCGCCGGGGCCTCGTCCGCGTGGAGCACCGCTCGATCAAGCGGTGGGCCCCCTCCGAGGAGGGGCGCCGGGCGCCGATCGCGACGGAGGGGTCGACCCAGCTCGGGGCCGTGACCCGGGAGCTCCTGGCCAGTGGGGGATGGAGAGGCCGGGAGTTCCGGCCCTACGACGTACGCGCGGCCGTGCCGTGGGTCGGCGCGCCGCGGCCGAACCCGTACCTCGCGTGGCTCGAGGAGTTCGAGGAGATCCTGATCGGGCTCGGGTTCGTGCAGGCGGAAGGACCGCTCCTCGAGACGGAGTTCTGGAACAACGACGTCCTGTTCATGCCCCAGGACCACCCGGCCCGGTCGATCCACGACGCGCTGTCCGTGGACGGGCTCACCGGTCGCCCCCCGCCCCCGGATCTCCTCGCGCGGGTGGCGGCCGTCCACGAGGGGCGTCCGCTCCCGGGCGAGGCGGCCCCGCTCGGCCCCGGCTGGGGCGGCCGGTACGACCCGGCGATCGCGGCCCGCCCGGTGCTGCGGTCGCAGACGACCTCGGTCTCGGCGCGCTACCTCGCCCGGCGGCCGACCCCTCCGTTCCGCTACTTCACGATCGACCGGAACTTCCGCCGGGAGTCGGTCGACGCGTCGCACCACATCGAGTTCGCCCAGTGCGAAGGGATCCTCGGCGAGGAGGGGGTCTCCCTCCGCCATCTGATCGGTATGTTCCGGACGCTCGCCGAGGCGATCGGGATCCGGGAGCTCAAGATCCGGCCGAGCTACTTTCCGTTCACCGAGCCGTCGATCGAGGGGTACGTCCGCCACCCGAAGCTCGGCTGGATCGAGATCTTCCCGGGCGGGCTCCTCCGCCCCGAGGTGCTCCGACCCCTCGAGGTGGACGTCCCGGTGGCGGCGTGGGGGATCGGGGTCACCCGCCTCGCCTTGGTGGCGCTCGGCGCGAACGACATCCGCGAGCTGTTCTACGACGACCTCGGGACGTTGACGGGGGGACCGCCGTAGCGTGCCCGCCTCCACCCTCGACCGCGCCCGCGTCCTGTCGCTCGTCCCGGTTCCGTTGTCGACGACCCAGCTCTACGACCTCCTGTTCGCGTCCAAGGTGGAGCTGACCGGACAGGACGACCGCACGCTCGCGGTGTCGGTGACGCCGGACCGGCTCGACCTCCTCTCCGAGGGCGGGCTCGGCCTGTACCTCGAAGGGGCCGTCGAGGGCGCGCTGGGCGCTCCGGCCGTCCGGCCCGCGCCACCGGAGGAGCCGTCCGTCCGGATCGAGGTCGACCCATCGGTCGCGCCGCTGCGCCCGCAGATCGCCGGCGTCGTCGTCCGGGCCCCGGAGGGCGCGGCGCTGGACGACGACCTCCGGGCGGAGGCGATCCGGTTCCAGGAGCTGCTGCACGACTCGCTCGGGCGGGAGCGCCGGGCCGCGAGCCTCGGGATCTACCCGATCGCGTCGCTGACGGCGCCGATCCGCTACTCGCTCGAGCCGCTCGGCGGGGTGCGGTTCGTCCCGCTCGGCGGGCTCGAGACGGTCGACGGACCGGCGTTCTACCGGGACCATCCGATGGCGCTCCGCTACGGGCCGCTCGGCCGGTCCGGGGACCGGTGCCTCGTCCTGAGGGACGCCCGCGACGAGGTGCTCAGCCTGCCGCCCGTGCTGAACAGCCGGGGCGCGGGGGAGGCGCGGGTCGGCGACCGCGCGCTGCTGCTCGAATCGACGGGGACCAAGGAGCGCGCCGTGCGGGAGGCGCTCGGCCTCCTCCTCCTGGTCTTCGCCGCGCGCGGCTGGTCGGCGGCCCCGGTGGCGGTCCGGGGGGCCGACGGGCGGGAGGACGACGGTCGATCGCTGCTCGCGCCGCGCGCGATCGACCTGCCGTCGGCGATCGTGGCCGGGGTCACCGGAGAGTCCCTGGCGTCGGCCGAGGTCGCGCGTCGCCTCGGGCGCGCCCGCGTGACGGCGCGGCCGCACGGCGCCGGCTGGCGGGTCGACGTGCCCCCGTGGCGGCCGGACCTGCAGACCGCGGTCGACCTCGCCGAGGAGGTCGTGATCGCGGCCCCGATCCGACCCGAGAGCGGCCTCGTCCCGCCCAGCCCGGTGCGCGGGCGGCGCCGGTCCGAGACGAACTTCCGACGCCGCTTCGCGGCCGCCCTGCTCGGCCTCGGCCTCGCGCTCCCGAACACCTCGCTGCTGCTCTCCGACGCCGCGGTGGCCCGTCTCCCGACGGCCCGGCCGATCCGGCTCCGGTACCCGGTCTCCGCGGAGTTCTCCTACGTGCGCGACCGGCTCCTGCTCTCGCACCTCGAGGTGCTCGCCCGCAACACCCGGCACGGCTACCCGCAGCGGTTCGGGGAGGTCGGGCCGGTCCTCGTGGTCGATCCGGCCTCCGAGAGCGGGGCCCGCACGGCGTACCGGTTGGGGATCGTGGTGGCGGCCGACGGCGCCGGCTTCGCCGATGCGGCGGGGATCGTCGACCACCTCCTGCGCGGGATCGACGTGGTCGCCGTGCGGGAACCCGCGGAGCTCCCGGGCGGCATCGCGGGCCGGGCCGCCCGCGCGCGCGTCGCCGGCGAGCCGGTGGCCGAGCTCGGGGAGATCGATCCCGGGATCCTGACGGAGCTCGGCGTGCCGGTGCCGGCGGTGTGGGCGGAGCTCGACCTCTCCGCGCTCTGGCTGCTCTCGGGGCTCCGCGAAGCCGCTTAATAGCGTCCGCCGGTCCCACGCCGATGGGCCGCGCACGTCCTCCGTCGGCGACCGCGCCGGACCGCGCCCGCTGGGAGCGGGACGCCCGGTCGGCGATCGGGGCCCGTGCGGACGGAGGCGCGCTCCCGCTCCTCGTCGGACCTCCGCCGGACCCGGACGAGGCGTTCCTCGAGCGGGTCGGTTTCCCGGGCAGCCCGCCGTACACCCGGGGGATCCAGCCGACGATGTACCGCGGTCGGCTCTGGACGTTCCGGCAGTACTCGGGGTTCGGGAGCGCGGCCGCGACGAACCGGCGCTTCCACTTCCTGCTCGACGGCGGGCAGACCGGTCTCTCCGTCGCGTTCGACCTGCCGACGCAGAACGGCTACGACTCCGACCATCCGCGGTCGCGCGGCGAGGTCGGGCGGTGCGGCGTGCCGATCTCCACGGCCGAGAACATGCGGACGCTGTTCCGCGGCATCCCGCTCGATCGGGCGACCGTCTCGATGACGATCAACGCGACGGCGCCGATCCTCCTCGGGCTCCTGGTCGCGGTCGCCGAGGAGAGCGGCGTGCCGCGGGCCCGCGTCGGCGGGACGGTGCAGAACGACGTGCTCAAGGAGTACGTCGCGCGGGGCACGTACATCTACCCGCCGTCCGCCTCGCTGCGGCTCGCGGTCGACCTCATCGAGTTCGCGACGCGCGAGATGCCGCAGTTCCACTACATCTCCGTCTCGGGCTACCACATGCGCGAGGCGGGGGCGACCGCCGTGCAGGAGATCGCGTTCACGCTCGCGAACGCCACGGCGTACGTGCGGGCCGTCCAGGAGCGGGGGCTCGATCTCGACGAGTTCCTCCCGCGGCTGTCGTTCTTCTTCTCCTCCGATCGCAACTTCCTCGAGGAGATCGCGAAGTTCCGGGCCGCGCGTCGCCTGTGGGCGTCGATCGTCCGCGGCACGTTCGGCGCCCGGAGCCCCCGCTCGGCGCAGATGCGGTTCCACACCCAGACCGCCGGGTCGAGCCTCGCGGCGCAGCAGCCCGAGCTCAACGTGGTGCGGACCACGCTCGAGGGGCTCGCCGCCGTCCTCGGCGGCACCCAATCGCTCCACACGAACGCGCTCGACGAGGCGCTCGGGCTCCCCACCGAGGCGTCGGCGCGGCTCGCGCTGCGCACCCAGCAGATCCTCGCCGAGGAGTCCGGGGTCCCGAACACCGTCGATCCGCTCGGCGGGGCGTACGCGATCGAGGCGCTCACCGACTCGCTCGAGTCGGGCGCGCGGGAGTACCTCGCCCGGATCGAGGGGATGGGGGGCGCGGTCGCCGCCATCGAGAAGGGGTTCTTCGCCGGCGAGATCGCCCGCGAGGCGTACCGGACCGCGCGGGCCCGGGAGCAACGGGAGGAGCTCCAGGTCGGCGTCAACGCGTTCCCGGAGGGGAACCGGGCGTTCTCGCTGTTCCCCGACGAGGGCCGCGTCGCCGGGGAGCGGATCACGCCGGCTCAGGAGCGTCGCCAGATCGCGGAGGTGCGCGCCGCGCGCCGGCGCCGCGACGCGGGGGCGGTCCGCTCCGCCCTCGAGGCGCTCGACCGCACGACGGCCCGCGGCGAGAACGTGATGCCGGCCGTGCTGGGGGCGATCCGGGCGGGGGCCACGCTCGGCGAGATCGCGGACGTCTGGCGCGCCCGGTTCGGGGAGCAGGCGCCGTCCCGGGCGTTCTAGGGGTCGCGATGGAGCTCGATCACGTGGGGGTCGCCGTCACCGATCTCGCCGCCGCGCTGGCGCGTTGGGTCCCGCGGCTCGGTACGTCCGCGTCGCCCCCCGAGCTCGTCCCGTCGAACCGCGTGCGCGTCGCCTTCCTGGAGGCGGGCGGGGCGCACGTCGAGCTGATCGAGCCGACGGCGCCCGACTCGCCCGTCGCGAAGTTCCTCGCCGCGCGGGGCGAGGGCGTCCACCACCTCGCCTTCCGGGTGCCGAGCGTCGACGCGGCCCTCGCGGAGCTCGCCGCCCGCGGCGACCGGGTCGTCGACCGGACGGCGCGGCCGGGCGCCCGGGGCCGCCGGGTCGGCTTCGCCCACCCCTCGGCGTTCGGCGGCGTCCTCGTCGAGTACGTGGAGGGCCCGTGAGCCGGATCGCGGCGGCCCGGCTCGAGCCGCTCTACGACAGTCGCGGCGAGCGGACGGTCGAGGCGACGATCGCGCTCGACTCGGGCGCGGAGGCCCGGGCCGGTGCCCCCAGCGGGGCGAGCACGGGGCGGCACGAGGTCCGGGCGTTCCCCGCGGGCGGGGTGCCCGAAGCGCTGCTCGTCTTTCGCGACCGCGTCGCTCCCGCGCTCGTGGGGCTCGAGGTCCCCGGGATCGCGGCGGTCGACGGCGTCCTCCACGCGGTCGACGGCACCCCCGACCTCGCACGGATCGGCGGGAACACCGCCACGGCCGTCTCCGTTGCGGCCGCGATGGCCCTCGCGGCGGAGCGCCGCGAGCCGCTCTGGAAGTTCCTCGAGCGGCCGAACCGGGGGCCGCTGCGGTACCCGTCGATCGTCGGCAACTGCCTCAACGGCGGCAAGCACGCGATCGGCGGGCCCGACATCCAGGAGTTCATTGCGTTCGTGGAGGAGCGGGACCCCGCGGACTCGGTCCGCGCCGCGCTCCGGGTCCACCACCTCCTCCGCGACGAGCTCGAACGCCGGTACCCCGGTCGCGCGCTCGGCCGGGGCGACGAGGGCGGCTGGGTGGCGGCGATCGGCAACCTCGAGGCGCTCGAGATCCTGGCCGGTGCCTGCGCGACGGCCCGGGACGAGACCCACCTCGCCGTCCATCCGGGGATCGACCTCGCGGCCAGCGAGTTCTTCCGCGACGGGCAGTATCGCTACCGGGACCGCACCCTCGACGAGGACGGCCAGGTCGCCTTCGTCGCCGAGCTGGTCGACCGCTACGGGATCCGGTACCTCGAGGATCCGCTCGACGAGGAGGCGTTCTCCGGCTTCGCGGCGATGACCCGGGCGGTCGGCGACCGGACGCTCGTCATCGGCGACGACCTCTACGTGACGAACGTCGCCCGGCTCGACCGGGGGATCGCCGAGCGGTCCTCGAACGCGGTGCTGATCAAGGTGAACCAGGTCGGCACGATCACCGACACGCTCCAGACCGTCGACCGGGCCCGCGCCGCCGGCCTCGCGTCGATCGCGTCGCACCGGTCCGGCGAGGTGCCCGAGGGGTGGCTCGCCCACGTGGCGCTCGGCATCGACGCCCGCGGCCTCAAGTGCGGCGTCCTCGGCGGCGAACGGGTGGCAAAGCTAAATGAACTCCTGCGGCTCGCCCGCGCCACCGGAACGTAGACCCGATGCCCGACGACGAGACCCTGGTGGAGGAGCGCGCGACCGACGGGGACGGCCAGGACACCCGTCCCGGCGAGCTGCTGATCCCCGAGGATACGTACCTCACCTCGGGCGTCCACATCGGGACCCAGCAGAAGTCGGCGTCGATGCGCCGCTTCGTCTACAAGGTCCGCTTCGACGGGCTCCACGTCCTCGACGTCCGCGAGACCGACCGGCGGATCCGCCTCGCCGCGGCGTTCCTCGCCCGGTATCCGGCCGACAAGATCCTGGTCGTCTCCCAGCGGCAGTACGGGCAAAAGCCGGTCCGGGTCTTCGCGAAGGCGATCGGCGCGGTCTCCTTCGCCGAGCGGTTCGTGCCGGGCTGCCTCACCAACCCCAACCTCGCCGAGTACTTCGAGCCGAAGGTGCTGATGGTGACCGACCCCGCGACCGACCAGCAGGCGCTCAGCGAGGCGGTCTCGATCGGGATCCCGGTCGTCGGGCTGTGCGACGTCAACAACGAGACCCGGAACGTCGATCTCGTCATCCCGGCGAACAACAAGGGGCGCGTCGCGCTCGCGACGGTCTACTGGCTGCTCGCCCGGGAGATCCTGAAGACGCGGGCCGGCGGCGCCGACGCCGAGTTCCCGCTCACCATCAACGACTTCCAGGCGGCGCTGTAGGCGCGCGGCGCGTCCCGGCCGCTTTTATCGCCGGGGGGACTAGCATCTCCGTGGGCCGACCGGGGTCTGGCCTTCTCGAACTGCTCACCGAGCACGGCGTGCCCGAGAAGGGGGCGCGCGTCTACCTCGCGGCGTGCCGCGCCGGGCCGCAGACGGCGAGCGAGCTCGCC
Source organism: Thermoplasmata archaeon (assembly GCA_035502455.1). Taxonomy (GTDB): domain Archaea; phylum Thermoplasmatota; class Thermoplasmata; order Lutacidiplasmatales; family UBA184; genus Lutacidiplasma. Next base: position 48,801 of record DATJUI010000018.1, on the reverse strand, counting down.
CGCCTGTCGGCCGTCAACCGGGTCGAGGCGTACCGGTTCATCACGCAACTGACGGCGGACGGGCTGCTGAACGCGACCGGCGGGCGTCCGCGCCGCTTTGCGGCGCTCCCGCCCGAGGAGCTGATCGACCGGTGGATCCACCGGGCGTCCGACCGGCTCCGCGCGCTCGAGGCCGGCCGGGAGAAGGTCCTCGCCGACTGGGAGGAGGGCCGGACCGCGTTCGACGAGCACGATCCCCGCAAGTTCGCGGTCCTCGAGGGCCGCGGGACGATCGACCGGTTCCTCCTCAAGCGGATCGGCACGGCGGAGCACCAGCTGCTCCTGAGCGCGAGCGGCTTTTCGCTCCCGGGCTTCATCGAGGGCGGCATCGACCGCGCGCTCCGCGAGGCCGCCGGGCGCGGCGTGAAGGTCCGGATCGTCTCCGAGATCCATCCCGCGAACCTCGGCGACGCGAAGCACTTCGCGTCGTTCGCCGAGCTCCGCCACTCGTCCGCCCCGATCACGAACCGGGCCGTCGTCGTCGACCGCGGAGGCGCCCTCGTCTACGTCTCGGGCGAGGAAGGGCTCGGACGGACCGGCGAGGAGCAGGTCGCCCTCTGGTCGTCCTCGCCGATGTTCGTCCAGCTCGCGCGGGACTACCACAAGCGGCTGTTCGTCCCGGCGACCCGCTCCGAGGCGCGCTTCGTGGAGCTCGAGAACCCGTCGGGCGCCGTCCTGCCCGTCGTCGCCGGCCGCGAGGCGCTCCCGTTCCAGCGCCTCAAGGAGATCGCGGCGTTGGGGATGCGCGCGTCGGGGGTGAAGCAGTTCCAGCTCCACCTGCCGGACCTCATCGAGGCGATCGCGACCCAGCTCGGCCGCGAGATCGCGGGCCAGCTCGAGGGCCGCACCCCGGCCGAGGTCGCCGCCGCCCTCCGGCAGTACTACGACACCCACACGATGGGGCACCTCGCGGTGGTACGGGAGAAGCCCCTCACGCTCCAGGTGACGGGCTGCTTCGCCTGCACGAGCGACTCGCCCGAGATCGGGCGGGTCCTCTGTCCCCAGTTGCTGCGCACCGTCCTCGAGACCCGCCTCGGCCGCCGGTGGGAGGTCTCGAAGCCGGACCCGACCAAGCACGCGGTGCGCGGCTGCGTCTTCACCGCGGCGCCGGCGTAGCGCCCTCCGTCGGACGTCGGGACGTGACCTCCCGCCCGAGTTCGGAGAAGGGGCATTAACGGCGGCCCACCGGGCTCGCCGCCATGGTCCGGCTACCACGACATCTGCGACGAGGAGTTCATCATTCACGCCAACACCACTCTCAAGTCTGGAAATTTCCACATCCCTAGAGTAGGAGTGTTCACCTCTGCGTACGCGGACACACTACATTCGGCGGGGAATGACGCATGGAACGAGTTGATGTCTGGAAATTCCGACTGCGGTGGCGAAGCAAACGGAATCACCTTTACGTATCTCACGATTGCTCCACCAGGGGAGGGGGAACCGGCGGAGCAGAGCGCGGACGCAGGGAGGGGTATCACCGGGGTCCCAGCGAACCTAACCGCGCCTTCATGAGGCGACCGGTAAGGTCCATAGTGAGTGCCGCCATGCTCGTGGAGCGGTGAGGACCCTAACCGAGTCAGTGGCGCGATCCCCCTGGTGGGTCTATGCGGGTTAGGAAGGCTTGGGTGCCAGTCTTCGTACGATGGGCCATTGTCGGCATCGCGGCGGCGTGGCTGGCTCTTTTCGCATTCATTCTTTACGCCACTCGATTTTGTGGCACCGGCACCGAACTCGCCTGCATCCGCCTGTATTCTTTCGTGGGGGAGTACTTTAGGTCCGCTAGCCTAGCCGGCGCGGCTGCGGAGATCATCCTGTTCGGTGTGCTCTTATCGATTTCTCGAACACGGGGAGGTTTGTCACCCTCATCAAGCACCGACAGCCTGTAAACTCGGCTCGAGGCTAGCTTGGAGTCGCGACTCTCCCCGAACTCCAATTCCGGATTCCCGTGCAGAGAGTTGCGACTTAGGATTGGGGCTTGGACTCAACTCCTACGTTCTGTTTCAAGGCCGTGCCACGCGGCTTTGAATCGCTACTCGAGTCTCGCGCGGTGTTTGGATTCACGCTCGGAGTTTCGATTCAAATTGTTAAGAAAAACTCATCGGGCTCCGACCGGGACCACATGGCCGATCGCGGTCGCGGCGGGAACGACCGAGGTGACGCTTCGGACGTGGGGCCACTACCTAATCGAGAAATACGGTGACCGTCTGACACCGGTCCCCGGCTGCGACTGGCCGAAGGTCCTCGAGCGGATCCGCCGCCCCTCCCATTTCCATCGCGAGCATGCGGTCGACCAGAAGGTCGGGGACGCCCCGCTCCCGCCAGGTCCCTTTCCCCCGCAGGCTACGTGACTTCGCCGATAGCTATAAGTAAACTCGTTCTCGTCGTAGGAGACGATAGAAATGGCCCGGCGGATCGGACGGCGAGAACGATGCTATCGGTGTTTCCATGCGTGGGTCGTCCGGGGTCGGTCCCGGCCGTCGCTGTGTCCGAGATGTAAATCACGGGCGTACCGTTCTCCTCGCCCCCCCTCACGTACGACGACGAACCGCCTCTTCGAGAGGATCGAGTCGCTCCCGGTCCCGGTTTGGGATGGTCTCGGTCGTATCCGGTCCGATCCGGTCCGTCGGCAAGCCAAGGACGAGTTGCTCGTGCGGAGCGGGATGCGACCGAGCACGGGCTATGGAACGCGAAGAGCTCGATAGAGCGCTCGCCTCGGGACGCTCGGAGGAGGAGCGGCTCGCGATCTTCGGCGCGCTGCTCGCAAAGGAGTCGAAGCTCGGCCGGCGGTTGATCCTCGTCGGCGGTGCGGCCATCGAGATCTACCTGTCGAGCGATCGGTACGTCTCGCAGGATATCGACGTGGTCGGTGAGAAGGAGGCCATCCGGCCCGTCCTCCGCAAGTGGGGGTTCGAGCCGGAGGAGGGCCGAGATCGTCGACTCTATTGGTCGAAGGCCGGGTTGGGGAAGGTGGACCTGGTCGGTGCGGTCGACCGTTCCGGATTACGGCCTACAAGGAAGGAGACGCCGTACGGGGCCGTTTATCTGGGCCCGGTCGAGTATCTGATCGTTCGTCGGTTGATGCGGGCGGGGCGTGAGCGGTCGGTGGAACTCTTCCGACAGGCCGAGGTCCTGGCGGCCGAGAACGCTTCGACGTTGGATTGGGGGTACATCCGGATCCAAGCGAAGTATGAGGGGGTTCTCCCTCTCTACGAGCAACTCCGAGAGCAAGTGGGCCCGGTCTCTTCGCAACGGGTCGGTCGCGAGTAGTCGGGTCCTCTTCCCCGCCGGCCCCGAGAACGAAGGATATCGGGCCAACGTAACCTATATTACTTTGACCAGAGATTCCCCATCGATGTCGAACCCGATCGGACCCGATGGGCTCTCGGGATGCTTCCGTTGTTTCTTCGTCTGGCACCCTCGGACGCCGGACCCGTTCCGGTGTCCGCGCTGCAAGTCCCGTCTGTGGGACGTGCCGCTGATCTCGAAGGTGCGGCGAGGAGGAGGTCTCGGGATAGAGGACGTGATCGGGCCTCGTCGGAGGGAGTTCGAGCGGCTGTTGACGAAGAACAGGGCCACGCATCCCCGCGTCTTCGGATCGGTCGCACGCGGGTCGGCGACCGCCAAGAGCGACCTCGACATCTTGGTCGACATGGAACCGGGCGCCTCGGCGTTCGACCAGATCGGTCTGGTCCAAGATCTTGAGAAACTCTTCGACCGGCGGGTAGATGTGGCCGAGCCCGGCGGACTTCATTGGATCGTTCGCCCGCAGGTGCTGCTGGAGGCGGTGCCGGTATGACGCGGAGCGGGGATGAGGGTCGAAGGGGCGACGTGGTACGGTTGGCCGACATCGACGCGGCTGCGGTCCGGATCGATGAGATCCGTTCGAAGGGATACGAGGCGTTCATGATCGATCCCATCCTTCAAGCGGCGACCGTGCGCTACTTGGAGATCATCGGTGAGGCCAGCGGCGAGTTGTCCGACCGGTTCAAGGCGGCCCATCCGGACGTTCCGTTCCGGAAGATGCGCGGATTCTCCTCGTTCGCGAAGCACGAGTACTGGGAGATCCGACCCGATCTGTTGTGGGTCGCCGTGGAGACGATGCCCGGCATCCGTCGTGGGCTGGCCTCCGTCCGGGCTGAGGATCCAGGCCGCCGTCTCCGCCGGGAGTAGGTCCGTCCCGGAGTTCCCCCGACACGTATAAGTAAGATTCGCGGCATTCTTCCGGCACGGCCGTGTCGACTCCGCGGAAGCCCCGCTACGCGCATTGTTACCGGTGCCTCTACGTATGGAAGATGCGGCGGCGGAGCCCGTCGATCTGCCCCCGGTGTAAGTCGAAGCTGTGGCGGGTCCCGAAGATCCGACCGGTCCGCATGGGGAACGGGTTGGGGATAGAGGAGATCATCGGTCCGAAGCGCAGCGAGGTCCTCCGTCTCGCCCGCCGCTACGGCGCCGAGAACGTGCGGGTCTTCGGGTCAGTGCGGCGTCGGGAGGCCGACGCGAAGAGCGACGTGGACCTCTTGGTCGATTGGCGGCCGGGAAGCCGTCCCGGAGCGTCGTTGGCGCTCGCCGAGCAGTACCGCGCGCTGCTCGGGCGTCCGGTCGAGGTGGCGACGGAGAGGAACCTCGAATGGTACGCGGCGCCCACGATCCTGGCCGAGGCGGTTCCCCTGTGAAGCGGGCGCCTCGGGACTCCGACCGGATCCTCGTCGAGCGAATGCTCGAGGAGGAGCGGTTCGTCCGTGAGATCCTGAGAAGGGGATACCCGACGTACTCCTCTTTGACGGAGGCCGGCGAGGGGTTGCGGGCCCGGCTTCGGGTCTCCGCGATCCAGTTCCTCGAATCGGGTACGGAGCTGGGGAAGAGCCGGTTCGCGGACGCGAACCCCGGCATCCCGTGGGGGGACATCTCCGAGAAGCGGCAGAAGATCGTCCATGCCTACTCGAGGTTCTCGTCGGACGAGGTATGGGCCCTCGCGAAGGGAGAGATGCTCGGGGTCATCCGCGATCTCCGGAAGGCGAGGTTCCCATCCGGGCCGATGGATGACCCGCTCCGCCGGGAGTAGGTCCGTCCCGGTCCTGCGTCAGTATCCGTGCTTGCGTCGTGCCGCTTCGAGGGATACGACAGGTTCGGACTCCCGGCGATCGAGTTCCTCGAGGAGAGCGCGGTTCCCGTCGCCGGAGCGGATGTCGAGTGCCCCAAGTGCGGGCGCCCAGCCAAGGTCCCGGCGGGATGCTTCCGCCCCGAGTAGAGCCACGCAGGCCCCGCACGAGGTTTCGATTCACGAGGCGGAGGTTTCGATTCAGAGCGACGGTTTCGATTCAAAGCCGTGCCACGCCGCGACACGGTGTAACAAATGTTACTGACAAAAGCTACACGGTATGGAAGAAGATATAAATACTACCGCTCCCTTTCCCGACCAGAAACTATGAAGGCCAACTCTCGACCCAGCGGTCCTTCGCGCCCCCACTCCTCGACCTCGAAGCCCACGTCGGCGAAGCCGTCGCCGCGGGCGTCTCCCTCGCCCTCGAGCCCGGCCGCTCCGGCCGCGAGCGGACCCGCCGAGGACGTCTGTCCGAATTGCGGCTCGTCCCACCTGATCCGCGACGAGATCCGTGGCGAGATCGTCTGCGCGGATTGCGGTCTGGTCGTCGACCAGAGCGCGCTCGTGAGCGATCGCGGCCAACGCGGCTCGAAGGAAGACACCGGCCGCGAGGCCCGGGGCTGGGGGCCCGTAATCTCGCCGCTGATGCCCGACAAGGGGCTGTTCAGCGAGATCGGCGTGCCGACGCGCGACTTCCAGGGGAATTCGCTCTCGCGGAATACCTCGCTCAAGTTCTACCATCTCCGCAAGCTCAACCATCGCCTGCGCGCCGCCCGCACCCACCAGCGCAACCTCGTGGTCGCGCTCGGCGAGCTCAACCGGCTCGCGGGCGTCCTCGGGCTGTCGCGCGAGGTGAAGGAGTCGGCGACCTACATCTACCGACGGGCCCTCGAGCACAAGGCGACGCGCGGCAAGAAGATCGTCGCGCTCGTCGCGGCCAGCGTCTACGCGGCGTGCCGCCAGTGCCACGTCCCGCGGACGATGAAGGAGATCATCGCCCACTCGAAGGCGACGAAGATCGAGGTCGGTCGCGCCTACACGCTCCTCGCGCGCGAGCTCAAGCTCGGCCTCAAGCCGGTCGAGCCGAGGGACTACCTGGTCCGGTTCACGCAGGACCTCAACCTGTCGAAGGAGGTCCGCCAGAAGGTCCTCTCGCTCCTCGAGCAGGTCGAGCGGGTCTACTCGACGAGCGGCGTCCTCCCGAACGGGATCCTCGCGACGATCATCTACATCGCGTCGAACCTGATGGGCGAGCCGCGGAGCCAGGACCGGATCGCGGCCGTGGCCAACGTGACCCCGGTGACGATCCGGAACCACTACAAGGAGCTGCTCGACCTGCTGGGCCTCCCGAAGAACCTCACGAACCCCCAGGCGCGCGGAGCGTTGCCCGGGGAGACGCCCGAGAAGCTCGAGATCGACGCCGCGGCGGCCGGCCACTAGGCCGGGGCCCTCCGGGGGCCTCCGGGTCCCCGGAAACCACTTGAACCTCTGGACCGCTTGGTCGCCGTGGCGACCCTCCCGGCGCTGAGCTACTCGTCGTACCACACGTACCTCGAGTGCCCGCTCCGCTGGAAGTACCTCTACCTCGATCGGCTCCCCGAGACTCCGCGCGGCTACTTCACGTTCGGACGGGTGATCCACTCCGCGCTCGAGGAGCTGGTGCGACCGCTCGTCGTGCCGGCGGCCCGGCGCATCGGCGCCGCCGAGTCCCAGCGCACGCTCGACGAGTGGGAGTCCCGGGCGGCGGGCGCGCCGCGACCCGCCGCGATGACGCTCGACGAGCTGCTCGCCGTCTACGATCGGCTCTGGTCCGGGGACGGCTACGTCTCGCCGGAGGAGGAAGCGCGGTACCGGTCCACCGGCCGCGATCTGCTGCGGCGGTTCTATCAGCAGCTGGTCCGGGAGAAGCCGCTCCCCGTCGCGGTCGAGGAGCATCTCGAGACGCGCTGGGACGGCATCCCGGTGCACGGGTACATCGACCGGATCGACCGGACGCCGAGCGGAGGGCTCGAGGTCGTGGACTACAAGACGTCGCGCGAGCTGTCGGACGACGACGCGCGCGACTCCGATCAGCTCAGCCTGTACCAGGTGCTCGTCGAGCGCAACTACGCCGAACCGGTCGCGGGCCTCACCCTCTACCACCTGCGGTCCCAGACGCCGATCCGAGTCCCCCCGCGCGAGCGACCAGTCCTCGACCAGCTCCACGACCGGATGGGGAGCGCGCTCGACGGGATCCGGGCGGAGGCGTTCGAGCCGACGCCGGGCCGGCAGTGCGCGCGGTGCGACTTCCGCTCGATCTGCCCCGAGTTCAAGGAGGTGCCCGCGGCCGAAGAGGCCCGGCTCCGCTCGCTCGTCGACCGGTTCGTCGCGCTCCGGGCCGACGAGCGCCGGCTCGAGGACGACCTGCGGCGCACCGCCGAGGAGCTCCACCGGGCGGCCGAGGAGCTGGGCGTCCACCGCGTCCCCGGCAGCCGATCGACGGCGATCCGCAAGCGCGAGGAGGCGTGGCAGTACTCGCTCGACCCCGTGCGGCCGCTGCTCGAGCGCTCCGGGCTCGCCGCCCGGGTCGCCTCGGGGCGGCCCGAGGACGTCCGGCGGCTCGTGCGGGACCCGACGGTCGACCCGGAGCTGCGGCGCAAGGTGTCGGAGACCGGGGCCCGTCGGGTGAAGTGGTTCTGGGAGCTCGAAGAGGCGAACGGCGCCGGCTGACGACGCGATTCGCGCAAACGCTATCAGGGCCCCCCGATACTCCCCCGTATGGGGGTCTCTCTCTCCTCGCCGGAGCGCCTCGCGTCGTTGCGGGGCCGCGCGCCGACCGTCGCGACGCTCTGCTCGCACTCGTCGCTCCAGATCTTCCACGGGGCCCGTCGCGAGGGGTTCGCGACGCTCGGGATCTGCGTCGGACCGCCGCCCCGGTTCTACGACGCGTTCCCGCTCGCGAAGCCCGACCGGTTCCTCTCCGTGCCCACGGTGAAGGACCTCCCCTCGGCGACGGACCGCCTGCGCGACGAGGGCGTCGTGATCGTGCCTCACGGGTCGTTCGTGGAGTACCTCGGCCCCGAGGCGTTCAGCGCGCTCGACGTGCCGGTCTTCGGCAACCGGGCCGTCCTCGGCTGGGAGTCGGATCGTCGCAAGGAGCGGGACTGGCTCGAGTCGGCGGGAGTGACGATGCCGCGGCTGATCGAGGACCCGCGCGAGATCCGCGGCCCGGTGATCGTGAAGTACTACGGGGCGAAGGGCGGCAAGGGCTTCTTCCTCGCGAAGAACCGCGAGGCGCTCGACGACTTCCACCCCACGGGCCCGTACGTGATCCAGGAGTACGTCCTCGGGACGCGCTACTACATGCACTTCTTCTATTCGCCGCTCGTCGACCGGGGCTACCGCGTGGGCCACGGATCGCTCGAGCTGCTCGGCATGGACCGGCGCGACGAGGCGAACATCGACGAGCTGTACAAGCTCGGCGCCCAGGAGGAGCTCTTAAAGGCCGGCATCCGCCCGACGTTCGTCGTGACCGGCAACGTGCCGGTCGTGCTGCGCGAGTCGCTGCTGGGCAAGGCGTTCGACGTCGCCGCCCGGATCGTGGAGCGGTCGATCGAGCTGTTCGGCGGCATGGTCGGCCCGTTCTGCCTCGAGGGGATCATGACCGAGGACCTCGAGTACAAGGTTTTCGAGATCTCGACGCGGATCGTCGCGGGGACGAACCTGTTCATCGCCGGCAGCCCGTACTCGGACCTCGTGGAGCCCCAGCTCTCGACCGGTCGTCGCATCGCGCTCGAGCTGGGCCGGGGCGTCGCCGAGGACCGCCTCGCGGAGATCCTGAGCTGACCGCGCGAACCTCCACGGCGCCGCGTTAAGAGCGCCGCCGCGTCTCGCCGCGTTCTCATGGGACCCGCGATCCACGCCGACCGGCTCCGCAAGGTCTACCCGAAGGCGCCCGCCGGGGCGGCCGCGCTCGAGCAGCTGACCCTCGACATCCCGCCCGGCCGGGTCTACGGCATCATCGGGCGCAACGGCGCCGGCAAGACGACGTTCGTCCGCATCGCGGCGACGCAGCTGGCGTACAGCTCGGGCTACATCGAGGTCCTCGGCCACGACGTGCGCGCCGACCCGCGCGCGGTGCGCGCGCAGATCGCGTGCGTCCCGCAGGAGTCGCGGCCGCTCTACTTCCTCAACGTCGACGAGGTCGTCTACCTCTACCTCAAGCTGCGGGGGCTCGACGCGCCGGAGGCCCGACGGCGGACGCGCGACGTCCTCGCCGAGCTGTCGCTCACCGAGTACGCCCACCGGTCGGTGCAGCGCCTCTCGGGGGGGCTGCGGCGCCGCACGCTCTGCGCCATGGTGCTCGCCTCCGACGCCGACGTGCTGTTCCTCGACGAACCGACGACGGGGCTCGACCCGCTCGCGCGCCGGGAGGTCTGGGAGGCGATCCGGCGCACGAGCCGGGAGGGTCGGACGCTCGTGCTGACGACCCACTACCTCGACGAGGCCGAGGCGCTCTCCGCCCGGCTCGCGCTGTTCGAGAAGGGCCGGATGATGCTCGAGGGGGCGCCGGCGGACCTGCGCGCGCGCGTCCGCTACCCGTACCGGGTCACCGTGGCGGCCCCGTTCCCCCGCGCCGAGCTCGAGCCGTACGGCCAGGTCACGAGCGTCGAGGGCGGCTACCTCGTCTTCGCGCGCGAGGACGATGCGCGCGAGATCGCCCGCCGGGCCCTCCAGCGCGGGGCCCAGCTCACGATGGGCCCCGTGAGCCTCGAGGACATCTTCCTCGAGGTCGTCGGCCGCTCGATCCACGAGGACTCGGAGCCCACGAACGGCGGGGGGGCCGGCTGGTGAGCGTCCGCAACCGGCTCCGGTCGCTGCTGACGCTCGTCGTCTTGAACGGCCTGATCCCGATCCGGACCCAGCCGCTCTACATCGTGAACCTGCTCGCCTCGCCGCTGTCGTTCCTGTTCTTCATCTACATCGTCTCGGGCGGCCACCTGCTGCTCTACGGGGTGATCGGGGGGATGATCCTCACGATGCTGTCGGTCGGGACGAGCCTCCAGTCGGACCTCACCCACTACCGCCACGACCTCAAGTTCCAGGACGTCGTCGTCGCCTCCCCGGTCGAGGCGCCGACGTACATCGCCGGGATGGCGCTGTCGGAGCTCGTCTACTCGCTGCCGGCGCTCGCCGTCTTCGTCGCGATGTTCGTCTACGAGGGCTGGGCGACCCCGTTCGCGATCGCCGTGATGACCGGCGTGCTGCTCCTCATGTGGGGGTTCGCGAGCGCGTTCGCCTTCACCCTGGCCACGTACTTCCAGGACGTGCGCGAGACGTTCCTGTTCAGCCCGATCCTCTCGCTCGTGCTCACCGTGCTCCCCCCGGTGTACTACCCGATCTCCGCGCTCCCCGGTTGGGCCCAGATCGCGGCGCGCTTTTCGCCCACGACGTACGCCGCGGGGCTCGCGCAGGGCGCGGTCGGGCTGGCGCCGCTCTCGCTCGCGACGGGCGTGCTCGACTGGGGGGTCCTCGGGGCGTTCACCGCGGCGCTGTTCCTGATCGCCGCGTTCAAGGCGCGCTGGCAGGACCCGTGATCGGGCGCGCCGGCGCCGTCCGGAGCGGTTCCGCGCGGCCCGTCGCGCGAGTCCTTATGTACGGGGCGCATGGTGGTGGCCGCGCGATGCTCTCGTTCTCGGACTCGCGAGGGTTTCCGTCCCCCGACGAACGATACGGGAGCTGCCTGTACTGCGGGCGCGGGATCGTCCTCCTGCCCGACGACCGGCGCCGGGGCAGCTGCTTCGACTGCCTGTCGCTCTCGGTCCCCGCGCCGGTCCCGTGCCCGGACTGCGGCGCGACGATCCCGGGCGAGGAGCGCGCCGTCGGCTGCGCCAACTGCGGCTGGTATCCCGTTCGCGACTGACGGCGGACGCCGATTCTCCGCCAAGCTTATGCCCCGGGTCCGACCCTGCTCCGCCGGGCGTGCCGAGGTGGCTCAGTCCGGTACGGCGCGAGTCTGGAAAGCTCGTGGCGGCAATCGCCTCGGGAGTTCAAACACCGGGAACGGCCGACCCGTCCCGGGGGAGATTCTCCCCCTCGGCGCCGCCCCCGCGCCCGGCGGCCCGCGCGGCGGGGGCCGACGATGACGGTCCCGGACCGCGCCGCGACGCCCGCGCTCCTCCAGATCGACGCGATCGGGGCGCGGCTCGCCGGCCGCCAGGCGCTCGCCGAGGTGTGCCGGTTCCTCGCGAGCTCGTTCCCGGCGTACCGGTGGGTCGGCGTCTATCGCCTCGAGGGGACGACCCTCGTCCTCGATGCCTTCGAGGGACGCCCGACGGAGCACGCCCGGATCCCGATCGACCGGGGCATCTGCGGGCAGGCGGCGCGCGAGGGCCGGACGGTGATCGTCGACGACGTCCGGGAGAACCCCCACTACCTCGCCTGCTTCATCGAGACGCGCGCGGAGATCGTCGTGCCGATCCGGCACGGGGGCGCCGTCGTGGGCGAGATCGACATCGACGGCCACGAGGTGCGGGCCTTCGACGCGAGCGACCGCCGCTTCCTCGAGGCCGTGGCCGCGAAGCTCGGCCCGGCCGTCGCGCGCGCGGCCCAGGAGCCCGCGCCGCCGCCCTGAGCCGGCGGCCGATCGTCGCGAGCGCCGCGGCGCGCAGGGCCGGCGCGTCGACCGCCGGCGGACGGCCCCGGATCGGAGCGCCGCCGAGCCGCCGGGCCGCGGCGGCGATGTTCGGGAGGGCGCGCTCGACCGCGTCGACGATCGGGAGATCGGCCGTGAGGCTCGTCCGGGAGAGCGGGTTGAGGTCGATCGAGATCACCCGCGCGCCCCGCGCGCGCAGGGCGGCGGCCCGGTCGCCGTCCTCGAGCGGCACGAGAACGACGTCCGCCCGCAAGATCCCGGCCGCATCGACGAGCGCCCGGTCCGACGGCAGGCCCCGGATCCGGGCGGTCGGGGCGACGCCCAGGACCCGGCGAACGCCGGCCCGGCGCAGCGCGGCGGCGACCGCGCGTGCCCGCGACGGGGTGCGGTGGAACAGGTTCACCTCGACCGTGAGGTGCGGGATCGCGGCGGCGAGACGAGCGACCCCGTCCGCGGCGAGCGCCGCGACGTTGCCGTTGACGCTCACCACGGGGCGCGCGGCGGCCAGCAGCCAGCGCGCCGCGGCCCGCTCCGCGGAGCGGGCGCTCCGACTGGTCCGTTCGCCGAGCAGGTAGTCGAACGCCTCCCCCCGGCCCTGCGCGATCAGCCCCTCGGGCACCACGAGGCCGGCCCGGCTCGCGGCCGCGAGCCGGGCGCGCACCACGAGGCTCGCGTACCGGGGGTGCCGGCGGGAGAGGCGCATTGCCGCGCCGCTACGCTCCGCCCGAGGCGCTCGAGCCGTTCGATTCCGCTCCGAGCCGGCTCTCGAGCGCCGCGATGCGGTCCTCGAGCGGCTGGAGGCCCTCCTCGATCACCTTCGAGAGCGCCAGCTTGAGGCTCTCCTCGAGCGCGACCAGGTCGCGGCCGAGGTCCGTGATCCGCCGGGCGTTCTCGTTGAGCAGGAGGCGGCTCTGGGTCGATACGCGGTACGTGTCGGCGAGGTCCTTCGTGAGCTGGCGCGACGACTGCGCGAACGTCTCGATCGACTCCCCGACCGGCTTCCACTTCTGATCGAGGTTCGCCCCGAGCTGGTCGCCGATCCGGCGGCCCGCGGCGTCGACGCCCTCCCCGACCTCCTTCGCGACCCGCTCGCTCAGCGCCCCCTCGACGCCGTCGAACCGGTTCTTGACCTCGTCGCCGAGCGCCTCCCCCATCCCCTCGACGCGCTGGAGACGGTCCTCGATCGTCTGGAGCCGGGCGAGGAGGTTCGAGTAGGCGGTGCCGACGAGCAGGTCGACGTGCGCCTGGTTGAGCTCCTGGGCCCGCAGCAGGAGGTGGAGCACCCAGTGCTCCCGCCCCTTCGCCTCCGCGATCGGCCCGCGGTCGATCCGATCGCGGACGTCCCGGTCGTCGAGGAGCGTCTGGAGCTCCTTCAGGACCTCGACGCGGATCGACGAGGGCACCGCCGCGCCCGTTGCGGGACGACCGGCCATCGAGCGGGAGAGGGAGGTTCCCGCGCTATATACGTTGGCGAGCGGCGCCTCCCGGCGGCGGCGCCGCCCGGACGACCCGGCTCAGCTCTCGAGGTCGGGGCCGAGCAGCTCGCGGGCGACGACGAGCCGGCGGATCTCCGAGGTCCCCGCGCCGATCTCGAGCAGTTTCGCGTCCCGGGCCAGCCGCTCGAGGGGGAGGTCGCGCATGTAGCCGTAGCCCCCGTGGATCTGGATCGCGTCGAGCGCGACCCGCGTCGACGCCTCGGACGCGAACGTGAGCGCGGTCGCCGCCTCCTTGAGGCTGCGCGGGTCGCGACCGACCGACTCGAGCGCGGCGTACAGGAGGCCCCGCGACGCCTCGAGCGCGGCGTACATGTCGGCGAGCTTCGCCTGCACGAGCTGAAAGCGCCCGATCTTCTGGCCGAACTGCTCGCGCTGGAGGGCGTACCCGACCGATCGGTCGAGGCACTCGGCCATGATCCCGACCGGGATGGCGGCGAGGACCGCGCGCTCGATGTTGAGCCCGCTCATCATGATCTCCGCGCCGTGGTGCTCGGCGCCGAGCCGGTGCCCGACGGGGACGACCACGTCCTGGAAGGCGAGCTCGCCGGTCGGCGACCCGCGCATCCCCATCTTGTCGAGGCTCTTCGCGACCGAGAACCCGGGCGCCGTCCGCGGAACGAGGAAGGCGCTGATGCCGTGCGCCCCCCGCTCGGGCGCGGTCTTCGCGTAGACGAGCAGGGTGTCCGCGACCGGTCCGTTGGTGATGAACTGCTTCGTCCCGTTGAGCACGTAGTGGTCGCCCCGCCGCTCCGCCCGGGTCCGGATCGACATCGCATCCGAGCCCGCGTTCGGTTCGGTCAGCGCGAGCGCGCCGATCGCCGCCCCCGAGACCATCGGGGGTAGGACGCTCGCCCGCTGCTCGGGGGTCGCGTTGCGCGCGACGTTGTCGGCGAAGAGGTTCGAGTGCGCCCCCACGCTCAGCGCCAGCGCGGGGCTCGCGCGGGCGATCTCCTCGAGGACCAGCGCCTGGGCCCGGTACGACAGCCCGAGCCCGCCGACCTCGACCGGCAGGGTGATCCCGAGGAATCCTTGCTCGCCGAGGCTCGCGAAGACGTCCCGGGGAAAGTAGTCCTCCCGGTCCATCCGGTCGGCGATCGGGGCGATCTCCTTGCGCACGAACCGCTCGGCCGCGTCGCGAAGGTCCCGCTCCTCGCCCGAGAGGGCCAGCGCCACGGTCCGGCGACCGCCGCGCGCGCATAACGGTTGTCGGACGGGTCAGCGGGCGCCGCCGCCGGGCGCGCGCCCGATCAGCCCGATGTGCCGCTTCCAGGCCGGGCGCGGCCGGGGCCAGTCCGTCCGGTAGTGCGCGCCCCGGCTCTCGGTCCGGGTGAGCGCGGCCCGGGCGATCAGCGACGCGGTCGTCGCCGCGAGCGCGATCGGCCCGGGTAGCTCCCGTTCCTGGGCCGGCTCGACGCGGCGCCGCAACCGGTCGAGCGTGTCGACGGCGGACCGGAGGCCGGTCGCATTCCGCACGATCCCCACGTCGTCCCAGAGGGTCGATCGGACCTCCTCGATCGCGTCCGGCTCTTCGGCGTGCCCCTCGCCCGGGCCGATCGGGATCGTGACCATCCGGCCGGGCGCGGCCGGTCCGTGGGGGACCGGGTGCACGAGCTGCCGGGCGACCCGCTCGCCGAACACGAGGCCCTCGAGCAGCGAGTTGCTCGCGAGCCGGTTCGCGCCGTGGACGCCGGTCGAGGCGACCTCTCCGCACGCGTAGAGGCCCCGGAGCGTCGACCGCCCGTCCGTGTCCGTCGTCACCCCCCCGATCATGTAGTGCGCGACCGGCGTGACCGGGATGAGGTCGCGCGACGGGTCGAGCGCGTAGGTCGCCAGGAACCGGGAGATCGACGGGAACCGCGCGAACAGCCGGTCCCGGGGGATCCCCGTCGCGTCGAGGTAGACGTGCGCGTGGCCGGTGCGGCGGATCTCCTCGTCGATCGCCCGGGCGACGACGTCGCGGGGCGCCATCTCGGCGTCGCGGTGGTAGCGGGGCATGAACCGTTCCCCCGTCTCGTTGCGGAGCACCGCCCCTTCGCCCCGAAGGGCCTCCGTGATCAGGAACCGGGGCGCGCCCTCCCGCCAGAAGACGGTCGGATGGAACTGGATGAACTCCATGTCGGTGAGGAGCGCCCCCGCGCGGAACGCGATCGCGACCCCATCGCCCGTGGCGACCGACGGGTTCGTGGTGTGCCGGTAGAGGCTCCCCGCGCCGCCGGTGGCGAGCACGACCGGACGCGGCTCGTCGATCTCCACGGCGTGCCCTTCGGGGTCCGAGAGCACGGCGACCGGGCCCGTGCGGTCGCCGGGCCGCAGCGCCCGCAGCACCCGGCGCTCCCGGGTGTCGATGCCCGCGTCGATCGCGCGCCGCTTGAGCGCCTCCTCGATCTCGTAGCCGGTCGCGTCGCCCCCGGCGTGGAGGATCCGGTCGCGGGAGTGCGCCGCTTCGCGGCCGAGGGCGATCTGCCCTTCGAACGTGTCGAACGGGACCCCGTATCGGACCAGGTCCGCGATCCGGGCGGGCGCTTCGTTCGTCAGGATCCGGGCCGCGGCCCGGTCGACGAGGCCGTCCCCGGCGCGGATCGTGTCCTCGAGGTGGCGCGCCGGGGAGTCGTCCGGGCCGATCGCGGCGGCGATCCCGCCCTGCGCGTAGCGGGTGTTCGACTCCTCGAGCCGGGACTTCGTGACGAGCGTGGGCCGAAGGCCGATCTCGCGGCACCGCAGCGCCACGTAGAGCCCCGCGATCCCGCTCCCGACGATCAGCGGACGACGCGCCGTCTCGGGCACGCGGGTCGGACCCGGCCGTTCGGTATAGCGACTTCCGTCGGCGCGACGTCTCGTATACGCCGGCGCGCTTCCCTCGGGCGTGGCGGAGTGGACCCCCGTGCCGGAGCAGCCGGGGTGGGCTCGGGCGGTGTTCGTGCGGGACGACCCGATCCTGGCCGCGGAGCTGGGGACCCGGCTGGCCGCCGGCTCGGGCGCGTCGTCGGTCGGCGTGACCGACCTCGTCGACGCGCGCCGGGCGTACTGGCGTTCGGTCGGCCCGCCGGTCGCCGTGTCGGAGGAGCGACGCACGGCCCTCGAGACCGGCCGCCGGCTCCACCGGTGGCTCGGCGGTCTGTTCCCCGACGACGCGCTCCGCGAGGTCCGGGTGCGGCGCGACGGGATCGCGGCGCGGATCGACGTGCTCGCCGACGTGCCGGTCGAGCTCAAGACCGGGGGGACCGCCGTCGTCCCGGACGACCTGTCGCGGTCCCGGCCGGAGCACGTCGAACAGCTCGCGATGTACTGCGCGCTCGCCGGTCGCACCCAGGGCCGGATCGTGCACTGCCGCACGGGCGGCGACGCGCCCGGAGCGATCCGCACGACCGAGGTCGATTTCCGCGGCCTCGACCGGATCGAAGCGGAGGCCCAGCGGCGGGCCCGGGCGCTGCGCCACGCCTGGGCGGCGGCCGATCCCCGGGAGCTCCCGGCCTGCGCCTGGCGGGGCCGGGGCTGCGAGTTCGAGGACGCCGGGGTCTGCGACTGCGACGGCCGCGAGCCCGCACCGTCCCCGACGCTGCTCGAGCGCGCGGAGCGGGTGGCGCCCCGGGAGGACCTCGACCGGCAGCTCGAGGCCCGCCGCGGCGCCGCCCCACCCCCCACGGCCGGGACCGTCGAGCGGTTTCGCGAGCTCGTCTATCCGCGGCGGGCGTACTTCGACCGGACCGAGCGGCGACCCCCCGATCTCGCGCCGGCCCCGCCGCGGCCGGTCGGCCCGGACCTGTACGCCCGGCTGGTCGACGCGGTCGAGAGCGGTCCTCTCGGCGAGGTGGCGTCGGTCCCCCGACGTTCCGCGGACCCCGAGGAGGACGTCCCCGGCTTCCGGGGCGTGCCGTATCTCGTCCGTACCTCGCGTGCGTGGGGACCGGTCCCGGTCGGGGAGGTCGTCGCCCGCTACCCCCAGTACGCGCTCGAGCTCGGCTCCCGGTGCGCGGTCACCGGCACCCGCACCGGGCGGGTGATCCTCGGCGCCGAGCGCGCGGCGGTCGACGCCGAGCGGCTGCGGGTCCTCGAGTTCCGGTTCGACCCCGTGACGGCGTTCGCCCGCTTCGTGCGCGGGCGTACCGGGGCCCTCGTCGCGGCCGTCCGCGACCGGACCCCCGACGCGCTGCCGGCGTGCCCGCCCTGGATGACCGCGGAGTGTCCCTACCGCGAGGTCTGCGGCTGCGCCGCGGACCTCGACCACCGGTAGATCGAGGCGGTGGCGGTCGTCCGGAAGCCGGACGTCTCGTACAGGCGACGGGCCGGCGTGTTCGCGGCGCTCACCCAGAGGCGCACCCGCTCGTAGCCGAGCGCCCACAGCGCGCGGAGCCCCCACCGAAGGAGGAACCGGCCCACGCCGGCGCGTTGGCGCTCCGGCGCGACCATGAAGTCGACGAAGACCGCCCGTCGCGCCGACCGCTCCGTCGTCAGGATCGCGCCCACGAGCTCGGGCGGGTCCGGCCGATAGAGGGCGGTCGAGGCCGCGTCCAGGAACAGTCCGAGCTGGCCGTCGAGGAGCGTCGTGAGCACGTGCCGGTAGTGCGCGACGTCCGACCCCACGAGCAACGCATCGACGCTCTGGGCGAACGCCCGGGTGTCGAGCTCGGCGAGGGCGTCGAGCGCGACCGCGCGGATCGGCACGAGGCTCAGGCCGTCGGGGGGCCCTCCGACCGGCGCCCCATCGTCCGGGCCGAGCGGGCGGTCCATCGCCATCCGCTCGATGACCGTGGACCCCGGTCGCGCGGCGAGCGCGGCGAGCACCGACCGCTCCTCCTCGACCGCGAGGCCCGTGAACCCGATGGCGGCGGTGCCGATCTCCCGGGGCAGGTGGTCGAGCAGCGTCTCGACCAGCCGGCGGGCCCGCTCGGCCGCGCCCGGGCCGCTGCCCACGTGCACGTGGCCGAAGGCGTCGGGCCCCCGGGTCGCGTAGAACGCGAGGCCTCCGCCGACCGAGGTGGGATAGTACCAGCCCGGGGTACGCCCGGCCGCGAGCTCCCGGGCGGAGCTCTCGACCCACTCCCCGCCGGGCGACTCGTCCCTGAGCTCGAGCTCGCGCCGGACCGCATGCACCTGCTCGAGCAGCTCGTCGGCGGACGCCGCGGTCGCCGCTTCGGGGTCGTCCACAGCCCCCCTAGCCGGCCGTCCCTGTCTCCCGCCGGAGGATCTGGGCGATGTCGGGGGCCACGGACGCCTTCTCCGCCGGATTGCCGAGGGTATCGGTCGAGAAGATCGAGTCCGTGACCGCCTTGATCCGCTCGAAGGCGTCGCGGAGGAACAGGCCGTGGGTGCACGCGGCGCTCACCGCCGCCGCCCCGTGCTGGGTGAGCAGCTTCGCCGCCTCGACGATCGTCCCGCCGGTGGAGATCACGTCGTCGACGAGCGCGACGTGCTTGCCCTCGATCGCAACGGCCGGAGCGTCCGGGTACGCGAGCTCGACGTGCTCGCTGTCGATGCGGCGCTTCTCGAGCGCGATCCACGGCTTGTCGAGGATCTGCGCCATCCGCCGGACCCGATCGATCCCGCCCTTGTCGGGCGACGCGAGGACGTCGAGCGGCCGCTCGTGGAGGAGGCGGGCGATTGCGGGGATCCCGCTCGCCTCGAAGGCGGGCTTCGAGAAGTGCTGGAGCGTCTGCGGGGAGTGGAGATCGACGGTGATCACCGCGTCCGCGTCGAGCTCGACGTGGCGGCAGAGGGCCCGGGCGCTCACCGGCTCGCCCGGGAAGAACCGCCGGTCCTGTCGGGCGTAGCCGAAGTAGGGGACGACCACGAAGGTCCGCCGCGCCCCGGCTTCGCGGACCGCATCCTCGAGCAGCAACAGCTCGAGCAGGTCCTGGTCGGTCCGGGTCGACTGCACGATGACCACGTCGTCCCCCTCGAGGCGGCCGCCGACCCGGAGGTACAGCTCGCCGTCGGGGAATCGCTTGAGGAACGGGATGCCGAACGGCGTGTTGCCGAGCTCGCGCGAGATCCGCTCGGCGAGAGCGGTCGACGCGGTGCCTCCGATGACGTGCATGTCGCTCCGGGTATCGCCGGACCGGGGTCGCCACTATAAGTTTGCGGCCGACGACCGGCCGCGCGACCTACAGCGTGTCGTCGTCGTCGTCGTCGGCCCGTCGGCGCTTCTTCGGCGTGGGCCGGCGGACGCGCGGGCGCGGCCGGCCCCGGCGCGCCGGGACGGAGGACGCGGTCGGCCTCGACCGCCGGGCGCGGGCCGGCGGCCCGTCCGCCTCCTCGTCCTCGTCGTCCGCCCGCCACGGCCGCAGCGCCCGAAGGAACCGGTGCGATCGGGACGGGGCCTCGGCATCGTCGTCGTCGGCCGACTCGTCGGCCGCACGCTCGTGCTCGGCCGCCTCCTCCTCCGCCTTCCGCCGCGGATCCTCGATCCCCTCGGCCCGCAGGGCGTAGTGCACGCCGAACGCGAGCAGGATGAGCCCGGCCGTGGTGAGCCCGAGGAACTGCCACGACTGCGTCGGGACCATCCCCGCCTGGCCCTCGAGCGCCAGCTTCACGGCGCCGACCCAGGGGATCATCCCGCGCGCGACCCCGAGCACCCAGCCGTACTCCACGAGCGAGCTGACGCCGTCCTGGGAGTCGGGCACGCCGACGCACCCGCTCGCGGGGCACGGGCGCAGGAAGTTGTTGTCGCCCATCGTGAGGAACCCCGAATGCGCGCCGAGCGCCGGCGAGGCGAGGTCGACCGAGACGTTGACCGGCGCCCACCCGATGTGGTACAGGTCGAGGGTTCCCGTGAGGTCGGTCGTCCCGCAGTCGGACGGGGTGCCGGGCGTCGCGTACACGGCGTTCGCGGCGGTCCCGCACGGAAGGCCGGCGAGCTGCGACGCGTTGTAGCTCTGGGTCGCCGGGTCCCAGGCGAGGTAGACGATCGCACGATGGATGATCGGCGTGCCCGCCGCGCCGTTCGCCAGGTACAGGATGACGTCGCCGTATTCGCCGTAGGTCGAGTAGCCGGTCTTCAGTCCCTGCACGTACGTCACGACCGAGCTCGGGTCGATCTTCTGGGCGAGGACGAGGTCGCCGGTGTTGATCACGCCGAGCACGTCGTTCGAACCGTGCTGCATGCTGTCGGACTCGACGACGTAGACCGGGGGCCAGGTCTGCGCGTACGCGTACATCCCGACGACGAGGACGACGATGATCGCGAGCGCCACGAGGGGCGTGAAGTACAGCGAGTCGCGGGCGCGCCAGAAGACGGGGGGTCGGCGGGCCGGGGGCGGGGCCGCCTCCGCCTCGTCCTCGTTGTCCCCGGACCGCCACGGGCGGACCGATCGACCCGGCCCGGTCGGTCGGGGACGGCCCCGGCGGGGGCGCGCCGCCGGTCGACGGCGGGGCGGCGCCGCGTCCACCTCGTCGTCCTCGTCCAGCTCCGCATCGTCCGCCTCGTCGTCCTCGTCTTCGGCCGATCGACGACGGGCCATCGTCCGTCCGTCCCACCGGCCCCGCATAACCCTTCGGCTCGAACGGTACCGGCGCAGGGCCGGGCGGGGCCCCCGCCAGCCTTACGGGCCTCCGCGGGCTGGGCGCCGGCCGGAGGACCGTGCGCGCGTTCGACGTCTCGATGCCGCTCTTCGCGGGGATGCCCGCGTTCCCGGGCGATCCCGTCTTTTCGAGCGCGCCGGATCACGCGATCGCGCGCGGGGACCCGTACAACGTCTCCGCCCTCGCCCTCGGCTCCCACGCGGGGACGCACGTCGATCCCCCTCTCCACTTCCTGGCGGGGGGCGCCGGCGCCGACCGGCTCGACCTCGGCGTCCTCAACGGTCCGGCGCAGCTCGTGGACGTCGATCCGGCGCGCCGGTCGATCGGCGCCGCCGAGGTCGCCGCCGTCCCCGACGGAGTCGAGCGCGTGATCTTTCGGACGGCCAACTCCGGTCGGTGGGCGAGCCGGCTCGCCTTCTTCCCGGATTACGTCGCCCTGACCGACGCGGGAGCGGCCGCGCTCCTCGAGCGGCGGGTGCGGGTCGTCGGCCTCGACGCGCTGTCGATCGAGGCCGATGCGACGGGCACGTTCCCCGTCCACCACCGCCTGCTCGGCGGCGGCGCGCTGATCGTGGAGGGCCTGCTGCTCGCGAGCGTCCCGGCGGGACCGTGCGAGATGGTCTGCCTGCCGCTCAAGATCCGGGACGGCGACGGGGCGCCCGCCCGGGTCGTGCTGCGCTGCCCGTAGCGGGCGGCCTACTCCCGCTCGTCGGGCGGCAAGAGGTCCGGGATCCCGTCCTCGATCGGGTACTCCACGGCGCACTTCGCGCAGCGGAGCGTCCCGCGCACGATCTCGTCCCCGTCGCGGGTCCGAACCTCGAGCGCGAGGGTCCCCCGGCAGACCGGGCACCGCAGGATCTCGAGCAGATCGGGCCTCACCGTCCGGGGCCCTCCACGATCCCGTAGCCGATCAGGCGCCAGGCGGACAGCCGCCGGGAGATCGCGACCCGGCTGCCGGGAAAGACGGTGACCGCGCGGTTGAGCGACAGCTCGATCTCGTCGCCGCGGGCGCTCGTGACCTTGCCGCTCGCGATGGTCGTGCCGACCGTCACCGCGAGCACCTCGCTCGTGCGGATCCGTTCGACCTTGATCTCGCGCTGGGCGCCGAGGACCCGGTCGAGGAGCGTCGCCTTGATCCGGATCCGCTGCGTGACCGGCGGCAGCGTACCGGCCGTCCCGATCAGACGACCGGTGAGGCCGTCGCCCTTCGCGAGCGCCGGGTCGAGGCTCGTACCCAACGCGGCCAGACCGCCCGGATGGAGCTCGTCCCACTCCTGGCCCCCCGAGACGATCGAGGTGATGGTCGTGGTCAGCGACTCGGCGTGGCCGTTCGGCTCGCGCGCGCTCCCGGGGCGGATCTCGATCTCCTCCCCGAGCTTGAGCCGGCCCTGGAGGAGGGAACCGCCGAGGACGCCGCCCTTGAGATCCTTCGGGCGAGTGCCGGGCCGGTTGATGTCGAACGAGCGGGCGACGTACATCAGCGGGGCCTTCTTCGGGTCCCGCGCCGGGGTCGGGATGGTCGTCTCGACGGCCTCGATGAGGGCGTCGATGTTCACCCGGTGGTTCGCGCTGATCGGGACGATCGGCGCGCCCGCGATCGGCGAGCTCTTGAGGAACTCGACGATCTGACGGTAGTTCGCCTCCGCGGCCTCCGACGTGACGAGGTCGATCTTGTTCTGCGCGACCACGACCTTGCGGACCCCGATGATGTCGAGCGCGTAGAGGTGCTCGCGGGTCTGCGGCTGGGGGACGGGCTCGTTCGCGGCGACGAGCAGGAGCGCGCCGTCCATGATCGCGGCGCCGGACAGCATCGTCTCCATGAGCGTCTCGTGGCCGGGCGCGTCGACGAACGAGACGGCCCGCAGGAACGTCCCGTCGGCGCCGTCGGCGCACTTCGGATCGACGGTAAAGCAGCCGGGCGGATCGACGCCGGGGCACCGGTAGAACGCGGCGTCGGCGTAGCCGAGCTTGATCGAGATGCCGCGCTTCAGCTCCTCCGAGTGCCGGTCGGTCCACTCGCCGGTGAGCGCCTGGGTCAGCGTGGTCTTCCCGTGATCGACGTGGCCGACCAGGCCGATGTTGACCTCGGGCTGCCGGGGGACCTTCATGACGCGGCGAACAGCTCCGCGAGGGGCTTTTCGCCTTTCTGCTCCACGACCAGGTTGATCTGGACCGTGTCCTCGCTGATCGTGTTGCCGCGGAACGTTCGTCGCTTGCGCATGCCGGGCCGGGGCGCGTGGAACCCGAACCCCTCGCCGACGTAGAGCCGGGTCTGCCGCGCGCCGGGCAGGTCGGGCCGCAGGGGAAAGCCGCTCTTGTCGGTGCCCCCCGTGATCCGGAACGTGTAGCCACCGGCGCCGATCAGCTCCCCGCCGACCGTCTCGCCGATCCGCTTGCCCAGGAAGCCGGCGGCCTGCGGGTCACCGACCGTGCGCGCGATCGACCGCTCGCGCTCGGAAATGACGAGCTTGTACTCGACCATGCCCTCCTCGAAAGGCGGGCGCGCCAGCTTTCGGTCCACTATTAGGCTTTGCGGGCGAGCTCCTCGGGGAGGAGCGCGGGAACCCCGAGCGAGACGCCCGACGGGACGGTACACGCGACCGAACCGGTCTCCGCCGGGTGCGTGAGGGCCCCCGTCGCCGAGGCGAACGTCGCGTTGAACTCGGCGCCCGTCGTGTTCGTCACCGCCGCGGCCGAGCAGGTGGTGTACGCCACCTGCCAGCTCGGGGCGGAGCTGACGATCCCCAACGAGTACCCGGGCTCGAGGATCCAGGTGCCGTTCGCCGCGGGATGCTGTGCCAGCCACGTCCCCGCACCGGCGGCACTGAAGTTCGCGGCGATGACCGGGGAGTCGACCACGGGCACCGAGTCGAGCGGGACGAACGCCCGGAAGATCCCCGTGCAGTTGCTGCCGCCGACGGTCGCGATGACGGAGGCGGACCCGTCGTCGACCTGCGCGATCCGGAGCGACCCCGTGCCGTTCACGAACCCGACGGCCCAGTACGCGGCGGTCCCCGACGGCGCCGAGGCGGGGGTGCCTCCGACCACGAACTCGGCGGGGAGACCCGGCGTGTCCGTGACCGAGCAGCTCGCGAGGCCCGAGATCTGGCTGATGTTGCCGGAGTCGACCGTCACGTTGTCGGCGAGGAACAGTCCGATCGCGAGCACCGGCGACCACGGTCCGGATCCCGAGCCTCCGACCGCTCCCGCGGCGCTCGACTCGGCCTGCGCGAACGTCCGGTACGGGCTCGAGGGAGTGGTCGAGGCGGGCGCCGCCGGCCCGAAGGCCCCGGTCGCGAACAGGACGGCCAGCAGCACGAGCACGGCCAGGACGACCGCCACGAGGAGCGTTCGCACGCGGTGCGGTGGTGGCCGCGGGACGACGGGCCGGGGCGGCAGGGGGACGGGCGTCGAGATCGCCATCGAGGTCAGAAGCCCTAGCGTCGGCCGGTTAGAAAAGGACGAGCCCGCCGAATTCCAGTCGGAACCGGCCCTTAAGAAGGGCGTTCTCCGTCGCTCCCCGGCGGACGGTCGACGTCGTGGTCGCGCTCGCGGAGGCTCTGATCGCGGTCGAGGCCGCGGTGCTGCTCGGCGGCTTTCTCGTGGCCTCGATCTCCGACGTGCGGACGCGGGAGGTCGACGATCGCCTCTGGCAACTGCTCGGTGCGATCGGGCTCGGGATCGGCACGGTGCTCGTGCTCCCCGGCGGGGCGCTGGCGACGGCGGTCTGGTGGCTGGTCGGACTGCTGGCGCTCCAGCACCTGTTCGCCTGGGACCTGCGGCTGGGCGGGTTCGGCGAGCGGTACGCGGACGTCCTCGAGCTGAGCTTCTACGTCGGGGTGCTGGTCGCGGTCGCGCTGGCGGCCGTCCGCTTCGGGATCGGCGCCTCCGCCGTGCCGTACCCCGCCCTCGCGCTGCTCGTCACGGTGCTGTTCGCGCGCGGATTGTTCGAGCTCGGGGTGCTCTACGGGGGGGCCGACGCGAAGGCGCTCATGGTCGCGGGCCTGCTCGTCCCCGTCTGGGTCGCCCCGCTCTTCGTCCCGGGCAGCACCGCCGCGGCGTTCGCGGCGGTCGTCCCGTTCCCGATCAACCTCCTCATGGACGGGGCGCTCGCGTCGCTGGCGGTCCCGATCGCGCTGGCCGGACGGAACCTCGCCCGTCGCCAGTTCTCGTTCGCGCGGGGCTTCACGGGCTACGCGCTGCCCGTGGCGGAGCTGCCGGACCGATTCGTCTGGGTCCGGGACCCGGCGGTTCCCGAGGCGCGCCGGGAGGAGGCGGAGGTGGAGACCACCGCCGAGGACCGCGCGCTGCGGGTCCGCATCGCGGCCCGGCTGCGGGCCGACGGGGTCCCCGCGGTCTGGGTGACGCCCCAGATCCCGTTCCTCGTGCTGCTCACGGCCGGGACCGCGCTCGCCCTCGTGGCCGGTAACCTGGTGATCGACCTCCTGGCGATCTTGTAGCGGGGCGGCCGCCGCGGCGCGCCAAAGCTTTTCTTCGCCGCCCTCGTCGGGCCGAGCGGACGGTCGCCGATGGCGCGGAGCTCGAAGACGGCCCCGATCCGGGTGCTGATCGCCAAACCCGGCCTCGACGGGCACGACCGCGGGGCCAAGGTCGTCGCCCGGGCGTTGCGGGACGACGGCATGGAGGTCATCTACGCCGGGCTGCGGCAGACGCCCGAGGAGATCGTCCGGGCCGCCGTCGAGGAGGACGTCGACCTGATCGGGCTCTCGATCCTGTCGGGCGCGCACATGGCCCTGCTCCCGCGCGTCCTCGCCCTCCTCAAGCGGGAGAAGGCGGGCCGGATCCCGGTGTTCGCGGGCGGGATCATCCCGGACGAGGACGCGAAGCGACTGCGCAAGCTCGGAGTGCGGGCGATCTTCGGACCGGGCTCGACCCTCGAGGAGATCGTCACCACCGCGCGCCGGCTCGCCCGCGGCGCCCAATGAAGGGCGCGCCCCCCCTGCCCCCGCTGGCCCGGGCCGTGGTCGCCGGGGACCGCCGCGCGCTCGCGAAGGCGATCTCGGCGATCGAGAACGGGGACCCGGCGGCCGTGCCCGCGTTGCGCGCGCTGTATCCGCGCACGGGACGGGCCATGGTCGTGGGGATCACCGGACCCCTCGGGGTCGGCAAGTCGACGCTGCTGAACGCCCTCGTCGCACACCTGCGGGGGGCGGGCCGGACCGTCGGCGTGGTGGCGGTCGATCCGTCGAGCCCGTTCACCGGCGGCTCGGTCCTCGGCGACCGGATCCGGTTCGCGCGCGACGCCGACGACGCGGGGGTCTTCTTCCGCTCGATGGCGAGCCGCGGGGAGGAGGGCGGGGTCGCGCGCGCCACCCAGGAGGTCGTGCGGCTGCTCGATGCGGCCGGGTTCGACATCGTGCTCGTCGAGACGGTCGGCAGCGGCCAGGTCGACGTGGCGATCCGAGGGATCGCGTCGACCTCGATCGTGGTCGTGGTGCCGCACCTCGGCGACGAGGTCCAGACCCTCAAAGCCGGCCTGTTCGAGATCGCCGACGTCTTCTGCGTCAACAAGTCCGACCTCCCCGGCGCGGACCTCGCCCGTCGGGACCTCGCGGAGCTCGTCGCGCTCGGCCGGCCCCGCGACGGATGGGCGCCGCCGATCGTGCTCGCCTCCGCGATCGCCCCGAGCGGGATCGACGAGCTCTGGCGCGACGTGGAGGCGCACGAGCGGTTCCTCGACGCCGACGGCCGCCGGGCGGCGCTCGAACGGCGGCGCCTCGCCCGGGAGATCGTGGGGCTCGTCCAGGAACGGGTCGGGCGGGAGCTCGGCGCGCGCCTCGAACGCGACCCGGAGCTCTCGGCCCTGCTCGAGCGCGTGGTGCGCCGAACGATCGACCCGCGGGCGGCCGCCGACCGTCTTCTGCCGTCGCGGCCCGCCCGGTCCCGAACGCGATGATCCCGATCGTCGCGTACGTCGCGATCGGCCTGTTCGCGCTCTCGGCCGCCGCGATCTACTTCGTCTTCGTCTCGTTCGCGTTCGGGGCCGGCTACGAACCGACCTACCGGCGCGCCGTGGAGGCGATGCTCCGCCTCGCGGAGGTCGGGCCCCGCGACACCGTCTTCGACCTGGGGGCCGGGACGGGGGCGATCGTGTTCCGGGCCGCGCGCGTCTACCGGGCCCGGGCCGTCGGGATCGAGATCGAGCCGGTGCGCGTCCTGTGGCTTCGGCTCCGCCGGGCGTGGGGCCCGCTCCCCGACCGGGTCGAGATCCGGTGGGGCAATTTCTTCGACGTCGACCTCGGCTCCGCGACGGTCGTGGCCACGTTCCTCTGGGGCGGGGCGATGGCCCGGCTGCGGGGGAAGCTCGAGCGCGAGCTGAGGCCCGGCAGCCGGATCGTGAGCCACGTCCACCCGATCCCGGGATGGACGCCGGTCGCGCACGACGCCGAGACGGATGTCTATCTGTACCGATGGGCCGGGGCCGACGCCCCCGTCACAGACCGTGGTAGTGGAACCACAGCCCGGCCATGACCACGACCACGGCGAGGATCACGAGGCCGCCGACCAGCCAGCCGACGTAGGCCCCGCGATCGTCCTCCATCGGGGTCGGGTGCCGCGTCGCCATCGCGCGAGCGACCCGCGCGGGGTTTATGAGAGGTCGATTCGAACCGGCGCCCCTACGGGATCCCGGCGCCGATGCGGCCGGTGATCCCGAGCCACATCACCAGGGCGCCGACCGCGATCGCGACCGCAAAGACCCCGATCAGGAACGGGAGCGGCACCGGGGGGAGCTCGTTGGCGTCCGCCATCGGAGCGAGGAGCGGACCGGGGTTCAAGTACTCGAGGTTGGTGCCCGAGCTCCCCGCTCGGCGGCCTAGGCGCGATCCGGCGGCGCCTCGGGGGGCGACGGGGCCGCCTCCTTGGGGGGCGCGCGCGAGCGGCCCTTCGGCCGCTCCGCCTTGGCGGGCGCCGACGACGCGGCCGCCGGAGCGTCGGGAGCGGGGGCGGCGGCGGGCTCGGCGGGCCCCGCGGGGGCCTCGGCCTTGGTCTCGGCCGGCTTCTCGGGGACCGGGGTGACGTACTCCTCGACGAGCCGGATCGTGCCCGGGTGCAGGTAGGTGCGGAGGCGGTCGATCACCCGCGGCTTCGCGGCCATCCAGCCGATGTCGAACTTCGAGCGGTCGGGCACCTTGAGCGTGAGGCTCTTCTCGTGGGCCTCGATGTGGAACTCCGACGCCCGCCCGTACTGCATCTCCACGATCGCCCGGGCCTGCTCCACGGGTTCCGTGATCCGCTCGGTGACGGTGAACGTGCCCTTGATCTTCCGGCCGGCGAACGGGGGGTTGAAGTCGACGCGGACGCGCGCCGCCGTGAGGGTCACGACCCGGCCCCGGCGCCCTTCGATCGTCAGCACGGTCCCGACGTCGAGGTGCGCGTCCTCGCGCCGCATCTCGGGCAACCGGGAGATCTCGTGCATGGAGTAGAGCTCGATCAGCTTCGGGTCGCGCTCGCCGAACGCCTCCG
Source organism: Thermoplasmata archaeon (assembly GCA_035502455.1). Taxonomy (GTDB): domain Archaea; phylum Thermoplasmatota; class Thermoplasmata; order Lutacidiplasmatales; family UBA184; genus Lutacidiplasma. The sequence goes on along the minus strand of DATJUI010000018.1, from coordinate 20,528 downwards.
CCGGCGCGAACTCGCGCTCCGCGGTGTCGCCGACCTTGAGCCCGACCAGCGAGGCTTCGATGGCGGCCGGGAAGTACTCCCCGCCGATCTGGTGCGGGCGCGGACCCCAGCTCCGCCCCTCGACCTTCCCCATGTTCGCCTGCTGGGCGACCTCCTCGCGGGTCGTGTCGATCAGGTCCGTGCGTCCGCCGAGCTCGCCCCACAGGTCGTAGTCGAGTCGGACGAGATCCCCGGACTGGGTGACGGCCGGGGCCGCGGCGGTCTCGGAAGGCATGGCCCGCCGAACGTGGACGCGGCATAAGGTTTGCCCGACGGACGCGCCCCCGGCCGTTGGGCCGGTCCGGACTCACCCCGGCGCCGGGACTCCCGTGGGGGTCCGCTCGAGCCGGCGCCACCGCACCGTGCCGGCGACGAAGGCGAACGGCTTGAGACCGAGGTCGACGACCGCGAGGGGATGGCGCACCGGGCCACCCCGGGCCCGCATCCGGTCGGCGAGCCCCCGGTTCTTGAGGAGGGACATCGTCATCGCGACCTGGTAGCGGTATCGCTTCCGGGCCCAGTCGCCCCAGCCGCCGACCGCGGTCGGGTCGTGGAAGACCCACGCCGCCGGCACGAACGTCCCCCGGGCGCCGCCGGCCAGCGCGCGGCACTCGAGATCGTGGTCCTCCGCGAACGGGATCCGGGGATCGAAGCCCAGCCGCCGGACGAGATCGCTCGTCCAGGCGGAGTTCTGGAGCGGGAGCGTGGAGGGACGGCGCGGATCCAGCCGGTCGTAGATCGACCGCTCGAGCAGGACCGAGTACCGTTCGACCGCCCGGGTCGGGGCGCGGAGCGGGCGCGTCGGGCCGCCCGTGAACTCCGCGAGCTTCGCCTCGATCGGACCGACGAGCCGGTCGAGCCATCCGGGCGGCGCGGCCTCGTCCGAGTCGAGGAACGCCGTGATCCCCTCGCTGATCGCGCCCTGGGCGGCCGCGCGGGCCGCGACGACCCCGCCCGGGGCCCGCACGACGTCGAGGGGGAGATCCGGGGCCGCCCTACGGGCGCCCTCCACGAGCCCGGCCGGCGTGTCGGGCGACGCCGCCAGCAGGATCCGGTCGGGCCGACGCGACTGGGCCGCGAGCGACGCGACCGCCGCGAGCAGGCGCGGGTCGTCGTGGACGGCGATCTCGACACAGACCGTCGTCGCCATGGCACGGGCGGGGCGCCCTCGCCCCGTTCCCCCGACGCACCGCCTCAACCCCTTAAACCCGTGCGCCGCTGGGGACGGCGTGCGGGTCGCGCTCGTCGGCGGCGGCGTCCAACCGATCCCGCCGACGGGATACGGGGCGATCGAGCGTATCGTCGCCGAGCTCGCGACGGCCCTCCGAGCCGCCGGCCACGAGGCGGTGATCGTGAACCGGGTGCGGCGGGGGCGGATGCGGGACGAGTACCCGTTCGCCCGGGAACTGCCCCGGCTGCTCGCCGCGGAGCGGTTCGACGTCGTGCACGCCCACACCCCCGTGGTCGCGAACCGGCTCGCGGGCCGGGGGTACCGGTACGCGTACACGTCGCACTCGCGCCACTGGTTCTACCGGGAGCGGCTCACCCATCGGTGGGGGTATTACCTCGAACGCCGCGCGGTCCGCCGGGCCGGCGCCGTGCTCGCGCTCACGCCGCGGCTCGAGCGGACGATGCGCGCGGTGGTCCGACCCCCGCTCCCGCCGATCTCCGTCGTTCCGTTCGGGGTCGACGCCGACGCGTTCGCGCCGGACTGGAGCCGCCGATCGGGGACCCGGGCGCTCGGGGTCGGCGTGATCGCCCCGTTCAAGCGGTGGGACCTCGCCGCCCGCGCCCTGCGCGGGACGGGGATCACCCTCCGTCTCGCCGGACCGATCGCATCGGCGGCCTATGCGCAGACCGTCCGGTCGGCCGGGGACGGGGTCGAGCTCCTCGGCGAGGTCGACGACGGACGGCTCCGGTCGCTGTTCGCCGAGAGCGACCTACTGATGCATCCGAGCGCGGTCGAGGTCCTCTCGGCCACGGTGCTGGAGGGCCTCGCGGCCGGTCTCCCGGTGCTGGGGGGTCCGGCGCTCGACGGGGTCGTGGCGCACGGGAGCACCGGCTACCTCGTTCCCGACGGCGACCCGACGGCCGCGGTGGCAGCCTACCGGCGGTACGCCCGCGAGCTCGTCGGCGATCCGGGGCGCCGCCGGGCGATGGGCGAGCGCGCTCGGGCGGTGGCGCGGGACCGGTACGCCTGGCCCGCGATCGCCGAGGCGCACCTCGCCGTCTACGGGACGCTCGGCCCGGGCGCGCCGCGTCGCCCCTAAGGGGCGCACTTGCGCGCGTCGGCCATCTCGGCGATCGTCCGGTCGACGGCTTCGGCGCTCGTCAGCCGCGGGGTCCAGCCGAGGCTCCGGACGCGGTCGATCGCGAGCAGCTGCTGCGGCACATCCCCCACCCAGCCCCGGTCCCCGCCGGCGTAGTCGATGCGCGCGCGACCCCCGCAGGCCACGACCACGCGCTCTGCGATCTCCCGGACGGAGAGGCGGTCGGTCGTCCCGAGGTTGAACAGGTTGACGCGGTCGTGCGCCCGCTCGCCGACCAGCAGCATCGCGTCGACGCACTCCTCGGTGCGCAGGTAGCTCTTCGCCTGCCGGCCGTCGCCGAGCACCTCGAGGCGCGTCGGGTCGCGGCGCAGCTTCTCGAAGAAGTCGGGCAGGACCCCGTGGGTCATCCGGGGGCCGATGATGTTCGCGAAGCGGAACACGTACGCGGTGATCCCGTAGGAGTGGGCGTAGGCGGAGACGAGCCCCTCGACCGCGAGCTTGTGCGCTCCGTACAGCGACTCGGGCAGGAGCGGGCCGTACGACTCCGGGGTCGGAAACACGCTCGGCAGCCCGTAGACCACGCTGGACGACGAGAAGAAGAAGCGGGGCACGTCGTGGCGTCGGGCGACCTCGAGCACCTCGCTCGCCGCGAGCGTGCCGTTCTCGAGATCGACCCGCGGTTCGCGCGTCCCGAGGCGGATGTCCGGATTGGCCGCCAGATGCCAGATCTCGCTCGCCCCCTCCGCCCGGGCCGCGTACGCCTTCGCGTCGCGCGCGTCGGCTTCCACGAACGTGAGCCCGTGCGCCGCGTCGCCGGACGGAAGATGGGACCGGTGCCCGCCCACGAGGCTGTCGACGACCACGACCGATCGCTTGCGTTCGAGCAGCGACCGGACGAGCGTGCTGCCGATCGCCCCGGCGCCGCCGGTCACGAGCACCGGCCCCTCGGTGCGCGGCGTCGGCATGAACGCGCGAGGAGTTAGGGAAGCATATATAAACGCAGGCCCGCCTAAACTCGAAGGCCGCTCCACTCGAGAGGAGAGCTCCGATGCGTACGTACGTCCGGATGACGTTCCATTCCGAGGGCGCGAACCCGCTCAAGGTGCTGGACGCGATGCGCCAGCTCGGGTTCGAGGAGTCGATGGGGATGCACGATTTCGTATACAAGTGGAAGGATCGGGCGAACCTCGACGACGTCATTCGGCTCATGACGGACATGCACGAGCGGCTCAAGGGGCTCGACGTGAACTACGAGATCACGACGATCTCCTGAGCCGCGAACTCTCATCCCCATGGCCCCGGAGGACCTCGACCGTCTCGAACGGATGCTCCTGCTGCATCTGCTCGAGCACCGGGGCCAGCAGATCCGCTTCGAGGCGTCGCAGTGGACCACCGAGTTCGGGGTGATGCGCAAGTTCTCGAGCGAGGACCAGGCCGAGCTGAAGCAGGCGCTGCGCCAGCTCGAGATGTCCCGCATGATCTACCGTCGGACCCAGTACGTGATCGGCTACTCGGAGCCGAAGCACGTCTTCTCGCTCACGGCGACCGGCCACCGCAAGGCGCTCGAATGCCGCCAGCAGGACGAGCAGGGCGAGCCCGCCGAGCTCGATCCGGAGACCCGCGCCCGGCGGAGCCCGCCGGACCATCGAAGCGTGTCCGAGGCGTAGGCCGCGATGCCGGTCCTGGACGGACCCCTCGCCCGGCTCCGCCCGATCGCGGAGTCGGACCTTCCGTCGATCTTCGCCTGGTACAACGACCCCGCGCTCGTCGCGCCGTTCGACCGGTTCTCGGTGGACTCCTTCGACGCCTTCGCCCGATCGGTCGCAGAGGCGGCGGACGACCCCGCCTCGCTCGCGCCGCGGTTCGCGATCGAGCGCCGACCCGCGGGCGACGTCGTGGGGGTCGTCGGACACTACCGGGCGCACCCCGTCCTCGAGTACACGGACGTGTGGTACGTGATCGGGGTTCCGGACGCGCGGGGGCACGGCCTCGGTCGGGCGGCCGTGGAGCTGCTCGTCTCGCACCTGTTCTCGACCGTCCCCCTCGCCCGCGTGGGGGCGACGTGCGACGTCGACAACGTCGCTTCGTACCGGCTCCTCGAGGGGATCGGATTCCGGCGCGAAGGGACGCTCCGCTCGGCGCTGTTCCACCACGAGGCGTGGCACGACGTCTTCGTCTACGGGATCACGGCCGAGGAGTGGCGTCGCCGTCCGGCGCGAGCGTGAGCACCAGCCGTCCGCCCCCGCGCTCCCGGGCGAGGACGATCGCCCCCAGCTCCCCCGTGGAGCGAAGGTGCGTGCCGCCGCACGGGCAGGCGTCGGTCCCGTCGATCTCGATCACGCGCACGGGATCCACCTGGGGCGGGAGCGGCACGAGGCCGGAGCGACCGGCGGGATGGCGCTCCCACTCGGCGCGCGGCAGGAAGCGGATCGCGACCGCGCGCGGCGTGCGGACCGCCTCGGCGAGATCCTCCGCGAGCGGACCGAGCGCCTCCTCGGGGATCTCGCCGTCGAGGTCCAGGGTCGCCGTCCGGCCCTCCATCTGGGCGCGGCGGGTGCGCCGGCCGTAGCGCGCGAACGCCCGCGCGCTCAGGAGGTGCTGTCCCGTGTGGAGCCGCATGTGCCGGTGCCGCCGTTCCCAGTCGATCGTGCCGTCGACCTCGTCGCCGATGCGGATCGACCGGGCGGTCTCGGGGGGGCCCCGCAGCCGGTGGACGATCGCCGCGCCCGACCGGGCGACGTCCACGACCTCCGCGGGGCCGGCGCCCGGGGCTCCGAGCGTGCCGCGATCGGCGGGTTGGCCGCCTCCGGTCGCGTAGAAGTAGGTCCGGTCGAGGACGACCCCCCCCGGAGGCAAGGCCGTCACCCGGGCACGGAACGACCGCACGTACGCGGCCGCCGGATCGGCGAGGTAGGCGAGCTCCGTCACCGGCTCCCACCAGTTCGCGGGCGGTGAAACCGCTTGTGGCGCGCTTCGCCGGGGGGACACCTTTTTAGACAGGACCGATGTGAGGCGCGGGAGGCGCCTCGGATGTTCAAGCTCCGCATCAAGATGGAGAACCTCCGCGAGATCGTGGAGGTCGTCTCGACGCTGGTGAGCGAGGTCAAGCTGAGCGTCTCCAAGGACGGGCTCGAGGCGAAGGCGGTCGACCCCTCCCACGTCGCGATGCTGGTGCTCAAGCTCCAGAAGAGCGTCTTCGAGGAGTTCACCGGAGAACCCACCGAGATCGGGGTCGACGTGGAGAAGCTCAAGGAGGTCCTACGGCTCTCGAAGCCCGGCGACCTGATCGAGCTCCAGTTCGACGGCAAGAACCGCCTGGTCGCCTCCGTCGGGCGGCTCACCCGCCAGATGGCGGTCGTCGACCCGGCGGGCATCACGGACCCGAAGGTGCCGAACGTGACCCCGCCCGCGTCGGTGACGATCAAGACCGAGGACGTCCGCCAGGGCATCCGGGGCAGCGAGAGCTTCACCGACCACGTGACGCTGACCCTCGAGCCCGACGCCTTCACGATGCACTCGGAGGGCGACACGGACCGGCTCGATCTCCGCATCCCGAAGGAGTCGCTCTCCCGCCTCGAGGTGAAGGAGCCGGTGAAGAGCATGTACCCCCTCGACTTCTTCTCGGCGATGGTGAAGTCGATCGGGGCCGACGAGGCCACGTTGCACGTCGGCAACGAGTATCCGCTCAAGATCGAGTTCGCGATGGGGCAGGGCCGGGGCGAGGGGCGGTATCTCCTCGCGCCGCGCGTGGAAGAGGACTGATCGTCCTCCGACGCCGCCGCCCGCGCCCGTCAGCTTCATAGTCGCCCCATCGGTCCGACGGCGATGGTGCGCGCCCCCGAGCACTCGGTCGCGATCCTCTCCGCCGTGCGAACGCCGATCGGTCGATTCGGAGGGGCGCTCAAGCACGTCCCGGCCCCCCGGTTGGGGACGCTGGCCGCGCGGGCCGCGCTCGATCGGGCCCGGGTCGCCCCCGAGGCGATCGAGGAGGTGCTGATGGGCGAGGCGATCCAGGCGGGGGTCGGGCAGAACCCGGCCCGCCAGGTGCTCCGGGGCGCCGGCGTCCCGGACCCGGTGGGGGCGGCGACGATCAACATGGTCTGCGGCTCCGGGATGAAGGCGATCCACCTCGCCGACCGCACGATCCGGGCCGGCGACGCGGAGCTCGTCCTGGCGGGCGCGATGGAGAGCATGTCGATGGCCCCGTACCTCCTCGAGGGGGCGATGCGCTGGGGCAGCCTGCCGGGCGCCCACCCGCTCGTGGACGGGATGCAGCAGGACGCCCTGGTCGATGCGTACGATGAGCACGAGATCATGGGCCTCACCGGCGAACGGATCGCGACCAAGCTCGGCCTGACGCGCGCCGAGGTCGATGCCTACGGGCTGCGAAGCCACCTGCGCGCGTCGCGCGCGGTCGCCGAAGGGACGTTCGCGAGCGAGCTCGTGCCCGTCCCGGCCGAGCTGACGCCCGGCGGGACCGGGCTCGCCCAGGACGAGGCCCCCCGGCCGGACACGACGCTCGAGAAGCTCGCCCGGCTGAAGCCGGCGTTCGCCCCCAACGGCGTGCTCACCGCCGGGAACTCGTCCAAGCTGTCGGACGGCGCGGCCGCGCTCGTCCTCGCCAGCGCCGCGTGGGTCCGGCGGAACGGCGCGCAGCCGATCGGATGGATCCATTCGACGGCGGAGAGCGGCGTCCACCCCCGGGACGTGATGGAGTCGCCGATCCCGACGGTCCGCAAGCACCTCGAGCGCACGGGGCTCACCCCGGGCGATTTCGATCGGGTGGAGCACAACGAGGCGTACGCCTCCGCGTCGATCGCGGTCCAGCGCGCGTTCGGCTTCGCCGACAATCGCTTCAACGTCCACGGGGGCGCCATCGCCCTCGGCCATCCGATCGGGGCGAGCGGCGCGCGGATCGTCGTGACCCTCGTCCACGAGCTCGTCCGGTCCCGGACCTCCCTCGGCCTCGCCACGCTGTGCATGGGCGGGGGCAACGGCCTCAGCGTGGCCGTCGATCGGGTCGGCCTCTAGGTGAGCGGCAGCCCGAGGCGCGCCTCGACCTCGGCGAACGCCCGCCGCGCGGCCGGCGCCTCGCCGCGCGCCACGCGGCCGGTCGCATCGCGCGCGAGGCCCTCGGTCCACCGCTCGATCCGGTGGAGGGCCCGGTGGGTCGCGAGGTTCGCCGCCAGGTCCGCGCGCACCCCGGCAGCGAGCGCCCGCGCATCGGTCGCGCCGCGCCGCCCCCCGGCCCCCCGCCCCAACCAGCGCCGCACGGTGCGCCGGATGCGGTCGAGGGTGGCGGCGCTCCGCCCGAGCTCCCGGACGTCCCACTCGACCCGTTCCGAGTACGGCCGTCGGACGAGGTACCATCGCAGCGCGGCCGCGCTCGCGAGCTCGAGCGCCTCCGCGACCGACGTGAGGTTCCCGGTCGACTTCGACATCTTCCGGCCGTTCTGCAGGACGAAGCCGGTGTGCACGAACAGGCGCGCGAACGGGCGGCGGTCGAGCGCGAGCGCGATCTCGTTGCCGGCGAAGTGGTGCGGAAAGATCAGGTCCCGTCCCCCGCCGCAGACGCCCGTGGGGATCCCGAGGTACCGTCGGGCCATCGCGTAGCACTCGAGGTGCCAGCCCGGCGAACCCCGTCCCCACGGGGACGGCCAGGACGGGCGGGGAGGCCCCTGGCGCTTCCACAGGACGAACTCGGACGCGACGCCGGGCCCCGTGGGGAACGGGTGGGTCCGCTCCTCGACCGCGTGGTCGGCCAGGTCCGCCCACTGGACGAAGTTCGCGCCGCGCGGGCGTTCGGGCGGGGTGTAGATCCAGCTGTCCCCGTCCCGCCGGACGCGGCCGGTCCGCTCGAGCCGCCGACCGACCTCGATCATCGGAGCCACGAACTCGCTCGCCCGGGGCTCGACGTGCGGAGGGAGCACCCCGAGCGCGCGGAGGGCGCGGTCGAACCGGCGCTCCTCCCGCCGGGCGAGGGCGCGCCACGTGAGCCCGAGCTGGGCGGCGCGGACGTCGATCTTGTCCTCGAAGTCGGTGATGTTCATCACGTGCCGCACCCGCCGGCCGTCCGCTTCGAGGGCGCGTCGGACGAGGTCGAACTCGAGGTAGGTCCGCGCGTGCCCGACGTGGGGCGGCGCATAGACGGTCGGCCCGCAGACGTAGAGCGTCACCGGGTGGCCCGGGCGCGCGGGCACCGGGCGGATCGCGTCGGAGAGCGTGTCGTGCAGGCGCAGGGGCATGGGCGGCCCCCGCGGCGCCCCGCGCCGCTTAACGCTTTGGGCGGAGGGCCCGGCGGGGCGCGCCGCCGTTCGCCCGCGCGGGGCCGCGGGTCGCGGGCCCGGGCGCCCCCGTGGCTAGCTTCATGTGGGTCGCCTCGTTCCGACCCGGCGCACCCGTCCGATGGAGACGCTGTTCCTCCTCGTGGAGACCGAGGTCGGGCGGCTCGACGATGTACTGCGGCGGATCCGGGCGGTCCCGAGCGTCACGGAGGTGCACTCCGTCACGGGGCCGTTCGATCTCATCGTGAAGCTCGAGTCGGAGCACATCAACACCGCCCTCGACACCGTCGTGCACCGCATCCGGCGGATCCCCGGCATCAAGGCGACGGAGACCCTCGTGACCGTCGACCTCGGCTGATCGCCCCGCCCGCGTACGGGCTCAAATACGGGCGCCGGGATCCGGGGTCGATGATCGAGAAGGGGCAGACCGCACCCGACTTCGAGGCGCCCGATCAGGACGGAAAGCCGTTCCGGCTCTCGAGCTTGAAGGGCTCGCCGGTGGTGCTGTACTTCTACCCGAAGGCGGACACCCCGGGGTGCACGATCGAGGCGAAGGGGTTCCGGGACGCGGTGCCCGAGTTCCGGGCGCACCACGTGGCGATCGTCGGCGTCAGCGCGGACGACTGCCCGGCGCAGAAGGCGTTCCACGGCAAGTACGGGCTCAACTTCCCCCTGGTGGCGGACAGCGCGAAGAAGGTCGGGGCGCTCTACGGGGTGCTCCATCCGGGCGGTCACGAGCGGCGGGTCTCGTTCCTCATCGGGGCCGACGGGAAGGTTGTGGACGTCGTCGACGGGGCCCCGCCCGACGCCCACGTGGCGCGCGCCCGCGCGACGTTCCTCGGGAAGTAACGTCCGCGCGGGGTGGCCGGCGCTTTCGCGCGTCGCTCAAATAGGCTGGGGCGTTCCGCGGGGTACGCCGGCGATGCCCGCCCCGCCCGCAACGTCCCCGCCCGCCTCGCCCCCGCCGGTCGGACCGGGCGCGGTCCCTCCCGCGCCCGCGGGACCCGCCGCGCCGTTCGTGGCGCCGATGGGGGCTCCGTCGCCGCGGCGACCTTCGCGCCGCTGGATCGCGGTCGGGGCGATCGTCGTGGTCGCGGTCGCGGTGCTCGCGGCGCTCGCGGTCTCCGGGGTCTTCTCCGCGAGCTCGAGCTCGAACGGCACCGGACCGGTCGCTTCCTACGACCAGGCGTTCCCGACCGGCGCGGCCACCGCGAGCGCGGCGCCCGGCGGTCCCTGGACGATCGTGGCGGCGATCGGCCTCGGCATCCCGTCCTCGATCACGAGCGCCAACTCCGCGGACACCGAGGTCGGCTCGGGATGTACCTTCACGCCGGTCGCGGGCAGCCCGTCCACGTTCACGATCTACGGCAGCCCGTCCAGCGCGGCGCCCGGAGCGGTCGGGGCGTGGGTCTTCGTGGCCCTCAACGGCTCGAGCGGCTCCATCGTGATGATCGCCGTGTCGGGGGGCACGGGGACGGCGCTCGTCGTGGGGAGCGGCTCCGCGTGCACCTCCGAGTTCTCCCCGTTGGCCGCGATCGACGTGGCGACCGGGGTCGACTCGACGACGATCGCGGCCAGCTTCAACGCGAACGGCGGCGGCGCGTTCCTCTCCGCGAACGCGGGGGCCACGCAGGAGTTTGTGCTGCTCGGCGCCGGCAGCGGCTATCCGGCCGCGTGGGCGGTGATCTACTCCACCTGCGGCCTCACCCAGACCTCGGGCACCGGCAACGAGATCGAGGGCTCGTACTACGCCTCGAACGCCGCTCCGTACGGGGCGGTCCAGACGGGCACCGTCGACTGTTGACGGTCCGCCGCTACGACGGCGGACCCGGACGCGCGTCGGCCCCGCCGGGCGCCGTCGCCAGGGCCGCGGCGGGGGGCGGGCGTCGGCCGCTCAGGCTCCAGACCCGGTCCCCGAGCAGCTGGAGCGCCGCGGGGACGAGGAACGTGCGGACGACCATCGCGTCCAGGATCACCGCGATCGCGACCGAGAAGCCGATCGCCTCGATCAGCACGAAGTCCCCGACGGTGAGCGCGGCGAAGGCGCTCGCCAGGATGATCGCCGCCGCGGTGATGATCGCGCCGGTGCGCGCGACGGCCTCGACGGTCGCTTCGCTCGAGGAGCGCCCGCGGACCCGCTCCTCGCGCACGCGGGTGAGCAGGAAGATGTTGTAGTCGATGCCGAGCCCGAGGATCAGGATGAACAGGATCGTGCGCACGAAGAAGAACAGCGAGTAGCCGAGCAGCTCCTGGAAGACGAGGTAGGTGAGCGCCCACGCCCAGCTGATCGACAGGCCGATCGTGGCGATCGCCATGAGCGCGATGATCCACGACCGCAGGACCGCGAGCAGGACGAGGACGAGGCCGATCGTGACGGCGAGGATGAGGAAGTTCGTGGCGGTCGCGGTCGACGTGGCGAGGTCGTTGATCGTGGGCGCTCCGCCCCCGTACACGGTCGACGCGATCTCCGGACGACCGGCCGCGTAGGCGGAGAACGAGCGTTCGACCGACTCGACGGCGTTCACGGCCGCGACCGAGAGCCCCGTCGACGCGGTCACGAGGCCGATCAGCGCGGTCCGTCCGTCGGTCCCGACGTACCCGGCGAGCGAGCCGAGCAGGTTCGCGCGGAGCGCGCTGGGCAGACCGGAGAGATTGAGCCACTCGCCGAGCGGGGCGCCGCCGGGCCCGACGGGCGACCCGACCGAGGCGATCCCGGGCGTCGCGGCCGCCCGTTGCGCGAGCGCGTTCCAGTCGACGAACTCGGTGGCGTTCGTCGCGTTGCCGACGACGAGCGGGGCCGCGAACGTGACGAGGGCGTACGACTGGGTGGCGAACCCCGGGCCGAAGTGGTTCCCGAGCTCGGTCAGGCCCTGGCTGGTGCTGTGGTCGCTCGGCAGCTGCTGGTAGAAATCGTAGGAGAGGGGGACGGCGAGCGCGACCGCGACGAGCGGCACCGAGACGAGCAGCAGGATCGCCACGACCGAGGCCGGCCGGCGCTGCGTCGCGCGCCCGACCCGGTAGAAGTACGTCCGTTCGGTCCGCATCCGTTCGGCGACGACCTCGGCGCGTCGCGCGAACCGGGCGCCGGTGACCGGCCAGAAGATCCGCGGCCCGATCAGCTTGAGGAACGCCGGCACGATGGTCAGCGAGAGCACGACCGTGATCAGGATCGCGAGCGCGAGGACCTCGCCCCACTGCTCCAGCAGGGCGACGCCGCTGAACGCGAGCGAGAGCGTGGCGATGATCGCCGTCGATCCGCTCGTCGCGACGGACTGCCCCGCCCACGCGACGCTCGTCACGATGGCGTCGTCCGGCGTCGCGCCGCGGACCAGCTCCTCCCGGTACCGCGCGACGAGGAAGATCGAATAGTCGGTCCCGATGCCGAGGACGAACACCTCCTCGAGCGTGAGCGCGGTCGAGTCGACGTGCTGGACGAACGTCCCGATGAGGACGGTCCCCCCGAGCCCGAGGACGAGGGCGATCCCGAGCCCGGCGAACGTGACGAGCGGGGTGATCGGGGACCGGAAGTACAGCATCGAGATCACGAGGAGCAGCACGACCGTGAGCGGCAGCACGAGCGCGATCGCCGAGTCGACCGCCGTCTGGGTGAGCAGGTCGAGCGGGGCCGGCCCGGTCTGGACGTACGCGATCGTGTGGGTCGCGTCGGACCGCGCCACGACCGGGGGCACGAGGCTGTCGATCAGGTCGAGGTCGTGGTAGACGGGCGTCCCCCCGCTCGCGTTCGTCGTGTCGTCCGTCACGGAGAACGAGACGTCGACCAGCTGGGCGGTCCCGGTCGGATCGACGTACTGCGTGTACAGGCCGGTCGGGACGGGGATCGGCTCGGTCGCGAGCGTCGCGTTCGCGACGGTGGCGTTCGCGAACGCGGAGGCCGCCCCGGGGGTCACGGGGCCGCCCGGGAACGCCGTCCAGACGGTGCCGATCCACCCCGACGCGAGCCCCGTCTCGGTCGCGAGGACGACCGTGGCGGTGACCCGCTGCGCGGCGGGCACGGTCGCGTTCGCGGGGTCGAGCGTCGCGAGGACCGTTTCGGGGACGAGCAGATCCGTCGACGGCGGGAACAACGACGGAACGATCGGGCCGACGTTCGCCCGCGCCGCCGCCGCGGCGCACGCCACGACCCCGTTCGGGTACTGGGCCGCGCAGTCCGCGACGGAGCCGTTGAACCCCGTGGCGCGGCCGCCGGAGCCGTTGTAGAACGCGACGAGCACGGCGCGCGCCGAGGCGTTCGTGAGGTTGGCGAGGGTCGCGGCGAACGCGGGGTAGTTCGCGGCCGCCGGGTCGCTCGGATCGACGTGCGCCGACCAGCTCGCGAGGAAGGCGCCGGGCGGGCCCCAGAGGAGGGCCGCCGACGTGTTGACCGCGGCCGGGAGCGTCGGCGAGCCCGCGAGGCCCTGCTGGACGGCGCCGTCGGCGAGCCGGACCTGACCGGCGAGGAACGCCGCGTACGCCGAGTAGACCGATGCGATCGCCGCGACGTCCGCGAGCGACCGATCGGCGGCGAGCGCCGCGGTGACGTTGAGGACGACGCGCTGCGCGTTCGCGTCGGTGAGGTTCGGCCCGGTGAACAGCAGGTAGCTCGAGGCGCCGACCGTGTCGTTCGGGAACAGCTCCGCGAGCCGGTTCGCGGCGAGCGCGCTGGGCGCGTTCGTGGGGACGGTCGTGAACGAGTTCGTCGTCACCGAGCCGAGCAGGGAGAGGAACGGGACGGTGACGACGAGCAGGACGACCCAGAAGACGATGGGGTACCACGGGTGGCGGACGACGAAGCGGCCGAGGCCGCCGAACAGCCGCGCGCCCCGCACGTGGGCCGTTGCGCCCGCCATCCGGACCGGTCGGAGCGGGGTCGAAAGATAACCTTACCCCGGAGCGGTCGGGCCGGCGGCGGCGCGCCGCCACGTCGCGGGAAACCGCGCGGGATCGGCGAAGACCCGGGTCGCGTCCACGACCCAGCCGTGCTCGCCCTTGCGGATCGCGGCCGCGTCGCGCCGCGCGATCCCCGTCGCGAGGAGCTCGCCGCCGCGGGTCACGAGCGCGACGCGCGCCCCCGCCGAGAAGCCGCGGGAGACGGAGACGATCCCCCCGCCGGCGAGCCCCGCGCCGTGCGCGACGGCGCTCGCGGCGCCGTCCTTCACCACGACGGTGGGGAACTCCCGCCAGACCTCGTCGATCGGGCGCAGGAGCGCGAGCAGCGACGCGGGGTCGCCGGCCGCGCGGGCGTGCACGGCGTCCGCGAGCCGGTCGAGCCGCACCGCGTCCCGCTCCTCGAACGGGCCCGTGGCGACCCGGCGGAGCTCCTCCAAGTGGCCGCCGACGCCCAGCGCCTCGCCGAGGTCGACCGCGAGCGTCCGGACGTACGTGCCGGAGTCCGCGGTGAGGTCGAGGAGGAGGCGGGGACCGTCCCGCTCGACGAGCGCGAGACGGTGGACCGTGCGGACCCGGCGCTCCCGCTTCACCGCCGAGCGGACGGGCGGCGTCTGGTAGATCGGACCGGTGAACTCGCCGACGACGCGGGCGAGGTCGGCCGGGTCGACCGGCCCGTGGAGCGTCATCGCGCCCACGTACCGCTTCGGGAACTCGAGGACGAGCGGCATCAGCTTGAGCGCCGGCCCGACCCCGACCCAGAGGAGGCCCGAGACGTTCGGGTCGAGCGTCCCCGCGTGGCCCGCGACCCGGACCCCGAGGAGGTCGCGGACCCACGCCGTCACCTGGTGCGACGACGGACCCCGCGGCTTGTCGACGAGGAGGAACGCGCCGGCGGACAGGCGCGCGGCGACGGGGTCGTCGGGGGTCATCGCGCGGCGGCCGCCTCGGCGGCGCGCAGGAAGTCGAGGACGGCCCGGACGACCCCGTCGGGCGGGGTCGCGGAGGTGTCGACGGTGAGATCCGGGGTCGGCGCGTCGAGGTCGATCCCGTACAGCGCGCGGTAGCGGGCCCGTTCGCTCCGCTCCCGGTCGCGGAGGTGGGCGGCCGCCTCGGCGACGCTCTCGTGGTCCCGGGCGGCGACCCGGCGGATCCGCTCGGCCTCGTCGGCGGTGACCAGCACGTCGTAGACCGGCACGCCGCGGCGGCGGCAGAGGGCGCCCTGGACCCGGCCGTCGAGCAGCCGGCCGGGGCGGGCGAGCCGTTGCATCGCGTCGTCGAGCGCCCGATCGACCTCGGCATGCGCCTCGGCGTACCGGCCGAACGCCTCGAGATCGAGGCCGTGGCGGGCCGCCTCCGCCCGGAAGACGTCCCCGGCCGAGCGGTACTCGAGCCGGAGGGCCTCGGCGACCCGGCGGCCGGCCGTCGACTTCCCGCTCCCGGGGGGACCCCCCACGGTGACGACCCGCGAGATCACGCGGTACCCCCGACGGCGCCGGTGGAACCGTAGGGCGGCACCAGGTGGTGCTCCACGGCGTATCGGCGCAGCCAGAGGTGCTTCAGGATCCGTCGGAAGACGAGCGAGAACGGGATCGTGTAGATGCTGAAGATGAGGAACCACCAGGGCAGCTCGGGGATCGCCGACAGGATCGGGTGCATGAGCCCGATCGACTGGCCGGCGACGGTGATCGTCTGCGCCACCGACGAGGCGTTCGCGATCACGAGGCCGACCCACGTGTAGATCAGGATGAGCAGGAAGTACGTGATCGCCATCCCCTTGAACTGCGCGATCGACACCTCGCTCGAGAGCCGGGTGAGCCGCTCCTGCTGCGGCTTGAGGGCGGCGATCCGGTCCTTCTTCCCCGAGCGGATGGCGGCCATCTGGACCTTGCGGAACGCCTGGCTCCACTTCTGGACCTTCGCGGCCTTGATCCAGTCGGTCGTGTAGTTGTACGCGACCGCGGTGATCAGCATCTCGATCGCGCCCGCGAGCGCCATGGTGAGCAGCAGGTACTGCGACTGGAACCCGATGGCGGCGTACAGCGGTCCCCACGTCGTGGCGCTGATGCCGAGGCCGCCCGCGAGCGCGTTGCGCGCGCTCGTGTCGAACATCATCCAGAGCGCGAGCAGGCCGAGGAACAGGTAGAGGAACGTCGAGATCTTGAACGGCGCCGGCGGCGGACGCGGGCGGGCCGCCGGGGCCGCGGCGGCCGGGGCCTCGTCCCGCTCCTCGGCGTCCTCCTCGTGGGTGAGCTCCTCCTCGACCTCCTCGTCGGTCGGGAGCGGGGCGGCGCTCGAGACCAGCGGCTCCTCGTCCGTCGGCATGGCGGCCTAGCTCTCCCCGCCGAGGAAGCGGCGGAGCAGCGGGTTCATCTCCATCAGCTGCTCGCGGCCCATCGCCTCATAGAGGTTGATGATGATCCCGACCATCAGCAGGACTCCCGTCCCGGAGGCATTGCCGAGGGTCCCAATGAGGTCGGCGCCCGCGGCCAGCGCGCCGACCGCGGCCCCCGAGATGACGGTGATGACGGGAATGTACCGCTCGAGGACGCGCCGCAGCACCCGCGGCTCTCTACGGAACCCGGGGATCTGCATCCCGGACGCCTCGATCTGCTTCGCGACCGCCTCCGGCCCCATGTTGGTGGTCTGGATCCAGAACTTCGCGAACAGGATCGAGCCGCCGACCATCGCGCCGAAGTAGACGGCGACGTGGACCAGGCCCTGCCACCACGTGTGGCCGACCAGGTAGACCCCGTACGCCTGGTAGTTCAGGATCGGTAACAGCCACGACTCGAGGCCGTTGACCGTCGAGAAGTAGTAGGCGCCGCCCGTCAGCGGCTGCGTCTGACTCACCCCCATCGCCGTGGCCTGCGTCGCGGTCGGGTACGATCCGATCCACCACTGATGGCCGATCAGCGGGAAGTGGATCAGGGTCGGGTTCGTCCAGAGGAGGATCGTGAAGACGGAGACGTTGGCGAGCAGCGCGCTCATCAGGATGACCGGGATGTTCGAGGCGTAGATCAGCCGCAACGGGTAGCGGCCGCGCGCGCCGCGCGCCTCGGCGTGCGAGAGCGGCAGCTCGATGCGCGTCGATTCGGTCCAGGCGACGAGGAAGAAGATCGCCGCGGTGCCGATGAGCGCGATCAGCGGGTTCGGCGCCTTTAACAGGACGACCTCCCAGCCGCCGCTGGCCATCTGGCTCGCCGATAAGTGGGTGAGGACGTAGAACATCTTGGGGATCGTGCCGCTCGGCGGATTGCCGACCGAGACCGGCGAGGTCGGCGTTTGCGGGATCCAGTTGATCGTTCCCTGGACGATCTGCTGCGACACGCCGGCCGCGATGAACAGCGAGATCCCGCTGCCGATCCCCCACTTCGAGACGACCTCGTCCATCAGGAAGACGAGGTAGCTGCCGAAGACGAGCTGGGCGATGATGATAGTGTTCGCCAGGAGGAGACCGTTCCCCGCCGACGCGTTGCCGAGGCTCGTCACCAGGCCCGCCGAGGGGGTGAGGTAGCCGTACACCTGGGGGACCGCCTCGATGAAGATCATCGCGACGACCAGCACCTTCTGCGTGCCCTGGTAGGTCCCCTTGTCCTCGTCGTCGGTGAGGTCGAGGTTGATGATCTTCGCGCCGGTGAACAGTTGCATGATGATCGACCCGGTGACGATCGGGCCGATCCCGAGGTGCATGAGCGTCCCCTGCGCCCCGGCGAGGATCGCGCGGTAGCTCGCGAACAGGTCGATGACGGTCGCCTGGTCGACGCCGAAGAGGTAGATGTTCGTGAGCAGGAAATACATCAGCAGGATGCCGATGGTCCAGGCCATCTTGGTCCGGAAATGGACGTGGCCCTTCGGCTGGGAGACCGCGGGCATCCGCGACGTGATCGGTTTCAATCCGTAGAGCCGCGACTTCGGTCCCGAGTACGACAGCCCCAGGTAGAGCAGGCCCATCACGACGAAGACGACGGCGACCGCGAGGCCGAGCGCGATCGGGGTCGGGTGGCCCCAGTACCAGATCAGCGCGAGAAATCCGATGCCGACGACCGCCAGCGCGATCGCCCAGCGGTTATCGCGGGGGATCTCCTCGTCGGCCATCGGGCGCGGTTCGACCCCGACCGGCGATTATATAGTCTACGGGGGAGGCGCGCCCGCCGCGGACTCGACCACCGCGACCTTCTCCCGGGCGTGGCGGGTGGCGTGCGCGACGATCACCTTCCACGTGCGGGAGCTCGACCCCTTGCCGAGCAGGCGGTCGATCCCCATCTTCCCGAGGTCGGCGACGTACGCCTCGCCGTCCCGGGAGAGCGCGCCCTTCGCCTCGAGTTCGGGGAGGAAGCGGTCGAGGTCCCCGACGTTCAGCGAGGTCGGCCGGGCGACGATCGCGGCGGGTCGCTTGAACCCGTGGCGCCCGAAGTGGTCGGGCGCGTAGATCAGCATCGACTTGAACTTGTACTTGTGGAGGCCCGCGTTCCCCCGCCCGCCCTGCTTGCCCGCGCCGCGGCCCGCCTTGATCCCCCGGCCGTGGGTGCGGAGCCCCCGGAACTTGCGCGTGCGGCTCGGCATCGTTCCCCTCCTACAGCATCCGTCGCGCGAGGTCGTTGATCGATCGCCCGCGGTACCCGAGCGCGCCGCCGAGCGAGAACGGCTTCTTCGTCGAGCGCCACCCGCCCTTCGGAGCCCGGAGGCGGAAGAGGGGGCGCAGACCCGGGACGGACGGGAGCCCCTTCTCGGCGACCGCGCGCGTCAGCTCGCTCAGGTCCTTCGCGCGGAGCTCGTCGCCCAGGACGCGGTCGGTGATCGCGTGGCCGCCGAGCGTCTCGCCGCGCTGCTGGAGCAGGAGCCCCACGGTGTCGGGCTCGGCCTCGCCCCACGTGACGTAGCCCTGGACCTTCGAGAGCATCCCGCGGAACGCCGCCGCCTCGGGGACGACGGTCGCATGGTTCGGCCGGGTCAGATGCAGGAACTGGAGCGTCTCGACGACGTCGTGCCGCGCATGGATCGTTCCCCGGACGCGCACCACCATCCACGCCATCTTCCTACCTCCGCGTCCCGCCCGCCGGACGGCGTCCGGGCCCGGAGCTCGGACCGCCGGGTCCGCCGCGGCCCGGCGGCCCGCGTCCCGGAGGCCCGCGGCCCGGCGGCCCGCCGCGGCCGCCCGGACGGCGGCCGCCCCGTCCGCCGCGCACCGGCCGCACGCCCTCCTCCTTCGGCGGGAGGATGGACGTGCCGACGGCGCCGCGGACGATCTTGAGCCGCTGGGCGTCCTCGGGGGGGACCTTGAGCTGGGAGAGCGCGACGAGCGTGCGGTACGCCGCCTGGGCGTAGTTGACGGTCGTCTTCGAGTGGCCGTCGGTGTAGCCCCACGCGTCGGTGATGCCGGCGAACCGGAGGACCGGCTTCGCGACGTCGCCGACCGCGAGCCCGACGCCGCGCGGCGCGGGCTTGAACGTCACGACCACCGAGCCCGCCCGCCCGTGGACCTGGAACGGCAGCGAGTGGGCGCGCCCGCACCCGCACTCCCAGCTGCCGCACCCGCGGGAGATCTCGACGAGGCCGAGCTTCGCCCGGTCGATCGCGCGCCGGATCGTCGGACCGACCTCGCGGCCCTTCGCCCGGCCGAGGCCGACGAACCCGTCGCCGTTCCCGACGACGACCGTCACGGCGAACTTGAACCGGCGACCGGAGTCGGTCATCCGCTGGACCATGTTGACGTCCAGGACCTCGTCGTGCAGGCCGGGGAGGAGCTTGTCGACGATCTGCGGCTCGCGCAGCGGGAGGCCCGTGGCGAGCGCCTGGCCCATGGTCGTGATCTCGCCCGCCGCGACCCGCTTCCCGAGCTCGGTCTTGGGGACCCAGGGCGGCGCGGGCGCCGCGCCCGGCGGGCCGCCCGACGGGCCGTACGACGGTCCGCTCATGCCGCGGCTCCCGCCGGCTTCACGAGCGCGGGCACTTTCGTCTTGTAGGCCTCGAGCGGGTTCGGCAGCGGCTTCGCGAGGTGTGTCCCGTTGAGCCGGTCCGAGGTCGGGAACCCGCCCTCGCCGTGCGGGATCTCGATCCCGGCGTCGAGGAGGCCCTTCAGCGCGGCCGAGAGCCGGCCGCCCTCGGTCGGGTGACGGAGTCCGGCGTCGAGCACCGCGTGGTCCGTCCCCGCGGCGCGGGCCCTCAGTCCGGCGAGGTAGGCGGTGAGGTAGGCCGCCGGCGTCGACGCGAGGCTCCCGGGCGGGAACTCGACGCCGCCGAGCTCGCGGCTGTCCGCGGCCGCGACGACCCGGTCGCCGGTGGGATCGTAGGCCACGAGCGCGACCCGGACCCGGCGGTCCGTGAACCGCACGACGGCGCGGGCGCGTCCCGACTTGAGCAGGCGGAGCCGGACCCGGTAATCGGTCTTGCCCTCCCGGCGGCGCCGGAACGGCACGCGGTAGCGCGGCCCGTCGCTCATGCGCGCTCCGGGGGCAGGTGCCCCGCCAGGCGGAGGTTTACGAGGAGGTGCGCGCGGCTGCGGAACATGCCGCCCTTCGCGCGCCGGTAGAACTCGCGGTACACGCCCGGCGGGAGCTTCTTCTGGTCGCGGAGCTCCCGCAGGAGATCGCGCTGGGCCCGGATCCGGCGCATCCAGCGGTCCTTCTTCGGGAGCCGCGCCCGCGGCGTCCCGCGGCGCGAGCCCGGTCCGGCGTGGCGGCCCTTCGCGAGCTCCTTCGCCCGCCGCCGGGCGCGCACCCGGGAGGTGCCGCGGACGCGTCCCCGGCGGATCACGCCGGCCTTGATCGCGCTGCGGACGTCGCTGCGCGTCACGGCATCGGCGAGCTCCTCCTGGCTCGACGGATCGATCCAGACCCGGCCCTCGCCGCACTTCAGGAGCGCCGCGGCGAGCCGGCGCTGGTTCGAGAGATCCGGCATCGCCTTACGCCTCCCGTTCGGACTTGACGATCGGGTTCAAGAGGTGGATGCCGAGCCGCCGGGCCGTCTCTTCGAGCACGATCCGGCGTCGCGTGCCGACGGTCCGGGCGATCACCGCGGCTTCCGTCGCGACGTCGATCCGCTCGAGGTC
>DATJUI010000017.1:0-51609 GCA_035502455.1 Thermoplasmata archaeon | reverse complement strand
ATCAGGGGTGACGTAGGCGCGGTGGCGGATGTACGCGTGCGCGCGGGCGGCGGCAGCGAGACAGAGCGTCGCGCGCGGCGAGCCGCCGTACTCGATGAGACCCGCGAGCTCCGCGAGGCCGTAGTCACGCGGTTTGCGCGTGGCCTGCACGATGTGAACGATGTAGTCGCGCACGCGATCGTCGATGTAGATCTGGCCGACGACTTTGCGCGCCGTGCGGAGCTGGTCGATGGTCGCGACGGTCTTCGCCTCGGGCGTCTCGAGGCCGCTCATGCGATCGAGCATGGCGCGCTCGTCGCTCGCCGTCGGATAGCTGACCTTCACGAGCAGCATGAAGCGGTCGAGCTGCGCCTCGGGCAGCGGGAACGTGCCCTCCTGCTCGATCGGGTTCTGCGTGGCGAGCACGAGGAACGGATTCGGCAGCGGATGCGTGTTGTCGCCGATCGTGATCTGGCGCTCCTGCATCGCCTCGAGGAGCGCGGACTGCACCTTGGGCGGCGCGCGGTTGATCTCGTCGGCGAGCAGCACGTTCGTGAAGATCGGTCCGGGCCGGAACGCAAAGCCGCCGCTCTTCGGGTCCAGCACCTCGCCGCCCGTGATGTCGTGCGGGAGCAGGTCCGCGGTGAACTGGATGCGCTGGAACCCGAGCCCGAGCGCGCTCGCGAACGACTTCGCGAGCAGGGTCTTGCCGACCCCGGGGAGGTCCTCGATCAAAAGGTGCCCGTCCGCGATCAGCCCGACGAGAAGCTGCTCGACGGCCTCGTCGCGCCCGACGACCGCGGTGCGGACGGCGTCCCGGATGCGCCAGGCGAGCGCGTTCGCCTCCGTGGGGTTCATCTCCGCCCCTCCGACCGCCCCCCGAGCTCCGTTCCGATATAATGGGGAACGACCGGGCCCGCTGTTCCCCGGCCGTAACGATCCGCGTCACGGGAGGCGTACGCCCTCTCGGCGGCCTGACCCCGGCCGGGGGTGTCGGACACCGGGGTTGTCCTCACGTCATCCTCGGCGGACGACCCGTCCGCGTTGAGTCGAGAGGGACCCTTCGTCGGCGCCCGGGCGGGGCCTTCGGCCGCCGCCGCGACGACGAGCCGCCCCGGCGCTATCAAGCTAGCGCCTCCTCGCGGTCGAACAGGTCGGGGCGGCCGAGGAGCACCGCGACGAGCCCGAACGTCACGACCAGGAAGACCGCCGCGAACCCGAAGTCGATCGAGCCGGCGGGGAGGACCAGCGCGCCGGCCCACGCGATCGCCGCCGCGAGTCCCGGGAGGAGGATCACGTACCGGCCGCGGGCGGGGCCGCCGGACGGCCGGTCCGGATCGTCCAGGAGCCAGAGGAGGATCCCGATCCCCCCGAGCGCCGCGATCGGCGCGGCGAGGGGCGAGGGCGCCGCGGCCACCGCCCCCAGCGCGAGCGCGGCGAGCGCGGGTCCGATCGCCGCGGCGCGCCCCCGCGCGTCGGGCGCCAGTCGAAGGCCGACCGTCCCGAGGCCCCCCGCGAGCGCGAGACCGACCCCGACGACGACGCCGAACCCGCTGTCGATCCCGAGCCCGACCGCGGCCGCGACGGTCACGACGAGCCCGGGGAGCCCGAGGCGTCGCCGCAGGTCGTTCACGACGATCGCCTCGGGGACGGCCGTCGCAGGAACTCCACGAACCCGCCGAGCGACCCCGCGTCGGTCCAGTCGACGACCGGGGCGAACTGCCAGGTGCCGGCGAGCTCCGCCCGCCGGAGCAGGCGGGCGAGCCGATCGGCGAGCGCCTCGTCCTCGGGCGCCAGCGCGGCCCCCCGCGGCAGCAGCGCGACGGGCGAGGGGCTGAGGACCACGACCGGGTAGCCCCGTCGGGTGAGATGCGGAACGAGCGGGTCGGCCGCTTCGTCGACGAGCGGCGACACGAGGATGGTGGTGGTACCCGGCGGAAAGAACCGCCGCAGGGCGACCCCGCCCCGCTCGCTCGGCCCGCCGACGTGCGCGCGCCGGGCCGACGCGAGCGCGGCCCGGATCCGCAGGCGCTGGTCGCGGCCCGTCGACAGCGGCACCGCGTCCAGGAACTCCCCGAACAGCGCGATCCCGACCCGGGCCTTCGCGGCGACGAACGAGTCGGCGACGCCGAGCGCGGTGGCCCGTTCGATCCCCAGGAGCCGTTCGTCGGCCTCGCGACCGAGGGACGTCGGCCGCAGATCGACGAACACGACCACGTCGCCGGCCCGTTCGAGCGCGTACTCGTTCGCGAGCAGCCGGCCCCGGCGCGCGCTCGCCCACCAGTTCACCCGGCGGGCGGGATCGCCCGCGACCGCCTCGCGCACGCCGAAGAACTCGCCGGACGCGCCGATGCGCCGGGAGCGGATCTCGCCGGGAAGCACCGTGGTCCGGTCGAGCCGGACGAGCCGCAGTCGGGTCAGCTCGGGCGGGTAGCGGACCACCGTGAGATCGGCCGCGTCGAGCGCGACGGCGCGCTCGACAAGCCCCGCGGGATCGCGCCAGACGACGTGCGGCGGCGCGACGGGGGTGATGGCCGGCGCGTCCGTCGACCAGCGCCCCTCGAAGCGGACCGCCCCGCCCTCGACCCGGGTCGCCGCCGCGGACGGACCGCCGAGCCCGGGCGGGCGGGCGACGGAGACCTCGAGGTCCTCCGGGGCGATCCCCTCGGGCGGGGTGACGGCCCCCTCGACGCGGATCTCGTCGAGCGGGCCGTTCTCCCCCCAGGCGAGCCGGACCACCGGGTCGCGCCGGGGCGCCGCGAACGCGGCCGCGACCGGCGCCAGCAAGAGGACGAGCGCGAGGTAGAGCGGCGTCGGGTCCCGCAGGACGACCCCGGCCGCGGCGAGCGCCGCCCCGACCGCGAGGAGCAGGTACGTCCGCGGCCGCCAGTGCAGCCCCCCGGGGGCCGGGGCGCTCACCGCACGCCCTCGAGCGCATCCAGCCGCTGCGCGACGTAGCGACGGAACTCCTCGGGGCTCCAGTCCAGGATCGCCCGCTGCTCGTCGGGCGTCGTCACGGGCCGGGCGGGCTGCGCGATCGCCCGCTCGACCCGATCGAGCGCCTGCACCACCGCGAGCCGCCCCGCGCGACCGGAGCGCAGCGCGGAGCGGACCGACGCGCCGAACGGTGGGGCCGGCGCGGCGGGGCGCGGGGCCGGCGGGGCGCGGCTCCGCCACGCGGCCTCCGCAAGGAGGACCGCCGCTCCGAGCACGGCGACCCCGGTCGCAGGGACGGCCACGACGAGGGAGTCGCCCGCGGCGAGGGCCACGATCGTGCCCCCGACCGCCAGGATCGGTCCCACCACCCCGAACGGGAGCTTCACGTCGCGACCGCCCGGCCGGCGAGGTCGTCCATCGCGGCCGCGACGACGGTGCGGGCGTGGGCGGCCGCGTCCGCCCCCATCGGGTGCGTCGAGTAGCGGGCCTCCTCGAACAGCCGGGTGAGCGCCTCGGCGATCTCGGGCCGGATGCCGAGCCGGGTCAGGTGTCGGCGGCGGATCTCCTCGGGCGTCGCGGCCGCGACGTCGCCGACCACCGGACCGATCCGACGGAGCAACTGGCCGTAGAGGACGACGATCACGGTCCGGGGATCCGCGCCCTCCGCGAGGTCCTGCGCCGCGGTGCGCAGCGCGGCTTCCGCCTCGGCCGCCCCGCGTCGCGCGCCCGCCCCGCCGCGGTACCGGGGGGAGCCCCGAAGCAACCAGGGGACGCCGATCGCGACCGCGAGCGCCCCCGCGACCGCGATCGCCCCGTACACGCCCCACGCCGGGATCCCGAGGATCGATACCCCCGTGCTCGTGCCGTTCACGGTCTGGTTGCCGACGGGGTTCGTCCGGTTCCCGGTCGTGTTGTTCGCGGCGACCCCTCCCGTCGACGGCGCACCCGGACCGAGCGCCGGCAGGATCAAGAAGTGGACCACGACGACGAAGAGGACGGCGAGCAGGATCACCGTGAGGCCGACGACCGCCACCTGCCCGACGATCTGGTTCCGCGGGACGGTCATCCAGCGATAGATGAGGAAGCCGAGGAACGCGAAGAACAGGACGACGACGACGAACGCCGCGATCTCGGACCCGTCCGACGGCCCGAGGCCCCCGGCGTGTCCCGACGGGAACGGATTCGCGTTCCCGAAGACCGAGCCCCCCGCGACGAGCGCGCTGGCCGCGAGCCCGACGGCGAGCGCGCAGCCGAGGACGACGAGCAGCACGATCGACGGGGCCGAGAGCCGGCGCGCGGACATCGGACCGGCCCGTCGAGCCCGGCGGCGAGGATATACCCTTGGGGCGGCCGCCGGCTACGGGCGGTCGGTCGATGCGACGTCCGGCGGTCCGGACGGCGTCGGGCGCGGCGCGAGGAAGTACGCGCTCCGCCGCTCGTGCTCGGCCGAGACGACGGCGAAGTCGTCGACCACATACCCCGCGTCGAGCGCGGCCCGGAAGGCGTCGCGCACGGCGTGGCGCCAGCGGCGCAGCGACCCCGGCTCGTGGGCGCGGATGAGGCCGAGATCGAACGGGATCTCGAGGTGGGCGCGCGCCCCCTCGGGCTCGGCGACGGCCGTGGGGACCCGCAGGCCGTGCTCGCCCGGCTCGGTCTCCACGATCGCGAACGCCCGCGCCCACGAGGCGGCGTCGTCCTCCCGGCCCGGGAGGCGGCCGGCCATCCGCTCCTCGACCCGGGGCGCCCCGAGCGACCAGACGGCCCGGAGCCGGTCCGTCTCGAGGCCCCGGTTCGCCTCGTCGGCGAGCTGCCCGAAGTAGTGCGGGTAGTATCGGTCGGGGGTCGCTCCGAGCCGCCGGATCGACAGGTAGGCGCTGCGGCTCTGCAGCGGATCGAAGACCCAGCGGACCTCCCCGAGCCCGAGCTTGAGGACCTCGTCGCGCTGGTACGCCTTCAGCCGGAAGCCGAGGTGATGGTTCTGGTACTCGGGGCGGACGACGGTGAGGTACGAGTTCTCGTAGAGCGTCGTGCCGTCCCAGCCGAGGTGGGCGACGGAGAACCCCGCGAGATAGATGTCCGCGAAGGCGCCGAGGACGAGGCCGCCGTTGTCCGCGAGCACCCGCTGCAGCATCGGCGAGAGCCCGGCCTGCTCCTCGGGCCCGAACGCGGCGCGGACGACCTCCCCGACCTGGCGGAACTCCTCCGGCTTTTCCAGGTGCCGGAACCGGAACCCCTCGCCGCCGCGGCCGTCGGATCGGACCGCCATGGCGCGTCGACCGAGCCCCGCTACTTAACGGGGGCTCAGCCTACCGGCGGATCTTGAGCTCGACCTTCTTGCGCTCGTACCGCAGCTCGTCGGCCGGCGTGAGCTCCCAGAGGATCTCCTCGAGCTCGGGGATGCTCCGGAGGAACTCCGCCTTGCTCTTGGTGACCATCAGGTGCTCGAACTTGCGGCGGGCGATCACGTACGAACCGAACAGGTACGCCCCCGCGATCGCGATGATCGGGCCGAGCACCACGAAGACGAGATTGTAGTTCGCGCTCGGCGTGACCGTCAGCGTGTTGATCGCGCTGAACGGAAAGGAGCTCGCGAGCGGGGTGAACGAGCCGAGCGCGAGGACGCTGAGCAAGATCCCGATGCCGAGGACGGCCGCGGCGACCCACGCCCGGTTCGCCCGGAAGCCGTGACGGAGCCGGCTCGAGAACCCCGGCTTCTCCGGCGACGCGGCCATCGGGACGGCGGGAACCGGCTCGCCTTAAAGGCCTGCCGGTGCCGGCGCTCAGCCGGACGGCGGCGGCGGCTTGCGGTCGAGCCGGCCGAACGCGGACGACCGCGCCGGCTCGGGGGAGGCCGGAGGGCTCACGGGCGACGGGATCGTGGCGAGCGTCGGCCGCAGCCGCCGGTACACGAGGTAGGCGCCGAGGCCGGCGACGATCGCCCCGCCGAACGCTCCGGCCGTGCCCGCGAGCGCCCCGAAGCCGAGCAGGAAGAACCCGACGGCGCCGAACAGCACGCCGGACCACGGGCCCCCGCCCGTCCGGCCGCTGGTCGGCGTCGGGCCGATGGAGAGGAGCGCGCCCGACGTCTCGAGCGCCAGGACCGCGACGGACTGGACCAGCACCAGGGCGATCCCGGTCGCCGAGATCGGATCGGCGATGCTGAAGTACTGCGTGACGAGCGCGAGGACGAGGATCCCCGCGATCGAGGCCCGGTACCCGAGCGCGTAGAACGGGCCGCTCTCGCTCCGGCCCCAGTAGCGGGAGCGCAGCAGGAGGCGCTGGGCGAGCTCCGTGCCGCCGATCAGGAGGGCGAGGAACGCCGCCGCCCCGGGGAGGGCGGCGTTCGCCATCGAGTCGACGAACAGGACGAAGACCAGGGCGAGCGGGACCCCGACGAACAGGCCCGCGGTGTAGGCGAACAGCTCCCTCCGCTCGTCGAACAGCGAGACCGGGACCTGGGGGGCCGCGTAGCGCCCCACCTCGAGCCAGACGAAGCCGCCGGAGAGGAGCACGCCCACGAGCGCCCCCAGCGAGAGCGGCACCGACGGGCCGAGCATGGTCAGGCGACCTTCCGGCCCGACGCGAGGAACCCGGTGTGCCCGAGCATCTCGAAGTCGGGGCGGGTGCCGCCGTCCGCGACGTGCAGGCCGCGCTCGAGCACCTCGACGGCCCCCACCTCCGCGAACCCGACGTCCCGCAGCGCGCGCACGGTCCGCTCGAGCTGGTTGTACGTGGGCGTGTAGGTCGCGACGTACCCCCCGGGGCGGAGCGCATCGAACGCGCGCGGGAGCGCACTCCACGGCTCCGGGAGATCGAGGACGGCGCTCGTGAACGCGTCGGGCCCGAAGCCGTGCTCCGACACGTCGCGCTCGACGAACGTGACCCGGTCGGCGAGCCCCGCCCGCACGACGTTCGACCGGGCGGCGTCCAAGAAGTCGCGGCGACGCTCGAACGACGTGACGTGACCGGTCGGCCCGACCCAGTACGCGAGCGCGATCGTGAGCGCGCCGCTCCCGGCACCGGACTCGGCGACGCGACCGCCCGGTCCGACCCCGGCCCGGTAGGCGATCGGGGCGGCGTCCTTCGGGGTGACGATCTGGGCGCCGCGTCGCACGCTCGCGAGCCGGTCGGCGAGCGACGGACGGACGAGGTGGTACGTCGTCCCGGACCACTCGACCGCCCGGCCGACCGGAGCGCCCACCTCGGAGGAGAGGTCGAGGGTGCCCGCATCGCCGATCGCCTGGACCCCCCGTCCGACCCGCACGAGCCGGGTGGGGTGTCCGGCCCGCACGAGGGCGGCCAGATCCCCCTCCTCCCAGCGGTCGTCCATCGCGGCCCCGTCCGCGGGCGCACGTGCCGCGCTCGGTAAAACCTCGCCGGCCCGGGGGCCCTCGTCGACGCCCGGCGGCGGTGGCCCCACCCACCGACCGCGTCGGAGGCCGGCCGGCCGCGGGCGGGGGCCGACCCCCGAGGGAGCGACGGTCGCCCGCCGGGTGCCTTTAGATAGACAAGCGGATGGCCCCCGCCGCTGCGGGCATAGTGTAGTCTGGTTATCACATAGGCTTGCCAAGCCTATAACCCGGGTTCAAATCCCGGTGCCCGCACCTACCTCCGTTCGCGCAGGACCGGCGGCCCGGGCGAGGAGCTTCCGGGGCTCGGACCGGCGCACCGGGTCGTTCGATGTCGGGGGCCGTCGCGTCGGGGCATCCGCGGGCGACCCGGATCGGGGAGGAGGTCCTCGCGCGCGGCGGCACCGCCGTCGACGCGGCCCTCGCGGTCAGCGCCGCCCTCACCGTCGTCCAGCCGCACATGAACGGGCTCGGCAGCGACTTCTTCGCGGTCGTCCACGAAGGCCGCGCTCGCTCGATCAACGGCAGCGGATGGGCGGCGGCAGAGGCCACGATCGCCCGGTACCGCTCGGCCGGACTGACCCGAGTTCCGGAGTCGGGGCCGCTCGCGTCGTGCACGGTCCCGGGCCTCGTCGCGTCGTGGTCGCTCCTCGCCGCGGAGGCGAGCCGCCCGCTGGCCGAGCTGCTGGCACCGGCGGTCCGGCTGGCACGGGACGGCTTCCCCGTGACGCGGGCGATCGCGGCGAGCGCCGCCGAGACCTACGGGCGGGCCGACGCGGACTGGCGCGCGATCTACGCCGGCCTCCGCCCCGGGGCGACGCTGGTCCAGCCGGGGCTCGCCCGCACGCTCGCCGCGATCGGGGCCGACGGGGGGGCATCGTTCTACCACGGCGAACTCGCCCGGGCGATCGACCGGGACATGCGCGCCAAAGGGGGCCTCCTGCGGTACGGGGACCTGGACGGCTACCGGGCCGAGTGGACGCAGCCGCTCGCGTTCCGGTACCGGGGACTCGACGTCGCGACGACGCCGCCGAACAGCCAGGGCGCGACCGCGCTCGTCTGGCTCAACCTGCTCGCGCGCGAGCGCCTCGACGAGCGGACGGAGGCCGAGTACGTCGACCGTCTCGTGCGCACCCTCCCGATCGCGTACGCGGCCCGGGCCCGGTTCATCGGCGACCCGGCCCGCGTCCGCTTTCCCGAGGCGCTGCTCCGGCCCGACCACCGGTTCGAGCCGGCCCCCCCGGAGCGACGCACCCCTCGTCCCGGGCCGGGGGACACGACCGCGTTCTCCGTGACCGACGGCGCGATCGGCGTGAGCGCGATCCAGAGCAACTACCACGGGTTCGGCTCGGGCCAGTCGGTCGGTACGACCGGCATCAATCTCAACGATCGCGGCGCGTACTTCACGCTCGATCCCGACCACCACAACGCGCTGGCGCCCGGGCGACGCCCGTTCCACACGCTGATGGCCGTGGTCGCGACCGGCCCCGGCCGTCGCGTGCTCCTCGGATCGATGGGCGGCGACGTGCAACCCCAGGCGAACGTGCAGGTCCTGACGCAGCTCCTCGACCGGGGGCGACCGATCGCCGACGCGGTCGCCCGCCCGCGCTTCGCCTGCCCGGCGACGATCTACGGCCCGGCCCCGCTGTACGCCGAACCCGGCGTCCCGCTGCCGGCCGCGCAGCCCGTCGCGGATGCCGCCCTCGTGGGCCACGCCCACGCGATCGACGAACGGGACGGCACCGCGCGCGTCGGGATCGACCCGCGCGGCGACGGGCGGGGCTAGGGGCGGCCCCGGCGCCGCCGGCGCGAGGTATTTGGCGGGGGAGCGCTACCCCCGGCGATGGCCCGGGCGCGCACGGTGAACCTTCCGGGAGGCCGGACGTTCGAGTACGTGGCTCGCGGCCGCGGTCCGGCGACCCTGCTCGTGCATCCGGGGGGGCCCGGGCTCACCTACCACTACCTCCGCGCCCTGCTCCGGCTCGCGAACGTCAACCTCCGGGTCGTCCTGTTCAACCCCCGGGGGGTCGGGCACAGCTGGGCCCCGAAGAGCCCGACCGACTACACGATCCCCCAGCAGGCGGAGGACCTCGAGGCGATCCGTCGCGCGCTCAAGATCTCGGAGCTGCACCTGCTCGGCTACTCCGCCGGCGGTTTCGCGGCGCTCGAGTACGCCCACCGCTACGAGTCCCGTCTCACCTCGCTGCTCCTCTGCGCCACCGCGGGGAGCGCCGAGGAGGTGCGCCAGGCCCACCGGATGGTGCTCGCGGTCGCCTCGCCGAAGGTGAGGGGCCGGCTGCGCGAGCTCACGAAGGCGGGCGCGTTCGACACGGACGAGTACCGGCGCCTCGCCGAACGGGCGTTCCAGCCGTTCCAGACGCAGTTCTTGCGCGGCGGCGATCCCCCCGACTGGAAGGCGACCAAGCTCAATCCGGTCGTCTACCGGGCGATGATGACCCGGACCGGGGACGAGTTCGCGGTCGACGGGACGATCGCCCGATGGGACGGCCGCCGCTACTACGCGAAGATCGAGACCCCGACGGTCGTCGTGGTCGGCCGCTACGACTACTTCTTGCAACCGTCGGTCGAGATGGCGGAGCGGATCGAGCCCGCGCACCTGCGGGTCCTCGCGCACAGCAGCCACATGGAGGTCCTCGAGCAGCCGAAGGAGTTCCTCAGCACGATCCGCGAGTTCCTGGTCGACGTGACCGGGGGCTGAGCCGGGGCCCGACGTAAGGTAGAAGTCCCGGCGACCGGTCGGGGATGCGGGGCGATGCCCATGAAGTGCGAGTCGTGCGGCGAGGAGCTCAAGGAAGGGGCCAAGTTCTGCAACGGGTGCGGCCACGAGGTCGGCCTCGGTCACCGCGTGGCCGGCGAGACGGGCCACGTCGCCCACGAGGCGGGCGAGGGCGCGAAGAAGGTCGGTCGCGGGATCGTCGGCGGGGCGAAGGGCCTCGTCTCCGGGGCCAAGAAGGGGTTCAAAGGCTCCGACGAGGAGAAGCCGGAGAACTAGCCGCGACCGGCGGTCGGGCTAGGTCCGCTTCGGGGCCGCCGGACGACGGCGAGTGGCCCACGCGCGGTTCCGCTCCGCGAGCCACTCGAAGTTCTCGGCGAACCCGGGGCCGGCGAGCCGGCGCTCTCGTTCGATCGTCGGCCGCAGGAACTCCCAGGCGCTCCGGGTCATCCAGCGGTCGTGGACGAGCTCCTCCGACAGGAGGTCGTGCTTGACGAGGGTGCCGACGGTCTCGAACAGTTCGACGAACCGGTACACGTGCTCGATCTCGTCCGCCTCGCGCGAGATCGGGTGCTGCCCGTCGCCTTCGATGCCGAGGTGGTGCTTGCGGAACCAGTCGAGGGCGCGCCGCGTCTCCTCGCGGGCGGCGAGCTCGTCGATGCGGAGCAGGAGGTCGGCGTCCTCCCACGTCGGCTTGCGGGGCACGGTCGCCCGGAGGCCGCCGCCCCTTTTCGGGTTTCCGTCCGCCCGGGCGGGCGCGGCGTTCACGGGAGCGCCGCGACCGCCTCGACCTCGAGGAGCGCGTCCGGCCGGAACAGCGCGGTCACCGCCACCGCGGTGCTCGTGGGGGGGTGCTCCGCGTCGAGGTACCGGTCCCGGACCGCACGGACCTCGGGCAGATGGCCGATGTCGCGGAGAAAATAGGTGAGCTTCGCCACGTCCCGGAACGTCGCTCCGGCGGCGGCGAGCGCCGCCCCGAGGTTCCGGAACACCTGCTCCGCCTGGGCCCGTAGGTCGCCCGGACCGACCAGCGTACCGGTCGGATCGAGGGCGACCTGGCCGGCGACGAAGACGAGCGTCCGGGCCCGCACGATCGCGACGTGGGAGTACCCGCGCGGGGCGTGAAGGGTCGGTGGGTCGTTCGGCTGGATCGCGCGGGGGGCATCGTCGCCGGGACCGGTCGCGGGCGTCATCGTCCGGACGGACCGCCGGACCGCTTGTCTCGCGCGTCGGGGTCGCCGGCCCTACGATGCCGCCGTTCGGGATCGGTCGCGCCGCCCGGGTGGTCCGGGCGCTCCCGGCCTCGACGCGGATCAGCTCGCCCCCGCTCGTCCTCCGCCCGGGCGATCGCGTCGAGGTCCACGAGGCGTCGGACGAGTGGCCCGACTTCGTCTGGGTCACGACCGCGCGAGGCGAGCGCGGCTGGGTGCCTCGGGCGTGCCTGGACGGCGCGGGAGCTCGCGCCCGGGCCGTGCGCGGCTACGACACCGCGGTCGTGAGCCCCCGGGTCGGCGAGACGGTCGTCGCCGGCGACCGGGTCGAGGGCGGTTGGGTCTGGTGCCGCGACGCCGAAGGGAACGAGGGCTGGTTCCCCGTCGATTACCTCGCCCCGTCCTGAGCGACGGCGGGCCCCGCTCCGTCGGACGCGAGCCGCTTGCCGAGGCTGACGACGTCGTCCTCGGCGTAGCCGAGGCGCCGGTAGAACGCGATCACGCCGGTGTTGGTTCGGCGCACCTGGAGGTTGATCTTGGGGCAGCCGGTGGCCCGCAGCCGCTGCTCGGCCGCGTCCATCAACGCGCGTCCCCGTCCGCCCCGTTGCAGCTCCGGGTCGACCGCGAGGTAGTTGATCCATCCGCGGTGGCCTTCGTACCCGGCCATCACCGTCGCCACGATCCGCCCCGACTCCGTGCCGACCAGGAACAGATCGGGCCGGACCGCCCGCTTCCGCGCGATGTCGCGGTGCGGATCGTTCGTCGGCCGCACGAGGCCGCACCGCTGCCACAGCTCCACCACGGCGTCCTCGTCGGCTCCCTCGAACGGTCGGATCTCCATCGGCCCCTGCCCCGCCCCCGGGCCGAGGGGCCCGGACCGCTTTATCCTGGCTCTGGGCTGCCGGGCGCGGGGTCGCCGGCCCGTCGCATGAAGAACGCGCTCAAGTCCCGGCTCCGGCGCGACCGGAGCCCGTGCTTCGGCACCTGGATCGCCACGTCGTCGGTCGTCGTCCTGGACGCCCTCCGCACCGTCGGCTTCGAGTGGCTCGTGATCGACACGGAACACGCCGCCGTGAACCCCCAGACTCTCGCCGCCCTGCTCGCCGTGCTCGGGGACGGTCCCCCGACGCCGCTGGTGCGCCTCGGGGCCGTGGACCCGTACCTCGTGAAGCAGGCGCTCGACGCCGGGGCCCACGGGGTGCTCGCCCCGCTCGTGAACACCGAGGACGAGGCCCGCCGGCTCGTGGCCGGCGCGAAGTACCCGCCGCTCGGGGTCCGCGGGGCGGCCGCGGCGGCCGCCTCCCGCTACGGGACCCAGCTCGGCCCGTACCTGCGCACGGCGAACGCCGAGACGATGGTGGGCGTGCAGATCGAGACGAAGGAGGCGCTCGCCCACGTGGACGCGATCGCCGGCGTCGAGGGCGTCGATCTGCTGTTCGTCGGACCGCAGGACCTCACCCTCAGCCTCGGCCTGCTCGACGACCGCACGCACCCCACGGTCCGGTCGGCGATGCGCGAGGTCGTCGATGCCTGCGAGCGCCACGGAAAGGTCCCCGGCACTCTCGTCCTCGATCCGGACGAGCTGCGGGCCTCCCTCGAGCTCGGCTTCCGCTTCGTCGCGCTCGCCGCGGACGTCCGGTTCCTGCTCGACGGAGCCCGCCGGTTCCTCGACGCCGCCCGGCCGTCCCCGGACCGGCGCGCGTGAGCGGCCGGCCCATGCGGTCGCGGCCGTTCACGCCCGCCGAGCGGGAGTCGGTGCGCCAGCGCCTCCTCGACCGGACGGCGCACGACCCGCGGATCGTGGGCGCCGCGGTGGTCGGTTCGGAGGCGGAGGGCCGTGCGGACCGCTGGTCCGACCTCGACCCCACCTTCGCCGTGGCGCCCGGCTCCGACGTCGCGACCGTGCGGGACGACCTCGGCCGGTACGGGACGGAGCAACTGGGCGGTACCGAGCTGTTCGACGTGACCGACCGGCGCACGACGTACCGGGTGTTCCTGCTCCCGGGCCACCTTCAGGTCGGTCTCTCGTTCACGCCCGGTGCGATCGCCCAGTACGGACCCCGCTTCCGTCGGCTGTACGGGGGACCGGTCCGGTCCGAGCCGACCCCGACGACCTCCGCCGCGGAGCGCTTCGGACGGGGCGTCCACCACGCCCTCCGCGCCCGGCTCGCGCTCGAAGGCGGCCGGGGCTTCCAGTGCCTCTACGGGATCGACGGACTGCGCGAGGAAGCGCTCGCGCTCGCGTGCCTCGGCCGGGGTCTGCCCACCGCCCACGGCCGGGGCGCGGACCTCCTGCCCCCCGAGCTGCTCGCCGTCGCCGCGCGCTCGATCCCGGCCTCGACGGAGCGCCCGGAGCTGCTCCGCGCGCTCCGCGCCGGCGGAGAACTGCTGCTGCGCGGGGCGGGCGATCCGGTGCCCGGCGGGACTCGGCTCGTGGCCGCGCTGCGGGACCTCGGGGATCCGGCGTGGGCCGCCGACGCCGACCGGCCCGACCCGTCGCCGGCGGCGAGCGAGGGCCGGCCGCGGCGGGCCGTCGGCGAGCCCGAGCGCGGCCGCCGGCTCACGCGGGCACCCGGAGGGAACGGGCGAGCTGGCGGCGATGGTCCTCGGCGATCCTCGAGTTCCCGGTCTCGAGGCCGAAGACGAAGCCAGCGAGGGGGAGGAGTCGGCGGTACAGCGCCAGTCGCGTGTCGAACTCGCGGTCGGCGGCGCGCCGGCGTCGGGCCGCCACGTCGAACGCCGCGGGCGCCAGCTCGCCGAACGTCACCAGGTCGACCACGGGGTCGCCGATGCGGGCGTCCTCCCAGTCAATGATCCCGGTCGGCCGTCCGCGCGATCGGTCCCAGAGGACGTGGTTCGGCCACAGATCGTTGTGCACGAGGGTCGGCCGGTACGTGGCCCGGCGGATCGCCGCCGCCAGCTCGTCAAAGCCGGTCTCGATCGCCCGCCGCGCGGCGGCCG
The DNA here is from genome assembly GCA_035502455.1 of Thermoplasmata archaeon. Lineage (GTDB taxonomy): Archaea > Thermoplasmatota > Thermoplasmata > Lutacidiplasmatales > UBA184 > Lutacidiplasma. The sequence goes on along the minus strand of DATJUI010000017.1, from coordinate 37,438 downwards.
GGAGTCGTGGGCGCGCGACCCGGCGGTACCGCCGCTCCCGGTCCTCGAGCCGGGCGAGGAGGGACGCCGGGTCGCCCGGCGCGAGACCGAGGGCGCGGAGCGGCGCGAGTCCCACCCGCTCGAGGTCCTCGAGCGCGGTCGAGAGAAACCGCGCCAGCCGTAGCTGGGCGTCCCGGTCCATCGTCGCGAGCCGCCCGATCGGCGCCCCGGGCAGCTTCGGGTAGACGACGAACGGCCAGCCGGCCGGGCGCGCGAGGGTTCCGATCCGCACCGGCTCCGGGATCGCGATCCGCATCCGGGGACCGAGGTGTTCGAGGAGGGCGATCTCCCGATGGAGCGCCCGGGCGGTCGCGGCCCACCGCGGGATCCGGAAGATCCAGCGGCCGTCCGCCTCGAGCACCAGGTTCGTCCACCCCGCCGGGCGGAGCCGAAAGCGCCGGACGGCTCCGTTCGGCCCGGCCGGGCGGAGCGCCCGGGCGAGCTCGTTCCACGGGGGCAGCGGCGAGCGGCGAGAGGGCGGCCGGGTCGTTCCCGCGGGGCGGGACGCCGCCGGCGCCCCGGCCGGGGACCCGCGCGCGATCGGGATCCCCCCGGGCCGTCCGTGCCGCTCCGCGGCGCGCGTAAGGACGCGGACCGTTCCGGGCGGTACGCGGCCCGCCCGGCACGCCGCGGCGACCTCGGGCCAGCCGACCCATCGCGCGGCCGAATGCTCCGTCGGGTCGAGCACGACCGGCGAAGGAGCGGGCACGGTGCCGTCGAACCCCACGAGCCGAAAGGCGGGGACCGACGCCCGGCGGGGCCGCGGCGCCGAGCCCGCGCGCGGATCGAGCGGCCGCTCGACCGCGCAGAACGCGCGCAGGCGGCGCGCGCGGAGGCCGGACTCCTCCCGCAGTTCCCGATCGGCCGCGTCCCGGTACGTCTCTCCGCGCTCCACCCGGCCGCCGGGAAGGTCCCAGTACCCCGGGAACTCGTCGTCCCCCGCCGCCCGGCGGAGGAGGAGGATCCGGTCCCCGGCGCGCAGCACGACCACGACCGCTCGGAGCGCGATCCGGGACCTCGTCATGCGCCGTCTCCCACCGGTCCCCCCTTCGGGGCCGGGCCCCGCAGGGGACCGCGGCTCATACCTCGGTCGCTCGACGCACGGTCGACGGAGGGCGCGGGGCCGAGCCGGCGATCATCGCCCGACCGCCTCCGTCGGTCCCCGGCTCGCGGCCTCGATCCGGCCGCGGTAGTGCAGCTGGAACAGTCCGATCGCGGCGAGCGACCCGAGCGTGATCGCGATCGAGAACCCGAAGACGGCCGGTCCGCCGCCGAGGCTGAACGCCCACGCGCCCGCCGACGGGCCGAGGCTCCACAGCCCCGAATTGATGAGCGCATAGATCCCGAGGTATTCCGCGCGGCGGTCGGGCGGGGCGATCCGGGAGACCCAGACGAGCATCGCCGGGGAGACGAGGACGTAGCCGATCTGGTTGAGGACCTGGGCGCCGGGCAGGAGCAGCCACGTCGACGCGACGAGGAAGAGGGTCCACGACGCGGTCTGCGCGGCCGTCCCCCAGACGAGCCCGCTCCACTCGCCGCGCCGGTCGATGAGCCGGCCCGCGCCGGATCCCCCGAACGTCACGACGACGAGCCCCGTCACCGCGATGAGGCTCACGTCGAACGCGTTCCCGCCGAGCGTCACGGCCCAGAGCGCCACGAACGCCCCGACGGCGCCGACCGCGAGGGTCCGGATCGAGACGACCGTGGAGAAGGCGAGCAGCGGCCCGAGCCGGATCGGGGACGAGACGACCGGGGTCGCCTCGTGGGGAGGCTCCCGCACCGCGACGAGGACGTACGTCGCGACGCAGGCCATCGCGCCCGCGGCGAAGTAGAACAGGTAGTCGAGGCCGAGGGCGGAGACGAGGAGCCCGACCGCGAGGAACCCGAAGATCGACCCCGCCCCGGAGGCGGCGTTGAGAAAGCCGTACGAACCACCCCGCTCCGACACGCGGTTGACGTCCGAGATGAACGCGTTGAGCGCCGGCGATCCGAGCCCGAGGATGGTGGTGCCGACCACGAAGGCGATCCCGGCGTCGAGGTATCCCGGGAGGAACGGGATCGCGAGATAGCACGGCAGGGCCCCGAGCTCCCCGGCCACCAGGAACGGCTTGCGGCGGCCCACGCGATCGGAGAGCCGACCGGCCACCGGACCGATCAGACTGCTCCCGAGCCAGGCGATCGACGTGAAGAGGAGGGCGAGCTCGACCGGCGCGCCCCGCGCCACCACGAGGAAGAGCGGAAAGTAGACGACCAGGACGCCGGTCCGGTTGCTCGCGAGCACCTGGTAGACCGCGAGGCTGAGGACCGCCCGGTTCACCACGGCCCGGCACGCGAGCGGCCCCATTTGAGCGGCCCGGCGCCGACGGGCCGGGCGGTCTCCCCCCGCGGCCGCTATGCGGGCGGCCGGCTGTCGCGCCCCGTCGCCGACGCGCCCCATGCCGATCACGCACATCGCGCTCCTCCGAGCCGTGAACGTCGGCTCCACCATCGTCGACCCCGCCGACCTGCGGACGATCGCCGCGGAGATGGGGTACGGTCGCGTCCGGTCGTGGCTGCGGACCGGCAACCTCCTCTTCGACGCTCCCGCACGTCCGACCCGCCTCCTCGAGACGCGGCTCGCGGACGCGACCGGGCGAAGACTCGGCCTCGCCACGCGGTTCTTCGTCCGCACCGCGCCCGAGTGGTCCCGCGTCGTGGCCGGCAATCCGTACCCCGACCGGGCGCGCTCCGACCCGAGCCATCTCGTGGTCGTCGTCCTGGACGGCACTCCGACCGAGGACGCCGTGCGGAGGCTGCGCGCTTCGATCGTCGGGCGGGAGACGGTGCACCCCGGGGAGCGCTGCCTCTACGTGACGTATCCGGACGGCATCGGCCGCTCGAAGCTCACGCTGGCCCGGATCGAGGACGCCGTCGGCTCGCCCGGGACGGCCCGGAACTGGAACACGACCGTCAAGCTGGACGCGCTCGCGCGCGCGCACCCCCCGGCGTAGACGGCCGTCCTACGGGGGGCGGCGGCCCACGGGGACGGTCATCCCTTCCTCGGCGACCCGGACCGGCCCGGGGTACGCCCGCTGCGCGTCGGACCGGGAGGTGGCCCGGTCCTCCCCCGGCCAGAAATGCGTGAGCAGCAGCTCCCGCGCCCGCGCGCGCTGCGCGTACTCCCCCGCGGCCCGCGCGGTCAGGAGGAACGCCGCGTCCCGTTCCGACGGTGCGGCTTGGTACATCGCCTCGCAGACGAACAGGTCCGCGTCGCGGGCGAGCTCGTCGAGCACGTCGGACGGTCCGGTGTCCCCGGTGTACGCGACGACCTGCCCGTCCGCCTCGACGCGCACCCCCACGTTCGGCACGAAGTGGGGCAGCGCGAACGTGGTGATCCGGAACGGGGCGAGATCGATCGTCTGGGCGGGGCCGATGGGCCGGACGTCCAGGCCCTGCCGCAGTCGTTCCGGCCCCCCGTCCCCGTCGAGGGCTCCGACGCGGTCGATCACGTCGGACGCGGCGAACACGGGAGGCGAGCGGAACGCCGGGGTGGGCAATCGCAGCGCCCGATAGAACCCGAAGAGGTCGACGCAGTGGTCCGCGTGGGCGTGCGAGACGACCACCCCACGGACCTCGTGGGCCGGCACGATCGCCAGCAGCCGGGGGAGCGTGCCGAACCCGAGGTCGAGCACCAGCCTCGACTCCCCGGAGCGGAGGACGAACCCGCTGCAGGCGCGCCCCGGTTCGGGCCAGGCGCCCGACGTGCCGAGCACGGTGAGCTCGAGCGGCATCGACGGGTTCCGACGGCGGGACGACGCGGCCCCTAACTAAGGTGCGCCCTCCCCCGCGCGCGCGCCGCGCCCGTCGGGGCGGAACGGGCGACGCCCCGACGCGCCCCGCGTGCCTCGCCCCCGCCGGACCTCAGGACGGGGTCGGGGGCCCGCGGGACGAACCGGGTGCGCCCGCGCGAGTCGGACCCGCAAGTCTACTTCAGTCGCTGGGGCGTGCCGGCGGGCAGCATGCGGCGAGGTACCGATCCCCGCGGCCCGATCCTGCCGCTGCGGGTGCGACCGGCCCGTGCGACCGACCTCGACGGGATCCGGGCGTGCCTCGGGACGGCGTTCGCTCCGTACCGCCGCCAGTACACGCCCGCGGCGTGGGCCGCGACCGTCCTCACGTCCGCCCGCCTCGCGCGCCGGATGCGGACGATGACGGTGCTCGTAGCGGTGGAGCGCGGAGGCCGGATCGTCGGCACCCTCTCCGTCAAGCGGATCGCCCCCCGCCACGCGCATCTGCGGGGCATGGCGGTCGTGCCGGATCGGCAGGGCACGGGAGTGGCGACCCGCCTGCTCGGCGCCGCGCTCCGGGACCTCCACGACCGGCGAGGGGGCACGGTCACCCTCGAGACCACGGCCCCGCTCGCCCGCGCGGCGCGGTTCTACGCGCGCGGGGGATTCGTCCGGACGGGTTCCACGCGGACCTGGGGGGGCATGCGGCTCACCGAGTGGGAGCGGCCCGTCGGACCGGCCCGCCGACCCCGGTCCGCGCGGGCCGGCGCCCCCCGCGGCCGACCCTCGGTGCGCGGCGGCCCCCGGACGAGGGAGAGCCGGGTCGGTGGGCGGCGCCCCGACCGGCGCGACGTATAACTACGCCGGACCGGTCACGACGTGCGGTCCCGGTACCCCGGTGCGCGGTCCGGTGCCCTCAACGGGAGAGTGCGGCGACGATGTTCTGCCCGCGGTGCGGCCGGCCCCTGGAGGGCGGGGAACAATTCTGCCCGGGGTGCGGGAACCCGCTCGCGCCGGCGCTCAGCGAAGCGACCGCCCCGCCGGGACCGCCCGAACTGCCGGCGCTCCTCACCACGCCCGAGCTCGTGATGGTCCGGGACCGCGAGGGGGGCTGGGTGACGTTCCGGTTCGAGGACGGGTCCGGGCGGATCCTCGGGGCGACCCGCGCCGAGCCGGGGTTCCCGCTCCACTACACCCTGCTCGACGACGAGCACCGGCCGATCCTGCATCTCGACGGGGTGCGCGAGCGGGGCCTCCAGTACACGTACCGGATCCTCGGGCCCGACGGCGGGCTCCTCGCGAGCCTCGCGCCGCAGACCAGCGTCCTCTCCCGGAAGTACGGCGTGAGCGTGGGGGGACAGCCGAGCCTCTTGCTCGCGACGAACGCGACCGGGAGCGACTACGCGCTCACCACCGAGCCGGGCGGGGCGACGGTCGCCACCGGCGCGGGAAGCGGGCTCCTGCACGCCCGCACCGCCGTGACGGTCGCCGGCGAGGCGTCGGTCGACCGTCGGATCGTGCTCGGGGCGATGATCCTGGCGGGGTACTTCACCACGCCGCGCCGCACCTGACGGCCCGGGCCCCGGCTACGGCGCGCGGGGGCGCCGGACGAGGAGGGTGGAGGTCGCGTGCGCGCACAGCTGGTCGTTCGCGTCGAGGAGCCGGCCCTCGGCCGTGGCGATCGTCGATCCGGGGTGGACCACCCGCCCCTCGGCCCGCAGGCGGCCCGACGCGAGCGTCACGGCCCGGACGAAGTTGACCTTCAGCTCGAGCGTCGTGGAGTCCGTCCCCGCCGGGAGCTGGGTCTGCGCCGCGCACGCCATCGCGGAGTCGAGCAGGACCGTCACGATCCCCCCGTGGACGGTGCCGAGCGGGCTCACCATGAACTCGGCCGGCGCGCACTCGAAGACGACACGACCGGGCTCGACGACGGTCGGCCGCATCCCGAGGAGCGCGGCGATCGGGGGCTCGGGGAGCCGGCCGCTCGCGAGCTCGCGCAGGAGCTCGAGTCCGGTGGCGGTGCGCGCGCGCTCGAGGATCGGGGCGGGGTCGCTCCACCGGACGAGGTGCTCGCGGGGGCGGTCGGTGTCCGGCATCGTGTCGGCTCCCGCCCGAGAGAGCCCCGGCGGGATTAGGCGCTGACGCGGCCGCGGCGCGGCCGATCACTCGGTCGGGCGGACCGCCTCGGCCGGCGGCAGGCGGGCTGCCCGCAGCGACGGCTCGGCGACCGCGAGCATGGAGAGGCCGTACGCGAGCGAGAGGAAGATCACGAGACTGAGGTACGGCACCGCAAAGACGGAGACGCCCGCCGAGGCGGCGAGCGGGCTCTGGGTGAGGTTCCAGACGATCAGCAGTCCGAGCGCGGTGCCGATGGCGATCCCCACGAGCGTCACGAACGAGTACTCGAGGAAGAACGCCTTCAGCACCATTCCGCGCGTGAACCCGTTCGCGCGGATCATCCCGATCTCGCGGCGTCGCTCCACGACCGCCCGCAGCGCGACGATCCCCATCGCCGCGATCCCGACCGCGAGCCCGAGGCCGACGAAGATCTGGAGCAGCCCGATGATCGCCTCGGTCGACGCGATCGAGGAGGCGAGGAGGTCCGCGATGTTGACGACCACGAGCCCGTAGGAGAAGAACGCCGCCTTCGCGAGCTGAGCCGCCGTCGTCGCCGACTGGCCCGCGGCCACCGTCAGAAAGAAGCCGGTCTGGTTCCCGAAGCCGAGCGCCGCCGCGGTCGTCGGCCCCACGAACACGCCGCTCACCAGCGACTGGCTCATGATCCCGAGCACGGTGACGCGCGTCCGGTTCCCGTTGACCGGGTTGGTGAGTTCGATCGAGGCGCCGGGGCTGAGCGTGGGGTGGCCGGATCCCCCGCCGGTGCCGAGGTTGTTGGTGACCGCGGCGTAGCTCTGGTCGACGACCGCGACGTCCGGTTCGGCGGCGAGCGCGGCGCTGACCTGCGCCGCGCTCATGCCGTTCTCGGTGGCCGTGTAGGTGTACTGGTTCGTCGTGTAGAAGTTCGACGCCGCCGGCTCGCCCGCCGGACCGGCATAGAGGATGTCGGAGTACGGATTCGCCGCGAAGCCGCTCACGTTCACGAGCACTCCCCCGACGATCATCGGCACGACCGTCGCGAAGTACGGGGCGACCGTCCGGTTCGCCGCGATCAGCTGCGGGAGGTCCGGGATCGGGGTGTGCGACGACGCGACGAACGTGTAGCCCCCCGACTGCTGCTCAAGCGTCGAGCCGAGGCTCGCGTCGACCGTCGCCCCGGTCGCCGCGATCGCGACCAGGGTGAAGACCACGAGGGCGAAGATCGCGAGGCTCACGGTCGTGCGGGCCGGTCGACGGCTCGGGTACGACAGGGCGACCTGGGCCACCGGGGCCCGGTGCGATCGGCCGCCCGCGACCCGCACGATCGCCGCCGCGATGGGCGGAGCGTTGAAGGCGTAGATCAGGAGGGCGCCGCCGACCATGGTGATCCCCTCCGTGAACACGATGAAGATCCCCCCGCCGTGGTCCGTCCCGAGGAGCCGGGTGTGGAGCTGGCCCCATCCGGCCCAGACGACCAGGGCGGCGCCGACCGCCGAGAAGACCGCCCGGTTCTTGAGGAACCGCGACGCGATCAGGCCGATCCCGACGATCGCGAGCGCGACCCCGAGGATCGGATACGATTCGTCGCTCGTGCCGGCGTAGGTCCGGGCGTAGAGGAGGGCCCCGAGGGCGAACGACGCCGCCCCGACGTACGCGAGGTAGGTGTACGTCCGGACCGTCGGCGGCGGCTCGGGCAGGTCGCGGATCGCCCGCACGATGTTGAGCCGGCTCGCCCGGCGGCTCGCGATGACGACGGTGACGAGCGTGAGCACGAAGCCGATCACGTACGCCTCGATCAGCGACTCCGGGGTGAACGTGAACGACTGGAGGATCGCCGACGAGGTGAGCCCCGGCTCCGCGAACAGCACGCTGAAGGCGTACGTGAGCCCGTAGCCGACGGCGACCCCGAGTAACGTGCCGGCGAGGGCGGCCCCGGCGGCATAGACCGCGCCCTCGAACAGGAACGAGTAGACCAGTTCGCGGCCCCGGAGGCCGATCGCCCGGAGCACCCCCATCTCGCCCTTGCGCTCTTCGGCGAGCAGGACGAAGATGCCGATGATCAGGATCGCGCCGGCGACGATCGAAAACAGCCCGAGCACGAAGAACAGGGTCGTGACGCTGCTGCTCGCGCTGTTCGCCGAGGCGAGGCCGTTCACGAGCAACTGGTCGACGCTCAGGCCCTTCGCCGCCGGGATCGTCGCGAGCGTGGTGTTGAGCGCGGCGCTGACCGTCGGAGCGATCGAGAGCCGGTGCGCCTGATCGCCGACGTTGGTGACCGAGAGGAAGTTGATCTGGTTCGTGTAGTTCGCGAGCGTCTGTCCCATCGACAGCGTGACGAAGGCGGTCCCGTAGTTGCCGATCCCGCCCGTCGGGAACGACCCGCGGTCGTTGTCCTGGACGATCGCCTGGACGGTGGCGGGGACGGGCGTCGCGCCGACGCCGTAGAGGAAGACGGAGTTACCGGCCGACGCCCCGAGCTCGGACGCCGCGAGGTCGTCGAGCAGCACCTCGCCGGGCGACGGGCCGGCGAGGGACGCGCCCTGGTCCGTGACGAAGCTGCCGAGCTGGGTGCTCTGGTTGCCGTTCACGCCCACGAGGTAGAGATTGACCTGAGGGATCCCGGTCGTCCGGTCTAACATCGAGACCCGGCTGACGACCATCGGGGCCATCCCGGCGATGTTCGGGTTCCCGGCCATGCCGGACTGGACGGAGGTGTAGACGCCGTAGGCGAACGGGCTGTACGCCCCGGTCGGGCTCTGGTTCCCGACGACCTCGTCGTTGAGCCCGATCGCGAGGACCGTGTAGTGCACCTCGAGCTGCCCGATCGTGTCCCCGACGACGAGGCTGCCCGACACGATCGTCGTCGCCACGAGCAGGCCGAGCACCAGGAGGACGGTCCGCGACCACGCCCGCCGAACGTTCCGCACCCCGATCCGGAACGCGAGCCGGTGCCGCAGCCCGAGCACCGCGAGCACGATCGCGACGACCGCGAGCAGGAGGAGCAGCGCGTCGACGACCGGGTTCCCCGCCGGCATGGAGCTACGACACGAATCGGCCGTCGCGCATGCGCAGCGTCCGGTCGCACTGACCGGCGACCGACGCGTCGTGGGTCACGATGACGATCGTCTGGTGGTAGGTCTGGTTGAGCTCCCGCAGGAGCTTCGTGACCTGGTGGGAGTCCTCCTCGTCGAGATTCCCCGTCGGCTCGTCGGCCCACACGATCGCGGGGTGTCCCACGAGCGCGCGGGCGAGCGAGACCCGCTGCTGCTGCCCTCCCGACAGCTCGGAGGGGCGGTGCTCGAACCGATCCCCGAGCCCGAGGTCCGCCAGCATCTGGTGAGCCCGTTCGCGGGCCTCGCGGCCGGGGACCCCCGCGATGAGGAGCGGCATCTCGACGTTCTCGGTGGCACTGAGGACGGGGAGGAGGTTGTACGACTGGAAGACGAATCCGACGCGGCGCGCGCGGTACTCGCTCTTCGTCCGGTCGTCCATCCCGTTCAGCTCCCGGCCCTCGAGGGCGATCCGACCGCGGCTCACGTCGTCGAGCCCCGAGAAGCAGTTGAGGAACGTCGTCTTTCCGCAGCCGGACGGCCCCATGATCGCCAGCATCTCGCCGCGTTCGATCGCGATGTCGATGCCCTGCAGGGCGGTGACCTGGGTGTCGCCGCTCCCGTAGATCTTCCAGACGTCCTTGCCGACGACGACGGGATCGCTGCTCATCGACCGTCCTCGCGCCGCCCGCGGCCCGATACGGCTCGGCGGGAGGGCCGCCCCCCCACGGTCGATCGAGGGCGCCGGGCGCGCGGCATCGGTAGGCGACCTCGGACTCCCCTATATCGGCGATGGGGGGGACCGTCCAGGGAGCGACGGGGAAGAGGGGGTCCGACCCGGGGAGCTCGCGGACCGGAATCGGCCCGACCCGGGACACCGGGGACCGTCAGGAGGGCGGCCGCCCCGCTTCGGACCGGCGGACGCCCTTCGGCACGTAGTCGAAGAACCGCTCGGTCCGATCGCCGGCCGTCCACTCCGCCCGCAACGTCGTCCGTCGCTCGACCCTTCGGAGGGTCGACAGGAGGTCCCGGTTGAGCGTTCGAGCGTCGGTCCCCGCACGCGCGGCCGTGACCCGGATCTCCTCGGGCTCGCGCACGATCGCCGCTTCGCGCCCCAGGTACGACTGCAACGCCGCCCCGACCGCGTCGAGCTCCGCGCTGCGCACGATGGCCGTGAGCCGGTAGGTTCGCGTCGGCATCGGCGGCCGCCCGAAAGCTATCAACCTTCATTACGCGCCGGCGCTGCCCCGGCCGAGGGTCGCCCGATGGAGCTCGTCGCGCTGCGGTACTCCTTCCGTCAAGCGTTCCGCGTACCGGCCCGCGCGGCGTTCGCGTGGGCGACGGACTTCCGGGCGGGGGACGCCGGCCTGTTCGGGGACCGACGTCGGAGGACGGTGCGCCGGATCGCCCCGGACACGTTCGTCCTGACGGACACCACCTACTCGGCGGGACGGCCGTTGCGGATCGCCCGCCTCGTGCGGGTGTTCCCCGAACAGCGCGCGTGGACCAACACCCACTTGACCGGGCCGTTCCGCCACTCGCAGTTCTGGTACTGGATCGTCGCGGACGGCCCCCGACGCTCCCACCTCGAGTTCCGGGGCCTCAAGCTCGAGCGTCGCCCCCGGCCGCTGACGGCCGCGCAGGCCGCGCGCGAGTCCGAGGCGAACCGGAGGTCCGACGCGGCGACCTGGCGCACCCGTCTCGCCCCCGCCCTCGAGGCGGAGCTCGCCTCCCCCTAGCGCGACCCCAATCCCGGCGGGCCTCGTGCCCCCGATCGAAACGGCCGGCCCGCGGGCGACGCTCGTCCGCCTTCCCGAGCGCCTCCGGTGGTCGGGGGCCCCCGGCAAGCGCGGTCGATAGCTAGTTCTGCCGATCCCGACTCGTTCCCGGCCCGGACGGACCCATGACGGAGGCCCCGACGTTCTCGCTGATCGACCTCGTCGGCGACGCCCGCGAACGCGCGATCCCGATCCTCCTCGAATCGTTCGAGGGGATCTACCGCTGGCACGCGAAGCGGACCCTCTGGCGCATCCCCGAGGTCCGGGGGGCCGACGACCGCGGAACGCTCGCGGGCCTCGCGATGCTCGAACGGCTCGCGCCCGAGGTCGGCTACGTCTACTACCTCGCGGTCGGCCGGGCGTACCGCGCCCACGGCCTCGGCGGGATCCTGCTCGACGACGCGATCGGCCGGTTCCGGTCCCGCGGGGCCGAGGTCATCTACGGCGCGGTCGAGGAGGACAACACGCCGTCCCTCCGGCTGTTCCGGTCGCGCGGCTTTCGGGAGGTCGAGCGAAAGGAGCTCGGGTACCGGGAGGGCGGCCTCGGGGCGTGGGGGCTGCGCAGCCGGATGATGCTGGTCTCGGGCGAGGTGCTCTACGGCCGGCGGTATCCCCCGCCGACTACCGCCGGTCCGCGGCCGTTGCGGTGAGCCGGGCCCGACGCCGCGACGCCCTCCGCGGGGCCCGACCGGTGCGCACCGCCGCGACGACGAACCCGTGCCCCGTGTCGAGCACGCCCGGGCGGCGCCCGATCGCCTCCTCGAGCCGCAGCAGCGCCGCCCAGGTCGGCCGCTCCCGGGCGGCGCGACGGGCGATGCCGGCGTGGTGGGCGCTCAGGGGGGCGATGGCCATCGCGTCGACGACGCGGAACCCGGTACGTCGGAGCAGCGCGGCCGCCTCGGCATACGCGTAGAAGCGGAACTCCCAACGCGCGAGCCGTCGCGGGTCGTACGGCTGGCGGCCGGTCGCGATCACCTCGTCGAGGAGGTAGTACCGGGGATCCCGCAACACCCGGAGGAGGAACCCGCGCTCGGCGCCGAGGGTCAGGAACTCCTGGATCGCCGACGGGACCGAGGCGAAGTCGACGATGATCCGGCCGCCCGGTCGCAGCACGCGCGCCACCTCGCGCAGCAGGGTCGGCCCGTCGGTGCTCGCCATCGACACGATGTTCCCGAGGAGCACGGCCGCGTCCGCGCGCCCCGTCGCGAGCGGCAGGCGCTCGGCGGCGGCCTGCACCCACGCCGCGCGCTCGGCGCCCGGTGCGCCCCGACTGGCCCGCCGGGCCCGGCGCAGGCCCTCCCGGGCGAGGTCGACCGCCACGTACCGCTCGGAGGCCGCCCCCAGGAGGGTCGGGGTGAACCGACCCGGCCCGCCCCCGACCTCCACCACGAGCCGGACCGGACGGACCAGCTGGGCCGCGAGGAACCGCTCGCGCAGCGCGCCCCGCAGCCGGCGGCGGGCCTCGCCCCGGTACCGCCGCGCCTCGGCGCCGGCGCCCGCGTCGAACTGGCGGCGGAGGTGCCGGCGCCGGACGGACGCGGTCTGCGGTCGCCCCGGGCGCGGTCCCGCGGGTGTCGTCGCGGTCCTCGGGCGCGTGGGAGCGGCGGGCACGCGGCCCGAGGCGCAAGTCGGCCTATATCTCCCCTTCGGCGCCTTAATTCCGGTGCTATGGAGGAGGTACCGCCGTCGGCACCCCCGCCGAGCGGCCGCCCGTCGCCGACGCGCCTGCCGAACTGGGCCTACGCGCCCGGACTGGTCGGCACGTCGACCGACCCCCCGTCGTGGGTCTTCTGGGCGGTCCTCGGGGGCGGCGTCGCCGCGATCGGCCTGCTCGGCCTGTTCCTCGTCGGTCTCCTGTGAGACCGCGGGTCCGGACTAGTACGCCTCGGGCGCCTGTTCGGGGATCGGCTCCGGCTGCTGCCACAGCTCGATCCAGTTGCCGTCCGGGTCCTTCACGTAGGCGACGTGGAACCCGGGCATCGGCTCGACCGGGTACTCGGGCAGGGCGAGCTGGCCGCCCGCGGCCGCGAGGCGGGCGATCGTCGCGCGGATGTCCGCGACCCGGAACGCGAGGTGGTCGAGCCCTTCGCCCGGAGTGTACGGCACGGCGAACCGGGAACCGGGTGGGTACCAGTTGAGCTCGAGCTTCTGGCCCGAGAACGGGTCCTTCAACAGCACGATCGTCCCGCCGCCGTCCGCCGATCGGTCCCCGCGGGAGATCTCCTGGAGGCCGAGGATCCCCGCGTAGATGCGCAGCGCCCGCTCGACGTCGGTCACGCGGATCCCGAAGTAGGAGAGGTACGAGCCGACCACGCGGGCCCACGGGCCCGGGGGCGTATCGCGCTTGCGCCCTAGCGGCCCTGCTCGACGCCGATCCACCGGCGCAGGCGCTCGAGGTTCGCGAGCGTGCCCAGCACGATGATCGCGTCGTTCGGCTGGAAGCGGAAGGTGCGGGGCGGGTTCATCACCGTCACGTACTCCCCGTCCGGGCCGGGCCGCGCGTAGCCGATGACGAGGCAGTCGGAGGCGCTCCGCACGAGCGCCTCCGCCTCGGCGAGCGGCTGGGCCGAGACCGGCGTGTGGGGCGTCAGGATGAACTCCTCGAGGTCCGCCCCGAAGGCCGTGGTCGTGAGCTCCTCGACCGCGTTCGCGACCTCGGGCCGGAACGCGGCGTCCGCGCACAGCCGTCCGCCCATGTCCCCGGGCGAGGCGACGTAGGTGACGCCGGCCGCCTTGAGCGTCTGCTTGAGCTCGGATCGACCGACGGAGACGACGATGCGGGCGTGCGGGCTGAGCGCCCGGGTGTTGAGCGCCGCGATCAGGCTCGCGGTGTCGTCGGCGCTCGCGACGATCACCGAGTGGGCGGCGACCACGTTGACGCGCTTCAGGATCTCCTGGTCGGCGATCGGTCCGTACGTCGCGAAGATCTGCTTCTCCGGCGCCAGGGTGCGGATGTAGGCGACCTCGTCGGGGTTCTCGGCCACGACGGCGACCTTCTCGCCCTGCGCGAGCAGCTCGCGGACCGCCGCCCGCCCGACCGAGGAGTAGCCGAGCACGACGATGTGGTCGCTGAGCTCGGTCCCGAGCGTCCCGAGGACCCGGTGCTCGTGCTCCTCCTGCACGACGCCGATCACCACCGAGACGAGGTAGGCGGCGAGGAACACCTGGGCGGCGGCGACGCCGATGACGAACAGCTTCGCGCTCGGGTTCGTCGGGACGATGTCGCCGTAGCCGATCGTGGAGAGCGTGACCATCGCGAAGTAGAACGAGTTGAGCCAGTCCATCGGCGTCGCGGCCTCCTTCTCGAGCAGGAAGAAGCCGACGCCGGTGACGACGAAGAGGGAGGCGTACCCGGCGAGGAAGATCCAGAGCCGGCGCAGGAGCCGACCGGCGTAGCGGAGCCGCAGCGAGACCACAGCGCGTCACCCCGCCCTGCGCCTAAGGATTTCGGGGCGCCCGCGCGGGCGACCGGGCCGAGGCACGGTGCTCGAAGCCGCGCCGCAATTGGTAAATACGGCCCCCCGGGTGGGCTCGCCCTTGACGGCCGCCGCAGTGCCCGCGGCCGCGGGGAACTCGATGGAATCGGACCGTCCGAGCCCGCGAGCGCTCGGGCCCGACGAGTACACGCGGTTCGAGCGGGCGCGCATCCTCGGCGCCCGGGCGCTGCAGGTCTCGCTCGGCGCCCCGATCCTGATCGAAGTGCCGCCGACGCTCGTCGATCCGGTCCAGATCGCCGAGCTCGAGTTCGCCGCGCAGCGGATCCCGATCACGGTCCGCCGCGGCGCCGCCGTCTGACCCGGTCAGACGCCGGCGTCGTCGAGCGCCCGGGCGCACCGGCACGTCACGGGCCCCACGGCGCGGGGCAGCAGCGCGGAGAGGACCCCGGCCATCCGGTCCACGTTCCGCCGCATCGTCGCGAGGATCTCGGCCGTCTCGACCGGTCGGTCGGCCCAGACGTCGAAGTCGGTGACCATCGCGAGGCAGAGGTAGCAGAGCCCGCGCTCGCGGGCGAGGGTCACTTCCGGGACGAGCGTCATCCCGATGATGTCCGCGAACCCACGGAAGTACGCGGACTCCGCCCGCGTGCTGAACCGCGGACCTTCCACGCAGACGTACGTCGCGCGCGTCGCGAACTCGACGCCCCGGGCCCGACCGGCGTCCTGGGCCCGGGCGGTGAGGTCGGGACAGAACGGGTCGGCCAGCGAGACGTGGTAGACGCGGCCGCCGTCGAAGAAGGTCGTGGGCCGCTGCTTCGTGAAGTCGACGAACTGGCTCGGGAGCACGAACGTGCCGGGCGGGAGCTCCTCCTTGAGCGACCCGACGGAGCTGACCGTCACGATCGCGTCGGCGCCGAGGAACTTGAGCGCGTCGACGTTGGCCCGGTAGTTCACCCGGTGCGGCGGGATCGTGTGGCCCGGCCCGTGGCGGGGCAGGAACAGCACCCGGACGCCCGCGACCTCGCCCTCCTCGATCGGCCCGGACGGCGCCCCCCAGGGGGTCGCGACCCGATGGCTCTGCCGCGCGCCGCCCTCGAACAGCTGCGTCACGCCGGAGCCGCCGATCACGCCGATCGTCCGCCGCACGGGGGCGTTCACGGGGCCCCTCCCGGGGGACGCGCCCGCGCGAGGAAGCGGGCCATCACGACCTCGCCGCGCGTCCGCTCGAGCAGCGCCCGCGCCGTGTCCTGCTTCGGCTTGAGCGGGACGATCGCCCGGGTCGTGTCGAAGCGGGCGAGGCTGCGGGTGAGCCGCTCCATCAGGGCGAGCTCCGCCTCCGCCGTGGCGAGGTCGTCGCGGCCCAGCGCGTCGAGGATGCGGCGCCGTACTTCCCCCACGACGTCGCCGAGCCCGAGCAGGTACGGCTCGGGATCGACCCCCAGCTCGGCGGGACCCGGCAGGGGGGCCGCGGCGCGCACGGCATCGAGCAGGATCGCCTCCACGGCCTCCTGGATCGCATCGACCGCGAGCGGGGCGTCGCCCCCGGCCTCCCGGTGCACGAACGCCGTGAGCTCCCCGGCCTCGCGCCGGATCTCGGCGATCTCGCGGGGCGCGGGACCGGTCGCGTGAAGGTGGACCATCGTCGCCTGGGCGAGGCGCCGCAGGCGCCGGGCCCGCTCGAACAGCTCCTCGCGCGTGAGCTCGCGCTGCTTGAGGTGCGCCTCGATCGCCCCGAGGACGGCGTCCGGCACGCCGGGCGACGTCGCCGGACCCCCGCTAGCGATAGAGGGTGAACCGTCGGTCGTCATCGCCTCCGTCCAGGATCCCGAGCCGCACGCCGGCGTCGAGCCATCCGTGCGCGTAGCTCGCGGCCGCGAGCGCCCGCTCGGCGTCGCCGGCCTCGCGGAAGTGCTCGGCGTCCGCGAGGTAGGCGCGGGCCATGGCGAGGAAGTCGGTCGAGGCGCCCCGCAGGAACGAGCGCGGCGGCGGCGCCTCGGTGACCCGCGCGAGCGCCTCGCGCGTCAGCACGAGGTACCGCTCGAGCAGGCTCGGCTCCGTCATGGAACGTTCCGTGAGGACCCCGGCCCGGGGGCCTACCCCTTCGGGACCTTCTCCCAGTCCTTGAGGAACCGGGCGAGACCGAGGTCGGTGAGCGGGTGCTGGGCGAGCTTCTCCATCACGGCGAACGGCATCGTCGCGATATCGGCGCCGATCGTCGCCGCTTCGAGCACGTGCACGGGGTGCCGCACGCTCGCGACGAGGACCTTGGTCGGGAACCGATAGTTCCGGTAGATCGTCACGATCTCCCGGATCAGGTCGATCCCCACCTGGCCCTGGTCGTCGAGCCGGCCGATGAACGGGCTCACGTACGCGGCGCCGACCTTCGCCGCGAGCAACGCCTGGTTCGCGCTGAAGACGAGGGTCACGTTGACCCGCGTCCCCTCCTTCGCGAGGACCTTCGTCGCACGGAGCCCGGCGGGGGTCATCGGGACCTTGACGTAGATCGACGGGTGGATCTCCCGCAGGTGCCGACCCTCCCGCAGCATCCCGTCCGTGTCGGTGGCGACGACCTCCGCGGAGACGCTCGGCACGCCGAGCGCACAGATCTCGCGCAGGACCTCCTCGAAGCGCCGACCCTCCTTCGCGACGAGCGTCGGGTTCGTCGTCACGCCGTCGAGGATCCCGATCTCCCACATCGTGCGGATCTCGGCGAGGCTCGCGGTGTCCAGGAACAGCTCCATGGTGACCTTGCTCCCCCGACGTGCGTCCCGTTACTGAACTTTGCCCCGGAGCTCGAGGAGCTCCCAGGCCTCGTCGCGGATCCGCTCCGCCGACATCCCGTAGCGGTCCAGCAGCGCCCACGCCTCGCCGGACTCGCCGAAGACGTCGGGGACCCCGACCCGCCGCACCGGGACGGGGTAGTTCTCGCTCGTGGTCGCCGCGACGAGCGCGCCGACGCCCGTCAGCACCGAGTGCTCCTCGAGCACCAGGATCGCCCCGGTGTCGCGCGCGGCCCGCAGCAGCGCGGGCTCGTCGAACGGCTTCACCGACGCGAAGTCGAGCACCCGGGTCGCGACGCCGACCTTCCCGAGCTCCTCCGCGACCTCGAGCGCGCGGGCGACGAGCGCCCCGACCGCGACGATCGTGAGGTCCGTGCCGGCCCGAAGCTCCGCCGCCCGCCCGAGGGTGAACGTCCCGTCCGTGACGGTGGGCAGGTTCTCCCGGGTGAGGCGCACGTAGGCCGGTCCGGGCCGCTCGGCGACGGCGAACGTGGCGGCCCGCGTGGTCGGCGCGTCGGCGGGGACGATGACGGTCATGCCCGGGAGCCCCCGCATGAGGCCGATGTCCTCGACCATCTGGTGGGTGCCGCCGTCCGGCCCGACCAGGAGCCCGCCGTGCGTCGCCACGATCTTGACCGGCGCGCGGTTGTAGCAGATCGACTGGCGGACGAAGTTGTACGCCTGGCCGGCGGCGAAGACCGCGAAGGTGCTCGCGAACGCCGTCCGGCCCTCGAGCGCGAAGCCGGCGGCGATCGTCATCATCGTGTCCTCCATCACGCCGACGTTGAAGAACCGGTCCGGGAACTTCTGGCCGAACAGCACGGTCCGCGTCGAGCCGGAGAGGTCGGCGTCGAGGACGACCAGCCGCGGGTCCTTCGCGCCCAGTTCGACGAGCGTCCGGCCGTAGGCGTCGCGCAGGCTCTCGGGCTTCCGTCCGTCGGTCACGGGAACGGGGCCTCCAACCGGGTGCCGAGCTCGACGAGCGCGCGCTCCGCCTCGGCCTTGCTGGGCGCCTTCCCGTGGAACGAGTGCTGGCCCTCCATGAACGAGACCCCCTTGCCCTTCACGGTTCGGGCGACGATCGCGGTCGGACCGTCGGGGTGGGCCCGGGCGTCGGCGAGCGCCCCCAGGATGGCGGGGAAGTCGTGGCCGTCGATCTCGATGGGCCGGAGCCGGAACGCCCGGAACTTCTCCGCGACCGGTTCGATCCCCATGATCGACTCCGTCGGTCCGTCGGTCTCGATCCCGTTGCGGTCGAGCACGACGACCAGGTTCGAGAGCCGGTAATGGCCGGCGGCCATCAGCGCCTCCCAGGTCGAACCTTCCTGGCACTCGCCGTCCCCCAGCACCGCGTAGACGCGGTTCCCGCGACCGGCGACCCGAGCGTCGAGCGCCATCCCGACCGCGATGCCGATCCCCTGTCCGAGGCAACCGGTCGACGCCTCGATCATCGGGAGTTTGCCGCGATCGACGTGGCCCTGGAGCCGGCTGCCGAGCTGCCGGAGCGTGAGGAGCTCTTCCCGCGGAAAATAGCCGCGCTCGGCGAGCGCGGCGTAGAGCGCAGGCGCGGCGTGACCTTTCGAGAGGACGAGCCGGTCGCGGTCCGGCCAGTCGGGCCGGTTCGGGTCGATCCTAAGCTCGTGAAAGACGAGCGCGGTGAGGAGGTCCGTCACCGACAGGCTGCCGCCCGGGTGGCCGCTCCCGGCGGCGTACGTCATCCGGACGATGTCGCGCCGGATCTCGAGCGCCTGGGCTTTGAGCGAGGCGACCAGCGACGCCGGGACCTCCTCGCCCATGCCAGCGGGCGCGGAGGAAGGGCGGTCTATTTGACGGTTGACCTCTCCGCCGCCGGCCGGCGGCGCGGGGCCCGCGCGGGCGGCGGGGCCGGCAGGCCCGGGACCAACGACCGGAGGGTCGCGAGATCTTCCGCGTACCGGGCGTAGCCGTCGTCGTCGAGCGGCGTCTCGAGGTACCCCGGCACGCGCGCCCACGCCGGATCGTTCACCACCCGGCGGAACCCCTCCGTCCCGATCTGGCCCTTGCCGATGTTCTCGTGCCGGTCGAGGTGGGAGCCGAGCTCGGCCTTCGCGTCGTTCAGATGGAACGCCCGGACGGTCGCGCGGCCGAGGACCCGCTCGATCCCGTCGGTGAGCGCCCCGTATCCTTCGTCCGTCCGAAGGTCGAACCCCGCGGCGAACAGGTGGCAGGTGTCGAGCAGGACGCCGAGCCGGTCGGGGGCGTCGACGGCGTGGAGGACGGCCGCCAGCTCCTCGAACGAGCGCCCGAGGGTCGTGCCCTGACCCGCCGCGTTCTCGAGGAGGATGCGGACGCGCCCTTCCGGGACGGCCGCGAGCGCCCCGGTGAGGCTCTCCGCGATCGTCGCGAGTCCGGTCTCCACCCCCGCGCCCAGGTGCGCGCCGGGATGGAACACGAGGGCGTCCACGCGGAGGAGCTCCGCCCGGCGCAGCTCGTCCAGGAACGCCCGGCGCGAGCGGGCGAGCATCGGCCGCTTCGGGCTCGCGAGGTTGGCGAGGTACCCGTGGTGGACCGCGGTCGCCCGCAGGCCGGAGGTCGCGACCGCCGCTCGGAACGCCTCGGCCGCCGCGGGGGCGATCGCGGGCCCGTCCCACATCTGCGGGCTCTTCGAGAAGATCTGGATCGCGTCGCAGCCGAGCGCCCGGCCGGTGGCGACGGCTTCGGGCAATCCGTCGGCGATGCCGATATGCGCGCCGAGGTACACGTCCGGGCTACCGGCCGGGAGCGATTAGGCTAGCGGAGAGGGGAGGCTGACAGCTTTCCGCGTTTCCCGTAGGCTCGCGCACTTCAGTACCGCGCGGAACGCCAGCGGGCTTAACTGCCGGGTTCGGAATGGGACCGGGTGTTGCCCCGCCGCTTTGGCCGTCAGCCGAACGGGACGACGGAGGCGGCCTATTTAACGTTGGTTCGGACGACGGGCCGACCCGCCGGAACCTTGATGTCGGGCGGCGCCGGTCGTACGGCCAGCCCGGACCCCGGCGCCGCCGGGGCGGGACGTCCGCTGTGACCCCGAAGGAGCCCCCCGCGATCGCCGAGTACCGGCTCCGGCTCGACGTCGATTTCGAGGGGCTCCGCTGGACCGGCCGGGTCGAGTTCGAGCCCCCGGTCGGCGCGACCGGGCTCGCGCTCCACGCGAACGGCCTCGAGGTCCGCGGGGTGCACCGGGGGTCCACGGAGCTGCGGTACCACCTCGATCCCGCGAACGAGGAGCTCGTGCTCGACGCGCTCGACGGGAACGGGCCGGTGGCGATCGACTTTGCCGGCGTGGCCGCGCAGCAGCAGCTGATCGGGCTGTGCCGCAGTCGTAGCGGCGCCGGCTACGTGCTCACGAGCCAATGCGAAGCGACCGGCGCGCGCAAGATCTTCCCGTGCGTCGACCGGCCGGATCGGAAGGCCCGGATCTACCTCACCGTCGTGGCCCCGTCGGGCCTCGACGTGATCGCCAACATGCCGCCCACCTCCGTGGTCGACGAGGGGGGACGGCGACGGCACGTCTTTGCCCCCACCCCCGCGATGGCGACGTATCTGTTCTATCTCGGGATCGGCCGGTTCGACCGGATCGAGGACAAGAGCGGCCGGATCGCGCTCGCGGTCTACACGCCGCCCGGGCGCGGGGAGTCCGGCCGGTTCGCGCTCGCCGCCGCGAAGCGGATCCTCGCGGCGTACGAGGAGTACTACGGCATCCCGTACCCGCTCGCGAAGCTCGACCTCATCGCCGTCGCGGAGCACGCCTACGGCGCGATGGAGAACTGGGGCGCCATCACGTTCCGCGACATGCGGCTCCTGCTCGACGAGCGGTCGGGTTCGTTCGAGCGGCGCGATGTCTTCGAGACGATCGCGCACGAGATCGCGCACCAGTGGTTCGGCGACCTCGTCACGATGGCGTGGTGGACCGACATCTGGCTCAACGAGAGCTTCGCCGCGTTCCTCGAGACGAAGGTCACCGACCGGCTCGAGCCCGCGATGGACGCCCGCGCCGACTTCTTCCTGCGGACCGCGGGCATGGGATGGGCGCTCGACGGGGACTCGCTGGTCGCCACGCACCCGGTGCGGGCGCGGGTCGAGCGACCCGAGGAGATCAGCCAGATCTTCGACGAGATCAGCTACGGGAAGGGATCGAGCGTCCTCGCGATGCTCGATGCGTACCTCGGGGAAGGGGTCTTCCGCCAGGGGGTCACGCGGTACCTCAACCGGTTCTGCTACGCGAACGCGCGGACCGAGGACCTCTGGGAGTCGCTCGAGGCGGCGGCGAACGAGGGGGTCCGGTCCCTCGTCGAGCCGTGGGTCGACCGCCCCGGACTCCCCGTCGTCCGGGTCCGGGAGACCCCGCACGGGCTCGAGCTCACGCAGCGCGAGTTCAGCTACCGGGGCGCCCGCGACGCGACCCCGTGGCCGATCCCGATGGTGATCGACCTCGGCGGCCGCGCCGAACGGCTGCGGTTCGACACGGCCCGTCGCGCGATCCCCGCGCCGACCGGCACGACCGTCCATCTCAACCCCGGCGCGACCGGGTTCTACCGGAGCCTGTACGACCCGCCGCTGTTCGAGCGATTGCTCGCCGACCTCCCGCGGCGGCCCCCGGCCGACCGGTGGATCGTGCTCGAGGACCTGCTCGCCTTCCTCGTGTCGGGGGACGTCGACTGGCCGACCTTCGTCCGGGCCCTGGGCGCGCTCGGGGCGACCTCGGACCGGCTCGTCGTCACCTCGATCAACAGCGCGCTCGGGATGCTCACGCTCGCGTTCCCCGACCTCGCGCCGGTCCAGTCGCTCGCGGCGGAGTTCCTGGCCGACGAGTTCCGGCGCATCGGCGTCGATCGGCGGCCGGACGAACCGACGAGCACCGGGATCCTGCGGGAGCGCCTGTCGTTCACCCGGTGCCGGATCGATCTCGCCTTCGCGGCCGAGCTCGCGCAGCGGTTCCCCGCCTGGGACACGGTCGACCCCGATCTGCGCTCGGCCGTCGCGGTCAGCGTCGCGCGGACCGGCGGCAGTGCCGGCTACACGGCGCTGCGCCGCGCGCTCGCCGAGCGGGCCCCGCCCGAGGGCGAGGCGATCCGGCTCGAGCGGGCGCTCGGGTGGACGCCGGATCCGACGATGCTGCACGAGACGCTCGACCTCGCCGTCTCGGGCACGATCAACCGGGGGCACGTGCACACCGTCGTCCTGCAGGCCGCGCAGAACCCGCTCGGCCGGGCGGTCACGTGGCCGTGGCTCACCGACCAGCTCCCCCGGCTGGTCGAGCTGTTCCGGGGCTCGGGGTTCCTCTCCCAGCTCCTCGAGTACTCGACCCCCTACCTCGGGCTGGGCCGGGTCGACGAGGTGCGGCGGTTCTACGCCGAGCACCCGGTCCCCGAGGGCGCGCGGGGCCTCGCGAAGGGTCTCGAGCGGCTCGAGCTGCTCGAGGGACTCCGCGCGAAGGTGCCGTCCCCCTAGGCCGGCGGTCGGTGCGGCGGGCGCGGCGTCGCGTCGTCCTGCGACCAGATGTACCAGGTCCCGCGCGCCTGGCTGAGCCGCCGGCCGTCCGAGCCGATCAGGTTCCCCTCGGCGAACGCGATGTGCCGGCCGCGACGGAGCACCTCGCCGCGGGCGGAGAGGGTATCGCCCTCCCGCGCGGCGGAGAGGAACTCGACGTAGAGGCTCGTCGTCGCCGTCGTCTCCCCGTCGCGCAGCAACGTCACGACGGCCGCCCCCATCGCGGTGTCGAGGATCGTCGCGTAGACCCCGCCGTGGACGACGCCGTTCACGTTGAGATGCCGCCGTTCGACCGTACCGGTGACCGTGACGGCGCCCCGGCCGCTCCGGGGCTCGTCGATGGAGAAGCCGACCTCGACGTGGAAGCCGCCGCGGCGGGCCGCGTGCAACAGATCGGGGATCGGCCGGGGCTCCCCGGCGCCCGGCGGGTCGGCCACGCCGATGGGAGGGGCCGGCGCGGATAAGTAGTGCGGGCGGCCGTCCCCGCGCACGGGGCGATGGGGCAGCGGACGGACGGCGGCGTGACGTTCGACGCGCCCCCGAACATCGCGCTCGTGAAGTACTGGGGGGTGCGCGACCGGGCGCACGCGATCCCGTACAATTCGTCCCTCAGCGTCACGCTCGACCGCCTGCGGTCGCGGACGTGGGTGCGGTTCGACCCCGCCCTGCGCGACGACCGCGTCGTGCTCAACGGCGCGGTCGCCGACGGCGGGCCCCGCGCGGGCGTGGTCGGCTTCCTCGACCGGGTCCGGGCGCTCGCCGGGACCTCCGCGCGGGCCGACGTCCGGTCGGCGAACAACTTTCCCACCGCGAGCGGGCTCGCGTCGAGCGCGAGCGGCTTCGCCGCGCTCGCCGGCGCGGCCACGCGGGCGGCCGGGCTGGAGCTGTCGCCGCGGGCGCTCTCCCAGCTCGCCCGGTTCGGATCGGGGAGCGCGTCGCGCTCGATCTTCGGCGGCTTCGTGGAGTGGCGGGCGGGCACGCGCGCCGACGGCGCCGACTGCTACGCGCGCCCCGTCTTTCCGGCCACGCACTGGCCGGCGCTCGTCGACCTCGTGCTGTTGGTCGCGGGCGCGCCCGTCAAGGAGGTCCGGTCCGCGGACGCGATGCAGGCGAGCGTCCGGACGAGCCCCGAGTACGCGCGCCGCCAGGCCGAGATCCCTCGGCGGCTCGCCCGGATCAAGGCCGCGATCCGGGACCGGGACGCCGACCGGCTGTTCCCGCTCGTGATGGAGGAGTGCGACAGCTTCCGCACGGTCTGCGAGACGACGGTGCCCGCGCTGGAGTACCTCACGGCGACGTCGCGGGCGATCCTCGCCGGCGTGCGGACGCTCAACCGGGACGCGGGACGCCCGCTCGCCGCGTACACCCACGACGCGGGCGCCCACGTGCACGTCTTCACGCTCGCGCGCTCGCTGCCCACGGTCCGGCGCGCGCTCGCCCGGCTGCCGGGCGTCCGCGCGACGCTGCTGGTGCGCCCGGGGCCGGGGGCGCACGTCGCGGCCGGAGCGGTCCGCTAGGCGGCGCGGTTACAGGACCCGCCGGTCGAAATCGGGCGACGGGAGCGCGAGGCCGATCGACTGGGCGAGCGCGCCGACCTCCTGGATGTACCGCGCCCGCGCCTCCTCGTTCGTCCAGCGCTTGAGGCCCCACTCGATCGCCCGCTGGCTCGTTTCGGAGTGCGAGTGGCCGAACATGTCGAGGGCGCGGGGATACCACTTGTTCACGGCGGCCTGGGCCTCGTCCTTCGAACCGACGTACTTCGGCCCGTCGTGGACCATCCGGCGCAGCACGCTCGCGCCGAAGTTGAGGTGGAGCTGCTCTTCGCTCAACATGAGCGGCATGGCCCGCGCGAGCGGACCGTAGGAGCACTCCTGGAACGCGCGCAGCTGGTAGACCCCGACGCGGTCGACGAAGCAGGTGAAGGCGCCGACGTCCGACCAGGCGTCGAACTTCATGTTGAACGCGTCCAGCTTGTGCTCGCCCTCCCGCTTCGCGAGGAGCTCGTCGATCAGCTGCTGCCCCCGCTCGCCGAAGTCGCGGAGGATCCGGCACGCCTGCAGGCCGTGCCGCGCCTCGTCGGCGATGATCCGTGACTCGATCCACCGGTCCTCGAGGGTCGGGGCCTGGTCGAGCCACGGGCGGTGCTGCTGGATCGACGCGAACTCGGTGTCCGCCTGGACCACCAGGAGCTTCACGAGGAGCTTTTGCATGTCGGGCGGGACCTCCTCGGCGGTCTCGTACTTGTGGACCCCGGCGCTCGAACCCCACAGGATCTCGCGGACCGGCGCGATCGTGCCGCCGTCCTTGAGGCTCGCCGCGCCGGCGCGGGTCCGGGGGGCCTCGGCCGGAGGACCGGATGCCGACATGACTCGCTCCGACGTCGACGAGGGCTCAGCGGCCCTTAAAGGTGGGCTTTCGCTTCTCGACGAACGCCGCCAGCCCTTCCTTCGCATCCTCGGTGATGAACAGGCGGTTCTGCAGCTCCCGCTCGAGCGCGAGCCCGGCCGTGAGGGGCATCTCGACCCCTTCCTCGACGGACCGCTTGATCAGTCCGATCGCCCGGGCCGGTCCGTGCGCGAGCGCGCTCGCGTACGCCTGGACGTCGTGGGCGAACGTCTCCTTCGGATAGACGTAGTTCACGAGGCCGATCTGGAGCGCCTCGTCCGGCGAGAGGAGCTTGCCCGTGATCATCATGTCGAGGGCGCGGGCCGTCCCGATGAGACGGGGCAGGCGCTGCGTGCCGCCCGTGCCCGGGAGCACCCCGAGGGTCACCTCGGGCAGGCCGATCTTCCCCCCGTCCTTCGCCATGATGCGCAGATCGCAGGCGAGCGCGATCTCGAGCCCGCCGCCGACGGTGTGGCCGCTCAGCGCCGCGATGACGACCTTCGGGGTCGTCGCGAACTCGTTGAGCGTCTCCTGGCAAGTGAGGCAGAACATCGCCTTGAAATCCGGCGCGCTCGCCTTCAGCATCTCGATGTCGGCCCCCGCGCTGAAGAACCCGGGCACGCTGCTGCCGAGGACGATGACGCGGACCTCGTCGTCGAAGCGCATCTCCGAGATCGCGGTGGCGAGCTCGCGCATCATCGCGAGGTCGTACGTGTTCGCCTTCGGCTTCCCGATCTCGATGTGGCCCACGTGGTCGTCGACGCGGGTCCGGATGAACTGACCCTGCATGCCCTTCCTCGCCCGTCCGCGCGGACGGGCGGAGCCCGGCACCGCCGCCGGCGGATAACGCCGACGCCCCGTCGCTAGCCGGCGCGGCGCCCCGTCCGGCTCCGCACCTCGACCGAGCCGTCGTCGTGACCGACGATCACGCGCTCCGCGAGCCCGACGAAGATGCCGGTCTCGATGACGCCCACGTACCGGTGCAGCCACCGGTCGAGCGCGGCCGGGTCGTCGACCGGCCGGCGGGGGGCGAGGTCCAGGATCTCGTTGCCGTTGTCCGTGAGGAACGGGCGATCGGAGCGCCCGTGCCGGGCCCGGACCTCGAACCCGGCCTCGGCGAGCTGGTGCTCCAGGACGGGGCGGGCGAACGGGACGATCTCGACCGGGATCGGGAGGTGCTCGCCGAGGGTCGATACGAGCTTGGACGGGTCGACGAGGATCACCCGGCGCCGCGCCAGGCGGGCGAGGAGCTTCTCCCGAAGCAGCGCGCCCCCGCCCCCCTTGGTGAGCGCGAGCTGGGGGGAGACCTCGTCGGCCCCGTCGAGCATGAGATCGAACCGATCGTCGGGCCGCAGCCCCCGGACCGGGAGACCGAGCGACTCGGCGAGCTCCTCCGTCGCGCGCGAGCTCGCGACGCACTCGAGCGCCGCGCCGGCGAACCGCTGGGCGATCGCACGGATCGCGAACTGGGCGGTGGTGCCGGTGCCCAGGGCGAGCCGCTGCGGAGGCTTCACGAACCGCTCGACGGCGTAGCGGGCCGCTGCCTCTTTGGCCCGGTCGTGCGGAGCGGCCACGGCCCTACGGAGTTCCGCTCCCTCTTGAGCGCCACGGTCCGGGCGGAACCGATAAGCCCCGCGCGGCGTCCGGCGACCGATGCCCGGCCGACTCCCGCCGACCGCCCGTCCGGTCGTGGTCTCGATCGGAGGATCGGTGCTCCTCACGGGGGACCGCGACCGCGACTACGTCGGCCGCCTCGCCGACGTGCTGCGACGGATCGGCCGCACGGTGCCCCTCGCGGTGACCGTCGGGGGGGGCCGGACCGCCCGCGACTACATCCGGCTCGGCCGGGAGCTGGGGCTCACCGAGGTCGAGCTCGACGAGCTCGGGATCGAGGTCACCCGGCTGCACGCCCGCCTGCTCGCGGCGGCGATCGGGCCGCCGACGCCCCAGACCCCGCCGACGACGGTCGCCGCGGCCGTCCACGAGGTGCTCCGGGCCTCCCCCGTCGTGCTCGGCGGCACCGAGCCCGGTCACACCACCGACGGGGTGGCGGCGCTGCTCGCCGTCCGTCTCCGCGCGGGACGGCTGGTGAACGCGACCAACGTGCCGGGGATCTTCGACCGCGATCCCCGGTCGGACCCCGCGGCGCGGCCGATCGCCCGGAGCACGTGGGCCGAGTTCCGGGCCCTCGTGCACGCCGGCGCGACCGCCGAGGCGGGGCAGAACTTCCTGTTCGACCGCCTCGGCGTCGACCTGCTCGCCCGGGCGGGGATCCCGCTCGCGGTGGTCGACGGCCGCTCGCTCGAGAACCTGGAGGCGGCGATCCGCGGCCGCCCGTTCCGCGGCAGCCGGGTCGACGGCTAGCGCGCGGCAAAGTCGAAGTACCCCCGCACCGTCCGCGCGCGCATGCACCGGATCGTCTTCCTCGGCCCGCCCGGCGCCGGCAAGGGGACCCAGGCGGCCACCCTCGCGCGGGAGCTCGGGATCCCGCACCTCTCGACGGGGGACCTTTTGCGGGCGGAGGTCGCCGCGCGCTCCCCGCTCGGCCAGGAGGCGGAGCGGCACATGACGTCGGGGGGCCTCGTGCCGGACGACCTCGTGCTCCGGATCCTGAAGGCGCGGCTCGCGCGACCGGACGCGCGCGCCGGGTTCGTGCTCGACGGCTTTCCGCGGAACCCGGCGCAGGCGGAGGCGCTCGACGCGATCACCCCGGTCGATGTCGTCGTGGCGTTCGAGATCCCCGCCGAGGAGCTCGTGGAGCGTCTCTCCGGGCGCCGGATCTGCCCCACCTGCCAGACCGTCTACCACCTCGCGCACCTGCCGCCCAAGGTACCGGGCCGGTGCGACAAGGACGGGACGCCGCTCGTCCAGCGCCCGGACGACGCGCCCGACACGGTGCGGACCCGGCTCCGCGTCTACGACGAGCAGACGGCCCCGCTCCTCGCGCACTACGCGGGCCGCGGGCTGCTGCGCCGGATCAACGCGTCGGGCAGCCCGGCCGATGTGCTCGACCGGGTCCGGTCCGTGGTCGGGTGATCGGGGCCGGCCCGCCGCGCCCAAGCATTTATAGTCCGTCCGTCGCTCCCAATCCCGTCCCGGCTTAGCTCAGTGGTAGAGCGGGGGACTGTAGGCGAGTCCGCCGGACCCCCGGCGGCCCCCGTGGAGATCCTCAGGTCGCCTGTTCGAGTCAGGCAGCCGGGACCTGAGGACACCGCGCCAGCCATCAAGTAATCCCGCGCCCCTGAGCGGGCGCCGAGGTCGGACGTGCCCGGGACGTTCCGAGACTCCTGGAAGCTCACGAAGACGTCGTTCCGGATGATCCGCGAGGACCGCGCCCTGCTCGTCTTCCCGGTCGTCGTGGGCCTGTCGATCCTCGGGGTGATCGCGCTCCTCCTGGTCGGGGAGTACGCGCTGCTGGTCGCCCTCGCGGGCGCCCGGGGCGGCCCCACCAACGGCCTCGTCGCGGCGGCGGTGGCGCTGTTCCTCGTCGCGTACTTCGCGATGGTGTTCCTCTCCGTCTACGGGACCGCCGCGCTGATCGCGGCCGCGACCCTCAAGCTGAACGGCCGGCAGCCGACCGCGGCGGACGGCTGGCGGGTCGCCCGGGCCCGGATCGGCCGACTGCTGCTCTGGGCGCTGATCACCGCCACCGTCGGGCTCGTCATCCAAGCGATCTCGAGCCGGGTCCGGGGCGTCGGGGGCGTCGTGATCGGGGCCGTCGGCGGCGCGACCTGGGCGGTCGTGACGTACTTCGTCGTGCCGGTGCTGCTGTACGAGAACGAGCGGACCTGGGCCTCGCTCAAGCGTTCGGTCCACCTGTTCACCTCGACCTTCGGGCGCTCGCTCGTCTCGAACCTCGTCGTCGCCCTCCTGCTGGGGGCGGGGATCGTGGTCGCGGTCGTGCTCGGCCTCGCCGGCCTGCTCCTGGCCGTCCACGGCGGGCTCCTGCTCGGCTTCGCGCTCGTCGGGGTCGCGATCGCCGTCGGCGTCGGGGTGGCGTTGATCGGGGCGGCGGCGGAGGGGATCCTGCGGGCCGCCCTCTACCGGTACGCGACGACCGGGAAGATCGACCCCGACCTGATGCCGGCGGGGTACGGCGCCGCGACGCCGCTCGCCCCGAACGCCCCGCTCCCCTAGGCGGTCGGCGCGGGGCCGCCCGCGTCGGCCGCGGGCCTCGCGCGGCGGCGCCGCTCCTCCGTCCTCAGGATCCGGACCAGCAGGTACACGAGGACGGCCGTGAGGACGATCCCGGCGACCTCGTAGGGCCACCAGACCCCGAGCACGTCCGCGACGTAGAACAGGAAGAGGTTCTGGTCGACGAGCGCGATCGTCCCGTAGACGAACAGCCACCGGTTCACCTCGTCCCCGAGCAGCACCAGCGGCACGATCCACAGGACGAAGTTGAACGTGAGGTACTGCGACAGCAGCATCACGCCGAGGAGCGGAACGGCCGCGGCGACGGCCGCTCCGTAGCGGCGCGCGTGGACGAGGACGAGGAGGCCGAGGATCACGGCGCCCTGCACCGCCGTCGAGGCGAACGAGGGGAGGACCCACCCCTTCACGAGCAGCACGGCGAAGACGTTGAGCGACTCGGCCGGCAGCCGGGCGAACTGGTTCAGATAGACGATCCCGATCGCGTCCCACCCCCAGGCGAGGTACGCGGCGGCCGCCGCTCCCAGGAAGACGGCGAGGACCCCGAGCACGCGCACGGTGCGGCCCCGCGCCAGTGGCGCCGGGACCCCCAGCAGCGGGAACAGCGCGGGGAAGCGGGCCGTGCTCAGGAAGGCCGCGACCGCGGATCCGGCCGCCCCCCGCCCGCCGGGACGCCCCATCCAGCCGAGCCCGATCAGAACCGCGACCGGCACGATCGCGTTCTCGACCCCGATGTTGGTCGCGATGTTGGGGAGGTACAGCACCGAGGTCGCCGTCAGCACCGCGAGATACCGGCGGTCCGGGCCCCCGACGGCCCAGACGAGCGGCACGACGGCGAGCGCGAGGAGCGTCCAGACGATCCAGACGCCCGCGACCGACCCGGACAGCGCGGCGAGCGCGTTGAACCCGACCTCCGCGAGGCCGTAGGGGATCTGGTCGGGCACCGTGCCCCCGCAGTACGTCACGGAGAACGGGTTGTGGCCGGCCAGCGCCGCCCGGCCCGAGGCGAGCACCGCCAGCGAGTCGTCGCCGCACCGCAGGGTCGCGACGTTCCACGCCACGTTCGCCGCCGCGATCGCGAGCAGGACCGCGACGAGATGCCAGAGCTTCAGCCACTCCCAGTCGGACCGGCCGGTGATCCGCCGGCGGATCGCATCGACCCCCGCCCGGACCCGCGCGGTCGCAGGCCACCGGTACGCGAGCACGAGAAAGTTGAGGACGATACTGGCCGCGAAGACGGCCACCGCCCCGCTCAGTGCCACGCCCCCCATGGTCGATCGACGCCGCGGGCGCGCGCGGATCGAACCCGGGGCGCACGGCGCGCCGCCCCGGACCCCCGTCGCGCCTGCGCGGGCGCCGAGGGTCGCTTACGCCATAGGCCTTTGGCCGCCGCGCGCGGCCCCGTCGACCGCCGCCCGCGTCGGCGGCCCGGTCCGAGCCGGGATGCGGTTGTCGGGATTCGAACCCGAGTAGGTAGCTTGGGAAGCTACCGTCCTAACCACTAGACCACAACCGCGCGACCCGGCTCGGATGGGTAGGCCCTCTTACCGTTTGTGCGGGACCTACAGGAGGAATCCCACCGACTCCGCAGGGATCGTGGGCGCGGTGGCGATCACGTCCGAGTTGGAGACGAGCTGCTCGGCGAGCTGGCTCGCGAACCCCGCACTCTGGAGGAGCTTCCGGGCCTTCTCGAGGTCGCTCGTGGAGAGCGCGACGAGCGGTTGGTTCCCCTCCCGCTGCACGAGGATCGCGACGCTCTGGATGTTGAGGCGCGCCTTCGCGAGCGCCTCGAGGACCCGAAGAAAGCTGCCCGACTTGTCCTCGAGGCGCACCACGAGGAGCTCCCGGACCTCGGGGGCGTAGCCGGCGTCCCGGAGCACGACGACCGCTCGGTCGGGGTCGCTGACGACCAATCGGACGCGTCCCCGGGCCGGGGACGAGTCGACGCCGATCGCGGCGAGGTTGATCCGGTCCTTCGCGAGCGCGCGCGCGATCCCGACCAGCGTCCCCGGGCGGTTGGGCAGCGTCAGCGCGATCTCGCGGAGCGGCATCGTCGCCGGCGCAGCGCCCGCCGGACTTTAGGTTTCCCCGCGGGACGCGGCGCGCCTCCCTCGCTCGCGCACGTATTTATACCCGAAGACGGCCTAATTTGTCTCGCCCGGGGGGGTTCCCCCCGAGATCGGTCCGTCGGATGGGGGATGCAGTCGCCTCGAGGGCTGGCCGCCGCTATCGCCGGGCCCACCGGCTGCGCACGTCGCGGCGGGGCGTCGTCGCGGTCGTC
Organism: Thermoplasmata archaeon; assembly: GCA_035502455.1. Taxonomy (GTDB): domain Archaea; phylum Thermoplasmatota; class Thermoplasmata; order Lutacidiplasmatales; family UBA184; genus Lutacidiplasma. The sequence goes on along the minus strand of DATJUI010000017.1, from coordinate 6,164 downwards.
GGCACGCTCCTCGCCCTGCTCGTCTTCTTCGCGTTGTTCGGGGTGTTCCTGACCCAGTACGTGCCGTTGTGGATGACCGACAACGAATCGCAGTTCACGGCCCAGAGCGCGGCTTCGTTCGCCCAGCTGAAGTCGTACATCGACTCCCAGTACGCCCTCCACGGCCCACCGGTCCTCGGCACTCCGTTCGCCCTCCAGTCGAACGGGATCCCGCTCCTCGCGGCGGCGACGCAGGCGACCCTCGAGTTCATCCCGTCGAACTGCCCGGGCGGATTCACCGCTACGGGGGCCAGCGCCGGGCAGCCCGTCAACAAGTACGACTGCAACTTCGCGAACGTGACGATCGGGTACGGTCCCGGGGGCCAGGGGACCCCGTATCACCAGTCGATGGCGACCGGGATCCTCCAGATGAGCCTACCGAACCGCTACTACACGCCCGAGACGTTCTTCATGGAGGACGACGCGGTGATCCAGGCCCAGTACGGGGGCTACCAGATCGTCGCGTTCCCGCCGCCGCTCAACGTCTCGAGCTACGCCGGCAACACGACGGTCACGACCAGCCTCGTCCAGCTGTACGGCAACGCGACGAGCGTGGTCGGCCAGCAGTCGCAGGAGGTGTTCAACACGTTCCGCTACTCGCAGACCGTCACGAGCAACGGGAAGGTGGTCGGCTCGACCCTCTCGCCGACCGACTTCGTCTTCGAGATCGGAACGATGTACCCCTGCGCGTGGTTCTCCTACCTCACCTCCGTGATGAGCGGGAGCGGGCTCGCGAGCACCCACTACTCGATCACCCAGAACGGGACGACGACCGCGCCGACCACGTCCTACTGCCAGAACCTGCCCTCGATCACGACGATCGTCGAGCTGAACATCCAGTACGTCGTGAACTACGTAACCCTCTTCTACGCCGGGACCACCCTCTCGCTCGGCGTGGGGGGCAGCTAGGGGCACCATGGCGTCGGGCAGTTTCCGCGTCAAGATCCCCCGGACGTCGCCGAACGCCGACCTCTCGCCGCTCGCGCCGCGGCCGCTCGAGGCGCCGACCGTCGTGCCCGGGACGTTCATCACCGCCATGCCCCCGCTCCCCGAGCCGACGATGCGCGAGCTCGAGGTGCGCGCGGTCAACCCGCCGTACTCCTACTCCCGGATCACGTACAACGACCGGAACAAGGAGTACCTCTACGAGGTGATCGAGCCGCAGCTCTCCGCCCACGAACGGGAGCTCGTCGACCACCTCAAGTCGACGCTCACGCGCATCCTGGGCAGCGATGTCGGCAGCCTCTCGACCGCCGACAAGCGGGCGTACCTGCGGGGGGAGGCGGAGGAGTACTTCCGCAGCCGCGAGATCACGATCTCGCCGATCTCGACCGAGCGGATCGTCTACTACGTGCTCCGCGACTTCGTAGGCTACGGGCCCGTCGACGCCCTGATCCTCGATCCCGAGGTGGAGGACATCTCGTGCGACGGCGTCGACGTGCCGCTGTTCATCTTCCACGGGAAGTACGAGTCGATGAAGACGAACGTCGTCTTCCCCGACGAGGAGTCGCTCAACTCGTTCATCGTCATGCTCGGCCAGCGCTGCGGGAAGGCCGTGAGCGTCTCCGCGCCGATCCTCGACGGCACGACGCCCGAGGGGCACCGCGTCCAGGCGACGTACGGCCGGGAGGTGACGACCCGCGGGGCGAGTTTCACGATCCGCCGGTTCAAGGAGCGGCCGTTCACCCCGGTCGACCTGGTCGCCATGGGCAGCGCGAACGAGGAGATGGTCGCGTACTTCTGGCTGGCCGCGGAGCAGGGCGAGTCGGTGATCATCTGCGGCGGGCCGGCCGCGGGCAAGACGAGCACGCTCAACGCGATCGCGCTGTTCATCCCCCCGACCTCCAAGATCGTCTCGATCGAGGACACCCGCGAGGTGAACCTCCCGCACGAGAACTGGATCCCCGGGGCGACCCGCAGCGGTACCGGGGACCGCGGCGCCGACGGCAAGGCCGCCGGGGAGGTCGATATGTTCGACCTCGTCCGCGCCGCGCTGCGGCAGCGGCCGAACTACATCATCGTGGGGGAGGTCCGCGGCAAGGAGACGTACACGATGTTCCAGGCGATGGCGACCGGCCACACCACGTACTCGACGATGCACGCGGACAGCGTGAAGTCGATGGTGAACCGCCTCGAGAACCCACCGATCAACACCCCCCGGATCCTGCTCTCCGCGCTCAACAACGTCATCATCCAGATCCAGGCGAAGACCGAGAAGGGCGTCGTGCGGCGGTTGAAGCAGGTCCTCGAGATCGTCGGCTTCGAGCCGGAGACGAACGAGCTGATCACGAACACCGTCTACGAGTGGGACCCGGCGACGGACACGTTCGTGTTCAAGGGCCACTCGTTCCTGTTCGACAAGATCATGGAGGTCCGGAACCTCACGACCGAGGAGATGGATGCCGAGTTCCACCGGCGCGCGACGGTGATCCGGTACCTCGTCGACCACAAGATCACGGACTACCGGCAGCTCTGGCGGACGATCGCGCAGTACTACAAGGACCCGAACGAGGTCATGGCGCGCATCCAGGCGGATCCCGCGACGGCCGAGACCGCGGGGGCGCCGCCGGCCGCGCCCGCCCCGGCGGCCGCTCCCCCGGGGGGCTGAACGACCGTGCCGAGCACCCCGACGGTGGACGCGGCCGCCCCAACGGTCGGGGCCGTGCGCCCCGTCCGCCTGAAGCGCGGCCAGCAGCCGACGCACACGGGGCTCACGGCGTTCCAGCGGTGGGCCTGGCGGACGTTCCGGACGCGGGTCCTCGCGAAGCCCCCGGATCCGATCCTCGAGGAGAACCTGATCAAGGCGCACATGCGCGTGCGCGCCGACGAGTACATGGCAACGGTCTACGCGACGACGCTGATCGCGGGGATCGGCTGCGTCGTCGCCGGGGTCGCGGTCGGCCTCCTGTTCGTGATCTCGGGGAACCTCGTCTTTGGCCTCCTGCTCGGGATCGCCCTCCCCATCATCGGGCCCGTCGGCGCCTTCTTTGGCCTGCAGGGAGCGCCCGGGTCGAAGGCGAAGGAGCGGGGCCGCAAGATCGACCGACGCATCTCGCCGGCGATGAGCTTCGTGAGCGCGATGAGCTCCGCCGATGTGAACGTCGACCAGATCTTCAAGGAGCTCGGCCGGCAGAAGATCTACGGGGAGGTCGCCGAGGAGGCGGCCTGGATCACGCGCGACACCGAGCTGCTCGGCGTCGACATCCTGACGGCGATCCGCAACGGGGCCGCGCGGAGCCCGTCGAAGCGCTTCCAGGACTTCCTGCAGGGCGTGGTCACGACGGCGACGAGCGGGGGCCAGCTCAAGCCGTACTTCCTGCTCAAGGCGGAGCAGTTCGAGCGCGAGAACAAGCTCGAGCAGCTCCAGCGCGTCGAGACGATGGGGCTCCTCGCGGAGACCTACGTCACGGTCGTCGTCGCGTTCCCGCTGTTCCTCGTGATCATCATCGCGATCTTCGCGATCATCGGCGGCGGCGGGTCGTTCATGATCGACATCCTGTGGGGGATCGTCGGCGCGATGATCCCGCTGTCGCAGTTCGGCTTCATCTTCTTCATGTACGCCCTCGCCCAGGAGATGAACTAGCGATGGCGTCGGTGAACGCCCCCGCCTCGGTGCGCAAGCTGCGGTCGAGCGCGCCGATCGTGGTGACGGCGAAGGAGACCGGGCTCTCCCGCGAGACGCTCCTCCTCATCGCCGGCGGGGCCGTCGCCCTCGTCTTCTTCGTCGTCGCGACCCTCAACTTCGTGGGCCTCGTCAACTGGGAGATGCGCCCCGGCGAGGGGAGCGGCGCCAACCCGGCGATCGACTTCGGCGTCCTCGGGATCCTCTGCCTGATCGCGCCGTACGGCTTCGCGATGAGCGCGAAGCTGCGCCGCATCTCGAAGATCGAGGAGCGGCTCCCCGACTTCCTTCGGGATGTCGCGGAGGCCGGCCGGTTCGGCATGACGCTCCCGGACGCGATCATCGTCGCCAGCACGGGCCGCTACGGGCTGCTCACCGACGAGATCAAGAAGATGGCGAGCCAGCTCGAGTGGGGCGTGCCGGTCAACACCGCGCTCCGCCTGTTCGAAGAGCGCGTCCCGACCCCGCTCGTGCAGCGGGTCGTCTCGATCGTGGCCCGGGCGAACGAGGCCGGCGGGAACGTCGCCGACGTGCTCACCATGGTCGCCCACGACACCCGGGAGGCGCAGCTGGCGGCCGCCTCCCGCCAGATCTCGATGCTGACGTACGTGACGGTGATCTACATCTCGTTCTTCGTGTTCCTCGTCACGATCTACATCATGGCGGCGGTCTTCCTGCCGCAGATGATCACCGCCGGCTGCGCCGTCTCGAGCTCGGCCGCCACGGGCAACGCGGTCACGCTCGCCTACGGCTTCGTCCCGGCCCTCTTCCTCGCGTTCCTGGTCGCCGTGATCGTCCACGCCGTCGGGGACGGCGTGATGGCGGGGGTCCTCTACAACGGCCGGATCGCGGAGGGCCTCCAGCACGCGACGATCATGCTCAGCGTCGGCTGGCTGATGATGCGGTTCGTCGTGCCGCTCCTGTCGGGGACCTGCGGGTGAGCACGATGGCGGGCGAAGCGATCGAGGCACCGACCGACGACGGGACGACCCCGCCGCCGAAGAAGCGCGGCTTCTTCTCGCCGTGGCTGCGGATGGGCGCGTCGCTCCGCAAGGGGAGCGCCGAGCCACGGCCGGTGAAGCTCGCCCGGCTCGGGGTCTCGGGCCAGGGAGCCGATAAGGACGTCACCCCGGTCCCGCCGCTCAGCGATCCCGCGCTCAAGGAGCTCGACTTCGCGCCGATCCGGCCGGGGATCTCGTACGTGCGGATCACCTACCACAACACCCGCAACGAGTACCTCTACGAGGTGATCGAGCCGCCGCTCACGCCGCTCGAGAAGGAGCTCACGGACCGGCTGCGGACCGTCCTCATCGAGCAGTTCGAGCCGCTGCCCGAGCACGACCCCGAAACGAAGCGCCGCGAGCTGCGCCGGATGGTCGACGACCAGCTGCTCGCCTGGGAGCTGTCGCCGGGCCCGACCACGAAGGGCCGGGTCCTCTACTACCTCGAGCGGGACTTCGTCGGCTACGGTCTCGTGGAGGTGCCGATGACCGACACCGAGGTCGAGGACATCTCGTGTGACGGGGTCGGGATCCCGCTCTACATCTACCACCGCAAGTACGGGTCGATCCGCTCGAACCTCAAGTTCGGGAGCTCGAAGGAGCTCGACGACTTCGTCGTCTGGCTCGCCCAGCGGTCGGGCAAGCACATCTCCGTCGCCAGCCCCATCCTCGACGCGACCGTCCCGGACGGCTCGCGGCTCCAGGCGACGCTCGGCATCCACGTCACGAAGCGCGGGAGCTCGTTCACGATCCGGCGCTTCCGGGACAACCCGTTCACGCCGGTCGACCTCCTCAAGTTCAAGACGATGAGCCCGGAGATGATGGCGTACCTCTGGATCGCCATCGAGAACGGCCAGTCGATGATGGTCTGCGGCGGCACGGCGAGCGGCAAGACCACGACGCTCAACGCGACGCTCCTGTTCATCCCGCCCCAGATGAAGATCGTCTCGATCGAGGACACGCGCGAGCTCAACCTCCCGCACGAGAACTGGGTCCCGTCGCTCACGCGGGCCGGGTTCGGCGCGAAGAACCTCACCAGCGGCAAGGCGCCCGGCGAGATCGACATGTTCGACCTCCTCGCGGCCGCGCTGCGCCAACGCCCCCAGTACCTGATGGTCGGGGAGGTGCGCGGGGCCGAGGCGTTCATCGTCTTCCAGGCGATGGCGACGGGGAAGACGTGCTACACGACGTTCCACGCGGAGAGCGTGAGCGCGATGGTCCACCGGATGGAGAACCCGCCGATCACCCTGCCTCGCTCGCTCGTCTCGGCGCTCAACCTGGTCCTGCTGCAGCGCCAGGTGAAGGTCGGGACGAAGATGACCCGCCGCGTCCAGTCGCTGACCGAGATCGTCGGGCTCGATCCCGAGACGAACGAGCTGATCACGAACTCGGTCTACTCGTGGAACCCGGCGGACGACACGTTCCTCTACTCGGGCCACTCGTACATCTACGAGCGGGTCGCGCTGATGAAGAACCTCTCGATGAAGGAGATGGAGCGCGAG
>DATJUI010000016.1:0-1131 GCA_035502455.1 Thermoplasmata archaeon | reverse complement strand
GAGGTTGACTGAGAACCCTCGCGCGTCCCTTCTGTGCTTCTCGTGGAGCGGTGCGATGAAGCGGGGGCCTTCGCGACGCGACGGTTGTGTTCGCCTCACGCCGCGAAGGGGGCCTTGCGGCCCAGGAGCCACCACCGTCCGACCGCGCCAAATACCCATCGCTCCGCCGACATCGGCGACAGGACTGGGCCCGCTACCGACACTTTCTCCGCCACAGTTGGACGGGAACCCTCGCCGTGCTCGGTCGATTGGTCCGCTCGACCCCTCCGCCCTACTCGGTACGGCCCCCGGGCACCCCCGGCCGACCTCCCACCCCCCCTCGGGACGTCGTGCGGTGCCTCCTCCTCCGCGCGCTCGGTCAGTGGTCGTATGACGAAGTGCACGCGATCCTCGTCGCCCTGCCGTCCCTCGCCCGACAGCTCGGCGTTCGCCACGTCCCGGCCGCTCCGACCGTGGCCGCTTGGGCGCCCCACGTCCCTCCGAGCTACCTCACCGACCTGCTCGGCCGACTCGCTCGGAGGATCCCGAGCGACGGGCCCCGCAACCTCGCGGGGGACGGCACGGGCCTCTCCCTCCACCGATGGGAACAGTGGCGGGACCCGAGTCGAGGTCACGGACGCCATCGCACCTTCCTGAAACTCCACGCCCTCATCGTCACCCGCGCCCACTTCCCCTACTTCGTCGCGGCCCACGCCACCGACGACCGAACGAACGATGTGACGGAGCTACCGACCCTGGTCGCTCAGCTCCCGCGCCGCCCCTCGTTGGGGAACGTGGTGCTCGACCGAGGGTATGTCTCGCGCGAGAACACGCGGGTGATCGCCGAGCGGGGCGGGCGACCCGTCATCGCCCTGCGGGCGAACATCACCCGCGTCAAGGCCCGCGGCGTGGGGGCGTGGAGCGCGATGGTCTTCGACCAGTTCCACTTCCGAAGGGAGTTCGCCTGCCGCTACCGACGACGGGCGGTCATCGAAGGGGTGTTCGGGGCGTTCAAGGACCGCCTCGGCGCCTGGGTGCGCTCTCGGCGGTGGAACGCCCAGGTGGTTGAGCTCCTCGCGCGAACGGTGGTCTGGAACGCCCTCGCCGTCAGCTACCACTGCGGCGAGACCTAGAGTTCTCAGTCAACCTCGG
>DATJUI010000015.1:0-123668 GCA_035502455.1 Thermoplasmata archaeon | reverse complement strand
CCGCTGAGCTTCTCGAGCACGCAGACCCTCCTCGTCACCTCGTCCGCGGTCGCTACCGTGAGCATCCAGGGCGACTCCCTGGTTGCGATCGGGGTCGGCTCGGTCTCGGGGACGACGAGCGTCGTGCTGCCGTAGGAACTTCGACCGGAAGCGCCGGAGCAACCCTTTCCAACCGAATTCGCCTGACCGACGAGGTCGGGCGAGTTCGGAAATTGTTCTCCTAATCTTGCGGGATACCGTAGTTGTAGGGAGATACGACGTGGGGAAGGCCGCCCTCCCGGGTCATGTCGCTCCCCTCGCGCGGGGAGCACGATCGGGTTCGCGGGAAGCCGGTGCTGAACTCGGATTCGACCCCACGCCCGGTCGGTTGGCGGAGCGTCGTACCACGGGGTCGTTCGAGGACGGTCAGGCAACGTCTAAATAGCGGCCCCCGCCCTCTAATTCAGCGCAAGGTTGGTTGCTCGGCGTACCCATGACCGTGCGTAGGGTTTCGTCGGGCCGCCGAAATCAGATGACGCACCGCAGTCGCGGACGCAGGTTCTCGGTTCGCGGTCGGCGCCGGGCCGTGTCGGATGTCGTGGCGACGATCCTGTTGCTGGCGCTGACGGTGACGTTGTTCGCCTCGATCTTCTTCTTCGTCACCTCGTTCCCGTCGCCCCCCGCTCAGAACTCGAATCAGTTCCAGGGGTCGATCCAGCTGGCCGCGAACGGGAGCTACATCAAGTCCGTATCGATCCTCCATCTCGGCGGGCCGGTCGTCCCCGGCACGGACGACGTCTACCTCAAGGGCTCCGTGCAGCCGAGCTATCCGTCGTTCTCGACTCCGATCACGATCTCCTCTGGGATCGGCGGAGGAAGTAGCTGGAACCTCGGTCAAACGTGGACCTACACGTTCCCGAACAGCCCCCCGAGCAACCCGCAGCCCCGGCTGCAGAACGTCACCGTTTACGTCGTCTCGCCGACCCAGCTGCTCTATAGCGCCGTGCTCCCGGGCCAGTCGATCGGCACCCCTCCGGCGATTGTCAACGACTGGATCAGCCCGACGAGCCCGACGACGGGGACCGCCTACACGATCTACGCCGTGTTCAGCGGCTCGCTCAGCTCCAACCCGACGATTACTTCGGCCTCGGCTACCTCGGGCCTGCCGACGACGCCCACGGCGATGTCGAGCACGGGGCTGCCCACCAACGAGTACAGTTACACCGTTCCCGCGGGCGCGACCGCCAACGGGACGTACTACGCCGTGATCTCGGGCACCAATTACCTCGGGACCGGTACCGGGGCCCTCCAGTTCATCGTCCTGAGTTCGACCGCCTCGTCGCCCCTCACCGTGTCGGTCTCGCTCACCACCACGCCGCCGCTGATGGCCGGGACGAGCACGAGCGCCCCGTCGTTGAACCTCGAGGCGGCGGTGACCTACACGGGGTCGCTCTCGGGCGCCTCCCTCAACGTTTCGTTCTACGTCAACCAGACGACCCCCTCGAAACTGGCGAAGTACACGGGCTATGGGCCGCAGGGACTCACGATCTCGGGGGTCTCGACCGTGACGGCCTACAGCACCACCAAGTTCTCGCTGCCCGACAACGACGGGCCGCGGACCTACGTGGTCGTGGCTTCGGCGACGGTCGGTGGCACGGTCTCGTCGCAGGGGAACCTCACGATCGCCGTCCCGTTGGGGATCGGGACGTCGAACTCGACGACCCCCAAGGCCGGAACGGGCGTGACGTTCAAGGGCAACCTCTACCTCAACACCACGGCGTACGGCGCGGGTCCCTTCACCTGGGTCGGGGCGGCCACGGGGAGCTACGGGATCTGGCTCAACTATACCAGCAACAACACGGTGGCGAAGGAGTGGACGCTCACGAGCTCCACGATCTCGCCGGGCACCCCGGTGGCCTTCCAGACGTCCAGCACGTTCGTGTTCCCGACGGTCACGCACGCCCCGACCTACACCTATTCGCTCACGGTCGCGATCTATGTGACCGGCATCGGGGCCGTGTGGCAGAGCTACGACTTCTCCGTGGTCGCGTAGCGCGGTAGCGCGCCCACCGGAACGCGCCCGGGGCTAGTTCGGGTACTGCCCGACGGCGCGGGTCCGCGCCTCAGGGCGCTGGGCCCTCACTTGCGACTGGACGGCAGGGGAGCTCCGGACGTGGCAGCCGAGGAGAGGCTCGCCCCGCACTTCCAGCAGGTCGTCTCGTTCGGATAGACGACCGCCCCGCAGTTGGGGCACGTGCGCTCCTGGACGGCCGCGGCCGGCGCGGACGCCGGAGGAGGACCGGCTCCCGGCGGGGCCGGGCCGGTGGCGGCCGGGGCATCGGGGGGCGGGACGCTCCCCGCGGCACGCCGCTCGGCGTCCTTCTTCTTCGCCTCGCGGCTCTTGAAGAACATGTAGAGGAGCAGCACGATGAAGAACGGCAGCGCGAGCAGTAGGAGGCCGTTCAGATAGACCGTCGGCAGGAGCTCCGAGAACGTGTCCACCCAGGTGCCGATCACCGGCCCCTCGATCCCGTTGTACGTCGGGTCACCGGCCAGGAACACCCAGGTGAGGTTGCCGACCGTCGCGTTCTTGAGGAACGCGCCCATCTGCCAGTTCCAGATCCCGACCCCTCCGATGACGTAGGTGAAGTAGACGAGCCCCGCGGAGGTCGGCGGCCGCGCGTGGGGCCCGGTGAAGTTGTCGGTGATGTTGATGAGGCTGTAGCCGCTCGAGCAATACGGCGAGCTGTTGCCCGTCGCCCCCGGACAGCTACTGATGTAGAGGCTGATCCCGAGCAGGCCCGCGGTGTTGTACGGCGCGTACGTCGGGTCGACGGTCACGGACCAGTTGAAGACGGTCCCGGTGCCGCCCGTGTAGGGGGAGACCTGGGCGTTCTCGAGCAGGGAGCCGGTGCCGTTCGGGGTCGCCACCGACGGGGAACTGATCGGTCCCACCGGGGTCCGGATCTCCTGCGTGATGGCGGCGCTCGCGATCGGGGCGACCAGGAGGATGACGACGAGTCCGGAGAGCGCGAGGTAGCGCGGGCGCTTGAGGCCGCCCCAGATCGGGACCGCCAGCGAGAAGACCAGGATCGCCGGGATGGCGAGGAGCGTCGAGACGTAGACGTACGTCGCGAAGACGACCGCGATCGAGATCGCCGGAATCAGGGCCCGGCCCGCCGGGGTCTGCAGGAAACGCCTAAAGCGGCCCGCCTTCTGGTTCTGCACGGAACGGGGTGCAAGACCGGCCCCCCTTTATATCCTGATGCAGGAGCGCGGTGCGTCGAGCGACCCGCGACCGGCGTCGGCGGCCCTGATCGTCCTCGACGGGCTCGGCGATCGTCCCCACCCCGAGACCGGCGGACGGTCGCCCGTCGAAGCCGCCGCGACGCCGAACCTGGACCGGTGCGCCCGGGCGGGGCGGCTCGGCCAGGTCGTCGTGGTCGGCCCCGGGGTGGCCCCGGAGTCGGACGCGGGGGTCTTCGCGCTGCTCGGCTACGATCCGGTCCACGACTCGCCGGGGCGGGGCGTCCTCGAAGCGATTGGGGTCGGTCTTCCGCTCGCGCCGGGCGATGTCGCGCTCCGGCTCAACTTTGCCACGAGCGACGGCGCCGGGACGATCCTCGACGCGCGCGTCGGACGGTCGCTCTCGACCGGCGAGTCGCAGCAGCTCGCCCGGGCGCTCACGGACGCGGACCTGCTGGCGCCGGAGGGCATCCGGGCCGAGGTCCGGGAGACCGTCGGCCACCGCGGGGTGCTCTGGCTCCATCCGACGCGCGACGGGCCGCTCTCGCCCCACGTCTCGAACGCCGACCCGTTCTACGAGAAGGTCGGTGGGATGGGGCAGGCGGTCCGCCCCGAGGTGCCGCGGATCCTCGAGGTCCGTCCGCTGGACGCGTCCCCGTCGTCCGCTCGGACGGCGGCCGCGGTGAACCGGTTCCTCGAACGCGCGGCGCCCGTCCTCGCGGGACACTCGGTGAACGCCCGCCGGGCCGTCGGGGGGCGCCGGCCCGCCAATGCGCTGCTCGTCCGCAACGCCGGCGCGCTCCCGGAGCGGCCCCCGGCGCCGTTCGCCGAGCGCTACGGCCTCCCCGGCGCCGCCCTGACGGAGATGCCGGTCGAGCGGGGGATCGCGCGGGTCCTCGGGCTGGACGACCGCTACGTGGGGCCGATGGGCGCGGACCGGGACGCCGGGTACCGGGACCGGGCGCGCCTGACCGCGGAGCTCCTCGAGCGCTTCCCGTTCGTGTACGTCCACTTGAAGGGCCCGGACGAGCCCGGGCACGACGGGAACGCTCGGCTGAAGCAGGAGATCGTCGAGGCGATCGACCGGTCGTTCTTCGGTCCGTTCCTGGAGTCCGTCGACCTTACGAAGGTCCGCGTCGCGGTCACCGCGGACCACGCCACCCCGTCCATCCTCAAGGGGCATGCCGACGATCCCGTGCCCCTCGTGCTCGTCGGGGCGGGCGTGCCGTCCGATCCGATGCCGGCCGGAACGACCTTCGGCGAGCCGGCGGCCGCGGCGGGCACGATCGGCACGATCGCCGGCCGGGACGTGCTCCCCCTGCTGCTCGGCCGCCCGTCGAACCCCCCATGAGATCGCGCGCGATCGTGGTCCCCCTCGCCGACGGCGAGCGCACCCGGCAGAACCTGCGCGCGGCCGGCTGGTTGCGCACCGACCTCAAGATCGTCCGGTCGCCCGGCGAGATCGCGCTCCCCGTCGTGGCCGAGGCCGTCGTGCCGCCGGGAGGTCGGGCGGAGGAGCGGGAGTTCGCCGCGGTCGCCGCCCGCGGAGCCTCGAGCTATGCCGACCTTCTCGAGTGGTCCGCCGCGGAGAAGGAGCTCCTCCCGCGATCGTTCGACGTGGTCGGCGACGTCGTGCTCGTCCGCGTGCCCCCGGCCCTCGAGGCCCGATCGAGCGAGATCGGGGCCGCGCTCTTGGGGTTCGTCCCCGGGGCCCGGATCGTGGGGTCCGACCGGGGCGTCCACGGCCCCGAGCGACGGCGAACGGTCGAGCGGATCGCCGGGGCCGGCGGGTGGCGGACGCGTCACCGGGAGAACGGGGTGACCCTCGACGTCGACGTGGAGCTCGCCTACTTCTCCCCCCGCCTCGCGCGCGAGCACGCCCGGGTCGCCGAGGAGGTGCGCCCCGGCGAGCGGGTCTACGACCTCTGCTGCGGGGTCGGCCCGTTCGCGGTGACGATCGCGCGGGACGGACGCGCCCGCTCGGTGACCGCGGTCGACGCGAACCCGCACGCCATCGAGCTGCTCCGGGCGAGCCTGCGCCGGCTCACGACGGCGACGTCGGTGACGCCGATCGCCGCGTCGATCGAGACGTTCGTCGCGACCGCCCCGCCCGTCGAGCGCGTCGTCCTCAATCTTCCCCACGAAGGGATTAAGTACCTTCCCTCGGTGGCACGGACGGTGGCGCCGCGGGGCCGGCTCTACTACTACGAAGTGGTCCCGCGCGACGCCCTCCCCAACAGGTCGAACGATCTCGCAACCATGCTCGCGACCGAGTTTCCCGCCCCGGTGGTCGATCCGCACCTCGTCCATCCGTACTCCCCGTCCGCCGACCTCGTCGCGTTCGTGATCGGGCGCCCGGCGTAGCGCACCATGCCGTTCGTCGTCGACCTGGCCGAGGTCTCCGAGGGCGACCTGGCCCTCGTCGGCGGGAAGGCCGGCAAGCTCGGCGAGCTGGCGCGGCAGGGGCTTCCCGTGCCGCCCGGGATCGTGGTGACGACCGACGTCTACCTCGCCTTCGTCGCGGCGACGCCGCTGCGGACGATCATCCCCGAGGCGCTCGGGTCGATCCGCCCGGAGCAGCCGGCGACGATCGAGGCGGCGTCCCAGCGGATCCGGACGGCGTTCGAGTCGACCGACTTTCCCGACGAGATCCGGACGAAGCTCGCCGACGCGTACGAGGCGTTCGTGAAGAACCACCGGGTGCGCTTCTCCGCCGTCCGCTCGAGCGCGACGGCGGAGGACCTCGAGGGGGCGTCGTTCGCGGGCCTCCAGGACACCTACCTGAACGTCACCGGCGTCGACGCGGTGCTCCTCGCGATCAAGAAGTGCTGGGGCTCGCTGTTCACGCCCCGCGTGCTCGTCTACCGGCAGCGCAAGTCGTTCGACCACGCCTCGGTGCACCTCGCGGTGCTCGTCCAGAAGATGGTCGACGCGATCGTGAGCGGGATCCTGTTCACCCGCGACCCCAACACCGGCGAGAACCACATGATCGTCGAGGCCGGGTTCGGCCTCGGCGAGCTGATCGTCGGCGGCGAGGTGACGCCCGACCACTACGTCATCGACGGCGCCACGCTCAAAGCGGTCCACAAGCAGATATCCGAGCAGAAGGTACGGCTCGTCCGTGCGGAAGGCGGTGGGAACCGCCGGGAGGAGGTCCCGGCCGATCTCCGGCACGCCCAGAAGCTGCCCGACGCCCGGCTCGCGCGGCTGGTCTCCCTCGCGCGGCTCATCGAGTCGCACTACCGGCGTCCGATGGACGTCGAGTGGTGCGGGGACGCGGACGCGCTCTACATCGTCCAGGCGAGGCCCGTGACGACGATCCCGACCTCCACCGCCCCCGGGGCCGGCACCGAGCGGGCCGTGGCGGAGGCGAAGGGGGAGGAGATGCCGATCCTCCGCGGCTTCGGCGCGAGCCCGGGCGTCGCGACCGGGACGGCGCGGATCCTCCGCGGGGCCGCCGACATGGACCGCCTCAGGGCCGGGGAGGTCCTGGTCACGTCGATGACCACGCCCGACATGGTGCCCGCGATGTCGCAGGCCTCGGCGATCGTGACCGACGAGGGCGGGATGACCTGCCACGCCGCGATCGTCTCCCGCGAGCTCGGGGTCCCGTGCGTCGTCGGGACCCGCGAAGCGACCCGGGTGATCACGGAGGGGATGGAGATCACGGTCGACGGAAAGACGGGCGCGGTGTTCGCGGGCGCGGTCGTCCGCGGAAAGCGCGCGTCGGCGGGCGAACCGTCCGGCGCCGGGTCGGGCGGCGCGTCGGTCGTCGTCCACGAGGCGGCCCCGGTCACCGCGACCAAGATCTACGTCAACGTGGGGGTCCCCGAGAAGGCGGAGGAGTACGCCCGGCTCCCGGTCTCGGGCGTGGGCCTCCTGCGGATCGAGTTCATCTTCACGGCGCACGTCCGCGAGCACCCGCTCGCCCTGATCAAGAAGGGCAAGAAGGACGAGCTGGTCCGACGCCTCGCGGAGGGGATCGGGAAGGTCTGCTCCGCGTTCCACCCCCGGCCCGTGATCATCCGGACCTCGGACTTCAAGACGAACGAGTACCGCGGGATGCCCGGCGGGGAGGAGTTCGAGCCGGTCGAGGAGAACCCGATGATCGGCTGGCGGGGCTGCTCCCGGTACATCTCCCCCGTCTACAAGCCCGCGTTCCTCTGCGAGCTCGAGGCGATCCACAAGGTGCGGACCGAGATGGGCCTCAAGAACGCCATGGTGATGCTGCCGTTCGTCCGCAACACCTGGGAGCTCGAGGAGATCACCGAGATGATGCGGGCGCAGGGCCTGAAGCGCTCGCGCGACTTCCAGCTGTACCTGATGGCCGAGGTGCCGTCCACGGTGCTGCTCTCGCGAGAGTTCTCGAAGCACTGCGACGGGTTCTCGATCGGTTCCAACGATCTCACGCAGCTCGTGCTCGGCGCCGACCGCGACTCCGAGACCCTCGGCCGGATGGGGTACTTCGACGAGCGCGACCCGGCCGTCCTCACCGCGATCCGGCTGCTGATCGAGGGAGCCCACGAGGCCGGTCGGACCGTCGGGATCTGCGGGCAGGGCCCCAGCGTCTACCCCGAGTTCGCGGAGTTCCTCGTGAAGGAGGGGATCGACTCGATCTCGCTCAACGCGGACACCGTCGTCTCCACCATCCGCTCGATCGCGTCGCTCGAGCAGCGGATGAAGCTCGCGAGCCTCCGTCAGCGGACCTGATCGCGGGGCGGACGCCACCGCGGCGGCCCGGGCGGTCCCGGCGGCGGCAGGGCGAGCTCGGCGTCGGCCGGTAGCTCGTAGGCGCGGAACGCGCCGACCGGCGCGAGGCCGAGCGAGGCGAGCCGCGCCTCGAGCCGCGGCGAGTCGGCGAACATCGTGTAGCGCGCGGCTGCGCCGGCGGGCTCGGTGCGGATCGCGTGGCGGACGAGCGCGGTCGCGGCGCCCCGCCCGCGCGCCGTCGGCCGGGTCGCCACGGCGTGGATCCCGGCGGTCGAGCGGTGCCGGTAGACGATCGCCGCCGCGATCGGTTCCCCGTTGAGCGAGGCCAGGAGGGGCGCCATCCGCTCGTCGGGGTTCGGATGGGCCCACGCGATCTCGAGGGCGGTGCGGAACTCCGGCCGCTCCCGCTCGCCCGTCCAGAACGAGGCCACGAGGTCGAGCTCGTCCGTCGCGGCCGCGCGCACCCGCACGGGCTCCGGGCGACCGTCGGAACCCCCCGCGGTCGCGCGGAGGACCGTGAGCGGATCCGGCCGCGCCCGAAAGCCGAACCGCCGCAGCCCGGCGTCGAGGTGGGCCGGGACGGGGATCGGGACCCGGAACGACGGTCGCAGCGCCCGCTGGAAGTAGTGGTCGAGCGCGTGCTCGAAGAAGGCGGCCTGACGCTCCCGCCCGACCGCGCGCACCACCGCGAAGTTGAACCGCGGGACCGGGATCTTCTCGTGCGTGACGAGGACCGCGCCGGGGAGCTCGAGGGCGAACCCGCCGAGCGTGAGCACGAAGGCCCGCTCGGCCTCGAGCGCGGCGTCCAGCGTGAGATCGTCCGGGACGTCCGCCACGCGCCCCGGACGCCGTGCGCGTTAAGGAGATTGGCGCGGGCCCCCGAACCGGGCAAATCCCTTATACCGCGCGCCCGACTGGGCCGCCCCGGACGCCGGTGGCGTCCGCCGATCCATGACCGGTTCCTCGTTGCGACCGCCGGCGGTCGTGGCCGTGCTCGGCGGCGGCAACATGGGGAGCGGCATCGCGCAGGCGTGCGCGCAGGCCGGGTTCACCGTCCGCGTCCGCGACATCGACGAGAACGCGATCGCCCGCGGCCGCGGCCTGATCGAGAAGATGCTCGCGGGGGCCCTCGCGCGCAAGAAGCTCACCCCCGCGAAGCGCGACGAGGCGATGGCCCGACTCTCCTTCACGACGGAGCTCGCGGACGCGGTGCGGGACGCGGACCTCGTGATCGAGGCCGTCTTCGAGGAGGCCGAGGTGAAGCGGGCGGTGTTCGCCGAGATCGCCCCGCTCGTCGGTCCGACCACGCTCGTCGCGTCCAACACCTCGTCGCTCTCGGTGACGCAGCTCGGGGAGGGGTTCCCCCGGCCCGAGCGGTTCGCGGGGCTCCACTTCTTCTACCCGGCGGCGATCAACAAGCTCGTCGAGATCATCGGCGGCGCGGCGACCGATCGCGCGACGCTCGACGAGCTCGAGCGGTTCTGCTTCCTGCTCCGCAAGATCCCGATCCGGACGCTCGATGCCGCCGGGTTCTGCGTCAACCGCTACTTCGTGCCGTACCTCAACGAGGCGGCCCGGCTCGCGGAGGAGGGGGTCGCCAGCCTCGCGACGATCGAGGAGGTCGGGCGGGAGACGTTCGGCGCCTCGCTCGGGCCGTTCGAGCTGATGAACGTCACCGGCATCCCGATCGCCTTCCACGCCGAGAGCTCGCTCTACCGGTCGTTCGGCCCGGCCTACGCCCCCGCCCGGCTCCTCGAGCAGCAGTTCCGGGCCGGGCAGCCGTGGCCGTGGCGGACGACCGAGGTCGACCCGGCCCAGAAGGCGGCCGTCCGGGACCGGCTGCTCGGGCTGACGCTGGGCATCGCGACCCGCCTCGTCGAGGAGGGCGTGGCGACGCCGGAAGCGGTCGATCGGGGGGCGGTCGTCGGGCTGCGACGGTCCGTCGGTCCGTTCGCCCAGCTCTCCCAGATCGGCGTTCCCGAGGGATTGGCCCTCGTCGAGGCGTACGCGCACCGGTGGCCGGGCAACTTCCCCGTCTCCCAGTCGTTGCGCGAGCGGGCCGCCCGGGGGGAGCGGAGCTGGCCGCTGCGCCTCGTGCGGGTCGAGCGCGACGGACCGATCGCCTGGGTCCTGCTCGATCGACCCGAGGTGCTGAACTCGCTCAACAGCGAGCTCCTCGAGCAGATCGACGCCGCGTTCCGCTCGCTCGAGCACGACCACGGCGTGCGGGTCGTGGTCCTCGCCGGCTCGTCGCCGGTGTTCGCGGCCGGCGCCGACATCGCCGAGATGGAGCGCAAGACGCTCGCCGAGGGGATCGACTTCGGCTTCGTCGGCCAGCGGGTCGCCGAGCGGGTCGAGCGGTTCCCCGCGCCGGTGATCGCGCTCGTCGAGGGGTACGCGCTCGGCGGCGGCCTCGAGCTCGCCCTCGCGGCGGACTTCATCGTCGCGGCCGAGGGCGCGCAGCTCGGCCTCCCCGAGGTCACGGTCGGCATCCATCCCGGGATGGGCGGCGCGACCCGGCTCGGCCGGATCATCGGCCGCGCCCGCACGAAGCTGCTGACGTACACGGGCGTGCCGGTCTCCGCCGAGGAGGCGTACCGGATGGGGTTCGTGGTGAAGGTCTACCCCGCCGCGACGGCCCGCGCGGAGACCCGGGCGCTCGCGACGACGATCGCGAGCCGGGCGCCGCTCGGGGTCCGCTGGGTGAAGAAGGTGATCGACCAGGGGATCGACGCGTCGCTCGCCGGTGCGCTCCACCTGGAAGGGGTCTCGGCGGGCCAGACGTTCGGGACGTCGGACCGGACCGAGGGGATGCGCGCCTTCCTCGAGCGGCGGCCGCCGAAGTTCGAGGGGAAGTAGCCCTAACCCCCGCCGGCGACGAACGCGAGGTAGCCGGCCGCGTCGAGCAGCGTCGCCGGATCGATCGGTTGCGTGAGGCGGAGCCTAAAGACCCAGCCCTTGCCGTACGGGTCCTGGTTGATGTACTCGGGGTGCGACTTGAGGTCGGGGTTCGCCGCCTCGAGCGTTCCCTCGCCGGGCGCGTAGACGTCGGCGACCGTCTTCACCGACTCGAGCACGAGCACGCTCGCCCCGGCGGCGTACGACTTCCCGGGCGCGGGCAGGTCGACGAACACGATGTCGGTGAGCTCGCCCTGGGCGTGGTCGGTGATCCCGACCGTCGCGCGGTCGCCGTCCAGCTGGACCCACTCGTGCGACTTCGTGTACTTCCGGTCGTCCGGTGCCTTCGACGTCTCCATCAGGTTCCTCCCTCCCAGCTCGCGGCGTAGCGCAGCTGCGCCTCGGTCGGCTCGTCGAGCCGGACCCCCAGGCTCGGCATCGCGGCCCGCGCGACCGCGAGGTCGAGGGCGTCCGGGACGGCGTGGACCTTCGCGGCCATCGACGGTCCGTGCTTCGCGAGGTGCTCCGCGCTGAGCGCCTGCAGGGAGAACGAGAGGTCCATGATCTCGACCGGGTGGCCCTGGCCGGCGGCGAGGTTGATGAGGCGGCCGTCGCCGAGCAGGTACGCCCGCCGCCCGTCGGCGAACCGGTACTCCTCGACGTTTGGCCGCGCGATCGCGCGCTGGACCGCGAGCCCGGCGAGGTCGCGCTTCGAGACCTCGACGTCGAAGTGGCCGGCGTTCGCGAGCAGGCAGCCGTCCTTGAGGACCCTCAGGTGCGGCTCGCGGACGACGTCCACGCTCCCCGTCACGGTCACGATGAGGTCGGCGATCGCGGCGGCGTCGAGCATCGGCATCACGCGAAAGCCGTCCATGCGCGCCTCGAACGCGGGGATCGGCTGGATCTCGGTCACCACGACGTCGGCCCCGAGGCCGCGGAGGCGCGAGGCGACCCCCTTGCCGCACCAGCCGTACCCCGCGACGACGCAGGTCCGGCCGGCCACGAGCAGGTTCGTCGCCGCGAGGATCCCGTCCAGCGTCGACTGGCCCGTCCCGTAGCGGTTGTCGAACAGGTGCTTCATCCGGGCGTCGTTGACGTCGATCGCCGGGAAGAGCAGGCGGCCCTCGCGCTCGAGCGCCTTCAACCGGGTCACGCCCGTGGTCGTCTCCTCCGTCGATCCCCGGATCTTGCCGCGGTCGTGCCGACGCGTGTGGACGAGGGCGACCAGGTCGGCGCCGTCGTCGACGATCACGTCCGGGTCGGCGGCGAGCATCGCCTCGATGCCGGCCCGGTACGCGGCGAGCGACTCCCCTTTCTCCGCGAGGGTCTCGACGCCGGCCGCCCGCAGGGCAGCGACGGCGTCGTCGTCGGTCGAGAGCGGGTTGCCGGCGGCCAGGCGGACGTCGGCGCCGCCCGCGCGGACGGCGAGCGCGAGCGCGGCGGTCTTCGCCTCGACGTGGAGGACCATCGAGACCGTGAGGCCGGCGAACGGGCGCTCCGCCTCGAACCGACGACGGATGCCGGCGAGGACCGGCATGTGCCCCTCGGCCCAGGCGACCTTTTGGCGGCCCCGCTCGAGATCGCCCGGCATCGGCGTCCGGCGGAAGCCGGCCGCGGGATAAAGGTGCGCGGAAGGAGCGGGTCCCGGGGCCGCGGGCCGCCTACTGCGTCACCGATCCGCAGAACGGACAGACGAGGTACTCGGGCGGGATCTCGTTGCCGCAGTTCGGGCACGGCTTGAGCGCCCCGCCGCTCGGGGCGGCCGCACCGGCGGGCGGCGGCGCCCCCGCCTTCGGGGGCGCGGCGGGCGGGGGCGTCATCGGGCCGGCCGCCGGCGCGGCGGCCGCGCCGCCCGCGCCGCCCTTCGGCGGCAGGGTGGGCGGCGAGGGGGCTGCCGGGGTCGCGCCCGGGGCCGCGGCCGGGTTCGTCTCGGTGCCGCTCGGCGGGGCGCTCATCCCCACGCGGGAGGTGCCGCCCTGCTGGAGCTTCCACTGGCTGTAGGAGACGTACGACGGCTGGCGCTTCCACCAGTCCCAGAACGAGCCCTCGGTGTAGTTCTCGCCGAGCTCCCGCTTCGCCTCGGCCCGGTACTTCTCGGTGAAGTCCGCGTAGCCCTGGCGCTCCGCCTCTTCGCCGCCCTCGCCGGCCTTGCCCAGCAGCTGCGCGGCGCACTCGGGGCAGAACTTCGAGTTCGCGGGGATCGTGGAGGCGCATCGACTGCAGCGGATCAGGTCCGATTCGAACTCGGCCCCGCACTTCGGGCAGACCGTCGCGTCCTCGGGGATCAGGTTGCCGCACTCCCCGCACTCGACGAGCCGCCCGGCCGCCGAGCGGCGGGAGACGAGCAGGAGCGCGACGATCGCGACCACGATCGCGGCCGCGATGGCGAGCCAGATCCAGAGGGGAAGACCGAGGAACTTCTCGAACAGGATGCCCGTCGTCGGCGAGCTCGAGGGCGGTACCGAGTACTGGCCCGGCACGACATAGTCCTGGTAGACCCCGTTGTAGGAGATGTTCGCCGTGAGCGTGTACGTCGTCCCCGGCGACAGGATGCCGCTCAGCGTGCTCCAGCCGACGACGAAGTCGACCGGGCCGCCGTGCGGGTCCGGACCCGCGAGGCCGTAGGCGACATCGACCGACGGCCCGCCGCTCAGGGGGGTCGCCGAGACGGTGATCGTCGCGTACTCCGACCCGTTGTACTGGACGAACCCGCTCGACTCGTAGGAACCCGAGAGCGAGAGGGTCGTGGGCGGCGGGTTGAACGAGACGAACCGGACCTGGGACGGCGCGACGTTCATCGGCTCGGCGGTCCGCGAGGTGTTGCCCCCGACGGCGGTCTGGGCGTTGTTCCAGACGAGGGTCAGGTAGAGGTTCGTGGCGATCGTCTTCGTCTGCAGCCCGACCGTCGTGTCGTTCACGACCCAGTCGACCTGGAACGCGACGGTCGCGCCGGGCGTGTCGAGCGCGAGGTGCGTCGCGTTGTACGTGCCGAGCGGCTTCGTCGTGGCGTTGGTGTTGCCGTAGTACACGGCCGCGTAGATGCTCGTCACGGTCGCGGCCCCGCTGAAGGCGAGGGTCACGTTGACGCCCAGCCGCTGGCCGATCCGGACGGTGTCGTTGTTCGGCAGCAGGGTGCCGTTGCCCGTGAGGACGAACGTCGGCGCGAGGTGGGCGACGTACGGCGAGATGCTCACGAGCGTCGTGTGGGAGACGTTGCCGCCGCCGTACTTCGCGCTCCCGCCGTTATAGACGATCGTCGCGTCGAACGCGTGGTTCACCGAGCCCTGGAGCCCCGTCACGCTCGTGTTCACGAGCCAGGTGAACAGGATCGAGGTCGAGGCCCCCGGCGCGAGCGTGACGTTCGTGAACGGGAACGACGCGATCCCGATCGGCGGGGACCCGCCGTAGCTCAGGTTCCCCGTGAGGTTGAAGATGTCCGCGGTCCCGGTCGCCGTGATCGTGAGGTTGATCCCGAGCACGCGGTAGTCGTCGACGGTGTTGTTCACGAGGGCGGTGCCGTTCGACGTCACCGCGCTCGTCGCGACGCCGATCGACGCGAAGTACGACGGGAACGTCTGGGGCGGCGCGAAGTCCGCCGTGCCGTAGCCGACCGTGCCGTTCGCGACGCCGGCGGGGTAGGGGGTCACGGTCCAGTTGAACCAGGAGGTCGCCGGCGTGGGCGTCGGGATCGTGATGCCGACGTGGTAGCTGCCCGTGTAGTTGCCGTTCGGCAGCGTCGGCTCGACGAGGTAACCGGCGGCGAGGAGGAGCGACGCGATCCCCGAGCGGCCCGACTCCCCGTACCCGGGGGCGCCGGCGGAGGCGTCGAGGTACTCGACATAGTGCCAGATCGCCGGCACCGTCGTCGCGAGCGCGTTGAGCTCGGTCGCGGTCGCGTTCGCGCCCTGGCTCGCGTTGAGACCGGGGTAGGCGACGACCTGCGCCCCGTCGATCGGCAGGTACCCGCCCTTCCCCGTGAGGTTGAACTGAGCCCACCGGTAGAACGCGGCAGCGCCGTTGTCCGTGGTGAGGACCGCCGAGGTGCTGGAGACCTGCGGGATCACGGACGGCACGGACATCGCGGCGAGGTAGGCGCGCGCGGAGTCGGTGACGACCATCTTGTTCGACTCCCACGGCGCGATCGTCGTCTGGGCGATCGTCGGGGTCCAGTTGAGCCCGAGGGTGGAGCCGACGACGTTGATCGTCGCGCCGGGGTCGTAGGCGGTGATGTTGAAGTTCGGCGCGGGGGTCATCGTGGCGTCGATCGAGTTGAGGGTGACGCCGGTGCCGCTCGGCGCGGCGAACTGGAGGTCGTCGAGCGCGTAGAACGGCACGCCCGTGCGCGCCATCGCCTGCACGAGGGCAGAGCCCTCGCCGAGCGGGAACGTCAGCTGGGCCGAGGTGCCCGCCGCGAACGTGGCGACGCCGACCTCGTAGCGGGCCCCGTCGTACCAGGCGTAGATCGTGGAGGTCTGCGCGGTCCCGCTGGAGCTCGTGTAGTCGACCGCCAGGACGAGCGAGCTCGCCTGGGCGGGGTAGAGCATGTCCTCGGCGAGCTGCGTCGAGTTCGCGACGAGCTGCGAGGTGAGCGCCACGCCCGACACGTTCACGCCCGCCACGGGGATCGCAATGCCGCCAACGGGCGCGTAGTCGAGCGGCTGGATCGTCGGCTGGCCGTTCGTCGTCCAGTTGTCGGCGTAGAGCTGGGTGTAGGAGCTGCCGAACAGGTTGAGCTCGCCTTCGGCCGAGACGTTGAGGACCGGGGCGTACTCCGTGTCGCCGACGAGGGTCGCCGGCTCGGGGAGCAACGGGATCGCCGGGTTCGCCTCGATGGCCGAGTCGTTGAACGTCGCGACGGCGCCGGCCCCGGCCACGTTGAACCAGCCCGGGAACTCGAAGGAGCTGTTCCACGCCGTCCACGTGCCCGTGACGGAGACGAACAGCTTCGCCGAGAGGTTGAGGACCTGCGTGAACGTCGTGAGGGTGGAGTTGTAGAACTCGACGGTCCCGAGGTCGACGAACCGGTAAATGTGCGAAAGGCGCTCGGGGATCGAGCCCTGAGAGCCGATGTACTGGACGAAGGAGAGCGTCGTGTTGCGGACGATGAGGGTCGCGCCGGGCTGGACGGTGATGTTCCCTCCCTGGTAGTAGGTCCCGTGCCCCTGGGACGGTCCGATGATGTAGGGCGCCGTGCCCGTGACGTTGAGGTCGCCGTTCGTGACGGCCGGGGCGAGCGGCACGGCCGAGGCGCCGCGCGGAGCCGGCGCGGCCGCGGGGGCCGCGTGGGTCGCGGTCGCGACGCCGGCGATCCCGCCCATCACGACGCACAGGATCACGAGGGCCACGACGGCTCCTCGGGTCGATCGACGGTCCCAGAGCACCGGTCCCCCGGTCGACGAGGGCTGGCCCAAAGAACGGTTCACGACCGAAGAAAGGCGGAGTCCCTGTATTTAAAAATGACCTTCTTCGAAGGGCCGCCGCCGGCGGCGATTCTCCGGCGGTGCGCTACGGGGCCGGCAGCTCCAGCACGATCTTGCCGAACAGCTCGGGGGCGTCGAACCGGCGGAACGCCTCCGCAGCGCGGTCGAACGGGAACGCGGTGTCGATCACCGGTCGGAGCCGGCCGGCCGCGAGGTGGCCGAGCACCGTCGCGAACTCGGCGGCGTTCGCCATCGTGCTGCCCCGGATCGACGCCTGACGCCAGAACAGGGTGCGGAGATCGACCTCGGCGACGGGCCCGGCCGTCGCCCCGATCACGACGATCCGACCCCCGCGCCCGATCGCCTTCAGCGACCGCGGCACCGTCGGCGTCCCGACCGAGTCGAAGATGACGTCGACGCCGCGCTTCTCGCTCCACTGCCAGAGCACGCGATCGAGCGGATGCTCTTCGTCGAAGGTGACGAAGTCGTCCGCGCCGAGCGCCCGCACCCGCGCTTCCTTGGCCGTTCCGCGCGCCGCGACCACGACCCGCGCCCCGAGCAGCTTCGCCACCTGGACGGCGGCCGTCGGGACCCCCCCGCCGGCCCCGACGATCGCGACGCGCTCGCCGGCCGCGACCTCGCCCACGGAGGCGAGCGCCCGCCATGCGGTCTGGAACACGAGCGGCACGGCGGCGCCCTGGGCGAAGCTCCAGCCGGCGGGCAGCCGGTGGACGTTGCGCGCCGGCACGACGACGTACGGCGCCGCGGTCCCCTGGGTGTGCTCGCCGACGATCCGGAACGAGCGGCAGAGCGCCTCGCGCCCCGCGCGGCACTCGTCGCAGGTGCCGTCCCAGAGTCCCGGATTGAGGAGCACCCGGTCGCCCGGCGACCAGCCTGTCACCCCGTCGCCGACCGCATCGACGGATCCGGCCCCGTCGGAGCCCAGCACGTGCGGCCGCTCCACGGGAACGCCCGGGATCCCGGCGAGGGTGAACCGGTCGAGCCGGTTGAAGGCGGAGGCGCCCACGCGCACGCGCACCTCGCCTGGACCCGCCACGGGCTCGGGCACCTCCACGTAGGCGAGGCGGTCGAGCCCGCCGTGCTCCGCGAACCCGAAGCCGCGCACGTCACCCGCCGCCCGTTTCGACGAGGCGCCAGCGCGTCGCCGAAGCGTCGTCCTCGATCTCGACGCCCGCGGCGCGGAGCTCGTCGCGGATCCGGTCCGCCTCCGCGTAGTCGCCCCGCGCCCGGGCCCGGGCGCGGGCGTCGAGCAGGACCGGGACGATGCGCGCGAGCGCGCCGGACGGTCCGCCCCCGGGCCGTTCGAACAGCCCGAGCACCTCGCGCCCCCAGACGTACGGGGCGTCCAGCTCCGCGAGCGCCTCCCCCGAGTACTCGGCGAGCCGCGGCAGCTCCTCCGCGAGGCGCCGCCCCCAGCCGAACAGCTGCGCGATCGCCTCGCGGGTGTTGAAGTCGTCCGCGAGCGCGGCGTCGAGCGACTCGACCGTCCGCTCGGCCTCGAGCGCGAGCGTCGGGGGGAGGTCGCGGCCGGGGCGGTCGTCGCCGCCGGCGGCCCGCAGCTCCGCGATCCGCTCGGCCGGCCCCGCGAGCCGACGGTACGCCTCGCGCGCCTCGGTGAGGCTCGTCTCGGGGCGGAACTCGAGCGGGCTGCGGTAGTGGGCGTTCGCGTAGAAGAACCGCACGACCATCGCGCCGTACGTCTCGATCGCCCCCGCGAGCGACGAGACGTTGCCGATCGACTTCGACATCTTCTCGCCGTTCATCGTCAGGAGACCGTTGTGCACCCAGTAGCGGACCAGCGGCGACACGCCCGTCGTCGACTCGGCGAGGGCGATCTCGGCCTCGTGGTGGGGGAACAGGAGGTCGAGGCCGCCGCCGTGCAGGTCGTACTGGTCCCCGAACAGCCGCAGGGTCATCGCCGTGTCCTCGATGTGCCAGCCCGGCCGGCCGGGGCCCCACGGGCTCTCCCAGCTCGGTTCGCCCGGCGTCGCCGCCTTCCAGATCACGAAGTCCTCCGGCGCCTCCTTGCGCGCGTCGATCTCGACGCGGGCGCCGGGCTGGAGCGCCTCGACCCGCTGCCCCGAGAGTCGGCCGTACGCCGGGAACTTCGCGACCCGGAAGTACACCGAGCCGTCGCGGGCGACGTACGCGAACCCCCGCTCCACGAGCCGCGCGGTCTGGGCGAGGATCTCGGGCACGAAGTCGGTCGCGAACGGGTAGACGTCGACCGACCGCACCCCGAGCCGGTCCATCAGGCGGAACCACTCGGCGGCGTTCCGGTCCGCGAGCGCGAGCGGCTCGTCGTCGTGCTCGGCGGCCCGGGCGATCAGCTTGTCGTCGAGGTTGGTGATGTTCTGGACGTAGAGCACCCGGTACCCCCAGTGCCGCAGGGCGCGGGCGACGATGTCGAAGACGACCGCGAACCGGCCGTGCCCGATGTGGGCCTCCGCGTACGGGGTGAGCCCGCAGACGTACATCCGGACGTACGGCGGGACGAGGGGCGCGAACGCCCGCGGCGCCCGGGCCATCGTGTCGTAGACGGTGAACCGGTGCATGCTACGGGTCCCGGAGGGCGGCGGTGACGTCGTCGACCAGATCGGCCGGGTCCTCGATGCCGCAGGAGAGGCGGACCAGCCCGTCCGTGACCCCGTGGGCCTCCCGCTCGGCGCGCGGGACGCTCGCGTGCGTCATCGAGGCCGGGTGGTCGACCAGCGACTCGACCCCGCCCAAGCTCTCGGCGAGCGTGAAGATCTTCAGGCGTCGCAGGAACGCCCGCGCGGCCCGCCCGCCCCCGGCGAGCTCGACGCTCACCATGCCGCCGTACCCCGACATCTGGCGCCGGGCGAGGGCGTGCTGCGGATGGCTCGAGAGGCCGGGGTAGTGCACGGTGCGGACCGCCCGGTGGCCGTCGAGGGCGGCCGCGACGGCGGCGGCCGCCGCGCCGTGGGCGCGCATCCGCAGGCCGAGCGTGTGGAGGCCCCGCACGACCAGGAACGCGTCGACCGGGCTCGGCACGGCGCCGACCGCGTTCTGCAGCCAGGCGAACCGCTCGCCGTCCCGCGGGCGGGCGAGCACGAGAGCCCCGCCGATGATGTCCGAATGGCCGCCGAGGTACTTCGTCGTCGAGTGGAGCACGAGATCGGCGCCGTACTCGATCGGACGCTGGAGCGCCGGCGTGGCGAACGTGTTGTCGACCCCCACGAGCCCGCCGGCGGCGTGGGCCCGCCGGACCACGCGCTTCAGGTCGACGACCTTGAGGAGCGGATTGGTCGGCGTCTCGATCCAGACGAGATCGGCCGGGGTGGCGAGCGCCTCGTCCGTCGCCGCGGCGTCGGTGAGGTCGACGTAGTCGACCCGGATCCCGAACTGCGTACGGTGGTGCTCGAAGAGGCGCCACGTCCCGCCGTAGACGTCGTCGACGGAGACGATCCGGCTCCCGGACGGGAACGCTTCGAGGACGGTGGTCAGCGCCCCGAGTCCCGACGCGAAGGCGAGGCCCCGGGCCCCCGACTCGAGGTCGGCGAGGATCCCCTCGAGCACCGTCCGGGTCGGGTTGCCCGAACGCGAGTAGACGTATCCCTGGTTCCGGTTCGGCGCCCGCTGCCGAAAGGTCGAGGAGAGGTAGATCGGCGGGTTGACCGCTCCCGTGAGCGCGTCCGCGGGCTGGCGCGCGTGGATGAGGCGCGTGTCAAACCGCATGGCCGCCCTCCTGCTCCGACAGGAATCCGAGGAGATCGTGCCGCGTGAGGACCCCGATCGGCGTGTCCGTCGCCGCGTCCCGGACGAGCAGGGCCTTCTCCTCCTTGAGGCGGTGCAGCACCTCGCCGACCGGCACGTCCGCGGCGATCTCCGCGAACGGCGGCGAGAGCACGGCGGAGACCGTCCGCTCGAGGACCGTGTCGTCGGCGAGGGCCCGGCGCAGGACCTCGTCCTCCTGGAAGCTGCCCACGTTCGTCGTGCCGGCGATCACCGGCATCTGCGCGATGTCGTAGTGGCGCAGCATCGCAAGGGCGTCCCGGACGACCGTCGTCGGATCGGCGGCGACGAGGAACGGCGTGCCCGCCTTCCGGCCGATCAGGTCCCGCGCCGTCGAGCCGACCTCCACGAACCCCTTCTCGCGCATCCACTCGTCCGAGTAGAACTTCGACAGGTACCGGTCCCCGGAGTCGGGGAGGATCACGACGACCGTCGACCCCTCGGGGACGGGACGGTCGGCGAGCCACTTGAGGGCGCCGGCGACGGCGGCCCCGCCCGACCCGCCGACGAACATCCCTTCCTCGCGGGCGAGCCGACGGGCCATCTGGAACGACTGCCGGTCGTTCACTTCCACGAACTCGTCGAGGTACTGGAAGTGGATCGTCTTCGGGACCATGTCCTCGCCGATCCCCTCCACCTGGTACGGGACCGCCCGGGTGAGCTCGTGGGTCCGGAAGAACGGCCCGAGCACGGAGCCGACCGGGTCGACCGCGACGATCCGCACCGTCGGCCGCCGCTCCTTGAAGTAGCGGCCGACGCCGCTCATCGTGCCCCCGGTGCCGACGGTGCCGATGACCGCCGCAAGGTCGTCCCCGCCGTCCCGGTCGATCTCGGGCCCGGTCGTGCGGTAGTGCGCGTCCGGATTGCCCGGGTTCTCGTACTGGTTGGGGTAGTAGGCGCCCGGGATCTCCCGCGCCAGCCGGCGGGCCACGGAGTAGTGGCTCATCGGATGGTCCGGCGGGAGCTGGCTCGGGGTGACGATCACCCGCGCCCCGTACGCCCGCAGGAGCCGGATCTTCTCCGAGCTCATCTTGTCGGGGAGGACGAACACCGAGCGGTAGCCGCGCACGGCGGCGATCAGGGCGAGGCCGACCCCGGTGTTGCCGCTCGTCGCCTCGACGATGGTCCCGCCCGGTTTCAACAGGCCCTTGCGCTCGGCCTCGTCGATCATCGACGCGCCGATGCGGTCCTTGACCGAGCCGCCCGGATTGAGATACTCGAGCTTCGCGAGGAGCCGGTACGGGGCGCCCGCCGACACCCGGCGCAGCGGGACGACCGGCGTGTTGCCGACCAGGTCGAGGATGCTCTGCGGGCGGGGGGCCCCGGTCACCGGCGCCGCGAGGGGGCCTCCCCATAAGTCAATTGTCGTCGCGGCGGCCCCCGCGGGGCCGGGCGGACGGTCGGGGCCGCCGGAAATCGCACGGTACGTACTGGTTCGTTCGTCTCCGCCGTATGCCTTAAGGCGGGCGCTCGGGTCGTCCCCGCGTGGAGATGCTCGGCGAGCTGGAGGCGCAGGTGATCGCGTGCCTCCGCGACCTCGGAGAGGCGCCGGCCCGCGACGTCCGGGCCTCGCTCGAAAAGCGCGGGACCAAGGTCGCCTACACCACGGTCGCCACGATCCTGGGCCGGCTCCATGCGAAGGGGCTCGTCCGGCGTCGCCGGGAGACCTGCCGGGGCGGGGAGCGGTACGTCTACCGGACCGGCAACGTGGAGGAGAAGTACCTCATCAACCTCCTTAAGGGGGTCGTGGCCCTGTTCGGGCCCGCGGGGGTCGTCCACTTGAACGAGGAGATCGCGAAGCTCCATCCGAAGGAGGAGCGCGAGCTGCGCCGTCGGCTCGGCCTCGAGTGAACGGCCGGATCGAAGCCGAGGCATGCAGGCGACCGACCTGGTCTGGGTGCTTCTACCGGTCGCGGGATGGCTCGCCGCGGGGCTCGGCCTCGCCGTCGCCGTGCGACGTGCCTCGTCGGCCACCGCCCTTCGGCTCGCGGTGCTGTTCGTCGCGGGGTGGGCCGTCTTTGCGACGACCGCGCTCGTCTGGGTCGCGCTGGACGGGGGCTGGAGCGCGGTCCTCGTGCTCGCCCGCGCGCCGTTCACCCCGTTCCAGTCGCGGTACTACCTGTTCTGGGTCGCGGGGGCGGCCGGCGCCTTCGGGGTCTTCCTCGCCGCCTTCCTCCTGAGCCAGGCGGTCGGCCGGGGATTCCTCCTCGCCCTCCGCCCCCGCCCGCTCCCGTGGCCGGCCGCCGTCGCGGCGCCGGCCACGCCGACCTCCCTCCTCTCGTACGCCGGGCCCGAACCGAACGCGTTCACCTTCACGCTGCTCGAGCGCGGGGCGTCCGGCGGCCTCCGACGCCGCGACGTCGTGCTGATCTCGGAGGGGCTCCTCGAGCTCCTCACCGACGACGAGCAGGCGGCGGTCGTCGCCCACGAGCTCGGCCACGCCCGGGAGCTCGACGGCCGCTACCTCACGTTCCTGCGCACGTTCGCCCGCATGATGCGCTGGGACCCCGTCCTCGGCTACGTGGCGAGCGCCCTGACCGCGCGCGAGGAGTTCCGGGCCGACTGGGACGCGGTCGAGCTCACGCACCACCCGCGGGCGCTCGCCCGGGCGCTCTTCAAGGCGAGCCGGGTCGCGCCGATGTCGGGACTCGGGGCCGGCCTGCTCGGCGTCGGCGGGGCCCGGGGCCGTCGTCAGGCCGTCGAGCGGATCCGGCGACTCGTCGCCCTCGCGGAGAGCGGACGATACCCGGAGGAGCCCGGTGGCTGACCGGCGTCGATTCGCGCGGTCCGGGACCCTCGCCCTCTCGCTCGCGGTCGCCGCGCTGCTGCTGATCGCGCCCGGGGCGGCCCGCGCGGCCGCGCCGGCGGCCGGCTACCCGCCGCTCCCGATCGGCGACGACCGGGAGTTCCTCTCGAACCTCTCCGCGCCGTCGCTCGCGCCGGGCGGCGGGGGCTCCGTCTCGTTCACCGTCGGCAATCCGCTCGACGCGCCGCTCGTTCGTGCCGTCCTCACCGTCGGCCTGTACGCCTTCAACGGGTTCCCGGGGAACGCGACCGGCGTGCTGCCGAGCTCGGCCCCTCCCGTGCTCGCCAATGCGACGGCGTCCGGCCCCACGGTGAACGTCTCGCTGGGCAGCGTGGCCCCGCACGCCTCCGTCCCGGGCGCCGTGGCGATCGCGACCTCCGCGACGACCCCGAGCGGAACGTACGCGATCCGGACGGCCCTCACGTTCACCGAGAACGGCACGGGCTACCGGCTCGCGTCGCGGGGCTGGTTCTCCGCGAGCGAGTGGGCCAACGCGACCGAGCTGCCGAACGGGAGCGTGACGATCAACCTGACCCGCCTCGGGGTGTCGGGCGTCCTCGCCGAGACGGCCGTCCTCGTGAGCTCGAACGGGATCGACTGGGCGCTCGCCGCGGTCGCCGGGGCGGGGGTCGTCCTGGTCGGGGCGGGCGCGTACGTCTACTTCCGGCGCACCTCGAAATCCAGCTCGGGCGTGCGGTAGTCGCCGGACGAGAACCACGCGCCGAGCGCCTTCGGCAGGAGCCGGACGAGCCGTGGCGAGTCGGCGAGCAGCCGCCGCGCGAGGTGGGTCGGGAAGTCGATGTCGCCGAACGCCACGATCGTCGGCCCGTGGCGCCCGGTCCGGAGCGCCTCCACGACCGCGTCGAGATCGCGGTCCGTGAGCCGGGCGAGCACCCGCCGAAGATGGAGCGCCCGGCGGAACTCCTCACCGAACTCGGCGCGCCACGCGGCCTCGTACGGCGCGAGGCCGGCCGCCGAGACGTCCCCGGCGCGGAGCGCGCGGTCGATCGCGGCGGCCGCGAGGGCCGCGCAGCGCATGCCGGTGAAGATGCCGCCGCCCGACAGCGGCTTCACCTGCGCCGCGGCGTCCCCGACGAGCACCACGCGGTCGCCGTGGGTCCGGGGGACGTCGCCGATCGGGATCCCGGACGCGAGGTACGCGGTCGGGCTCGCGAGGCGCACTCCGAACCGCGTCTCGAGCCGGGCGACGAGGCGATCGAAGTAGCGGCGCGCGGAGGTGCCGTCCGCGTCGGCGGCGACCCCCACGCGCGCCCCGCCGGCGCCGTCGGGGATCCACCAGCCGAACAGCCCGGGCGAGATCCGCCGCCCGAGGTAGACCTCGACCGTGTCGGGGTCGCCCGGGCTATGGGGGAACTCGGCCTCGAACGCGGGCAGGATCTCGATCGGGCGCCGCAGCCGGTAGGCGCGCGCGACCGCGCTCGCGACGCCGTCGGCCCCGACCACGACCCGGGCCGCGACCTCGGCGGTCGTCCCGTCGTCGCGGCGCAGCTCGATCGCCTCGTGGCCGTCGGCCGAGGGTCGGCGGCGACGGAACGTCGCGCCGGTCTCGAACTCGGCCCCCGCCCGGGCCGCACGGTCGGCGAGGTGGACGTCGAGCGCCCCCCGGTCGATCACGTAGGCCCGGGGATCCGGGGCCTTGAACGACACCGCGGCGAGCGCCGGACCGAAGACGGAGGCGCCGACGACGGGCCGGCGGACGAACGACCGGTCGCCGGCGAGATCGAGCACCCGCTGCGAGACGAGGCCGGCGCACTGGACCGGGTAGCCGACCCGAGGGTGCTCCTCCACGACCCGGACGCGGTGGCCGGCCCGCGCGAGCGCCTCGGCCGCCGTGGAGCCGGCGGGTCCCGCACCCACCACGAGGACGTCGACCGTCTCCACGGCCGGCCGAGCGGAGCTCGGTATAAGGAGGGTCCGGGGCGGCTCAGCTCCCGCGCCACGGCGTTTCCACGAGGTCCGTCCGCTGGCGGGGCTGGATCGCGGAATCGGCGATGGCGACGCGCAGCCCCGCGCGGTGCCCGAGGAGGCCGGTCCAGGCGATCATCGCGCCGTTGTCGACGCAGAGGCTGCGGGGCGGCGCGAACATCGTGCCGCCGCGGCTCTCCACCATCGCGCGCACCATCCCGCGGAGCCGCTCGTTGCACGCGACCCCGCCGCCGAGGACGACGCCGTCGCGCCGGCGGTGGGCGAGCGCCCGCTCCGTGATCTCCGTCAGCATCGCGTAGGCGGTCACCTCCACGGAGTACGAGAGGTCGGGCCGGCTCGCCCCCTTCTCGCGGAGCGCGAGCGCGGCGGTGAGCATCCCCGAGAACGCGACGTCCATGCCGTGCACCGAGTACGGGAGCGGCAGGAGCGACTGCCCGAGCTTCGCCTCCTGCTCGATCGCCGGGCCGCCCGGAAAGACCCCGCCGAGGTCGATCCACAGCTTGTCGAGGAAGTTCCCGATGCCGATGTCGAGCGTCTCGCCGAGGACGCGGTAGCGCCCGCGGCCGTGGGCGATCACCTGGGTGTTACCGCCGCTCGCGTACAACAAGAGCGGGTCGTCGAGCCCGCTCAGCACGCGCGCGATCTCCACGTGCGCGACGCAGTGGTTGACCGGGACGAGCGGCCGGTCCCACGAGAGCGCGAGGACCCGGGCGACCGTCGCGCCGGCCCGCAGGCACGGGCCGAGTCCGGGCCCCTGGGCGAACGCGACCGCGTCGATCTCCGACGGCCGCACCTGGGCGGCCTCGAGCGCGCCCCGGACCAGCGACGGGAACCGCTCGACATGGTGGTTCGCCGCCTCGCGCGGGTGGATCCCGCCCGCGGGCGGTCGGTACATGTCCGACGCGAGCCCGAGGACCGTCGCCGTCCCGTCGACGATGCCGACGGACGCCGTGTGCGCCGTCGACTCGATCCCGAGGACGATCATCGGCGGCGAACCGGGGGTCGGATTATAACGGACGGGGTCGGTTCGAGTTCAGTCGTCGGTCGACTCGATCCGGAACCGGACGCGTTTCCCGCGCAGCGCTTCCTGGATCCGGTCGGCGAACGCGAGCGACTCGTCGATCGTCGCGGGCCGTTGCCAGTCGTAGACGAAGTCGTAGCCCTCCGTCTCCGGCCGAAAGCCGAGGTCCTCGAGGACCTCGGCGACCGAGGAGTACGGAGCCCCCTCGCTGTCGAGCTGGAGCAGGAGGAAGGTCTTCGTCATCGGGCCGCGAACGACGAGCTACGGATATCGCGGGATAACATCACCGGTCCGACTCGGGCGCGTCGGGCGCGTCGTCGGCGACGTCCGGCGCGGCCGCGTGGCTCGTGACCCGGGCGGCGACCCCCCGACGGAACCGAGGGATCTCGTGCGGCGCGAGCAGGAGTCGGCCCACCGCGAGGAGGGCGTCGTCCCCGTCGACGAGGAGGGCGCTCGCGTCGGGCACCAGCGCCGGGTCGGCCCCGACCACGAACCGCGCGAACAGGCTCCGCCCGGCCCGGACGAACGGGACCGCGTCGTCGGCGACCGCGACGCGGCGCTCCCCGTGGGTCCACAGGGCGTGGAGGCGCGTCGCGCCGCGGAACGTCGGCCGCGGGAGGCCGTCGTCCCCGACGACGAACCACGGGGCGTGCCCGGCGACCAGCCGGCGGATCCGCCCCGTCCGGCGGGACCGCTCCGCGGTCAGTTCGGCCCCCAGGCCGGCCGCGACCTCCGGGCCGTACTGCCAGCGCAGGAGCGCGTCGACCTGCCGCCGGTCCCACTCCGCGGACCAGTCGCGGTCCGGGGAGGGCGTGGCGCCCCGTTCGGCGGCCGCGATGCGGCCGAGCTCGCCCGGGGAGGTGCGGCGCCGCTCCCCGAGGAACTCGGAGATCCCGAGGAACGGGCCGACCGGGTAGAGGTCGGACAGTTCGATCGGCACCGGGCCGAACGGGGAGTCGACCTCCCAGCGGACCGGACGCCCGTTCGGATCGTCGGGCGGGATCCGGCCGAGGAACTCGGGAGTGAGCGCGACCCGGGGGACGCGGTGCGCCGTCGGGGCGGAGCCACCGAAGGCGGAGAGGCGACGACGGAACCGCACGGCGCTCGGCCGACCGAGCGAACCCGGTCCCGTCTCGCGGAAGGCGCGCCGCGACTCCGGCTCCACTGGAAGGAAGATCTCGGGATGCCGCGCGAGCTCCTCGAGGCCGGCGCGCAGGGCCGGGTGGGCGGTCGCCCGCCGCTCGGCGAGCTCCCACAGGGTGCCGTCCCGGATCGCCTGGCGGACCCGCGCCATCTCCTCGGACGAAACGAGCAGGTTGTGCGCGGCGAGGTGGGCCTCCCGCTCCGCCGCCGGCCGCCGCCGCAGCTCGGGCAGCGGTCGCTCGCGGCAGAGCGCGCACCGGCAGATCTCCTCGCGTACGTCATCGAGCGCGACGGTCCCCTCGGAGAAGAGGAGCTCGCCGCGCCGGGCGAACTTGTGGTAGGCCGACGAGTCGACGAGATCGACCCCGGCGAGCGCCGCGAACGCGAAGACGAGCGGGTGCCCGGCGCCGAACAGGTGCAGCGGCGCGCCCGGGGTGATCGACGGACGCGCGGCCGCGACGGCGCGCGCGAGATCGACGAACCGATACTGCTCGAGCAGCGGAACGACGCCCCCGAGCGCCAGCACGTCGCCGAGCTCGCTCGCGGCGGCGGCCGAGCGGACCCGGAGGTCGTCGAAGGCGCCCCCCTGGATCGGCACGGCGAGGAGGCCGGGGTGCCGGGCCCGGGCGGAGACCGCCCGGTCGAGCGTCTCGGCGAGGGCCGCTTCGGCCGCGGCCCGGGGCGACTCGGGTTCGGTGAAGCGATCGAGCACCGTCGCGATGTCGGAACCGATCCGCTGCTGGAAGTCCATGATCTCGTCCGGGCCGACCTCGACCGAGCCGTAGGCGTGCTGCTGGAAGGCGCCCGAGTCGGTCATGATCGGCCCGTCAAAATGGACCAGTCCGTGGATCCCGTCGCGTTCCGCCACCGCCCGCAGCGGCGGGGTCCGCCAGGTGATGTACGCGGATGTGATCAGCGCACGGAGCCCGAACTCCTCGCGCATGCGCGTCGGCGCGACCGGTTGCCGCGCCGGATCCGGGTGGACGACCGGGAGGAGGCTCGGGGTCTCGACCGTCCCGTGCGGGGTCGAGAACCGGCCGAGCCGCGCGAGGCCGTCGCGCTCGAGGAGCTCGAAGTCGACCATCCCAGCGGCCACGCGGCCCGCGCGTTAAGCGTGCCGCCCCGGACCCACCGGGGCGGCCCCGTACGATCCCTGGATCGTGCGCAGGAGGCCCGTCAGCATCGCCGGGGTCAGCTTGCCGGTCTGCGTGTTCTGCGGGCTCGGATGGTACGACGCCCACAGCATCGGCTTCCCCGGACCGAGCGGGGCGCAGGCGCCGTGCGCGAACGCCACGTTCGGACGGGCGACGCCGTAGACCGGGGGGACGAGGTCGCGGACCGCGTCCCAGGCGAACCCGCCGAGGGCGAGGATCGCCCGTACCTCGGGGAGCTGGCGCAGCTCCCGCTCGAGGTAGGGGGCGCACCGGACCCGCTCCTCGGGGGTAGGCCGGTTGTCCGGAGGCGCGCAGCGGACGGCCGCGGTCAGGTACAGATCGCGGTACCGGAGGCCGTCTCCCCGATGGGTCGAGGTGGGCTGGTTCGCGAGGCCGGCCTCGTAGAACGCCCGGACGAGGAAGGCGGCCGACCGGTCCCCCGTGAACACCCGGCCGGTCCGGTTCGAGCCGTGCGCGGCCGGGGCGAGCCCGACCGCCACCAGCCGGGCGCGGGGGTCCCCGAATCCCGGCACGGGCCGGCCCCAGTAGCTCTGCGCGCGGAACTCCTTCTTGCGGTCGCGCGCCACCCGCTCGCGGTAGGCGACGAGCCGGGGGCATCGGCGGCACTCGACGATCTCCCGGCGGAGCCCCTCGAGCGAATCGCCCACGCTCCCCCAGCGCGGGGCGACTATAGAGGATCGGGCCCCCCGCCGCCTCCGCGCCGCCGGTGCTCACTCCACGTGACTCACTCCTATAGAAGGGGGTCCCCCTGAGGAGTTCCGATGAGCGAGACCCACGTGCCCCGCGGGGCGCACGTCCGCCTCGGCGCGGTCGAGGGGGACCTCCGCGTGGAGCCGAACGCCCGCCTCGACGCCGACGGGAAGATCGTGGTGGCCGGCGAGGCGCGCTTCCGCGGCAGCTGCGAAGTCCACGGCGACCTCGAGTGCGCCCGCCTGGAGGGCGAAGATGGCACGCTCCGCATCGAGGGCGGGCTCAAGGTCGCGGGACGGCTCGAGTACCACGACGGGGGGATCGAGACGACCGGTGCGCTCTCGGGGGGCCGCGTCGACGTCGACCGCAAGCTGATCATCGGAGGTGCGGCCACCGCCGAGGAGTTCGAGGTGGGCGGCCAGTTCGAGGCGCGCTCCACGCTCGACGCGAAGACGGTCTCGGTCGGCGGGCGGTTCGCGGCGGCCGGCAAGGTCACCGCCGGCTCGATCGAGGCCGGGGGGACGATCGAGCTCGGGGAGGTCGATCTCGACTCGCTGGAGGTCGGGGGCCTCGCCCGGATCGGCGGCGGTGCGGTCCGTCGCTCGATCGAGGCCGGTGGCAAATTCCTCGCGGAGTCCGCGCTGACGTTCGGCGCGCTCGATGTGGGCGGCTTCGTCGAGTTCCGGGGCCCCGCGACGGGCGGGTCGATCGACGTCGGCGGGATGCTCACCGCCCGCTCCGACCTCACGTTCCAAAAGCTCTCGATCGGCGGCATCGGCTCGATCGGAGGGCGGGGCCAGGGAGGGTCGGTCGAGATCGGGGGACGGTTCGAGGTCCAGGGTCCGCTCGAGCTCACCGACCACCTCGAGGTCGGCGGATCGATCGAGGTGCGCGGCCCGCTCTCCGGCCGCACGGCGACGGTCGGCGGCTCGCTCGAGGCGGAGCGGGCGGTCTTCGCCGGCGAGGCCGAGATCGGAGGGGCCGTCAGCACCCGCGACGGGCTCAAGGCCGACCGGATCGAGCTCAACAGCCGCTCGCGGGCGCACGGCCCGCTCGTCGGACGGAGCGTCGTCCTGCGCAGCCGCGCCGAGGCCGAGGACATCTACGCCGACGAGGTGGAGCTGCACGAGCGGGCGGAGGCCCGGCGGATCTTCGCGCGGGTCGTCCGCCTGCGCGACCGGGCCCGGGTCGGGGAGGTCACGTACACGGGGGAGGTGGACGTCGGCCAGGGCGCGACGGTCACCTCGGGTCCCCTGAAGGCCGATAGCCTGCCCGCGTTTCCGCTCTGAGGGGCGACGATGGCGGTCGGGCCGAACGACGGCGCCCGCACGGCGCGTCGTCGCGAGGCCACGGACCTCTACGCCACCGTCCTCGAGGTCGTGAAGCGCTACCACGGGGCCGCGCGGATCACGCGCGTCTCGTACGGCGCGGGGATGCCGGTCGACCGGCTGCGCACCTTCGTGGAGCGGCTGATGGCGCTCGGTCTCCTGCGCGCCGAGGAGGTGGACGGGCGCCCCGCGTACGACATCACACCGCGCGGGCAGGAGTTCCTCGACACCTACTGGAAGATGCGCGGCTACGTCGAGCTGCTCGAGCGCCCTCCGTCCGCGGGACCGGTCCGGCGCCGCTGAGCGGGCGCCTCAGCCGTACCGCGGGACCTTCGGGTCCACCGTGAGCGACCAGGCGTCGATGCCGCCGCTCAGGTTCGCGACCGATCGGTACCCCTCGCTCTCCAGGTACGCGGCGATCATCGCGGAACGGCCCCCGCCGTGGCAGTAGACCACGATGGGCCGGTCCCGCGGGAGCTCGTCGAGCCGCTGGGAGACCTCGCCCATCGGGATGTGCACCGAGGGCTCGATGACCGCGAGCTCGCGCTCGAACGGCTCCCGCACGTCGAGCAGCAGCACGCCGTGCGGATCCTGCTTCAGCCGGCGGACGACCTCCTCGGGCTCCAGTTCCTCGACCACGCGACCGCGAACTCCCGGCGGCGTGAGTAGGTTTCGGTGCCGGGACGGGGCCGGGCCGGGAGACGCCGGGGTCGTGCGCCGGCGACGCACTCGGCCGCTCCGCTTTTAACCCGGCTTGCGAGACCCCGCAACGTCAGTATGGCGCCGAGTCTCGAAGCGGTCCAGCTCACGAAGCGGTTCAACAGCTTCGTCGCGGTCGACCATCTCAATCTCAAGATCGAGGGGTCGAAGTGCATCGGCTTCCTCGGTCCGAACGGCGCGGGCAAGACGACGACCCTCAAGATGTTCACCGACCTGATCTTCCCGACGGAGGGCGAGGCGTTCGTCAACGGGATCTCGGTCCAGGGCGACCGCAAGCGCGCGCTCTCGAGCTGCGGGGACCTCATCGAGACTCCCGAGATCTACCCGTCCCTCTC
The DNA here is from genome assembly GCA_035502455.1 of Thermoplasmata archaeon. GTDB lineage: Archaea > Thermoplasmatota > Thermoplasmata > Lutacidiplasmatales > UBA184 > Lutacidiplasma. Next base: position 92,473 of record DATJUI010000015.1, on the reverse strand, counting down.
GCCCCGCGAGGCGCTCGAGATGAGCGGGGCGCTCCGCGGGCTCAGCGCGGCCGAGATCCGGGACCGCACGAAGACCGTCCTCGAAGAGGTCAAGATGACCGAGTGGGCGGACCAGAAGGTCGGGCGGTTCTCGAAGGGGATGAAGCAGCGGGTGAACATCGCCGCGGCGCTCCTCTCGGACCCCGAGGTCGTGATCCTGGACGAGCCGAGCACGGGCCTCGATCCGCGCGGGATGGCCGAGGTGCGGTCGATCGTGCGGGCGCTCAAGAAGGAGGACCGGCTGATCTTCATGAGCAGCCACATCTTGAGCGAGGTCACCGACGTCTGCGACGAGGTCGCCCTGCTCGACCGCGGGAAGCTCCTGTTCTACGATCGGTTGGAGAACGTCGAGCGCCGGCTCGGCAGCGGGACGCGGACGGTCGAGGTGGAGTTCGCCGCCCCGCTCGACGACGCCGCGGTCGGCCCCATCGCGACGCTCCCCGGGGTGTCGGGCTGCACCCGGCTCGGCCCGAACCGCCTCCAGCTCGCTGTCAAGGGGGGCCCGACCGAGCAGGTGCAACTGCTCGAGAGCGTCGCGTCCCGGCACTTGGGCCTGTTGAGCTTCCGCGAATCGCGGAGCGCGCTCGAGGAGGTCTATCTGCGCGAGATCTCCCAGGGGGACGCGTGAGCGCCGCCGTGGCGAGCGCGCCGTCGGCCGCGGCGGGCGCGGTGCCGGACGGAAGTCGGGTGCCCGGCAGCGTCGCGCAGTCGTTGCTCCTGTCGCGGTACCAGTTCCGCGATTACCTCCGATCGAACCGGTTCATCCTGATGATGAGCATCGTGGCCGCCGTGTGCGTCATCCTGCTCTCGCTGGTCGGCTACTATCGGCCGGCCGGACTGATCGGGACGGGCGCGGCGTTCTACGGCAGCCTCTGGATCGGCGGCGCGGAGATCCTGATCATCTTCGCGGCGATCATCTTCGGCGGCGACGCGATCGCGGGGGAGTTCCAGAACCGGACCGGCTACTTCCTCATGGGGCTCCCGATCAAGCGCTGGACCGTCTACGCCGGGAAGTACCTCGCGGCGTTCGGCGCGTCGCTGGTGACGATCCTCGCCTACTTCGTCGTGGTCGTGCTGGCGGGCCTCTACTTCGTGGGGGGCAACTCGCTCTCCGCGGGCGTGTTCGAGTCCGTGGCGATCACGGCCCTGTACCTCGCCGCGGTGCTGGGCACGACGTTTCTGTTCAGCTCGCTGTTCAAGACGAGCATGTACGGCGTGATCCTCGTCGCGATCATGTTCCTGTTCGGGTTCTCGGTGGTCGAGGGCCTCGTCGAGGGTCTGGTCGGGATCACCCCCTGGTTCGTCATCACCTGGGCGTCCGCGACCCTCTCGTACCCCATCACCGGGCTTCCCGTCGGCGCCGGCATCGCCGCCCGATCGATCATCCTCGTCCCGACGTACCTCCAGGGGATCTCCGTGATGCTCGGCTACTTCGTCGGCACGACGCTCGGGGGCCTCTGGCTGTTCGACCGCGAGCAGTTCACGTAGGCCGGGACGACGCCGTCGGAAAAGGCTTATGGCGGTGCGGCCCGTCGACCGCGGGTCCGATGGGCGACCAGGACCTCTCGAACGAGCTCGCCGGTCAGGGCTACCAGCTCGTCGGCCGGCATAGCGCGGTCAAGCTCTGCTACTGGACCCGCGAGTCGCTGACCCGCGGCCGCGACTGCTACAAGGGGCGCTTCTACGGCATCGAGAGCCACCGCTGCCTTCAGATGTCGCCGGCGATCGACTCGTGCAACCTCCACTGCCGGTTCTGCTGGCGGAACCAGGGCTGGGAGAACGACGCGGTCATGCCGGAGTTCGACGACCCCGAGACGCTGCTCGACCGCTCGATCGACGCGCAGCGGCGGATCCTCTCCGGGTTCAAGGGCGATCCGACGGTCGACGTCGCGCGCTGGGACGACTCCCAGACGCCCCGCCACATCGCGATCTCGCTGACGGGCGAACCGACGCTCTACCCGAAGATGAACCGGTTCCTCGAGCTCTGCCACGCGCGCGGGATCACGACCTTCCTCGTCACGAACGGGACGAACCCGGACGCGCTGCGGGCGCTCGACCCGCTGCCGACGCAGCTCTACGTCTCGGTGACGGCCCCGAACGCCGAGGTGTTCCGCCGGCTCACCCTGCCCGCGCACGACGACGCGTTCGAGCGCCTCCGCGAGTCGCTCGCGATCGTCCGCGACCTCCCCACCCGTCGGGTCGTGCGCCACACCCTCGTGAAGGGATGGAACCTGGGATGGGTCGCGGCGTACGCCGAGCTCGACGCGCTCGCCCGCCCCGACTTCATCGAACCGAAGGGGTACGTCTACATGGGCAAGTCGCGCCAGCGGCTGGGGCGGGACCACGTGCCGTCGCACGAGGAGATCGGTGCGTTCGCCCGCCGGCTGGCGGCGCGCACGGGCTATCTCGTGCTCGACGAGTCGCCCGAATCGAAGGTCTACCTGCTCGGACGGACGGAGGCGGGACGGTACCTGCCCGGTCGCACCCCGACCGGGGCCGCGCTCCCGATGGCGGTCGCCTAGACCACGCGCCAGCTCAGGATCGAGACGACGAAGGCGGCGCCGATCCCCATCCCGAAGACGAGGTAGGGAGAGATCTTGAGCGCCTTCGACTCCTCCATGTCGTAGTATTGGATGAGCCCGGCGGCGCTCGAGAAGCCGCTCCGACGGTTGTCCGGCATCGCATCGGTCCCAGCGCGGTCGCGCTATTTAACGGCCGCCGGCGCCCGAGCTACCGGCGGAAGCCCCCGCCGCCCCAGTCGACGAGGACGTCCTCGAGCGCGTCGTGGAACCGCGCCGAGAGTCCGCCCCCCGCGGACGCGGACCCGCCCGACAGTAGACGGTCGAGGAACGGGCGCGGCGGGCTGAGGCGGACCGTCTTGCGCACCGGCACCCCGGTGAAGCGCGCGAGCTCCTCGAGCGCCAACTCGCGGTCCGCCAGCGCGTCGACGAGGCCCAACCGCACCGCCTGGGCCCCGGTCCAGACCTCGCCCGTCGCGAGCGCCCGGACGGCGTCGTCGGACTGCTTGCGCTCGCGCGCGACGGTGCCGATGAAGTCGCGGTATCCTTCCTCGAGGACCTCGAGCATCTTCGCGCGCTCGACGTCGGTGAGCGGGCGGAGCCCCTGGAAGGCGTCCTTGTGCTCCCCCTTGTGGAGGAGATCGACCTCGATGCCGAGCCGGCGCAGGAGGTCGCGCACCGCGAGGTGCGGGTAGATGATCCCGATCGAGCCGACCGTCGAGTCCGGATAGGCGAAGATCCGGCGCGCGCCCAGCGCCGCGAGGTAGGCGCCCGAGGCCCCGATCGAGCCGATCGACGCGTAGACCGGCTTCACCTGGTCGAGGCGCTTCACGGCGAGGTACAGGTCCTCCGACGCCACCGACTCGCCGCCCCCGCTCGAGATGTCGAGGAGAACGCCCTTCACCCGGCTCCGGGTCCGAAGGCCCTTCAGCAGCCGGACGAACGGATCGACCGACCGCTCCCGGATCGTGCCGCGGAACGTGACCTGGGCGAGACGCTCGCGCATGGGGCTCCCGCGACGAGCCCGACCGGGTTCTTAAGGTCGGACGGGTCGCGTTCCGTACGGATAGTTCTTCTATCCCTCGGGCCCCGGTGAGGGCGTGCGCATCCTGCTGAGGCCGCGTCTCCCGGTCCTCGCGCTCCTCCTGTTCGCGCCGACGATCCCCGAGCTCCTCACGGGTTCGACCCCGATCACGACGCTGTTCGTCGACCCGGTCCAGTTCCTCGTCTCGTTCGGCATCGACATCGGGCTCTACGGGACCGGCGCGCTCCTCATCCGGGAGTTCGTCGTCTACTACCGCAAGGGATGGGCGTCCACGCTGCTCCTCGGGGCGGCGTACGGGATCGCGGAGGAGGGGTTCGCCGTCCACACGTTCTTCCAGCCGGGCGGGTCGCCGGTCGGTGCCCTCGGCAGCTACGGGCACGCGTTCGGGGTCAACTGGCTCTGGGCGCTCGGCCTCACCGTCTTTCACGCGACGTACTCGATCGCGCTCCCGATCCTCCTCACCGGCCTCTGGTTCCCCGAGGCGAAGGGCCGCCGCTGGCTCGACCGCGGCGCGGTCGGCCTCACGGCGGCGATCTACCTCCTCGTGGTGTTCGCCTTCGCGCTCCTCGTCGGCCACGGCCCCACTCCGGCCGAGTTCGGGTTCTTCCTGGCGGTCGTCGCGCTCCTGATCGTCCTCGCGTTCCGCGCGCCCGCCCACCTCCTCTCGGCCCGCCCCGGGCCGTCGCGCCTCCGGCCGCTCGGGTGGGTGCTCGTGGGCACCCTCTCGTTCGACGCGTGGGTGCTCGTCCTGCTGTTCGCCGGGATCGCGCAGGTGCCGGCCGCCGTCCCGGCGGTGCTCTTCGCCGTCGCGGACCTCGTGGCGATCGCGCTCGTGGTGACGCGGGCCGGCCAGGACGACCTCGTCCGTTCCGAGTACTACTTCGCGACCGGGATGCTGCTCGTCCTGTTCGTCTGGGACGGCGTGATCGAGCTCTCGGTTCCGGGCGTCCTGCTCGTCGCGGCGGTGATGGCCTATCTCCAGTACCGGCTCGGACGACGACTCGCGCTCGGGGCCGGACGCCCCGCCGTCGCGCCCGGGCCCCCCGGCGGCGGGGCGGCCGGCGAGGGCGGCCCGCCCTAGAGCGGTGCCAGGAACTCGCTCCAGAGCCGGCGGGTCCGCCGGTCCGCCGCGCGCGGCGCCCGCGCGCCGGCGCGCGGGAGAAGGGCCGGGCGTCCGCTCTCGACGGGCGAGCGGGCGAAGTTCGTTCGGGTCAGCGCGGGCAGCTCGGTCAGCGGTCGGGGGACGAGGGCGTTCATCGATCGGGAGATCGCTTGGTGGGGGATGCCCCGGACGCACCCCGAGACACCACCCGCGAAGCTCACTTCCGGTGAGCGAGCGCACGGCGGCGCAACCGTTACCCCCTCGCGCCGCCGGCCGGGGGCGTGGACGACTCGGCGCACGCGGCGCCGCCGCTCCCTCCCCCGCCCCCGGGGTTCGACGAGGCGGTCGACTGGCTCGAGTCCTGGAGCCTTCGGCTGGTCCTGCTGGAAGCGTACGCGCTCGACGATCTTCGCGCCGCCGTGGGGGCCGCGCGGTCGATCCTCGCCGCTCACATGCAAACGGAGGTGCCGGACCCCGGCCCGTCGGCCCCGCGAGCGCAGCGGGAGCTCGCCGCGCGGCTGCGCTCGGACCACGCCTGGTTCCTCGGTTCGATCGATCAGCTCGGCGGGCTCTTCGCGGTCGTCGACGCCGAGGACCACGGCGGGCATCGACAGGCGCTCGGCCAGTACGGCCGGATCCTCGCGGAGGCGGTCCGTCGGCACCGCCGGGACGAGCGCCGGTTCGCCGCGGGCGGGGCGCCCCCGCCGCGCTAAACCTAAGTACCCGGGTCGGGAGACCGGCCGCGGAGCTCATGCCGGACCGCGCGACCGAGGCCGTCTGGGTCGAGAAGTACCGGCCGACGTCGCTCGCGGAGATGGTCGGCCAGGAGTCGATCGTCCCGTTCCTCCGGGCGTACGCCGCGAAGCGCTCGATGCCCCATCTCCTGTTCGCGGGACCGCCCGGCGCCGGCAAGACGACCGCGGCGCTCGCGCTCGCGCACGACCTCTACGGCGCCGAGTGGCGGCAGAACTTCCTCGAGCTCAACAGCTCGGACACCCGCGGGATCGACACGGTCCGGACGACGATCAAGGAGTACGCCCGGACCGCCCCGATCGGGGAGGTCGGGTTCAAGATCCTCTTTTTGGACGAGGCCGACAACCTCACCTCGGACGCGCAGGCCGCCCTCCGCCGCCTGATGGAGCGGTATTCCGGTTCGTGCCGGTTCATCCTCTCGTGCAACTACTCGTCCCGGATCATCGACCCGATCCAGTCGCGGTGCGCGGTCTTCCGCTTCCGCGGCTACTCGCCCGAGGCGATCCGCACGCAGCTCGAGCGGATCGCGAAGGCGGAGGGCAAGCGGATCACGCCGGACGCCCTCGCGACGCTCGTCACGGCCGGGGCGGGCGACATGCGACGGGCGGTGAACCTGCTCCAGCTCACCGCGACCCACTCGGACACCGTCACCCCCGAGACGGTGAAGGAGTACGCCACGGTCCCGCTGCGCCGCGAGGTCGAGGCGATGCTCGGGGCCGCCCTCTCGGGCCGCTTCGGCGAGGCGCGCGAGCGTCTCTACGCGCTCCTCACGGACCGGGGGGCGAGCGGCGAGGAGATCCTGCACGCCATCCACGGGTATCTCCCCGACCTGAGCCCGGAGCTCCTCCCCGAGCGCGACAAGATCCGCCTCGTCGAGTACCTCGGCGAGGTCGACTTCCGGCTCGCGCAGGGCGCCTCGGAGCGGGTCCAGCTCGAGGCGGTGCTCGCCCATCTCGCCGCCGGCGCGCCGGCGGCCGGGAGCTGACCCGGATGGCCCGGCAGCGCGACGTCGGGGCGAAGCCCCCGGTCCACCGCACGGCGGTCGTCGACGGCGAGCTCGCCCTCGGGGCCGCCACCCGCCGCGCGATCGCACAGCGCCGGGTGGCGAAGGGCGACCCGATCGCGACCGGCGAGGTCGCCGGACTGCTCGCGATGAAGCGCACGGCGGAGCTGGTCCCGCACTGCCACATCGTCCCGCTCACGTCGAGCGCCGTGACGATCGGCCCCTCGCGTCGCGGGGTGCGCGTCCGCGTGGAGGCGGAGTCGATCGGCCCGACCGGCGTCGAGATGGAGGCGCTCGTCGGCGCCACCGTCGCGCTGCTCACCGTATGGGACATGGTCAAGTACCTCGAGAAGGATGCGCGGGGGCTCTACCCGCACACCGCCCTCGGGCCCGTGCGCGTGGTGCGCAAGGAGAAGCAGGCGATCCGCACCCCATGACCGACGCTCCGCCCCAGGCCACGTCGCGCCACCACCTCGGCGGCACCCGGGCGCTCGGCTTCGGGGTGCTGTCGGTCTCCGACACCCACACCGAGGACGACGATCCGTCCGGTCACCTCGCGCGCGCGCTGCTCCAGCACGGCGGCCACCAGGTCGTGCACTACCGGCTGGTCGCGAACTCGGTCGCCGACGTGCGCGACGCCCTCGACCCGTGGCTGAAGGACGTCGGGGTCGAGGCGGCCGTCACCGTGGGCGGGACCGGCGTGAGCTCGCGCGACCTCACGGTCACGGCGCTCGAGACGATGGGCGGCAAGCGGCTCGAGGGGTTCGGGGAGATCTACCGGGCCCTGAGCTTCCAGGAGGTGGGGCCGCTCGCGATCATCAGCCGAGCCTCGCTGTTCGTCCTCAACGGAAAGCCGGTCTTCGCGCTGCCGGGCAGCGAGCGCGCGGTGCGCACGGCGGTCGAGAAGCTGATCGTCCCCGCCGCGATCCACCTGGTCGAGGAGCTCGAGCGCTAGCGCGTCCGCGCGCGGGCCGTCGCGCGGACCCCGAGCGCGCCCATCGGCGGCGGTCCGGGGTCGAACAGCTGGGGCGACAGTCCCTGCCAGCGGCAGAAGTCGGCCCACGCCGCGTTCGCCTCCACGTGGTGCGCCAGCACGATCCCCCGCTCGGAGAGCGACTCCCAGCCGGCCCGAAGCTCGAACCGGGCCCGGTCCGCGTCGGGTCCGTTGTCGTAGAAGAACAGGTCGACGTGCCGGGCGCGGTCGAGGATCTCCCGGACGCGCTCTTCGGTGTTCCCGAGCGCGAGGGTCCAACGGCCCCGCAGCGCGGGCGGGACGAACTGTCCCACGGTGACGTCGCGCACCCCGAGGTTGCGGCCCGCCGTGGGACCCGGGCCCACCGAGGTCAGCGATCCGTTCGCCTCCGCGTCGAGCGCCGCCAGGATCCAGGCGGTCGAGTAGCCCGGGCGCACCCCGGTCTCGACCACGTACGTCGGCCGCAGCGCCCGCACGAGCAGGTAGAGGAGCGCGCCCTGCGGCAGCTCCCGGGCGAACGCCTCGCCGGCACCGCGCTGGATGAGCACGTCGGGGAGGTCGCTCTCGCGCAGCTCGCGCCGGAACCGCTGCAGCTCGGCGGGCGCGACGCCGGTGAGCGCGACGATCCGATCGAGCGCGGCCTGGCGGAACCGCAGCATCCGCTGCCGGATCCCCTTGCGGGCGGACGGCGTCAGCAGCGCCGGCCGCCGGGAGCCGCGCACGAGCGCGGGCACCGCCTCGCCCGTCGGGGCGGGGAACCCGTCGCCCGTCGCACCGCCCGCGGGTGCGTACGTCACGGGCGAGGAGAGGCGCCGGCTCTACAAAGACGCTTGGGGGGGTCGAGGGGGGCCGGCGCGCGCGCCGCGACCGGACGCGCCGGAGGCGGCCGGTCCCGCCGGAAACTTACGCCCGCTTCCGTGAACCATAAAATAGACGCGCACGCCTTCCCTCGCCGTGGGACTCCATGTCCGTTCAAGAGATCGGCAGTAGCAACTTCGACAAGTTCGCGCAGGAGAACGGCGCGGTCGTGGTCGACATCTGGGCGCCGTGGTGCGGGCCGTGCCGGATGGTCTCGCCGATCGTCGACCGGCTCAGCCAGAAGTACCAGGGCCAGGTCGCGTTCGGCAAGATGAACTCGGACGACAACGGCGACAAGGCGGGGGCGCTCGGCATCATGAGCATCCCCACGCTGCTGTTCTACAAGCAGGGCAAGCTCGTCGACCGGATCGTGGGCGCGTACCCCGAAGAGGTCATCGACGAGCACATCCGCCGTCTTCTCTGACTCTCCCGCCCGGGGGACGGGCGCCGGCCGGCGGGACCGGTGGGCGCGCAGCGAGCCCCGAGCCCGGTTTCTCCGTCGAGCCGGGGGGCGCGATGAGCCTCCCGTCCGCCGAGCTGCAGCTGGCCCGCTACTCGTTCCAGCGCAAGCTCGATGAGATCGCGGCGTGCCGCGGGCGCGCGACCGAGCTGATCTCGCTCTACGTGCCGCCGGGCAAGCAGATCTCGGACGTCATGGCGTACCTCCGCAACGAGTACGCCCAGAGCTCGAACATCAAGAGCCGCACGACCCGCAAGAACGTCATGTGGGCGATCGAGTCGATCATGGGCCGCGTCCGGGCGTACCGGGAGGCGCCGCCGCACGGCGTCGCCTTCTTCGTCGGCAGCCGCGCGGTGGGCGCCGACAAGTCGGAGCCCGTGACGTTCATCGTCGAGCCGCCCGAGCCGCTCAACACCTACCTCTACCGCTGCGACTCGACGTTCTTCCTCGACCCGCTCCTGGCGATGGTCCACGAACCGGACGTCTGGGGACTGATCGTGATGGACCGGGCGGAGGTCACCCTCGGCCTGCTCCGCGGCAAGCGCGTGGAGCCGCTGCGGAACCGCCAGTCGCAGGTGCCGAGCAAGCACGGGCGGGGCGGCCAGTCGGCCCACCGGTTCGAGCGGATGATCGAGCACGCCGCCCACGAGTTCTTCGTGCGCATCGGCGAGATCGCGGGCGAGCTGTTCCTGCCGCGCAAGGACGAGCTCAAGGGGATCCTGCTCGGCGGGCCCGGCGCCACGAAGGAGTACTTCTACAAGGAAGGGTACCTCCACCACGAGCTGCAGGCGAAGGTCGTCCAGCCGCTGTTCGACACCGGCTACACCGACGAGTACGGCCTCCGCGAGCTCGTGGAGAAGGCGACCCAGACCCTCCATGGGCTCGAGATCACCGAGGAGAAGCGGATCATCCAGCGGCTGCTCGCCGAGATCCGTAAGGCCGAGAGCGGGCTCGCCGCCTACGGCGAGGTCGACGTCAACCGGGCGCTCGACGCGGGCGCCGTCGACACGCTGCTCATCTCCGAAGGGATCCGCCAGCACCGCGTCACCTTCCGCTGCACCGCGTGCCAGCAGGAGTTCGTGCGCACGCTCGCCGACGACGCGATCGACGCCGTCCTCGACGGCCCGTGCCCGCACTGCGGCCAGCGGTCGCTCACCGAGGCGCGCCGCGAGGACTTCGTGGAGAGCCTGTTCCGGCGCGCCGCGGAGTCCGGCGCCACCGTCCGGCTGATCTCCACGGAGAGCGAGGAGGGCGAGATGCTCCAGAAGGCGTTCCAGGGGGTCGCCGCGATCCTGCGCTACCCGCTCGCCACTCGCGCGGTGCCCCCGCGCTCGGGGGCGTCGCCCGGATCCGCGCCTACCACAGGTGGCTGAGCGGGTCGTCCTCGGGCGGCGGCTCCGGCGCCGACGGGGCCGGCGCCCCGGTCGGGCGGTCCGTGGATCCGCTCTCGCCGGGGGGATAGAGCGCCGCGTTGGGGTACTGCGGCGGCGGCACCCGGCGGCGGTCCACGACCACGACCGCCCCGATGATCGCCCCGAGGACGACCGCGACCAGGAGGTAGCCGAACAGCCCATGGAGCGACGGACCCGGGCCGGGTTGCGTCGCGGCCGAGGGGCAGCCCTGGCCGTTGACGAGGCAGTTGTGGTCCTGCTCCGCATCGTTGGGGGACTGCGGCTGCCCCTGCACGGTCGTCGGCGACGGCGAGACGTTCACCGGCGCCGCGTCGGCGACCGGTCCGTCGGGGCCGGCCGGTTGGAGGGCGGCCGTATCGAACGAGGCGGTCGGGGCGTACTGCCACGCCGACGCCACGAGACCCAAGTGGCCCGCGACGAACGGGAGGGCGTCGACGAACTCGAGCGACGCCGTCGCGGCGCCCGACTGGTTCCCGCTCCACGGCTGGGCCGACGTGCCGAAGAGGTCGGAGCCCGACGGCAGGAAGATGAACCCTTCGCGCACCGCGAACGGTCCGGTCACCTGGATCGCCACCGCGGGGTAGGTCGTGCCGTTGTACGAGAACGACTGGCCCGGCGCGTACATACCGACGAGGCCCACCTCGCCCGTCGAGTTGACCGTCCCGTTTCCCGAGCGGGCGACCGAGACGATCCCGCCCGCCGGTCCGACCACGGTGTAGACGAGCGCCCACGACGAACCGCCCGAGGCCGCGAACGCGCTCGTCGACGACCAGCTCTGCCCGGTGCCCGCGGAGAGCGAGAGCGGCAGCAGCCCGAGGGGAGTGTCGAACGAGACGTTCGAGTCGCCGCCGACGGTCACGTTGAGCGTCCGGGCCCGGTCGACGCCCGCGAGATCGGACGTCGACGACTCGGTCAGGGAGCCGTTGACCACCGCGTGCGAGTTCTCGAGGGCGATCGCGGCGACCGAGGCCGAGCCTTCGGTCACCGACCCCGCGGTCGTGAAGTTCGCCCAGGCCTGCTCGGTCTCCCACGTGTGGTAGGTGAGGTTCGCCGCGTCGGTCGGGTGGTCGCAGCTCGGGGTGCAGAACTCGGTCGTGACGAGCGCCCCCATCGTCCGGTCGACGTAGACCTCGAACGGGGAGCTGCTCGAGTTCTCTTCGAGAAGGACGGAGTATCCGAAGGTCGCCTGGCCGACGTACTGCCAGCTGCCGACCGCTCCGGAGTAGGTGACCGTCTTCACCCCGCCGTACGCCCACGTCGAACCCGCCGCGTACGGGGACGCGGACGCGCCGGGGGCGGCCGCCGACGCGGGGAGGACAAAGACCATGAGGACCCCGACCAGTAGCGCGACCGCCACCGTGATGCCCCGGCCCACCTGCGCCATGGATGCGTTCCGCCCCCTACCGGCCCGACTCGGGCCGTCGATGCGGCGCGGACCGCTTAAAGCAAAGTTCCGCGCCCCGTTCGGGGCGTTGGACCGCGTGCTAGACCGTCGCAACCGGAGGGAGCCTTCCCAGTGCGGGCGCTGACCGACTCCGAGGCCCGCGTGATCGCGGTGCTCCTCGCCGCGCGGCCGGATCGGGAGCGGGAGCGACTCCACCAGGTCGGGATCCCCCGGTCGACCTACCACGCCGTCCGCCGCCGGGCGTACGAGGAAGGGTGGCTGCGGGACCGGTACGTCCCGCATCCGGGCCGGCTCGGTCTTCCGTTCGCCACGTTCGTCGTGGCCCGGCCGTACGTCGACCGGTTCGAGGAGTTCGTCCAACGGATCACCCGGGAACCCGGGAACGTGGTGCTCTGGACGGGCTCCCAGATCGGGATCGCGGTCGTCCTCCACGCGCGCCCGCAGGACGGCGCGAAGCTCACCGAGAAGCTCGGGACGGACCGCCTCGCGGCGAACCCGCTCGCGATCACCGTCCGTTCGGACGCCCCGACCGTCCCCGTCTACTTCGACTTCGAGGGGCTCTGGTGCCATCTCGCGGGCCTTTCCGGCACGCTCGCGTACCCGCACGGGTTGGGGGGCGCGCTGCCCGAGGAGCGGGACGACGGGACGCCCGTGCCGATCACCGCCCACCAACGGTGGGCGGTCGGCGAGCTGCTCGACCGACCGTTCGTGGCCCCGGCGCAGGGTAAGGGCCCCCACCTGGTCGGGCCGTTCGGCCTCCCGTTCTCGCAGCGGCGGATGCTCGCGAAGGGATGGATCACGCACCGGACCCTGCTCGACCCGGCCCGGCTCCCCCCGTACCGCGGGCGATCCGGCGACCAGGTCGTGCTGCTGTCGGGTTCGCCGCGCTCCGGGGCCCGGCCCGAGCTCCTGTTCGCCGCGCTCACGCGGGAATCGCGGGTGTACCCGTTCCTCTTCGTGGTCGGGGAGGACCGGTGGTTGCTGGGGGCGCTGGGGGGCTCTTCCCCGGCCGTCTCCGACGGCGCGCCCCGTCGTCCCGTCCTCCCGACGATCCGCGAGCATCTCGAGGGGATCGAGATCGCCCAGGAGGCGGCGACCGACTTCTCCGCCCCGATGGACCACCGCTACGACCGTCTCCTGTCCGGCGACCGTCGCGCGGTCGCGAAGTCATGATAACCCGCCGAGGGTCGGACGGGATCGGGCGCGTAGCCTAGCTTGGATAGGGCACCGGGTTCCTAACCCGGCGGTCGAGGGTTCAAATCCCTCCGCGCCCGTGTCGCCGGCTCCGTCCGCGCTGTTATTTCCATTATAGCGTGCGTCTCGATGTATGGGCACGACGCGAGCGGTCAGTCGACGGACCCGAGAACTTCCGGGGATGCTCAAATCCGGCGAGGAGTCGTACGACGACGTCGTCGTGATGCGATCGGCGGCTCATCCGAACCGCCCGAATTGAGCGGAGCTCCACCGACGCTGCCGTTCGGAGGAGTTCGAGCCGGTCGAGGGAATGCTCGCGGAGTCTCGCACCCGCCGGGCCCGGGGCCGGCAGCGTGCCCTTCCGGGTCGTTCGTCACCGCAGGGCCCCGCCGGAGTTCTTTCCGCTGCCCCCGCACGTACGGGCGGTCGACGAGCGGGGGATTCGAAGGATGGCGAGGGATCCGTTCGCTTCCGGCCCGGGGTACGAGGTATCGCCGCGATCTCCGCCTCCCGGGGTCGTCCTTTCTATTTGGGCGATGAAGGTCAACGGATTTCGCATGTTCTACATCGTAGACCGCGAGACCGTGAAGGTTGGAGGATTCCGCGCACGCCCGGGCTTCTACCGAAAGCTATCGCGTGCGAACGAGCTGCTTCGCGGTGGCTCAGGATCCGCCGTGGACCGCCCTGGCCGATTCGGTCCCAGCGGAGGCGAACAGCCGCCTCCTTCCTGCGATGACTGCCGGCCGAAGAGCGATCGAACTTCCAAGGTATCGGCCGCGAGGTTCTCCATCCTCGACCGTAGCGGTGCCGAGACTCCTCACCTGTCCTCGTACTCGGTCCAGTCCCTCCGCTCGGCTTCAACCTGCGGGAACCGTCCGGCCCTACCCCGTGCGGGCGCACCCCACGCCCCGGGATCGGTGTCGCAGATGGGTTGAGAGCGAGGTCACCCGGGAAGCGCCGTCCCCTTCGACGCGTTCCAGTCCTCGACCGTGGCGATCGGAGGGTCAACGTTCATCTGCCAGAGCAAGGCGTTGAGCTCTCCCCGGTGCTGGAGCTCTTCTTCCACGAGATGCCACAGTACGTCGGCGATCGGGAAGCGCGCTTCGGAGCTGCTCCCGCCCTCGGTGAGGTGGCAAACCATCTCTTCGGAAAGGTCACTCTCCTCGAGCGAGTCCAGGTACTCCGTCGCCAGCCGTTCGGCCCGGGCTAGTTCCGCGCCCAACCGATCGGGGGTCAGCTCGCGGGCCGGGAGCTGCTCGGCCTCGCTCGTCCGGTCCTGAGCGACGTACTGCAACCACCAGAAGATCCCATCCAGAACATGAACGAAGACCTCCTGGAGCGAGGGATACGAGGCCCCTCGATCCTTCAATCGTTCGGCCGGAGGCAGGGCGAGGATCGCGGCCAGGTACCGGCGTCGGACCCTGGCATTGTAGCGATAGAACGTTCGTAACGCGTCCAGTTCGGTCACGGGCGATGTCCTCCGGCAGGGAGCACAGACTTCGATGCGGCCATAAACGGTGGGCAGACCTGGCGGAACGGTACCGAGCCCCACCCGATGCGAATCTTCTTCGGCCATCCAGGCTCATTGAGTCGAGAGCGTGTCGCGAACGAGCGGACCGGTCGAGCGGACGTTGGAGGCCCGCGAACTTTCGCCCTCGACCTGGTCGGCCTTCGAAACCCTGTTTCGAAAGTACCGCGGGGTCCAGGCCGGATGCTGGTGCATGTTCTACCATCGAGGGGGTCCCACGGGGCCCCTTGAGAGCAGGGCTCGCCAGGACGCAAACCGACGTGACCATCGTGCCCTGCTGATGCGGGGTCGCGCCCACGGGATCCTGGTCTACCAAGGTGGCCGACCGGTCGGATGGTGCCAGTTCGGTCGCCGCGAGGATCTGCCACGAGTCGATCGCGGTCGAAAGTACCGGTCGATAGCGGACCGCCTCGGTCCGGCGCCGAGCTGGAGGATTACCTGCTTCTTTGTCGACCGACCGTTCCGAAGGTCGGGGGTCGCGCGGTTCGCGCTGCATGCCGCGCTCCAGGCGATTCGGCGGCACGGTGGGGGTATCGTAGAGGCGTATCCCGCGACCCACGAAAGGGCGGTGGCCACTTGGTTCGGATCGGCCGGCATGTTCGAACGCGAAGGTTTTGCCGTCGTCCGGCCGTTCGGACAGAGCAACGTGCTGGTCCGCAGAAGCGTTCGGTGAAACCGTCCTCCCGAGGTGGCTCGAGCCGGGCGCCGAGAGCCCAGTGAGCCCCGGAAGCCCGCCGTGGCGGGTCCCGCTCGCAGGAAATCCGTTTGCGAGAGAATTCCTGGATGCATTGATCGAGGATCGGTGCGAACGAAAATGGCGAAATTCGAGCCGGAAGTTGCTCGGGCGTCTCCCGACCCGGACCCCTCGCCCGTCCGTCCGAAGGAGGGCCAGGCAAGTCGCGCCGCGCTTCTGCGAGCCGCGCGGTCAGTCCGCAGGACCTCGCGCCCCGGGTGGGGGTCGTTCCGGGTCCCCGGGGGTGAACCGGCTCCGGGACCGCCGCGCCGAGACGATTCCCACTGGGGGGTGGTCGGCGCCGTATCTCCGCCGCATCGCCTCCGCCTCGTCCCATCGTTCCAGGAGCTCCTCCCGTCGACGGCCCCGAGGGACCGCCTCCACGAGCGTCCGGGGAAAGTAGCCGAGGAAGTGGGGGAGGTCGATCTCCTCGGTCCGGGCCTCTACGTCGGCGCCGCCGGCCCGCTCCACCAAGGAGGCGAGACGATCGAGCGGCAGGTACGGTAGGTCATCGCGAACTCCCAGGCTCGCCCCGAACACCTCCGCGCGGAGGTTGTACATGGCGAGATGGGCCCGTTGGCCATCGGTCCTCGCGATGGGAAGCGACTCCGCGAGGACGACGCGCTCCGCGATCCGGAGCATCTCGCGGACGACCCGGACGGTGTTTTCGTCGCCCCGCAGGGATCGGAGCCCGTGGAGGCATACCGCGAGGTCCGCCGCGTCGGAGCGCAGTGGCAGCCGGCGGGCATCTCCCGCCACGGGTCGGATCCGCTCGAGGAGGCCGCTGGCGGTCACGACCGGCCGGAACTGGCCCCATCGCGACCGTTCGAGCGCGACGACCCGTCCCGCGCCCCCGACCCGCCAGGCGAGGGGAACCGTCGAGATGGCGTGAGCCCCCGATCCGACCTCGAGGACCGTCCGACCCTCGAGGTCGGGGACCCGCCGCAGGAGCAGGCTCCGCTCCAGCATCTCCACGCGAAGCCACTCCGGCGGGAGCGGGGGCGTCGCCTGGAGCGGGATCCGGTCGATCAGCTCGCGAAACCCGGGTTCCGCCTGCCGAAGCTGCCTCTCGAAGCGTTCCATCGAGTAGAGGGCCCAGGAGGGCGGCGTTTGAGGGCTTATCGCCTCCCGCCCGGGTCGCGCCCCGTCGAGAATTCCGTCTGCGGATTCGTGCGGCGAACCCGGAGCTCATCGCCCGATCCCGGACGAACGGTGCGGCGTTGCGGGGATTCGGATGGGCGTGCGAGGGGAGACGGCGCGAGGGTTTTCCGCACCGCGCCGGCCCGCGCGTCGCGTACATGTAGGGGTGCGGTTTAAGCCGAGGGATGGCGACGGGGACGCCTGCCCGACCGGACGGCGCCCAACCGCCTCCCAGTGTCGGTCCGCCCGCGGTCCGAACGGTCGAGGAGGCGGTCCGGCGCGGCGACGCGCGCGGCGCCGTACTCGAGGTGTTCCCGACCGTGATGCGGGAGGTCGAGGCGGCATTCGGTTCGCCGTTCCCGCGGTCGCACACGGCCCGGCAGGTGCTCGCCCAGGACCTCCGGACCGACGCCGGCGGCCTCGTCCCGCTGCTGTTCCGTCTTTACGAGATCTACGAGCCGGTCCGGTTCGGACCGCCCGAGGCGGTCCCCCCGGGCGACGTCGTCGCCACCGTCCGCCGGATCTACGAGTCCACCGTGCTCGCCCGGCGCGGCGCCCCGGCCGTCCCCACCTATTCGGTCCGGGTCCCCGCCCCGCTCCCCGCGACCCGGCCCCTCCCCGAAGCGACCGGGGGGAACCGCTGGTGACCGGGGCGTCGTCGCTGCTGAGCGACGTCACCACCGCGGTCACGTACGGGCTCCCCGTCGCGCTGACGGCGGGGCTGACCGCGGGTTGGGCGTTGGCCCGGTTCGCCCGGCCGCCGCCCGTGCTCGAGACGGTGCCCCCGGACCGACGATGGGTGAAGGGGCCGATCGACGCGCTGGAAGCGTCCCTGCGCGACGGCGGGATCGACCCGGCGATCACGGCGACGATCGCGCGGGTCGACGAGCTGCTGGCGGTTCCCGCCGGCTCGACCGGGACGGAGCGGACCCGGCGCTTTAGCGGCGATCGTCCGCGGTCGTCCGACGAGGCATCGCTCCTCGAGATCCGACGCTCGCTCGTCACCGCCCACCGACTGGCGGCCCGGGCGGAGGGGGCGTCGCCCGACGACCCGTTCGCCAGCTGGCGACGCGACGCCTGGCGCGCGCGGGCCCGCGCGGACCTGGACGCGGCGCTCGACGCACTGCGGGCGCCCCCGTCCGCGGAGGGCGCTCCGACGTGACGCTGCCCGCGGGAGCCGTGCCCGGCGCCGCCCCGGCCGCGTCGACGTCGGCCCCGGCACGGACGGGTGCCGCCCCCGCGGGACCGGCGCCGTCCGCCGGCGAACCGGGGGCCCTCCTCACCCGGCTGCAGCAGGCGATCGGGCGGACGGTCATCGGCTACGACGATCCGATCCGTGCCCTGACGATCGCGCTGGCCTGCGAGGGGCACGTCCTCGTGGAGGGCCTCCCGGGGCTCGCGAAGACGTACCTCGTCCGGTCGTTCGCCCGGGCGCTCGACCTCTCGTTCCATCGCATCCAGTTCACCCCCGATCTGCTCCCGCTCGACATCGTCGGGAATGTCATCCTCGATCCGAAGAACCAGCAGTTCGAGTTCCGACCCGGCCCGATCTTCGCGAACATCGTGCTCGCCGACGAGATCAATCGAGCGCCGCCCAAGGTCCAGTCCGCGCTGCTCGAGGCGATGCAGGAGTTCCAGGTCACCGTCGACGGCCGGTCGTACCCGCTGCCGCGCCCGTTCCTCGTGATCGCGACCCAGAATCCGCTCGATCAGGAAGGCACGTACCCGCTGCCCGAGTCGCAGCTCGACCGGTTCCTGTTCCGCGAGGTGCTCCAGTACCCTGCGGCGCACGACGAGATGCGGATCCTTGAGACCCAGGGCGCCGGAACGGTCCCGGCGGAGCCGCGGCAGGTCGTCTCGGCCGACGAGGTCACCGAGCTGCGGGCCGCGCTCCGGGCGACGTACGTCCACCCGGACATCCTGCAGTACGTCGCGGCGATCGTCCGGGAGACGCGGCGCGACCCAAAGATCCTCGTCGGGGCGTCCCCGCGCGCCGGCGTTCACCTGACCCTGGCCGCGCGAGCGGCGGCCGCGCTCGACCGGCGGAGCTACGTGATCCCGGACGACGTGCAGGAGCTCGCGTACCCGGTCCTCAACCACCGGATCGTGGTGCGGCCCGAGGCGATGCGGACGGCGACCCCCACCGATCGGTCGGCGGGATCGTCCGCCGTCCTCCGCGGGGTCCTCGAGGCCGTACTCGCCCGATCGAACGCGCCCCGCTGAGCGAGTGGGCGGGGAGCCGTCGGTGACCGAGTCGCGGGTCGTCCATACTCCGCGCGGGTGGGGGCTGCTGGCGGGCGGGCTCGCGGCGCTCACGGTCGGGCTCCTCGCGGTCAACCTCCTCCTGCTGCTCGTCGGGGCGATCGTCGTCGCGTTCGTCCTCGTGGACGTGCTCGCGTTCGCCTGGCGGACACGCGGGTTCCGGTCCAGCGACCTCGCGGTGCAGCGCACCGAGAACACGGCCCTCCTTCCCGTCGGGGGCCACGGCACGATGGCGACGCGGATCGAGGTCCGCCGCGCCGCCGGCTTCTACCTCGAGCTCTACGATCGGGTGCCGGACGGGCTCGTGCCGGTCGCGGGCTCCCCGAACGTGCTGTCGTGGGTCGAGGCGCGCTCGACCCGGACGGTGGCGTACGTCTACCGCGGGACCAAGCGGGGCGCCCTCGAGCTCGGCCCGGTGGTCGCGATCGCGCACGACGCCTTCGGGCTCGCCTTCCGCACGGCGGTCGTCGAGGACCGCTGGCCGGTGGAGGTGCTGCCGGACGTCGCGCTCTGGAAGTCGGAGATCACGGAGCGGCTGCGCCACGAGATGGTCGGGCGGATCCTCGCGGGGCCCCGCGGCAGCGGGACCGAGTTCCGGTCCCTCCGCGAGTACCAGCCCGAGGACGACTTCCGGTCGATCGTCTGGAAGCGGTCGACCTACGAGCGGCTGCTCGTGAAGGAGAACGAGACCGAGAACCGTCTCGACATCGCCCTCGTCCTCGACGTGAGCCGTCCGATGGGACAGGGGCCGCCCGGCGGCGAGGCCCTCGACCTCGCGGTCGATGCCGCCCTGCTGCTCGCCCGCTACGCGTTCAGCCAGGGCGACCGGACCGCGCTGCTCCTGTGGGCCGACGGCGCGCGGAAGTTCCTGCCGCTCGGCCGCACCGTCGACCACGCGTTCGAGATCGATCGGACCCTGAGCGCCGCGGTGGTGGTCCCGGGGAAGTTCGAGATCGAGGACGCCGCGCAGTTCCTCGCGCGGAACCTCGGTCACCCCTCGGCCGTCTTCGCCTTCGCGGCGCTCGACCCCCCGCCGGATCTCACGCGCGGAGGGCTCTCCGCCTTCCGCGGGGCCGGTCACCGCCTCTTCCTCCACGCGCCGGACCCGCTCGCGCTGTTCCCGCCGCTCCCGGACCCGCTCGCCGAGCGCGCGGTCCGATTCGCGGCCGATCCGCTCGTGGCCCTCCGGCACGAGGCCGCGCGGCGGCTGCGCGAGGCGGGGGTCACGACGCAGCTGTTCGGACGGAGCGATCTCATCGACCAGGTGACCCGGGGCTACGCGGGGGTCCGGTTCGGGGTGGTCTCGCCGTGAACCGGTGGTTCCTCGCCGCGGTGGCGCTCGGTCTGCCGCCGTTCCTGTACGTGGCCGCGGCCGGGATGCGCCACCTGCCCGGCGCCGCGATCGGGGTCTCGCTCGCCGCGTTCCTGGTCGCGCTCGGGCTCGCCACCTATCCGTTGGTCGAGCCGGTGCACGGACCCCGGTTCGGGGCGCTCGGGCTGCTCGCCCTCCTGGTGGTGCTGATGGTGGTCAGCATCGACCCGGTCGGCGCGGGCCTCGTGCTCGACGCGGTCGGGTGGGGGGCCCTGCTCGCCGGTCCGGCGCTCCTGTTCCTCACGTTCGTCGCCCCCAACGAGGGTGCGGGGACGCGGGTCGTCGGGCTGCAGTTCGCGCTCGCGCTCGGGCTCTTGCTCCTGGCGGCCGTCGCCGCCGGCTCGGCGGGCCAACCGGGCCTCCTCGTCCGCAACACCTTCGCCGCGCTGGACGCGCAGCTCGTCGGCGTCGCTCACCTGCTCGTGGGGCGGTCGGCCGCGAGCCTGCCGCTCGCCGGGGTGGGGGACCCGTGGTTCGCGGGGCTCGCCGGCCTCGCGGTGCTCGCGACGTTCGTCACCTTCCTGCGCCCGGTCACGGGCCGGGGGATCGTCCTGCCGACCGCCGGGGCGGAGCGCCCCGGGCCCGCGATCGATCCCGCGATCGCGCGGCGGCTCACGCCGCGCTTCCGCGGACTGTTCGAGAGCCGGTCGTCCGCCGTCGGACCCCCGATGGGCCGGCTCCCCGGGCTCGCCGCGCTCCTCGGCGCCGCCGCGGCCGGCGCCGGGGTCCTGATCGCCGACGCGGGGCTGCCGGCCGCCTTCCTGCTCGCGCTCGCGATCGCCGTGGTCGCATCGGTCGGCGCGGTCGTCGTCGTCGAGCGCCGCCCGCTCGACTAGGGCGGCCCCGGCGCCTCGCCCGGTGCCTCCGGCGCCGCGGCGGGCCCGGGGCCGGCCCCTTCGAACGGCGGCGGCGGGAGATCGTCCGGGGCGGCGCCCCGGTCGATCCGCAAATACAGCAGGAAGACGAGCGCGCCCCCGACGGCGAGCGCGAGCAGGACGAGGTACGCCGGGAGCGCCGCGAGGGTCGGCAGGACCCCGCCGTACGCGTACGTCCCGTTCGACGTGTGGCCCGGGACGAGGGGCGCCGGGGTGAGGTTCACGAGGTACTCCGAGATCGTCTCGAACGGCGCGAGCACGACGAGCGTCTCGTTGGGCAGGAAGCCGACCGCGGTCACGTTCACGAGCGTCGGCCCGAAGCGAAGGTCCGTGAAGTTCGCCCACCCCGTGTCGGAGGTGTTGACCGGCAGGGCGGCCCCGGCCAGCACCCGGGCCCCGACGACCGGCGGCCCGTGGTGGTAGACCCGGACGAAGACGCTCACGTTCGCCCCCGGTTCGAGCGAGAGGTTCGCGCCGAGGCTCACCGTGCCGGCCGAGGGCACCCAGACCGGTCCGATGTCGTCCGGATAGTAGCCGTACGAAGAGACGTTGACCCAGTAGGCGCCCTGCGGCACGCTCAGCGTGACCGACCCCGCGTCGGTCGTCGGGTGCGAGTCGGTGTACGCGACGCTCGACACGGACGGGTCGGCGGTCGCCGCCACCGTCGCCCCGCCGATCGGGTCGCCCGTCGAGCCGTCGTCGACCGCGACCGCGATCCGGCCGAACTCGAGCCCGGAGAGCCGATACGACTCGTTGAGGGTGCCCGAGTGCGGCAGGACGATCTTGCTCCCCAGGACCGAGAACCCCTCGGCGACGATCGCGAGCTGGACCGTTCCGCCGGGCAGGATCGAGGTGGCGTTGAGCCAGCCCGCCGCGTCGGTGGAGCCCAGCAACAGGTCGTTCTCGCTGATGTTGGCGTGCGCGACGTCGGCCAGCTGAAGGTTCGCGAGCGCCCCGGTCACCTGGATCACCAGCCGGGGGTACGACACGAGCACGACGACGACGGAGACGCGGGCCCCGGGGGGGAGCACGAACGCCGTTGAGTTCGAGTAGCTGCCCGGGCCCGACGCGGTGACGACGCCCGTCGGCGCGGGGACCCCGCTCGGGACGTTCGGGTAGCTCACGTACCCTTGGAGGTCGGACGTCCCGTTCGAGTCCGGGAGGTACGCGCCGGCGATCCGAAGGCTCACGGCGGCGCCCGCGACCGGGGCACCGGACTCGTTGACGATCCGCACGCTCACGTTGCCGTCGGGCACGGGGGAGAGCAGGAACTGCTCGAAGGCGGTGGAGTCGGGGGCGATCCAGAACGACCGTTGGCTGTCCGCGAACCCGATGTGCGAGACATTGACGGTCGTCTCGTTGGCCGTGACGGCCGTGAGGTTGAGGTAGCCGGACGCGTTGGTCGATGCGGCCGGACCGCTCCCCAGGACGACCTTCGCGGAGGCGACGGGCAGCCCGCTCGAGGCGTTCTCGACGAGCAGGGTCAGGTTCGCCGTCGGGGCGAGCCGCCACAGTGCGTTCGGGAGCGTGCCGGCCCCGGTCCCTCCCGTCATCAGGAGGGTCTGATTGCCCGGGACGTTCAGCCAGGCGGACGCGGCGCTCCATCGCGCCGCCGGGGCGGTCCCCGCCGCCTCGGCGGTCCAGTTGCCGGTCGCGGGGGCGAACTCCCAGGTGTCGTTGAAGGCGACGGCGCCGTTCGTCCCGCCGAACACGGTCAGCGCACTGTCGATCGGATTCCAGGCGACGGCGCTCTGCGCGCGCGGCGTCGGGGCCGCGTCCGCGGGGGAGACCACCGACCAGGTCCGCGAGACCGGATCGAGCTGCCAGACCGTGGAGCTGCACGGGTAGCAGCCCCCGTACAGGAGGAACGTCCCGCTCTGAGAGTCCCAGCCGAAGGACGCCCCCTCGAGCGGAGGAGGGCTCGGGCCGCTGGGCTGCCACTGCGTCCAGGCGTCCGTCGAGAAGTTGAACGCCCATAGATCGCCGAACGTGAGGGTGCCGCTCGACCGGTAGTCCTGGTCCCACCCGCCGTACAGGAGCGCGAGGTCGGAGCTCGGATCGACCGCGAGCGCGGGATCCGCGCGCGCGGGGGGGGCCACTGGCCCCGAGACGTTCGTCCAGGTGTTCGACCCGAAGTCGAACAGCCAGGTGGAGTTGTCGACGGCCCGGGAGGCGAGGTCCACGACCCCCCCGAACAGCACCGCCAGCCGCGCCGAGTCGTTGGTGGCGAAGCCGAAGTCGCTGCGGGGGGAGGGCGCGTGCGTCGTCGCCACGGTCGACCAGCTCGCGATCGCCTCGTCGTAGACCTGCGTGGTGTTGGAGAGCGCGCCCGAAACGTTCCCGCCGAACACGACCGCTTCCGCGCCCGCGGCATCGGCGGCCATCCCCGTGCCCTGTCCGACGCCGACCGGTGCGCCGGGCAGCTGCGCCCACGAGACGTGCTGGCCCGAGGGGTCGCCCGAGGCTCCCGGGGCCGCCGGGCCCACGGCGGGACAGCTCGGCCCGGGAGCGGAAGGGGCCTCGCGCGACCCGGGCGCCGCGCACAGCGCCGAGGGACCGGGAGCGCTCGCCGGTGCAGCTGGCGATCCGCCCGACGGGAGCCCCTCGGCCAGCGCGGGCCATCCGCCGAGGACGACGAGCAGTACCACGAGCGCGGCGACCGCGCCGCGGAGACCCCGACGCGGGCCGTCGACGACGCGGAGGGGCGAACGGTTCCGGCGGAACACGGGGGATCGACCGTCCGGTTCGAGGGGCCCGCTCCGTTAATGGTTTACCGGGGGGCGAGCGTCCGCGGGGCCCCCCTCCCCGGGGCTCCTGCGGCGCGGCGAGGACCGACCGGGACCGGCGGGGCGCCCGTCGGCCCATCCCGTCCATCGGGGTTCAGTGAGGAGTTATATATCGAACTCGATACAGAGTCCGTTGTATGGCGCGACCTTCGACGCCCGGACCGATGCCGGGACGCGTCCTGTGGCTGTACGCGTTGGCGACGCTCGACCGGGAGGGCAGCCTGTACGGGTACTCGCTGGCCGATCGGATCGCGAACCGGACGGACGGGACCTGGCGGCCAGGCCCGGGGGCGATCTATCCCGCGCTCCGCTCGCTCGTCGAGCGGGGGGCGGCTCGGTCCTCGATCGACGGCAGCCGCCGCGTCTACTCGATCACGCCGGCGGGCCACGCGCTGCTGCGCCGGATCCGCGAGCAGATGGCCGGTCCCGGTCCGGGGGCGCCGGATCTCGGCCTGCTCTGGGCCGAGATCGCCGGCTCGGACGACCCCGGTGACCACCTCCTGCGGCACCTGCGTCGGCACCTCGAGGGGCTCGACACGTTCCTGGCGCGGCGCCCGGACGCGAAGATCGGCTCGATCCCGCTGCGCGAGGCCGCGATCGCGGACCTCTCGGCGGCGGTCCAGCGGCTCGATCGGACGCGACCGGTGCGTCGGGGCGGGGCCGTCCCCGCGCGCGGGAGGGGCGGCCGATGACCGAGGCCGCGATCGTGGTGAACAACCTCACCAAGATCTACGGCTCGCCCGAGCGCGGCGTGAAGGCGCTCGACCACGTCAACCTCACGATCCCGAAGGGGATGGTCTTCGGCCTGCTCGGCCCGAACGGCGCCGGCAAGACGACCCTCATCAAGGTCCTCACGGGGATCACCGACATCACGGAAGGGCACGGCCTGGTCGCCGGGTTCGACATCCAGCTCCAGCCGATGGAGGCGAAGGCCCGGATCGGCTGGGTCGCGGCCGAGGTGATACTCGACGACGACTTCACCGCCCGCGAGAACCTCTGGTTGCAGGCGAAGCTGCAGAGCCTCACGGGATGGGAGGAGCGGGCGGAGCAGCTGCTCGAGTACTTCTCGCTCAAGGACCGCGCCGACGACAAGGTCAGCCACTTCTCGACGGGGATGCGCAAGAAGCTCGAGATCGCGCTCGCGCTCCTCCACCAGCCGAGCGTGATCTTCATGGACGAGCCGACGATCGGGCTCGACGTCAGCACCCGGCGGATGCTCTGGGACATCGTCACCCAGGTGCACAAGGAGTTCGGCGTGACCGTCCTCCTGACGACGCACTACATCGAGGAGGCCGATGCGCTCTGCGAGCGCATCGCCATCATCGACCGGGGCCGGATCCTCGCCGAGGGGACCCCGTCCGAGCTCAAGGCGCGGGTCAAGGCGGACATCGTGCAGCTCGAAACGGCGGAAGCCCTCGACTCGGGCGCGCTCGCGGCGGTGCCCGGCGTGCAGGAGGTCCGCGGCCAGGGCGATGGCTGGACGCTCCGGGTGACCTCGTCCGAGGAGGTGCTGCCGCGCCTGTTCGCGGCGATCCACCCCGACCGGATCCGCCGGATCAGCGTCGAGAAGCCCAGCCTCGAGACGGTCTTCCTCGAGATCACCGGCCGGCGGATCGGCGAGGACGAGCCGATCCGGGACGTCCGGAAGTTCTACGCCCAGATGCAGAGGGCCCGTCGATGAAGCTGCAGTGGAGCCCGTTCTGGGGCCTGTACTCCCGGGAGATCCTCCGGACGTTCCGCAACCCGTTCGTGCTGCTGATCACGATCGTGCAGCCGTTCATGTGGCTCGCATTCTTCGGCAGCAGCTTTTCGCTCCTTCCCGCTTCGGAGCTCGAAACGCTGTTCGGCGCGAGCAACTACATCCAGTTCCTGCTGCCCGGCGTCCTCTCGACGTCGATGCTCACCGTCGGGATGTTCGGCTCGATGAGCACCATCCAGGACAAGCGGTTCGGCTTCATGAAGCGGATCCTGATCACGCCGACCTCGAAGGGGCTCGTGTTCGTCACGAAGGCGCTCGGGTCCGCGACGCGGGGCCTCGTGCAGTTCCCGGTGATGATCGCCGCGGCGATCGCCTTCGGCGTCTCGTTCCACCTCTCGCCGCTCGACTGGTTCGCCTGGATCGTCACGCTCATGCTGCTCGCGATCGGCTTTTGCAGCCTGTTCCTCGCGATCACGGCCCGCTCGACCGACTGGCAGACGCCGGGCGTCGTCTCGAACTTCATCACCATGCCGCTCATGTTCGCGAGCGCGGCGCTGTTCGGGAGCTCGCACTTCCCGACGTGGATGCAGGACATCTCGAACGTGAACCCCATCACGTTCTCGGCGCTGCTCGGCCGCAGCTTCGTGCTCGGGACGGCGCCGAACTGGGCGTACCTCGGCTACCTCGGACTGTTCGCCGGCACGATGCTGACGATCGGCTACTTCGTCTCGAGCCGGTGGCTCGCGGTGGAGTGAGCCTCGGGCGTCGCCGCCGCCGCCGAGGCCGCCCCGTCGACCGCGAGGACGGCGTAGTCCTTCCCCTCCCAGGTGCCGGGGCCGGGGAAGTGGAACGTGAACCGCCAGACCCGACCGGGGCGTTCGAGGGGGGCGAGGTCCGCGTAGTGGAGGCCGAGGATCGACTCCTCGGACGGCCGATCGACGACGGTCGCCCAGCCGTCGTCGCTCGCGTGGACGACGAACGGCCGGTCGAGGATGATCCGGATCGTCTCGTCGGTCCGGGCCGTCGCCGGCTGGCGGTTGCGCTTCCAGACCTCGAACCGGCGCAGGTGGCCGGGCCGATGCCGGTAGCGGGACTCGACCTCGGGCAGCATGTCGAAGACGTGCCCGTCCGCGCACGAGCGCAGCAGCTTCACGTACTCCGCGTGCGCCCAGACGAGCGGGACGGCCGACTCGGTCGGGCGGCCGAGCTCGAGGTGGAGCGCCGGTCGGTCGGGCTCGTCCCACACCTGCTCCGGTAGGAGGCCCGTGGAGGTCGCCAGCCGCTCCATCGCGTGCAGGTACGGGACCGGGTCGCGTCCCGCGGCGAGCTCGTAGTGGCCCCGCTCGCCCGTGAGGAGGGGCCAGGCGCGCCCCTGGCCCCACCCGTCGTACGGGCCGCCGTCGGCGCGGGTGCCGTAGCCGTCGTGGTTGTACCGGCGCCAGACCGGTCCGAGCGGCGTGTCGACCTTGAGGACGTGGTCGAGCACGGCCACCGAGTCGACGACGAGCGGGTCGTGCGGCGACCGGATCCCGTAGCGGACGAGATCGAGGAAGCCGCCGTCGACGACCTCCGCCGCCGGCACCAGACCGGGGGTCCCGGGCGGCAGGTTCGGCAGCCGCACCATCCCGAGATCCGGCCCTTCGTCCGGCGTCACGTCGTCCATCGCGACGGGGCGGATCCGAACGTAGTGGCGCGGGATCCCCGGCACGAGCGTGCCGCGCTCCGTGACGGTCCACCGATCGACGTGCTGCTCGAGGAAGTCCGCGTACTCCTGGATGAACGCGGCGTCCCGGTCGTGGCCCCGCTGGCCGGCCAGCTTCGCGGCGACCGTGAGCGCGGCGATCGAGACCGCGATCGTCGACGGCGAGTATCCCCCGACCTCCTCCCACCGGTCCTGCTCCGTCGCCGGGCCGTGCTGGATCAGGAACCGGCCCGCGGCCCGCAGCATCGGCAACGGGTCGAACTGCGCGAGCTCGTTCGCCTCGCGCAGCCGGTGGGCGAGGATCAGGGGGAACGCGACCTCGTCGAGCTGGATCCCCCGCCAGTACGGCTCGCCGGTCACCCAGAAGTTCTGCGGGAAGCCCCCGTCCGGCTGCTGGCGGGTCGCGAGGTAGACGAGCGCGCGCAACGGCGCCTGGGGGGTCCCCGAGGCGAGCAGGGCGCTCGCGGTCTGGACCATGTCGCGGGTCCACACGAGGTGGTAGCCGCCCCGGTCCTCGTCCCCCTTCGCGGCGCCCCACGGGATCGAGAGGGAGGCGATGAACGCACCGGGGTAGACCTTGTCCTCGTGGGCGAGCATCACCGATCGGCTCGCGCGGTAGAGCCGGCCGCCGTCGTGGGCGACGCCGGAGATCGGACGCTCGTGGACCGCGAGCCGGCGCCACTGCTCGTGGAACCGTCGAAGATGGAGCTCGAACGGCGTGCTGAGCGACTGGAACAGCGTGGTGACGGCCTCCTGGATGTTCTCGCCGAACGCGAGCCCGAGCGTGAACTCCCGGTGGGCCGCGGTCGGCACCTCGCCCGTCAGGGCGACGTTCCCGTCGGGGGCGCGGTCGAACTCCTCGGTGAGGTCGAGGTTCCGGGAGAGATCGGTCCAGCCGTCGCTCGTGCCGACGTAGCCCGCGCTCGCCCGGAGGAACGGTACCGTGGCCCCCAGCGCGAGCGCGACCCCGTCCTTCTCGGCCGCGAGGATCTGCTGGCCGAGCACCTGGTAGACGGTCGCGGAGTTCCCCCATCCGCCGACGTCGAGGTGGGGCGCGGCGAGCACGAACAGTCTGAGTCGGCCGGCCAGTTCGGGGGCGAGCAGCTCGAGCCGGCTCCGCAGCAACAGGCACGGGAGGTGCGGGTCCGCGATGATCTCCTTGTGGATCCGGTACCGCCCCTGCCCGTCGCCCGCGCGCGTCCGGAACGAGAGCGCATGCTCCCCCGACCGCTCGGTCACGGGGTTCGGGAGCCGCTTCTCCTCGTGGAAGAACGTGGCCCCGTCCGTCAGCAGGAACTCGAGGTCCCGCAGCTGCGGGCGGTCGATGGTCGGAAAGTAGACCTCCGTCACGATGCCCCGCCAGACGGTGTACCAGATCCTCGAGTCGGCGCTGTAGGCCGTGCCGACGCCGTCCTTGTTGCTGTGCGACCAGCGCGGGGCCATCCCCGGCCCACCGCTCGCGATCCGCGTTCCCCGGGGCTCCACCGTCCACGCTCCGACCGCCGTAGCGGCGGGCCCGCATCAAGTTTCAGGACCGCCGGTCCCCCGGACTCGAACGTCGGCCTTTTCCCGCGGAGTGCGTGTCCGCCGCCGTGGACCTCTGGCTGCTGCTGCTCCTCATCGCGCTGACGGGGATCGCGGCCGGCCTCATCGGGTCCTTGACGGGCCTGGGCGGCGGGGTGGTGATCATCCCGGCGCTCGTGGTCCTGTTCGCGGTCCCGTTCCCGCTCGCGGCCGGCACCGGGCTGGTCACGATCCTCGCGACCTCCTCGACCACCGGCGCGGCCTACGTCCGCGATCGCTTGAGCGACCTGCGCATCGGGATGTTCCTCGAGATCGCGACCGTGCCCGGCGCGCTCATCGGCGCGACGGCGACGGTCTTCCTAGTCCACGCGAGCCTCTCCGACGCGCTCCTGATCGCGCTCGGCGTCGTGCTGGTCCTGATCGTCCCCGGCAGCCTCGCGCGGCGGGGCCAGGAGCTGCCGGAGCCTCGGCCCCCCGATGCGCGCTCCCGGGCGCTCGGGCTGCGCGGGGTCTACCGCGACCAGGCGCTCGACCGGGAGGTGACGTACGAGGCGGCCGACACGTCGCCCGCGCTCGGGGTGATGTTCGGGGCGGGGTTGGTCTCGGGGATGTTCGGCATCGGCGGCGGGGTGTTCAAGGTGCTCGCGCTGGACCGGTTCCTGAACCTCCCGATGAAGGTCTCGACCGCGACGAGCAACTTCATGATCGGGGTCACGGCGGCGGCCGGTGCCGGCGTCCTGTTCGCGGCGGGGTTCGTCAACCCGGTCATCGCCGCCCCCGCGGCGGTCGGCACGGCGCTCGGCGCCTACGCCGGCAGCCGGGTCCTCCCCGGGCTGCGCAACCGCACCGTGCGCCTGCTCTTCGCGCCGGTGATCCTGGTGCTCGCGATCGAAGTGATCCTGCGGGGGTTGGGCCTGCCGTGACCGCCTCGGGGGCGCCGCCGGGCCCGACGGTCGAGGAGGAGGAGGGGCAGCTCGCCCCGTCGGCGTACGTCTGGATGACCCGGGTGCTGCGCATCGGGCTCGTCGCCGCCGTCGTCCTACTCCTCGGCGCGCTGATCGCGTACCTGATCGCGAATCCGGGGGCGACGTCGGGCGACGTCCTCGCGACGAACCCGATCCTGGGGTACCTCGGGATCTCCGGCCTCGCCGCGGGCCTCGCGAGCGGCCAGCCGAGCGCGTACCTCACCCTCGGGCTGCTCGTGCTCGTCGCGACGCCGCTCGTGCGCGTCCTCTCCGGCTCGATCTACTTCGAGCGGGCCGGGGAGCGCGGGATGACGATCGTCACCGCGACCGTGCTCGCGCTGCTCCTGTTCGGCCTGCTCGTCCTCGGGCCGCTCATCCGCTGACGCGGCCCGGCGCGCCTACGCGACGGAGCCGACGTGCTCGAGCGCGCTGCGGACGGCCGCGAGCCCCCGGTCGGCGAGGGCGCGGGCCCGGGCCGGGTCCTTCGACTCGGCAAACACGCGGAACAGCGGCTCCGTGCCGGACGGGCGGAGCAGGAGCCAGCCGTCGGCGAAGCGGACCTTGAGCCCGTCGATCGTCTCGATCCCCGCGCTCCCCGGCTCGAGCGCGGCGCGCACGGCGCTCAGCACGGGCTCGCGCAGGGCGACCGGGCAGGCGGTCTTCTCCTTCACCATCGTGTAGCGGGGGATCGTCGCGAGCAGGTCGGTGAGGGACCCGCCCTGGCGGGCGAGCAGGTCGAGGACCATGGCGGCGGTCATCGCCCCGTCGCGGGCGAGCTGGAAGGCGGGGAAGATGAGGCCCCCGTTCTCCTCGCCGCCGAAGACGGCGGAGTGCTCCTGCATCGCGTGCGTGACGCTCGGGGAGCCGACCCGGGTGTACAGCACCCGGCCCCCGAACGGTCGGATCGCGTCCTCGACCGCCTGCGAGGCGGAGACCGGCGAGACGACGAGCCCCCCGGGGTGCCGCTCGACCGCGTCGCGGGCGAGGAGGGTCAGCATCTCCTCGCCGGGCACGAACCGGCCGCTCGCCTCGACGAACACCGCGCGGTCGGCGTCGCCGTCGTGCGCGATCCCGAGGTCCGCGCCGGACGCCGGCACGACCTTGAGGAGATCGCTCAGGTTCGCCTCGGTCGGCTCCGACAGGTGGCCCGGGAACGTGCCGTCGACGTGTCCGTTCAGCGTGACCGTGCGGCAGCCGAGCCGACGCAGCAGCGTGGGGCTCGTCACGACCGACGCGCCGTTCCCGCAGTCGAGGACCACCGAGAAGCGGCGCTCCCGAACGCGCGCGACGTCGACCTGGGCGAGGATCCCGTCGAGGTAGTGGGACGCCCCGTGCGCGTCGCTCGAGATCGTGCCGACCTTCGGGTACGGAGCGACCGCCGTGACCCGGCGCTCGACGCCGGTCTCGATCGCCTCCTCGACGCTCCGGGGGACCTCGAGCCCGTCCGCCGCGATGCACTTCAGGCCGTTGAACTCGGGGGGGTTGTGGGACGCGGTCACGATCACCCCGAGCTGGGCGCCGAGACGCCGGACGCTGAACTGGACCGCGGGGGTCGGCAGCAGCCCGACCTCGATCACGTGATGGCCGGCGAGCGCGAGCGACGCCCCGACGATCCGGGCGAACGGGACGCTCGACGTCCGGCCGTCCCAGCCGACGACGATCGGCGCGCCGGGGGGCACCGTGGCCGCGATCGCCTCCGCGACCTGGGTCACGAACGGCGCCGTGAGCTCCTCGCCGACCACCCGCCGGATCCCGTTCGTCCCGAACAGGCGCTCGCCCATCGTACCTCCGTTCGTCGCCCCCACGGGTTGGGCGCTATATCACGGACCGCCCTGCGCGGACGCGCGCGGTCGACGATGGACGGGCCCCGGCTCCTGGCGGACGAGATGGTCGGTCGTCTGGCCCGGTACCTCCGCTTCCAGGGGTGCGACACGGAGTACGTGCGGGGCGCGTCCGACGACGAGGTGCTGCGGCGGGCCGCGGAGGAGGGCCGGGTGATCGTCACGCGCGACCGCGCGCTCGCCCGCCGCGCGCCGCGCGCGCTGCTCCTTTCGAGCGGATCGCTCCGCGACCAGTGGATCGCCGTGGCCCGGGCCTTCCCCGAGATCCCCCGCACCGTCGCGATGACGCGGTGCACGCTCTGCAACGGTCCGCTCGTGCCGGACGTCGGCGCGCCGCCGTCCGGCGGCGCCCCCGACGCCGCCGGACCGCTCGCGCCGCGGGGCGGACCGACCGTCCGTTGCGCCCGGTGCGGCCATCGTTACTGGGAGGGGTCCCACACGGCGCGCGTGCGCCAGCGGCTCGCCGCGTGGTCCGCGGAGATCGGGCCATGATCCGGGTCTTCGTGGAGCGGTCGCTCGAGGCGCCGGCGCTCGCGGGGGCGGAGGCGGCCGCCGCCGCCGAGGCGGTCGGCGGCCGCCCGGGGCCCGCGCCCCGAACGCCCTCCGACCTCGTGGCCCTCGACGTCCCGGACCGGGCGGCCGCGATCGAGCTCGCGGGCCGGCTCGCCCTCGCCCGCCGGTGCCTCGTGCGCCTCGCCGGTCCCGGCGAGGTCGCCGCCCAGCTGGCGATCGAAGGGCGCAGCGGGGCCGGCGCGGCCGTGCGGCGCATCGGCCACGCGACGGGCGGCGGCCGGGACCCCGGCGTGGGGGCGGCCGGTGCCGCGTACCGGAGCGGTGGGGGACGCATCGACCTCGACGACCCGGCGCGGAGGTTCTGGCTCGTCGCGGACGACGGCGGCGACGCACTGTTCGAGGAGATCGCGCCCGTCGACCGGTCCGGTCCGGGCCGGCGCCGGATGCCGACGCTCCCGTTCCAGCGCCCCGTCGGCCTTCCGCCGCGGCTCGCCCGGGCCGCGGTGAACCTCGCCCGGGTCCGGCCCGGGGATCGGGTCGTCGACCCGTTCGTGGGGACCGCCGCGCTGCTCGCCGAGGCCGGGCTGCTGGGCGCGCGGCTGGTCGGGATCGACGTCGATCCGGCGATGGTGCGGGGCGCGCTGCGCAACCTCGCCCACCTGGGACTCTCCGCGGAGGAGCTCCACGTCGGGGACGCCGGGACGATCGAGACCGGGGCCCTGCCGTGCGACGCGGTGATCACGGACCCGCCGTACGGCCGCTCGTCGAGCACGGGCGGCGCCGTCGCGGCCGAGCTCGTCGCGCGCGTGCTCCCCCGGTGGGCGGACCGCGTCCGCGACGGCGGCCGGGTCGTCGTGATCTTCCCGGGCGGCTACGAGCCGCTCGGTCCGCCGTGGACGCCCGTCGTCTCGGTGCCGGTCCGCGTCCACCGCAGCCTGACCCGGACGTTCCGGGCGTACGCCCGCGCGCCCTAGGCGTCCCAGCTCGGCGCGAACGAGGTCGAGGCGGACCCGCCGGTCAGCGCGCAGAACTCCGAGGCCGAGAGGTCGATCCCCGCGCTGGTGGCCGCCGCGGGGCTCGCGAAGCCGATCGCGAGCGGCGCCCAGGTCGTCCCGTTGATCGTCAGGAAGTCGCTCGACGGCAGCGCGAACGACGCCCCGCGGGCGGTGTAGACCGCCCCGTGCGGCAGGTAGACCGTCCACGTCACGTTCGCGGTCCAGCTCGCGAACGCCGCCCCGGTCAGGTACTCGCTCGAGTTCCCCACGGGCACCGAGACGTTGACGACCGACCCCGCGACGACGAACCCGTGCGGCAGCGGGTCCTGGTTGGCGAGCTGCGTCGAGAGGTTCGTGTACACGGCGGCCCCCGGCGGGGCCGTCGGGTAGCCGATCCCGTTGTTCTGGAACGCGACCGCCCCGGCGGGCGTCGCGAGCGGCGTCAGCACGAACCCGACGACGAGCACCCCGATCGCGAACGCGCCGATGGCCCCCCGTTTCCAGTCGAGGGGACTGAGGTCGTTGAGCGGCGGCGGATGGCGGACCCCGAGGAGCAGGATCAGGAGGGCGAAGAACAGCCAGCCGGCGTAGAAGAAGATCCCGATGCCGAACATCACGAGCACGGCGCCGTAGCTCACCCAGCGGACCCGGTCGCCGAACAGCGCCCGAAAGACGTGGCCGCCGTCGAGCTGACCGGCGGGCAGGAGGTTGATCGCGGTGACCAGGATCCCGACCCAGCCCGCGAGCGCGAGCGGGCTCAGGCTCGTGCTCACGGGGACGAACAGCTGGAGCCCGAGCCAGAGGAGCGGCGTGCCGATGAGCAGGTTCCCGTAGCTGACCCCGAGGATCGTCGGCCCGCAGTAGCTCGCCGGGACCGACGGGGCGTGCACGGAGAGGAACAGCCCGGCGATCGCGATCGGGATCGAGACGGCGAACCCGGCCAGCGGGCCCGCGACGCCGACGTCGAACAGCGCCTTCTTGTCCGGGAACGGCTCGCGGATCGAGATGAACGCCCCGAGCGTCCCGAACAGGAGCGGCGGCGGGACCGGGATGAAGTACGGGAGCGACGCGTCCAGGTGGTGGCGGCGGGCCATCCAGAAGTGGGCGAACTCGTGGAGCCCGAGGATGAGGAGCACCGGCGCCGCGAAGTAGAGCGCGCCGTAGGCGAAGTCCCCGAGGCCGAGGGTGTTGCTGCCGACGTACGCGAGCCAGATCAGCGCGCCGGCGAACGTCGTGGTGAGGACCGTGCCGGCGAGCAGCAGGAGGTTGATCCAGGTCCGCGACGGGCCGACCGGCGGCCGGCGGACGACCTCGATGAACTCCTCGCCGGACTGCCGCCGCAGGAGCGGCACGTACTGCTTCGGCCACAGCTCGCGCCGTAGCGCGTCGAACTTCGTCTCGAGGGTCGCGGGGTCCGGGTGGATCGCGAGCAGGAGCGACTGGGGCCCGACCCGGGTCTCGTAGACCGGAAAGTAGGCGGCGACGATCGCGCGGATCCGCTCGAGCTCGGAACCCCCGGCGCCCGACGGGAGCGGACCGGAACCCCCGGCCGGCACGCCGTTACTCCCCACCGGCGGCGGTTTTGCGGAGGCGCTTCGCCCGCTCCTTCGCGGAGTATCCGGTCACCGCCTCGAGGAAGCGGTTGTACCGCTGGATCGTCTCGGCGGCGACCTCCTCGGGGACCTTCGGGTTCATCGTGACCTCGATCGCGAGCTCCCGGCCCTCGGGGCGCGCGACGATCCGCACGATCGCCCCGAACGACGCCGACGCGCCGTCTCCCTCCACGCGCACCTCCTCGAACGACGCCCGAAGGAGCTCCGCGAGCGGCTCGGCCGCGAGTCCCTTGCGGTGGGTCGGCCGGACCGGGTAGCGCTGCATCGGCCGAGTACGGGTGGGACGCGATAAAAGCCCTACCGGCGCTCAGATCGTCTCGATCTCGAACAGCACCCGGTACGAGCGGAGCTGCCGGGTGAGCTCGTCCGAGAGGTCGAGGATCTGGTCCCGGGTCGCCGGTCCGTTCCAGTCGTAGACGAAGTCGTAGTTCCCCTGGGTCGGGACGAACCCGCACGAGCGCAGCCGGTTCCCGACCTCGCTCGGTTTGCCGCCCTCGCTGTCGAACGTCACCCGAAGGTAGGTTTCCATCGCCCGGACGAGGCGCCGCCCGTCAAAAGGACTTGCGCCGACGGGACGGGGCCAGCCAGGCGGCGATCCGGCCCGCGTCGGGCCGGGTCAGGAGCGTCGGGGCGAGCGCGACGGTCGCCGTCGCCTCGGCGGCCCACGCGTCGCCCGCCGGTCCGACCCGGACCGCGACCCCCAGGTCGCGGCCGGCGCCCGCCGCCGCGGCGAGCCTCGAGAGCCCGCGCCGCGGGGGGCCCGCTCGCGGGAACGGCCCGCCGAGGAGCGCGAGGCGGGCGGTCGGGAACGCCCGCCGCACGCCGCGGACCGCCGACGCGCGGAGCGCGGGCGGGACCGAGAGCCCGATCGCGATCGGTGCGCGTCGCCCCCCCGACCGGTCGATCTCGCCCGCGCGGATCCGCCGGGAGCTGACCGGACCGAGGTCGTCGGCGAGCACGATCGGGACGGTGACGACGGGGACGGCGGGGAGGCCGCGGCGCCGGCGCTCCCGGTTGACCGCCGCCCCGCCGCGCCGGGTCTCCGCGGAGACGACCAGCACGTCGACCCCGGGGCCGACCGACCCGCCGAACGGGTCGCGGAGCGCCACGATCCGGAAGGCGGCGTGGGGCCGGGCCCGGCGGATCCAGCGCACGACGGCCGCTCGCCGCGTCGCGTACGGCTGGATCCGGCCGCCGTCCGGCTTCGGGTGGGCGGCGAGGTACCCCGGGGTCGTGAGGCCGATCGCGACGGTCCGTCCGGCGGCGAACGCCGCGGCCAGCAGGGCCGCGTGGCCGACGTGGAACCGGTCGAACGTGCCGCCCAGGACCGCCGTCCCGAACCGAGGCATCGCGCGCCGCCCCTACAGGTAGTGCGAGACCAGCACGATGACCAGGAGCGCGATCGCGCCATACATGAGGTAGCTGTACATCCGGCGGGTCTGGAGCTGGTCGGCCCGGCGCTGGGCGCACGCCCGGCTGCACGTCTCGGACTCCGGCGCGCACGCCCGTCCGCAGACCTTGCAGTGCCGGTGGTCGTCGGGAACGGTCACGGGGCCGCGGGCAGCGCGGGCGCGGGCTTAGCCTAGCCGCCCGTCCGGGGGCGGCTGCGGCGGCGGACGTCCCGGCCCGCCTCGGGATCGGCGAGCGGATCCGGGTCGAGCGGGTTCGCGGGGTCCTCGGCGAACGCGTCGACCCCGGCGGTCGCCCGCAGGTCGACGTCCGCGTCCTCGGCGCGGCCGAGGTTCGGCCGCGGCGCGAGCCGGCGCGACGAGCGGCCGCTCGACGCATCGGCCGGCATCAGGTTCGCGCCGGCCTCCGCGAGCTGGTGGACGAAGTTGAGCCAGATGCGGCCCTGCTGGGAGATCGTGGTCTCGAGCCGGTCGCGGAGCTCCGTCGTCTGCTCGAGCATCTCGCCCTCGATGCGGCGCAGCTCGCGGGTCATCTCCCGCCGGATCGCCTCGGTCCGGGCCTCGACGTCGCCCGGGATCGGACCGGCCTTCTCGAGCTCGCCGACCTTGAGCCACGTCTTGCGGACGAGCGGCAGCATCCGGTCGGTCAGCACCTGCACCCGGCGCTCGATCTCCTCCGCGTCGTGCCGCACCGACCGCTCGATGCGCGCGAGGTCGGTCTCCCGCTGCTGGAGCTTCGACTCGACCCGCTCGAGCCGCAGCGCGGCCTCCTCCTGCGCCGAGCGCAGGCGGACCTCGGCGTCGGTGACGCGCGAGGCGATCGTCTTCTCCTGGTCCGCGCGCGCCGCGTCCAGGACGCGCGCGACGCGCTCCCGAACGGCCGCGTCGAACTTGGTCGAGTCGATCGTGCGGCCGAGGGCCGAGTCGACCTCGCCCTTGAAGCGGGCGAGCAGTTCCACGTACTTCTCGCGTTCCCGCTCCTGGTTCTCCCGGAGCTTCTGCTCGAAGAACGCCTGCATCCTCACCTGGAACCCGGCGAGCGACTGGCCCTGCGATTCGGAGACCTCGGTCGCCCGGGACTCCTGCTCGACGGCGAGCCGGCGCTCGGCGGCCTGGACCCGCTCTTCGAAGGCGGCCTGGGTGCGCTCCCGTTCCGCGGCGATCATCGACGTCAGCTTCGCCTCGAGGTCCTTCGCGCGCCCGTCGGAGAGGAGCGTGAGCCGCTGCTCCACGTCCCGGACCTCCTTCTGGCGCCGCTGGTCGATCTCGTTCCACCGCTCGTTGAGGAGGTCGCGCACCCGCCCTTCGACCTCCTCGCGCAGCGCGGTCGCCTGCTCCTTCGTCTCCCGCAGCTCGAGGTCGAGCTGGGCGACGAGGCCGGCGCGGAGCTCCTCCTCGGAGCGGGCCGACTTCGCCGCGAGCTCGTCGACGGACCGGTGGAGCTCGAGCTTGAGCGCGGCCGCCCACATCTCGCTCGACTGGCGGACGCTCTCGCGCAGCGTCTCGGCGAGCAGCTGCGCCCGCGCCTCGACGGCCGTGCGGATCTGCTGGGCTGTCTCGTCGGCGCTCGGCGGCAGCACGGGGACCGGCCGCGCCTCCACGGCGTTGAGCCGGCCCGAGAGGTCGTGCTGGAGCGACAGGATCGCCCGGGCCTCGACCTCGGCGACCTCGCGCACCCGGGTCTCGAGGGCCCGGGTCCACTTCGACTCGAGCTCGCGGCCGAGCTCCTGCATCCGCTGCTCGAAGGCGGCGGTGCCGGGGCTCGGGGGCAGCGCGCGGCTGAGCTCCTGGAACCGGGCCTCGACCTCCCGGCGGAGCCAGGCCTCGAGGTCGGGGTCGTTCGCCCCGGGCGGGGCGCCCGGGGTCGGGCCGCTCGCGACGGCGGGCGGCGCCGGATTGCGCTGGAGCGACGGGTCGTCGCTGATCGACACCGGCACGGCGACCGGGCCGGCCGGCGGGAGCGTCACCTCGGCCGGCCGCTGCAGCCACGGCGGGAGCTGGGCGACGAGGGGCGACGCCGCCGGGGCGGGGAGATCGAGCGGGGGCGGCGCGGTCGGCTCGACCGGGCCGACGCCGTCGGCCGGACGGGCGCGCAGGTACTCGTTCGCCCGCCGGCTCGCGTCGGCGCTCACGGGCACGGTCCGGCCCTTCGGGCGCGCGATCAGGAGCGCGGCGGTCTCCATCGCCGTCCCGATCCGCCACATCTCCTTGCGCCGGTCGCGGCCGGTCTGGTGCTCGGGATCCGTCCCGGAGGAGCGCAGGCGGGGCAGCTCGACGAGATCGACGCGCCGGGCGATCTCCGCGAGCTTGTCGTCGGCGTGGTCGCGGACGTACTGGAGGACGGTCGGGAGGGTCTCCTTCGCGCGGCCGGGCGACGGGCGGGTGAGGTCGCGGACCGCGACGGGGCCGGCCTCCCAGCTCGACAGGCGCTTCGCGTGCCGTTCGCCCTGGGCCTCGCCGCGGGGGACGCGCATGATCGCCAGCGCGAGCGGCAGCGACTCGGTGAACTCGTGGAGGTTCACCTTCGCCTCGGGCAGGAAGTACGGGAACGACAGGAACGCGCCGAGGGCGACGAGCGAGACGGGCAGCCGCCGCACGAGCTCGGCGAGCACCCGGTTGGCGGCCTCCCACTGCTCGGCGGCGACGAGGACGACCGCCTCGGTCGAGCCGCGGTGGAAGAGGAACCCCTCGCCGACCGCCGCGATCACGGACGGGTCGGGCTCGGCCTCCGCCTTGCGCGGCCCCTCGGACCTCGACCCCATCGTCGCGTGGGCGCGCAGGAGGGCCCCGCCGAAGTCCCCGGACTCGACCAGCGTGGCGGTGTCGAAGACGAGCGTCTTCATCCCGAGCCGCGGGCGGTCCTCGGTGGAGAGGAACATCCGGCCGACGCAGATGTGACGTCCGCCGGCGGTGGGGTACAGGAACAGGTTCGGGTAGTACGACAGCGTCTGCCCGGGCTCGGGGTCCCAGTAGTCGTGGGTGTCGGCGACGTTGATCGTGAGGTTCCCGACGTGCCGGATCGTCTCCAGGGTGTCCCGCCGGCCGGGGAACTCCTCGGGGATCGTCGTGTAGCCCGGGCTCTCCGCCTCGTTGTCGACCTGCCGGCACCAGACGACCGCGATCGGCGCGAGGGTCCCGACGGCGCGCGGCTCGGCCGCGGCCATCACGACCCCTTGGTCGCGCGGAGCGCGAGGATCCGCTCGCAGGCGCGCGCGAGCGGCAGGGTCGTGTTGACCATCACGGGGACCCCCAGCGTGGTCGTGCCGGACGTCGGCGCCTCCTGACCGGTCTCGCCGATGAACAGCGGGTGCCCTTCGCCGGTCGAGACCGCGGACGCGATCAGGTAGACGTCCTCCTTCACCGAGATCCCCCGCCCTTCCTGGGCGACGAGGATCGTGCCCATCCCGGCCCCGTCGCGCCGGAGCAGGAAGTCGACGGGATCGAACGCGCTGCGGAACGTGCGGTCCCGCACGGACTGCTCGACCTCGCCGTAGAACTCGTTGAGCTTGTCCGACTTCGAGATCGCGATGACGAGCGGGAGGTTGCGGGCCCGGACGTACCGGAACACGCCGCGGGCGAGGTTGACCTGCTGGGCCTGGTCGCGCAGCGACGGGAGCCCGGGGGCGAGCAGGAGGATGATCGCGTCGGCCTCCTGGACGAACCGTCCCAGCAGGGTGAGCCCGCGGCGCCAGAGGTCCCGGCGGTCGGGGCGCCACGAGTCGAAGTGCGGGATCACCCGGCACGACTTCTCGGAGACCTCGGCGTCGGTCGAGTCGAGCCAGAGCCGATCGTAGGTGAAGTAGTCGGCGATGATCCCGCCCGCCTCGTCGATCGTCTGCAGCTCCATCGGCCGCGAGCCGGCGTCGCCGTCGGCGGCCCCGTAGCGGAAGCGGAGCTTCATCTCGACGAACTGGTTGAACTTGGTCGGCAGCGGGTACTTCGTGAGGATCCCCTGGTCCTCCCGGCCCGCCGAGAGCTCGACCCACAGCTTGCGCCGGTCCTCCATCGGCCGATTGACGTAGTACCGGGTCGTCGTCTCGAGGCTCCCCTCGGGGTCGGTGGGGTCGGTCGTCTCGTACGTCGTCTCCTCGAGCGCGACGTCGTTCTCGAGGTCCCCGTACAGCGGCATCGTCCCGTTGTCGACCCGGGCCGGGATGTACAGGATCGGCAGGTTGAGCCCGAAATGCCCCGAGAGGAACCTGAAGTACGTCGTCTTGCCCGAGGCCGGGATCCCGACGACGGCGATCCGCGCCGTGTCCGGGCCCCGCTTCATCTCGCGCTTCGCGCCGGCCGGGCGTCGGGTCCGTGTGGTCACCTTCACCGCGGGCATCCCGTTCTCCCTACCGCATCTCCGCGAGGCATATCTCGATGAAGTCGAGCGCCCCCTCGACGACCGAGCCGGACGACGAGAGGTCGAGGCGGGCGTCCTGGAGGAGGCCGAAGACCTCCTCGACCGCCGCCTCGTGCTTTAAGGCGGCGTCCTGGAGGTCGCCCTCGCCGGCGAGCTGGGTGAGCTGGTACGTTCCCCGCAGCTCCATCAGCTTCGTGAACAGGTCCATGAGCCGCTCGCGGCCCTTCGGGTCGCCGTTGCCGAGCCGGTGCTCCGTCTCGTCGATGAACCGGACGAGCGTCTCCGTCTCCTTGTCGTTCTGCATGCGCGCCTGGAGCAGCGCGAGCCGGCGCAGGATCCGCGCCTGCGTCGCCGGCGGCAGCTTCTCCGCCTCGGTCCACGCCTGCAGGAGCGCGCGCGCCGCCTCGACGATCGCGCGCCGGGCGTACTGGATGCGGGCCTCCCAGTAGAGTCGGGTGACGGGCGGCACCACGCCCTGGGTCCGACCGATCAACTGGAGCGCGGTGTCGAAGTCGCCGGCCTGGTACGCCTCGATCACCTCGCCGAGCGGACCGTACCGCTCCTTGAGCGAGATCGGGGCGCCCCCGTGGGTCGCCGTCGCGACGACGTCGACCTCGAGGTCGGGTGCCTCCGAGAACGTGGTGTCCGGGTCGGCCCGGGACGCGGGCGCCCCGGCGTGGATCTTGGCGACCGTCGCGTGCTGCTGCGGCTCCTTGAGCGCCCGCGCGGCGTTCGCCGCGTGGCGCGCGAGCTCCTCGGGATGGAGGTCCTCGATCGGCGCGTCGTCGTCGTAGCCGACGTCGACGAACGCGTTGACCATCTGCGCGAACAGCTGGCCGCCGGTCGTCACCTCCTGGAAGGTGAACGCGGCCGGGAGCCCGAGGGACGACGCGCGCCCGTTCATCTGCTCGAGGAACTGGCCCATCCGCCCGACGTCGACGCCCTTGTCGCGCTCGGCGCCGCTGCCGATCCCGATGATCCGCAGCGTCACCTTCGAGTTCGCCGGCAGGACGTAGGGGACCAGGTCGACCCGGCCCGCGCCGAGCGCGGCGTCCGGCTTCGCGCGCACGTCGAACCGCGTCGACGCGTTGTCCCAGCCGTCCGTGACGAGCACGAGGTTGCCGCGGACCCCGTTCGTCCCCGACCGCAGCAGGTCCGCGCCGACGGCCAGGGCGTCCCAGATGGCGGACCGGCCGCTCGGCTGGAGGAGCGCGATCAGGTTCTCGATGTACGGGAGGTTCTCCCGGTGGATCTCGCCGAGCGGCACGGGGACCCGGACCGTCTCGGTGAAGGTCACGAGGCCGAACAGCGAGCTCGCGTTCACCGCGTCCTGCAGGATCTGGAAGACCGCGGTGCGGGCGACCTCGATCTTCTGCCGCTCCACCGACGACCCGTTCTCCGAGTCCGGCAGCGGGGCGAGCATGCTCTTCGAAAGGTCGAGCAGGAGCACGTTCCGTTCCCGTGCGGGAACAGGGTTGGAGGAAGCTGTGTCGTCCGGCATCGACCGCGCGCGGGGTCCGAAGAGCCGGTCCTACCCGGACCGGGAGCCCCCCCGGACGGCTCCGCCGTTGCGCACGGTCAACAATTACCCAGGGCTGGGTATTTGTGCGTTCCGCCGAACGGCCGGCCGGGCCGGCGACGGCGGCCCCCGCACGAGGCGGAACGACCGGCGGGAGAGCTACGGTTATAAACGGCACCTGGGTCCGCGCCCCCGCATGGGCAACATCCGCCAGACGTACATCAAGCGGGTCGCGATCGAGCTGATCCGTCACTATCCGAACGATTTCTCGGGCGACTTCGCGAAGAACAAGCAGAAGGTCCTCGAGCTGACCGACCTCGGCGTCGTCGTCGACGGGAAGATCCAGGTCACGCACAAGAAGCTCGCCAACCGAATCGCCGGGTACGCGACCCGGTACATGCGCCGCAAGCGCGGCACGTAGGCGACGGGGGCGCGCCGCGCCCTACGCCGGAGCGCGTCCGGTCCGGCGGGCGGCGTCCACGCGGGCGAGGACGCTCAGGGCCTCCACCGTCGCCCAGCGGCTCGGCCGGCCGATCGGCTCGAGCCGCAGGGGGAGGACCGGGCGGCGGATCGCGTACCCTCCGCGCTCGGGATCGAGGTCGGGGTGGTCGGCGTCGAGCGCCCAGGTCCCGTCGCGGGCCCGCTTGCCCGCGAGCCACGCGAGGGCCGGCCCGAGCCGCGGGTCGGCGCCGTAGCCGAGCCGCGTCAGGATCTTGAGCCCCACGAGCACGTCGTAGTAGTAGTGGTTCGGGTAGTGGAGGCGGAACCACGGAGGGTACCGCCCCCTCCCTTCGATCATGAGGCGCCGCTTCAGGAAGAACTCCGCGCCCTGCGCGATCGATCGGCGGACCGGATCCGACCGCTCGGCCTCGGGGATCTCGGCGAGGGCCGCGAGCCCCTCCCAGCCGTCGAGCGTGCCGGAGCGGGACGGAAAACAGTGCCACCCGCCATCGGGCTTCTGGATGCGCAGGATCGTCCCGATCGCCGATCGGACCGTCGGGTCGTCGAGGTAGCCGAACCGGACGAGGTAGCGCACGGCGTTGCCGAGGATGCAGATCTCGTGGTCGGACGGCCGCGGCCGCAGGGGCCATTTCCGCCGGCCCCAGCGGTCGATCACGAGCTCCGCGGCCCGCCGGACCCGGGGGTCCCGTCGGGTGAGGCCGAGGTCCGAGAGGACGATCAGCCGCCAGTTCGTCACCGCGTACTTGGGCAGGTAGAGATCGTTCCCCTTCGACCCCGGCGTGACCCAGTGCCCGTCCGGGAACTGTCCCGCAAGCAGCCAGGCGGCCCAGTCGTTGCGCCCCCGCGCGCGGACCGCCGCGCGCACCTTCGGATCCGACGCCGGCCGCCCCTCGACCTCGGTCCAGTAGCGGGCGCGCACGGCCGGGTCCGCGTCGCGCGCGGTCAACCAGCGGCGCACGGTCGGGGCGATCGGCATCGGGGAGCGAACGCGTCGCCCCGTAAAGGGTCGCGTCGGGTCAGTCAAAGATCGACAGACCGTCCTGGAGGTGCAAGATCTCGACCGGGGTCGTGGGCCGCCCGACCACGAGCCCGCGCGAGTTCGCCGCGACGCACGCGCCGACAATCGGGACCCCGAAGTTCGCCGTCGAGCGATGGACGGGGACGCCGAGCGCCTCGCCGAGCACGGACGCCTCGCGCTCGGTCGCTTTCGGGTGGACGACCACGCCGCGGTTCGTCGCCACGCCGGCCATCCCGACCGTGCCGAGCCCGGCGATCGTTCCCCGACGGGCCGGCACGCGGAGCGCACGGCCGATCGCCGCGACCGCATCCTCGGAGAGCTCGGGGTGGACGATCGCCCCGTGATCGTTCGCGAGGACGTTGTTGCCCATCGCGTTCTGCCGGTGGCGCACCACGCTCACCGGGGCGAGACGCTCCAGCGCGTGCACCTCGCGGTCGTCCGGCTCGTCCCCCACCACGACCCCGTGGCTGTTCGCCGCCACGAGCGCCCCGACGACCTCGCTGTCGAAGACGGTCGTGCGCACGACGTGGACGCCCAGGAGGCGCACCACGTCCCGCTCGACGGTCGCGGGGGCCGACGGGGGCGCGAGCGCGACCGTCTCCACGGACCGCACGTACACGCCCAGGTAGGGGCTTCCGCCGAACAGGGCGCGACCGACCGGCACGCGGTGGCTCTCCCGGACCGACGTCAGTCCGTGTCGAGCAGGTCGACCTCGATGAGGCCGTCCTCGAAGCGGATCGCCTTCACCCGCACCTGCGACGGGATGTGCTGGATGCCCCGCTCCCAGATGTGCTCGTTCAGGCGGGGGTCGATCCAGACGTCCTCGGGACGTCCTTTCATGTGGCGGACGACGAAGCGCCGGACGGTCTCGAGCGCGTGCCCGGCCCGCCGGCGGCGCGACGGCTGGTGCTGGCTCGCCCGGAGCGGGATCACGTACTCCCGCTCGAGCTCCTCCGTGCGACGCTCGGTCCCCTTCTTCGGCGGCATGGCTCGTTCCGATCCCTAGCGGTGCAGATGGCCCCGCTTCCAGGTGTGCCGCTTCGGGTGGCGCGTGACGCGGCGATCGGTCCGCTGCATCACCCAGGCCGGCACCCGACGGTTCCCCTTGACCACGCGGAACAGCCGGGTCTTGCGGGCGAGGCTCTTGCGACGGTTCGCCATCGTTCCCCCCTTCACTTCCGGGTAATATGGATTTCCCGCCGCTCCGGGGCGATCCGCTCGAGCAGCGCCCGCAGGGTCGCGTCGTCGATCGCGCGCTGGATCCGGCCGCTGGCGGCCAGCGCGATCAACTGCTGCTCGACGGCGTTCGCCACGTCCGGCTTCGCGAGCCGGATGCGGCCGAGCCGCTCCCGCGCTTCCGGGGTGAGGATCCTGCGGAGGATCTCGGCCCGCTCCGCCTCGCGGCGCTGGTACTCCGCCTCCTGGGCGGCGTACTGCTGGGCGTCGACGGCCTGCTGCGCGCCCATCTCCTGGATCTGCTGCATCCGGCGGCGGCGCAGCTCGGCGAGCTCCGGGTCCCCCCCTGCGGCCATCGGTGCGTCTCCCAGCGCGTCAGAGGTACTTGGCGAGTTCGGGCCGCTCGACGGCGAGCGCCTTCAGGACGTCCTTCGAGACCGTGTCGACCAGCCGGGCCCCTTCGGGGCTCACCTGCCGGCCCCGGGTCTTGAACGGGCGGACGAGCCCGGACTGCTCGAGCTGGT
This sequence comes from Thermoplasmata archaeon, assembly GCA_035502455.1. Taxonomy (GTDB): domain Archaea; phylum Thermoplasmatota; class Thermoplasmata; order Lutacidiplasmatales; family UBA184; genus Lutacidiplasma. The sequence continues at coordinate 47,703 of DATJUI010000015.1, read as the reverse complement.
GGACGATCTCGCGGAGGACCGCGCGCGAACCGGTCCGCGCGTGGTACGGGGCGCTGCCCCGGTCGCGCTTCCCGCCGTACTCGGCGCTGAGCCGCGCGACGCCGACGTTCCCCTTGAGGTAGATCTTGCGGAGGACGGACGCGCTGCGGAGGTACCACCAGTCGACCTCGACAGGGGCCCGCTGCTTGTGGACGCCGGTCTTCACGAACGACGCCCAGGCGGGCGGCGCGACGGCCTTGCGGCTCCGCAGCTCGTCGGCGAGCTTCGGCAGCAACCGCGACGGGGGCACGTCCTGGGGATGGGTCATGGCGCGGCGCGGCCACTCGGCTCCCTTATTTAAGGCGAACCCGGGGACCGGTGCGCCCGGGCGCCCCGCGGCGGGGTCGAGCCGTGGACTTAACAAGCAGCGACGGCGTAGAGCCGGTCGACGCCCTTCGGGGCGCTCGTTCGGACGATGGTCACCGGCGCGCTGGTGCTCAGCGGAGGGGAATCGACCCGCTGGGGCGGATACCCGAAGGCCCTCCTCGACGCCGGCGGTCGCCCCGCGGTCCAGCGGATCGCCGAGGTCTGTCTCTCGCAGGGGCTTCACCCGGTGACGGTGGTCGTCGGGCCGCATCGGGGACCGGTCGCCCACGCCCTGAAGGAGCTCCCGGTCGAGATCGTGAGCGCCGAGCGGTGGTGGCAGGGGCGCACCGCCTCGATCCAGGCCGGGCTCGCCGCGATCCCCGAGGACCGGGACGTGCTGTTCTGGCCGGTCGATCACCCGTTCGTGCGCGCCAGCACCGTGGAGACCCTGCGCCACGTCGCCGGGACCGATCTATTGGGCATCTGGTTCCTCCCGGCCTACCACGAGCGCGGGGGGCATCCCGTGCTCTGGCGCGCGCCCGTCCGCCGCGATATCCTCGAGCTGAGACCCGACGCCCCGCTGCGCTCGCTGCTGCCCGAATTCGGTCCCCAGGTACGGCGCGTCGACGTGGAGGACCCGGGGGTGGTCGGGAACGTCGATACGATCGAGCAGTACAACGCCGCGCGCGACGCCTACCTCGCGGCGGGAGGCGACTGACGGATGGACCGCCGGCAGACGCGCGAGGCGCTCCGGCTGCTCGAGAGCCACCAGCCGTTCGTCCGGGCGACGGTCGTGCGGGCGACCGGCTCGGTACCGGGCAAAGCCGGGGCGTCGATGCTCGTGGAGGCCGACGGCTCGACGTTCGGCACCGTCGGGGGCGCCGCGCTCGAGGAGCGGGTGAAGGAGCTCGCCCGGGCGGCGTTCGCGTCGCGCCGGGGCGACCTGCACCACTTCGACCTCCAGGCGTGGCGGGCCGGGGGCCTACCGAGCCTGTGCGGTGGCTCCGTCGACATCGCGGTCGAGTACGTGCCGGCCCGGCCGAACCTCCTCCTGTGGGGCGGCGGGCATGTCGCCCACGCGCTCTCGAGCCTGCTCCCGACGCTGGAGTACGACTACTGCGTCGCGGACGACCGGCCGGAGTGGGTGACGGTCGATCGGTTCCCGAGCGCGGAGCGTCGCGAGGTCGTCGAGCCGACGCGGCTGTGGGACGTCTTCGAGCCGGGCGCGTTCACGCACCTCTACCTCCTCGGGTACGACGCGATGAAGGACCTCGAGGTGCTCCGCGATGCGATCGACCGGTTCCCGAACGCGATCGGGCTCATCGCCAGCGCGTCGAAGCGCGAGCACATGTACGCGCAGCTCCGAGCGCAGGGCGTGCCGCGCGAGGCGCTCGCCCGGGTCCGCTCCCCCGTGGGCCTCCCGATCGGGGCGGAGAGCCCCGCCGAGATCGCGGTCGCCATCGTCGCGGAGCTGGTGGCGAGCGCCCACCCAGCCCCGCCCGCCGCCGCCCCTGCCGTCGAACGGACCCGACCGGAGGACGATGCCGCCCCGCGGACCCCTTAGGTTCACCCTCAACGGCCAGCCGGCGGAGGTGCCGAGCGAGGACGCCCGGATCCTCCTCGACCTGCTCCGCGAGGACCTCGGGCTCACCGGCACGAAGCGCGGCTGCGACCTCGGCACGTGCGGCTGCTGCACGGTCCTGCTCGACGGCCGGCCGACCCTGAGCTGCCTCACCCTCGCCCGGCTCTGCGAGGGACGGGACGTCCGGACCATCGAAGGGGTCACCCCGGCCCAGGGTCTGTCGCCGGTGCAGCAGGCGTTCGTCGACCACGGCGCGACCCAGTGCGGCTTCTGCACACCGGGGTTCGTGGTCACGGCGACCGCGCTCCTGAGGGACCGGCCGCATCCGTCCCGGGACGAGATCGTGCGCGCGATCTCGGGCAACCTGTGCCGGTGCACGGGGTATCTCAAGATCGTCGAGGCGATCGAGGCCGCGGCGCACGGGAGGTCGTGATGGCGTCGACGCCGCCCCCGACGCGCCTGCTGGGCGGCCGGATCCCGTACATCGAAGGACCGCTCAAGGTGACGGGGCGGGCCGAGTACACGGACGACATCCAGCGGCCCGGGATGCTCGTGGGCCGCCTGCTGCGCAGCCCGTGGCCGCACGCCCGCCTCCGTTCGATCGACACGGCCGCGGCGGCGGCCACGCCCGGGGTGTTCGCGGTCCTCACGGGCGACGAGTACCCGATCCCGTTCGGCGTGCTCCCGATCACCCACGACGAGACGGCCCTCGCGGTCGGGAAGTCCCGGTACATCGGCGACCTCGTCGCGGCGGTCGCCGCGACGGACGAGCGGACCGCCGAGCTCGCGCTCGGTCGGATCCGCGTCGACGCCGAGCCGCTGCCGGAGTACTCGGATCCGCGGATGGGCGTGGGCCGGGTCGCGGAGCCGATCCACGCGCGAGGGCTCAACGGCTCCAACATCCAGAAGGAGGTGGTGCAGCACTTCGGCGACGTCGACGCGGCGTTCGCCCGCGCGGCCGCCTCGACCCGCGTCCGGGGGACGTTCGCCGGCGTCACGCACGCCTTCACCGAGCCGATGGCCACGATCGCCGAGGCGACCCCGGACGGTCGGCTGACGGTCTGGAGCGCGACCCAGGTGCCCCACTACCTCCACCGATCCCTGTCGGAGGTCCTCGGGCTGCCGATGCACCGGATCCGGGTCATCAAGCCGGAGGTCGGGGGCGGCTTCGGGGGCAAGTCCGACCCGCTCCCCCACGAGATCGTCTGCGCGGCGCTCGCGATCAAGACCGGCCGACCGGTGAAGATCCTGTTCGATCGCGAGGACGTCTTCCTGACGAACCACGGCCGGCACCCGACGCAGAACGAGGTCCGGATCGCGCTCGACCGGGACGGGCACATCCTCGCCTACGACATCGAGGCGCTGATCGACGGCGGCGCGTGGAGCTCGTTCGGCACGGTGACGACGTACTACAACGGCGTGCTCGCGATGGGCCCGTACCGCGTGCCCAACTTCCGGTACAAGGGCCGTCGGGTCTACACCACCAAGCCCCCGTCCGGCGCGATGCGCGCGCACGGCGGCACGAACATCCGCTACTCGGTCGAGGTCGCCCTCGACCAGCTCGCGGAGGCGACCGGCGTCGATCCGTTCGAGCTGCGGGCGCGCAACGCGCTCCCCGCGAACTCGACGACCGTCAACGAGTTCCGGATCACCTCGACGTCGTTCGTGAAGTGCCTCGAGGCGGCCCGCGCGGCGAGCGGCTGGACCGAGAAGTTCCGTCGGCTCCCGTACGGTCGGGGGGTCGGTCTCGGCTGCGGCTTTTACATCTCGGGCTCGAACAGCCCGATCCACTTCACGCCGGTGATGCCGCAGTCGACGGTCCACCTCAAGGTCGACATGGACGGCGGGATCGCCGTCCACTCGATGCAGGCCGACATCGGCCAGGGCTCGAACACCCTGCTCGCCGCGATCGTCGCGGAGGTGCTCGGCGTCGACCTCGCCCGCGTGCACGTCCAGCGCGTCGACTCCGACGTGAGCCCGATCGACCTCGGCTCGTACTCGAGCCGGGTCACGTTCATGATGGGCAACGCCGCCCGGGCGGCGGCCGAGGAGCTGCGGGCGAAGATCGTCGCGGGCGCGGCGGAGCTGTTAGGGTGCCGCCCGGACGAGCTTTCCGTGGCCCACGAGCGGATCGAACGGACGGCGGCGCCGGCCGAGGGGGTCGCGTTCGACGACGCCCTCCACAAGGCGATGGAGCGGGTCGGCGCGCTGACGGCGTCCGGCGCGTACCAGACGCGGCCCGTCGGCGGGTCGTTCAAGGGCGCCCGCGCGGGGACCGCCCCCGCGTACTCCTTCGCCGCCTACGTCGCCGAGCTGTCGGTCGACGTCGAGACCGGCGAGATCCACGTGGCGAAGATCTGGGCGGCCTTCGACTGCGGGCGGCCGCTCAACCGGCTCGCCGTCGAAGGGCAGATCGAGGGATCGATCCACATGGGCCTCGGCCAGGTGCTCGGCGAGACGATGAGCTACCGGGGCGCGCGCCTGTTCAATCCGTCGCTCCTCGAGTACAAGATCCCGATGCCCCAGCAGATGCCCGAGGTCGAGATCCTGCTCGTGGGGGACGACGATCCCGAGGGGCCGTTCGGCGCCAAGGAGGCGGGGGAGGGTCCGCTCATCGCGACCCTCCCGGCGATCGGCAACGCGCTGTACGACGCGATCGGGGTCCGGTTCTACGAGCTGCCGATCACGCCGGACCGGGTGCTGCGCGGCATCGACCAGCGCCGGGCGGAGGGCCGCCCCTTCAAGGGAGCGTGAGGCCGGCCGATGCACCTCGACGCGTTCGAGCTCCACTCGCCGACCTCGGTCGACGAGACCGTCCGCCTCGCGGGAGAGCTCGCGGGCCAGTTCGACTACCTCGCCGGCGGGACGGACCTCCTGCCGAACTACAAGATGCACCTCAACCTGCGGCCCCACCTCATCGCGCTCGACGGGGTCCCCGAGCTGCGCGGGCGCTCGCTCCGCCGGATCGGGGCGATGGAGCGGCTGGGCGACCTCGAGGGGGACGGCCCGCTCCGCCGGGCGCTGCCCGGGGTCGCGGACGCGGTCGACGGGATCGCGACCCCGCTCGTCCGGGCGAGCGGCACGGTGGGCGGGAACCTCCTCCTCGAGACCCGGTGCTTCTTCTTCAACCAGAGCCACTTCTGGCGCGAGAGCCTCGGCTACTGCCTCAAGGCGGAGGGCGACCGATGCCACGTGGTCCCGCAAAAGACCCGGTGCTACGCGACGTTCTCGGGCGACCTCGCGCCGGCGCTGATGGTGCTCGACGCCGAGGTCGAGGTCGCGGGGCCGTCGGGGCGCCGGCGGCTCCCGCTCGGCGACCTCTACGACGCGGCCGGCGACGGGATCCGCCGGCTCGTGCTCGCCCCCGGCGAGCTCGTGATCGCGGTCCACCTGCCCGCGAGCGCGGCCGGGGCGCCGTCCCGCTACGCGAAGCTGCGGGTGCGCCCGTCGTTCGACTTCCCCGAGCTCGGGGTCGCGGCGCTCGCCCGCGTCGAGGACGGGCGGATCGCCCGCCTCGCGCTGGCCGTGGGCGGGGTCGAGAGCCGCCCGCGCCGGTTCGACGAGCTGACCGGGCCGCTGGTCGGGACGGCCGTCGACCCCGGGCGGATCGGGGCGCTCGCGGCGGCCGTCGAGCGGGCCGTGCGCCCCGTGCACAACACGTTCCTGCTGCCGGACTACCGCCGCCGCATGGTCGGCGTGTACGTGCGGCGCGCGCTCGCGGACGCGCTCGAGGGCCGGGCCGGATGAAGCGGCGCTACCGCTTCGCCCTGGTGCCGCTCGCGCGCCTCAAGGGCCACGAGCAGATCGAGCCGGCGGTCGTGGAGGCGCTCGTCGCGGAGCTGACGGAGACCGGGGTCCTCAAGGACCCGATCTGGGTCGCGCGGGGGAGCGGGGTTATCCTGAACGGCCACCACCGCGTCGCGGCGCTGCGCCGCCTCAAGGCGGCCCGCGTGCCGGCCTGGGTGATCGAGTACGAGGCGCCGGACGTCCGGCTCGACCGCTGGACGCCCGGCCCCGAGCTCGACAAGGCCGAGGTCGTGCGCCGGGCGCGGACCGGCGAGCTGTTCCCGCCGAAGACCACGCGCCACCGCCTCGACGAGCCCCCGCCCTCGCGGGCCGTGCCGCTCGATCGGCTGCTGAGGCCCGGCCGGCCCCGCCGTCAGCGCCGCCCGTCGCGGCCGTCGCGCTCGGGCGTCGCGGGCGCCTCCGGCGCCCGGTAGGGGAGCGGCAGCTCCCCGTCCGCGAACCGGCGGACCGTCTCCGCCAGCAGCGCGACCTCGACCGGATGGAGCCGGTCCCGCAGCGCGGCGGGGGTGTCGCCGGGCTCGACCGGGACCGTGCGCTGGGCGAGCACCGGCCCCGCGTCGGTCGCCCCCGTCACCAGGTGCACGGTCGCGCCCGTCGTCCGGTCGCCGGCGGCGAGGACCGCGGCGTGGACCTTCGCGCCGTACATCCCCCGGCCGCCGTAGCGCGGCAGGAGCGCGGGGTGCACGTTGATCGCGCGCCCGGCCCACCGATCGACCCAGCTCGGCGGCAGGATCGTGAGGAAACCGGCGAGCACGACGAGCTCGGCCCCGGCGCGGATCAGCTCCTCCGTGAGGCGCTCCGACCACGCCGCGAGGTCGGTCCCCCGCGACGGGAGCACGAGCGTGGGCAGCCCGCGCTGGCGGGCCCGCTCGACCGCCGGGGCGTGGGGACGGTCCGCGACCACGAGCACGATCCGCGCGGGCAGGTGGTCGCCGAGCGCCATCTCCGCGAGCGCGTCGAGCGTCGTCCCCTCCCCGGAGACGAGGACCGCGACCGCAAGGCGTCGGGACACTCCGGCGACGACCCGACGGACCTAAAAGACGGTGGCGGAGGTGAACCGGAACCGGCCCAGCAGCGCCGCCGGCACGGTCGCGCTCGAGCCGCCGCGCTCGTCGGCGTACGCGCGGCGCTCGCGGCCGAGCAGCTCGGCCGACGCGAGGGCGCCGAGCACGCTCTGGGTGAAGCGGAGGTTGCGGACCGGCCCGGCCACCTCGCCCCGCTCGATCCGGTACGTCCCGTCGCGCGTCATCCCGGTGATCGTCGCCGTCGACGGGTCGACCACCCGCACGTAGTGAAAGCGCGTCACGAGCAGCCCCCGGCGCGTCGCCCGGACGAGCTCCTCCTCCGTCGCGTCCCCGGCCGCGAGGTCGAGGTGCATCGGGTACGGGCCCCACTCGCCCCACGGGGCCTCGGGCGGCGGCGCGTGCCCGGTGAGGCGGGCCTTGAGCTTCCCCGCGGTCACGAGGTCCGTCACCGGCGCGCCCGCGACGCCCCGGTCGAGGAGCGGCCGCCGGCGCGTGAGCGTCCCCTCGTAGTCGATCGCGCGCGGGATCCCCTCCTCCGAGCGGGCGTCGTCGACCAGCGAGATCCGCGCGGGGGCGACGCGCGCGCCCCGCCGGCCCCGCAGGCAGCTCCACCCCTCGATCTCGCCGTGGGCGCCGAAGCCGAGCAGCGCGAGGAAGCTCACGAGGTCGGACATCGCCGGACCCCGCAGCACGACCCGGTACTCGCCCGGCGCCACGGCCCGGGGAGCGGAGCGCGCGACGCGCTCGGCCGCCTCCTGCCCGAGGCGCGCCGGATCGAGCCGGGCGACGTCCCAGTGCGCCCCCTCCGACCAGCCCGACACCGGCGGGTCCCGGTCGGGCCGGTCGACGAGCACGCTCGCCTCGGCGGACGAGACCCGCGTCGAGCGGTCGAGGCCCGTCGAGTTGACGACCCTCAGCGACTGGGCGCCGACGTGGACGGCGCCGGCCGTGCGGCCGGCGGGCAGCCGCGCGTGGGTCGCGTCCAGGATCCGCTCGGCGAGCCGGGCGACCTCCTCGGGCGGCAGCGCGGCCGTGGACGAGGAGAAGGCGACCGGGCGCGGCGCGCCGCCCGTCGCGCGCGCGAACCCCCGGAACCCCGGCTCGGGGGGCGCGCGGAGCGCGAGGGCGCGGGCCGAGCGGACGACGGCCGCGATCCCGGCCGCGCTCACGTCCGACGTCGTCGCGGTCCCGAGCCGGCCGTGGTCGGCGACGCGGAACGACAGGTGCTGGACCCGGTCGAAGTGCGGCTGGTGGATGCGGCCCTGCGCGAACCGGATCGTCGTAAAGCCGGACTCGACCCAGCGGGCGTCGGCGGTGACCCCGTCCGGCAGCGCCGCGATCGCGCGGCGGACCGTCGCGGTCGGGTCCCTCGCGGCCGGGGGCAGCGCTATCCCCCCCGGACGGCGACGCGGCGGAAGCGCGCCACCGGCGCGCCGTGGCTGACCCGGGCGACCTGGCTCGGTTGGCCCTTGCCGCAGTTCGGCACGCCCCACAGATGCCAGGTGGAGCGGTCCGCGACGCCGTCCATCGAGGCCCAGAACTGGGGGGTCATGCCGGCGTAGATCGGGTTCCGCACGATCGGGCCGAGCTCGCCGCGCACGATGCGGCGTCCGATCTCCGTGCCGAACTGGAAGTTGAGCCGCTTGTCGTCGATCGACCAGGAGCGGTTGGTCTCGAGGTACATCCCGTCCTTGACGCCGTGCAGCAGCTCGTCGAGGGAGAGCTCGCCCGGCTCGAGATTGACGTTCGTCATCCTCACGAGCGGCGCGCGATCGGCGCCGCTCGCCCGCGCGGTGCCGCCCGAGCGATGAAGACCGAGCTCGGCGGCGGACTCCCGCGCGGTGAGCGCGCCGACCAAGACCCCGCGGTGGACGATCGGGGTCCGCCGCGCGGGCGTCCCCTCGTCGTCCCAACCGAACGTGCCGAGCCCGCCGGGGACCGTCGCGTCGGCGACGACGTTCATCCGGTCGCTGCCGAAGCGCAGCGTCCCGAACCCGTCCGGCCCGACCCAGCTCGTGCCGGCGTAGCCGGCCTCCGAGCCGAAGATCCGGTCGAGCTCGACCGCGTGTCCGACGCTCTCGTGGACCTGGAGCGCGAGCTGCGACGAGCCGAGCACGAGCGTCGTCCGGCCCGTCGGGCAGGCCCGCGCGTCCAGCAGCTCGACCGCCTCGCGCCCGGCCGTCTCGGCGCGCGTGCGAAGGTCGAGGCCCGCGACGAACTCGTAGCCGGCCTGCGCGAAGTCGCCGCCGAACGACGACGGGGCGGACCGGCGCTGCACGGTGCTGCCCCGCACCGCGGTCGCCGTCACGCCCGCGCCGAGATGGACGATCCGGGAGCGGTACGTCGCACCGCCGGTGGCGCCGAACCACTTCGTCTCGTCCCACGCCTGGAACGTCGCCTGCCCGCTCTTCACGTCCCGGCCGACGTGAAGGCGCGCCTCGGCCTCGGTGAGCAGCGCGAGGATCGCCTCGCGCGGCTCCTGCATCGGATCGCGCTTCATCGCGGTCGCGTACCGTCCGTGGCGGACCGGCGGCTCGTCGGTCGACTTGAGACGGCCCCGGGCCGACCGACCGGCGGCCGTCGCGAGGCGGACCGCGATGCGCGCGACGGCGCGGGCCGGCGCGGCGCCGAGCTCGGTCGTTGCGGCGAACCCCCAGGCGCGGTCGGTCCGCACGCGCACGCCGATCCCCTGCGTCGCGGCGTCGGTGAGCGCGCTCGCGGCCCCGTCGCGGACGCCGAGGCTCAAGTACCGCTGCGGGGCGAGGACCCGGACCTCCGCGTGCACCACGCCCGGCACCTCGGCCGCGGCGAGTGCGGTCGCGACGAGGTCGTCCAACGGGCGCTCCGGACGCCGCCGAGGCCGGCGCGGCTAGATAACGTTCGTCCGGGGTCCGGACGGTTCTACAGCATCACCCGAAGGTTGAGCTTCTCGGTGAGCTCCTTGTAGCGGTTGCGGATCGTGACCTCGGTCACGCCCGCCACCTCGGCGACCTCGCGCTGGGTGCGGCGCTCGCCGCACTGGACGGACGCGATGTAGATCGCGGCCGCCGCGACCCCCGTCGGCCCCCGGCCGCTCGTGAGCTCGCGCTCCGTCGCCTCCTTCAGGATCTCGTTGGCCCGGGTCTGGATCTCGCCCTTCAACTTGAGCTCGGAGCAGAACCGCTGGATGTAGTCCTGCGGGCGCGTGGGCATGAGCTTGAGGTGCAGCTCCCGCGTCATGAACCGGTACGTCCGGCCGATCTCCTTGCGGCCGATGCGGGACTTGGACGCGATCTCGTCGAGCGTCCGCGGGACGTTGCACTGGCGGCAGCTGCCGTACAGCGACGCCGCGACGACCCCCTCGATCGAGCGGCCGCGGATCAGGTTGCGATTGACCGCCTTGCGGTAGATCATCGCCGCCGTCTCGCGCACGTTGCGCGGGAGCGCCATCCCCGACGCGATCCGGTCGAGCTCGGCGAGCGCGAACGCGAGGTTGCGCTCCGTCGCGTTCGAGACGCGGATGCGGCGCTGCCACTTGCGCAGCCGGTAGAGCTGGGCGCGGTTGCGCGTCGGGATCGACTTCCCGTACGGGTCGCGGTTCTTCCACCCGATCTCCGTCGAGAGCCCCTTGTCGTGGATCGTCAGCGTCGTCGGGGCGCCGGTCCGGGCGCGCTTCTCGCCCTGCTCGGCGTCGAACGCCCGCCAGTCGGGCCCCTGGTCGATCATCGACTCCTCGAGCACGAGGCCGCACTCGTCGCAGACGAGCTCCCCCCGCTCGTAGTCTCGGGTGAGGTGCGTCGAGCCGCAGCTCGTGCAGCGCGTCGGGACCGCGAGGTCCTCGGGCCGTCCCCCGGGTCGTTCGGCGCTCGGGCTCGCCTCGCCGTTCGGCATCGGCGTCCCGGGGGTCACGCTCGGACGAGGGTTGCTCCGATCCATGTCACCGCCTCGGCCGGCGAGGGCGCCCGCCGCGTGCGCACGCTCAGGTACGGGTGCGCGACCGGCCCGAACACCCGGCTGACCCGGCCCTTGAGCTCCCCGCGGGCGGCCACGACGGGCGTCCCTTCGGGCACGACCTCGGGGCCGGGCGCGCGGGCGACCACGTGCCCCGCCGGGGTGATGGCGAGGACGGTCCCCACCGGGCGCGATGTCGGTCGAGCGATGCCCCGCGACAAGTGGTATAAAGGACTTGCGGTATGTATTAAAGCATTACGGTCGAGGCAGGCGCCGGGACCGCCCGCGCCCGGCGGCGTCGGGGCTGTCCTGCCCCGGCGGGATGCCGCCGAGCCCGACGTCGTCGGGCGGCAGGTACGGGACGAGGAGCGACGAGCGCAGCGGGCGGATCTCCTCCGGCTCCTCGTCGGGGTGCTCGTCGGCGCCCGACGCGTCGTCCGCGTCGCGGTCGCCTGCCGCGATCGCCTCGTCGAGCGCCTCTTCCGGGGAGGCCGGCGCGGCCCCTTCCTCGAGCCCCTCGACCGCCTCCTCGCCGAGGCCCGGGACCTCGGTCGTCGCGAGCTTGCGCTCCTTCGTCAGCCGGTCGACCTCGAGCCACAGCTGCTCGATCTCCTCCTCGGGGGTGCCGAAGCGCCGGTCCTCGCTGAGCGCCTGGCGGACCTGGGCCATCAGACGGGCCGCGCTCTGCGCGTCCCGGGCCTTCCCCTTGATCCGCTGGAGGCGCCGGGCGAGGTTGCGCGCCTCGAGCAGGATCTCCTCCTCCTCGTGCGGGGAGATCGCGGGGAGGGCCGGGGCCCGCGGGATGCGCGCGACCGCCTTGCGGGCCTCCACGAGCCGCTGGGCGGCGGTCGGAAGGTTCTGGTCCTGGATCGCCTGGATCAGGCGCGAGAACGACCGGGTCGCCTCGCGCACCTCCTCGCCGCGGTTGCGGGCCCGGCGGACGGCGTCGCCGAGCGCCTGGGCCTCCTGCACGCAGAACTTCGGGACGGCGTCGTTGAGGACGGCGAGGGCGAGCGACGCGCTCGCCGCCGCCTTCTCGAGCGACCCCGAGCTGAGGCCGTCGGTCTGCAGGCGCGCCCGCGGGTTGCCGACGCGCGCATCGAGGTGCTGGACGTCGACGCCGATCGTCGCCGCGATCGCCCGCAGCTCGTCGGCCCGGCGCAGGAGCTCGCGCACCCACGTCCAGTCCTGGGCGACGCGGGCGAGGAGCGCCTCGCCGCGCTTGAGCGCGGCGGTCGCCGCCGGCAGATCGCTCAGCTCGAGGGCGTCCTCCACCGCGTCGTGGATCTGGTCGGTGGGGAACGGCAGCCCCTCCTTCTCGAGCGCCTTCCCGCTCGTCGTCAGCTGGGCGAGCCGACGGCGGAGGTCGGCGGTGCCGGCGCGCTCGTTCGGCACGGCCTAGCTCCTCGGGGCCTCGTAGGCGAGCATCCGCATGAGCCGGGTCAGCACCAGGTCGGCCTCCCGCAGCCGGTGGGCGCGCAGCATCTCCGTCGCCTCGCGGATCTGCATCGCGGCGTCGCGCGCGGTGTCGCTGTCGGGCGGGAGCGTCCGGACCCGCCCGGCCAGGCTGCGGGCCTTCTTCAAGAGCCGGTCGAGCGTCTCGGCCTCCGTCTCGGGCGTGGCGACCGGAGGGGCGGGGCCCTCGGTCGGCGCGGGCGCCGTGACGGCCGACGACTCGAGGAGCTCGATCTGCCGGCGCAGGTCGCGGACGCTCGCGACGGCCTCGGAGAGGCGGCCCTTCTTGAGGTGGCGGCTCGCCTCCACGTGGAGCCGCCGAGCGACGGCGCTCGCCTCGTGGTCGTCGGGATAGCGGTTGAGCGTCGTCTCGTGGCGTCCGAGCTCCTCCTCGAGCGAGGTCGGGATCGCCTCGTGGAGGAGCATGAGCGTCTGGGCGGCCTGCTGCGCGACCCCGTCGAGCGCTTCCTCGGTGAGGCGGGGGGCGGCGAGGCGGTCCCGGATCCCCTCGAGCTCGCCCGAGATCTCCCCGAGCGGCACGTTGAGGTCCGCCGCCTCCGACCGGAGGCTCTCGATCTGGGCCAGCAGGCCCTGGAGCCCGCGCCAGTCGGACTCGAACTGGGCGATCCGGCGCTCCGCGGCGAGGAGGAGGGTCCCGGCGTCCTCGCGCCGTCCGGCCTCGAGCGCCTCGGAGAGCGCGAGCAGGTCGTCGTCGAGCGCGAAGGTGACGCCGGTCTTCTGCAGGACGTCCCGGCGCTCCTCGATCGCGTCCAAGCGGCGCCGCAGGAGCTCTTCGGTCTGCTCGTCGAGGCGACCCTGCGCCCCCCGGAGGATCTCGAGCGCCTCGGAGACGCGGCCCTCGGCCTCGATGAGCGCCGCCTGGCACAGCTCGCTGGTCACGTCCGGGACGCCGCGCCCGAGCTGGCGGACGAAGTCGAGCTTCGTCCGCAGGTCCCGGCTGATCGCCGCGCACAGCTCCGCCTCGGGCGTCACGGGCGGCGGGACCGGGCGCGCCCGCGGCGGGGCCGCCTCGTCCGGCTCGCCGAGCGCCACCGCCTCGGTCTCCGCCCCGTCCCGGGAGCGGAGCCCCTCGATCGCGAGCGCGGTCGGAAACCCGCAGACGGTACAGTGCGCGACCGTCGTCGGGATCGGCTGCTCGCAGATCGGACAACTGGACGGCACGGCGGCGCCTCGGCCTACAGAACCGACGATGTCTCCGCCCATAACCCCTTTGCCGCCGCCGGTCGCTCGCCGGCGGCGTCAGCCGCCGGAGAACGTCGGCACGACGACCAGCGTCACCGGGTCGGTCAGCGGCGTGTCGAGCGGGACCGAGACGGCATCGATCAGGACCGCGCACCCCTCCGGGGCCACGCCGAGCGACCGGACGAGCTCCCGCACCCGGGTCCCGGGCGCCACCGCCCGCCGCTCCGTCCGCACGCCGCCGCCCCGCCGGATCTCGACGACGACCGGCACGGGGGAGGCGCTGAGGGGGAGAGTTCCCGGCGGCGGGGTACGGCCCCGGGCGTCGTTTGAACTCCCGCGATGCATACGCATCACCAGATCTCGAATCTGGCGCCTTGGCCGAGCTAGGCTACCTCAGCACCTAGCCCGTCCGGAGCGTCGCCCCTATTTGGTGGTTGTCCGGCGGCCCCGGCCCCCGGGCCGGGCGACCGGGGCCGGCGCGTCGCGGACCGTCGCCTTCAAGCGGACGATCGCGGCGACCGGGTACGGGTCGACGCGGCGGCGCTCCGCGAGGAAGAGGCTCACGTGGTCGCCGAGGGCGATCCCGGCCACGAGCGACTCGAGCCGGTCCTCCGACGGGAGCGCGACCCGCGCGACGGCCGCGCCGCGCCGCGCGACGAGCCGGTCGAGGTAGCGGAAGCTGTCGCGCACGGGCATCGACGCCCCCGGCCACTCGAGCAGCACGACCGCGTCCTGCCGCGCCTCGGCGCGCTCCGTCGCGTCCCATCCGACGAGCGCATTGTGGAGCAGCTCGGGCACCTCGTCGAAGACGGCGAGCCGCTTCGCGTTCTCCTCGATCTGCGTCTTCCACCGCCGGGCGAGGGCGACAAAGCTGTGCTCGGCGTAGACGAACGGGAGGCGGTCCCCGATCGACCGGGCGATCGCCGCAGCTGGCCCCCGGGCGGCCGCGTACGCACGCACGAGGCGGCCGGTGCGCTCCGCCGTGCGGCGGACCCGCTCGTCGTTCGACTCCGGGAACGACGGGTCGAGGAGGCCGAGGAGGCCGCCCAGCAGGTGGCCCACCGCCGAGCGCGGCGGCATCCCGGGCGGGATCGGCACGAACGGCACGCCGTCGTGGGCGGCCCGCTCGGCGAGCTCGCCGCCGGACGTGAGGACGAGGCGCGTCGCCCCCGCGCGGGCGGCGGCGTCGTACGCCCGCAGGGTCTCCCACGTGTTGCCGGAGTAGCTCACGAGGACGACCCGTGCCCGTCGGTCGGCCGCCCGGGGCAGGTCGGGCCCGCGCACGATGTGGAGCCCGAGCTCCGTCTCCGACTCGACGATCCCCTTCGCGAGGTCGGCGGCGATCCCGCTGCCGCCCATGCCGACGGCGAAGACGGAGCTGCCCCGCTCCGCGGCCGGCGGCGCGATCTCGCGGCCGTGCCGGAAGCCGTCGAGCAGACCGTCGGGGAGGCCCGCGGCCAGCGCGCGCATCCGCGTCGGTCCGTCGTCGATCCGGTCGGGCACGGCGCACCGGGGCGCCTCGCAACATATCGATTGCGGGCCGTCGCCCCGGGAAAGTTCAAAAGGCGGGGCCCACCATCGTACGTCCGGCGGCGTCCGAAGGACGCGTGCCAGGTTCTCCCGTGGCGACGCCCCAACGGTCCATCGTCCCGTCGAGCGACCGCGTTTCGACGGGCAACGTGGGGCTCGACGCGATGCTGGAGGGAGGGTTCGTCCCCCGACGCCCGTACCTCATCGTCGGGCCGTCCGGGACCGGGAAGACGACGCTCGCCCTCCAGTTCCTCGCCGAGGGCGTGCGCGCCGGGGAGCGGGTGCTCCTCGTGACGCTCGAAGAGCCGCCGAACGAGGCGCGGGTCAACCACCGCGGGCTCCTGCCCGCGCTCGACGCGATCGAGGTGTTCGACGCCATCCCGGACATCATGCGCTACGAGCGGACCCCGTTCAAGGACATCGCGTCGGTGCGTGCGGTCGTACCGTTCGGGAAGGTGCCGCCGAAGATCCGCCAGACGCCCGAGCTGAGCAGCGTCGAGGTGACGATCACCGCCCTCGAGCAGATGCTGCGCAGCGAGGTCGCGCGCAAGGGCTACTCGCGGATCGTGATCGACTCGATGACCGCGCTGCAGTACTTCTGCATGAAGGGGTTCGACCCCGTGGCCGGCGCGCAGACGTTCCTTCGGTTCGTCTCCGACCTCGGGGTGACGACGGTGCTCACCGTCGAGTCCCCGCTCGAGGACGCCGACACGCCCGAGCGGATGCTCGCGCGGGGCGAGATCCGCCTGTTCCGCTGGGAGCTCGACGGGCAGTCGGTCCGGGCGATCGGGGTCGAGAAGTTCCGCGGGAGCGCCCACGACGTGCGGCTCCACCCGTACCGCATCGGGCCGAAGGGGATCGACATCAATCTCGCCGTCACGATCTCGCGCGACACGCGGCAGATCATCGAGGCCCCGGCCCCGACCGTCGCGCCCGAGGTCCCGGCCGGGCCCACGACGCCGTTCGCCTCGCTCGAGCGCGAGGTCTCGGACTTCGTGCTCGTCGGCGCCCCGCTCGAGCCGCTGCGGGCCGAGCTCGAGGGGGCGCTCGTCGCCACCGCCCGCGGCGACCGGGAGTCGGCCCAGGGCCACCTGGCCCGCGCCGCGGCGATCACGGTCGACCTCGCGCACGCGATCCGGTCCGGCGAGGGGGCGTCGGTGCCGATCGGGCCCGGCGCCGGGGAGGCGTACCAGCGCATCCGGGACCGCGCCGACGCGTCCCGGGCCGGGGTGCCGCCGTTCGGGCTGCCCGAGCCGCCGATCCTCAAGGGGGAGCTCGAGCGGCTGATCGAACTGATCCCACCGCGCGTCGCGCCCGCGTCCCCACCGCCCGCACCGACCCCCCCGCCGCCGCCCGTGGTGCCGACGGCGTCCGATCACGCGAACGTGGCGCCGCGCCCCGAGTTCGTTCCGCCTGCCGAACCGGCGCCGGAGCCCGAGCCCGAGGTCGAACCGGTGCCCGAGCCCCCGATCGAGCCCGCGACCGAGCCCGCCCCCGAACCCGGGATCGAAGCCGAGACCGAGCCCGTCCCCGAGCCGAGGCCCGAGCCCGAGCCGACCGCGGCCGCGACGCCGGTCGCGGAGCCGACGGGGCCGGGGACCGGGCCGCTCGAGCCCGCGCCGGTCGGCGCGTCGGAGGAGCCCTCTGCGTCGGCCGAGCCGTCGACGCCGGCCGAGTCCTCCCCGCCGGCGCCCGGACTAGAGCCCGAGCCCGCGTCGGGGGGCGAGCCCGTACCGGCGCCGACGAGCGAGCCCCCGACGCGGCACCAGCCGGTACCCGAGCCGCCGGTCGCGCCGGCCCCTCCCTCGCTGATCGATCTGGTGCCCCACGTGACCCCGTCCGCGTCGCGGGACGCCCACCGCGCCGAGCCGCCGCCGCTCCCGTCGCTCCACGCTCCCGAGGCTCCCCCGCCGCAGGCCGCCGGGGTCCCGTCGGCCGAGCGAAAGCCGGCCGCGGAGGCGGGCGCGAAGAAGCGCAAGAAGGCCCCGGCGCCGAAACGGCGCCCCGCGCCGAAGACGGCCCCGGCGCCGCCGGCGCCGGCGCCCACGCCGGTACGCCTCGCCCCGCGGGCGCCCGAGGCGGCGCCCCGCCTTCCGGAGCCGATCGGGTCGCCGGCGGCCTCGAAGCCGATCGAGAGCGCCGAGAAGCCGAAGCGCCGGGCGACGCGCAAGCGCAAGGCGCCGCCGGTCGTCGCGGCGACGCCCGGCCCGATGCCGATCGGCGACCTGGGCTCGCCGCCGCCGCCGCCCCCCGCGACCGAGGACGCTCCGTCGACGGAGGACGGTCGGTGAGCGCGGCCGCCCTGGGGGAGGAGCGCGTCGCGACCGGCATCCCCGGGCTCGACCGGATGCTCGGGGGCGGCTTGCTGGCGCACCGGCCGTACCTCGTCACCGGCAGCACGGGGAGCGGGAAGACGCTCCTCGGCCTCACCTTCCTCCTGGAGGGGCTCCGTCGGGGCGAGGAGGTGCTCCTGGTGGCCGTCGACGAACCTCCGTCCGAGATCGTCGAGAACGTCCGGTCGTTCGGCTGGGACCTCTCCGACGTCCGGACCCTCGAGGCGAACCCCGGCACGCACGCGATCAAGCGCAACGTCGCCGTGCAGGAGATCCGGACGATGACGGACCTCAAGTCGATGCGGGACCTTTCGCAGGAGTCGCGGCGCGCGTCCGACGCCGAGGACATCTCGATCCAGTCGATCCAGCTCAAGCTGCGCCAGCAGATGGGCGGCCGTCCGTTCACGCGGGTCGTCGTCGACTCGGTGACGTCGATCCGTCGCTTCGCGGTCAAGTCGTCGGTCGATCCGCAGGCGGAGCGGACGGAGATCCAGTCGCTGCTCCGCTTCCTCTCCGAGTGCGGCGTGACGGCGCTCATCACCGCGACGCCGAGCAACGCCAGCGTGCTCAACCCCGAGGAGGTCCTCACCCGGGGGGAGATCCTCCTGACCCGCAAGTGGATCGGGGACCGGTCGGTCCGTCAGGTGAAGATCGTGCGGATGCGCGGCTGCGCCCACGATCCCGAGCGGCGGCCGTTCGCCATCACGCCCCAGGGGATCGTGCTCGGCTGAGGGGAGCCGCGATGCCGTACTGGCTGGTCAAGGAAGAGCCGTCGCACTACGCGTACCGGGATCTGGCGCGCGACGGCGCGACCGACTGGAGCGGGGTCCACAACGCGCTGGCGCAGCGCTACCTCAAGGCGATGCGGCCCGGGGACCCGGTCTACTACTACCACTCCGGCCCGGAGCGGGCGGTCGTGGGGATCGCCCGGGTCGCCTCGGCCCCCCGGCCCGACCCCGGCGACGCGCGCGGGGCGTGGACGGTCCGTCTCGCGGCGGTCCGCCCGCTCCCGGCGCCGGTCCCGCTGTCCGCGATCCGGGCCGACCCCGCGTTCGCCGCGTTCGACCTCGTGCGCATCTCGCGGCTGTCGGTGATGCCGGTGCCGCCCGCGCTCTGGGCGCGGATCGGGTCGATGGCGCGCCCGGCTACGGGAGCGCCGACGGGTCGCGCGCGAGCCACCGCGCCGCCCGCTCGCGCACGCGGGGCACGACGTAGACGCTGACGGCCCGCTCGGTGAGCGGGCGCTTCGCGAGCGCCGGCCACGGGCCCCCGCCCCGGAACGGGTGCGCGGTCCCCCCCTCCTCCACGAGGGTCACCGTCGTCCAGTCGTCGTCGGCGTCGCCCCGCGCCTCGATGCCGGCGAGGTCGAACAGCACGTCGCCCGGGCCGACGCCCAGGCGACCCGCCACCTCGTCCTCGGCCGACCGGCGGCCGGCGGGGTCGGCGAGCCAGCGACGCCAGCGGCCGACCCCGTCCGCCCGGCCCCAGCCGAACGCCCGCTTGTGCAGCCGGCGCTCCCGGAGCGCGGCCCCGAGCGCGGCGCTCGCGCCGCCCGCCGCGCCCAGCTCGACCAGCAGGTCGCCGTCGGTCCGGGCGAACCACGGGACCGCCTCGGCGGGATAGCCGGGCCGGCGCTCGAACGCCGCCTGGGCCATCACCTCCGCCGCGCGGACGGTGCGGTGGTAGTAGACCGCGGAGTACATCAGCGACCGACCGACGAGGAACCCTTCCACCGCGGTTCGTCCTTTCTCGGCGAACGCGACCCGGCCCCCGCGGGGAAGCATCGTGTCGAACAGGCGCACCGCGTCGATCGCGCCGTGCGCGACGCCCGTGTAGTGCGCGTCGCGCTGCAAGTAGTCGACCCGGTCCGCGTCGATCGGTCCGTGGAGGATCGCGCGCGCGAGCGACGGCCGACGGGTCCGCGAGGGCTCGAGGAGCTGGGCGACCGCGCGGGGCGCGATCCCGAACCGTTCGAGCACGCGGGGGACCTCGATCCGGTCGGCGGGCCACGCCGGATCGCGGCCCTCGATGCGGGCCCGGGAGATCGTCTCGTGGCCGTGGCCGAGCACCTCGCGCATCGACGCGTCCAGCGTGTGGGAGAACGGGCCGTGCCCGAGATCGTGGAGCAACCCGCCGGCCGCGACCCGAGGCGCGGTGGCGGGGGCGACGCCGAGCCGCTCCGCCATCCGCTGGGCGACCCAGTACGTGCCCAGCGAGTGCTCGAGACGGGTGTGGTTCGCGCCCGGGAACACAAGGTGCGCGAGCCCCGTCTGCCGGATCCCCCACAGGCGCTGGAACTCGGGCGTCGCCACGAGGGCGAGCGACAGCCCGTCGAGCGCGATCGGCCCGTGGACCGGGTCGAAGATCGACTTGCGGGTCGGCCGCCCCATCGGGCGTCCGAGCGCGGCCCGAGGATAAAGCCGCGCGCGCCGGGGCCCCGCGCGCACCTCCCGTCCGGCGGAGAGCATTTATGAAATCTCGACCGTCGGCGCCCGAGCATGGCCGATTCGGCGCCCGCCCCGGCGGTCCCTGCGGCCGACGCGCTCGACGAGATCCGACGCGCCTACCGCAGTGCCGCCGACGCGGAGCCCGGACCGGACCGCGATCGCTACCTGCGCGCGCTCAAGGCGTTCCTCGCCGCCGCGGAAGCGCATCCGGCCGACCTTGCGGGGGCCGCGAGCGAGCTCGCGCCCCAGCTCGACGAAGCGGCGCTGGCGTTCTCCCGAGCCTCCCAGCCGGAGCTCGCCCGCCGGGCGGTCGACCTCGGGCTCTCCCTCGCCCCCGGGTCGACGACCCTCCTCCACCACAAGGCGCTCGTCCTCCTCGCGCAGAACCAGGACCTAGAGGAGGTCGTCTCGCTCGTCGACCGCGCGCTCGAGGGGAGCCCGCACGACAAGGGCCTGTGGGCGACCCGCGGCGACGCCCTCCGGCTCCTCGGCCGGAACGACGACGCGGCGGAGGCGTACCTGCGCGCCCAGCAGCTCGACGCCGTCTCCTCGCAGTTCGTCGACAAGGCGCTCAAGCTCACGCCCGCGAACCCCCGCGCGCTGCGCCTCAAGCTCGATCTCGCCCGCGCCCGGGGCGGCGACGCGTCGGCCCTCGAAGCGTGCGAGGAGCTCCTGAAGAGCGCGCCGGACGATCTCGACCTCTGGCTCGCGAAGGCGGAGCTGCTCG
The DNA here is from genome assembly GCA_035502455.1 of Thermoplasmata archaeon. Classification (GTDB taxonomy): domain Archaea; phylum Thermoplasmatota; class Thermoplasmata; order Lutacidiplasmatales; family UBA184; genus Lutacidiplasma. The sequence goes on along the minus strand of DATJUI010000015.1, from coordinate 27,319 downwards.
CCGCGACGGGCCACGTCGAGGAGGCGCTCGAGCCGCTCGCGCGGGTGCGGCGGGAGCGGCCGGACGATCCCCGCGCGCGCCTCCTCGAGGTGCGGCTCCTCCTCCAGCTCAACCGGACCGACGCGGCGATCCCGCTCGCGGAGGCGTTCGTGGTCGCGACCCCGCCCCCGGAGCCCGCCGCGCTCGAGGAGGTGGCGAAGAGCCTCGCGGCCACGCGCCCCGAGCTCGCGCTCGCTGCCCGCGCGCGGCTCAAGGACCTCGATCCCCGCAACCTCCAGAACCTGCTCGAGCTGCGGACGCTCGCGTTCCACCTCGACCGGATCGACGACGCGATCGCGGCCTGCCGCGCGGTGCTCGCGATCCAGCCGGAGAACCTCGAGGCGATGCGTGGGCTCGCCGAGATCGCGCTGGCGAAGGAGGAACCGGGCACCGCGCTCGAGGCGTACCGCGCGATCCTCGTCGTCCATCCGCACGCCCTCGCCGACTTTCGCAAGGCGCTCGAGATCGCGCGCGAGGCGGGGCGGTTCGACGCGGTCCGCGACTTCGCCGAGGCAATCCTCGCCGAGGACCCGGCGGACGTCGGCGCCCAGCTCGAGCTCGCGCGCAGCCGGACCGCCGCCGGCGACCTCGCGGGCGCCGTGCGCGCGTACGATGCCCTGCTCGCCGCCCACCCGGGGGAGCTTCCGTACCTGCTCGAGAAGAAGGACGTCGTCGTGCGGACCAACGACCCCGCGCAGCTGGCGCCCGTCCTCGACGACCTGTTCCACCTCGATCCGACCCGGACCGACGTCGCCGTCGAGCGCGGGAACCTCTACCTCGCGCTCGCCTACGAGCGGCCCGAGGGCTCGGCGGAGCGCGAGCAGGCGGCGCGGACCGCGCTCGTCGCGTACGAGCGGGCGTCGACCGACGCCGAGGCGGGGAGCGCGAGCCTGCTCGGGATCGCCCGGGCGTCCCGGATCGTGGACGACCGCAGCCGCGCGCTCCAGGCGTACGCCGCCTTCCTCGTCCGGGAGGAGAACGTCACGCGCCACGACATCCTGAAGGAGCTCGGGCACACCCTGCGCGAGGCGGGCCGGTACTCGGAGGCGGCCGAGGCGTACAACCGCGCGATCTCGGCCGGCCTCGAGGACCCGGACCTGTTCTGGGGCGCGGTCGAGGTGCTGGCGCACCTCAACCAGGAGCCGCGGGCGCTCCAGCTGCTCGAGATGCTGCTCGCGCGCGACCCCACCAACGCGATGTTCCTCCGCAAGAAGGGCCAGCTGCTCCTGGCCGCCGGCCGTCGGACGGAGGCGCTCGAGGCGCTCCAGGGGGCCGTCCAGGGGGCCCAGGGCGATCCCCATGCCTACTTCGAGGTCGCCGAGGCGCTTCGCAGCCAGGGGGCGTTCGTCGATGCGGTCGAGTACTACCGGCAAGGCCTCGCGCTCGACGCGAAGAACCGGCACGGGCGGCTCGCGCTCGCGGAGACGCTGCTCGCGGCCGGACAGTACGCGGAGGTCGTGGCGATCGTCGACCCGCTCCTCAAGGAGGACCCGAACGACCTCGCCGCCTGGAAGGCGCGGGCCGACGCCTGGCGGGCGCTGGGGCGGCCGGCCGAGGTCGCCTACTCGCTGCGCGCGATGCTGCTGCTCGACCCGAACAGCCCGTCGGCCCTCCTCGAGACGTACCGGCTCCACCGGGACGCCGGCGAGACGAAGGAGGCGTACGACACGCTGAGCCGGCTGCTCGCGACCGACTCGCCCGAGGGCCACGACGCGACCCTCCACCTCGAGCGGGGCGACCTCGCCGCGAAGCTCGGGCTCGCCGAGGAGGCGAACCAGGCGTACGAGAAGGCGGCGGAGATCGACCCCGTCTACCGGGTCGAGATCGCCAGCCGGCGCGCCCGCCTTCGGCTCCAGGCCGGCCGACCGGATCTCGCCCTCGAGGTGCTCGACGACGGGATCAAGGCGGCGCCCGCCGGCGCGGCGCCGAACGTCGGCGCGCTGCTGCTCCGCGCCGAGATCCTGATCGCGCTCGAGCGGCCCGCCGAGGCGCGGGCGGTCTACGAGGAGGTGCGGGGCCGCGAGCCGAAGTCCCCCGTGGCGCTCGCCGGCATCGCCCGCTCCATGCTCGACGAGGGCCAGCACGCGGCGGCGGCGGAGTTCCTCCGCGGGGCGCTCCCGCAGCTGCCCCCGCAGGAGTCGCTCTACCTCCTGCTCGCCGAGGCGGAGAGCGGCGGCGGCCACCTCGACGTCGCGACCGAGGCGGTTCGGCAGGGCGTCGGCGTCCTCCCGAAGTCGCTCGGCCTGTGGGTGCGCTGGGGCGAGCTCGCGATCGCGCGCCAGGCGTGGCCCGAGGCGTCGACCGCGTTCGCCCACGCGCTCGCGCTCGCCCCCGCCGACACCGAGGTGCTGCGCCGCGCCGGGTTCGTCGCCGAGCGGCTCGACCACCCGAACGAGGCGCTCGCGCTGTACGAGCGCGCGACCCAGGCGGACCCGTCGGACAAGGCCGCGTGGACGAGCCGGGGGCTCGCGCTGCTCGCCATCGGCCGGCCCGCCGACGCCCAGGCGAGCTTCGAGCGCGCGCTCTCCGTCGACTCCGACTACGCGCCGGCGAAGGACGGCAAGAAGCTCGCGACGCAGAAGACCCGGGACGCCGAGATCCAGCGGTACGGCCGCGAGGCGCTGCTCCTCGAGGCGAAGCTCAACCGGACCGTCACGAAGAACGACCTGTTCGTCACGCTCCACGTCCCGTACGAGTTCCTGGATCCGGTGCTCGCCGCGATCGGCAAGGGCGTGAAGATCGACCTCGACCGCCTCGAGCCGAACGAGGTCCGAGACCTGGAGACGGCCTCGTTCCACCTCGTCTCGGCCGCCCTCGACCGCCGGCCGCCCGGGATCGAGCGACGCGGCTTCACGCTCGCCGACGTCGCCGTGCTGTCGCCGCCGACGGCGACCCTCGATCAGATCGGGCGGCTGTTCGGATATCTGAAGGCGGTGCTCGAGGCCGACCTGCGGCCGGAGAACCTGCGCCTCACGCCCGACGTCGAGGAGCTCGCCCGCAAGGCGCTGCTGCTCCCGCCCGAGCAACGCACCCTGTTCCAGCTCGTCCGCTCGCTCAAGGTCGGGGTGTACAAGGCCCGCCTCATCAAGGTCGTGGAGGAGGCGGGCGCGGCGGTCCACGCGCCGCTCCCGTCGCTCGACCTCGGGGCGTACTCGCCCGAGTTCCGCGCGGGGGCCGCCCCCGTCGGACCGGCCGCGGCCGACGGCGACGTTTACTTCGCTCCGGAGACGGGCGCCGCGCCCGCGGGGCCGGCGGGGCCCGAGCCCGCCGCCGAGGCCGCCCCGCCGTCGGGCGCGTTCCCCGCGATGACCCCGGCGCCCGCCGGGCCGCGGTGCGTCGGCTGCGGCGGGATCTCGTCGGTCCACCACAGCTGCGGGGCGCCGCTCTGCCAGCACTGCATCGGCCAGTTCCCGAACTGCCCGAAGTGCGGGGAGCCGGTCACCTCGTCGTCGGTCCGACCCGTCGACGGCGTCGCGGTCGCGCCCCCCGCCCGGGCGGCGCGTGGCGGCCTGCTCAAAGGGGTCTTCCAGCGCAACAAGCCGGCCCGGGCCGCGCCTCCGCCCGCCGCCGGCGCGCACGCGGCGAAGCCGGCCCACGCCGCGGAGCCGACCGGCCGGCCGACGGCGCCCGCCCGTCGCTCGGCCGCGGCCGCGCCGGCCGCGAAGGAGGCGAAGGAAGCGAAGGCGCCCGGGAAACCGGTGCCGGAGCCGCCGGCCCCGCCCGCCGCGTCCGCCCCGGCCCCGCCCGCGCCGCCGCGTCGACGCGAGAAGCCGGTCGACGACGAGCCGCGCCTGTAGCACCGTTCGCGGCCCGGCGGCCCCCGTACGCCTTATACGGTGGCCTCGTCCTTCTGGGGGTCGCACACCATGGGCGCTCCGTCCTCGTCCTCCCCGCCCGCCCGCGCCCGGATGGGGGGCTGGCTCCTCACCGCGCTGTTCGTGATCGGCGCGGCGCTGGTCTTCTACGCGATCTACCTCGCGTTCCCGGCGCAGTCGCACTACGGTGCCCTCCTGATCATCGGCGTCCTCGCGCTCCTTCTGGCCCTCGCGTCGTACCTCGCGGAGTCGTTCTCGCGCGACCCCCAGGCCCAGCGGTCGCTCGCGTGGGGGTTCTTCGGCATGGGATTCACCGTGCTGCTGCTGACCCTCGGGCTCGGCCCCTCGTACGGCATCACGAGCCCGCTCGCGGCGCTCGAAGGGCTGATCGTCGTCTTCGTCCTCCTCGCGGTCACGATCGCGCTCATCGTCTGGCGCGTGCGCGCCCTCGCGGCGACCCAGGCCCGCGAGGCGCCCCGGCAGGCGTGGCGCAACGAACCGGCCCCGTCGGCGTTCTCGTACGCGGCGGCGAACAGCCCGAGCGTGCCGTCGACGGCCCCGCCCCCCGCGGACGGGCCGAGCCCGCCGCCCCCGGGAGGGCCGTAGGATGGCGAGCGCCCCTCCGACCGGGCCCGCGCCCGGGGCGGTCGCCCTCGCGACCACCTGCCCGAAGTGCGGCGCCGCCCAGCCCGCCGGGGCCCGGTTCTGCAACGTCTGCGGCTCCTCGCTGGCCGTCTCGCCGCAGGGCAGCTCGACCGGGACGCAGGGCGCCCCGATGCCGCCCGGCACCCCGCCGCTCGACCTCCGCACGAAGGTCGACGACGACCGGGGCGTGCTGAAGCGCCTCCAGCTCCTCGTGCCGGGGTTCCGCGGGTACCGTCAGGCGGAGGACCTCCGCGAAGCGGACTCGCTGCTGCGGCTCCAGGTCGCCGACAAGATCAAGAACGCCCGGGCGACGCTGGAGAACGCGCGGTCGGCGCTGTCGAACGCGGGCCAGTACCAGGTGCTCACCGACATGGCCCCGCTGATCGCCGACCTGCAGCGGCTCGAGGGGTCGATCCGCCACGCCGAGCAAGGCTACACGGGGTTCTCGCCCGCGGTGCGGATCAATCCCCAGCAGCAGGACCGCCTCTACGAGTACGACTACGGGTTCGCCCAGGCCGGCGATCAGCTCGCCCAGACGATCGCGCCGTTCCCGAGCGTGGTGATGGGCGGGGCGGGATCGACGACCCCCGCCGCGATCCTCGCCACGGCCCGGATGCAGGTGAACCAGCTCGACCAGGCGTTCAAGGCGCGGATCCAGGCGATCGAGGGGATCCGCGTCTCGTGAGCGTACGGAGCGAGGACGTATGGTAACCAACAACCCGATCCCGGCGAAAGGCGGGAGCCTGATCGGCGCGACGACGGTCAACTGGGAGGACGCGTACAAGGGCCCGAACGTGATGTGGCGGGTCCCCCGCAACATCCGCTGGGGCGACAACATCGTCGTCCGCGAGGACGAGATCGCCGTCTTCTACCGGGACGGAAAGGTGCTCGCCTACCTCGACAAGCCCGACCGGTACGCCCTGAGCTCGCTCAACACCCGGCTCGTCGCCGGGGTCGTCCAGTCGCTGTCGGGGGTGCGCCAGGAGGCGGAGGTCTACTACCTCCAAAAGCGCCTCTTCGACGGGAAGTTCGGGAGCGCCGAGCCGTACGTCTTCCGCGACCCGGATTTCGGGCTCGTCCAGCTCCGGGTCTTCGGCAGCTACCGCTGGCGCGTCGGCGCGCCGGACAATTTCATCAACCAGTTCGTCGGCACGTTCGGCGCCATCACGACCCCCGACGTCGAGGCCCGGTTGCGCGACCAGATGGTGATCCTGGTCTACAACACGCTCGGCAAGATGAAGGACCAGGGGATGCGGGTCACCGATCTCGCCGGCGCGCTCCAGACGATCGAGCAGGCCGTGCTCGGCCTCGGGCCGCAGCACTTCGGTCCGCTCGGCGTCGACCTGAACCAGGTCCAGGGGCTCTCGATCAACCTCCCGGACGAGGTCCAGGAGGCGGTCAACACCCGCTCGAAGATGGGCGTCCTGGGCGTGAACTACATGCAGTACCAGGCCGGCCAGGCGATGACGACGGCCGCCGCGAACACCTCGGGCGCCGCGGGCTCGCTCGCCGGCGCGGGCGTCGGCCTCGGGGCGGGCATGGGGATCGGCTACGGGATGGCCGGCCAGATGCAGAACGCCTACGGGCCCGCCCCGGGCACGCCGTGCAGCCGCTGCGGGACGCTGATCCCGGCCGGCGTCCGCTTCTGCCCCCAGTGCGGGAACCCCGTCGGGGGCCCGCCGCCGGGCGCCACCGGCACGCCGTGCCCCAAGTGCGGCCAGCCGGTGCCGCCGGGCGTCAAGTTCTGCCCGAACTGCGGCGCGTCGATGGCTCCGCCGCCGGCGCGCAAGTGCCCGAAGTGCGGGATGGACGTCCCGGGCACGGGGAAGTTCTGCCCGAACTGCGGCGCCGCGATGCCGACCTGACGGACGGGGGAGCGGCGGGGCGTTCCAAGGAGCGGAGGGGTCACCGATGAACTACTGTACGAAGTGCGGGGCGCAGCTGCCGGACGACGCGGCCTTCTGCGCGAAGTGCGGGCAACCGGTCCATCCCGGGGCCGGCGGCGCGGCCGCCGGGTCGACCGCCGCGAAGCCGACCGTGACCCCGCTCGCGCCGGCGGGGACGCAGGAGCTGAAGTGCCCCTCGTGCGGGGCGCCGATCCATCCGGTCTTCGGCGAGATGGTGATCACCTGCGACTACTGCGGGGCCTCGGTGACCCTCGGCGGCGAGGGCTGGAAGGAGATCAACAAGCACACGATGCTGCTGATCAAGGTCCCCGACCAGGCGGCCGCGATCAAGGTCGTCCGCGGCTACCTCGACCAGGGGTTCCTCCACCGCCACTTCTTCGAGGAATCGAAGCTCGTGGAGGCGCGCCTCAGCTACGTCCCGTTCTGGGTGCTGCCGGCGTCGGCGTCGACCACGTACCAGTACCAGGCGGTCGCGACGAGCGTCGGCGCGACCGTCGGGACGATCGCCGCCGGCGCGCTATTGGGGAGCGCCCTCAGCGGCCGCGGGGGCGGCGGGGTGGCCGTGATCCCGATGTTCGGCGGGCCGGTCGTCAACCCGACCCGCTCGGCGACGATCTCGGGCCAGTACGAGTATCCGATCGTCGCGGTGAAGGCGATGAGCCAGTACCAGCCGCACGACTACGAGTTCTCGCTCGCCGACCGCGCGCTGTTCGACAAGAAGTCGATCCCGCAGGGCACCCCCGTGCTCAACGGCGACCTCGGCGAGGACGCGGCGCAGCACGCGGCGAAGGCGTACGTCCAGCAGGTCCAGTCCGAGATCGTCCACAAGAAGCACAGCATGGTCTCGAACATCCGGTGCGACGTCGACGTCTCGGAAGGGGAGCTGCTCCACGTGCCGATCTGGTACTTCCAGTTCGAGCACAAGAACGGAAAGCCGGTCGTCCTGGTCGACGGGAACGCCGGCCGCGTGATCCAGACGATCGAGTGAACCCGCTCGAGGTCAGGGTTTAAGCCCCCGCCGGGCACGGGTCCTCCGATGGGAGCCACGGCCCGCGCCGGCCCGGCGCTCGGCGTCGGCGCGGTCGTGGTCGTCGCCGTCCTCCTGCTCGTCGCGATCGGGCCGGTCGCGGCCGGTCCCGCGCGCGCGTCCTCCGCGCCGGCCCCGGCCCGCCCGCCGGCGCCGGTCCCGCCCGCGGCCGCCCGCCCGGCCGTCCCGGCGGCCCCCGCCGCCGACGTCTATTCCGGCGCGGGCTACGTGCGTTCGACCGCGTTCGTGAACTACAACGTGACGTCGGCCGGCAACTTCGCCTCGACGGTGGCCGACTGGCAGCTGGGCACCCCCGCCTACGTCCCGTCGGACCGGGCGCTCTGGTTCCCCACGGTGGTCAACGCGACCGGTTCGTACCCGGTCCCAGAGTATGGACCGACCCTCATGTTCTCGACTGTTACCGATTCGTTTGTCGGTGACATACCTGCATTGAACAATGCATCCGCCCTCACTTACGATCCCGCAAATTCCTGGGTCCTCGGTGCGATCTCTGACAACGGGACAGTCGAGGCGTTCAATTCGAGCTCCGGCAGTCTCGTGGGCGCGGCTGCAGCCGTCGGCACGAATCCGACTGCGCTGGCCCTCGATCCGACCACGCAGACGCTGTACGTCGCGAACGAGGGATCCGATACAATTTCCGTCCTCGACGCACTCACTTTGGAGGTCCTACACGCGCCGCTAACCACAGGGTCATCACCTTCCTCACTCGCTGATGACCCATCCGACCAATCTCTGTTCATTGCGGACTCCGGCGCGCCGCAGATCGAGATCTATGATACCGCCACGTTTGCTGAATATTCCCCCGTGCTCTTGACCGGGGACGCCTCGAGCGTTGCCTACTCTCAGTCCGCGGGAACAGTACTAGCAGTCGTTCCGTCGCGAACAACCGCTGTGTTGATCGATGCCGCCAGCCGAGGTTTCATTGGCGGATCAGTAGTTGGCTCAGGAGTTGACTACGCTCAGACAAGTCTCAATGGCAGCGAGTACATACTCGCGAGCCCCTCAGCCAACAGCGTCGTCCTCGTGAACTCCTCCATCGGCTGTACGAGCTGCACGACGGTTCCGGTTGGAACTGCTCCCGAGATCACGGCAACCGCGTCTTCTCCCTTCCTTGCTTATGCATGGAACTCGGTCAGCCGAAATGTCAGTATCCTTGCCCTGAGCGCCTCCACAGTCGTGGCGAATTCCCCCAGTTTAGGGGCCGACCCGGACGCCGTCGCCTACGACTACGCCGCGGGTCGGCTATTCGTTGCGAACTCTGTGGGAAACTATCTGACACCTCTCGATCCTGTCACGATGCTTACGTCGGGGGATGCGATCGCCGTCGCATCACCAACCACGGTGGTCACGGATCAGGCCTCCGGAGAAATCTACGTCGGAGTGGCGGGCGGGATTTCCGTTCTCGATCCTACCAGTGGGTCCGTGCTACGCGAGAACACCTCAATCCCCGGGGTTTCCTACCCATTGGCCGTCGATCGCCCGGCGGGTCTCGTCTGGACACTCAACACGGTCCGTGGGCTTCTCGGGCTCGGTCTGGCGACGCTCCAGGCCACCGTCGACTACCCCGACCTTGTCGATTACACGGGGCCGTCCCAGGGCACGGTGAACTCGAACGGTTCGCTGTTCTTGGTGGTGGACCCCACCAACGACACCCTGCTGGCGTTCAACACTACCAGCGGCGCGTTGCAGTTTGCCGCGGGCCCGCTGACCCCGGACGCAGTAGGTGTGGCGTACGACGCGGCCGATGACGACTGCTATGTCCTCGGGGAGAACGTGTCGATCGTCGATTCCCTCACGGGTCTGGTCATCACGAATTCCGTAGTCCTTCCCACGCACGCGTCGTCCGGGGCCATTGTCTACGATCCCTCGAGGGCCGCCCTCTACGCTACGGCGACGATCTCGACTCCCGTTCCCAGCGGCGCGCTCTACGTGCTGGACGGATCGACGCCGGGGGCCGCGGCCCGCGGGATCGCCACGCTGACCACCGGCCAGGGGCCGAGCGGCGTCATCTCGGTCGCGCTGCCCGGAAGCTCATCCGCGGCGTCCGACCAGATCTGGACCGCGAACTCTGCGTCCGGCACGGTAAGCATGATCGCGAGCGGCCTGAGCATCCCGTCGTTCACGATCGGCCCCTCTTCGGTCGACGTCGGACAGCCCGTCGGACTCACGGTGACGACCTTGGGAGGGGCTGGCGCGACGAACCTCACCTACCTCGGACTTCCGCTCGGTTGTGACTCGCAGGACAACGCCTCGTTCACGTGCGTCCCCGGGGCGTCGGGCGTCTTCTCGATCGAGGCGATCGCCACGGACGGGCTGGGCGACCAGGCGACGGCCAACGCTTCCCTCAACGTCAGCGGATCCCTTTCGGTCACGATGACGGATCGGAGCGCATCCGCGCCCTACTTTGACGTGGGCTCGACCGTCTCGCTCGCCGCGGTCGTCGCGGGCGGGGCGCTCCCCTACGACTACTCGTGGTCGTTCGGGGACGGCGCGAGTGCCACCGGAGCGAGCAGTTCGCACCAGTACGACGCCCCCGGGACCTACGTGGTCACGGTGACGGTCTCGGACGGGAACTTTGCCACGGCGCAGAACTCGACCGCGGTCACGGTCTTCGCCGACCCGACCGTCACCGTGGCGTCCCAGCCGGGGAATCGCACCGAGCCCGGTCTCCCACTGCTCCTCGTCGCGACCGTCGTGGGCGGGTCGCCGCTGGCGAGCGCGGGATGGCAGCCGCTGGCGGGCGAGACCCTCGCGGGCACTTCCGTACAGACGAGCTGGAGCGCGGCAGGGGTCTACGACGCCGTGTTCTCGGCCACCGACGCCGCCGGGGTGAGCGTCGGGGCTTCGCTGAACGTCACCGTGATCCCCGGACCGACCGCAACTCTGGCCTGGTCGGTCCCCAACGAAACCGGGAGCAGTGAGGTCTCCGACGGGCAGAACGTGACGTTCGTGGTCACACCGACCGGCGGGAGCGGCCCCTACACCGTGGCGTGGAACTTCGGCGACGGCTCGCTCGCGTCCGGGCCCCTCGAGGTATCCCACGTGTTCGGTCGCACCGGGAACGTGACGGTCACCGCCGAGGTCACCGACGGCCTGGGAGGCTCGACGTCCGTATCGGTGGTCCTCTCGCTGCAGCCGGCGGCGGTGCCCGCGAGCGGTGCTTCGTCCGGCCCGAACGACCTCGCCACCGGCATTCTGCTCGGGCTGTTCGTCGGACTCGCGCTCGGCTCGGTCGCGGTGTTCCTCGCGACCCGGTCGCGTCGTCGGCCTCCGCCCCCGCCGTCCCCGTACGTGCCGCCCGTCGCGGTACCCTGGGAAGAGCGCTAACGGCTCGGCGCCGGTCGGCCGTCGATCCCCGCCTTCGCGAACGCGTAGCGCACCGGCACGCGGCGAGCCTCGTGGGTCCAGTACTCGCAGCGGACGCAGCGGTGCCCGAGGACGACCGAGCCCCCCGTGAGGGTGCGGTTGCGGATCGGCCGCAGCTCCGAACCGCAGACGGGGCAGGCGTCGAGGGCGCGGCCGTCGTGCCGCTCCGAGTAGCGCACGGTCATCCGGACGCCGGGGACGTCCAGCAGCAGCCGGCGCATCCGCGCGCCCCCGATCGCGGCCAGCGGCTCCTCCCGGCGCACGAGATCGAGGAGCGCCGCACGGAACGCCGCCTGGGACGCGAACGACGCGCGGCCGCCCCGGACCACCCGGCGGGCCATCCGCCGCACGAGCTCCGGCGACGCCCGCCGGAACTTCGGCGGGGGGGACCGTTCAGCCGGCGCGTCCGTGGCGTCCTTCGCGGGCACGGATCTCCTCCTCGTAGAAGCGACGGGCGAACTCCTCTTCGCGGGCCCCGATCGGCAGCGTGGGACCGGGCGGCGCCCGGAAGTACGTGAGCAGCGACGCGGCCGAGGCGAGCCGCACCGAGCGCGACTTGAGCCGCGGGGAGAACTTCGGGAACGAGGTCGCCTTGAGCGCCTTCTCGGAGACCTCGCGCAGCCGATCGTAGAGGCTCCGCTCGAGCTGCACGGGTCGGGCGCGGAAGCGGGCCGCGACGAGCGGATGGCCCGTCTGGATCGCATGGACGAGCGTGAGGTGGTCCCGGATCGACCCTGCCAGTTCGAACTCGAGCTCCCCCAGCTCGAGTCGCTCGGCGCTCGCCTCGACGGCGCGGAACCGCTCCCGCGTCATCGGGTGGAAGCGCAGGAGCATCCGGTCTTCGAGCGCCGCGAAGTTGGGATCCCCGATCGTCGTCCAGTAGTCCTGGGCGCCGGCGGTCCGGACGTTGTAGTTGACCGAGAAGAACGAGCGGAAGGTGTACGGACCGACGGTGCCGAGCGTCGTCTCCCACTTCACCTCGCGCTGCTCCATGACGAGCTTGAGCGGCTCGACCATCCCGCGGTACTTGAACCAGTCATTGAACTCGGGGACGATGAAGTTGAACGTCCGGCCCGTGTACGAGGCGCCGACGCGCAGGAACTGGACGGGGGTGATCCCCCCGCAGTACCGGTTCCGGCCGGGGAGACCGTGTGCGGGGACGCCGCTCCGCGGGTTCCCGCGGACGAGGTCGTCGATGGAGAACGTCTTCCCCGTCCCCGGGGGCCCGAACAGGGCGAGGTGGAACCCGGTCGCGCCCGTCGGTCGACCCGTGGGCGCGAGGAGCGGGGTATCGGCGAGCGCATACTGCTGGAGGATCGAGATGAGCGAGTCGAAGTACAGCGCCTCGCCGAACAGCCCCCGCAGGTACCGGGCGAGCCGATCGACGTCGAAGGTCCGGCCGAACTCGATCGTCGCCTCCAGCCGGTCGTGCAGCACCTCGCGCAGCCGTTCGAGGAACTCCTGGTCCATCGCCCGGATCTCGGCGCTCTCGTCCGGTACCGGCGCGAGCGCCGACGGCTCGATCGTCTCGGCCCGCTCGACCTCGTCGAGGAGCAGCCGACGCAGCTCGTCCGGGAACGGCACCTGGTAGACCCGGTCGCCCCGACCCTCGGGCAGCTCGAGCAGCAGTCCGCGGCGCTTGAGTCGGGTGAGCAGGCGGCTCGGATCCTCGAAGACGCGATCGCGCAGGAGCCGCGTCCGAAGCTCCGACTGGCGGACGCGCGCCGGGTTCGCCGCGACCCCCCGCAGGGTCCGACGGCGGTCCGCATCGAGGACGAGGCCGACGAGCACGCGGGCGACCGGCACGTCGGCCGCCGCGATCTCGAGGGAGGCGGAGGCGGCCACGGGCCGTTACCGTTCGACCGCCTTATATTAGTCGACCTCCGTGGCTGCGCCGCCGTGGCCGGACGGAGCGCCTCCGCGTACGAGCGCGAACTCCGCTGCCTGCTCGAAGGCGAACCGGCCGCCGTCCGACGGTATGCCCGCGGCCTGCCGGTCGGCGACCGGACCGAGTTCGAGCGGATCATCGACGCGCCGTATCTCGTCATCCGGGGCGCGGGCTCGCTCGGATTCGACCTCGTCGCGCTTCGGCGGGACTACGCGTTCCCGGTCGAGGTGAAGGCATCGGCGGAGACCGTGATCCGATTCACCGCCGCGAGCGGACGGGCGGAGCAGCAGCTCGCGGCCCACCGGCGCGCAGTGGCCCGGGTCGGCCTCACGGTGCTGTACGCCTACCGCCGGCTCGGCCGCCAGCCCGACGAGGCGTGGCGCGTCTTCCTGGCGAGCGCGCTCCCGGAGCGGGGCGTGCTCCGGACGATCTGCCGACGGCTGCCGAACGTGAGCTCCACCGCGGCGGGGCACGGGGTCCTGCGGTGGGAGGAGGGGATGCCGCTCTCGCAGTTCCTTCGGCAGGCGGCGTTCCTCGAGGAACGGCCCGCGGGAGCGATCCCGTCGTGACCGTCCACGTCGCGGCCCTCGGGATGGGGCGCTACGGCAAGCGCCCCGAGGGGCTCATCGAGCTCGCGGCCGAGGCCGCGGGCCTGGCGCTCGAGGGGATCGGCCGCCGGCCGATCGATCTCCTCGTCGTGGGGTCGATGATGGCGTTGGGCCGCCATGGCCCCGAGGCGCTGCTCCCGCGCCTCGCGAGCCGTCTCGGCCTCGAGTCGGCGCAGGGCCTGCGCGTCGACTCGGCGAGCGGCACCGGCGGGATGGCGTTCTACACCGCCGCGCTCGCGCTCGAGACCGGGCGGTTCCAGCGGGCCCTCGTGGTCGCGGCGGAGAAGATGACCGATCGGAGCACGGCGGTCATCACGCGCGCGCTGGCCGCCTCGCTCGACGTGAGCGAGGTCGCGGCCGGGGGGACGATGCCGGCGCTCGCCGGCCTGATCACCCAGCGCTACCTCGCCCGCTTCCAGCTACCGGAGTCGGTCTGCGACGCCGCGTCCGTCCACGCCCGGACGATGTCGGTCGACAACCCCGCCGCCCACTTCCAGAAGGCCGTGACCGCCGAAGAGGTCGCGGCGAGCCGGGCGGTCGCGCTCCCGCTGCGGCTGCTCCACTGTTCGGCGATCTCGGACGGGGCGACCGCGGTCGTGCTCGAACGGGGCCAAGGTCCGGCCACGGTGCTGGGGCTCGGCCAGGCGCTCGACGCGGTGCGGATTGTCGACCGGGAGGACCTCACCTCGTTCGCCGCGACGCGCCTCGCGGCCCAGCGCGCCTTCGAGCACGCGCACCTCGGCCCGACCGACATCGATGTCGCGGAGGTGCACGACGCCTTCTCGCCGTTCCTGTTCGTCCACGCCGAGGATCTCGGGTTCTGCGCCCCGGGCGAGGGCCCGGCCGTGCTCGCGGCCGGGGGGTTCGGCCGCGACGCGCGTCGCCCGGTGAATCCGAGCGGCGGGGTCGTCGGCCGGGGTCACCCCGTGGCCGCGTCGGGGCTCGCGGAGGTCGCCGAGGTCGCGCTGCAGCTGCGCGGCGAAGCGGGCCGCCACCAGATCGCGCGGCGCCCGAAGGTCGGTCTCGCCCAGGCGATGAGCGGGCTCGGGACGCACAACTTCGTCACGCTGCTGGGGGACGCCGACCGATGAGCGACGCGGGCGGAACGCTCGAGCTCGCGCGGTGCGATGCGTGCCACACCCGCTTCCTCCCCACCGAGGGGCCGTGCCCCCGCTGCGGCTCGCGCGACGTGCGCCTCTACCGGTCGCCGGCGCTCGGGGTCGTCCTGGCCGGGACCGAGGTGACCACCCCGGCCGAGGGTTGGAAGTCCCCCCACCGCCTCGCGATCGTGGAGATGCCCCAGCAGGTCCGCCTACTGGCGATCGTCGACGGACCCGTGCCCGCCGCCGGCGACGTGGTCGCGGTGCGTCGGGACGGCGAGGTGTACCGCGCGCGGACCGAGCCCGGCCGACCCCATCCGGCGGAACGCGGGGAGGGGGAATCTCCGGACCCGGGCCGGGACGGCCCGGGCCCCTTTGAACCCCCGAGGTGAAATCACCACAGGATTAGCAATCCTGCGCCTTACCAGGCTGGGCCATCCCCGCGCGACCGGTCCGAGCCGCGTCGCCGCCTTAAATCTTCGGCTGCGGCCGCGCCGCCATTATGTAGCGCGACTCCGCTCCTCCCGGCGGTGGACCGAATGCGGGTGGAGCGAGCCGGGGTGGTCGGGGGCGGAACGATGGGGGCGGCGATCGCCGAGGTCCTCGCCTTCAACGGGATCGAGGTCGTCCTCAAGGAGGTCGACATCCCGCTCGTCGACCGGGCGCTCGTGCGCGTCGAGGCGATCGTGCGGGAGCTCGTCACGTTCCACGCCGAGCGCGCGGAGAAGGAGATCGCCCGCGTCGCGGAGGAGGCCGGTCCGCTGTCGGACGACCAGCAGGCCCGCATCCGCGAGCGGCTCGCGCCCAAGGTCTCCCGGGACCGCGGCAACGAGATCGTCGCCCGGGTCCACGGGACCGACGATTTCGGAGCGTTCCGGGACGTCGACCTCGTGATCGAGGCGGTCTTCGAGCGCGCGGATGTGAAGCGCTCCGTGCTCGAGGCGCTCGACGCGGAGCTGCCCGAGCACGCCGTGATCGGGTCCAACACCTCGTCGCTGTCGATCACCCGCCTGCAAAAGGGGCTCGCGCACGCCCGGCAGACGCTCGTGACGCACTTTTTCAATCCCCCGTACACCCTGCCGCTCGTGGAGGTCGCGGGCGGCGTCGAGACCCGCGACGACGTCGTCGCGGAGACGATCGACTTCCTGCAGGGATTGAGGAACCACCGCTACCCCCTTCTCCCGATCCGGGTGAAGGAGTCGCCGGCCTTCCTCGTGAACCGTTTGCTGATCCCGGTGCTCAACGAGGCGTGCTTCGCGCTCGACGAGGGCGTCGCCTCGTCGCGCGATATCGACGCCGCCATGAAGGCCGGGGCGGGGATGCCGATGGGACCGTTCGAGCTCGCCGACATGATCGGGCTCGACGTCGCGCTCGAGGTGACCGAGACGCTGTACCGGGAGTTCGAGGACCCGAAGTACCGGGCCGCCTACGCCCTCCGCCGGCTCGTCGACGCGGGCCATCTCGGGCGGAAGACCGGCCAGGGGTTCTACGACTACTCGGCGTGAGGCGGGGGATACCGTCTTACCCGCCCGGCCCGTCGTCGGCCGATGACGTTCCCGTCGGCGGAGTGGGCGGCCGCGTACCGGACCGCCCTCAACGGCAACGCCGCGTACCGGAACGCCGCCCGGGCCTGGGAGGGCGACATCCTGCTGCTCGTTCGGCCGACGGACCCGAACGCCCCCGCACCCGGCGTCCATCTTGCGCTCGCCCACGGGGAGTGCCTCGGGGCGACGTTCCACGCGGACGCGCGCCAGCTGCCGAGCGAGTTCGTCTACGAGGGCTCGGCCGAGAACTGGCAGCGGCTCATGCACCACGAGGTCGACCCGGTGAAGGCGATCCTCGACGGCACGTTCAAGATCCGCGGCAATCTCGCGAAGGCGATGCGCTTCACGCGGGCCGCGAAGGAGCTCGTCGAGACCGCGAGCTCGGTCCCGTAGGGACCGGCTCACCGCGGCGCGGCGGTCGTGGCGGGTCGCGGAGGGGGCGGCGTTCCCGGGGCCGCCGGACGGGGGGCGGTCGGCGGGGCCGCGTCCGGTGGCCGCACCGGGGGCGGCGGGGGCCGGGGGGGCGGGGGCATCAGCTGCTGCTTCACGAACCCGACGGCGGCGGACCACGCCCGCTCGGCCTGGGCGAGATCGTACGCCCCGAGGTCGCGCGAGAGGAAGTGGTGCCGCGCCCCGGGGAGGGTGACGTACGCCACGTTCGGGCCGCGGGCCGCCTCGAACTGCCGCCGCGCCTTCGCCGCGGCGCGGTCGGCGTCCCCGGCGAGGAACAGGACGGGGGCCGAGACGAGGGACGGGATCCCGTCCGGCTTGATCGGCATCGGGTACGCCACCACCAGCGCGCCGAGGCGGGTCTCGCGCGCGGCGAGCAACGTCGCCAGGCTCCCGCCGTAGGAGGCCCCGAACAGCGCGCTCTTCGTCGGGTCGACCATCTCCCGGTGCCGCAGGAACTCGAGCGCGTCGGTGTAGAGGCCCACGAGCTCGGTGACGCGCTTCGCGTCGGCCGCGACGCCGCCGCGGAACTGCGCCGAGGACCGCAGGGTGAGATGGTGGGCCGCCCCGATCCCGTCCGTCTTCGCGACGTCGGGCAGCATCACCTCGCACCCCTCGCGCGCGAACCGGATCGCCGCGTCGAGCACGGTCGTCGTGAGCCCGTAGACGTCCGGGGTGACGAGCACGATCGGATGGCGCACGACCTTGGTCGGGCTGAGGACGATCGCCGACGCCTTGCCCGTCGAGGAGACCACGCTGTCGAACCAGACCCGCTCGCTCCGATACGACGGCAGCGGGGCGCCGGGCTTCTTGTCGGTCTTGAGCCAGGTCTTGTTGAGGAAGTCGAGGACGCACAGCTTGAACCGCTCGCGGCTGAGGACGATGACCGCCTGCCGCTCGCCGCAGATGTCGCAGACGCCGATCACCCCGCTGCCGTATTCCGGATCGGGGAGGTCCAGCAGCCGGTCGTCGTCGCGCATCGTCCGAAGAACCCGCGCCGCACGAAGGTCGCGGTCGATTCTTAACGGTTGGGGCGAGCCGCGGCGCGCCGGGGGGACTTCGACCCGTTCGACGGCGCGGGCAGGACGGCGGCGAGGCGGGTCCGGTCCCGCGGCACGAGCGCGGGGACGCCCGCTGCCCGGAGGCGCTCGACGAGGGCGCGATCGGCCGTGACGACCCACGCGCCGCGCCGTCGGGCGAGTTCGAGCAGCGCGGCGTCACCGCGTCCGGTCGACGGGACGACCGCGAGCCGCGCGGCGACCGCCCGCGCGAGCGCGGCCCCGCGGGCCCGTCGGGCGACGAGCCGGTCGAGCTCGGCCAGCGAGCCGGAGGCGACCTCGAGGCGGGCGCCCGGACGAAAGCGCTCGATCTCCGCCGCGAGCGGGAACCCCCGGCGGGCGAGCAGGAAGAGCGCGTTGGTGTCGAGCAGCACGCGCGGGCGCCGCCGGGCGACCGGCTCAGCGGCGGACGACGATGCCGAGCTGGTCCCGGTCGTACTCGACGCCCCCCCGCCGCTCCCGCAGCACGTAGCGCTGCGACTTCTGGTTCGCGGTCTTCGGGATCTCCTCCACGAACTCGATCCGTTGCGGCACCATGAAGAACGGCAGCTGCTCGACGCAGAACTCGAACAGGGCCCGGGCGTCGGCCGCCGCGCCCGGCCGCAGTTGAACGAACGCCTTCACGTCCTCCTCGCCGAGCGGGGACGGGACCCCGACGACGACCGATTCGAAGACGGCCGGGTGCCGGTTGAGGACCGACTCGACATCGTACGGGGCGAGGTTCTCGCCGCGGCGCCGGATGACGTCCTTCTTCCGATCGACGAAATAGAAATAGCCGTCCGCGTCGCGCGTGACGAAATCGCCCGTGTGGAACCAGAGGTTCCGCCAGGCTTCGACCGTCTTCTCGGGCTTGTTCCAGTAGCCGAGGAACATCGTGAAGGGCGCGGTCGGCCGGACCACGAGCTCCCCGCGGACATTGGGGCCGACGGGGCGGTCGTCGTCGTCGACGACCTGCGCCTCCACGAACCCGAGCGGGGTCCCGATCGACCCGACCCGCACCGCGTCGGGCGGATTCATCAGCGTGGTGCAGCCGCACTCCGTCATCCCGTAGAGCTCGACGATCGACAGCCCGAAGCGGCGCTCGAAGTCGGGCCAGATCGCCCGCGTCGCGCCCGCGGTCAGCGCCGTCCGCACGGAGTGCATCCGGTCCGTCGGCTTCTCGGGCTGCTTGAACAGCACGTTGATCATCGAGATCAGCAGGGAGACGTGGGTGGCGCTGGCGCGCGCCGCCGACTCCCAGTACGTCGAGGCGTGGAACCGCTCGTCGAACGCCGCCGTGAGGTCGTTGAGCAGGGCGGTCAGGAGCGTCATCTCCTGGGCGTTGCAGTGGAACAGGGGCAGGGCGGAGAACAGCACCGAGTCGGGCGCGAGCCGGCTGCGCCGCCCGATCTCGGCCGGGGTCGCGATCTGCTTCGCGTGGGGGATCACCACGCCTTTCGGCGGGCCGGTCGTTCCGCTCGTGTACAGGATCGCGACCGGGTCGCTGGGCCGGTTCGGGTGGGCGGGGGCCCCCTCCGCCTCGAGCAGTTCGGCGAACGGGCGTACGCCCGGCGGGGTCGCGGTCGGGCCCGGGGTCTGCCACTCGCGCGCGATGCCGAGGCCCGCCCGGAGCGGTTCGTAGGGGGCCCACAGGCGGGGGTCGACGACCAGACCCGTTGGCGCGCAGTCGGCGAGCTCGTAGCGAAGGATCTCGCCCTTGAGGGCCGTGTTGAGGGGAACGAGCACCGCTCCGATCTTCGCGAGCCCGAACCAGACCAGGGGGAACTCCGGCGTGTTGTAGAGCAGCGCGGCGACCCGGTCGCCCGCGCGCACCCCGGCGCCCGCGAAACCGGCGGCGATCCGGTCGGTTATCGCGTCGAGCTCGCCGTACGAGATCGATCGGTCCGCGAACCGGAGCGCCGTCCGATCGCCGTTCTTCGCCGCCTTCGCCCGAACGAGCGTCGCGACGTCGGAGTATCTCTCGGTCGGTTCGAGCACGGACCGGGGGAGCCGTCCCACCCCAAAAGGGCTGTGAAGGGATTTAGCGGTCGAGTCCCTCGGTGGCGCGTGGCGCGCCGCAGCGAGCCGTACCGGGACGAGGCGCCGATCGTGGCGGAGATCGCGGCCGGTGCGGTGGTGGTCCACGCGGGCACCGGCGAGGTGCTGCTCCTGCACGAGCGAACGGAGGACCGCTGGTCGATCCCGAAGGGCCACGTCGACCCGGGCGAGTCGCTCCGCACCGCCGCGCTCCGCGAGGTCGCCGAGGAGACGGGTCTCGCGCGCGTGACCCTCGCCGAGGAGCTGGCCGAGGTCAACTACCGGTTCTTCGATCCGAAGAAGGCGCGGAACGTCCACAAGACCACGGTCTTCTTCCTCGGGCGGACGGACGAGCGGACCGTACGCACCGAGACGATCTTCGACCGGGCCGACTGGTGCACCCTCGCGGAGGCGCTGCGGCGCGTTCCGTTCGCGACGGACCGCGCGGCCCTCGAGGCCGCCCGTGCCCGGCTCGACCGAACGTAGGTCGGTCCCGACCTCGGGAGAGAAAAGGGGGAAGGGGTTGGGCGGCCGGACGGGCCGCCCGCCACGCGCCTATCGGGGCGGGAACGGCTCCTCGGGGCCGGCGGGGCTCCCCGCGGGGGGCGCGGGGGCCTGGGCCGAGCCCGGGATCGCTCCGGGGGGCGGAGTTCCGTTCGTCCAGCTCTCCCCGTACCCTCCGACCAGCCCCTTCTGGGACCGGCGGCGGGCGTAGGAGCGCCACTCCACGACCCCGACCGTGCCGACCACGGCCGCGACGACGAGCCCGATGACCGCGGCCTCGAACAGGCCGTTCGAGGGCGTCGCGCTCGCGCTGCAGCCGTGGGTGAGGCACGCCGATTCCGCCTGGGCCTGCGCGACCGACATCGGCTGGCCGGTGACGGTCGCGCCCGGCTCGGGCGACGCCGTCGGCTGGGCCGACGGCGCCGCGGTGCCCGAGGCGCCGCCGACCGAGGCGTCGTCGCCCGCGAACGTGGTGCTCGCGGCGGTGATGCCGAGGCCGTGCTCGGTCGCGCTGAGGTAGAGCGTCTCGCCCGAGGTGATCGACGCCGAGCCGAACGACATCGACGCGAACGGCTGCGCCGTCCCGAACAGGTCGAAGGCGTGCGGGACGAAGACGAAGCCGTCGTACGTGTCGAACGGACCCTGGACGATCAGGACGACGCCGGTGCGCGCCTGGTGGTCGCGGAACCCGCTCGAGACCCCGATCAGCGTCCCTTGCAGGGAGACCGGGCCGGCCGTGCTCCAGTTACCGGCGTGCGTGACGGTTCCGGAGCCGGTCGTGCCGTTGTAGCCCTGCTCCGCCCACGCCGCCGTGAGGCTCCAGTTCGCCGCGCCGCTCACCGTCGAGGTCGAGTTCCACGAGCGGGTTCCGCTCAGGTTGAGCGGGACCAGCCCGAACGACGGCGCGAACGACAGGGCCGCCTGGGCGCTGCCGGTCACGTCGAGCGACGCGCTCCGGGTCGCCCCGGCCACGGTCTTGCTCACGGACTGCGCGATCGCGCCCTGGATCCGGGCCGACGTGTTGTCGATCCCGAGCGCCGCCACCGCCGTGCCGTCCGAGTAGACCACGGAGGCATTGGTGACGTTCGCGAACGCCACGTCCGTCTCGTCCGCCTGGTAGTTGTACGACAGGTTCACGACCGGCCCCGCGTAGTTCGCGGAGATCGTGATCCCGACCGTGCGCTGCTCCTCGACCACGAACGTATCCGGGGTCGTCGAGTTCGTCACCGTGAAGATCACGGTCCACCCGAACGAGGCGTCCCAGGTCGCGGTCGTGTTGCCGAGTTGCAGCGAGTTGTTTGACCAACCCTCGCCGCCATAGGCCCACGAGGCCGACCCGGACACCGACGCCGGCGTCATCGCCGGCGCGGCGCTCGTCCCGCCCGAGAAGGCGGCGACCGCCGCCAGGGTCACGAGCAGCGTGACCCCGAGGGCGGCGAGCCCGGCCCGGGCCCGTCGCTTTCCGTTCTCTCCTCTCGCGCTCCCTTGCATGGTTTCCTTCCGACGGACCGTGTCCGTCCGAGGGCGGGACGGCCCGGGCCGCGAGATATACCCCTGTCCCGCGACCCGGCGGGATTCGGGACGCTGTGCTAGGGTCTAGCAGGGTCCCCGGGGGATCCGGGCGCCACCTCGGGGAGGCGGAACCGGGCCTTCCCGGCGATCGCGAGCGATTCCGCATAGCCCGCGTCCGCGTGGCGCGCTACGCCGAGGCCCGGGTCGTTGTGGAGCGCCCGGCCGATCCGTCGGTCCGCCGACGGGGTGCCGTCGGCGACGATCACGAGCCCGGCGTGGATCGAGTTCCCGATCCCGACGCCACCCCCGTGGTGGACGGAGACCCAAGTGGCCCCGCTCGCGACGTTGAGGAGCGCGTTGAGGATCGGCCAGTCGGCGATCGCGTCCGATCCGTCGCGCATCGCCTCGGTCTCGCGGAACGGGCTCGCGACGCTGCCGGTGTCGTGGTGGTCGCGCCCGATCGCCACGGGGGCGGCGACCCGGTGGGATGCCACGAGATCGTTCACGAGGTGCCCGAACCGCTCCCGTTGCCCGTAGCCCATGTAGCAGATGCGGGCGGGCAGACCCTGGAAGGCGACCTTCTCCCCGGCGAGGCGGATCCAACGGCAGAGGTGCGCGTCGTCCGAGAACTCCCGGAGGATCATCGCGTCGATCGTCCGGATGTCGTCCGGATCCCCGCCGAGGGCGAGCCACCGGAACGGTCCGCTGCCGACCGCGAACAACGGCCGGATGTAGCGCGGGACGTAGCCGGGGATCTCGAACGCGTCGGCGACCCCCGCGTCCCGGGCCTGCGTACGAAAGTTGTTGCCGTAGTCGAACGAGCGGCTGCCCGACCGCTGCAGCGCGAGGATCGCCCGCGCTTCGACCGCCAGCGATGCCCGGACGCGCGCGAGGTACGCCGGGAGGTCGCGCGCGCGCTCGACCGCGGCGCTCTCGATCGTGAGGCCCTGCGGGATGTACCCGACGCGCAGGTCGTGCGCGGCGGTCTGGTCGCTGACCACGTCCGGTCGGATCCCCCGGCGGACGATCTCGGGGTAGACGTCGGCCGCGTTGCCGAGCAGCCCGACCGAGAGCGGCCGGCGCGCCGCCACCGCCTCCGTCACCAGCGCGAGCGCGCGGTCGAGGTCCGGCGCCTCGACATCGAGGTAACGGTGGCCGAGACGTCGGGCGATCGCCGTCGGGTCGACGTCGACGACGAGCGCGACCCCGCCCAGCATCGTGACCGCGAGCGGCTGGGCCCCCCCCATCTCGCCGAGGCCCGAGGTGAGCATCCAGCGCCCGGCCAGGTCCGTCGCGTCGAACTCCCGTCGCGCGAGCGCCGCCAGGGTCTCGTACGTCCCCTGAAGGATGCCCTGGGTGCCGATGTAGACCCAGCTGCCGGCGGTCATCTGGCCGTACATCGTGAGGCCCCGCGCCTCGAGGTCCCAGAAGACGTCGTCCGTGGCCCACCGGGGCACGATCAGGGCGTTGGCGATCAGCACCCGGGGCGCCTCCTCGGTCGTCGGGAAGATGCCGACGGGCTTGCCGGACTGCACGAGGAGGGTCTCGTCGTTCGCGAGCGACCGGAGCGAGGCGACGATCCGGTCGTACGACTCCCAGTCGCGCGCCGCCTTCCCCCGTCCCCCGTAGACGATCAGGTGGCGGGGGTCTCGGGCGACCTCGGGGTCGAGGTTGTTCATCAAGAGACGGAGCGCGGCCTCCTGGCCCCATCCCCGGCACGAGAGCTGGGGCCCCCGGGGTGCGCGCACGACGCGGTCCGACTCGAGCGTTCGGCTCACGGCCGCCGAGGAAACCGGACGAGGCTTTGACCTTCGCCCCGTGGCCCGAGGACCGGGCCGGAACGCGTTGACGCCGTCGTTCAAATAGCGCCGCGCTGGCTGGGAAGAGCGCGATGGAGGCCGCGGCCGAGCCCGGACGGTACGTGCGACGGTCGGTCCACCCCGGGGCGGTGCTCTGGATCGTGGGCGTGGTCGAATTCGTCGTCGCGATGGCGGTCGTCCAGCTGGCGTGGACGAACCCGTCGTACAGCCTGACCCAGAACGTGATCAGCGACCTCGGCGCTGTCCACTGCGGCCTCCAGTCGGGACGCGACGTCTGCTCGCCGCTCCACACGGTGTTCAACGTCTCGGTGGTCGTCGTGGGCATCCTCCTCATCGCCGGTCTCTGGTTCGCCTACTCCGCCCTCCCGCGGGGGCGGTGGGGGCAACTCGGTTCGGGGTTGCTGCTCGTGTCGGGGCTGGGTGCGATCGGCGTCGGCCTCAATCCGGAGGACGTTCGTCTCTCGCTCCATCTCCTCTCCGCGGCGCTCGCCTTCGGCGGCGGGAACCTCGCCCTCGTGGCCTACGGGATCGCGATGCGGAGCGATCCCCGGTGGCGGCGTCTCGCTTCGCTCACGCTCGGCCTCGGCATCGTCGGGCTCGCGGCGTTCGTCCTCATCGCCGCGCGCGCCTACGACTGGGGCGGGGTCTTCTCGGCGTGGGGGGAGGGCGGGATCGAGCGGACGATCGCGGCGCCGCTGTTCGTGTGGGCCGCGATCGCCGCGATCGCTCTGCTCCGCCGCCCGGAGTTCGCGCCCCGTCGGGTCGAGGCCGCCCGGTCGGGGTCGTGACGACACGCCCCCTCGCTCGAACGCGCCGGGGTCCGTACCGTCCCGGTCGGGGGCCGGGACCGCTGCAGCGACGAACCCGGCCCGGGACACGAGGGGCCGTCCGGCAGATCGGCCCGACCGTTCCGGCGCTTCCAGTGCCGAGACAAGTCCTTAAGTAGTGATTCCTCGGGAGTCGTGCCGTGAACGGGCTGCAGGATCTCGCGCTGTTCTACCTCATCCCGATCGCGCTCTGGCTGACCGTCCTGCTCGTCGTGTGCTGGATCTGGTGGACGAAGCGGCTCGAGGACAGTCTCGCGTACCTGCTGTACCTGCGCGAACGAAAGCTCCTCTTCGTTTCGCTGCTCGCCGCGCTCGCCAGCACGCGCGTCGCGGCGGCCCTGGTGAACTTGGCGAGCGGCTTCGGCCTCGTCAGCGCGACCGCCGTCCTGGTAACCGGCATCGTCGCCTCGATCGTCGGCGGCAGCATCGTCTTCCTGTTCGGATGGCAGCTCCTGTGGCGGGGGCCGACGAGCCTGCCGTCGCCCCTCGTCCTGGATCTTCCGGATCACGTCACCTACTCGATCGGCGCGGTCGATCGCGCCGAGGCCGACCGCGAACGCCGCTCGACCACCGAGTAGCCGGTTCCCACGTATCCGGGCACTCCTTCGGTTTCCGCCCCCTGTGCTGCGCCGGCCGATCACGGCCCCGTCGGTGGGGCGCCGGTCACGCACGCACGCTGAGACGGGCGGGTCCGCCTGGCGCCGGCGCGCGCGACGTCCCATCGATCCCCTCCGTCGAGTATCAAGAAGAGTACAATTTCACGGGGGACGTTCGAGCCGACATGATTGGCAACCGGACGCCATACATTGATGTGGTCCAGTACTGGGGCCACGAGAGGCAGGAGAGTCTTGGAGTCGGGTCCACGGATTGGACAAGCTACAGTGACTACTCGGCCAGCCAATTGTGGGTTTCCGGACTCTGGGTTGAACGAGCGGTCCCTCCTAGCTACCAACATATGTCCATCGGTGGTAGCATCTCAGACGTCTCCGGCTTCGACACTGAAATCTCATTCGGTATCTCGGCCCCCATTGGTGACGGAATTGAGATCGGACCGTCCCTTTCGGTCAATTTGGTGCAGACGTCGACCGCTTCCTCCTCGGGATCACAGCAGATCGCCGCCGAGTTCTACGTTCCGTCGACCGCGACGTACCTCTGGTACGAGTTTGACGCGCTTGCTGAAGGAGGCAGCAGCCCGGCCTCGGGATTGGTGGCCCACGTTTGGCAAGTGGGTCAATCGAACAATACGCCGTCCTGAGCTCTGACTCAACTCACTTTGCCGTCATCTGCTGCCTACTTGGAAGCCCGCCGTCGATGGGAGGCTCTCGGTGGGTGTGGGCGGGTTCAAAGGGCGCGGCGTCCTTACTGAGGGAGAAGTACCTCCCATGATTGACCCACGGTCTTCAGGGCGGAGGGTCATCCTTGCATCAATCTTGGCGCTCATAGTCGTGGCCGCCGGCGTAGTCGTCTGGATTAAGGTCCCCCGGTCTCCGGGGCCCTCCCCCGGTCCTCCTGCCGAGGGTCTCACGTTCGGGGAGGCATACGCCGCCGGCACGAACGCAACGGACGGCGCGGTCGGCGCGCCGTGGACGCTGTACTCGGCCCTCGGTGTGGTCTCTCCGCTCCCGGTGTGGACCGATCCCCTGGGGGAGGCGACGTGCCGGGCCCTCCCCGGGATTTCGATATGGAACGCGTCCCAGATGCCCCGGGTGGAGGGGCAGTACGCCTCGGGGGTGGCTCCGTTCTGGTCGCTGATCTACGAGAACGCCACGACGTACGTGGTCGACGTGGTCACGGTCAACACGACGCTCCACCTGGTCGGGCCCCTGGCCCCGACCTCTCCGTGCGGCTCGGCGATGGATGTCTTCCTCGGGAACGTGACCGTCGGTGCCCCGATCGACTCCCCGGCCGCGGCGTCGTTCGCGTGGTCGGTGATCGGGTCGACGTACCTGTCCAATAACTCGGAGGCGTGGGCGTACTACCAGACCGGATCGGCGCAATTGCCCCTATCGGACTCGGAACCCGGCGGCTGGGTGGTCGCGTATGCACAATGCGGACTCCCGGGCCACACCGGGTCAACCTACAATACGTCCGAGCTTCTCAAGTTCCTCTCGCCGGGAGGCGAGTACTACAAGATCCGTCAGGTTGCCGTGTGCTCGAACGGCGCGTTTCAACTGACGTACGGGACTCCGACCAACTCCAGCGGACCTAGGAGTTCGACCGTGACTCAGATACCCATCTCCCTCGGGTTCAACGGTTCAACAAACACGACGGATGGTTCAGGCCTACTGACCGGGGCGACCTCGATCGATCTCCAGAACTCCACGACAGGCGCCGCGTACGCGCCCACCCACCTGGCGTGCTCGATCCGCAATCTCTCCGTGTCGAGTTGCGGAGGGCCGGGCGGCTGGTATGGGGTGCTGACCCTGCCCACCGGATACTGGCTCGACGCGTTCGGCGACGTCAACGGAACCCTTGGCTGGCTCCTCCCCAACGTGCCGTTCTACACCGGGGACTCGATCGTCATCGTCTCGAACGGCATTCTCGGTGCGCAGGGGGTGCGACTGACGGTGCACAGCGCCGAGGGCGACGTATCGGTCTCCGGTGCGACCACGATCTAACCGACACTCGGCTGTAGGCGACCCAGCGGCTCAGCACCTCCCAGCGCTTCTACCGCGCGTTGAAAGGCTCAGAGCTGCCGACGCTCGTTTCGCGCCCACGCCCCGACCGCGCAGGAGCCATCGAGAAGCTCCTACCCGTCGCCGTCCAATTTGAGCCGCTTACCATGAGTGACCCCGGCCGACCTCCGGGGAGCGGGACCGGCCGCTGCCGAACTCGACCCGGATGGTCGACTTGGACGTGAGTCTCCGGGTGGGATGCGGTGAGCCGGACCGTCCTCGCCAACGGCTCAACGTCCGGTCGGTACGACGGTACTCCGGGGCGTCCTCCGGGGCGTCCTCCGAAGGAACGAGGCGCCGTCGGTCGGCGGTCGGAGCCGAGGCGAAGCCCTAAATGGACGAAGACGGGGAGTAGGGGGCGAGGCGCGCCGCCATAGCTCAGTCGGTAGAGCGGCTGATTTGTAATCAGCAGGTCGGGAGTTCGATCCTCTCTGGCGGCTTCTCGGGGCGGGTCACAGGACGACCGAGCCGGTGATCGGCGAGCCGTTCGCGAACCC
>DATJUI010000014.1:0-109668 GCA_035502455.1 Thermoplasmata archaeon | reverse complement strand
TGCTGGTCCCTCCCGGGTCTCGAGACTCCTCGAAAGCCCGCAAGGCGGCAGTAGACCGCAACCGCCCTGGAGAGAAGTGTCTCGCCCCACCCGGGAAATGGATTCCGGTCATCGATCGTGAGAAATGCGAGGGAAAGAGCGAGTGCGTCGTCGTGTGTCCCTATTCCGTCTTCGAGCTCGGGACCCTCACGACGGAGGAGCTCGGCTCGCTGAGTTTCGTGGGGCGAATGAAGGCGAAGCGGCACGATCAGAAGACGGCGCGAACTCCGCTGGCCGCGGCCTGCCGGGCATGCGGGCTCTGCGTCGTTGCCTGTCCCGAGGACGCAATCTCCCTCGCGCTGGGCCGCCCTTCGTGATGCCTCCCGCGAGCTTACTCCCCGTGGCGACGACACTCTGACAGCTGGACTCTAGGTCGCAAGGTCGATTGCACCGACCTCACATGGTGGAACTGAGCAGCGTGCCCATTGACTTGACACTACTCACCTTCGTCGCCCCGGTCCGAGCGGACCAACCTCATTCTGACTTCGGCAGCGAGTCCGAATCTCCGCCGGTCTTTGCTCGCAGTCGAGCGATCTTCCTCTTCATCAGTTCGATCTGATCCGTCAGCTCATCGATTACCGCCGGGTCCGACCTGACTTTGAGGTAGTAGTCCTCGGTTTGAACGACATGCCAACCGGGCTGCTCTGTTGAGCGATCGGGCGACACGGAAGACCGTGTGTCTGAGGGCGGACCAGCACGGGCAAGACTCGAGAAGCCCGCTCCATTCGCTGACGGGGAAGAGGGCCCCGACCCCTCCCCAAGGCTCAGCCCCCTTTCGTCCCGCGAGAGAATTCCCGAGTAGACCAGGAGTTCAAGTATCACTCTGAGGGACGGTTCCTTCCTCGTCTTATCGGTCTCCGCAGCTAGGGCGAGTTCTCCGATGAATTGGTCCTCGGTCATGAGGGGCTGTGTTTGAAGCACCGTGACTGCCAGTTCTGAGAACCATGCGGACTTCAGCACATCGCGAAGGATCGGTCGGGCCCGGTCGTCGCTTACAGACTTCGCGTTGACGAACCGGATCGCCTCCGGAGTTGGAAGGTAGAGGCCCTTCGAGTCGAATTTCAACAGCCCAATGGATGACAGAAACCGGACGTTCATCGAGGCTGCTTGAACTGGGATTCCCTCCCCCTCTACCCGCTCCGCCGGTATCGGTTCCGCTCCGCTCCGCGTGTGAGTCACGAACCTCCGGAGAATCTCAAAGTGGACCGGAAACGGATGCCGGTCCGATGGCAGCGTGTACTTGCTGTGCACGCGCGTTCGAGTCACTGGCGTCTTCTGGGCTGCTCCCGCGTTCACCGGCGGCGTGGGCTCAGCACTTCCTGGCTGGTTCTCCATGGAGATCCTCATGGAGGGTAAGCCTGTGACGTATATTAACTACGCTATGTTTGCCCACATATCGTAAAAATCATACCTACGGCACATATACAAAACTACGACTGTTGTTTTTTGCTTTATACATGGTATGTTCGCCAAATTCGATAATGATACGTGTGATAGCTCAATCGATCGCTCCCCGGCGGTGACTCCCCGCTCCAATTGTTATATGGAAACATCGCAATACTCGAAAGAGCTAATATCCCGGCCTGAACTGTGTTAACCGTCTATGACAATTGATGCACGGAAATTTGACCGTTGCGAGCATCCGTACCCGGTTTGGCACAAGAGGAAGGTCCCGTTTCAACCGGTAGTGACGGTCCCGCCCGGCTACATCGAGCGAGCTGGCCGAATCACAGAGCTTGACCGGGAGCTAGGATCGTTCATTCTCAGCGAGACTGACTTCATGCGCTTTGTTGAGGAAGCGGTCGCCTCCAATCTTCACCTATCAGTCCATTTGGAGGGAAACCCACTCTCGTTTGAGCAGGTCCGGAGGGTGACCCGCCAGTCACTGAGAGGAATATCACCGCCGACGCGTGACCCAGCGACCAGAGAGATTCTCAATCACATCGCTGTTTGGATGATGCCAGGTGAACTTGCGATCCCTTGGACCATCGAACAGATTTGTCGGGTCCACTCATCTCTGTTCGCTGAGGCGGACGATGAGGCTCGGCCAGGCTTGCTTAGAACCGAAAGAAGGCCGATCACATCGGATGTTGGCGAGCCGCTCTTCCACCCTGCGCCGCCGGAGCATATTCCCGAGGAGATGAGGTCGCTCTTGGATTGGACGAACCTCCAAGCCGCCGCCATCGCTCCGGTCGTTAGCGCGCCGGTGTTCTTCCACGAGTTCGAAAGCATCCACCCTTTTTCTGACGGGAATGGGAGGACCGGACGGACTCTCTTCCATGCTTACCTGCAGAACAATGGGCTTCCGAATGCTTACCGGTGCATGATGGAAGCCGAACTGATACGTGATCCGGAACTGTACTACAAGATTCTTGGATGGACTGACTACTCGGGGGGATATACCGAACTCGTGGATTACTTCCTGGATGCGCTTGTCGCGAGTTACGGGGACGCAGTCTCTCGATTCAGAGGTAGAGATCTCGCACCTACACTCGACGAAATCTCGCTTCGCCTGGCTAGCTTTGCTAAGGACTTTGCCGGCTGGTTCTCCGTTGCGGAGGCTACGAGGATCGTCGGGACACTGAGCGAGCAGACGATACGCAACCGTCTCAATAATTTGGTGGAAATGGGACTGGTGACCGCTCGAGGACAGACCCGAGCGAGGCGTTATCGGTTTGCGGATCCCCTGGCAGACGTCAGAGAGCGGATTCGATTGGCCTCCTCCAAACAACTCATCCGAGCAGCTCCAAGATCCAGCTTCGCTGGCTTGGATGTTTCTGCCAACAACAGAGCGCCACCAATTCGCCCGACAACCGAGGGTCCGTCATCTGATTCCGAACCGCAGTGAGTCGATCCTGGCGTGTAGGCGGGCGTCTGTAGCTCGGGACGTTCGGTCTGTGTACAAGCAGAAGAGTTTGCTAGATCCGGGTCGAGACTCACGAAGCTCAATCGTGCAAGGGGCCTTCGTCCCGCTCGAGAGTCTTTGATGGTGGGCGCAAGCGGTGCTTCACCCAATCTTCCGCTGGTTGTGAGCGAGCCTTCAATCGCCCACCCACAGAGCCCAAACCTTGAAGGAAGCCAAGTCGGCTTCGAGGCAACAAGCCCAACGCGCCCACCCAGCCTGGACCTACCTGATTGGACCATCGCAGGCGGTCCCTATGCTCGCCGCGCCCTCCCGGGCACCGCAACCCGGCGCGACCGAAGCTGCTACAGAAAGCCTCAGTCGTCCTTCGACTTCCCTTCCTTCTCGAACAGGCCCATCATACTGCCCTTATTCTCCGCTCCTAGAGGTACACTGTCGTGTACGACACAATCGAGGTAGCGATGAGCGGCCCCCAGCCCCCAGCTGCAACGCCGCGACTTCGCTGAGGCATCTTGCCCTCTCCTCCACCCACGGACTGTTGGGGGCCACAGCCCGATCCGACCTCTGTCACTCGGGCCCCCTGTCCCAACGGGTGTCAGGGTCTAATCTTTCCGAACGAACTGGTAGCTGAGAAGTGCCAGATTGTCACCGACCGTCCGACTGCTGACGAGGCGAAGTGTACGCTTCTCCTGGGTCTCTTCGAAGAGTCGATCACCCGCTCCGAGAACGTATGGGTGAAGTAGGATCCTCAACTCGTCAACGAGATCGTGCTCCACCAGGCTGTGCACAAGTTGGCGACTTCCGAGGACAATAGTGTCCCCGCCGAGGCTCTGCTTTAGCTTCGAGACCTCGGCCACCACGTCGCCCTTCAGCACCGTCGAGTTGTTCCAGCGGGGGTGCTCGAGAGTCGAAGACACGATGTACTTCGGTCCCGCGTTAAACCGGTCTGCCAGCTCCCCACTCCGGGATGGCCATCGCGCGGCGAAGAATTCGTAAGTCCGCCGACCAAGAAGCCACGCCGTCGCTGCCCGCACCTCATCGAGCGTCACGGTCGCCCGTGCTTCGCGGTCCCGGTCGCCAATCTGGGTCCACCAGCCGCCGAACTGTAGGCCGCCCTCTCCGGTTGGGTCCTGCATGACCCCGTCGAGCGAGATGTTCTCACTAACCACGACCCTGCCCATGAGTTCACCTCGGGGTCCTGCAGAACCGGAGCCCGCTCAACCCTAGTCCCTTGACTCTCGTCCAGGAGGGGGCAGGGGGTTTCCGCAAACTTCAGGGTCTCTTCGGCGACAGTTTCCGTGTTCCCGCCGTAATCAATTGGCGAAGACGGCCGGTGATGTACGAGCCCCAAGCGTCCGAGCATGATCTGTAGCACTCGATCTTGGGGACCAACCCTCTGTGAGTGAAGCGAACTTCGGTCTTTCGGTCCTTCTTCGAGATCTCGAAAACAACGTCGGTCCCGGTCCACTCGTCCTTGTCTTCGATGAAGGAGAGATTGCTCTCGGTGACGTGCCAGACAATCTTCTTGCCCGGGACCAGCTCGGTGATCTTCTGTTTGCTGAAGTGATAGGGCTTGTACGTGTAGGTGAACTCCCCGCCGAGCTTGTCTGTAGTGCCGCTGATTCCCGGCTCTCCAGTCCACCAACCTCGAACATTGTTGATCGCTGCGTAGGCTTGCTCCGGAGTCTTGTCCACGGTAATCGTGACTGAATAGTCCCGTGCCGCCACCATCTTCGCTCGCCACCCTTTCCGTTGTACCAGTCGTCGAGTGTCTCGCTATTCCTTCTTGTTGGGATGCCCCTTTCCTTTGGCGATCAAGTCGCGAAGGCTGCTTCTGATGTACGAAGACCAGGCGTTCGAGCAGATGTCGTAGCACTCGTACTCAGGAACCAGTCCGCGATGAGTGAACCGAATCTCGGTCTTCCCACCCTTCCTTGAAATGTCGAAGATGACGTCGGTGCCTTTCCACTCGGTCTTGTCCTCGGTGAAGTCGAAGTAGTTGTCCACGACATGCCATACGACTCTCTCTCCGGAGACGAGCCCGGTGACCTTCATCGTGCACCGATGGGCATCCCCGTAGTGGTACTTCCACACCGCACCGAGCTTGTCGGTCTGGCCCTCGATGCTTTCGGACCACCACCCGCGAGGGTTGTTGATCGCATCGTAGGCTTCCTCTGGGCTCTCGTCGACGGAGATCGAGATCGTGTAGTCCTGGTCCTTCATACAGCAGTCCTCAGTTTTTCCTGTTGGACACCACTAGTCATCGAGACTCCCCATGCTCAGGTTCACTACGGACCCGGTGACTGCCGATGCCTCGTCGGAAGCCATGAAGGCGGCCACGTCGACGAGCTCTGCGAGCGTTGGCAGCCGCTGGGTGTGAGTTCTGCTCGCGACGAAGCCCCGAAACTGCTCGGGGGAAATCCCCAGCGCTTTGGAGTGCAAGTCAAAGGCCTCCTTGATCGTCGCGGTTTCCGGCATTCCTTGGACTCGCAATCCCACGACTCGAATTCCGTGCGCAGCGAGCTCTGCGGACAATTCGCGAGTCAGGCACTCCTGGGCGCTCATCGCAGGGCCGAGCCCACCGACGTTCGGAATACCTGTGCGGGACATGATCGAGGTCACACTCATGATCACTCCCGACTTCCTGGGGACCATTAGGCGCGCAGCATGGCGAGCGGTCAGAAAGTTTGACCGAGTGAGAGTCGAGATAGGCAGCGCAAACTGCTCCACCTTGAGGTCGACCATGGGTACACCCTGTACTCCCGTGCTTGGGATCCCGACCGCGTTGAACGAAATGTCGATCCGACCCGCCTTTTCCACGACGGCCCGAAGGTGCTCTTCCACAGACCCTTCGTCCAAGGAGTCAACTTGGGCTGACTCGGCCCATCCCCCCGCGGCGACGATCTCCTTCGCGACCGCGTCCACGCGCGGCCCGTGGCGTCCCGTCACAAACAACCGGGCCCCTTCGCGCGCAAATCCCCGCGCAACGGCACCGCCGATCGCCCCGCCGGCTCCATAGACCACCGCGACCTTGCCCTTCAGCATCATCGTTCCTCTCCGGTAACGGGAGATCGGCCTTCGTCAAATCGAACTCCGGCCCGAGACCCCGCCGAGACGATCGTGCACATGATGTCCGGATAAATTGCCGGTGCCTTAGTTCCCGTGCACGACGGTAGAGACAATTGGCGACATTCGGAGAAACGGGTGTCCGAAAGGGGCTTACGGTCGCGCCAATTCGGACTTTGCGAGGCGGTCACTTTTGTCCTCTTCTCAGATGGCCGTGGTCCCGTTCGCCCCCGACGAACTCGACATCGCAATGCTACGCGCGATGTACCGTGACCATTCGGTCAGCTGGGCCGGGTTCGATCTGGATCAGAACGCAAGCCGCGTCGCCCGCGTCCTCAGGGTAGGGCGAGGTCGGGTGACCGCCCATCTCGAACGATGGCGATCCAGCGGTTTCATTCGGAGATACTCTGTGCGATTGAACCCGGCGCTGCACGGTTGGGACGGCGCCTATGTGTACTTGCACCACGAACACCACCGGAGCAAGCCCGAGTTGTTTCGTCGCCTCGGGCTGATCGACGGAGTGGTCGGCGCCCAAGAGTTCCTCGGCGAGATGTCGAGCGTGACAATCGCTGCCCCGGACGCGTTTACTCTCGGACGCCGGATCGACTTAGTTCGGACTTTGCCCGGAGTTCGAGAAGTAGGACCAGTGGTACCTTGGCATCTGCCCGAATCCACGCACCGGATAACTCCTGTCGAACTCGGGCTGGTTCGTGCCCTGCGGGAGTCGCCGACCGCCCCGCTCTACGAGATCGCAGACAAGATTCAGACATCCACCCGGACCGTGACCCGGAGGTACGCGGCCCTCGTCAAGGAGTGGGCCATTTGGGTGGTTCCGATGCTCGATTGTACCGCTCTCCTGAGACCCGCGGTTTCGGTCCACCTCAAGGTCGAGCAAGGGGCCGATCGCGACAGGATCGCACGGGAGCTGCGTTCTCGATTCCCACTGACGATTGACGTCTTCGCAACCCCGGTGGAGTCGCGAGCGACTCCGATGTCGTTCGCTTTCTACGTCATGCTCCCATCCCCGGCGGCCCT
This sequence comes from Thermoplasmata archaeon, assembly GCA_035502455.1. GTDB lineage: Archaea > Thermoplasmatota > Thermoplasmata > Lutacidiplasmatales > UBA184 > Lutacidiplasma. The sequence continues at coordinate 102,665 of DATJUI010000014.1, read as the reverse complement.
GGAAGAGTTCGAACAGTTTTGTGAGTCGTTGCCCGGAGTGGAGAGCATATCGGATGCGGTCCTGGTTCGCTATCACGATTATCCCTCCTGGTACGACCGGCAGCTGATCGACATGACCCGTGAGGCGCGCGCCCGTTGAGCTTGCCTGCGACTCGCGAGGGAGAGAGCGCGATCTGCGAACGATTGGGACTCGAGCGAACTCTCAGTTCCTGCGGAAGGCGTCTCTCCCTTCCCGGGCGGGACCTGTGAAGTCCGCGCAGTGCGCTATTTTCGGTCCCGGTATCTCTTCAGGGACGCCACGTCTTCCTCGTACGTCTTCGCGAGCATCGCCAGCCATAGCGTCCGGGTCTCCTCGGGGCTCTTGCCCTTGCACTGAATGTCCCCGAAGATGTCGACCCGGGTTCTTGCGCCATCCGGCCGGTGGATGCCAACGAACCTCGATCCGGCGAAGTCTCCCTCGAACTCCTCGATGCAGCGGCAGTACGGGGGGAACGAGGTGATGCGGCTGCTCGACTTCTTCCACTGTCCGTCGAGCCTGCGCTCGAACGCCAGAACAACGGTCGGTCCGGAGGACTCTACAATCTGGAAATTTCGGACGTCGGCCGGATGAGCAGACGAGTGCTCCTCGGACTCGAGGAACGACTCAAGTTCCTTCAGGCCGATTTCCAAAATCGTGCCCATATCCTCTACGTAGACCATCGACGCCGCCCTCCTCGCCTAGCGATCCCCGGACGCGTCCGGCTTCCGAAGCTTGCTGGGTGCGGAGGTGGGTTCCAACGCTCTTTGCAATATGTCGAGGGTTTGCCCCCACCCGCCCCGGAATCCTGCTTCGAGAGGCACATTCCCCCCCGGGAACGAGCCTGCCGAGAGCACCTTCACCTGGACTATCACACGGGTCTTCCGCGGCCCGAGCGACTCGAACCGCACCGTCTGCAACGCCTCGAAGGCCGCGTTTCCGTCCCCGGGGGCCGTGGCGCTCCTAAAGCCGAGAATCTCGGGCGGGACGAACTCGACTATCGTCCCTGACGTCTTGTAGACGACTCCGTCGTCAGGATGTCGGTCATGGATTCGTATGGTGCCTCCGGGCCTCGGGTCCCACTCGAAGACGAGCTTTTCGGCTCCCTCCGGGGTGAAGAACCTTGACGCGGTAGCACGGTCGGTCAGCATGCGAAAGACCGACTCCCGTGGGAAGTCGTAGTCCCGGGTCACGGTCACCGCGTTTCGCTCCGTGTGGGTGGATCCCTCTTTCGCCGGTGGGTTCATGCACTGGCCTCCTTCAGGGCCTTGTCCAGGCGGTCGAGCCTGCCACGCCATAGCCGAGCCATTTCGTCCGTCCAGACTTGGATCTGGGCCGTAGACCGCGGGTTGAAGGTGTACAGTCGACGCTGGGCTCGCTTCTCCATCAGGAGCACGTTCGCCTCCCGAAGCACCCGGAGGTGCTGGGAGATTGCCTGGGGCGTCACGTCGAACTCTCGGGAGATTTGGGAGGCGCTCAGTTTGCCTCTGTGAGCAAGAATCTCCACCACCCTGCGCCGGCGTGGTTCCGCGAGGGCACGGAAGGCGTCCATCTCGGACATGTAAAGCAAACTCTTACTAAAGTGTTTGCTTTGTTTAGACGAAAGCGACCGCTCCTTGCACGCGCGCTTTCGAAGGAGGTCGTTTCGGTGCGGCGGTTGTAATGCGTGTGCGCCCAGCTTCGCCCGTCGGAGTACGCTGATTACTCCAGACCCCGACCGAAGCGGGCGGCAGTCCACTCCTTGCCCACACGGCGCAGAGTCTGCACGAAGACCGCGTTCGCCGCGTCGTGGGCGCGGAGTTGCTTCGACACTACCACTGTTCGAGAACGCGCCAGCTTGGCCCCTCGGAAATCCCTGCGTTGTCTCGCGCGGACGGGTATCGGGCGGCGGTCGAGCGTTCTAAACTGCCGGCGAAGAGGCGGGCGGCGCAGCCAGCCTCTTCCTCAAGGTCAAGGGGATCTCGAACGAGAGGACAATCAGAATCACCAGCGGGACCACCGGAAGCAAGAACCCGATGCTCAACGCGCTGTAATATCCGGAAAGACTCGCCATCACAGCCCCGATGACGTCGATAGCGGCGCCGACCCAGGCCGCCGTTGCCATCCACTTGGGGAGGTCTCTCGCCTGTCCGAGGGCGGACGCGAGCAGCATCGCGCCCATTCCCACACCGTAGATGGAGACCACCGTCCACGCGTCGTTGACCGTGGACCAAAGCGCCGCCTCGTACGCCTGGATCGAAGCACTCGGAGCCGGAGTGATCGAGATCGCCCAATACCCCCCATACTCGAAGGCGCCCGCGACACCGAGACTGAACAGACCCGCGAGGAGCACGAGGGGGCCCACCCTCGCGAGGCCCGACCCTTGCGCCCGGAGAACCGATGCTAGGCTGATGAAGAACGGGGTCACGAGGAACGCAAATGCCAAGGGAAAGAGGTACAGGACGTACCCGTTGGGGTCGCCCTGGAAGGAGGCCAGCTGTTGCTGGGCCGAGGCGGCTGACGGAGTCAGAAAGTCGATTACGATCGACGCTGCTCCGGCGACCCCAGCCAGGATGCCGAAGAAGAGGAAGCTGTTAGAGGTCGCGTCGTTCGGGAGCGCCGGCTCACTCCCCGGGGCGCGCGCGATGGACACTAATGGGCGGACCAAGTTCACTTATCTAAGGGTTCTCACGCCCGGCCGTGCCTCGATCCCGAGGCGTTGCCTCGGCGTTCGCGCGTTGTGGCAGGAGGTAATTTCAGCGCAATGAAGGTCCCACCCGTTTTCTCGCCGTCTGGCCGAAGGCCTCCTCTCGCGCACGACCCGAGGGTCGCGCGGTGTCGCGCGTCCGCCGGTACCGGCACCCCGAGTCCAGACCTTTATGCGGCCAGAGACGTATCAACGGCGGGATGGCCGGCGGCAGCCCGTCTCGGAACTACTTCGTCCTCCGAGAACCGAGCTCGGCGACGACCGCCCTCCGAGTCACCCTCATTTGGATCGTCGTCGGGATCTTCATGGCGACCACCGACGCCTTCTCTCCCCAGCCGTTCGTCCGGGTCTCGGCGTGGCTCGCCCTCTTCTTCTTGGGACTCGTGCTGACCTTCTGGGCCCTGTTCACTCCCTCTCGGGCGGCCGCGGCGACCGGCGCGCTCATCGGCACGTTCCTCGGGCCGTACAGCTTGACCTGGCAGCTCTGGGTCACCTACGTCAAGCACTGGAGCTCGTTCCTCCCCGTACGGCTGTACCCGTTCCCGATCGTCCTGGATGCCTCCGAGTGGTACGCCATGATCCTGGTCGGGTTCGTCCTGTTCGTCGCGTCGATCTCTGCCCTCGTCCGGTACTCGCGTCCTCGACCCACGTACATCCGGGTCCACCATGCCTCGGGAGAGGCGTACCGAGTCGGCGACCCTCCGTGAGATCGTGGGCCCGTCCACCCACTCGACCGGCCGGAACTCCAGCCCGAGGCCGCGTCCCCGCCGGCGCCGGACGCGCTCGGCCGGTCTCGGGCCTAGCCTTGGCAGAACATCTTCGCCCAGTCGAGATTGGTCCGGGCGGTTCCGTAGTCGCCCGCGGCGATGGCCTGTTCCGCCAGGTCCGCGTAGTGCGCGACGAGGCGAGCCCGTTCCTCGTCGCCCATCCCGTCCTCCTTCTGATCCAGACTGGTTTCGAGCGCGTTGAGCCTCTCCGTAATGTCCATGCCGTTCACCGTCCCCACGAGGGCAGCGCACTCCTCAGATTAACCTGCGGGGGAGAGGCGCTCGCCGGGTCCGGTGCGGCTCCCCTCCATTCGAGCCCTTCCTCTCGGGGCGCGGGCCGTCGACCGCGGAGGGTGTGCGTCCACTTACAACTCTCCGCCGATCGATGCGGGGCCAGCCTCTCGTGTGCTCGGTTGTGGGGCCGAACGCACCGTCGCAGGGTTGAACGCCCGGATTTGGACAGAGTTCGCCGTGGAACGTCGAAGGTAGGGTAAAGTGGTAGGGTTCCACCTACTGGTAGGTAGGTGGACTTTGCTGATGGCCACGGAGATTGGAACTGTCAGCACGAAGGGGCAGGTTACCATTCCCAAGGACATCCGGGAGGCTCTGCACCTCCGACCTGGGGACAAGATTCTCTTTGACCTGGAGGGTGGGAATCGGGCTCTCGTGCGCAAGGCCGAGCCGCAACGACTGAACGAGATCTTGGATCGTTTGGGTCCGAGCCGCGAGCCGGGCGTCGAGACCCAACGGAGGTTGAGACGTGAGTGGACCCGACGTGGTCGTCGACACTAACGTATTCGTGTCTGCCAGGAACCGCCACGAGCGGGGCTACCCGGCGTGCCGGAAACTCATAGATCGGATTGACGCTGGGGAATTTCGAGCGATCATCTCGGCCATTACGATCGCCGAGCTCAGGACGAGTTTCTCCCCCGAAGAGGTGCGCACTGTTTGGAGAGCCGCGCTCTCCCACTTTCTCACCTCCTCAAACTACCGAGTTGAGCCCGTGGCTGTGGACATCGCCGACTCGGCAGGCGAACTTCGTGCGGCTTCGCACCTGACCCTACCCGACGCCATCGTGGTTGCCACTGGTCAACTGCGAGGCGCCTCTCGCCTGTTCACGCAAGATAGTGAGCTCGCTCGCAGGCAATCGGTTCTGGCGGTCAAGTCGCCCGATGAACTGGTCTGATGCGAGAGGGACCGAGAGTCATCGCCGACGCCGGTCGCAACGTGGATCGCACCCATCTGGGCCTCGAGACCAAGGCCGTGGTGACGACCTGGCGCCTGGGTGGAACTTGACAACTTGAACGATGCGCGGAGAGCCCCGGTGCACCGAGAGCGGCGACCACAACTTCGAAGAGTGGGCCCCCAGGGTCGGCTGGTCCTTCCTGATGCAGGCGGGAGTCCTCGCCCTGCTCGGCGCGCTCCTGGCGCGGAGATTCTCGGTGGTCTCGCGCCCCTGAGCCGTACCGTGTTGCCCCCTTCGTGAGGCGCGCTCCGGTCGGCCCCTAGAAGCGCCCGTGCCCGGGGTTTAAGGGCCCACGGCACCCCGAACGGGTGCGCCGATCCGAGAGACGCGAGCCCGCGGGTCAGGGGGGCGGAGTCGGCCCCTTCGGTGGCGCGCTCAGCTTGGCGAGCGTCTCGTTGATCTCACGAAGGCGTCGGGAGGTCACGACCGCGAGCGCCACGACCCCACCGGCGATCAACGCGAACAGCACGACGAACACCAGCCCGCCGATCAATGCGAGGGTGACCAGCCCACCGGGCAGCTGGAACGAGCCGTTGCCGCTGTTGTTGTTGCTGCCGTTCCCGTTGTCGTTGGGAGTCAGGGGGACCGCCGGAGCAAGACCGCTCGAGAGCCCCCCTCGCGGCGCCGCGGTACCGAGCCCGCTCAGGAGCGCGAGCAGCACGGTCGCCACGACCGCGATCGCGAGCAGTCCGACCCGGAGCTTCGACCGAGGGCTTGGGTGAAGGGTTCGCACGGAGAGGGGGTGCTGGGTCCGCCTACTTGAGCGTGCCGTTCAACGAAGTTGAGCTCAATCGAGCCGCGGCGAGGGGTGGAGGGGCCGTCGTTCCCTCTCGACCACGGACCGGTTACGCGCCGACGAACCGCGGCGTTGCGAGAGGAGTCCCAGCCACTCCGAGCGGCCACGTTCTGGTGGGTCGGGGTTCGCCGACAGGACACGACATCCGACGCGAGGACGCAGCCGCGACCCGGCCCCCCTGCCTTTGCCCATGTCGGGAGAAGGGCTCATTGCCGCCGCCACGCGTTCCCGGTGGTGGGCCCACCCACCGTGCTGCGCTTCGAGGTCGGTCCGAGAACCTCGAACCGAGCCCTCAACACGCTGTACCGCGCGTCGTGGCCGCGGCACCGCCGCTTTGACTTTACCCCCGTGCTCCAACAGAACCTGACGTACATCTGCGCGTTCGACCGGAAAGAGCTCGTCGGCTTCGTGTACCTGGCGTGGGACGGCGCCCAGCATGCGTTCCTCCTGGAACCCACGGTCGTGCCTCGCCTTCGTCGCCAAGGCGTCGGGAAAGAGCTGGTGCGGCGGGCGGTGGAGCAGGCCCGCGATCGGGGATTGGAGTGGGTCCACGTCGACTTCGAACCCCGGCTCGCGAGATTCTACCGGTCGTGCGGCTTCGTCCCCACCCGCGCGGGGTTGATCCTGCTCCGCGAACGGCGTTGAGGCGGATCTCGGGCGTAGCGATGGGCGTTTTGGCTCGGTGGCCGACCCCCGAACGCCCCCGGGAGTGCCGGAGTCCGCTCGGTTCCCTAGCGGCGCCCGAGCGCGCCGGATCCGGTGCTCACGCGGGCGCGTCCTTCATCCGGCCGACCCGGTGGTCCAACTGGATCCAGTTGAGCACCGGTGCATCCACGTCGATCTGCCACAGTAGCGCATTCAGCTCCCCCCGGTGCTGAAGCTCCTCTTCGACCAGGTGCCACAGCGCCTCGCGCACCGGGACCCGGCAGTCGTGGTCCGACCCCCTCCCTTTCTCCCGGGGGAAGGTACGGGAGAGGTCTGCCTCGGTCAGTTCCGCCATCACGCGCCGGATCTGGGTCTGGATGTAGTTCTCGTCCGTGCGCAGTTCGTCCAGGGTTCCCGCGGGCTTGGGGTCGCCCTCCTGCGGCGGGAACGGAAAGGTCGCGCAGCTCTGCATCCAGAAGTAGAGAGCGCCCTGCGAATGGGCGAAGATATCGAGCAGGGAAGGGAACGACGCACCCCGGTCGCGCGTCAGCTCGCCGGAGGGGAGCTTCGCGAACACCTCGAGGTACCCTCGGCGCGCTTCGGCGATGTACGAGAACCACGCCCGGATCGTCTCGATCTCGGACTCCATATCGAGCCCCTCCCGGACCCGAACGGACCCGCCCACTTACCGATTGTCGCTCCGCCCCGCGGTCGCCAACCGGGGCGAGAGGATGCGGCCCCTCGGGCCGACGGACCGTTCGACCGCGTCGCGCGCCGGGATCCCTGCGCGTGCCGTGGCCGAAGGCGACCCGCCCAAGCATCGGTAGGGTCGGAAGCCGGCCGGGACCGAAGGTTCGACGCCGTCGGAGACGCGCGAGTGAAGCAGAGAATCTAAGAACGAGAAGTTCGGAGGCCTTCGCGTGATCGGCGCGTGCGTCGGCTGCGGGATCTGGGTCGAGGTCCCCCTGCTGTCGTTGTCGAGCGTGGACCAGCGAGCGCAGTGCTACCTCTGCGCCGCGAAGGCCGGTCCGTCCGGCGGAGTCACCCCCGATCGGCTATCGGAACTCGTCCGCCGACAGCGGGCCGGTTCGATCACTCCGGCCGAGTCGTTCGAGCTCGACCAGACCCTCGCCGCGCTCGTCGCGACCGCGGCTCGGACCGGCGACGCGGGCCGCGCCCGTCGATATGCCCTCGTCCGCGCGACGCTCAAGGACGAGCGGACGTTTCCCCCGTCCTGACCCCGTCGGCCCGCCCGGAAATACCGCGCGACGTCCGTGCACCGACCGTGGATGCGTCGACGCGCGTCGGGCGAACCTCGGCACGAACGGGCGTCGCCCGCGATCGCACTCGCGCTACGGCGCCGCCTCGGGCCGGGATCCGTCTCCGAGTCGCATCCGATAGTGGAACACCTTGCGGTACTGCCTAAAGCCCACGCTCTCGTAGAGCTGCTGGGCGACGAGGTTGTCGTCGTCGGTGTCGACGAACGCCTCGACGATCCCCCGTGCACGGGCGTCGGCCAGGAACCGCTCCACGAGAGCTTTACCCAGTCCCCGCCGGCGGAAACGCTGTAGGACGTGCAACTCCTGGAAGTTCGCGTAGCGGCCGACCGTCCGATCGAAGTAGGGGTTCCGGCCCTCGAACCAATAGAGGAAGCCCGCGTACTCGCCGTTCACCTCGGCGACGAGCAGCCCGTCCAGCGGGATCCGGGAAAGCTTCGACACCTCCCCGAACGGGTCCCACGGAGAATCGCCGTGCGCGTAGTGGCGGGCGACCCGCGGAAGATCCTCCGGGGTTCCCGGCCGCACCCGGATCTCGTCGGATGCCATCGGGCCCCGAGGGCAGGGCCGCAGCCCATTTCAGCCGTGCGGCCCCGACGGCCCCCTCCGATCGCCCCGGATCGGCGCGCTCCGTCCGCCGCTAGGCGCGGAACCCCCGGACGGTCTCGTAGTGGAGCATCAGCTCGCCGTCCTCCATGGTGCTGGAGGAGAGCAGCTTGAGGGTCGCCTGCTGCTTCATCGGACCCCAGTACTGAGGTCCCTTCCCGTACACCACGGGTTGCACGACGAGCCAGAAATCGTCGGCGAGCCCCCGCCGAATGAACTCCTGGATGAGCCGCGGGCCGCCTTCCGCGATGATGTTCCCGCCCCTCTCCCGTTTCAACTTCGCCACGATCGTGGAGAGATCGCCCTTCATGATCCGAGAGTTCTCCCACCGGGTCGACTTCAAGCGTCGGGAGAGACAGACCTTGTCGACCTGATCCAGGAACCGGGAGTAGTCGACGAGGTACTTCGGATCGCTCGGTTTGCGCGCCTTCTCGGTCCAGACGCGCGAGTGGCCCAGGAACGACCGACGGCCCATGATGACGGTGGTGACGTCATCGAACCGGTTCAACCACATCTGCTTCCACATCTCCGTCGGTTCCTCGCCCGTGTCCCGGTTCCATCCCGGGTACTTCGGGAACGCGCCGCGGCCGTCGAGGGTCATGTAGAGACTGGCGGTGATCTTTCGCGGCATCGACCCTCCCCTAGGCCCTCGCCTCGGCGAGCGCGGTCGGACCGCCCTCCAGCAGTTCCGCGAACTGGTCCCACATCTGGGTGATCGCGCGCTCAGCCTGGGGGCTGCCCATGCGGTCCCGGGTGGCCTGGCTGTCGAACTTCCAGCGAACGGTCAAGCGGGTGAAGTTCCCGACCGGCTCGAACTCGTCGGTCTCGATGGCCGTCGAGCCGGGCAGCCGGTCCACTTCGAAGGTGTTGACCACTCGTCGGGGCGGATCGATCTCGAGATACTCGCCCTGGAATCGGGTCGACGACCCGTCGTCCTGTTTGACCGAGATCGCGTAGCGCCCGCCCTTGCGAAAGTCGAGCTTCTCGATCGTGACCGTTTCGGGGTGGGGGGAGAACACGTAGGGAAGGCTGGCCGGGTCCGTGAACATCCGAAAGACCCGCTCGATCGGAGCGTGGAACAGCCGGCTCACTTGATTTTCCACCGTGCTCGGATTGGTGAAGACCATCGGCTCCTTTGGGCGCTCCCCGCTGCTCGTGCTTGCTGACATCGTTCAACCCCTTCGCGGCTCTCGCCGGGAGGAGCGTGATTCCGAGGACTCGGCGTCGAGGAGTTCCTCGAGGCGATCGAGCCGGCCCTCGATGAGGTCGCGGTAGTCGTCCATCCATCGATCGAGGTCGCGGAACGGCTGCGGCCGCAGGGAGTAGAGACGCCGTTGGCCCTCGGCGCGCACGCGGACGAAGCCGCGATCGTGGAGGATCCTGAGGTGGCGGGAGATGCCCGGTTGGCAGACCGCGAGCGTCGAGACGAGGGCGCCCACCGACCGCTCGCCGCCCCGCAGCTGCTCCACGATGCGAAGTCGCGTGGGATCCGAGAGGACCTCGAAGGCCAGTCCGGGGGTGGACACGAGCGAGGCATATGTTGAGACTTATATAAACTGTAACACATGTGACTCCTCGCCGCGCCGGGGTCCAATCGCACACCACCGCGTAAATACTCGAGGCGCGACCGGGACGCCGGACCCGGGGCGTGGCAACCCCGGGCGCGAAGTCGGGCGTCGGAGCCGGTCGCACCACCCCCGATCCGCTCGGCGTCCGCTTCTGAGGGCAGGAACTGCCGGGGTTGGATCCGCGCGTTGCGCGCGCGCAACGGCTCGAGGCCCTCGGCTCAGAATCGAAGGGCCTTGACTCCCGGCAGGAGGGAGGCGAGGAGCCCGGCGGCGAGGAATCCGGCGCCCAGCGTGAGCCCGAACGCGACGGGGAGCACGTGGTCCGCCAGCGCCCCGAGGACCAGCGCGCCGACGGCGCTCGTGATGCCGGGGAAGAGGTACATGTTCCCGCTCACCCGCGCGAGCTTCGTCGGCTCGACGGACCCTCGGATGAACGCGTACTTCGCCGTCGCGTACCCGGTCGAGGTGACCCCGACGAGCAACCACACGAACGCCGAGAGCACGAGCAGCGCCGGGACGGCCCCGACGGCCACGAAGGCGACGCCGGTCGCGGCCAGGGAGACCACCATGACGATCCCGACATGCCGGCGAGGGTTCGCCCACCCGAGGACGAGGCCGGCGGCCACCCCGCCGATCACGTAGGTCGTGAAGAGCACCCCGTACGCCGCGCTCGACGAGGTGAAGACCGTGACCGACACGAGCGTGATGAACAGGGCCACGCCCGACGTGAAGAACGCCTGGACCGCATCGACCGAGGCCAGCTGCAATAGCCCATGGCCGGGCTCCGAGAGGAGCGCGCGCCAACCGGTCCGGAAGCTCTCGCGGAAATTCTCGTCCGACGGAGGGCCGGGGTGGATGGCGAGCGGGAGCGCCAGGATCGCGCCGAGCGCGAGCAGCGCGGCGTAGAGGTACATGCCCCCGCCCGCGCCCACGAGCACGATGAGCACCCCGCCGCTCGCGTAGCCGGCGATCGAGTTCGCGCCCCCGATCACCCCGCCCACCCCTTCGGCGGCGAACAGTTCGTCGGGGCTGAGGAGCAGCCTCGGGGCGGCCTGGTACGCCGCCCAGGCGAGGTCCCAGAGGAACGAGATGAGGACGATCAGCCCGAGCAGCAGCGGGACGCTCAGGAAGCCCCGATACGCGGCGAGGCCGAGCGTCAGGGCCGCGGCAGCCTGTATCGGATAGCAGACGAGGTAGATCGTGCGCTGGTTGGCGACCCGGTCGGCGAACGGGGCGATGAGGAAGGTCGCCGAGTACGTCGCGTACTCGACGAACAGCACGACGCCGATGAGAAGGTAACTGTGGGTGACCGTGTACGTCAGCCACACGATGCTGATCGCGTAGACGGTGTAGCCGACGGTCGCCGAATCGGCGGAGACTAACCACAGGAGGTACTGACGGTTCCTCAGTACCGAACGAAAACCGAGCTTGGGAGTGGTACCCGACATGGTCCTCGACTCGAGTACCGGTCCCCGACCCCTGAGTTCCCCGTGGGGGCAGTCAACGAGGGCGGGGTCGTTCCCGGACCAGGAATCGGCACACGGGATCGCCGGCCACCACCCGATGACTGACGAAGACCTCGGCGCCGAGGAGATCGCGGAACAGCCGTCGCTCCACGTCGCAGGCCTCGCCATACTTCTCGGCGATCGCGAGGATGGGGCAGTTGTGCTCGAGGAGCACGGTGCCGGACTTGCGGGGTCGCTCGACCTCGGCCATGTAGCCCTCTTCGTCTCGGATGCGACCGAGCTCCCGGACCCGGTCGGAGAGCTCCTTCCCGGCGAGGCGGGGAGCGTGCTTGCCCCGCAGCTCGGAGGCCCGCTCCTCGAGCATTTGCACCACGGCCGGTCGACCCTGGTGCTTCTCGATGAAGGTCATCGCGCAGAGAGCGGTCTCCGTGTAGGCGGCCGGGAAGATTCGCTGGGCGGGCGGGGTCAGTCGGAAGCATACGCGGGGTCGGCCCCTGCGGCCCGCACGGTACTGACGTTCCACGAGGCCCTCCTCCTCGAGCTTGGTGAGATGCTTGAGCGCGCCCGCACGCGAAATGCCCACCAGGGCGGCGATCTCCTTGAGCGACGCGCCGGGGCTGCGCTTCAACAGCGTGAGGAGGGTTCGCTTCGCCGACGAGAGCCCTCGGTCCGTCGTACCGCTGTGCCCGAGCTCCATGCGTGGCGGGAGGGCGGCTCATTACTTCAACCGCGGGGTTTACAAAGTAACAAAAGCGGAGGTGTCGGGCACGTCGACGGAAGGGCGGACGTGGGTGCGATGGCTCGGGGGCGACCCCGGCGGGTGGGTTTCGAGTCGAGGGGGCGGACTGGGAAGGGTGGCGCCGGCGGCGCACATCCGCAGGAGCCTTCCCCCCCAGGAGTTCGGCCGGTAGGGCCCTCGGCGGGGTGTTCGGGGTGGGCCGTCGGGCCCGAATGCTCCCCCCGTGGAACGTACGGACCCGGAAGGGTCCCCGCCCGCGGCCCAGCTATTCGAGCAGGTCGACGTCGAACGACGCGTAGAGGCGGGTCAGTTCGCCCGGACCCGGACGTCCCGGGGCGTGCAGGGCCTTGAGGAGCCCCGCGGTCTTCGGACGGACGATGATCAGGTAGCGAACCGGGTCCGGACCCGGATTCCAGAAGGTGTGAGCGACCCCGTGCGGCAGCAGCACGCCGGAGCCCGCCGGCGCATCGAACTCGCGGTCGCCGTAACGGAATCGCAGTCGCCCTTCCATGATGTACCACCCTTCGTCCTCGGTGCGGTGGCGGTGGAGGGGAACTCCCCCTCGGGTCAGTCCGTCCGTCTTTCCCTCGTCCTGGGACTCCGCGATGGTCATCTCGGTGAGCTCGGAGCCGATCCCCCGGTGGAGCAGGGGCGTTGCGACCACGTCCGTCTCGGCCATGGACCTCGGATGGTCGCAGGAGTCCAAACCCCTTTGTGTGGCAGCGCGCGGGCGGACCCGGGGCGGTCGAAGGCAGCGCGCCGGAGCCGCGCCCGCCGAGACGGTGCGAACGAGCCGCCCGTCCGAGGGGGCTCGCGGCGTGGAACGCCGAGAGGCCGCTGGATCTGTGGGGCCGGAGCCTCCCCAGCTGCTTCGGAACCTGGGGCGCTCGGTCCCAGGTTCCGCGACCGTCCACGGCCCCGCGCGCTGGCTCACGTCACTCGAAACCGGTCGATCTGAGCGCGCACCCGACCGAGGAGCTCTCCCGAGTCCAGCGTGAGCCCGTACCGCCGGAAGTAGCGCTGCAGGGCCGAGATCCCGCGCTCCGTGGCCCGGAGCGCTTCGTTCAAGCGCACCCAGGGCGGCCAACCGAGACGATCGACCCGAACCGCGGCCGCGAGGTCGATGAACCAGGGCAGTCCCCGATAGACCAGGATGTTGAAGGCGCTGAGATCGGAGTGGACGATCCCCGCCTCGGCGAGACCCTCCACGCCCTCCATCGTGGCCCGGAGGAACGGCTCCGGGTCGTCGAGCCGCACGCGCTGGAGCGTGGGGGCGACGGAGTCGGGCTCTCCCAGGAACTGCATCGAGAACATGTTCTCGACCCGACGTCCGGGCTCGGGTACCCGAGCGCCGCCCTGCCAGGCGTAGTCGAGGAGATCGAACTCCTGCAGCGCCCGCTGGCCCATCGACTCGAGCTTGATCGCCCCGCCGCCCCGGTGCGAGGTCCGGTACTGTCGGTAGACCTTGACCGCGATCGGCCGTCGCTCGTCCCGACAGAGGTAGACGTCCGCTTCCTTGCCCGAGCCGAGACGCTGCCCGACCTCGATCGCGAGCCCCGCGTCCAGGATCGCGTCCGCTACTTCGCCGTGCGTAGGTTCCGCGAAGCCGATCTGGCCGTTGCGGACCTTCCAGTGCACGCTCTTGTCCAGGTATCCACTGTTGGGCATCGGTTGAACCCGGCCCAGGTCGTTCGACTCACGAGAAAGGAACGCAGAAGCGCCGTGCCGGGGGCTAACGACGGTCAGTCGGTCCACGGCGCGGTAGCTTCCACATCGGCTGCCATTGCACCGTGAACCTCCCGGCCCGTGGCCGACCTTCCAATCTTAACGCGGTATGTAAACCCATCCGATGGTGGGTCCACGAGGGCGCCCGCCGGGGAGTGGGCGACCCCGGACGCCGGGGTGAGGCGGCAGGGCGCGTCGAGAGCCGCCGGAAGGTCGCCGAGGGCCGGTCCCCAACGCGCGGTCGTTGGTGGTTTGAGATACTCGGAAGTGCTTCGGAAGGACCGGACCCAGGAGCGCTATGGTGCGGAACCAGGGCCGGGTGACCCGCTTCGTCGTCATGGCGGTACTCCAGGCGGCGCGGGCCCAGCAGCTCGGCCTCCCGCACGATTCGGCGCTCTCGTGGGGGCTCAACCGGGCGATCTTCTACGCGGCCGCGAAACAGGGGTTCCGGCAAGCCCCCACGAAGACCGGGGAGGAGCGGGAACGGCCGCCGGCAGCCCCGGCGACGGAAGCGTACCGGCTCGGCCACGACGAGGCGTTCCGGGATCCCGACTCGAAGGAGCTGAGGTTCACGATCGGGGGCCAGGTCCAGACCGTGGAGCGCTTCGACCAACAGGTGGCGGCCCGGTTCGGGACGAACGAGAACTTCCGGACCGCGTGGGACGAGGCGACCCGGATCGTGGGGGGCTTCGACCGCTCCGTGCTCGAGTCACCGCAGCGGTTCTACGGTGAGGTCTACAAACCCCTCCGGGACGAGCTCTCGGACTCGTGGACCCAGAAGTATTCGCCGGCCCCCGTGAAGCCCGCCGCCGGGGCGAGGCGCCCGCCCCGGCGCGCGACGTCGCTCCCCCGATGATCTGCCCGCGCGGCCGCATGGGACCTCGACCGCCCCCGGGGAGGTCCGAACCCCCGGGGGCCGCCACGGCCCGGAGGGGGCCCCCGGCGATCGCCGTGCGGTGCGACTCCGAAGTTCCTCGATTGACGAACCCACTCTGGGCCCGGACGGCGTCCGCGGGACATTGGTTGATGTAGGGGTCGCCGGGCTAGCTCACCGAAGAGGGCGCACATGTCGGGGTACGCGACGCCCACGCCGCGACTGCCGCTCGGCGTCGCGGTCCTCGCGGTGCTGACCGGCTTGGTGGGAGCCCTCATCCTGCTCGCCGGGATCGTGATCGTGCTGGTCGCGCTGTTCGCGATCGCTTCGGCGGGCTGGGTCGCCCCGTTCGGCGCCGGCATGATCGCGGGGCTGGTGATCCTGTTGGTCGGTGCGGTGGTGGTCGCCATCGCGTCGGGGCTGTGGGACCAGGAGCTCTGGGCGTTCGTGCTGGCCGTGCTCGTCACGGGCGCGGGAGTCCTCTGGTTCGTCGCCCGGCCCTTGTGGGACGGCGGCGGGGTCGCCTCGATCGAGACGCTGCCCGCGCTCGTCTTCGGCGGCCTCTTCGTCTACCTGCTGGCCGTGAACAACCACTTCTTCTGAGGGCCCGATCGGGCCCTCCCCCCGGCGGGCCCGCCGCCCGGTCCGGATCTTCGGCGAGCTCGGGTCGGGCCGGGTCATCCGCCGGGGTCCGTCGTTGGTGCGTGCCTATTTCTGGCCGCGCGGGTGTGCGCCTCCGATGACTCCGAACAAGAAGGTCGTGACGACCTACCTCGCGAGTCTCGGCGATCTCGACTGGCCGGCCGTGGCCGCATGCCTCGCGGACGACGTCGAGCGGATCGAGTGGGCCGACGGGTTCCCCGCCTCGGGGACTCCCGTGCGAGGAAAGGCGGCCGTGCTGAAGGAGCTCGAGGCCCCGCACCGGTTCGAGATCCGGACCGTCCGCATGACCGAGGAGGACAGCGTCGTGGCCACCGAGTCGGTCGTCCGGGTGCCGATGCAGGACGGAAGCTTCTTCGTCGGGCGGACCTGCGGGATCTTCGAGCTCGAGAACGGGAAGCTGAAGCGCATGTCGTCCTGGGTCGCCGAGGACAAGCACCCGACGTAGGCGCGGGCGCAGGTACCCGGGCCCGTTCGAACCGCCCCGGACGCCCGGGCCCGAACGCTCGACGAGGGCCGGCGTGGTCTTCATCGTCCTTCGCTCGCTCCGGGGATCGTGTCGACGTCCGCCTCGCCCGTCCCGTCGGCGGATCGCATCGGAACGGTCCTCGCTCGCGCCGTGCGGAACCATCGGCTCGGCCGCGCGCTGCTCGTCGCGGGCGCGGTCGTTTTCGTCGCCTGCCTCGTCTGGGGGGTACTCCTCGGCGGGTCGGCCGGAACCGGAGCGGAAGGGCTCGCGATCAACCTGACGGGGAGCGGAGGCTTTGGGCTCATGCTCGCCGGCGCGATCATCTTCGCCGAGAGCCGGGCGTTCCTCCGGGACCACGAAGGTCTGCGGTAGGCCGATCCCCTCGGGACGCTCCGGCGCCCGGAACCGCGCGCGCCCCGGTCGCCTCGTCGCGGGCGATCGAAGCGCGCGCACCCCGGGCGCGTGCGGGCGATCGGGAGGTGCGCCCAAACCCCCCGAGCTCGTGCCCGGCCGCGCGTCGACGGCCCGCCCGTCAGCGATAGTAAGGGGATCGATTTCCGCCGCGCATGTGCCATTCGGACGAGTCGAGGGCTCCCGAGCCCCCCCGCAAGGGGACGGTCGGGGAGCACGGCGAGATCGAGCTGACCGCCTCGGACGGGAACCGCTTCCTCGCGTATCGCGCCGATCCGGAAGGTGCCGCGGTCGGGGGGATCGTCATCCTGCCGGACGTTCGGGGGTTGCACCCCTACTACGAGGACCTCGCGGGCCGTTTCGCCGAGGCCGGCTTCCGCACGATCGCGATCGACTACTTCGGTCGGAGCGCCGGGGTCGGACGGCGCGACGACTCGTTCGACTGGAAGACCCACTTCGGGAAGACGACCCCCGAGGGGGTGGCGCGGGACGTGGCCGCGGCGACGGCCCGGATCCGGGCCGACTCGAAGGGATCGAGGCTCGCCGTCTTCACGGTCGGATTCTGCTTCGGGGGCGCCAACTCCTGGCGTCAGTCCGGCGAGGGCCAGGGGCTCGCCGGATGCATCGGGTTCTACGGCGGCCACCCGATGGAGCGCGCGGGCGACGTGATCCCGAAGATGACGGCGCCGCTCCTCATGCTGCTGGGCGGAGCCGACCAGGGGACGCCCCCCGAGGAGTTCGAGCGGTTCGCGAAGAGCGTCCGGGACCGCGGGGTCGAGGTCGAGTCCCACACCTACCCCGGCGCCCCGCACAGCTACTTCGATCGGTCGTTCGCCGAGCACCGGGACGCGTGCGAGGACTCGTGGAAGCGGATCCTCGAATTCACGGACCGGCACGCGGCGCCGCCGTAGGCCGGTCGTCGAGGCCGCACCGATGCCGGCGCCCGGTCTGCCTTCCCGCGCCCATGGGGTCGTCTCCCTCCTCGGACCGTCGGACCGCGATCGGGTCATCGGCATCTGGCAGGGGATCGAGCATCGGCTCGGATTGCGCGGGATCTGGGTGATGCCGTACCCCCACTTCTCCTACCAGATCGCGGGGGAGTACGACGAGCCCGGTCTCGAGGCCGCCCTCGAGCGCCTCGCGGCGACGACCGCGCCGTTCGAGGTGCGTACGTCGGGCGTGGCGACCTTCGGCCCTCCGTGGCCGGTCGTCTACCTCGCGGTCGAGAAGAGCCCGGGGCTCGAGGAGCTGCACGACCGCATCGCGCGCGCGTGCGCGCCGCACGCCCGGGAGCTCTCCGAGTATTACGTCGGCGCCCGCTGGACGCCCCACGTCTCGCTCGCCTACGGGAACGAGGCGGACGGGACCGCCCTCACCGCGGCCGAGGTCGACGCCGTGCTCGCCCTGTTGGGCCGGGGCGCGTATCGGTGGACGCTCCGCGTCGACAACCTGGCGTTCGTCCGGGACGAGGGGACGGTCCAGCGGCCCGTGCGCACCTTTCCGTTGCGCGCCGTCTAGGTCGCCGAGAGCCGGCCACCGTCCCGGAAAAGGGCTAAGGGGCGCTGCTCGTTCGGGCGCCGATGACCGAGATCGTCGGGGGCCTTCACGCCGTCACCGTCCACATCCGAGACCCGGGCGCGTCGCGGACGTTCTACCGGGACGTCCTCGGGCTCAAGGAACTCCTCTACGACGAGAAGGCGGGACGCCTCGTGTTCGCGCTCCCGGGGACGACGGCGCTCCTCTCGATGCACGTGCAGCGGCCGGGCGAGGGCGGCCGGGACCCCGGCACGGTCTCGGGGGTCCTGTTCCGGTGCGCGGATCCCGCGGCCGCCTGCGCCGAGATCGCCCGCCGGGGCGGGACGGTGACGGTCGAACCCCAGACCGTCGAGTCCGCCCTCGGCTGCTTCGTGCGGGCCGCGATCGCCGACCCCGACGGGAACGAGTTCCTCCTCACGAACCGGACCGACTGAGTCGCGTCGGGGTCGGATGCGTTCCCGCGGAACGGCGCCGGACCCGCCCGAGCGACGGCGGAGCGATCGGCCATGACCGAGATGAACCGGTTCTCGCGGTTCTTCGTCAACCGCAGCGCGCGCCGTCGCAGCGCGCGGGAGCTGCGGTGGCTTCGGGGGGCCGTGCCGCTCCCCGAGGGGCTCACGTGCCTCGAGCTCGGCTGCGGGGCCGGTCAGATGGCGCTCCTGTTCCAGGAGGCGTACCGCCCCGCGCGGTACGTCGCGACGGACCTCGATCCGGACCAGCTTGCCGAAGCGCAGCGGACGTGGCAGCGACGCTTCCCGGGCGGCGTCCCCCCGCCGCTCGAGCTGCGCCGGGCCGACATGCTGGCGCTCGACTTTCCCGCCGGCTCGTTCGACGCGGTGCTCGCCTTCGTGACGATCCACCACGCGAGCGCGAGCCACCACGACTACTCCCGCATCCCGGTCGTCCTCGACGGGATCGACCGCGTGCTGCGACCCGGCGGGTTCGTGATCTACGCGGAGATGCTCCACCAGGAACGGATCCGCGCCTGGTTCGCGGAGCACGGCTACCGGTTGCGCGCGGTGCGGCCGAAGTTCCATCTGGAGTACGTCGTCGTCCAGAAGCCACCTCCGGCGTGATCCCGGTCCGCGCCCGCGGACCGGACCCCGTTGCAGGCCCTCTCCGCCGACCTTTTTGCGGGCCCGCGCCCATGGAGGGGAGAGGTCCGCAATGATCGCGATGGCCGACTGCGCGGTTTCGGTGAGCAACGCCCGGGACGCCGCCCGCTGGTGGAAGGAGAAGGTCGGGTTCTCGGTGTACACGGTGGGGACGAACGGGCACGCCGTGATGGTCGCCCCCGCGGGGGACCACTACATGCTCCATCTCTGCGAGGGGTTCGAGCCCGTGCAGCCCGGCAACACGGGGGTCGCGTTCGTCACCGACGAGATCGACGCCTGGGTCGGGCGGATGCAGCGCGCCGGCGTCCGGTTCACGGAGCCGTTGAGCCGGGGCGACTGGGGGGCCAAGGCGATGTTCGCGGACCCGGACGGGAACGTCTTCTGGGCGATCGAGGCTCCGACCGCGTTCATCACGACGGAGGGGCGCCGTCGGGCCCCGGCGCGCCCCGCGCGCGCCCGGGCGTCCGCCCGGTCGCGATCGCGGCCGCGGGCGGCGCGACGCGCCCGCTAGACCGACGCGGGCGGACGGGTCGCGTTCCCCTCCGGCCGTGAGATCGGCGCCCCGCGAAGCGCCCGAGCGGCCGAATTCCCTCCGCCCGCGCGACGGCCGCGCACCCCCTCTGCTCGATAGGATCCCCGGGCCGGACCCGTACGACCGCCATCGCGAACCGGTGGCACCGCGCGGAGAGCCGCGAGCGGGCCTCGCCGGACGGGTTCTCCAGGGTCGAGCGGTCGATCGCGCCCGCGCTCCCAAGCGAAGAAGCCGCCCGTCACGGCCGCTGGCGGGCGCGTTCAGCCGGCCGGCCGTCGCGTGGTCCGGCTCCCCTGCAGCAGCTCCCCGAGGCGCTTGTTCGCCTCCTGGGTGATCGCGTCCCGGTCCTCGGGACGACGGAGCATCAGGGTCAGCACGAGCTCGGTCGCCTGGGCGGTCCGGCTGCGGGTCGTGAGGACGGGCGGAAAGCGCGGGTCGAGCCGGGTCTTGAGCTTCGAGATCGACTTCAGCAGATCGCTCTCGAACAGCGCGAGGTCGACGTTGTTGCCGATCGACAGCGGGATCGTGACCTCCTTCCAGGCCTGGGGGGAGGTGTTCACCACGACCTCCTTGAGGAGCACGTCGTTCGGCACCGACACCAGGTGGTCGTCCTCGGTGAGCAGCACCGTCACCATCGCGTTGATCCCGATCACCTGGCCCGAGAACCCGCGCAGGGTGATCGTGTCGCCGACCTTGAACGGCAGGTAGATGTCCGAGAAGTACCGCGCGGCGTAGTTCCCGAGCGGTCCCCAGAGCGCGATCAGCACCGTCGCGCCGAGCAGCGCCAGGATCACGAGGATCACGTCGGGGTTGACGCCGAGCTGCTGCAGGATGAGCGTCGCGC
This sequence comes from Thermoplasmata archaeon, assembly GCA_035502455.1. GTDB lineage: Archaea > Thermoplasmatota > Thermoplasmata > Lutacidiplasmatales > UBA184 > Lutacidiplasma. The sequence continues at coordinate 82,687 of DATJUI010000014.1, read as the reverse complement.
CGATCACGGAGATCACCCCGACGGCCGCCTGCCGGGCCGCGCGGGCGACGGGCGGGTAGCTCTGGCGGAGGAGCCGCCCGACGAGCACGCTCGCGAGCCATGCGACGAGCACCGTCGCGACGAGGATCACCCCGACCGGCAGCTCGCTCCAGAGCGCCGACCAGACCGGGCCGAGATCGGTCATCTACTGCTCCGTCACCTCGGCGAGCATGGAGCGTTCCGCCACCTCGGCGGCGTCGATCGAGCACTGCTCGGCGAGGATCCGCCCGTTCCGGACCAGCCGGGCGCGGAGCTTCCCGCCGGGGTCGTCCCAGAGCCGACGCATCTGACGGCCGAGCGCGTCCGGGTCGTCCGGATCGAACAGGAGCGCGTGCACCCCGTCCTCGACGATCTCCGCGATGCCGGCCCGCTCGGTGACGATCACCGGGCGCCCGTGGAGCCAGCTCTCGACGGCGACGAGCCCGAACCCCTCCTTGACGGAGGCCAGGATCGAGAAGCGGCAGCGCTCGTACAGCGCGTCCAGCTCTCCCTGGTCGACGTGCCCGGTGAAGACGACGCGCCCGGCGAGGCCGAGCTCCGCGACCTCTGCCTCGAGCTGGGCGCGCCACCGCGCGGACTTCGACAGCCCGAGACCGGCGGCGGAGCCGGAGAAGCTCCCGTTCCCGACCAGGACGAGCTTCGTCCGGGGGAACTCGGCGGCGAGCGGCGCGAACGCCCGGATCGCGAGGTCCTGGCCCTTGATCGGGTCCATCCGCCCGACGAGCAGGGCGATCCGGTCGCCCGTCCCGAGGCCGAACCGCTCGGTCCGGGCGACGGCCGTCGCCCGGTCGGGGTGGGCGTAGTCGGCGGGGTCGACGTAGGGGTACATCCGCAGGATCCGGCCCTTCGGCGCGAGCGCCTGGAGCGAGTCGAGATAGCGTTGGGCGCTGACCACGATCACGTCGTAGCTGTCGAGGTACGTCTTGAGGATCGACCGCCAGTGGTCTGGGATCGCCGTGGCATCGAACGGGATGTGCCAGCGGAAGATCTTCGGCTTCAGCGTCGCCAGCATGTGACCGGCCGGCATCTGCTGGAAGTCGTGGATGTAGAACGCGTCGAAGTCGTGCCGGTCGTCGAGCGACCGCATCCGCTCGGACGTCATCCGGTTGTAGTAGGCGTACTCGGCGAACGCCTCGGTCCAGAACAGGTCCGAGTGCTCCGAGGGGCGATCGAGCTCGTGGACGCGGCTCCAGATCACCTCCTTCACCTTGCCGTAGGCCGCCATCCGCTCGTCGTCGATGGAGACGTTGTGGAGCCACAGCCCGCCGAGCCGGATCGAGGGCGGGCCGCGGGGGTTGAGCGCGACCCAGTGCGCCTCCGACAGGATCCCGTCCTTGAGGAGGCGGCGGACGAGCGGATAGACCATCCGGGTGACGCCGCCGGGGGAGAAGCGGTAGTCGACGCCCTCCCGCAGCTGGGCGAGGTCGCGGACCGAGCTATCGAGGGGTCGTCCGTCCGGCGGCGTGAGGAACTGGACGAGCGGCGTCTGGGTGTTGATGCAGATCGACAGACGCTCCACGCCGCTCCCTCCCGGCCGTCCTCACGGAGAGGAGGCTCCCGAGGCGGGGCCGCGGCCGTCCGCCTCCTTGAGGAACCCGCCGACCAGCGCGCGGTACGTGGGCCGCTCCTCCCAGAAGCTCACGTGGGAGCTCTTGGGAAAGATCGCGAGGCGCGCGCCCGGGATCGCTCGCTGGATCCGGGCCCCGACCGCGGGGGTCACCTCGTCGTACCGACCGTGCACGAGGAGCGTAGGGACGGCGATCCGTCCCAGCTCGCGCGTGAAGTCGATCGACCGGAGGTTCCCGACGATCGTGAACTCGTTCGGTCCGTTCATGGTCTCGTAGACGGGCCGGCTCATCCGGAGCAGCGAGAACTCGAGCTCGCGGGGCCACGGCCGAAGTCGGCATACATGCCGATGATAGAAGGTCATCGCTGCGGCCTCGTAGGCGGGATGCTGGTACTCCCCGCGGGCTCCGTAGTATCGAAGCGCGCGTCGCGTCGCGATGGGAAGCGCCCGGACGAGGCGGGCCATCTCCCGGCTCGCGAACGGCACGTCGCACAATCCACCGGTGGAGACGAGGCTCGCGAGCTCGTCCGAGTGACGGGTCGCATAGGCGAGGGCGAGCAGTCCCCCGTAGCTCGAGCCCATCAGGTGGATCCGTCGTCCGCCGAGCGAGCGGCGCACCGCGTCGAGGACGGTGAGGTCGTGCGCGAGGGTGAACCGCTCGCGGCCCTCGGGGAGATCCGAGCGGCCGCAGCCGAGGGCGTCGTAGAAGGCGACGCGATAGCCGCGGGCCGTGAGGTCGGCGAGCGGCCGCAAATAGTCGTGGGTCGCCCCCGGTCCGCCGTGGAGGCACAGCAGCGTCGGTCCGCGACGCCGGGCGCCGAAGACGCGCCGGTAGATCCGGTCGCCGTCGACCGTGACGAAGCTCGACTCGGACCCGTCGGCCACGCGGGCGGGAAGCTCGGCGCCGTAAAGACCGTTCGTCCCGCGGGGCCCGAGGACGGCCCCTGCGGGACCGGCGGCCGCAAAGAGATTAGAAGGGCGAGCGTTGGGAGGTCGCGATGGCCGCGGGACGGCTCACCTTCCGGTCGGATCGCCAGTTCACGGCGTGGCTGTTCTTCGAAGTGATCTTGGGGCTCGTGCTGGTCGGGGGCGCGCTGGTCACCTCGGCCGGGCCGGCGGCGGTCCGCCACCTCTCGGGCACGACCGCGGTGTTCGTCGGCCTCGACCTCGTGTTCCTGATCTCGACGCTCGGCGGCCTCGTGCTCGCCTGAGCCGGGCCGCGCGGCCCGCTCGGACGGGCGGTCGCCCGAGGGTCATTCTCCAGCCCCGACCGGGGCGCGCGGTCTAGACCGGCTCGGTCGGGGTCGGCGTACGAGCGGCGGCCGGCCCCGGCGCGAGCTCGGCCGACGGGGCCGCCCACCGAGGTTCGACCCAGAACGTGAGCAGCCCGTAGATCGACGTCACGAACATGACGCCCATCGCCGCCGCGCCCCAGACGACGAGCCGGGCGGTGGCGTTCGGGCTGGTCCGCAGGGTGGCGCCAAGGAACGCTCCCGTGGCGAACGCGCCGACGACCATCGAGGAAACGTGCACGAGGCCGGCCCAGGTGGCCCGCGGGATCCCGATCACGAGATGGATCGCCACGAGCAGGGTCGCGCCTGCGTCGGCCGACGAGAGCGTCGCGTCGTGGGCGAGCAGCGGGAGCCGGGAGAGCAGCGTGGCGAGCGTGATGAGCGGCAAGAGGTACGTCGCGGTCATCTCGTAGGCGTAGAACCGCCCGACCCCGCGGGGAAAGCCGCGGCGGAGATACGATCCGAGCCGGATCCAGTTCGACCGGGCCCACCGGACGTTCTGGCCGACGAAGCCCGACGCGGTCGCCTTCGGCGCCGTGTCGACCCGCACCTCGTACGCCTTCACGGTCCTCCAGCCCGAGCGGAGCAGAAAGTCGGTGAGCTGCCAGTCGTCCCCGAGCCGGCTCGCTCGCCCTGCGACCCGCATCGACTGGAACTCGGCCGACGCGAGGAACGGGCGGATGAGCTCGGTGCGGTGGAGCACGCAGGCCCCGTCGAGGTACGGCACGCTCCCGCGCGTCGACATCGCGCGCAGGACGACCTCGCGCGACCGTTCGACGAACTCCGCGGCGGCCGCCGTCCAGGTCCCCGTGTCCTCCACGCCGAGGTTCGCCCCGACCCCGCCGATCCCCGGCGTCATGTGGGAGGCGAGCCGGACCGCGGCCTCGGGCGGCAGGACCGTGTCGCTGTCGACGAACAGGACGAACGGCGTGGAGACCTGCTCTAGGCCCGCGAGGAGCGCGGCCTTCTTCCCCCGGTTGACGGGGAGGTGGACGAACGTCCCGCCCATCGACTCGGTCGCGGTCCGGTACGGCTCGAGACAGCCGTCCCCCACGACCACGAACGGTCCTCCCTGCGCGGCGATCGAGGTCAAGCACGCGTCGAACCGCTCCGTCCACGGCCCGTGGACGGGGACGACCACGGAGATCTCCGCCGGCGCGACCGTCGCCCGGGCAGAGGATCGGGCGTACTGCCGCGAGTAGTGCGCGTTGGCGAGGAGGTAGGGGATCGGGACGCAACCCGCTCCGAAGAGGACGATCCAGATCGGAGCCAGCATCCACGCCGCCCTTCCGCCGTGAGTATTTGAGGGCACGTCCCGCGGACGGGCGTGCACGGTCCGGTCCCGTCCTTCAAGAGGCCGCCCGCCTACGCCTGCGCATGGCGGCCGCGTTCCCGGACACCCCGCGACCGATCTGCCCCCACTGCAAGCAGGGGCTCGACCCCAAGACCGACATCCTCTGGGAGAACACGGCGAGCCCGATCTCCCTGCGGGGGGTCACGATCGTCTACTGCGGCTGGTGCGGCTCGGTCCTCGGATCGACCGGCTACCAGTCGCTCTCGAAGACCCGCCGGGGTTGAGCGGGCCGCCCGAGGGAACCTTCGGATCGACCGCACGATCCGGCCGCGTCCCGAGGCGCGTCCGGCGCACCGCCCGCCCGGAAGGACGCTGGGCGAGCGATCGGCCGGACCGCGGGCGCCCCGGTTCGCGGGTCGGGGGCCCGCCGGACTACGCTTCGGCGGGGACCGGGTCCGGGGCGACCGGGGTGTCGAGCCGTGCGCGCCGGAGAGGCGACTCCCCCCGCGCTCGCTCCGCGGCCGCGGCCTCGAGCCAGCGCAGATACTCGGCGAACTCCGCCTCGTCCATGTCGCACATCGAAGCGAAGAGGGCGGCGCCGCGGAAGTAGCTTGGGGCCCCCCGGTCGGTGGCGTCCGGGCCACCGACTGGCGGCGCGGGTCGCGAAGCTTAAAAAGGGCTCGCCGGCTTTTTCGGGCGAGGCCCTGCATGTCCGAAACTCCCCGCCCGGTCGTGGGCACCCTGACACCCCCGAACGGCACCGACCCCGTCCCCCGGCCCGTCGAGCGGAAGCTCGTCGGGAAGGAGACGCTCGAGGGGGCCGGGGTGCGGTTGCGCCGCATGTTCGGCGGTTCCGAGGTGCCGCTCCTCGACCCGTTCCTCCTCCTCGACAATTTCGGGTCGACGAACCCGGCCGACTACCTCGCGGGCTTCCCCTGGCACCCGCACCGCGGGATCGAGACCGTCACCTACATGCTGAACGGGAGGACGGCGCACGAGGACTCGCTCGGCAACCGTGGCGTCATCGACTCGGGAGACGTCCAGTGGATGAGCGCGGGCAGCGGCATCCTCCACCAGGAGATGCCGAAGCGGACCGACGGACGCCTCTCGGGGTTCCAGCTGTGGGTCAATCTCCCGCGCTCGCTCAAGATGGAGGCGCCGGCGTACCGGGGGCTGCGTTCCGATGCCATCCCCGTCGTCCCGGGCGAGGACGGACGCAAGGTCCGGGTGATCGCGGGGACGTACGACCGGGTCGCCGGTCCGGTGACCCACATCCCCGTCGACCCGACCTACCTCGATGTGGCGCTCCCGGCGGGGGCCGCGTTCGATCTCCCGGTGCCGAAGGGCCACACGGTGTTCGCCCAGCCGTTCGAGGGAGCGGGGACGTTCGACCGGTCGGGCGCGGCGCGGTCCGGCTTCCCGGGCGCTCCGGGCGAGACGATCCTCTACGGGGACGGAGACCGGGTCGAGATCCGGGCCGGCGACGCGGGGCTGCGCTTCCTGCTCGTCGCGGGACGACCGCTCCACGAGCCGGTCGCGTGGTACGGTCCGATCGTGATGAACACGCGCGACGAGCTGGTCGAGGCAGTCCACGACCTCGACCGCGGGACGTTCATCCGCGCGAAGACGGTGCGGGAGCTGTAGGGGCGACCCCGCGCGCTACGCGTCCTCGGACGGACGCGCGGCGAGGTCGTCGTCCTGCTCGACGTCGAGCAGGTGGCCGAGCTTCCCGGCCTTGGTCCTCAGGTACGCGTGGTTGTACGGGTTCGGCGGGACGATGACCGGGATGCGGCCGGTGATCGTCACGCCGTGCCGCCGGAGGTCCTCGACCTTGTTCGGATTGTTCGTGAGGATGCGGATCGAGCGGACCTCGAGCGTCCCCAGCATGTGGGCGGCGATCCCGTAGTCCCGCTCGTCGGGGCGGAACCCGAGCAGCTCGTTCGCCTCGACGGTGTCGTACCCCGAATCCTGCAGCTGGTAGGCCCGGATCTTATTGATGAAGCCGATCCCACGGCCTTCCTGGCGGAGGTAGAGGACGATCCCGGAGTCCATCTTGCCGATCGTCTCGAGCGACTCGATCAGCTGGTCGCGGCAGTCGCACCGCAGCGAGCCGATCGCGTCCCCCGTGAGGCACTCCGAGTGGAGCCGGGTCGGGACGTCCTCCTTGCCGACGACGTCGCCGTGGATGAACGCGGCGTGCTCCTTCTTGTCGTGCTGGCTCCAGAAGGCGGCGACCTGGTACTCCCCGAAGCGCGTCGGGAGCCGGGCGAGCGCGGAGAGGCGGACGCAGATCTCCTCGGTGCCGGGGCAGGCGTGCTCCGCGTTCTCCCGCAGGAGCCGGTCGACGACCTCCTTCGGTATGCCCATCGCCCGCCCATCCGGGTTGACGTCTTAACGGGTGACCCCCCCGGGGCGCCGTCCGCAAGGTGATTAGCGGCCCGCCCCCTCGGGCGGACGATGCCGTACGTCGAGTACGACGAGGTCGAGGCGATCTGTCCGGCCTGCGGACGCCTGTTCCGCTCCCCGGACGATCTCGAGCGGCATCGCGAGGAGAGCCACGCGGGGCTGGGGCCCGAGCCGCCCGCCACGCCGCCGTCCCACGTCGTCTGCCCGGTCTGCGGGAGCCCGTTCGACTCCGCCGAGGCCGCCCGGGTCCACCGTCGGCGGGCGCACCGCGGCTGACCGGGCCGGGCGACCGTTTCCCGGTCGGCGACCGCCCGCCGGTCGCGCCGGTCATCCTTAAGGCGCCCGGTCCTCCCGGGAGCGGGGGACTCTCCCCGTCGGGGGCCGAGCGTGGTCGACTGGTTCAACATCGCGGTCTGGTCGCTGATCGGGACCTGGGCGCTGGTCGTCGGCACGCTGTTCCTGATGTGGTGGCAGACCCGGACCGGCCAGCACCTCAACTCCGCGAACGTCGTGATGGCGCTGCGGGAGCGGTTCGACTCGGCCCGGACCCGCGCCGCCCGACGCCACTTGAGCGACCGGTTGATCCGCGGGGCGCACGAGGACATCACGAGCATGGAGGTGGCGGTCTTCTTCGAGCTCGTCGGGACCCTCACCCACCGCAAGATCCTCGACGACGACCTCGTGTGGGAGGCGTTCGGGACCTGGGTGACGGCGTACTACTGGGCGCTGCGCAATCCGGTCGATCTGATCGGGCAGAACCGGGCGCGCCTGTCGGACCCGCTCGTCTGGCACGAGTTCGAGTGGCTGTACCGTCGCATCGACGCGCTCGATCGGGCCGCGCTGCGCCGCGCGAACGCCCCGCCGGGGGACCCGAACGAGGAGTCGCGCCGGGTCCTGAAGCTCGAGTCGCTCCTCGAGTCGATCTAGGCCCGGTCGGCCTCCCCGGCCCGCGCCGGGACCTTTAAGGCGCGCGGGCCCCCTCCGCCCTAGGGAAGCGCCATGGCGTCTTCCGCCGCTCCGGGCGACCCGATCGCGCTGGCGGGCGGAGCGGCGGTGCTGGACGCCCTCTCGGCGGGGGTCCTCGTCTACCGGCCCGACGGGACCATCGCGTTCGTGAACCGGGCGGCGCACGAGATCGTGGGACCCGGGGTCTACCGCGTGGGGGACACCTTCGACCAGAGCCAGCTGCGCCTGTTCCGGGACGATCGCGTGACGCCCGTCCCGCCCGAGGACCGCGTCACGGCGGCGGCGTTCCGGGGCGAGATCGTCCCGCCGCTCGACCGGTTCGTCCGGACGCCGACCCATCCGAACGGTCGGGTGCTCTCCGTCGCCGCCCGCCCCCTCGTCGGTCCGGACGGGACGATCCTCGGGGCCGTGGCGACCTTCACCGACGTGACCGAGGCCCGGCGGGCGCAGTACGAGATGGAGGTCCTCGAGCGGCTCGAGGACCTCCTCGCCCGCGCGCCCGAGACCGCGACCTCGTTCGCGGACGCGCTGCGCGAGATGAACCGGGTCTCGGGCTGGACGATCTCGGAGAGCTGGATCCTGGATCCCAAGGAGGGAGCGCTGCGGGCGGCCGACGTCATCGTCACCCCGCCGGACGGTCCGGACGCGGCGGCGGCCCGGGACGACTGGTTCGCCGCGACCCAGCTGCTGCGGATCCGGCCGGGCGAGGCGCTGATCGGCCGGGCGTTCGCCGAGCGAGAGCTCCAGATCGATCGCGTGCTGGGCGACCATCGGGCCGCGTACCCCCGCGGGGAGATCGCGGTCCGCCTGGGGGTCCGAGGGGCGGTGGCGCTGCCCGTCCTCGCCCACGGGGCGCCGCTCACGGTCGTCTTCATCGGCGTCCAGGACCCGACGCTGCTCGACGACCGGTTCGCCACGTTCGCCCACCGCCTCGCGGAGATCGGGGGCCGGTTCGCCGAGCGGCGGATCGTCGCCGATCAGCTACGGGTCGCGTACGCCGCGGAGCGCCAGGCGAACGAGTCCCGGGCCGCGTTCTTCGCGCACATCAGCCACGAGGTCCGCCAGCCGCTCAACGCGATCGTCGGGCTCTCCGAGATCCTGACCGACACCCTGACGCTCGAGGAGCGCCGGGAGTACGCGCGCATCATCCGGACCGGAGCGCTCGGCCTCCTCTCGCTGATCAACGACATCCTCGACCTGAGCCGCATCGAGTCCGGCCGCTTCTCGCTCGAGGAACGCCCCGTCGACGTGGCCGCGATCGTGGAGGACGCGATCGACCTCGTCGCCGCCCAGGCGAACCAGAAGGGGCTCGACCTCTCCTACACGATCGACCCGCTCGTGCCGGCCACGATCCTCGGCGACTCCCAGCGTCTCCGCCAGATCCTCCTCAACCTCGTCGGGAACGCGGTGAAGTTCACGGACCGCGGCGAGGTGACGGTCCGGGTCCGCGCCCGGCCCGTCGGGCTCGACCGGTTCGGCCTCATGTTCTCGGTGCGCGACACCGGCCCGGGGATCCCCAGGTCGGCGCGGGGCGCGCTGTTCCAGGGGTTCCAGCAGGCCGACCCGTCCGTCCCCCGCCGGTACGGGGGCAGCGGGCTCGGTCTCGCGATCTCCCGCAACCTCGCGGAGCTGATGGGCGGGACGCTCTGGCTCGACGAGAAGGCGAGCCCCGGGGCGACCTTCCACTTCACGGTCGTCGTCCCCGGCGAGTCGACGCCGTCGGCGAGCTATCCGCGCGACCGCGCGCCGTGGCTCGAGGGAAAGCGCGTCGAGCTCCTGGTCGAGCGACCGGGGCTCGGGGCCGCCCTCGCCGAGTGGTTGACCGCGTGGGGCGCGACCCCGAGCGTCGCCGCCACCCCGGCGGAGGCGATCGACCAGATGCGGCGGGCGCCGCCGAACCTCCTCGTGCACGACGGCAAGAAAGAGCCGCTCCCGGTCGAGTCGGAGATGCGCGCCCTCTCGGCGTCGGGCGGCGCGACGGTCCCCATCGTCCGCATCGTGCCCGGGCCGGGGCACGCCCGGGCGTCGGACGAGGCGCCGCTGTTCGTCCGCCGCGTCCTGCTCGGGCGGCCGGTGAAGCCGCGCACGTTCCGGCTCTCCCTCGAACGCGCGCTGAACGTCGGCGGCTCGGTCGGACCCGCCGGCGCGACCGGGGAGGCCGACGAGGCCCGGGGGGTGGCGCAGCACCATCCGCTGCGGGTGCTGGTGGTCGAGGACAGCCCGGTCAACCAGCAGGTCGCGGACCTCCTGCTGCGGCGTCTCGGCTATCGGGCCGAGTTCGTCGAGTCGGGCGAGCTCGCGATCGAGGCGGTCGAGCGGAGCGCCTTCGACGTCGTGCTCATGGACATCGAGCTCGGGGGCCTCGACGGGGTGGAAGCGACCCGGCGGATCCGCGCGCAGCGCGGGGTGGCGGCGGACGATCCGTGGATCGTGGCGCTGACCGCCCACGGGAGCGGTCCCGAGATCCAGCGGATGCGCGCCGCGGGGATGAACGACTACCTGCCGAAGCCGATGCGCCTCGAGGAGCTGCGCAAGGCGCTCGAGTCGTCCCCGCGGTTCGGGGGGGCCATCGCCCCGGCCGCCCCGCCCGCGTCCGGCCCGCCCGCGCAGGGGACCGGGGCGAGCGGGCCGGGGACCCGGCTCGACGAGCTCGCGACCATGGCACGGGGCGACGACCGCGGGTTCGTCGTCGGCCTCATCTCGGCCTTCCTGCCCGAGGCCGAGAAGCTGCTCGCCGCGATGGAGGCGGGCGTCGCGGCCCACCAGCGCGATCCGCTGCAGCGCGCCGCCCACCGGCTCAAGTCGGCGTCGTGGGAATCCGGGGCGGCCGAGCTCGGCGAGAAGTGCCGGGAGATCGAGGAGGCGTGCGCCCACGGGCACCTCGACGAGGCGGCCGCGCTCCTCCCGGACGCCTGGAAGGCGTTCCACACGATCCGCCCGACGCTCGAGGCGCTCCGCACCGAGGCGGGAGGTCCCGCACCGGGCGGGGCCTAGCCCCCAAAGGCTCTTCGACCGGCGGCGGTCTCCCGGCCGGACATGCGCAACCGGATCCTCATCGTCGACGACTCGGCGCCCGTGCGGCTCTCGCTCGAGCACCTCCTGCACAAGCTCGGCGTCGGGCCGGCCGATCTGCGGTCCGCGGGGACCGAGGAGGAGGCGTGGAGCGCGTTCCGGTCCTTCGACCCGGACGTCGTCTTCCTCGACATCCAGCTCGAGGACCCCGAACCCGAAGGGGGCGGGGGCGAGCGCTCGTCCGGCGCGCCGTTCTCGGACCATCTGCTCGCGGAGATGCCGGCGGAGGCGATCCGGGCCGACGCCGTTCCGGGCGCAGCGACCCCGACGACGTCGCCCGACCTCGCCGAACGGATGCTCGCCGCGAACCCGCACCTGAAGCTGATCGTCTTCACCGGCCTCGCCCCCGACGACCCCCGGGTCCGGCGGATGATCCGCCGGGGGGCGTTCGACGTGCTCGTGAAACCGCTGCGGGCCGCGCGGGTCCGCGAGATCCTCGACCTCGTCGAGCAGGAAGAGCTCAACCTCGAGCGCACCCGCTGACGAGCCGAGATCGTCCCGGCCGCGGGGGGTCGCCCCCGGCCGGGGATCGTGCGACGGCCGGCCTACTCGGCGCGTTCGAGCCCGGCCTCGATGTACAGCGCCGCGAGCGTCGAAGCGGACCGGCGGTCCTTCTCCGCTACGGCCTTGAGCCGCTTCAGCAGCGCGGGCTCCAGATATACGGCGACGGGCACTCGTCGATCGGCCTTGCTCTTTCTTGGACGCGGCATCTCTTCAGATCCTCCGACCCACCCGGCAGGTCGTCTGCCTCCGGGCACCGTGCCCGGAGACCCTAGACCAACTCCCCGGCGGGGGTCCGGCGTTATAAACATAGGGTTGGTGGTCAACCCGCGCCACGGACTTTCCTCGACGTAACCACAAGGGCCCCGGACCGCTTCAAAGTATGGCCGAGGGGACCGGCGTGGCGCGGCGTTCGGTACGGGCCCCCGGCGCCCCGAAGGTCCCGATCCCGAGCCGACCGGTTCGCACCGTGCGAAAGGAGGCCTCTTAAGCGGAGGGCCGGTCGAGCGGCCGTGGCGAGCGTGCGACCGCCGACGCTGTACTTCGGGCTCAAGGTCGGCCTGTTCGCCCAGGCCGGGGCCGGCGCGGACGGCGGCGGGGCGCGGCTCGCGCTGAGCGCGGGGAACCCCGGCCCCGCCCCGTGGGCGGGCCGGATCCCCGTCGTCTGGGTGCAGGGCGGCGTCACCTGGAGCGAGGGCGTCGACGTCGACCTCGCCCCGGGGCAGCGGGCGACGTACCCGCTCGCCCGCCGGTGGGCGCCGGGCGACGCGCCGCTCGAGGCCCGGCTGGCGACGGAGCGGCCGCCCCGCACGCTCTTCGCGATGGATCCGGTGCAGTTCGAGGCGTACGCCGTCGCCTCGCGGTACATCTCGCTCGGCGGGCTCGGCATCGCCGCCGAGCCGCCGCCCCCGACGCCCGCCCAGGAGCGCTCCGCTCGACTGCGCGACTCGATCTGGCTCGTGATCGCGGCCGTCACCGCCGTGGTCGCCGCGGTGCTCCTCGTGATCTACGCCACCTCGATCCTCTGACCGGCCGGCCCCGGTTCAGCACCGCAGGCGCCGGACGGCGGGCCGCCCGACGGCGAGCCGCCCCGCGGCGAGGAACCCGGGCGCGCCGATCCCGGCGATCGCGCCCGGCGGCCGTCGGTCGGCGAGGGGTCCGAACCGGAAGACCACGGTGTACCGCGCGATCTCGAGGCACCGCGCCGCCCCGACGACCCGGAACGAGCGCGAGACGGTGTCGGCGAGCCGGACGTCCGGGCTCGCGTAGACCGAATCGCCGACGGTCGCCTCGATCCGGGTCGCGAGGAACCCGCGAAACATCCGGTTCCGCCCCACCGATCCGAACGCAGGCGGCGGGGCGGCCCGAGCGCGGGCTCGTTCGCGGGGCGCGGAGCCGCCGCCGGGGGTGAAGCCGGCGCGGACGCGGGAGCAGTCAGGCACCCGTCGGAGCGAGGACCAGCAGCTCCGCCTGCCACGCCCCGTTCCAGTAGGCGCCGACCGTCCCGTCCGGCGAGAACGCGAGCGTCGTCCGGTTCGCCGTGTTGAGCGGTCCTCCGAGCGCCCAGCTAACGGTCGTCCCGTTCGGCTCGGTCGCGTTCACGTGGAGCGTGCCGATCGGGATCGTCCACCAGCTCGTCACCCAGAGCGAGAACGTGACGTTGTGGAAGGTGACCGAGACCGGGGGCGTCGAGCTGGCCGGGGGGATCGGCCGGGAAAAGCCGTAGAGGGTCCAGTAGTACGCGTGCCCCCCGTACGAGACCGTCGTGAGTGGGGAATAGTCCGGGTGCAGGCCGGGGAACACGCCCGAGAAGAGGATCACGCCGACGACCACGGCGACCCCAAGGGCGACCACGGTCGCCCTGACCTCCCGCGACGACGGGGGCGGGACGTTGGCCATCATGCGGCGCGACGACCCCCCGGAAGGCTAAGGCGCTCGCGGTCCGCGCTCGAGGTCCGCGAGGAGCTGGTCGTACTGATCCTTCGTGATCTCTCCGCGCGCGTAGCGCATGCGGGCGATCATCACGGGGCGATTGGGTCCGTAGGGCCCGCCCGCGTACGGACCGCCTCGGCGGGGGCCGTAGCCGGGCCGTCCCAGCCGGCTCCCCCAGAACGCGACCCGGACCACGAAGAAGACCAGGATCAGGACGAAGAACAGCACGAAGACCCCGCCGAACAGGCCGAACCGGCCCGCGGGGGTGGCGGGGAGACCGAACCAGGTCGGATACAGGAACAGGAGCAGCACGAGCAACGCCCCGACGATCAGCGCCGAGGCGACGGCGAGGACGATCCAGCGGAGCCGGGAGCGAGCCCGACGGAACGGGTCCGTGCCGGCGGCTCTGCCCGGGGCGTACGGGATCGGTCCGCCGGCCGTCATCGCGCCCGGGTGCGGCGCTCCCGGGATATGAAGCCACGTGCCGGTCCGACGGCCCCCGGGCGGCTTTCATACCGCCGGGGACTCCCGCGCCCGTGCGGGCGGTCGCGGTCCGGGCGTTCCGAACCGTCCCCGAGCTGATGGAGCTGCCGACGCCCGAGCCGAAGGACGACGAGATCCTGATCCGTCTCGAGGCGGCGGGGGTGAACCCGTTCGACTGGAAGCTGATCGACGGCCTCTTCGAGGGGCGACGGCCCCACGTGTTCCCACTCGTCGTCGGGCTGGACGGTGCGGGCACCGTCGCGGCGGTCGGCGGCGCGGTCCGGCGCTTCCACGTGGGCGAGCGGGTGGCGGGCCAGGTCCTTCACGACCCGGTCGGTACGGGGACGTACGCCGAGTGGACCGCAGCCCCCGAACGGCTCGCGCTCGCGCGAATCCCGGATGGCCTTTCGGCTCGCTCGGCCGCCGCGCTCCCGACGTCGGGGATGACCGCGCTCGGGGCGCTCGACGAGCTCGCGCTCGGACGCGGCGCGACGCTGCTCGTCGTCGGCGCCTCCGGCGGGGTCGGCTCGATCGCGACCGCGCTCGCGGCGGCGTCGGGGGTGCACGTGATCGCCACCGCCCGTCCGGCGTCCCGCGGCCTCCTCCAGGGGCTCGGCGCGGCCGAGGTGCTCGACCCGGCCGAAGGCGACCTCGCCGATCGGGTGCGGCGCGCCCACGGCGACGGGCTCTCGGGCCTGCTCGATGCGGGGAGCGACCGGCCGACGTTCGCCCGGCTCGCCGCCCTCGTCCGCCGCGGCGGGGTCGCGGTGACCACGATGTTCGTCGCCGACGAGGCGGCGGGCCGGATCGACGGGGTACGCCGCGTGAACCTCGACTTTCAGCCTCGGGCGGAGACGCTCGAGCGCCTGTTCTCCGCGGTCGTCGCGGGCTCGCTGACGGTGCCGGTCACCCGGGTGCTCCCGCTCGCGGACGGGCCCCGCGCGATCGCCGAGAGCCGCGCCCGCACCGCCGTGGGGAAGACCGTGCTCGCCGTCCGCTGAGCGGCGACGACCCGACGTGCGGGGCTCCTACTGGAGGACGGTCGTCGAGGCCCCGGCGGCGCGGAAGTTCACCTGGCGGTGGGTCCCGTCGCACAGGGGTTTGCGCGACGACTGACCGCATCGGCACAGCGCGACGTCCGCTTTCCCGTCGATCAGCACCAGGTTCGGGCCGTTCTCGATCGATTTGATCTCGACCTTCGGCATGACCGGGGATGGACGTTCGGCCAGATAAACCGCCACGCACGGCGCGGTAAGCAACCTACGCCCGCTACGCGACCACCGCGGAGGGCGGAGCGGAGCTCCCGCGGACGCCCTTCGGCCCCGCCAGGTCGAGTCGCACCTCGATCGCCCCGGCGACGAAGTGGGGATGGTACGGGAAGCCCGCGTCCCGGAACACCTCGAGCATCCGGTCGTTGTCCGCGAGGACCTCCGCGTGGAACTCGCGGATTCCCTCGGCGACCGCCTCGGCCGCGAGCGCCTTCAGCAGGAGCGTCGCGCACCCGCGTCCCTGGAGCGCCTCGGAGACCAGGAAGGCGACCTCGGCCCGGTCGGAGCCCGGACGATCGCGCAGGTACTCGGCCTGCGCGAGGATGGTCGCTCCGTCGGCGCTCGTGAGGACGAGGGCCCGGCGGGACGCCGCGTCGGAGAGGTCGAGCATCGGTTCGAGGATCGCCTCGACCGTGACCGCACCGAAGAACCGCGTGGCGAGCGACTCGCGGCCGAACCCCTCGAGGAAGCGACGGAGCGGGGCGCGGTCGTTCCCGGTCAAGCGCCGGATCCGAACGGTCTCGCCCGTCCGCAGGACGACCGCCGATCCGTTCGCCGCCATGGGATGCTCCCAAGCTCCGATCGCGGCCGAGGACTTGAACGTCGGGTGAACGCCGCTTGACCGGGTCGCCCTGCTACTTCGGGAGCCGGTCGGCCGCGGCCGAGGGAAGAAAGACGAGCGAGATCGAGTTGACGCAGTGCCGGGTGTTCTTGGGAGTGAACCGCTCGCCTTCGAAGACGTGCCCGAGGTGCCCTCCGCATCGGGCGCACTCGATCTCCGTCCGCTCGCCGTCGGCATCCGGCACGCGCCGGACCGCGCCCGGCACCTCGGAGTCGAAGCTCGGCCATCCACAGCCCGCATCGAACTTGTCGTCCGATCGGTAGAGGGGCGCCCCGCACCGCTTGCACGCGTAGGTGCCGACGCCGTCGAACCGCTCGTACTCGCCCGAGAACGGCCGCTCGGTCCCCTTGTGGACGATCACCGCCTCTTCGGCTCGCGAGAGCTTTCGGTACTCGGTCATGCGCGACGCCCGCCGCTCCGCCGGAGCCCGCGCGGACCCTTAAGCGACGGGGCGTGCGCCGGGTTCGCACTCCGGACCCGTGAACGATATAGCGCATCCGTCTGTGGAAACGGGGCAGGTTCCCTAGTCCACCGGGGTACGGACCGTTCATGGACCGCTACGTGCGAGTGCCGATCGAGGAGGAGACGCCCGAGGAGCGCGTCGAGAAGTTCGCGCTCATCGACCAGCCGTACACGCTCGAGGAAGCGGTCCTCGAGGGACAGCGATGCCTCCAGTGCGCGATGCCGTACTGCGTGCAGGGCTGCCCGATCACCCAGGACTGCAAGGGCTACAACGATCTGATCGCCCGTCGGGACTTCGACGGCGCGGCCCGTCTCACGCTCCGCGAGAACCCGCTCGCGACCGTCCTCTGCAAGACGTGCTATCACTTCTGCGAGGACGACTGCATCATGAGCGGCCGCGGGGTGCCGATCGCGATCCGGCACCTCAAGCGGGCGGCGCTCCAGTACGGGAAGTCCGACCTCCTCTACGTGCCGTCGAAGCCGAAGCACGAGCGGATCGCGGTCGTCGGCGCCGGTCCGACCGGTCTCATGGCCGCCTGGGACCTCGGGGTGCGCGGCTACTCGGTGACGGTCTTCGAGACCGAACCGTTCCTCGGCGGGCAGATCAACACGATCCCGCGCTACCACCTCGACGCGGACGACCTCGACACCGACCTCGCCCGGTGGAAGAACCTCGACATCACGTTCCTCGGCGGGCGCAAGGCCGGCGTCGACTACACGCCGAAGAGCCTGCTCGCGGAGGGGTACGAGGCGGTGCTCGTCTCCGTCGGCGCCTCTTCCGCCCGCGAGCTCGGCATCCCGGGCGAGCACCTGCCGGGGGTCTACCACGCGCTCCCGTTCCTCCTCGCGGTCAACATGGGGCCGGGGGGCCTCTTCGGACGCCACGAGCGGAAGATCATCGTCATCGGGGCCGGGGACGTCGCGCTCGATGCGGCCCGTTCGGCGCGTCGCCTGTCGGGCGGCGGCGACGTGAAGCTCGTCTACCGGCGGGGACCCGAGGACATGAAGGCGACCGAAGAGGAGCGGACCGGCGGGGAGATCGAGGGCGTCGAGTACGTGTTCTACCGGTCCCCGATGGCGATCCTCGGGAGCGACCACGTGACGGGCCTCGTCGTCCAGCGGACCGAGCACGGGCCGCCGGACGAGAAGGGCCGGCGCACGCTCGTGACCGTCCCCAACTCCGAGGAGACGATCGACTGCGACATGATCATCGTCGCGGTCGGCGAGAAGGCCGACGTGACCGGGTTCGATCCCGACCTCGACTTCAAGTTCGCCTCGATGGGCTGGCCCGAGGGAAAGCGCGAGGGCTGGATGACCGACGTGCCGGGCGTCTTCGCCACGGGCGGCCGGTCGGTCGTGCACGCCATGGGAGCGGGCGAGCGGGCGGCGGCGGCGATCGACGCGTACCTGGCCCAGAAGCACGCGCGCCCCGCCGAGGAGCGACCCGACCCGTTCGGCGGGCCGCACCCCGAGACGCCCCCGCCCGGGTACGGCGGCCCGACCTGGACCCCCTAGATCACCGGCGGATCCGTCCGCCGGTCGAACGGACTCCCCGGCGCGCGGGGTCCCGACGCGCCGGACGGGGCGCCCACGCATGGAGCGCCATCGCCACGCGCCCGCGGCGGAACGTGACCCCCTCGAGCTCGAGGCGAAGTCGCTGCTCCGCGCCGGCCGCTCCGGGCAGCGCGATCCGGCCGCCGGCGGCGACCACCCGGTGCCACGGGAGACCGGGGCCGGTCCGCAAGGCCCGGACCGTGAGCCGGGGGGCGCGGGGGAACCCGGCGGCCCGCGCGACCTCGCCGTACGTGATGACCTTCCCGCGGGGCACCCGAGCGATGACCGAGCCGAGGCGATCGAGCACGCGCGGCGGACGAGGGGACCGAACGAGGAAGGGGGGGTTCGACATCGATCGGGCGGCTCCCGACAGGCCCCGGCCCTGATAGCGGCGAGTCGAACCACCCCCCGACGCGCCGCGGGGGGTGGGAGCGATCGTGGGGGCCCGGGAGGGCGCGTGCGGACGGCCGGCCGACGCCCTCCCTCCGGGCGCTCCGGGGCTCTCCCGAGCCGCTGGTGGCCGGCCCTCGCCCCCTCGGGTCCGAACGACGGCTCAACCGGTCCGTTCACCGCCGGCCCCGGAACCGGCCGTCTCCCGGTAGACGACCTCGAACTCCCGGCCGAGCAGTGGGGGAGCTTTCCCCGGGGGGCCGCCGCTCGGGTTCCACTTCGAGCCGAAGTGGATCAGGGTCAGCAGCACGGGGAGGACGTCGGTTCCCTTCGGGGTGAGCTGCCAGACCGCGTACCCCGGCCGCTGGGCCGAGCGGGCGATGAACCCGTTCCGCTCGAGCTCGTTGAGACGCATGACCAGCACCCGCTTGCTCATCCCGGGGGTCGACCGCAGCAGTTCGTTGAACCTCCGCGCTCGGCCGAGCGCGATGTTCATCAGGACGAGGAGGGCCCACTTGCGCCCCAGCACGCCGAGGCTCGCCTGGACCGGATAGGCGGAGAAGTTGAGCCGGACCCGAAGCCGCTCGGCGCGCCGCGACCGGGCGCGGCGGCCAGGTATACTTTGCTTCGCCTGCGGTCCCATATAGGGTGAACCCGATACCGATCCGACGGGCGGGGACGGCCGATGGTCTACGTAAAGGATGAGGGAAGTGTCTTCGAGGCGCCGATCGATTTCGTCTGGAAGTACATCTTCGGGGGCAAGGCGCACGACGCCGCGCACAAGACGACCCGGAACCCGAAGTTCGAGAAGGTCTCCGACATCACGATCCTCTACGGCTCCGAGCGACTGCTGCGGGGGAAGTGGGCCCCCGACCGGATGCGGATCTCCATGTTCCCGCCGGTCTCGGTGGTCACCGAGTGGCTGGAAGGCGTGCTCGCCGGCTCGAAGCTCGTCTACGTCTACGCCCCGCAGGGGGAGCGGACCCGGATCGATGTGTACGGGGAGTTCACCTCGAAGACGCTGCCCCCCGAAGAGGTGGAGGCGGCCGCGCGCGAGTTCCTGGACTCCGAGTTCCGCGACGACGCGCCGGTGATCCGCGCCGAGTTCCTGAAGGTCAAGGGCGCGACCCGATGATCCGGGACCGCCCCTTCCCTCGCCGGTCCGCTGCTCGGGGCACCGAAGGGTACGCCCAGGCGCCCGGTACGGGGCTCCGCTGAACCGGTCGGACCGCGGCGTACCCGGGCGGACCGGTCGATCCATCGCGTCTCGCGAGGTCGTCCGATGACCTCCTCGATGCCCTCACGCGCACGCACCCCCCGGGGCCGCGACCCCGAGACCGGGTTCGAACGCTCGGGCGGAGGGGGCTCGCGGCCGGCGCGTATCCCGACGGCTCTCGGCCGGGGGCCGTGCGGGGTGGGACCTGCAGCGGCCGCCGATCACGTCGGCGCGTCTCGGTCCGCGCGCCGTTTCCGAGCGAAGAGGCGCAAGTAGGGTACGTCCTCCGCGTGGTTCGTCGCGAGCTCTCGCAGGACGCTCCGCCGGATCTCCCCCGGCGAATGCTCGGACGACCGCATGTAGCAGTGCACCTCGAGGGAGGTCTTGTCCCCCCGAGGGGAGTAGAGGAAGACCTTCTTCGAACCGGCGAACGGTCCTTCGATCTCTTCGTCGATCCTCACGGCCGGGCGGATCTCGGTGAGCCGAGAGACGATCGTTCTCCACCGGCCCGCGACGCGCATCTCGCAACGGATGAGATGGGTCAGCTCCGATAGGCGCTCGACCTCGAGATTCCGCAGGGTGGCGGCGTGAGCCTGGGGGTGGAACTCCTCGTCGTTCTTCATAAAATCCCACACGACCTCGAGCGGCGCGTCGAGCACCGTCCCTCGATCCACAACGTAGACCCACGACGGCGGAGAACGCCGCTGGCGACTCCTCGCCGAGGGTCTCCTCGCGACGCGGGGGTTCGGGCTGCGGGCCGGCATGTTCGGCCGCAAGGCTGGGGGTAACGTTAAAGCGCGGGGTCGTCCGATCCGACGCCCGCACCCCGAACCGCGCCGTGGCGAAGGAGAGCTCGCGGACCTTCCCCACGCCCGGTTCCGCACTCCCGATCGGAAGCGAGACCGAGCGGGGGCGAAATGGACACGGGGGGATTTGAACCCCCGACCTCTGCTTTGCGAAAGCAGCGATCTTCCGCTGATCTACGTGCCCACGAAGTTCGGGGGAGCGGACCGCCGCCTTAAGGGCTTTGGAATCTCGGCGCCGGATCACGCCGACGCGGTGGCGGGCGGGTCGGTCGGAGGCGCCGGCGCGGTCCGGCTCGCGGCCGCCTTCGCGGGCTGGGACGGCGCCCCCGGGGGCGGGGGACGGGCGGCGCCGCCGCCCGATCCGCGCGAGCCCGCGGCGCGTCGCACCGCCACGAGCCGGTGCTCCTCGGGGTCGTAGCGGAACAGCTCCGCGTACCGCCCCCAGTTGATGATCGTCGTGACGGCCTCGTCGGTCGGACCCGGGATGAACGCGACGATCGAGGCGAGCTGCTCGTCGTTGAGGTAGTGGTCCGGCGCGCTGTCGAGCGCGCGCAGGAGGGTCTTGAACAGCGTCGTGCGCTTCAGTTGCTCGCGCAGGATCTCCTTGCGGTCGCGGATCGAGGCGGAGATGAAGCGCTTGCCGAGCTCCGTGAACGTCGCGCGGCCGTCCTGGACCTTCACGAGGCCGAGCAGCTCCGCGTTGTCGAGCGACGGCAGGATCTCGTCGATCTCGAGGTCGAGATCGTCGGCCAGGAGCGCGACGTCCTCCGACCCCTTGTGGCCGTTCAACAGCACGAGGAGACCCAGCATCTCGGTGGGGCTCGACTTCGGATAGCTGGTCGGCACGGGCCGCTCGCCCTACCGACCGGGATGCTTCCTATAACGGTTGTTGGAAAGGCTTTATCCCGTGGTAGTACCCGGCGTCCCGTTCGGCGGGACGGGGGTCGTTGCCGACGGGGCCGGGGCCCCCTCGGTGATCAGCGAGTAGACCTTGTCCGTGAGGTCGTAGAAGGCCTGGGACTTGCGGTCGCGGGGCCGCGGGAGGTCGACCGCGACGTCGGCGAGGAGGTGGGCCGGGCGCCGGGAGAGCACGAGCACCCGGTCGGCGAGCTGGATCGCCTCCTCGATGTTGTGGGAGACCAGGACCACGGCGTCCGGCGGCAGGTTCGGGTCCTGCCACAGCTGGAGGATCTCCTCGCGCAGGCTCTCCGCGGTGAGCGGATCGAGCGCGCTGAGTGGTTCGTCCATGAGCAGGACCGCCGGCTCGACCGCGAGCGCCCGGGCGAGGCCGACCCGCTGGCGCATCCCGCCGGACAGCTCGCGGGGGTACGCCTCCTGGAACCCGTCGAGCCCGGTCACCGAGACGAACCGCTCCACCTGGGCGTGGATCCGTTCGGGCTCCCACCCGAGCGCTTCCAGCCCGAAGGCGACGTTCTGGGAGACCGTGAGCCACGGGAAGAGGGCGAAGCTCTGGAAGACCATCGCCATCTGGCCGCAGGTGCCGCGGACCGGCTGGTCCTTGAAGTAGATCTCCCCCGCCGACGGTCGATCGAGCCCCTGGATGAGCCGCAGGAGCGTCGACTTCCCGCAGCCGGACGGGCCGACGATCGCGACGAAGTCGGAGTCCCGGACATCGAACGAGATGTCCTGCATGATGGTGATCGATCCGTGCCGGGTCGCGAACCCCTTCTCGACGTGGTCGACCCGGATCAGCGCCATCGTCCGCCGCCGTCGGGCCGCCGGAGGGGCTCAGTCGTACCGGTACAGCTCGACCGCCCGTCGGTAGAGCGGCTTCCATATGAGTTCGTTGATGGCGATGACGGTCGCGATCAGCGTGAACAGCGCCGCGACCATCAACGGGATCCCGTTCGGCTCGACGTAGCCGATGTCGATCGCCTGGCCGATCCCGAGCAGGCTCAGCGAGTGGCCCGTGCCGGAGTTGAGGTACTCCGCGACGATCAGCGTGTTCCAGCCGCCCCCGAACGCCGTGATCGACCCGGTGATGAGCGCGGGAAAGATCCCCGGGAGGACGACCCGCCAGAAGAACCTCCGACCCTTGAGTCCGAACGACCGCGACGCCTCCTCCAGATCCGGCGGGAGCGCCCGCATCCCCGAGAGGAGGTTGAAGAAGAGATACCAGATCATCCCCGTCATCAGCATCAGGATCGCCGCCCCCTCCGGGGTCAGGACCGGGATCAGTTCGAAGATGATCACCGGGAACAGCGCGGTCGCGGGGAACGAGGCGATCACCTCCACGATCGGGAGGCCTACCCGCCCCGCACGCGGCCGCCGCGCGATCCAGTAGGCGAGCGGCAACGAGATCCCGAGGCAGACCGCGTACGCCGCGACGACCCGCAGCGTGGAGGCGCCCATCGCGAGCGGCAGCTGCAGGATCTGCCGGCGGACCGAGCCGACGATCGGCTGGGTGTAGACGTGGAAGACCGCGACCGCGATCGCGATCACCATCAGCCAGACGGCGACCAGGATCACGCCGAGCGCGAGGTAGTACAGGATCGTGCGCCGGGTCGGGCTCGGCTTGCGGGCCGGGCGGATCGTGATCGCCGCGAACTGCACCAGCGGGGTCGTGATCCGCGTCACGCCCGCCCGTACGCCCTGGGTCACGTACGAGGTCGCCCGCCGGAACCGGCTGCGCGGGTCCGGCGCCGCCACCGACTCCGCTTCGCCCGAGGGGCTCTGGTCGAACCGGAACCGCTCCGCGTAGTGGCCGAGGGGCCGCCACACCGCAAAGTCGAGCAGGGCGATGACGATCACGAGCACGAGGATCCCGGCCAGGAACTTGTCGCCGTTCTGGGCGCTCGCGGCGAACGAGAGATAGCTACCAATCCCGGCGAGGGCGTTCGACCCGTTCGTGGTGAAGATCTCCGCCTCGACGAGGAAGAACCAGCCGCCGGTCCACGAGAGCACCGAGTTGTAGACGAGCCGGTTGATCGTGGCCGGATAGAGGACCCGGCGGAACAGCAGGATCCCGCGGACGTGGAACGTCTCCGCGGCCTCCTTCATGTCGGACGGGAGCGTCTTCAGCGACTCGTAGACGCCGAAGACCATGTTCCACGCCATCGAGGTGAAGATCAGGAAGACCGACGCGAGGTTCGCGCCGATCCAGCTGCCGGGCGTGAGGTCGACGAAGAAGACGATCGCGATCGGGAAGAAGCCCAGGATCGGGACCGACTGCAGGATGTCGAGGACGGGGATCATCACGCGCTCGCCGGTCCGGTGCGTCGCGGCGTAGTAGCCGTACGCGAGCGCGAAGCCGAGCGACGCCGCGTAGGCCGCCAGCATCCGCAGGAACGAGTAGAAGACGTCGACGCCGGCGAGCGGGAAGTACGAGGCGATGCCCGAACCCGACAGCCCGACCGTCGCGAGCGTCATCCCGCCCGCGACGAGCGGGATCGCCGCGTAGATCGCGGCGGCGCGCAGGGCGGAGCGTCGGGCGGTGCTAGCGGCGGGCGAGGCGGGCGCGCGCGCCCCGATCCGGGGGGTTCCGGGGTCGGCCGGGGGCTCGCTCCGTCGGTCGACCGACCCGCTCGGTACTCCGTCCGCCATGCCCCCCTCCAGCCATGGACCGGCGGGGGACGGTCCTCGGCTATTTGTGCCGTGTGGTCGCCGCGCGGCGCGAGCGCGCGCGGAACGCGTCGGGACCCCCACGTTCGGTGCGGCGCTCGCCGTCGTCGGGCAACGTTTATCCGCCCCGCGTCGGTGGCGCTCTCCGTAGCCCCGTGGTGTAGTGGCCAATCATGCGAGACTCTGGATCTCGCGACGCAGGTTCGAACGCCGCGGGGGAGCGGCTCCCCGCCGGCCGGAACTCCTGCCGGGGCTACTTATCCTCCCGAGCCGATCTCACCGTGCGGGGGTGCTCCAGCTCGGCCAAACCGTCCGACGCCGTCGACGGGGCCACCGAGGCAGGGCTTAGGACCCTGTTGCCCAGGGCATGCGCCGGTTCAAAGGGCGTGCCGGCCCGCGCGGCCGGCCGCCGGGAACTCCGGCCCCCCGCACTTCGCCCCGCCCCCTGAGCGTTCCGCACGGCGATGGAGGACGGGGCGCTGCCGCGGTCGCCGCCGCAGGTCCTCGAGATCCCGTTCGACCGCGTCGACCCCCTGCTGGACGTCCTCGAGGCGCGGGTCCCGCGGCGCGCCCCGATCGAGCGGATCCCCGCCGGGCGCGAGGCGATCGTCTTCGGCGACTCGCACGGGGACTGGCCCTCGGTGGCCGCCGTCGTGGCGAAGTGGGAGGGCGCCGACCGCTACCTGATCGGGCTCGGCGACTACGTCGACCGCACGCCGCGCGACTGCCCCGCGGGGTCGCTCGTGAACGCGGTGTTCCTGCTGTCGCTCGCCGCGGACCGACCCGACCGAGTCTTCCTCGTCCAGGGGAATCACGAGACGACCCGGCGGATGCCGGTCGAGCCCGAGAGCCTGCGACGCGAGGTGCTCGAGCGGTGGGGATCCCGGGAGCGGTACGACCGGCTCCTCGGCCTGCTGGAGCGGGGGCCGCTCGCCGTCGCGACCGACTCGGGCGCCTACCTCGCGCACGGCGGGTTCCCGCGCGGCCCCCAGCCGCCCGACTGGTCGACCCGATACGTCGCCCGTTCGGAGGCCGAGCTCGCCGACCTCGTCTGGGCCGAGTGCACCGAGTCGCGCGCGCACCGCGACGTGGTGCCGCCGTGGACGGAGGCGGAGCTCGACCGGTTCCTCGCCGACACCGGGCTCGCGATCGTGCTGCGCGGTCACGATCCGGACCTCACCGGCCGTCCGCTGTACCGCGATCGCTGCCTCACCCTCCACACCACCCGGGTCTTCGAGCGGTACGGTGGCGTGATCGTCGCGCGACTGCCGCTCGACCGGCCGGTCCGCTCGGTGCTCGACCTGACCGTCGAGCACCTCGCGACGGACGGTCGGACCTTCCCGACCGGCTAATCGGGCCCCGCCGCGAACAGCGCCCGCTCCGCCGCCCGGATCTGTTCGCCGTCGCGCGTCGCCGCGTACCGCACGAGCCGCTCCCGATTGATCGCGAGGAAGTTCGCCCCGCCCGCGAACCCCTCGAGGAGACGGCCGGCCTCCCCGTCGCGACCGAGGACCGAGAGCGCGGCCGCGAGCGCCTCGACCGTGTTCAGCTCCGCGACCCGACCGAAGTGCTGCGGGTTGGCGGCGACGAGGATCGGGAGCCGCCGGTGGACGCCCGCGGCGCGGGCCGCCCCGTCGGGGAACCGACCCCGGCCCGAGAGCCGGTTCCACGAGCAGTCGATGACGAGCAGACCGGTCCGGACGACCCGGCCGCGGTCGGCCGGCGAGAGCGGCTCCGCGGCGTAGGGATCGAGGACGACGGGGCCCGCGCCCGGTCGCGGTTCGCCCGCCGCGCGGGCGAGCCCCCGATGCAGGAGACGTCGCCCCGTGCAGGCCTTCGGATGGTCGTCGCCGACGACCCGCACGAAGAGAGGGATCGGCCGCTCAGGCGGGCGGTTGCGCGTACTCCCGGAAGACGGCATGGAGCTCGCGGGTCAGCCGCAGGGCCTCGTCCCGGGGGCGCTGCCAGAGGTTCCGGCCGAAGATGATGCCCGTCGCCCCCGCGTCCATCGAGGAGCGCACCTTGCGCAGCAGCTCGGCGTCGCCGACCTTCTCGCCGCCCGAGACGAGGACGAGCGCGCGCCCCGCGCTCTCCACGACCTTGCGGAACGCGCGGTCGGGGTCGAGCCCGAGGGTCGGGTACGGGGCCGGGCTCTCCCGGTCCTTCTCCGAGGCGACCGGGTAGTTGACCTTCACCACGTCGGCGCCGAGCTCGAGCGCCACCCGCGCGGCGTAGTCGATCGCGTACAGGCTCTCCTTCCCGCCCTTCTTCCCGACCGCCTCGCCCCGGGGGTACGCCCACACGATCACGGGCATGCCGAGCCGCTCGGCCTCGCGCCGGACGGTGAGGAACTGGAGGAAGTCCCGGTCCTGCGCCGGCGAGCCGACGTAGAGCGTGTAGCCGACCGCATCGGCGCCCAGGCGGACCGCGTCCTCGACGGTTCCCGTGAGAGGGCTGAACGCCTGGGCGTCCCCCGGGATCGAGGTCTTCCCGTTGAGCTTCAGCACGAGGGGGACGTCGCCCGCGAACTCGGCGTAGTACTTCTCCGCGAGGCCGATGTGGAGCGCGATCGCGCTGAACCGCCCGTCCCGTGCGAGCTCGTACTGGTACTGCGGGTCGAGCGCCCCCGGGTTGTCGAAGAAGTCGACCGGCCCGTGCTCGAGTCCCTGGTCGATCGGCAGGACGAGGAGGGTCCCCCCGCCGGGGCCGTGGTCGTAGAGCAGCCGCTTGAGCCGCGTCTTCTTGCCGGCGGAGAGCCCGAGCCGGCCGAGGGCCGGCCGGGGGTAGCGGGGCGCAGCCGCGGGGCTCGTCCCGGGGACCGTGCCGTGCGTCGCGTGCGCCGCCGGTTCGCTCACCCAGAGCCTCCGGGCCGTGGACCGCGCCGCGTGATTTAACCCTTGGTCCCCGAGAGGGCCCGCGCCCTCCCGACCCAACCTTTTTTCCCGCCGGGACCGTGGCGTCGGTTCCCGGGGGCGACCCCGGGCGATCGATGCGACCCCAGGTCATTGTCGTCGCGACGCTGTTCCTGAACGCCGGACTGTTCGTCGTGAACCTCGACGTCGCCCGCCTCTCGGGGAGCCGCGCGGTGCTGGTCCAGGCGATCTACACGGTCACGGACCTCATCGGCAGCGGCCTCCTGCTCTGGGGCCTCTATCTGTCGCGCCGTCCGGCGGACTACCAGTACCCGTTCGGCCGGGGGAAGGAGCGGTTCTTCTGGGCGTTCGTCTCGATCGTGGTGACGTTCTCCGTCGCGGGGGTGATCGCGCTGATCACGGGGATCGACCAGATCTTGGACCCCCAGCCGATCTCCCACATCCCCGAGGGCCTGCTGGTCGTCGGCGCCACGTTGCTGACGAGCCTCGTGGGCGTCGGCGTGACGCTGCGCGAGCTGAGGCTGGGGCGCCAGACCCTCCAGTCGCTCCTCGAGAGCGCGAACCAGGGGCTGAAGGGGATCTTCTACCAGGACCTGGTCGCGATCGTCGGCAGCGTCGCGGCGTTCGCCGGGCTGCTCGTCGTCGACCGGACCGGCCTCTTCGCCATCGACGGCTGGACCGCGGCCGTGCAGGGGTTCCTCCTGATCGCGACGGGGTTCGTGCTCACGGCGGAGAGCCGGGAGTACCTGATCGGGCGCGCGCTGTCGCCCGGCGAGGTCCGCAAGATCCTCGCGCTCGTCGAGCAGGACCCGTCGGTCGCGAAGGTGCGCGGGTTCCAGTCGATGCTGCTGGGACCCGACGACGCGCTGGTCGTGCTCCGGGTCAACTTCCAGAACGAGCTCACGACCGATCAGATCGAGGCGGCCGTCGACCACGTCTCGGCCGCGCTGCGCAACGCCTTCCCGGGCCTGCGCCACATCGTCATCGAACCGGAGTCGTAGGGCTCGCACCGGCCCGGCGCTCCGTCGCGAACCGGGCCAGGGTGAGCGCGACCAGGCCGACCGCGATCGATCCGAAGAACACGTACAGCCCCTCGTTCCCGAGGCGGTCGTAGAGCTGCGTGCCGGCGATCAGACCCACCCACATGCCGAGGGAGATCGTCAGCGAGTAGATCGCCATCGTCGTCGCCCGGCTCGTGCGCTGGGCGAGATCCGCGAGCGCGGCGAGGGCCGCCGGTCCGTAGGCGAGCGCGGCGAGGACGCTCGCCCCGGTCGCGACGAGCAGCGGGATCGGTGTCCCGTAGGCGACCAGCAACGACGCGCATCCCATCACCGCCACGAACCCCGCGACCCCGACCGCCATCATCCGGTCCCGGCCGAATCGGTCCGCGAGCCGACCGAACCGGGGCTGGGTCACGACGAGGAGCGCGCCGCCCGCGGCGATGCCCGCCGCCAGGTAGAGCAGCGGGACGGAGGTCGTCTTCGCCGCGCTCCCGAAGAAGACGAGCGCGAAGCCGATCAGCATGTAGATCACGAGCCACGGCAACGTGACGAGGAGCACCGGTCCCCGGAACGCGGTGCCCAGGATCTCGCGGATCCGATGGCCGGCCGCGGGGTGGCGCGGCGGTATGCCCCGCGCGAGGTGCAGGGCGACGAAGAAGCCGAGGCCGAGGATCAGCGACCCGAACAGGAACGAGATCCCGAGCTTCGGGTCCGGCACGAGGTCGAGGAGGACGAGCCCGAAGGCGTAGCCGGCGATCCACCCCGAGAGGTTGACCGCGTCGAACCGTCCCATCTCGAAGCCGCGCTCGTCGCTCGCCGCCCGCTCCGCGACGACCGCGAGGCTGGCGGCGAGGATCGCGCCGCTCGCGACGCCGAACGCGAAGTTGATCGCGGCCAGCGCGAGCGGGTCCCGGGTCAGGAAGACGAGCGCGAACAGGGCGGCCGCCCCGCCCATCCCGAGGAACAGCACCCGGAACCGCCCCCACAGGTCGGCGCCGACCCCGGACAGGAGGACCGTCGAGAACTCGCCGACCGGCGCGGCCCCGCTCACGAGCCCGATCGCCGCGACCGTCCCGCCGCTCAGCCCGGGATGCCCGGTCAGGTATTCGGCGAAGACCGCGAGCGTGATGCCGAACGCGAAGCGGACGAAGAACGTCGCGCCGAAGACCGCCTCGAGCGCCCGCCGCCGCGTCGCCTCGGCCGGGGCCGCCGGCGCCTCCGCCACGGGGCCGCGTCAGCCCGCCGTCGGGGCGCGCTCGATGAGCTCGATCCAGACGTCGTTCGGATCGAGGATGAACGCGATCCGCGACGACCCGCCCGACAGGCGGTACGGCTCTTTTGCGACGCGGACCCCCTGCGTGCGGACCTTGAGGAGGAAGCGGTCGAGGTCCGCCACCTCGAACGCGAGGTGGTCGAGCTGCTCGCCGGCCTCGAACGTCTCCCGGCCGTCCCAGTGCGTGAGCTCGATCCGCGCGCCGGACTCGGGGTCCTTCACGAACGCGATCTCCGCGTGGTTCTCGGGGATCGATCGGCGGCGCTCGAACTCGAGGCCGAGCACCTCCGTGTAGAACGCGAGGCTCTCGTCCATCCGTCGGACGGTGATCGACGTGTGCAGGAACCTCATCGACCGTCCCTTCGATGGCGGTCCCGCTACAAAAGGCTGGGCCGGCTCACGGATGCCCGAAGACGACCCGCAGCGGGCCCGGCCCGGGGCCCGGGCCGTCGTCGACGCGAACGAAGCCGAACCGCTCGAACTGGTAGATCGCGCGGGGCGGGGCCGCCGCGAGCGTCCGCTCGCCCCAGCCGGCCGTATGCTCCCCCTCCATCCCGAGGACGTCGACCGCGACGGCCCCCGGCGTCCCGACCCACTGGATCCGCGGAAGGCGCCGGTTCTCCCGGGTGGTGAACGCCGCGACGGCGACCTCGTCCGGCGGGAGCCGATCGGGCAGGCGCACGTTGACGAGGTCCTTGAGGCGGACCTCCTCCCCCAGGTGCGCCGCGACGTCCTTGCGGGGCAGGTAGAAGGCCGGTCCTCCCGCGACCTGCCGCATCCCGAGCGCCGGAACGTCGGGGTGGTTGGCGAGCGTCACCTGCGCGAGCTCCGCCGGGAAGTCGGCGACCGTCACCTCAACCGGGTCGGGGACGAACGAACGACGTGGCGTCGTCGCGTCGATGCGCTTTCGGTTCTCGGCGTACAGGGTCTCCGCCGGCACCTCGATGTCCGAGAGGGACATTCCGAACGACAGCGTGAAGGCGCGCAGGGCCTCCATCGAGATGCCGCGCCGATCGAGCGAGCGCAGCGACCAGGTCCTCGGGTCCGCCCATCCGTCGTAGGTCCCGTTCTTCACCTCGCGGTACGACTTGCTCTTCGAGACCTTCGCCTCTCGGACCCGCAGGATGCCCCAGTGGAGGAACTTGGGACCGGTGAGACCGAGGAGGTCCCAGACGAACTGCTGCATCCGGTCCTCGATGACCAGGTCCTTTCCGCGCAGGACGTGGGTGATGCCGAGCTCGACGTCGTCGACGGCCCACGAGAACTCGAGGAGCGGCCAGACCCGGAACCGACGCCCCACCCGGGGGTGCTCGACGTCGCTGAGCCGGAACAGGACCCGGTCCCGGAAGGCGGGATCGGGGTCGTGGAGGTCGGTGCGCAGGCGGAGCACCGCCTCGCCCGGCCGGTAGCCTCCGTCGAGCATCCGCGCGAACCTGTCCAGCGTCTCGCCGACGCTCTGGGCGCGCTCGGGACAGGCGACGCCGGCCGCGCGGTTGGCGCGGAGCAGATCCGCCGCGCAGGTGCAGACGTACGCGCCCCCCTTTTCGATCACGCGACGCGCCCAGGGGTAGTACAGCGCGATGCGGTCCGACCGGTAGTGGGTCGCGTCGGGGCGGATCCCCGCAAGGGCGAGGTCCTCCTCGATCAGCCCGTAGAACTCGCCCTCGACGCGCTTCTCCTCCGATCCGACCGTGTCGTCGAAGACGAGGAGCATCTTGCCCTGGTAGCGATCTCGGTACAGTTGGTTGACGAACATCATGCGGGCGTGCCCGATGTGGAGCGCTCCGCTCGGGAACGGGGCGAGCCGGAGGACCACGTGGCCCGACACGGCATCGGGGAGGTCCGGGAACTCGCCCGTCGTCGCCGTCGAGGGCGCCGCGCGCTCCGGCTCCGCGCCGCCGAGCGCCGCGAGCTCCTCGGCGATCGCGGCCGTAGGACGCTGCGCGATGTCGGCCACGACCTCGGCCACCAGGGCCCGGACCGCGTCGGCCCGGGGCCGGAGGGTCGCGTCGGTCGCGAGCAGGCGGGCCACGATCGGACCGGCGCGCGGCGCCCCTCCGTGGGCGACCGCGTTGGCGAGCGCGAGCCGACGCGCCCGACGGGTTACCTCCGGCGGCAGCGCCATCGGCGGTGGGACGGGTCGCGGGATTAAAGGGATTCGACCCGGGACCGGCCGTCGCGCGCGGGGCCGGGTCGCCCGATCGACTCCGCGACCGCCTCGGCCAAGGAGACGCGCCCGGAGAGGACGCGCTCGGCCGAGGAGCGCGAGATCGTGATCCGGCCGCCGCTCCCTTCCCGGCTCAGTCGCTGCAGGTTCGCGATCTCCCCCGCCGTGATCCGCGAGGCGAGCGGCTCGCGGACGCGATCGCCGCGCGAGCCGGCGATGGAGCGGGCGGCCAGCGCGTCCCGGGGCCGCCGACGGCCCCGCGGCGTGGTCCCCTGCTCGTTGACGATCTCGACCGGCCGACGCAGGGTAAGGAGCGCGTTGACGATCCGGTTGCGGGCCGGCGGATCGCCGGATCCGACCCGGTAGACGACCGGGCGCGAGGGGAAGCGATGGTGCAGCTGGCCGGCGAACGCCGCCGTCGACTCGGGGGACTCGAGGTTCCCCTCCCCGATGCAGGTCTCCCCCACGACGATCGAGTAGCCGGGCCGAGGACCCGGATCGATCCCGACGACGATCTCCTGCGCCGGGTCGCCCACCTCGAGCGCGTGCTCGACCGCCGCCCCCAGTGCCCGGCGGTCGCCGTCCTCGGCGACCGTCAGGACGTTCGAGTGGGCGATGAGCGGGGCCTCCGCAGGGGACGTGAGCACGACCGCGACGCGGTCGGGGATCCGCTGGCCGGGAAGAAGGCTCACCGTCGGCAGGCCGCGTTCCCGCAGGAATCCCGCGAGCTCTCCGTAGAGAGCCGGGTCCCGGGTGACGAGGCCGACCGATCGGGATCTCACCGGGGAGCGGACGGCGATAAATCCCCATTAACCTTGCCGTCCATGTGCCGGTCTGCCTCCACTGCGGCGAGCTCGCGCCCGACGGGGCGCTGTTCTGCACGAAGTGTGGCTACACGCTGCCGCAGGGGGAGGCATCCCCCGCCGTCGTACCTCCCCCGCCCGGCCCCCCCGGGGTCGCAGGCGCGCGACCCGGGTCCCCCGCGCCGCCCCCGCTGTACGTGCCGGTGGCGGCGCCGGGGTCGTACGCCGCGCCCGCTCCGCCTCCGGTCCCCGGGGCGACCGGGCCGATGGCCCCCCCGCCGAACGGGAAGTTCTGCGTGCGCTGCCGAACCCTCATAGCGAGGTCCGCGGTCTACTGCCCCGTATGCCAGCAGCCGCAACCCCCGTGAGGTCGGGGGGCCGCCGGGGCCGTCGGACCGGCACGATGGTCCGGATCGCCCGCGAGCGGGTGTCGGACCTGTTCGCCCTCGCCGAAGAGGAGGCGACCGGCCCGAACCCCGAGCTGTCGGATCGGTACGTACGGCTGGCCCGCCGGATCGGGATGCGATACAACGTCCGACTCCTCGCCGAGTATCGCGAGCTGTTCTGCCGCCGCTGCTCGGCGTACTGGATCGAAGGGAGGACCGTGCGGACCCGACTGCGGTCGGGGCATCGCCTTCGCCGTTGCCTCCGATGCGGCTCCGTCCGTCGCGTGCCGGTCGGCCGGGCCCGATCCCGGGCGAGTCGAACCCCCGGGGCGACCCAGCCGGGCGAATTGGGCTCGGCCCCGCCCGTTCCCGTGGACGCAGAGGACGAGGCGGGCGGAGCGGGGCCCGACGATGGGTCGGAAGTCGAATAAACCGGGGCCCCTCCTCTCGGGGTAAGCCGGGGTGGCCGAGCGGCCAAAGGCGGCAGACTCAAGATCTGCTCTCGCAGGAGTTCCCAGGTTCGAATCCTGGCCCCGGCATAAGGGCCTCTCACGCCTCGGCCGCACCAGCTTGCCTGCGAACCCGACGTACCGCGGCGGCCACCCGTCGCCGCATCGCGGGGGTGCCGAGCCCGGGGGTGTCGATCCTTGCCACGTCGTGGAAGTCCGATAGTCGAACGAGGGCGCGGCCCAGCGCGTCCGCGAATTCCGGGTCACGCCGAGTCTGCGGGTCCTCCGGCCAGAACCCTAGGACGACGAGGGACTGGGTCGTTCGATCAGTCCGCAACTCGATACGCGCGCACAGTCGATTTCCCCACAGCACGGGGAGCGTGTAGTACCCCCATCGTCTCTTCGACGCCGGCTTGTACACTTCCCACACGTACTCAAAGTCGAAGAGTTGGGCCGCCCGGTCCCGTCCCGCCACCACCTCGAGGGGAGCCAGGAACACGACTTCCTCGTCCGTCGTGGTCGACCGAGGTCGCCACTCCGGCGGCACCTCGGACGAACGCAAGGTCTCGAGTTGGGCGGCGGCCTCCACCAGCATGACCGGCCTACCCTTCCAACCGTCCACCTCGATCTCCTGGATGACCCCCTGTTCCATCCAACGACGCGTCCGATCCCGCCACTCGCTACGGAGACTTGGTCGACCGACTCGGGGCCACGCGTGACGGAGCCACTCGGAAGTGCTCGCCAGTCCCAGTTGACGAAGCGTCCCGAGGAGGAGATGTTCCTCGGCCTCCGTCACCGGGATCTCGGGGATGGAGCGGGAGAGGAGGCGATCCGTGAGATCAAACACTTTCTCGCCTCGCCGCCGGTACGCGATCATGACGTCGCCCTTGAGCCATAGAAAGTAGAGGGCGAGGCCCGATTCCTTCCCGGCTCGGTAGTTGTGGATCCGCTTCTCGCCCGGTCCCTCGAAGTCCCCCGGACCGAGCGGTCCTCGGCTCTCGAGTTCGCGAGTCACTCTCGCGAGGAGAGCGGCCTTCGCTCGAGCGAACCTGCGCCATCGATCTTCGGCGATCTTGCGCTCCATGACGATGCGCAGATACGGTAACTCCTCGATCGGGCGGATTTGGACGTTCCCGCCCGTCTCGAACAGCGTCCGCGTCTTGTAGAGCGCTTCCTCCAGGTGCTCTTTCCTGTAGCGGACAATTCTTCCCCACAGCGCGAGGTCGTGGCTACGGCCGACCACATCCAACGGGTCGAATTGCACCGAACCGGCGTAACGAACGGCAAGATCGACCCCCTTCCGCCCCTCCCAGCGTCGGCCGGGCCACAGTCCCTGACGACCCAGGACGAACCTTTGCGCGGTCTCGAGGCGAATGGCGTTCACGATGTTCGACGGACTGAGCCGCTTGATTAAGCATTGCAGAGTCCCGCTACGCGCTCCGCCGCGGACCGGACGGCCCGGGACAGATGGGCCTATCCGCTCCCTGTCAATCGGACCGTGGGAGAGTACATCCGAACCCGCAACACGAGGGCCGATGACGCGATACTCGATTCGGACGCTAGGGTCCACGACCTGGCCGGACTTTGTCCGGATCATGGAAAAGCACAACGGCGTTTGGAACGGTTGCTGGTGCCTCCAGTTCCATCTGGGTCCCGGGGAGCGGGTTCCGTCAGTGGCTCGGCGGCGGAGGCGAAAGGAGACTCTTGTCCGAACGCATCGCTCCCACGCTGCCCTCGTCTACGACGCGTCGACGCTCGTCGGGTGGTGCCAGTTCGGACCGCCCACCGAGCTTCCGGGCCGAATGACGGCCTACGCCAAGTTGGGGGTCGCGCCGCCCGACCGGCGGATCACGTGCTTCTTCGTCGACCGTGATCGCCGGAAGGAGGGAATCGCGAAAGCCGCGCTAGAAGGCGCCCTCCGCCTGATCGCCGCCGACGGGGGAGGAACGGTCGACGGATATCCGATCGATACTCGAGGGAAGCCGGCCTCGGGTTCCTTCCTGTGGAGTGGAACCGACTCCATGTTCGCTCGGCTCGGATTCCGTCCGCTCGTTCCCCTCGGCACGAGCAAGCGGGTAGTGAGAAAGAGGGTCCGCTCCCGGCGGAAGGCGACTCGCCGCCCGCCTCTCGAGATCGAGCGCCCTTGACGTGCAGAGCGCGGTGACGTCATCGGCCGAGCGTCTTCTCTCGGGGCAGGGCACGGCGTCCGAAGGTACGTCCTCTGTCGGGCTCCGGCCCCTTAGAAGCTGAGGACGCCGTTGTCCGGAGCCACCCACCCGTTCTCTCCGCATGGCAACCGACGTCGTAGGTCGACAAGGGCAGGGTCGGCGGGTTCGGCATGCCAGTCGTTGGACCGGAATTGCCAACCCGCGGTCGATCCCGTCGAGTTCTTATGCGGCGACCGGCTCTCTCGGCAGCTCGGGGCGAGACCGACGCCGGTAGGGAGGAGCGCGAGCGGTGAGTGAGCCGATCTACGATGAACGTTACGCTCGGCCCGGCCTGTACTGGGGAAGCAAGCCGACCCATCTGGCCCGTGACGTCATTCGCCTCGCCCGCTCACTTCCGCGCCCGCTCCGTACGTTGGTCGACCTGGGTTGTGGCGAAGGCCGGGACTCGATCTACTTTGCCCGGCGAGGCTACCGCGTCGTGGGCGTGGATATCTCGAGTGTGGGAGTCCGAAAGGCGGAGCACCGGGCGTCTCGGCTCGGGGTCAACGCCCGATTCGTCGTCGGGGACCTGCGGACCTACCGACTGAGCCACCGGGTGGACGGGGTGTTTTGCTCGGGTGCGCTCAATAACCTTCCCCGTCGTATTCGGGCCGCCCGATTGGACCACTTCAAAGCCCATACGGCGCCCGGGGGGATCCATGCCATGAATGCCGACGTACCGAAGCCCTACATCCCTCCCCAGACGTCGAATCCATTTGCGACTCCGTTCCGTTCGGGCGAGCTGCTGGGCTATTATTGGGATTGGCAGATCCTGGAGTCGAGGCAGGCGGAGTTCATTTCCACCGCGAGCGGCGTTCCCCATCGGAAGGCGATGGACGTGGTGATCGCCCGGAAGCCCCCTCTCGGGTCCCGTTGACCTCCCACTGACCACGTCCGGGATTCGGCCCTCTACGGGCTGATCCCGGCCCGGCATCGGAACCTTCGAATCCGAAACTGCGAGTTCCCTCAGTTTCTGGAGAGTGGGGGCCGACGTGGGACTCGAAGGAGCCCGCCGCGCCCCTCGCTCTGACCCCCGCTCTCCGTGATCGGCGGGCGGTCCCCCGACGCGCGCGTCCTCCGTCCAGTCGGCCGGGGTTCGCGCGTCGCCCGCTCGCTACCGCGCCGGGAAGGGGAGGTGCGCTCGGATCTCGCTCGAGCGGCTCGCCCGTTCCGCCCACTCATCGGCCCACGGAAAGACTAGATGAGGTCTGGGGAAGTGAAGCGTCACGATGCAGGTCTCCGCCTTCGTCGGAGTAAGTCTCGACGGGTTCATCGCGCGGAAAGACCTGAGCTTTGACATCCTCCCCGAAGGGGAATACGACCACAACGGCTTCGGTGCGTTCGTCGCGACCGTGGATGCCCACGTCATCGGGCGTAGGACCTTCGACTGGGCGGCGGGCCTCGCGAAATGGCCCTATCGAAAGCCGGTGATCGTTCTCAGCCGATCTCCGGCCCGGGTGATAGTGCCGGCCGGTGCCGACTGCACGGTGATGACGGCCACCCCGAAGCAGGTGGTGTCCCGGCTCGCCCGGCGCGGGGTGAAACACATCTACGTCGACGGCGGACAGACGATCCAGAATTTCCTACGGGCGAACCTGGTCGACCGAATCATCATCAATCGGTACCCGGTTCTCATCGGGGACGGTATCCCCCTGTTCGGGGTGTTGCCGCACGACCTCCGGCTCAAGCACGTGAGGACTCGCTCCTATCCGAAGGGCTTGGTGAAGTCCGAGTACCGGCTGGACCGCCGTTGAGCCGGTCGGCGCGCTCGCGCTGAGCGGGCTCCGCCTTCGACCACGCCATGCGATTCTGACCTGAGGGCTAGAGTCCGAAGACTCGTTCCGTGCTTGGACGCGGCACGAGAACCTCGCCTCCGTGCCGCGCGCCGGAGGATGGAGTGGGGATGGCGGTCGGACGTCGGGGTGCGTTTCCTGGAATCTGGGCAGGGCCGGGGATCTCGCCTCGTCAGGGTCTTGTACGCGACCGCCCGTCCTCGCACCGGTGTCGGACGACACGGTGCTGGATTGGCTGCTCGAACCCGAGCAGCCGTCGGTCCGCTACCTGACCCTGACCCGACTCCTCTCGAAGCGGGAGAACGATCCGGAGGTTCGCGAAGCCAAGGCAAGCATTCCCGCCTTGGGATGGGTGGCGGATACACTTGCCCGCCGCAACGCCGCCGGATGGTGGGAGCGGGACAAGGGCTGGATGGAGCCGCGGTTCACGGCGACCCACTGGACCCTGCTCGCCTTGGCCGATCTCGGGGCAACGCGCGAGATCCCGGAGATCGCAGCATCGGCGGAGTACTGGATGGCGAAGTCGCCCCTCGAGGGAGGGGGCGTCGGAGGGTTCGGGAAGGGGAAGGGCCACCACTGCTACACGGCCAACATGGCGCGCGGCCTCCTTCGCTTGGGATACACGGACGACCCCCGGGTCCGCAAGACCCTCGAGTGGCTGGTCCGGACCGCCCACCCGAACGGCGGCTGGTCGTGCCGTTACGCCAAGAACGGGCCGGCCACGAGCCGTTCGCTGGACGCGTGGGAGGGTTTGGCCGCGTTCGCCGCCTACCCTCGTTCCAAGTGGAGTCCGGCGATGAAGACCGTCGTGGAGCGGACCGCCGAGTACTACCTCGAGCACGAGCTCCACCATCAGGGCGAGCGGTACGAGCCGTGGTACCGCTTCCACTGGCCCGTGCACTACTACTACGACCTGCTGGTGGGCCTGGACTGCCTGACGGCGCTCGGCTACGGAAAGGACCGGCGACTGGGCTACGCGGTCGACCTCCTGCGCAGGAAGCGGAGGCCCGACGGAAAGTGGGACCTCGACGCGGTCCAGCCGGATCCCTACCAGGAGTTCGTCGACTGGTTCAAAACCCACCCCGGGAACTGCCCGGTGCCCCTGGCGTTCGAGGCGGAGAGAACGCCGAGCAAGATGATCACCCTGCGCGCGCTGACCGTGCTATCACGCGTGGAGTAGGCGTCGGCCGCTTCGCGCTTCTCACCGTCGCCCAACCACCCGCCCTCTGCGCGCGGCCCCGCGCTCCGATGCGAGACTCCCGGGCGCCCTCCGAACTCGTTCCGTGGCGGGCCCGGGCCGAATCGAGCCGGGGGACGTCCCTCCGGGGCAACCGGGTCTGCGCAACACCGCCGCTCGGCGCCGACACCGGTCCTCGATCGCCGGCCCGTACCGACCCTGGGTCACGGGACCGGTGGCCGCGCTCGAACTCCACGAATCGAGATCGGATCGGTCGCTCGTCCAAGCGACGTCCTCCCGAGGCCACTCTCGGTCCGGAACCCTCGGGACCCGGCCCCGCCTTAATGTAGAGCGAGACGTAGGACGCGTCGGGCGGGCCGGTCCCATGACTCGCAAACTCGTCGCCTCCGAACTCCTCTCTCTCGACGGTGTGGCCGAGGGGTTGGAGGATCTATTCGTGGGGGTCGAGGACGAGGTCATCGAGGAGAACGCCCGGCGGCGCATCGCGGCGGAGGACACCGTCCTGCTCGGTCGGCGCACCTTCGACCAGGGGGCGGGATACTGGCCCACCAGCGACATCGAACCGTTCGCGAGTTTCATCAACCGCGTCGAGAAATTCATCGTCACTTCGTCCCCGCTCGGGCAGACCTGGGCGAACAGTTCCGCGGTCCGGGGCCCGCTCCCCGAGTTCGTGCGGTCGCTGAAGGCGAAGCCGGGCGGTGACATCGGGGTCCACGGGAGCCTTCAGCTGACGCAGTCCCTCTTGCAGGCAGGTCTCGTCGACGAGCTGCAGTTGGTGATCGCACCGGCCCTCAAATTTCAAGGTCGGAGGCTGTTCGGTCAGGGAACGCCCCGAAGGTTGACGCTCGCTCGAAGCGTCATCTCTCCGAACGGCTTCCTCGTGCTTGACTACCGGGTCTGAGGGAGGAGCTTCCGACCGTCGGCCGCGGTCGAAGGCGCGCCGGCCTCCTCGGACTCGTACGGGTCGGCTCGGGGGCTGCCGCCCGGCCTGGGAGACCGGGGGTCCGGTGCGACGTTACCTTGGGGCCGCCGGCCCGTCGGGGCCGATCAGCGGCCCTTCGCCTTGCCGCTGCGCTTCGGCTTGGCCTTCGGGGCCTCGTAGTCGTCGCGACGGGCCGCCAACTCGTACGACGCCTCGCTGGCTCGCTTGAGCGCGGCCCCGTCGCGATCGCATTTCGGATGCTGAGGAGCCGGGTCGATGACGTACCCACCGCCGCACACCGGGCACTCGTAGTAGGGCATGGAGTTCCCCACCCCCGTAGCGCTCCTCGGCTTAAGCCCGCCCGGGTGGTCCGCCCGCAGCGGCGGCGGACGTTCCGGACCGGTTTCGGAGCCCGGCTCGGCCCGACAGGTCCCGCGGCGTGACCGTCCCGCCCGGACCCGGGGGCGCGTCTCGGGGCGGTGTTCGGAACCGCGTCGGCTCGGTCACCGGAACCGACCGGCCCCGTCGCGCGGCGTCCGGCGGTCACCTGTGGGCCCTGTTTGGGAGCGCCCGATCCCGCGGTCGAGACCTGCGGCCGATCGAGGGGAACGTCGGCCGATCGCCACCCCGGTGCGTCGCGCGCCCCGGAGCGGGGGGCGCGGGCAATGTGAGCTGTCACCTAATAATTAGGGTTGACTATATATTGGGCCGCTTCGTGGGAGGGGGCATGGAGACCCTCCAGAAGCTGAGCCGTCGACAGGTCGAAGTGCTCCGGGCCGTCGCAGCCCTCGAGACGTCCGAACGGGGCGCCCCGCTCAATGGGATCGCCGCCACGCTGCAGGTTACCGCGCCTTCGGCCCTGGGTCACCTCACCCCGCTCGAGGACCTAGGTCTGGTCGAACGGTACCGCGGCAAGAGCCGACTCACGGCCCGGGGGCGCGGGACGCTGCTCGAGTACCAGCGGCATCACCGGGTCGTCGAGAGCCTGTTCAGCCGGGCCGGGCTCACGCCCTCCGAGACCTGCGCCGCGGCGCGAGAGGTCGATCTGGCGATCTCCCACCGCACGGTGGAAGAGGTCTGCCGCGCCCAGGCCCACCCGACGACGTGCCCCCACGGCGAGCCGATCCCGGCGTGCGCGAGCGAACGCGGAGGTCGCTGAACATGGCGGGAACGAACCCCTCCGGGGCGCTCACCGACTCCTCCGCCCCGAACGGGCCCCCCGCGACCCCGGCGGGTGCGGGGTCACCCCGGGACGGCACCGCCCGCCGCGCGAGGCGGAAGTCCCTCTCGGCGCTCCAGGTCATCGGCATCGCGGCGGTGGTGATCGTCCTCATCGGGAGCGCGACCGCCTACGAACTCGTGACGAGCAAGTCGCCCGGCAACCCCTGCGCGGTGTTCACGCCGCAGCAGCTCGGAGCGAATGCCACCCCGGGCCAGGTGGAAGGCGACACCACGCCGAACTACGCGAACGCCACCACCCTGACCAACGGGCCGCTGGCCACGGTGCCGGTCGGCACGACCATCCAGGTCGTCGCCGGTGAGAACTTCTGGGGCAGCCTCGTGAGCCAGCTGGGCGGCAATCTGACCCACGTGCTCAGCATCGTGAGCAATCCGAACGCCGACCCGCACGACTACGAAGCGAACGCCTCGGACGCGGCGGCCATCGCGGACGCGAACTTCGTGATCTTGAACGGGGTGGGCTACGACGACTGGGGGACCCAGTTGATCGGAGCTTCGGACACGCCCGGCCAGGAGGTCCTCAACGTGGGAGTCCTGAACGGCGTCTCCGTGACCGGAGGGATCGTCACCGGGAATCCCCATATGTGGTACAACCCGCTCTACGTGAACCACACGCTGCTCGCGATGTACTCCGACCTCGTGGCGTTGCAACCGGCCTCCACGTCGATCTTCCAGCAGAACTTCGCGAACCTCAACTCCTCCTCGGGCGGGGCCGCGGAGGGCGTGTCGATCGACCAGCTCTACTCTCGCGCCAACCAGATCAAGGCCGACTTCGCCGGCACGGTCGTGGTCTCGACGGAGAGCATCTTCGTCTATCTCGCGAACTACACCGGACTCGACCTGATCTCGCCCCCCGCGTTCATGGAAGCGATCGCGGAAGGGAACGACCCGCCCGCCTCGAGCGTGGCGCAGTTCGAGTGCCAGCTCGAGGGCGGATACGTTAAGGTCCTCGTCTACAACATCCAGACCGTGACCCCGATCACCTCGACGCTCGAGGGGTTGGCCGGCGAGAACAACGTGACGGTCACCTACGTCAGCGAGACCATCCAGCCCCCGGACACCAGCTTCCAGGTCTGGATGTTCGGGCAGTACGACAGTCTCGCCAATGCCCTCAATGCGGGCGCGCTCGGGGGCACGGCGCCGTGACCCCCCGCCACTCCCGGGGCGGCCCGCCCGCCCCGGGCCCGAGCGTCTCGAACGGAGGCGTCAGCGGGGACCCCCGCCTCGCGCGACCGCGCCCGGTCGGACCGCGGGGGCGCTGACTTCGCGTGGGCGCCGAAATCCTGCTCCCGGCCCACCCGCCGGTCTCCGAGTCGCCGGACGCCGCGGCCGCGCGGCCGGGTCCGCCCGCGATCCGGGCGGACCGGCTCGAGGTGCGCTACCGGAACCGGCTCGTCTGGAAGGACGCGACGTTCGACATCCAGCCCGGTGAGTTCGTCGCGGTGATCGGGCCGAACGGCGCGGGCAAGACGACCCTGTTCCGGATGCTCCTCGGGCTCCACTGGCCGTCGAGCGGGGGGCTCTCCGTGCTCGGGGCCCCGCCCCACCGGGGCAACTATC
Source organism: Thermoplasmata archaeon (assembly GCA_035502455.1). GTDB lineage: Archaea > Thermoplasmatota > Thermoplasmata > Lutacidiplasmatales > UBA184 > Lutacidiplasma. The sequence goes on along the minus strand of DATJUI010000014.1, from coordinate 41,364 downwards.
GGATCGGCTACGTCCCGCAGCGGCACACCCTCGACCAGGAGACCCACATCGCGTGCGACAAGCTCGTGCGCCTCGCGTACCCGGGGGCCCGCTGGGGTCCCGGGAAGCGGTGGCGACCGTTGCAGTGGGGCCCCCGCCTCGACTGGCGAGCGGAGCGGGAGGCCGCGGAACAGGCCCTGGAGGCGGTCGGCGCGTCGGAGCTGAGCGACCGGTCCCTGGGCGCGCTGTCCGGCGGGGAGCTGCAGCGGATCTTCCTCGCCGAGGCGCTCGTGGGGAACCCCGACATGCTGCTGCTCGACGAGCCGCTCTCGAACCTCGACCTCCGCCGGAGCCGGGAGCTGGTCGAGACGATCCACGGCCTGGTCCGGTCGCGGGGCGTGACGACCCTGCTGGTGGCGCACGACATCAATCCGATGATCCAGTGCCTCAACAAGGTGATCTACATCGCGAACGGACGCGTCGCGGTCGGATCTCCGGCCGACGTCCTCACCTCGGAGCGGCTCTCCGAGCTCTACGGATTCCACGTCGAGGTCCTGCACGACTCCCGGGGCAACATCGTGATCGTCGGGGGCGAGGACGATCGCGGCGAGGAGGGCGGATGAGCGGCGGGTGGAGCGGGATCCCGTGGAGCTGGAATCTCGTGACCGACCTTCGGCTCCTCTGGTCGTTCGAGTTCATGCGCAATGCGATGGAGGCCGGGACGATCATCGGGATCCTCGCCGGACTCGTCGGGTACTTCGTCGTGCTCCGCCGCTCGGCGTTCGCCGCGCACGCCCTCGGCCACTCCGGGTTCTCCGGCGCCGCCGCCGCGGTCCTCGTCGGCGCCAATCCGGTCTACGGTCTGCTGATCTTCACGAGCGTGACCGGGAGCGGCATGGCCGTCCTCGGGAACCGGGCGTCGAGCCGGGACGTCACGATCGGCACGCTGCTCGCCTTCTCGCTGGCGCTCGGCCTGCTGTTCATCAGCCTCTACAACGGCTACGCGCAGGAGGCGTACTCGATCCTGTTCGGGGAGGTGCTCGGCATCAGCGCCTCGGAGGTCGTGCTGACGTTCTGGACCAGCCTCGCGGTCCTGGCCGTCCTGGCGCTCATCTATCGCCCGCTGCTGTTCACGTCGCTGGACGAGGATGTGGCCGAGGCGAAGGGTCTGCCCCTCGCGCTCCTCAACCTGGTCTTCATGATCCTCCTGGCCGTGGTGATCTCCTTCGCCGTCCAGATCATCGGCGTCCTCTTGATCTTCGCGCTCATGGTCACGCCCGCGGCGATCGCCGTCCGGCTGACGTCGCGCTCGCTGACGGCCGCGCTCGTCTCCGTGCTCGTGGCCGTGAGCGCCGTCTGGGCCGGACTGTTCGTGGCGCTGTGGACGAACTACCCGGCGAGCTTCTTCATCGTCGGGATCATCTTCGTGGAGTACATCCTCGTGCGCGGGATCGGGGCGCTGCGGGAGACCGCCCTGCTCCAGGGGGTCGAGGCCCCGGAGCGCGACGGGGTCCGTTCGCTCCGCAACGCCTCGCTCGCCGCGACGGCCTCCCAGGTCCTGTTCGTGGGGGGCGCGGCCCTGCTCGTCGCCGCGCTGCTCGCCTACCCGGCGGCGACCGGGAACGTCACGCTCCTCTACCGCCATGCGCTCGGGGCGATCCTCGCGCTCGCCGCGGCCGCCGCGCTCGGGGCGGCGTCGTCCCTCGTCTACTTCTCCGGGTTCCGCAAGATGTCGACGTCGTCCCGGGCGTTCACGACGCCGGCCTACTTCACCCTCGTGGGCCTCCTGGGGCTCGCCTTCGCCGTCGGGGGGCTCGTTCTCTACCTGACGGGGGTCACGCTCGCGACGTCGGCGTACGGGCTCGCCCCTGTCGCCGAGCTGTTCGGCGCCCCGCTGGTGTTCCTCGGGGCGAGCTTCTCCCTGGTCGGCTTCGTCGGCCAGGCGGTCGGGAGCTGGCGGATGGGGATCCGATACAACGACGGGGCGCTCCGTGCGGGGGCCGTGCTCATGGTCGTCCCCCTCGTGGGGTACGGGGTCTCGTACATCGGCTATCGGCGGGCGCTGGCCCGCGGGACGACCGCGCCTCCGCTCGTGGACTCGGGATAGGTCACCGATCCCCGCGGGTCCCCTTGGGTGGGCCGTGCGAGCGCCCGGCGACCGGCTCCGAGCGCGGCCGGTGGTCCGCGACCGCGGACGGCTCGATAGGGCTTCATTTAGAGCTCGAGAGGACTAGAGCGGTCGTGGACGAAGGAAGAGGAACGACGGCATGACGACCGAATGCGAGACCCCGGGCTGCCTGCATCAGCTGAGGCTGCATACGCCGGACGGCGGCTGCCGGGCGTGCGCGTGCGCGTCGTACACGCGGACGGGACCGGGCCACCAGACGCGGGCCGCCCGCAAGCAGGTCGCCCAAGCGCTCCGAAAGTGGTGACGAGCGGGCCGGTCGAAAGCGGACTCCCCGACCGGCGGACCGCCCGCGGCACGACCGTAAGTCGGCGCGTAGAGGCGGCCCCCCGGCGACGGAGCCCGGCGGTCGCGGGACGGGGCCCGCGGAGCGCCCCTCCGCCCCGATCGGCTCGGCGGACGACGCACGTCCTCCGGTCGCGGGAACGCGGCCCCGGGAGCCACCTCGGCCCGGTCACGCGCGGGACTTTGCGAACTCGCGGAGGCCGGCCGCATCCTCCGTGTAGGCGTTCTCCCAGGCCGATCGGATCATCGACTCACGCTGCGCCGCGGGGACCGACTCCGACCGCATCTCCCTGTACACGGCGACCTCGGTCATCGCCCCTTTCGGCGTGTAGACCGTGAACATCTTCGAGCCGGCCCGCGGCCCCTCGAGCGCCTCGGCCGCCCTACCGAGCGGGGGGAAGACGGTCACCCGGTGCGCGATCTTGACCCAGTGGCCGTTGACGTTCTGCCTCCACGAGACGACGAACGACGTCTCGGAGATCGGCGGCATCGAGCGGGCGCGGGCGTTCGCGTGGGCGTTCCCGTGGGCGTCCGGGTCCCCGAGGTACTTCCCGACCACGTCGATCGGCGCGTCGAGCTGACTCCCTTCCGGGTCGTTGGCGGACCCTGCTCGCAGCACCGGTCGGACCTGCTGGGACCGGGGTGCGGCCAATCGCGGGGGCCGGTCGAGTTCGTACTGCGCGAGCCGGGCTCGGATAAACCCACCGCCCCATCCGGACGGGGAAAACGGCCCCCGAACCGGTGACCGCGACCGATCTTCGGCCATCACAGACCGGCGCCGAGGGCGAAGGCGTCGCCGTTTTCGAGCGACCGCCCGCGCTGATCCAGTTCCTCGACGACACCGAAGAGGCGATCCGGCGGCGGCTCGCGAAGATGCGCCTGTTCGAGCGGGTCTTCCTGCTCCAGCGCGACTGGATGACCCGCATCACGATGCTGATGCTGATCGCAGGGCTCGTCTGGGGCGCGGTCGGCGGCTTCGACGCGTTCGGGTTCCAGACCCAGGTCGTCGCGTACGCGACGCAGAGCAACCTCCACCTCTCGACGCAGGAGATCTACTCGTCGATCACGCTGCACGGCATCCGCGAACTGTTCGGGTTCGCCCAGCAGGTCGAGATGGCCGTCTTCGGCCTGCTGCTCATCAACGCGCTCGGGATCACGCCCCGGCGCAAGTGGACCCTCTACCTCTCGGTCGGCCTCCTCAACGCCTCGATGCTCCTGCTGCAGGGGCCGATCTACCTCGCCCCGTTCAACGACAACTACTTCCCGGCGATCGGGTGGTACTTCCTCTCGCCGCTCGGCGTGAACGGGTCGAGCGCGTACGTCGTGAGCCCGATCTTCTTCCTCGGGTGGATCGCGCTCGCGGGGGCGGCGCTCCTCTGGACGTGGTGGATGGCCGCCCACGTCCTCGACTGGTACCGCCAGCACGCAGCGGCGGCCGCCGGGCGGCGCTACCCGGTCTTCCTCTGGTTCCTGATGGGCACGCTCGTGCTGATGCCGCTCACCTACGGGCCACTGATCGTCGCGGCGGGGTGGGACATGCTCGCGGCGTACGCCGGCGTCGCGCTGAGCCCGCTCACGAACCAGGTCGTCTTCTGGATGTTCGGGCATGCGATCGTCTACGTGCTGTTCCTCCTGCCGATCGTCGGGCTCTACGTCCTGATCCCGATCCTCGCCCGCCGCCCGATCTACAGCTACCGGTTCGCGGTCGCCTCCGCGATCATGTTCGTGGTCCTCACGCCGCTGCTCGGGATCCACCACCTGTACCTCACGCCGCTCCCCGCCTGGTCGAGCTGGATCACGATGTTCCTGTCGTTCGCGATCGTCATCCCGTCGGCGATCACGTTCTTCTCCGTCTGGATGACGCTCAAGGGCGTCCCCGGTTCGCAGTGGGAGTGGAACGCGGTCGCTCTGTTCTCGGCGCTCGCGTTCGGGGGGTCGATCTTCGGCGGCCTCACCGGCCCGATCAACGCGACGATCCCGGCCGACGTCGACGTGCACAACAGCATGTTCGTGCTGGCGCACTTTCACGCGATCACGATCCTGGCGATCGTCGCGGGCGGCTTCGCTCTCCTGTACGCGTTCTTCCCGGTCCTCACCGGCCGCCGGTGGTTCTCGGCCCGGCTCGCCCAGGTGCACTTTCTGTTCACGCTGGTGGGCGGCACGACGATCGTCCTCGCGATGGACCAGCTCGGGAACCTGGGCGTCCTGCGTCGCGAAGTGATCCTCCCCATCGTCCCCGCGATCACCGAGTACCAGCTGCTGCTGTTCGCCGGCATCGTCGTGATGCTCGTCGGCCAGTTGTTCCTCGTCGCGAACGGGTTCCTGACCGTCTTGCGAGGCGCGCTCTTCAGCGCGTCGGGACTCTCCTTCGACGAGGCGGTCCGGCTCGCCGCGCAGTCGACCACCCCCCCGGCCGCCCGCGTGCCCGTGCACGATCTCCCGTTCGCCCGGCGCGCCCCGCGGCCTCGGCGGGAGCGGGCCGAAGCGGCCTGGATCGCGTCGGTCGCGATCTTCCTCGCCTTCGCGGTCACGGCCTCCACGCCCGGGGCGTTCTCGGTCTCGAACGGGATCTCGGGGAGCGGCGGCGACCCGGCCGACACCGAGTTCGTCGCGCTCTACGGGCAGCAGTACTACTGGACGGCGACGGAGAGCGGGGCGATCAACGGCACGTTCGACAACGCGATCGTGGCCTACGCGGGCCAATGGGTGCAGCTCAACATGACCGCCTCGGGGGCGACCCAGTCCGTCTACCTCCCGTTCCGCGAGCAGGCGCCCGTCAATACGCAGGTCGTGCCGGGCTCGACGTCGTACGCGAGCTTCGCGGCCCCGACCCAACCGGGCGTCTACGGGGCGCCCGACGGAGAGTACGACGGGCCGTGGTTCGGGGTCGACGTGGCCGCGCTGATCGTCCTTCCGGTCCCGGGCGCGACCGGGCAGAGCCTCGCCGACTTCACCGCGAACGGGGGGGCGGGCGACATCTACGATCCCCCGGTCGTGACGGCCGCGACGGCGTCCCTCGTGGCGAACCCGGAGGGCGTGTTCAACTTCTCCGTCCCCGGCCCCACGCTCGCCGCGACCGTGCCGGGCGCGGGCGGCCCCGTCGCGTTCACCTGGGAGGTTCCCCTCTCCTCGATCGGGATCACCAACTACCTCGTCAACGTCTCCTCGACCGCGGCCAACGCGCAGCAGCAGTACGTGATCGAACACAACTACACGCTGCCGTACCCGTTCGAGCTCGAACGGATCGACCCCGCGACCGGGCTCGTCGGGGTCTCGAGCGGTCCCCTGCGGATCGACGCGACCGAGACCGTGAGCGCGACGCTCGCGCCGGGCGTCTACCTCTACGGGCTCACGAACCCGGTCGCGTACTCGTACGATCCGAGCGGGGAGTCCGGGAGCGGCTCGGGCGTCCAGACGGGTCTCGTGATGGGCCTGTGGGGGGTCCTGTGGGTGAGCGCCGCATGAGCCCGAGCGAGCCCGCCGCCCCGTCCGCCCGCGTCGGCACCCGGGTCGGGCCGTTCGTGGCGTTCTTCGCGGTCGCCCTCCTCGCCGCGGCGGGTGCGGTCTTCGAGATCTCGTACTGGGTCGGACTGCCGGCCCTCGCGCCCCAGGTGCTCGGCACGACGATCGGGATCGTCGGCGCGCTCGTCGCCTTCTTCGTCTGGGGCTGGTGGGCGCCCGGGAACGACTGAGCGGACCCCTCGGTCCGACGGTTCTTTATCGGCCGACGCCTGCCCGCGGCTCCATGGACGGCTCCGCGTGGGACCGGATCGCGGCCTGGCGCGATCGACGGATGGGGGACGCGGGCGATCTGTGGCACCGCGCGATCATCGATCCGACCGTGCGCGAGGTCGTCGGCCCGGTCCGCGGCCTCCGGGTGCTCGACCTCGGCTGCGGGAACGGCTACCTCACGCGGCGGTGGGCGCGCGAGGGAGCCGCGCGGTCCGTGGGCGTCGACGGGTCGGCCGCGTCGTTGCGCTACGCGCGCCGGCGCGAGCACGCGCGGCCGACGGGCGCGCAGTTCTTGCGGCGCGACGCCGCCGCCCTGGTCGGGCTCGAGGACGGGAGCTTCGACGCGGTCGTCGCGAACATGTCGCTGATGGACATCTCCGACCTCGAAGGAGCGGTGCTCGAGGCCGCCCGCGTGCTGGCACCGACCGGCCGATTCGTCTTCGCGATCAACCACCCGTGCTTCGACGTCGACGGCCGCTCGGCGTGGGTCGTGGAGCGGGTCTGGTACGAGGAGACGGTCGCCCGGAAGGTCGCGGGATACCGCGAGGCGCGGGCCGTGCGGGTCCCGTGGAAGCTCGACGACGGTTCGTACGCGTACACGACCGGCTACCACCGGCCGCTCCCGAGCTACTTCGCGGCCCTACGGTCGGCCGGCCTCGCGGTGACCCGGCTCGAGGAGCCGTGGCCGCTCCCCGAGGCGGTCGCCAAGAGCCCGCAGGGCCGCTTCCTCATGGAGGTGCCGTTGCACCTGGTCGTCGAGGCGGTGCCCCGGCCCCCCGCGATCGCTACACGGGGGTCGCGAACGTCGGCACGTACCCCGGGGCGAGCGTCCCTACGGTCGGCAGTCGCTCGCCGCAGACGCGGCAGCGGTTCGACCGGTCGAGGTTCCAGGCCTGGATCGTGAACCCGTAGCGCCGGACCGCGATCGCCCCGCAGCCGGCGCAGTACGTGTGCTCGAGCGGGTGGCCCCAGACGTTGCCGAGGTAGACGTACCGCAGGCCCTCGCCCTTCGCGACCGCGTGGAGCTTCTCGAGGGTCGCGACCGGGGTCTCGGGCAGGTCGAGCATCTTGTAGTCGGGGTGGAACCGGAGGAGGTGGAACGGCACGTCGGGCCCCATCCGGTCGCGCACGTACCGGGCCAGCGATCGGGTCGCCTCCACGGAGTCTCCGACCTCGGGGACGATGAGGTCCGTCACCTCGACGTGCACGCCGCGCTCGTACAGGGTCACCATCGACTCCCGGATCGGCTCCGGGCCCTTCGCCGTGATGTACTTGCGCAGGAAGCCGGGCTCGCCGCTCCCCTTGAAGTCAACGCTCACGGCGTCCAGCTTCGGCGCGAGCGCGTCGACCGCCTCGGGGGTGAGGTAGCCGTTCGTGACGAAGTTCGCGAACAGGCCGGCCCGGTGGGCCTCGTCGATCACGTCGAGCGCGTACTCGGCGAAGATCGTCGGCTCGTTGTAGGTGAAGGTGATCCCGTCGCACCCGTAGCGGCGGGCTTGGTCGACCGCCGCGGGCGGCGAGAGCGGGCGCCCCTGGATCTCGCGCTCCTGCGAGATCTCCGCGTTCTGGCAGTACTGGCACCGCCAGTTGCACCCGACCGTCCCGATGGAGAAGACCCGGCTGCCGGGGTGGAAGTGCGAGAGGGGCTTCTTCTCGACCGGGTCGACCTGCACCGCGCTCGCGCGCCCGTAGCTCAGGAGCACGAGCCGGCCGCCGACGTTCTTGCGGACGAAGCAGAAGCCGTGCGAGCCGTCCGGGATCGTGCAGTACCGCGCGCACGCCGTACAGCGCACCTTGCCCCCGTCGAGGGGTTCGAACAGCGACGCCGGGTGTCCCACGAGCGCCGACATGCGGTCGACCGCTCGCAGTACGCCGCCGCCGCCGATAACCGTCGCGGCGGCGCTCGAGACGAAGCTTCTTCTTCCGAGGCGCGTCCGGAGGACCGATGCCGGAGGGGGCGGAGCGCGACGCGCAGGCCGCGCGTGTCGAGGCGACGGTCGCGCGCCGGCTCGCGCCGACGGCGGAGTTCCTGGAGCGGGTCGCCCGCGTGCGGACGGAGCTCGTGGAGCGCGTCGGCGCCGCGGCGAAGGCGCGGTCGAGCCCGCTCGTCCGCGCCCTGGTGGCCGGCAGCGCCGCCCGGGGGACGTTCCTCAGCGACCGGCTCGACATCGACCTGTTCCTCCTGTTCCCCCCCGACCTCGGCCGGGACCGGCTGCGCGAGGAGGGGCTCGCCCTCGGGCGCGCGGTCCTCGAGTCGCCCGAGACCCGCTACGCGGAGCACCCGTACCTCCGCGGCCGGTTCGCGGGGTTCAACGTCGACGCCGTCCCCGGTTTCGCCATCTCCGACCCGTCGCATCCGCTGTCGCCGGTCGACCGGACCCCGTTCCACCAGGAGTACCTGATCGCCCGGGAGACCCCGGCCCTCGTCGCCGAGGTGCGACTCGCGAAGCAGTACCTCCGCGCGCTCGGCGTCTACGGGTCCGAGGCCCGCACGGAGGGGTTCTCGGGGTACCTCGTGGAGCTGCTCGTCCTCGAGTTCGGCGGACTGCGCGGGTGGCTGCGCGCGGCCCGGGGCTGGCGACTCCCGGTCCGTCTGGCCGCGCCCGGCCACGAGCCCCCCCGGCTCCCGGCCGACGTCGCCCTGGTGCTCGCGGACCCGGTCGATCCGAACCGCAACGTGGCGAGCGCGCTCTCGCGCCGGAACCTCGCCACGTTCGTGCTCGCGGCGGGCGCGTACCTCGACGGCCCGACCGAGGCGTGGTTCGAGGTACGGCCCCGCCCCCGGCTCTCCCGGGACGACGCCCTCCGGGCGGTCCACGCCCGGGGGACCCACGTGACGGTGCTCACGCTGCCCCGGCCCGACCGGGTCGACGACACGCTCTACCCGCAGATCCGCAAGGCCGAGCATGCGATCGCGGAGGAGCTCGGCCGGTCCGACTACGCGCTCCTCGCCTCCGCGAGCGCCGCGGACCCGGAGCGGGTCACGGTGGTGGTCGAGCTGGCGCATCGGGAGCGACCCGCCGTGCGGATCCAGGGCGGCCCGCCGGCCGGGCTCGACCGGGTCGGCCACTTCCTCGCGAAGTGGGGCGCGGCGGACGCCCCGGTCCTCCAGGGCCCGTACGTCGGCCCGGACGGCCACCTGGCCGTCGAGTCCCGGCGGGGCGACCGGGACGCGGAGACGGTCGTGCGGGCGTTGTTGCCCCGGCTGTCGCTCGGACGCGACCTCACGCCGGCCGACCCGTCGGCGATCGGGGTCGCCCCGCTCGGGGAGGCGACGGAGACCCCGTCGCTCGAGGAGGCGCTCACGGGCCTCCTGGGGAAGCGGCTGCCGTGGCTCGACGCGGCCGCTACGGTGCGAGATTGATCAGCAGCAACCAGAGCGCGATCGTCCCGAAGAAGACGAGGAAGATCAGCCCGAACCAGTCGCCCTTCGTGTAGGCCGACGACCCGGACCTCACGCGCCCGATCAGGAACGGGGTGAGGGCGGCCCCCAGGATCGCGAGGCCGAACTCGCCCCACCAGGGCACGTGGGCAGTGGCGAGCGCCCAGTCGAGGAACCCGAAGACGACCGCGATGATCCCGGCGAGGGTGAGCCCCCAGGTCAGTTCGAACTCCTTCTTGACGAACGCTCCGTCGTCGAAGATCGGGAACTCGAAGGCGGGCTCCTGCGCCTCCTCGAGCTTCCGCTTGACCTTCTTCGCCATCGCTCACGCTCCCCGGCGCGCCATCGCGCGCGCGTACAGCGCCTCGGCCCGGTACGAGCTCCGCACCAGGGGGCCGGCCTCCACGCCCGCGAACCCCGCCGCGAGCGCCCGGGCCTTCGTCCGGTCGAACTCCGCGGGGTCGACCCATCGTTGGACGGGGAGGTGGTCGGCGCTCGGCCGCAGGTACTGCCCGAGGGTGAGGAGGTCGACCCCCGCGCGACGCAGGTCGTCGAACGCCCGGTCGAGCTCGTCGTCGGTCTCGCCGAGGCCGAGCATGATCGAGCTCTTCGTCACCAGCCCGCGGCCGCCCCGGTCGCGCGCCGCGGACAGGGTGCGGAGCGACCGGTCGTAGCCGGCCCGCGGGTCGCGGACCGCGGGCGTCCGGGCGCGGGTCGTCTCGAGGTTGTGGGCGAGGACGTCCGGGGGGTCGCGGAGGAGGAGCTCGAGCGACTCGACACGGCCCCCGAGGTCCCCGATCAACAGCTCCACGAGCGTGCGCGGGCTCTCCGCCCGGATCCGCCGGACCGTCTCGGCCATCACCGAGGCTCCGCCGTCCTCGAGGTCGTCCCGGCAGACCTGGGTGAGCACCACGTACGTTAGGCCCCAGCGACGGACCGCCTCGGCGACGCGCGCGGGCTCCGTCCGGTCGACGACGCCCCGCGGCCAGTGGGTGGTGACGGCGCAGAAGCCGCACCGGCGCGTGCAGTCGGTCCCGAGCAGCATGAGCGTCGCGGCGCCCATCGACCAGCACTCGGGGAGGTTCGGGCAGTGCGCCTCCCGGCACACCGTGCCGAGCCGCAGCTCGCCGAGGAGGTCGCGCACCTCGGGATACTGCGCGCCGGTGGGCGGACGGACCCGGATCCACGCGGGCAGGCGGGCCGACGCGCCGACCGTCGGGGAGGGTACGGACTCCGCGGCCACGCGGCGCCGACTGGGGCGTGGGTCTTAGGTTTTGCGCGGCCGGCCAAGCCGTTCCTCGAGCAGCGTCGAGAGGTAGCTCGCGGGCAGCTCGTCCATCCCGACCTGGCTCGACTCGCCGTTCGCGCCCGTCTCGAGCGTGACGAGGCCGTCCCGCTCGAGCTCCTTGAGGGTCCGCCAGAAGGTGGTCCGGCTCATCGGCGTCCCGCCGAGCTCCTCCAGGAGGGCGGCGTGGGTCGTCCGGAGCTTCTGGCTGGCGACGTTCGCGCCCCGCCGCTTGAGACTCCGCGAGAGCGCGAGCAGCACGCCGAGCTGGTTCGTCGAGAGCGCCTCGAGCTGCTCCTCGCCGACGGTCGGCAGCAGCGACCCCTTGGCGCGGCGGACGTGCTCCGCCTCGATCGTGTCGGCCCCGTCGTCCTCCGCGGCGTGGGCCGCGCCCCCGAGGATCTCGAGCGCGAACCGCGCGTCCCCGTTCGGCGCGGCGATCCGCGCGATCTGTTCGAGCACGTCGCGCCCGACCGAGCCGCTCCGGAGCGCGATCGCCGCCCGCGCCTCCAGGATGTCGGCGAGCGCGCCGCGGTCGTACGGCGCGAGGGCGAGGCGGTGCGTGACGCCGAAGCTCGAGCGGCTGGCCGCGTCGAGGTACGGGAAGAGATCCTCCGACGCGATCAGGAGCAGCGAGATCGAGCCGAGCTCGACCTCTCGGGACCGGGAGAGCAGGTAGACGAGCTTCGTCTCCTGCTTCACGAGCGCGCTCGCCTCGTCGAGCTCGATCAGCAGATGTCCCGGGTTGCGGCGGATCCCCTGCTCGAAGACATCGAGCATCTCGGACAGGCTGTAGCCCCGATCCGGCAGCGAGACCTGAACGCTCCGCAGCAGGTCGAGCATGACCGTACGGTCGCTCGCGCGCCGCCAGCAGTTGACGTAGATCGTGCGGAGCGGAAAGCCGCCCAGCCGACCCGCGCGCCCGAGGTCCTCGCCGAGCCGACGCGCGACCGCGGTCTTCCCGCTACCGACGCCGCCGGTCAGGAGGAGGTGGAACGGGAGGTTCTTCCCGAGCGCGTCCCGGTAGCGCTTGCCCAACAGCTCGAGCTCCCGCTCCCGATGGACGAGCTTGGGGGGGAGGAACGACGGGTCGAGCGTCTCCTCGCGCACGAGGATGCGGGCGGGGGGGCTCATCGCGGGCGGCGGGACGAACGCGGGCCATATCAGGTTCGCCCCGAGGGGTGTCGGCGGGCGGCCCCGTCGGGCAGCCGAAGGGCGGCGACGGCGGCGTGGGTCAGCTCCCGTCGCGGGCGTCGCGCGTCGAGCACCGTCCAGCCGGGGGCGCGCGCCAGGCCCCGGTAGGCCCGCGCGACCCGCGCGAGCACCGCCCGCCGCTCGAGCGGTCCCCGCCCCCGGCCCCGCCCGCCGAGACGCCGCAGCGCCAGCTCCGGGGGGAGGTCGACCAGCAGCACGCGGTCCGGCGCGACGGTGGCCGAGCGCTCGAGCGCCGCGAGACGCCGTCGCTCCCTGGGCGGGAGGGCGCTCCCCTGGTAGGCGAGCGTCGAGAAGAACGAGCGGTCGCTGAGGACGACGTCGTGGCGCCGCAGCAGCGACTCGAGGCGGGGTCGGGCCAGGTGCCGATCGACGGTGAAGTAGACCGCCCCCGTCCACGGATCCGCGGCCCCCACGGACTGGGCGAGCCGCCCGATCCGCGGGTCGGTCGGCTCCCGCCATCGGGCGACCGAGTAGCCCCGGGCCCGCAGGCGTCGGGCGAGCGACCGGGTGAGCGTCGACTTCCCGGCCCCGTCGATCCCTTCGAGCGCGACCAGCAGCCCGCGCCGCGTCATGCGGGGACCCCCCGCTCGACGATCGGACGCAGCCCGTAGACCCGCTCCACCGACTCCACGAACGGGACCCGCAGCGCGTCCCGCTCCGGCGCCGATCGTTCGCCCGCCGCCCGGGCGCGTCGCGGGACGGTCGTGAGGTCGAGCACCGCGCCCGGGCGCTTCGGGTCGTCGAGGAAGTCGGTCTCCAGGAACCAGGGGGCAGGGTCGCGTGCGACCTCCCGCACGAGCTCGCGACGCGCGACGTACGACGGCGCGATCCCGTCTCGTTCCTCGGCCGGCACGCGGCTTCGGGCGTAGTGCTTGACGACCCGCTCGGGCGCGAGGCCGATCCGCCGGGCGAGCTCCGCGAGCTGACGGTATCCGGCGCGATCCAACTCCTCCGAGTGGACCACCGCCGGACAGCCGGCGTCGCGGGCGATCGCGAGCGCGTACTCGAACACCGTGGCGAGGGCGGCGGCGACCGGTTCCGGCACCGGGAAGTGCGCCCGTCCGACCTCGCCGAGCGCGACGGCGCGGCGATCGCGGATCCAGGCCCCCGCGCGGTCGAGCGCCCGCAGCTGAAGTTGCAGCGCGCCCGCGACCCCCAAATCGGGGGCGGCGTGGACGAGGTCGATCGGGTACGGGGCGATCACGGGGTAGACGACGGTCCCCGTCTCCTCGTGGACCCGGCGGGCGAGGCGCTCGGTCGTCTCGAACTGGGCGACGTACTCCGCCTCGGTCGTCGGGACCCGCGGGGCGTAGTTCTGGGTGGCGAGGAACAGGTGGGTTCCGCCGGCCTCCCGGAACCGCCGGGCCGCCGCGACCCCCTCGCCCGTGGGGGAGAGATGGCAGTGGTGGTCGACGATCGGCAGGTCGTCGGGGAGCGTCACGAGCGCCCCGGACGTCCGCGGGCCTAGCGGAGCAGGCCCGCGCCCTGGAGCTCCTTCGTGATCTTCTTGACCGCGACCTCGACGTCCGAGGGCTTGCGGGCGCCGGTGCAGACGAGCTTGCCGCTGCCGAACAGGAGGACGACCACCTTCGGATCGTCGATGCGGCAGACGAGCCCGGGGAACTGTTCGGGCTCGTACTCGACCCGATCGAGCCCGAGGGTCACGGCGATCGCGTTGAGGTTGATCTCGCTCTCGAGGTCGGAGCTCGCGACGATGTTCTGGACCTCGATCCGGGGGTGCATGTTGATCTTCTGCCCGCCCTTCTTGATCTGGGCCGCCACGGTGCGGATCGACTCCTCGACCTCGTGCATGCTCTTCGCACCGGTGCAGACGACCTTGCCCGAGCGGAAGAGGAGGATCGCGGTCTTCGGCTGCTTCAGCCGGTAGATGAGACCGGGGAACTGTTCCGGCTCGTACTCCGCCCCGTCGAGACCGAGCGCGATCGACTGCAGATCGAGCTCATCGCCGAGGGAGGTCGAGGCGACCACGTTCTCGATACGAATCTTCACCAAGGTGATCCCCGGGCGGAGGACTATTTAAGCTGGTATATAAAGGTCTGCTCGCCGGTATCGCCGGGGAAACCGCCGAACCGGACGTCGCCGCCCGAGGGCCGGGATCGCGCGACGGGACGGGGGTGCCGCGGGGCCGGATCACCGGTCCGCGGGCACGTCGTCCCGATGGGCGAAGACCGGTCCGGCGAGGACGTCCTCGACGGGGAAGCCGAAGAAGTCGCGGAGGACCCGCCGCGTGAACCCCCACAGGATGTGCCCCTCGAAGACGGTCGCGTTGACCTCACCGAGGCCGTCCGCCGTCTCGCGGTGGACCCGTCGGGTGCGGGCGAGCGCCGAGCGCGGCAGCCAGAAGACGTGCGCGACCTCGTTCGCGCTGCGCGGGGAGGGCGGTCGACCGGAGTCGGCGATCGCGGCCGCGAAGACGCCCACGGTGAGGCCGAACCGCGGGGCGTCGAACGGCCCGACGAACCGGGGATCGTCCGCGAGGTCCGAGCGGGTGAGCCCGACCTCCTCCTCGAGCTCGCGGAGCGCCGTCGAGAGCAACGAGCCGTCGCCGTCATCGACGTGGCCCCCCGGAAAGGCGACCTGGCCGGACGCGGGGTCGGTCGGCCGCACGGTCCGCTCGATGAGCAGCGTCTCGACCTCGGATCGCCCCTCGCGCAGCAGCAGGACCACGGCCGCCCCGCCCACGGAGACCGGCGGGCTCACGCGGGGATACCGGTCGAGCAGCGCTCCGAGCGGCCGGGGGGCCGCACCGAGCGGATCCGGCGGCGCGGCCACGGCTACGCCTGCCAGTCGTAGACGACCTTCTCGCGGATGGTCGACTGGTCCTCGGGGTGCTCCTGCCGGGGGGCGAGCCGTCGCTCGAGGTCGGCGACGCGCAGCCGAAGGTCGCGGATCTCGCGCTCGAGCTGCGCGATTCGCTGGGCGAGGTCGGGAGGGGCCGGCGCCGACATCTCGCCGACGATGGGTCTTCGAGGAGATAAGCTCCCCGCGCGACGTTCAGCCGGGGGCGGACGGGGTCCCTTCCTCGGTGGCGCGCACGAGCCGTTCGATCGCCTCGGCCGTCTCGTCGGGCCGCTCCACCGGGACGAGGTGGCCCGTGTTGGCGAGGATCCGGATCTGGGCGTGGAGGATCGACTGGCGCAGGATCCGCCCGTGCGACGCGTCCACCACCTGGTCGTCCATCGCCTGGATGATCAGCGTCGGGACCCGGATCGCGGCGATCCGGTTCTTCTCGTCGAACGGAGCCATCGCCCGCGACCACTTGACCGCCGGCCCGAAGTCCCGATGCCGCACCTCGCGGCGCAGGTCGTCGGCGACGTCGAGGTGGGCCTCGACCCAGTCCGGGTAGTACAGGTCCTTCAGCAGCCGCAGCGCGAAGGCGTCGCCGCCTTCCTTCGCGAACACCTCGGCCCATCGCTCCGCGACGGCGCGCGTGTGGGCGTCGACGTACGCCGACCCCGAGATCATGGTGAGGCTGCGGGTCCGCGGCGTCGCGTCGAGCGTCAGCTTGAGGGCGAGCAGCGCCCCGCCGCTGAGCCCGACCCAGTGGGCGGCCGGAAGGTCGCGCTCGTCGAGCAGGTGAAGAACGTCGGCCGCGAGCTCTTCGAACGAGTACGTCGAACCGGGGGGGTCGGGCGACCTCCCGTGGCCGCGCAGGTCGGGCGCGAGCACCCGGAACTCGTTCGCCAGGCGCGGAAAGACCGCGTTCCAGACCGTGTGGCTGCCGCCGGCGCCGTGGAGGAGCACCACCGGCGGCCCGGTGCCGGCCTCGCGGACGTGCAGCTCGATCGGGGCTGCGGGCTCGGCCATCGTCGGGGGGACGGGGTTCGGGACTTAACGCCGCCGACCCGACGGGTCGCGCCGACCCGCGGCGGCGCACCCCTATATAGACGGACCGGGCTCCGGAGCTTCCATGGCGCGGGGCGTGATGCTGATGAGCGGCGGGATCGACTCCCCCGTCGCGATCCACTACCTGCTGCGCCAGGGGCACGAGGTGCTGGCCGTGCACATGGACAACCGGCCGTTCACCGACGACTCTCCGCTGACGAAGGTCGTCGACCACCTGCAGCTGCTTCGGACCCGCTACCACCAAGCGATCCCGCTCTACGTGCTGCCCCACGGCCCGACGCAGATCACGCTCATGCGCAACACCGACCGGCACGTCGGCTGCATCCTGTGCCGGCGGTTCATGTGGCGCTCCGCCCAGCGGATCGCCGAACGGGAGGGCGCGACGTTCCTCGCCACGGGCGAGGCGCTCGGCCAGGTCGCGTCGCAGACGCTCCCCAACATGCGGAGCGCGACCGCCGCGGTGGGCCTGCCGATCGTCCGGCCCCTGATCGGGTTCGACAAGCAGGAGATCGAGGCGGTCGCGAAGTCGATCGGCACCTACGAGATCTCGACGCGACCGGGCCTGTGCTGCCAGGCGGTCCCGGATCGGCCCGCGACCCGCTCGAACCTCGTGCAGATCGAGCGCGAAGAGACGGTGCTGGACGTCGACCAGATCGTCGACGACTGCGTCCGGCGCGCGCTCGTCCTGTGAGACCTGCCGTTCTTATACCGGCGACTCTCTCCGCGGGACCATGGCGGACGCCAGCTATCCGAGCGGGGCGCACATCCTGAGCCTGATCGCCGGGATCTTCATCATCCTGAGCGGACTCGTCTACATCGCCGTCGGCGCGCTCGTCGGCAGCGTCTTCGCCGGCCTCGGCGTCGCAGGAGCCGCCGTCGCGGCCCTCGGGGCGGTCGCGCTGATCTTCGGCGTGATCATCATCTACGGGGCGGTCCAGCTGCGCACCCACCCATCGAGCTCGAAGACGTGGGGGGCGATCATCCTCATCCTGTCGCTCCTCTCCTTCGTCGGCGGCAGCGGCTTCTTCATCGGCCTGATCCTCGGGCTGATCGGCGGGATCCTCGCGCTGGTGTGGAAGGCGCCCCCGGCCCCGATGACGGGCGGCCAGTGGGGCCAGCCGGGCACGGGGGCCGCCTGGGGCCAGCCGACGGCGGCGGCCGCGCCGCCCCCCGCGGGCGGCGCCCCCCTCGCCCCCGGCCAGGGACAGAAGTTCTGCTCCTCGTGCGGGTCCCCCAACGCACCGAACGCCACGTTCTGCGCGAAGTGCGGGGCTCCGCTCACCGCGTAAGCTCCGGCACGGCTCGGCCCGGACGGCCCCGCGCATGTATCGGCAGCTCAAGCTCTGCTCGAGCCAGGGGGCGTACGAGGCGATCCCCGAGCCGCCCCGCCCGCTCGATCTCGGCCGGGTGCGGGCGACGCTCGCCCGGGACGGGGTCCCGGTCATCGACGCGCGGGTGATGCTGATCGTGGGGTCGGACCCCGAGACGACGATCAGTCGGAACGGCAAGATCCTCGTGAAGACCCGGGACCCGGCGCTCGCGCAGCGGACGTTCGAACGGCTGGCCGGGACGCTCGGGCTGCCGTGGGAGGCGCCCGCGACCTCGGAACGGCGTTCACGTTAAGCCCGCGGCCGCACTAGGTCGTCGGAGATCGTTCGGGGATGCGCGAGACCTGGGTCGTCGGGGCGGCGTCGAACCGCTTCGGCAAGATGAAGGAGAGCACCCGGGAGGCCGCCACGCGCGTCTCGCTGGAGGCGATCCGTTCGGCCGGGCTCGAGCCGAAGGACATCGACTACACCTTCGTCTCGAACGCCTTCGGGATCTCCGAGCACCAGGCCCACATCGGGCCCCTCATCAACGGCGGTCTCGGGATCCCCGAGGTACCGTCCGCGACCGTGGAGTCGGCCTGCTCGTCGTCGAGCGCGGGGCTCCACGAGGCGTTCGTCCACGTCGCGGGCGGGTTCGCCGACGCCGTCCTCGTGGTCGGCGCCGAGAAGCTGTCCCATCTCGACACCCTCGCGGCCACGAGCTACTTCGCGATCGCCGCCGACTATCCGTTCGAGACGAGGAACGGCGCCACGTTCCCGGGCCTCTACGCGACGTTGGCGAGCGCGTACCAGCACAAGTTCCCGACGCGACCCGAGATGTTCGGTTCGATCGCGATCAAGAACCACGCGAACGCCGCGCGCAACCCGCACGCCCATTTCCAGAAGGAGATCTCGATGGAGACGTACCTCGCCTCGCCGATGATCGCCTCGCCGCTCCGCCTCTACGACTGCTGCCCGTTCTCCGACGGAGCGGCCGCGGTCGTCGTGGCGGCCAAGGAGGCGATGCCGGCCCCCGCGTCCGAGCCTCTCGTGGTGCGGGCCTCGGTGCGGACCGGCTCGATCACCGAGATGCAGGACCGCCCGGACCTCCTCGGGCTGCCCGCGTCGCGGGCAGCGGCCGAGAAGGCGTTCCGCCAGGCGCGGCTCGGGCCGAAGGAGATCGATTTTCTCGAGGTTCACGACTGCTTCACGATCGCCGAGGTGATGGCCCTCGAGGACCTCGGGTTCTTCCCCCGCGGGACGGCGGGCGCCGAGGAGCTCGAGGGGACGACCGCGCGCGACGGCAAGCTGCCGGTCAACCCGTCCGGCGGCCTCAAGGCGAAGGGCCATCCCGTCAGCGCCACCGGGGCCTCGCAGGTCGTGGAGGTGTTCGAACAGTTCAACGGGCTCGCGAAGGGTCGCGAAGTGCCGCGGACCGGCACGGCGCTGACGCACAACGTGGGGGCGACGGGCGGCTCCTGCTCGGTCCACATCTTCGCCCGCCGGTAGGCGTCGCCGTGCCCGCCGACGAGCTCCCGGCCGCGCCGCACACCGTCGCCGATTGGTTCCGCGGCTACGAGGAGAACGGCCGCCTCCGGGGCTTCCGATGCGCCCACTGCGGCCTCGTGACCGCGACCTGGGGGCTCGCGTGCCCCCGGTGCGGTCGCTCCGAGTACGTCGATCGCGACCTTCCGCCCACGGGCGCGGTGGTGGCGTACACCATCCTCTCCGTCCCCGGCGACGACTTCCTCAACGATGCGCCGTACGCCTACGTCGTCGTCGAGCTCGACGGGGGCGGTCGCGTGACCGGCTGGATGCCGACGGTCCGCGACCCGACGCAGCTCGCGATCGGGGACCGGGTCCGCTTCCACCCGGGCTATAAGCCGGGCGTGCAGTTCGTCAAGGAGTCCGACGCCGGGACGTCGGCGTGACGGGCCCCATGGCGACCCCGACCTCGGAGCCGGACCGCGTCTGGCGGAAGAAGTACCCGGCGGGCGTTCCCCCCACGGTCGAGGTGCCGGAGCTGCTGCTCCCGGAGCTGGTCCAAGCGAGCGTCGATCGCTACGCCGACCGGCCCGCGCTGCTGTACTACGGAACGCACCTCAGCTACCGCGAGTTCTGGACGGCGAGCGAGCGGTTCGCCGCCGCCCTCGCCCGCGAGGGGATCCGCGAGGGGGACCGGGTCGCCGTCTACCTCCCCAACTGCCCGGTCTACCCGATCGCCCTGTTCGGCATCCTCCGCCTGGGCGCGGTCGTCGTCCAGATCAGCCCGCTCTACATCGGGCAGGACCTCTCGCGGCTGATCCGGGACTCCGGCCCGAAGGCGATCGTCACGCTCGAGCTGCTGTACCCGAACCTCGCTCAGGTGCGGGACGCGGCCCCGATCCCGCTCGCGTTCGTCGCGCGCACGAAGGACCAGTACCCGTTCTACGTGCGGCCTTTCGTCAACGGGGTGCTGCGCCGCCAGGGACTCCCCACCACCGTCCCCACGGATCCGTCCGTCCGCTCGTTCCGGACCGCCCTCCGGACCCCCGGCACGGTGCCGTCCCTCCACCGGGACCCGGCGACCACCGTCGCCGTCTTCCAGTACACGGGCGGGACGACCGGCCGGGCGAAGGCCGCGATGCTCTCCCACCGCAACCTCGTCGCGAACGTCGTCCAGCTCGAGGCCTGGGACACGGTGAAGACGCCCGGGCGGGAGGTCGCGCTCGCCTCCATCCCGTTCTTCCACATCTACGGGCTCACGGTCGCGCTGCTGCTGCCGCTGAGGATGGGCGGCGCGGTGGTGATGCAGACGCGGCCCGAGATCCGGGAGCTCCTCAAGCTGATCGACCGGTACCAGCCGACCCAGTTCCCCGGGGTGCCCGCGCTCTACCATGCGTTCATCCACCAGCCGGACATCGCCCGGCACCGGATCCGGTCGATCCGCTTCTGCCTCAGCGGCTCGGCGCCGCTGCCCGTCGAGGTCGCGCGCCGGTTCGAGGAGCTCACCGGGGGGAAGATCATCGAGGGATACGGGCTCAGCGAGACGTCGCCGGCCACGCACGCCAACCCCGTCGTCGGCGAGCGGCGGGCGGGCTCGATCGGCCTCCCGCTCCCGAACACCGACCAACGGGTGGTCGACCTCGAGACCGGCACGCGGGTCCTTCCGGTCGGCGAGGTCGGCGAGCTGGCGGTGCGGGGACCCCAGGTGATGCTCGGCTACTTCGGCCAGCCCGAGGAGACGGCGGCGGTCCTGTCGGACGGGTGGTTCCGGACGGGCGACATCGCCCGCCTCGACGCCGACGGCTACGCGTACATCGTCGACCGGAAGAAGGACATGATCGACGTGGGCGGGCTCAAGGTCTACCCGCGGGACGTCGAAGAGGTCCTCTTCCAGCACCCCGCGGTCGCCGACGCGGCCGTGATCGGCGTCCCCGACCCGGAGCTCGGCGAGGTCGTGAAGGCGTTCGTCGTCCGCAAGGCCGGCGGGACCGTCACCGCCGACGAGCTGATCGGGTTCGTCCGCGAGCGCCTCGCGCACTACAAGGCCCCGCGCACGGTCGAGTTCCGGGACAGCCTGCCGCGCAGCGGGGTCCAGAAGGTGCTGCGCCGCGTCCTCCGGGAGGAGACGACGGCGCCGCCCCCGGCTACAGCCCCCGCGCCATGAGGTCGCGGGCGACGACGAGCCGCTGGATCTCGTTCGTCCCCTCGAAGATCTCGCTGATGCGGGCGTCGCGGTAGGCGCGCTCGATCGGCGTCCCCCGGATGTAGCCGAGCCCGCCGTGGATCTGGAGCGCCTCGTCGATCACCGCGCTCGCCCACTCCGACGCGAGGCACTTCACGGTCGCCGCCTCGCGGGTCTTTTCCTGGCGTTGAAGCCGGGTCCACCGCTTCGGGTCGGTCCCCAGCCGGTCCTGCCGGGCCGCGGCGTGGTAGACCATGTAGCGGAGCGCGTGGATCAGCATCGCCATGTCGGCGAGCTTGAACTGGATCGCCTCGTACTCGCTGATCGGCAGCCCGAACTGCGTGCGGTTCTGGGCGAAGGCGAGCGCCTCGGCGCACGCCGCTTCCATGCCGCCGAGGCTCGCGGCCCCGAGCGAGACGCGGCCCACGTCGAGCGCCGTCATCGCGGCGTGGAACCCCTTGCCGACCTCGCCGAGCACCCGTTCGGGCCCGAGCTCCACGTGGTCGAGGATCAGCTCGGCGGTGGAGGTGCCGTGGAGCCCCATCTTCTTCTCGGAGCGGCCGACCTTGAACCCGGGGAGGTTCGTGTCGACGACGAAGGCGGTCACCCCGCCGTTCGGGCCGAGCTTCGCGTCGTTCGCCGCCATCAGGATGACCGTGTCGGCCTCGCGGCCGTTCGAGACGTAGATCTTGGTGCCGGTGACGACCCATCGGTCGCCCTGCCGCTCCGCGACCGTGTGCACCGCGCCCGAGTCGCTCCCCGACCCCGGTTCGGTGAGGCTGAACGCGAGCAGCTTCTCCCCCTTCGCCGCGGGGACGAGCCACCGCTGCTTCTGCTCCTCGGTCCCGTAGTAGAGCAGCGGGGTCGTGCCGAGCGACGTGTGGGCGCCGACGATCGTGCCGTGCGACGCGTCGACCCTCCCGAGCTCCTCGAGGAACAGGCAGTAGCCGACCTTGCCGAGCCCGAGGCCCCCGTACTCCTCGGGGATCGGGATGCCGAAGTATCCCTCCTCCTGCATGCGACGGACGGTCGCCGCCGGGAACGTCTCGGTCTCGTCCATCTCCGCGACGATCGGGGCGACCTCCTTCTGGAGGAAGGCGCGCGCCGCGGACCGGAACGCCTCCTGGTCGGCGGTGAACTCGAACTCGATCGGCACGGTCACGCCCCCGTGAACTTCGGCGGGCGGCGCTCGGCGAAGGCGACGATCCCCTCCGCGAGGTCCGTGCTCGTCAGCACCTCGGTCTCGAACAGCCGGGTCTCCCCCTCGATCCCCTCCGCCAGCGGGCGCGCGATCCCGTCCTGGATCGCCCGCTTCGACGCCTGGACCGCGCGGGGCGCCTTCTGCGCGATCGCGTGGGCGAGGTCGCGCGCCGCGCGCAGCTCCTGGCCGGCGGGGACCAGCTTGTTGACGAGCCCGATCCGCAGCGCCTCGGCCGCGGAGATCATCGCGCCCGTGAAGATGAGCTCCTTCGCCTTCGGCACCCCGACCGTGCGGGGGAGCCGTTGGGTCCCGCCGTACGCGGGCATCAGGCCGTAGTTGACCTCGGGGGCGCCGAGCTTCGCCGACTCCCCCGCGATCCGCAGGTCGCAGGCGAGCGCGAGCTCGAGCCCTCCCCCCAGGGCGAGCCCGTTGATCGCCGCGATCACGGGCGCCCGGCAGCTCGCGATCCGCCCGAACAGCGCGTGGCCCTGGCGGACGACCCGGGGCGCGTTCGCGAGGTCGAGCGTCGCCATCTCCTTGAGGTCGGCGCCGGCGCTGAAGTACTGCCCCTCGCCCGAGACGATCACGGCCCGGACCTTGGGGTCCAATTCGATCGACGTGAGCTGCCGGTCGAGGTCGGCCAGCAGGGCCGTGCTGAGCGCGTTCACGGGCGGATGCTTCAGCACGAGGATCTCGACCCCGTCGACTTCGCTCTTCCGGCCGACCAGCTCCCCCTCGGGCATCGTCGCTCCGACCGGCCGACGCGCGGAGGCCCTCATAACGGAGTCGGCCGCCGACCGCCGGCGGGCGCGCGCGACCGGTCCGCTTATAGCGCGGCCCCCCGTCGCGAGCGGACCCGGTCGCCCTCGGGGAGACCGGGCGGAGGACGGATGGGGGACCCCGCGGAGCGCGACGAGGCCGGCCCGCCGATCGCGCGGGGGGCGGAAGCGTCGCTCCGTCGCGTGGACTGGTGGGGGTTCCCGGCCCTCCTCAAGGAGCGGGACGCGAAGAACTACCGGCCGAAGGCGCTCGACGACCGGCTCCGCCGCGAGCGCACCCGGACCGAGGTCCGTCTGCTCGTCGACGCCCGTCGCGCGGGCGTGCGGACCCCGATCCTGTACGACGTCGACCTCCCCCGCCACCGCCTGATCCTGGAGGAGCTCCCCGGGCCCACGCTCAAGCAGCTCCTCGAGGATCCGGCCCTCCCCCCGGAGCAGCTCCGATCGGCGGTCCGCGCGTTCGGGACGGTGCTCGGGAAGCTCCACGCCGCGGGCATCTCGCACGGCGACCTCACGAGCTCGAACGTCCTGTATCCCGACGGCCCGTCCGGCGCGCCCGCGCTCGTCGATCTGTCGATGGGCTCGCGGAGCCCGGGCGTGGAGGAGCTCGGGATCGACCTCCACCTCGTGGAGGAGGACCTGAAGGCGCTCCATCCGAAGGCGGAGGCGCTGATCCGCGCCTTCCACGAAGGGTATGCCGAGGGCCATCCGGCGGGGCAGAAGGACGTCCGCACCCGCGCGAAGGCGATCCGCGGACGGGTCCGGTACGCGTAGGCGCTCGACGGCGGTTTGGGACGCTCGCGCCTACCCGCTCTCGGGTCGGGCGTGCCCCGCGCCCTCCGCGAGCGCGGTCGGCAGCCGCTCGATCACGTCGGTCGCGACGAGGCCCCAGCCCTGCGTCGCCGCGGCTCTCAACCCCGCTTCCCCGACCCAGTAGGTCGCCAGTCGGGCCGCGTGGAGGGCCGGGACCCCCTGGGCGAGCTGGCTCGCGAGCACGCCGGCCAGCACGTCGCCGAGCCCGCCGACGGTCATCGCCGCAGTGTGGTGCGGGTTCTCGAACAGGTCCGCGCCGTCCGTGATCAGGTCGGTCGGTCCCTTCACCACGAGCGTGAGCCGACGCGCGGCGGCGGCGGACCGGGCCGCTTCCCGCCGCGCGTCGCCGGTCGCCTCCCGGGGCCCGTGGAAGTACCGCACGAACTCGCCCGCGTTCGGCGTCGCCACGATCGAGGTCGGCGTCGCCGCCGCGGGGAGCTCCTCGGGCCGCGGGAGGGCGGCGAGCCCGTCCGCGTCGACGACCAGGGGGAGCTCGCCCGCCAGCGCCCGCTCGACCGCCCCCAGCGCCTGGACCGTCTCGGGGTGGGCGCCCGCCCCCATCCCGACCGCGATCGCGCTCGGTCGGCCGGACCGAACGAACGCGAGCAGCTCGTCGACGTCGGTCGGCCGGAACCGCTCGACCCCGAACGGCACGACGATGAGGTTGGGACTGAACCCCTGGATCCGCTCGGCCGCCCCGGCCGGGGCCAGCACCGTCGCCCGCTCGGCGCCCGAGCGCAGGGCGGAGAGGGCCGCGAGCGCCGGGGCGCCCGCGTACGGGCCGCCCCCGATGACGATCAGTCGCCCCGCCCGCCCCCGTGCCGAACGGGGATCGGGGGGCCGGAAGAACAGGAACTCCCCCGGGCCGGTCGCGGCCCAGGCCTCCGTCGGGATGCCGATGTCGCGCACGGTGACCTCGCCCGCGGTCGCCGCGTCCATCTCGCGCTTCACGACCGTCAGCGTCACGGTCCACCGGGGCCGCAGCCCGTGCGGGTCCCCCGTCCCTGTCGGAAGGTCGATCGCCAGCGTCGGCGCCCCGCTCTGTCGGACGGCGTCGACGGCGTCGCGGATCGGCGGTCGCAGGGGGCCGGACTGCCCCGTGCCCAGCAGCGCGTCGAGCACGAGCGGGAACGCCCGGAGCTCGTCGGGAGCGGGGACGCCGACGTGGACCGGCAGCTGGTCGGCGATCCGCTCGAAGCAGCGCAGCGCCGGTCCCGACCGGATCTCGCTCGGCGGACGGACGAGCCAGACCTCGGGCTGGAACCCGAACTGGAGCAGGTAGTGGGCGGCGCACGTCCCGTCGCCCCCGTTGTTCCCCGTGGAGGCGACGACGGCGACCCGGGCGGGCGCGGGCGGCAGGTGCCGGACCGCCTCCTCCGCCGCGGCCCGGCCCGCGTTCTCCATCAGCGCGTCGAGCGTGACGCCGCGCGCGACCGCGTTCTGCTCGACCACCGCCATCTCGATCGCCGAGAGGGGGCGGGAGAAGGCGGGAGCCATGGCGCTCCTACGTCGCGGGGGTTGCGTCGGTGCGGGCGTCCGGGGTGGCGAAGAGGTTCATCGACGCGGGCAGGAGGTTGCGCCGGGAGAGGTACTGCGACTGGGTGCGGCTGTAGCGGAACAGGATGTCCGCCTTCCCTTCCTGGAACCCCCACGGGCGGATGATCAGGAGGTCGCCCTCCCGGATCCACATCTTCTTCTTCATCTTCCCCGTGATCCGGCCCATCCGCGAGACGTTGTCCTCGCACATCACGCGGATCCGCGCCGCCCCGAGGAGTTGGCTCGCGATCCCGAACACCTCGCCGCGATTGCGCCGGGGCAGCGGCAGCCGTCCGACCTCCTCGCCGCCCTCCACGACCTCGACCGTCGGCGCGGGCTCCTCCGCGGGGGTCGGTCCCGGCTCGCCGGGGTCGGGCGGAGGGTTCGGGGTCGCGGGCACGCGACGCAGGAGCCGGACCGACTATTTCAATGGGGCCGTGCGCGGCGGGAAGACCCGCTGCGGATTCTCCTCGAGGATCCGGTGCCGCGCCTCCGCGGAGATCGGCAGCAAGCGGAAGGCGTCGAGGTTCGACCGGATGTCCTTCACCCCCGGCCCCGGCCAGTCGGTCCCGAAGAGGGTCTTCGCCGCGTCCCGCTCGAGGTGCGGAAAGTACTCGAGCGTCCGGGCCGGGGGCACGCCCGACACCTCGAGCCAGACGTTCGGGAACCGCCGCGCGAGGAACACCGCGGTCTCCATCCAGATCGGGCGCCCGCCGTGCGCGAGCACGATCGTGAGGTCGGGAAAGTCGATCGCGACGTCCTCCACGAACATCGGGTCGCTGAAGCGGTTGCGGGCGCGCGGGAAGACCGAGGTCCCGGTGTGGAAGACGATCGGGAGGCCCTCCGACTCGCACGTGGCGTAGACCTCGCGGAGCGCGGGGGCCGAACCGTCGCGGTAGCCGTCGGGCCGGAACAGCTGGTGGGGCGGGTGCAGCTTCAGGCCCCGGATCCCGAGATCGTGCGCCAGGCGCCGGATCTCGCGGGCGGGCGCCGGGTGGTCGGGGCGGATCCCGCCGAGGGCGATCAGCCGGTCCGGGTCGTGGGCCGCGTAGCGGCTCACGAAGTCGTTCGTCGACTCGGTGTATCCGATCACCTCGGGGGCGACGTAGTTCACGAGGACCGCCCGCGCGACGCCGCACCGGTCGAGATACGCGAGGAACTGGGCCGGGTCGTCGAGCATCGCCCGCGTCTCGGGGGCGACGGATCCGAGGAGGCGGACCGTGTCCGGATGCATCGTCCCGAGCGGGTTGATGTGCACGTGGCAGTCGGTGATCCCCACGGGCGGCCGAGACGGAGCGCGCGATATAAGGCGGGGGCGCGGCGGCGGCTCGATACATGAGTTTATCCCCAGGGCGGGGTCCGGGAACCCCGATGGCGGCCCCCACGCCCCCCCCGCCCGTCGCCCCGGCGGCGACGACCGTCTCGGCCGCTCCTCGGCCGATGCCCCGACTGCTGAAAGCGACGTTCCTCGGCGACCAGGAGTTCCTGCTCGAGGAGACCCGCGCGACCAAGCTGTTCTACTTCCCGGGTCCGATCGTCTGGCTGCTGATCACGGGGGTGCTGACGTACCTCAGCGCGGCCGCGTACTTCGGCTGGCCCGGGCTCGCCGCGTGGACGAACGCGCTCGGCACGCTCGCCGGATGGGTCCACGTCGGGAGTTCGACGTGGGCGCTCTGGACGACGCTGTTCTTCGCGGTCCTCTTCCTGCTCGGCGTCATCCGGACGTTCGTGCGGTACCTGCGCTGGATCTCGACGGTCTACGCGGTCACGAACCGCCGGGTGATCGTCCAGAAGGGGATCCTGGGCAAGGACTTCGACGAGATCCCCGTGACGCAGGTCCGGGGGATCGACGTCCACCAGTCGTTCGGGCAGCGCCTGCTCGGCTACGGAACGGTCCGGGTGAGCTCCGAGGGCGGCAGCCGGATCGGCAACGAGGACTGGAAGGGGATCCCGAAACCGTTCCGCTTCCAGAAGCTGATCGAGAACGCGTCGCAGATGAGCGCGCGGTAGCGGCGCGCGCACCGTTAAATCCGCGGTCCCGCCTCGCGCACGGGACCGATGGCCGACGACTTTGACGTCATCGTGGTCGGCGCCGGCATGGCCGGCTGCGCGGCCGCCGTCCGGCTCGCCCAGGGCGGGGCGAACGTCCTGCTCCTCGAGCGCGGCGCCGAACCGGGCGCGAAGAACCTGTCGGGCGGGATCCTCTGGGGGCACGACCTCGACCGGATCCTGCCCCGCTGGTGGGAGGAGATGCCGGTCGAGCGCCACCTCGTCCGCAAGCGCTTCGGGTTCCTCACGCCGGAGAGCTCCGTCGCCTTCGACCTCGAGGACGGCCGCTGGCGGACGCCCCCGTACGTCGCCCACTCGGTCCTCCGGGCCCGGACGGACGCCTGGCTCGCGAAGAAGGCCGAGGAGGCCGGCGCGACCGTGGTCGCCTCGGTCCCGGTCGAGCGGCTCCACTGGGAGGGCCGTCGGGTCCACGGCATCGAGCAGGGCGGGGAGACGATGACCGCGCCCGTGACGATCGTCGCCGACGGGGCGAACTCCCGGCTCTCGCTCGGCACCCCGATCCGGCCGGAGCCTCGCCTGAGCGCCGACGCGACCGAGCTCGGGATGAAGGAGGTCTACGCCCTCGATGCGGGCACGATCGAGGACCGGTTCAACGTGGGACCGCACGAGGGGCACGCCGAGGAGTGGGTGACGGGGATCTTCCCGCCCGGCGTGATGGGCGGCGGCTTCGTCTACACGAACGCGGACTCCCTCTCGATCGGGCTGATCGTGAACCTCCGCTCGCTGTTCGGGCGCAACGTCTACGCGCCCGATCTCATCGAGCGGTTCAAGATGCACCCGACGATCGCCGCGCGGCTCAAGGGCGCCGAGCTCGTCGAGTACGGGGCGAAGCTGATCAGCTCGGGCTGGGCGAGCCGACCCGCCGCGTTCCACGGCGACGGCTGGATGATCGCCGGGGATGCCGCCGGCTTCGTCTTCTCGAACGGGCTCGTCATCCAGGGGATGAACTACGCGGTGCGCACCGGGCTCGAGGCGGCGGAGACGGCCCTCGCCGCGCGGGCGTCGCACGACGCGTCGGCCGCTCGGCTCGCGGAGTACGACCGCCGGCTCGAGGCGACGAGCGTGCTGCCCGACTTCCGCGACTTCGCCCGGATGGACGACGTGAAGTGGAACCCGCGGTTCTACACGGCGTACCCGAAGTTCGCCGCCGAGCTGTTCCACGGGCTCATGACGGAGTCGGGCGGCCCGAAGGTCCCGATCCGCCGGCTGCTCCGGGCGGCGCAGCGCGCCGCCGGCATCTCGACGACCACGGCGATCCGGGACGGGATCGACCTCGTCCGGGACCTCTGACGGCGCGGATCGGGCTCAACCGAGTCCCCGCACGCGACGGACCTCGGCGGTGAGGGCCGGGACGATCTGGAAGAGGTCCCCCACGATCCCGTAGTCGGCGACCTTGAAGATCGGGGCCGTCGCGTCCGAGTTGATCGCGACGATCACGCGGGAGCTGATCATGCCGACGATGTGCTGGATCGCGCCCGAGATCCCGATCGCGATGTACAGCTGCGGGGAGACCGCCCGGCCGGTCTGCCCGACCTGGAACGTCGACGGCCGCCAGCCGGCATCGGTCACGGCCCGGGAGGCCCCGACCGCCGCGCCGAGCGCGGCGGCGAGCTCCTCCACGAGGGCGAAGTTCTCGGGGGTGCGCACGCCGCGTCCGCCCGAGACGACGATCGCCGCGTCGCCGAGGCCCGGTCCGGTGGATGCGGCGGCGGCGACGACGGAGAGCCGGCGCGGGGCCGCGACGGCCGCGGGCACCTCCACCGGGCCGATCGCCTCGGCCGCGAGCGGCACGGGAGCCTCCTCGGCCGGCGGGAACGCGTGCGCGCGCAACGCCACCACCTGGCGGGGGCCCGCGAGCCGCCGGGTCTCGGTGGCGCGCCCGCCGAACACGGGGCGCCGGACCTCGAGCCCGTCCGCGCTCCGGCCCACCTGGGTGACGCCCGTCGCGGCCGAGGCGGAGGCGCGCGCCGCGAGGCGTCCCGCGAGCTCCCGGCCGGTCGTCGAGCCGGGCAGCACCACCGTCTCCGCCCCCGATCGGTCCCACGCGGCGGCGATCGCGACGGCCCACGCCCCGCCGGGTGCGGCGTCCCAGCTCGGCTCCTCGGCGAGGTGGACCCGGCCCACGCCCAGCCGGGCCAGCGATTCGGCCTGGGCGCGGGCGGCCGAACCGAGCGCGATCCCCTCGATCGGCCGCCCCGACGCGAGGGTGCGGGCGACGCCGACCGCCTCGCGGAGCGCCGCGCTTCCCGGGGCTTCGGCGGGGAGGGCGACCACGAGGACGCCGCCGCTCACGGGAAGACCTTCGCCTCCTCGCGGAGCAGTTGCACGAGCTTCTCGGCCGCTTCGGCGGGCGTGCGGTACTCGATCATCTTCGCGCCCGTGCGGGGCGGGGGCAGCTCGAATCGGACCGGGGTCCCGACCGGGGCGTCGCCCTCGGGCGGGCCCACGGCCTTCGCGATCGGGGCCTTCCGCGACCTGAGGATGTTGGGCAGCTTCGCGGTGCGCGGATCGTTCCAGGCCTGCTGCAGGCCCACGACGCACGGCAGCGGCGACTCCCAGCGCTCCTGGCCGGACTCGGTCGGCCGCTGGAACGTGATCCGTCCGGTCGCCGGGTCGTAGCGCAGGTCGACCACGAGTCCGAAGTCCGGCGCGCCGAGGAGCTCGCCGAGCGCGGACGCGAACAGCCCCTCTTCGTCGTCGCCCGCCTGCTTTCCGCACAGCACGAGATCGGCGGGCGCCCCGCGGATCGTCGCGGCCACCGCCCGGGCGGCCGCGACCGGGTCGCCCGACCCGTCCGTCGGGCCCTCCACCCACGTCGCCGCGTCGCACCCGAGCGCGAGGCACGCCCGCAGCACCTCCTCGGTCCGCGGCGGCGGACCGTACGAGATCGCCCGCACCCGGGCGCCGGGGACCGACTCCTTCAGCAAGAGGGCCTGCTCGACGGCCGATTCGTCGTAGCCGGCGAGCACGAACTTCACGCCCTCTGTGTCGACGGTGCGCCCGGAGCCCGCGACCCGCAGCCGGGTCTCCGCCTCCGGGACCGGTTTCACGCAGACGACGATCTCCATCCGGGACCCCCGGTCAGGCGTAGTCCCGCAGCAGTTCCCGCGCGATCACGCCGCGCTGGATCTCGTTCGCGCCCTCGTAGATCTGGGTGAGCTTCGCATCGCGCAGCAGCTTCTCCACGGGGTACTCGCGCATGTAGCCGTATCCCCCGAACGTCTGGATCGCCTCGTCCGCGACGCGCAGCGCGGAGTCGGACGCGAAGCACTTCGCGATCGACGACTCGAGCGTCCCCTTCCGGCCTCCGTCGATCGTCCACGCCGCGTGCCAGGTGAGCAGCCGGGAGGCGCGGACCGCCTGGGCCATGTTGGCGAGCTTGATCTGGATCGCCTCGTGCTCCGCGATCGGCTTGCCGAACGTGACCCGTTTGAGCGAGTACGCCGCCGCGTGGTCGAGCGCGGCCTGGGCGATCCCCGTCGCGAGGGCGCCGATGGGCGTCCGGGTCTGGTCGAGGGTCCGCATGGCGATCGAGAACCCCTCGCCCTCGGCCCCGAGCCGATCGGCGACCGGTACGCGGACGCCCTCGAACCGCACCGTGCTGGTCGACGACGCGCGGTGCCCCATCTTCTCCTCGTCCTTCCCCGGCAGCACCCCGGGCGCGTCCCGAGGCACGACGAACGCGGCGATCCCCTTCGCCCGCAACGCGGGGTCGGTGGTCGCGAAGACCGTGTAGAGGGCCGCGTGCGGGGCGTTCGTGATGAAGCACTTCTCGCCGTCGAGCACGTAGTGGTCGCCGTCGCGGCGCGCTCGCGTGCGCAGGGCCGCCGCGTCGCTCCCCCCGGTCGGCTCGGTGAGGCAGAACGAGGCGAGGTGGTACGCGGCGCAGAAGTCGTTCAGGAACCGTCCCTGCTGCTCCGGGGTGCCGGCCAAGAGGATCGGCTCGAGGGCCAGGCAGTTCGCGATGATCGAGGTGGTCATGCCCCCGCACGCGTACGCGAGCTCCTCCACGATGAGGCACTGCTCGAGGACGCCGAGGCCGCTTCCGCCGAACTCGGTCGGAACGTTGAGGTTCATGAGGCCGAGCGCGTGGGCCTTGCGGTAGATCTCCTCGGGGAAGCGGGCGGTGCGATCGCACTCCGCCGCGTGCGGGGCCATCTCGGTGCGCGCGAACTTCCGGGCCAGGTCGCGGAGGCTTTCCTGCTCCGGGGTCAACGAGAAATCCGGCATCGGGACGCGGAGGCGGGCGCACCACAAGCACCCGCTATATCACGGCTTGGGTGACGCAGCTGATGGCGGCGTCCCGACGGCGGCCGGTCCCCGTGGCCCGCGGCGCGGAGCTGCGGGTCCGGCACTACGCGCGGCTCGATGCGAGCCGCCCGGACCGCGTCGGCGTCCCCGAGGTGGTCCTCGCCGAGGGGAAGAGCGTGGCCCACCTCGTGGGGATCGTCCGCGCCCTCGCGGCGCGGGGGCACGGGGCGCTCATCTCCCGCCCGACGCCCGTCCAGCGCCGCGCGTTCGCGACGGAGCGACGCCGGGGGATCCGGCTCGACGAGCGGGCCGGCGGGCGGCTCGTCCGGCTCGCCGGTCCGCTCGGGGTCGAGTACCGACCGGGCGTCGTCGCGCTCGTGACCGCGGGGACGAGCGACGTCCCGCTCGCCGAGGAGGCGGGGGCCGTGCTCGCCGAGCTCGGCATCGCGACCGTTCGGGCGTTCGACGTCGGGGTGGCCGGGCTCCATCGGCTGCTGCGGGCCGTACGGCAGCTCGAGCGGTCGTCCCCCCAGGTCTACCTCGTGTTCGCGGGTCGGGAGGGGGCGTTGCCGACGGTCGTGGCGGGCCTCGTCCCCGCGCCGGTCATCGGGGTCCCGACGTCGATCGGCTACGGCCGCGGGGGGCGCGGAGAAGCGGCCCTCTCGGCGATGCTCCAGTCGTGCGCGCCACTGGCCGTGGTGAACATCGACGCGGCCGTCCCGGCGGCCCTCTTCGCCGCCCAGCGGTTCGCGGTCCGCGGTGGCTCCCGCCGGACGCGCCGGCCCGCGGGCCGCCCGCGGCGCCCCTCTGCTCGGGTCCGCCCCTAGAAGGGCTTTTGTGACCTTCGGCGCCTCGACCGCCCGTGCCACCCAGGCCCGTGCTGTCCGACGAGGACGAGCGGAAGGAGCGGGAGGACCGGGAACGGCTCCGCGCGATCGACGGGCGCCTCGCCGCGCTCGACCGCAAGCGCGAGGAGCGGATCTCCGTCGCCCGGCAGCTGTTCGCGGAGCAGAAGGCGCTCTACGACCGGCGCCAGGCGCCCCAGGTGGAGGTCGAGCGCCTGTACGACGAGCACGGGGCGCTCGGCAAGCGGCTCGCGGAGATCCGCGGGCAGCGCGAGGCGGCGCGTCGGGCGCTCGACGCGGCGGTCATCGCCCTGCGGGAGCTGCGCCTCACCTTCCCGCCCGGCGATCGGGTCCACCCCGAACAGCTGCGCCGGGAGATCGCCGCGCTCGAGCTGCGGCAGCAGACGCGGGCGCTGACGCTGGAGGAGGAGAACGCGCTGATCGCGCAGCTGCGCGCGCGGACGAAGGAGCTGAAGGAGGTGGAGTCGCGCGTCGCGGTCGTCGCGGAGCACGAACGCCTCCGCCGCGACGCGGAGGCGAAGGTCGGCGCGGCGCGGGCCGAGGTCGCCCGGCTGGGTGACGAGTTCGCGAAGGCGAAGGGCGAGCGCGACGAGAAGATGGGCCGGATCCGCTCGACCCTCGAGGCCGCGGGCGGCGTGGTCGCGGACCTGCGCGCGAAGGGCAAGGAGCGGGCGGCGGTCATCGCGGAGATCGAGGGGCTCGAGCAGCAGATGCGCGAGCTCGAGGCCGAGGGGCGCAAGATCGTCGGCGCGGCCCGCGCCCGGCGCGACGAGACCCGACGGACGATGCGGGCGTACTCCCCCCGCAAGGGCGGCGTGCCCGAGGATGTGCTGGCGCAGGCGGCCGACGCCCAGCTCGAAGAGCTGCTAAAGCGCGGGAAGATCACGCTCGGCGGGTAGCGCCGGTCGCTCAGTAGAACTGGACGAGCGACACGGTGAACTGGAGCGTCGCCCCGACGACCTCGGAGTTGAAGTTCGCCGTGAAGTTCCCGGTCGACGGGCTGACCGACGAGACGATGAACTGCGAGGTGCCGCAGACGCTCGTCGTGGCCTGACCGAGGACCAGCCCCGCGTCCGCCGCCGTGAGCTCGAGCGAGACGGTGATCGTCGTCGACGAGATCCCCGAGACGCGCGCGGGGATCCCCTGCACCGTCACCGACTCTCCCAGGGTCGGCAGGGCTTCGACCGTCACCCCGGTCGCGTTCGCGTTGAGGACGAGCGCGGTCCAGTTGTACGGGGCGGCGGCGAACACCGTCCCGGGTTGCGCCGTGACGTTCGGGTAGAGGGCCGAGAAGTTCGCGGCGGGGACGGTCGTCACCACCGGTGCGGTGACCGTGAGCGGCATCGACACGAGGCAGCTCGGGACGAGCGGCCCGTAGCCGAGGTTCGGCGGGATGGTGATCGTCCGGGTCGAGCCGACGGTCATCCCGAGCAGTCCCTGCCAGAACCCCGTGACGACGGTCCCGAAGGTGATGTTGTCGATCGTGTAGCCGCTGCTCGGCGCGAGGGCGCCGACGTGGACGCCGAGGGGCGAGTACTCGGAGAGCGGGGACCGGAGGGTGAACTCGAGCGCCTTCGGATAGGTGAGGTTGTTGAGGGCGACGCTCTCGTACGACGTGTCGAAGACGCGACCCTGCTGCGGTCCCGCGCCGAACGAGCCGATGTAGTTCACGGTCACGTTGCTCCCGACCGCGACGGAGGCGAGGGGACCGGTCGCCCCCGGGTGGGCGAGGTAGTAGACGACGCCCGCGCCGGCGCCGGCGACGATCAGGACGACGACGACGAGGATCACGGGCGTCCAACGGGACGGGGTGCGCTCGACCATGCTGCTACGGACCGAACGGGCGGGGGGTCAGCTCGTCGCTGTTCTCGTCACGCGATCGGAGAGACAGGTGTTCCTCATTCCCCCGCCTCCGAGCCGAGGGCGTATATATATCCTGAGCCGCGCGGGAGCGTCGGACGGGCGGGGTCGGCGAGGGGGACCTCCCTCGGGACCGCCGGTCCGGTGGCCCGCCCCGCGCCGGTCAGGCCGCCCGCCGGGCGGCCCACTGCTTCGCCGCCTCGTCGTCCCACTCGGCCGCGACCTGTCGGGTCGTGACGTTGATCCGGTTGTAGAGGTTGATCGTGGCGATCCCGAGCACGAGGAAGGCGAGCTCGCGCTCCGCGAACTGCCGGGCGGCCTCGTCCCAGACCGCGTCGGGCACGGGGTCGGAGCGGTCGCTGAGCCGCGTCATCGACTCCGCCAGCGCGAGCGCGGCCCGCTCGGGCGCCGTGAACCGCGTCGACTCGTGCCACGCCGACACCGCGAGCAGACGCTCCTCGGTCTCCCCCGCCGCCCGCAGGACGCGGCAGCTTCCGTCGAGGCACAGGGCGCACCCGTTGAGCTGGCTCGCCCGAAGCATGGCGAGGGAGAGGGCCCGGGCGGGGTCGCCCTTGAGCTGGTCCAGGAGCTGCCCCAGCGCCTGGAGGGGAGCCATCGCCTCGGGGATGATCGTCGCAGGGCTCTGGAGGCGTGACCGGGACGCTCCCGTCGTGACGGACATCTTCGTACGTTCCCGCCCGCGCGTTCGCGCGTGCACAACCGCATAACCTATTGGGTATATACAGTACGTAGGGCCCCCCGGTAGCGGGGGTCGCGGTCCTCGAGTGGCGCGCGGCGGGGTCGGCTCCGGCCGCTCGACGGACACTTCATTAACCCACCCGTTATAGTTGTCGCGTCGGCCATGCAGCGGGACGTCTTCGCGGCCCTCTCCGATCCGACGCGGCGCCAGGTCCTCGACCTGCTCTCCCGGCGGGAGCGGGCCGCGGGGGAGCTCGGCCGGGCGTTCCCGCAGATCAGCCAGCCCGGGATGTCGCGCCACTTGAGGGTCCTGCGGGAGGCGGGACTGGTGCGGGTGCGGCGGGAGCGCCGGCACCGGTTCTATTCCCTGCGTTCCGAACGCCTCGCGGAGGTCGACGCCTGGATCTCGAAGTACCGCGGGTTCTGGGAGAACGAGCTCGACTCGCTGGAGGCGTACCTGGACGCCCGAGCGACCCGGCCGAAGGAGCCCCGACCGTGAGCAGCCGACCGTCGGACGCGAGCGGTCCGGGCGGCGTCGGGGGACCGGGGTTGCTCGAGGCCGACCGCGGTTCGGCGAGCGTGACGTTCCGGCGCTGGCTCCCCCACCCGATCGAGGAGGTCTGGGCGGCGGTCACCGACCCGAAGGATCTCGAGGCCTGGCTCCTCGCGAAGGTCCGCCGCGAGGACCGGCGCGGCGGGCGGCTCGAGATGGAGCATCCGAACGGGGTCCACGCCACCGGCCGCGTGCTCGAGTGGAGCCCGCCGCGCGCCTACGAGTACGAGTGGAACCTGCCCCCGGGCCCGTACCAGCCCGACGGCGAGGCCTCGATCGTGCGGTGGGAGCTCACGCCGAGCGAAGGGGGCACGCTGCTGGTCCTGACGCACCGGCGGCTCTCCCGGCCCACGGCCGAGGTGTTCGTCCGGGGGCTCTCCGTCCTGCTCGACCGTCTGTCCGCGCATCTCGATCGGACGCCGATGCCCGAGCCGCCGTGGGCCCGGCCCGTGCCGGCGAGCCGTACCTGAGCGCGGCCCGTGCCCCCGGAGGCGAAGGGGACCCGGGGGGCCGGAGCCCGGGTCTCAGGCGCGGCGCAGCTTGCCGACGATCGGTTCCTCGACGACCCCCTCTTCTTCGAGGCGGTTGAGCGTCGCCTCGGCCCGGTCGGCGACCAGGCCGCGCTCCGCGACGCGGGTCAGGAGCTCCTTCAGGTCCGCGTAGCCGTCGGCCGAGACCTCCGAGACCTCGTCGAGGAGGTCGAGGAACACCGACTCTTCGTCGCGCTCCGCGGCGGTCGGTGGCGGCGGGGGCGGCCGCGGCGGCGGCGCCCGGGTCACGGTCACCGAGGGGGAGGGGGGACCCGCGGACGGGACCGGCTGCGTCTCGCCGGCGACGCGTCGCACGGCGGACCGCAGCTCACGTCGGAACGCCGCCCGGTCCACGCCCGGGTAGCGTCGGAGCGACTCGCGCGCGGCGGCGATCCAGCCGAGCGGGATCCCCTCGGACCTCGCCTCGGCCTCGGACGGGGCGGCGCCCTTCTCGATCCGCTCCACGAGATCGAGTCGGTCGAGCGTCTGGCGGACGATCTCCGCGAGCGCGGCCCGCTCCTCGTTCTCCGAGACGCTGCGCAGGCCCTCCGCGCGCACGGAGACGTACCCCACGCCCGAGCGGTCGCGGTAGAGGTGCACCTTCCCGACCACGAGCGCGCTCCGCGGGTGGGTCGCGGCCCGCAGCTGGGCCATCGCACGGGGTTGGAAGCTGCCGGCGGTGATGGCCACGGCGCCGGTCGGGTCGTTCAAGCGAGCGCGCCAGAACGCCTGCGCCTCGTCGCGGCCGATCGGTTCCGCGGGCAGCAGCGTCCCCGCGACCAGCACCCGGTTCATGCGGGCGCCGAACGGCGACAGCAGGTACGACGCCGCCCGCTCCCCGGTCCCCTTCTCCTCCTCGAGCGAGCTCTCGAGCTCGCGCGCCGTGACCCGCCAGGCGGCCTCGCGACGGGCCATCACGAACCCCCGCCGAGGCGCGGGGCCAGTTCGGCCGCGGCGGCCTCGAGATCGACGTCGACCGGCTCGATCGAGTCCGGCGCGACCGTGACGCCGAAGTCGTCCTTCGAGCCGGACCCCCGGACCCGCAGGCGACGGCCGAGCAGCGCGTGGAGCAGCTGTTCTTCGAGCAGGCTCGGATCCGGCTGTTCCCTTAGGCGCGCCCGGCACTCGTCGAGCGTCACCCCCCAGAGCCGCTCCGTGTCGGCCCGGCCCGCGTTGACGGTGAGCGCCCCCGTGCCGTCGTCCAGCACGATGCGCGCCCGCAGGTCGGGCTGCCCGTTCACCTCTCCGTGGATGCGGCAGAGCCCGCTCTTCACGGAGCGGTGGCACGTCGGGCAGCGGTAGACGAGCCCGCTCGGCGGCAGCAGCCCCACCACGAGCCCCTCGGCCGTCAGCGCCGCCCCGCCCCCGTCGTCCTCGATGCGGGCGATCGGCGTCGGCGCCGCCGTCAGCCACGCGCCGGGCGAGGGGAGGTCGTGCCCCTCGATGCGCGCGACGGTCGACCGCTCGTCCAGGACGAGCTGCGGTCGGCCCCGGAACCCGCGCACGTAGCCGCCGACGATCCGGATCGCCTCCCCCTCGGCGAGTCCGAAGTCGCTCCACGACGAGAGGGCGATCGCCCCGGTGGCGTCGGCGACCAGCCCGTCGTGGACGACGCGTCGCTCCTCGCCGACCGTCACGGTCCGGGGGCCGATCCGGACGACGCGCACCTCGATCTGGAACCCCTCGTCGGGGGGCGTGAGCTCCCGGACGGTGCGCCGCGGGAGTTGCGCCGGGTCGAGCACCGGCATCTCCACGGCGCTCGCGGGGGCGATGCGGGTCCGCCACGAGAAGGTCAGTTCGGGGCGGCCGCGGAACTCCCGGACCTCGGCGCCCACGACGCGGAGCACGGTCCCGCGCTCGATGCCGTCGCGGGGCGGGTCCCACCAGGTGAACCGAACGGTCGCGGTGCCGTCGCTCACCAGCCCCGAGAGGAGCGGGCGACGGCTGCCGTCGGACCGGCGGGTCACCTCGCGGCGTTCGACCGTCACGATCCGCGCGACGAACTCGATCGGCGCCGCCGAGATCCCGAGGTCCTTCAGCCGGATCTCGGTGGGCGGCGCGGACGGGGCGGCAGGCGGCATCGGCTCGACCGCCGGCGCCACCGCCGCACCCGATAAAAGGCTCCCGCGGCCGGCGAACGGTGGACGGGGCTCGCGCCACCATTCCGGACGACGCGACAAGCCTTTTCCGCCACTCCCGCTCAGGGCCGGCGGTGCCGGCGAACTTCATCGCGAAGCTCGACAAGGTCCTCGCGGCCCGGAACTCCCTCGTGTGCGTCGGGCTCGACCCGGACCCGGGACTGATGCCGAAGCCGCTCAAGCGGCTCGCCCCCGGTCCTCAGCTCGACCGCTTCCTGGACGGGATCGTCGCCGCCACGTTCGACTCCGCGGCCGCGTACAAGATGCAGCTCGCCTCGTACCTCCAGTACGGGCCGAAGGGGTTCCAGTCGCTCGCCCGGATCGCCGCGAAGATCGGGCCGACCCGCCTTCGGATCCTCGACCTCAAGGCGAACGACCTCCCGAACACGATGCGCATGTACCGCGACGGGATCTTCGGCGCGTTCGGCTTCGACGCGATCACCCTCACCCCCTGGCTCGGCTGGGAGACGCTGCAGCCGTTCCTGGACGACCCCGCGCACGGGGTCTTCGTCGTCGCCCACTCCTCGAACGCCGGAGCGCTCGACTTCCAGGAGATCCCGACGCCCCGCGGACCGCTCTGGCTCGCGATCGCGGGCGAGGTCCGACGGCTCGCGCACGCCCACGGGAACGTCGGGGTCGTGATCGGCGCGACCTTCTCGGACGCCTTCCGGGCGACCCGCGACGTCCTCGGCAACTCGATCCCGATCCTGGCGCCGGGGATCGGCGCGCAGGGCGGCTCGCTCGCGACGGCGGTCCGCGAAGGGGTCGATGCCCACGGGCGGGGCCTCCTCGTGAGCGCCTCGCGCAGCGTCCTCTACGCGTCGTCGGGCGACGACTGGAAGAAGGCCGCGCGGACCGAGGCGGAGCGCCTCAAGGTGCAGATCAACCAGCTGCGCGCAGGCTTGCGTACAGGTTGACCAGCTGGCCGACGACGGTCGGCGCGCCGTACCGCTCCTCCGCCCGCCGGCGGCCGGCCGCCCCCATCGCCCGGGCGGCCGCGGGGTCGTCGAGGAGCCGGAGGATCTTGTCCGCGACGTCCCGGGCCAGGAGCGGCTCGGTGAGCAGCCCTTCCTTGCCGGGCTCGATCACCTCGCGGACCCCGGGCATGTCGGCCGTCACCACCGGGAGGCCGCACGCCATCGCCTCGGCGACCGCGAGGCCGAACCCCTCGAGCCGGTTCTGCGAGGGGAAGACGAACAGCTCGGCGAGCGCGAGGTAGCGCGGTAGCTCGTCGTCCGTCACCTGGGGGCAGAACCGCACCCGATCCCCGAGCCTCAGCCGGCGGGCCTGCGCCATGAGGCTCGGCAGCAGCGGGCCCGACCCGATGACGAGCAGCACCACGTCGTCGGGGAGGAGCCGCATCGCCTCGAGGATCACGTCGACGCCCTTGTGGGGCACGAGCCGGCCGGTGAAGGCGAGCACGCGCCGCCGCTCGAGGCGGAGATCGGCCCGCAGCCCGCTCGCGTCGATCCCCGGCCGGAACCGGTCGAGCTCCACCACCGACGGGATGACGGTGAGCGCCCGGTCGCGCAGCTCGGCCGACGTCACACCGTAGCTGCGGGTGTGGACCACGATCGCATCGGCGCGCCGCAGGGTGCCCGGCAGGAACACCCGCTGGTAGAGCCCGGCGAGGATCCGTCCGGAGATCCCGGGCAGGAACAGATCGCAGTGGTAGGTGAGGCAGACCGGCGTCCGGGCGCGGCGGAGCGCGCGGGCGACCACGTACGAGGTGATCGGGGGCGGGTAGTGGAGGTGGACGACGTCCTCGGCGAGCCCCCGGACCACCTTGCCCGAGCCGACGTCGAGCGGCGTGTTGAACAGCACGCCGAGCGACCGCGCCCGCACGATCCGGTAGCCGTCGACCTCCTCCTCCGCCGGGAGGTCGGACCGGAACCGGGAGGTCACGACGGTGACGTCGTGCCCCTCGCGCACGAGCTCGCGCACGACGCTGCGGACGTGCGACTCGACCCCCCCCGCGTGCGGGAAGTAGAACGGCGCGACCTGCGTGATCCGCACGGCCCCGCTACGCGAGCGACACGTCGCGCCGGGCCGCCCGCGCCGGCTCCGCCGACTCCCGGTGCTGGAGCAGCGACTCGGCCGGGATCGAGGCGATCTCGATCCCCTTCATCGGTTCGCCCAGCCCCGAGGAGACGCGCGCGAGCAGATCGGGCTCGTCGAAGTGGAGCGACGCCTCGACGACCGCGCGGGCGACCTTCATCGGGTTCTGGGCCTTGAAGATCCCGCTGCCGACGAAGATCCCGTCGACCCCGAGCGTGCGGCACAGCGCGGCATCGGCGGGCGTCGCGATGCCGCCCGCGGCGAAGTTCACCACGGGGAGGCGGCCGAGCTGGCGCACCTCGAGGAGGATCGCCTCGGAGACCCGCTCGCGCTTCGCCCACCCGCCGAGGTCCTTCTTGGGGAGCTTCGTGATCTCCTGGATCTCGCTGCGGATCGTGCGGATGTGGCGTACGGCCTCGATCACGTTGCCCGTGCCGGCCTCGCCCTTCGTGCGGATCATCGCGGCGCCCTCCTCGATCCGCCGCAGCGCTTCGCCGAGGTTCCGGGCGCCGCAGACGAACGGCACCTTGAACGACTTCTTCTCGACGTGGGCGAACGGGTCCGCGGGCGTGAGCACCTCCGACTCGTCGATCATGTCGACCGCGAGCGCCTCGAGGATCCGCGCCTCCGCGGTGTGACCGATCCGGCACTTGGCCATCACCGGGATCGAGACGCGGTCCCGGATCTCGCGGATCTTGTTCGGGTCCGCCATCCGGGCGACGCCGCCCTCGGCCCGGATGTCGGCCGGGACCCGCTCGAGCGCCATCACCGCGACCGCGCCGGCCGCCTCGGCGATCCCGGCCTGCTCGGAGGTGGTGACGTCCATGATGACGCCCCCCTGCTGCATGCGCGCGAACCCGCGCTTGACGAGCTCGGAGCCGAAACGCAGCTTCTCGATCGGATCGGACATGGGCGGGTACCGGGGAGGAGCCCTGGGCGTATAAGGGGTGGCGTGCCGACCGGCCGCTGTAGTATCCCGAAAAGAGTTCCTCTCAGAAGCCCCTCGGGTTCCGATGGGGAAGCTCTCCGCACAGGATGTTGACGAGCTGGTGCACCGGCTGCGCATCC
Organism: Thermoplasmata archaeon; assembly: GCA_035502455.1. Classification (GTDB taxonomy): domain Archaea; phylum Thermoplasmatota; class Thermoplasmata; order Lutacidiplasmatales; family UBA184; genus Lutacidiplasma. The sequence goes on along the minus strand of DATJUI010000014.1, from coordinate 38 downwards.
CCCGGTCCTCGTCGCGGGCGTCCATCTACGGGCTCGCT
>DATJUI010000013.1:0-71026 GCA_035502455.1 Thermoplasmata archaeon | reverse complement strand
GGCCCGAGCGGCGCTCCGATCGGGGTACTTCCCTGGGAGGGAGGTGCTCCCGGCGGGAGTTTCCCCGACCGGCAGGGACCGGCCGGCTTTGAACCCGCGTCAGAGGCTCGAGAGGCCTCTATCCTTGACCACTAGACTACGGGAGCGCCCGCGGGTCGGTAGGGGGGCGCCTCTTTGAGCCTTTCGCGCGCGGGGGGAGCGAAGCGCCTATCTGCGCGCGCCCCCTCGTAGCGCGTCGTGATCCCTCCCGTGAAGGCCCGCAGCGGCCACATCCTGCTCGACACGAAGCGGTCGTACAAGGACCTCGTCCGGGTCTACCCCGAGATCCACAAGCGCGTGGTCGAGATGAACCGGCCGTTCGTGAAGGAGTCGGACCCGCTGCTCCCCGAGGTGCTCCTCGAGGAGAACCTGCGCGATCTGAAGGGGGACCGCAAGCCGGCCGGGTACAACCGGCAGGACGCCTTCGGCCTCCGGCTCATCTTCCCGATGGTCGACGAGCGGCGGACCGAGTTCTACTTCACGAAGCCCGCGCGCTGCCAGGAGGTCGTCCAGATCACGGAGCAGGTCTCCGTGCTCCTGCGCCGGCGGGGGATCAAGCACACGGTCGAGTACGATCGCCTCCCGCTCGGCCCGCCGCGGGGCCTCCCCGGCATCCTGCCGCCCGGGAGCGGCTTTTCGAGCGTCTAGCGCCTCACGGCTCGGTCGGGGGCCGACGGAACGGCCACAGCGGGTTCGCCGCGGGCGCGGGGGTCGGCGGCGCGGTCGCCTCGGGGGCGCCGGCCCCCTCTTCCTGGAGCTTACGCAGCGCCTCGCGGGCCTTGAGGAGCGCCGCCGGGTAGTCCTGCTCACGGAGCCGGATCGACTCCGCGAGCAGCTGGCGGGCGACGGTGGTGTCGAGGTGCCGCTCGTGGGCCCGCGCGAGCGCCGCGTCGATGAGGTAGTGCAGGTTCATGAGCTCCCGATGGAGCGACTTGCGGAGCGCGAGCTCCTCCTCCGCGCGCAACAGCTCGCGCGCGCCGTCCAGCGGATGGCCGTCGCGGACGAGCTCGTCGATCGTGCGCAGGAGGTCGCGGACCGATCCCACGCTGACGTGGAGACCCTCCTGGGCGAAGGTGATCTCCGTCTGCAGGTCCTTGAGGCGTCGGGTGAGTGGCTCCGCGACGGCCGGCTGGAGCGCGTCGAACGCCCGCGCGAGCTGCGTCTCCGCTTCCCCGTAGTGGCCGCCGTCGAGGGACGTGCGCGCTTCGCTGAACGTCTGCATCATCGGGGTCGTGTCGACCCCGAGCCGTTCGCCGAGCCACAGCCGATCCTTGAGATCGGCCGCGCGGGCCTCGAGCGCCTCCCGGCGCTGCCGGCGGGCGAGCTCGAGCTCGGAGCGGAGGAGCTGGAGCGCGTCGGCGTACTCGTGCCGCTGGCGGAGCTGGGCGAGCTGTCGGCGGGTCTCCTCCCGCCGCGCCTGCTCGGCGCCGATCGGGGCGCCGGCCCGGCCGTACTCCGCCTCGACCTCGCGGGCGCGTCCGTCGACGATCGCCTCGAAGGCCCGTCGGCTCGAGAGCTCGGCCCGGTCGATCGCCTCGCGGACCTGGCCCCACTCCCGGGCGCGGAGCGCCGCCTCGGCCTGGCCGACGACCGCCTCGACGTGGTCGATCTCGGCCCCCAGCCCCTCCTTCCGGGCGAAGTCGATGAGTCGCTTCAGCTCGCCCAGCGGTCGGGCGAACAGCCGCTCGATCGACCAGCGGCCCATCTCGACGGCCTCGCGGCCGGCGCGGACCGCCTCCGAATACTGGCCGCGTTCGAGCGAGCCGCGTCCCTCGCCGAGCCGGGCGGACGCCTCGGCGACGTCGGCGCCCATCCCGGCGGCCTCGGCGGCCTGGCGCTCCGCCGCGGCGAGCGCGTCGCGCGCCCGGCGGTGGCCGTCGCGGGCGGCGCCGAGCGCATCGGAGGCGGCGATCGCGCGCTCCAGCACGTCGGCGTACTCGCGGCGCTGGAACGCCGCCTGGGCTGCCTCGAACTCCTGGGCGGCGACCGGCGCGACGGTCCCCTCCGCGAGCGCGCGGGAGATCGACCGCTCGGCGGCCTCCAGCGATCCCTCCGCGAGGCGGCGCTGGAGGTCCGCGCGCTCGAGCTCCCCCTCGCTGCGCGAGGCGAGCTGCAACGCCTCGACCGCGTGCCCCTCGTCGAGCGCCATGCGGGCCTGGTGAAGGAGGTTCTCGGCGACCGTCGTGGCCGCGCCCTCGCGGTGGAGGCGCGTCACGGTCGCCTGGAAGTGGGCGAGCGTCTTCGACACGTGCTGGTACGTGGCCTGGAGGAGCTCGCGCTCGAGCGGGCTCCCGAGCTCGATGGCGCGGGAGTACTGGCGCTGGGCGAGCGCCTCGTCGACCCGCTCGACCTCGGCCCTCAGCGGACCCACCTCGACGTGGAGCAGGTCGGCCTCGGCGAGCGCCTCGCGCGCCCGCTTCGCGATGCGCTCGCTGTGCTCCACGAAGCCGCGGGTCGCGATCAGCTCGGAACGCGCGGTGTCGAGCAGGCTGGCGGCACCGATCGGGAGCGGCAGCGCGATGCGCCGGCGGGCCTCGCCGAGGGGCCCCAGGATCTTGTCGACGTCGACCCCGGCGGAGCGGGCGATGTCGAGGTCGCGCTCGAGCCCCCGCAGGTTCTCCTCGAGGACGGGCCGGATCAGCGCGAGGAGCTCCTCGTGGAGGAGCCGGGCCCCGGTGAGCGTCGCCTCGGACGCCGCGGTCGCGTGCTCGGTCTTGAGCTTCTGGAGGCGGAGGGCGAACGGTTCCATGGGCGACGCCAACCGCCGGCCGTCCTCGATGAGCCGCTCGATGTCGCCGAGCGATCGATCGGTCTCCACGCGCGCGCCCGCCTCCGCGAGCTTCGCGATGACCTGCTCGGCCTCGACCCGGGCGGCGTCGAAGTCGAGCGACTGGAAGGCGAGGCGGACGTTGCGGATCGGCTCGTAGAACGGTCCGGGATCGATCCCCGTGTCGCGCAGGTGGACGAGCCGTTCCTGGGCCCGCGACAGGAGCTCGAGCACGGCCTGCGCCTCCGCGCGCGTGCGGCTCGCGCTCTCCTCGAGCTTCGTGGCGAGCCGGTAGGCGTCCGCGTACCGCTGCGCCCGCGCGGCCGACTGCGCCTCGTCGAGCTGGGCGCGGAACTTCGACAGATCGAGCCCCATCGTCTCGAGCTCCACGAGCGACAGCTTCGCGTGCGACACCGCCTCCTCGCTCCGCACGAGCTGCTGCTGCTGCGCGCGGGTGCGGATCTCCTGGGAGGCCCGGGACGCCTTGACGAAGTCCCCCATGTTGAAGATCTGCTGGACCTCGTCGATCTGGCGCTGGATCTCGTCGGAGGCGCCGCCCATCGCCTCGAGCGTCCGCCCCTCGGTCTCGAGCATCTCGACGAGCGACGACGCGTGCGTCGCGAAGACCGACGCGAAGTCCCGCTCGGCCCGTTTGAGGCTCTCGATCGCGGTCACGACGTCGCCCTTCACGCGGAGCGTCACATCGGCGTCGGCGAGGGACCGGCGGACCGGCGCGGTCAGCGCCTCGTCCGGGATGTCCGCGAACCCCTGCTCCATCTCCTCGATCCGGCGCCCCATGTACGGGACGGCGGCGCGGCGGAGCTCGAGCTCGGCGCGGGCGATCTCCTCGGCCCCGGCCGCGAAGTTGCCCTTGTCGATCAGCTCCCGGGCGGACGCCATCGCCGCGCCGGCCCCCTCGGAGAGGAAGCCGCGGTCCTTCGCGTACTCCCGGACCTTCTCGAGGGCCGTCCAGCGCTGGACGAAGAACTGGAGCGCCTCCCGGCCGACCTGCAGGACGATCTCGCGGAGCCCGGCGCGGGCGCCCGCGACGTCCGCCCGCTCGAGCTGGGCGCGGGCCCGCTGGACGGCGGCGGCGTACGGCTCGATCGCAAATCCGGTCGACTGGAACCGACGGAGCATCTCCTCGAGGGCCGCGACCTCCTCCTCGACGGTCTCGAGGTCCTCGGTGAGCCGTCCCGCCCGGTCGTACGCCTCCTGGCTCGCGGCCAGGGCCTCCGAATAGATCTTGAGGCGCAGCGCCTCGCGGGCCCGGTTCATCGCCGCGAACACCTCGCTCGGGTCGCGGCCGAGGCGGCGGGCCTCGGTGATGCGGGGCCGGACCTCGTCGAGCAGGCTCGCGACCACCGCGACGATCGGCTCCTCGGCCGCCCGACGCGCCTCGCCGACCAGGGGCGTGATCTCGAGCGGGGCCACGCCCGGCAGCTTGGCGATCGCCTCCTCGACGGCGAGGAGCGCCTCGCGGGTCTCGGCGCCGAACTCGGCGCTCGCCCCGAGCGTCGTGCGGAGCGCGTCGAGGATCTGGCCCGACCGCTCGCGCAGGGTCTCCCCCACCTCGGTGGTCGCGACCTCGATCCCCGGGACGGTCTCGGGCCAGCGCACCGGGTCCGCATCGGCGTCCGCCCGGAGCGCGGCGTCCAGGCGGCCCGTGGGGACCGACTGCTCCTTCGCGGCGAGGGTGAGGCGCTCCGCCTCGTCCCGCGCCTTCTCGCGCCGACGGACCGCCTCGGGGATCCCCGTACGCACGAGGTGCGCGATGGCATCGACCGACTCGGCAAGCCGGCCCTCGAGGGCGGGCCGCGCGGCCTCCTCGAGCCGACGGTCGAACGCGGCGAGCGCATCGCCCGTGAGGCCGGCCCAGCGGGCGACCTCGAGCGCGCGGTTGCGCGCCGCGCGGACGTACTCGGTCTCCGCGTCCCTCAGCCCGTCCTCGACGCGGACGAGGCGCGCGACGAGGTCGCCCCACGCGACCCCCTCGGAGGGCTTCGCGAGCGCCTCGAGCTCGGCGCGGAGCCCGGCCGGGATCGCGACCCCGCTGCCCGAGAGCCGGTCGACCGAGGCGACCGTCTGGAGCCGCCGGGTCTCGAGCGAGGCGGGCGCGGCCCGGGAGACGTAGTCGAGGAGCGATTTCGCCTCGGTCTCCACCGCCTCCCAGTCGGACCGGCGGGCGAGCTCCCGCATGCGGCGGGCGCGCTCGGGGGCCTCGGCGGGGAGGAGCCCGAGCCGTTCGAGATGTGCGATCTGGTCCTCCGCGTCCTTCTGCGCCTGTTCGGCCGACTGGCGCTTCTTCTTGAGCGCCTCGGCCTTCTCCTGGAGGATCCGGGTGAGCCGGGACGACGGCAGCGACCCGATGTTCCCCGGTCCTGACGTACGTCCGTCCCCCCGAACCCCGGTCCCCACGCTTCGTCCGAACCGGCGGGACCGGGCACTCGTTTCATGCCCCGACCCCCTTATTAATGAGGCGGCGCGCACCGCCGGCTGGCGCGCGGCCCGGAACGGGTCGCGGGGCGCCTAGGCCCGGCTGATCTGTCGGCGGCCCATCGCGTCGAGGTACTGGACCTCTCCGCCGGGCGCGAGCTGGCCCTTGAGCGCGGGGTCGAGCGGGAGCGAGAACGTCTCGTACGACTCGAGGTCCATCAGCTGGACCTCGGAGTCGGTGAGGGAGAGGACCTGCGCCTGCTTCTTGCCGATGAGGGGCACCTGGACCTTATGCTTCACGGGGAAGACGACGCTGCGCTTTCCGCCGTCGAAGATCCCGACCGCATCGATCCGCGCCTTCGCTTCGCCGTGCTTCCCCGGCTTCGAGGTCTGGATGCTCAGGATCCGGCACGGTTCGTCGTCGATCAGCATGTAGCGGCCCTCCTTGAGCTCGCGAACCTCCTGCTGCGTCCAGGCCATCGTGCCGTCCTCGGGCGTCGGGGGAGGACCGGGCTCGGATAACGATTGCTTCGGCGCGCCCCCGTCCGAGGGCAGGGTTTATTCTCGCCGGCTCCCATCCTTCCTCCCCCGGGGGACCGGGGGAGCGCGATGGTCACCTTCTCGCCCACCTACGACGCGTCGGCCTGCGAGCGCGACGCGGGGACGCTCTGGAAGAGTCGCCACCTGCCGGCGGCCGACGGGACGATCGGCACCGGCGCCGGGGGCCGCATCTGGCAGTTCGAAGGGTCGTTCGCGCCGGGCGACCGGGACGAGAACGTCCTCCAGCGGGCCGTGGCGGCCGACATCGACGCCCGGTACCTCGCCCTCGCGGGGCGTCGGGCGATCGGCACCCTCCGCCGCGAGCGCTTCCGCCTCGCCGACACCGAACGGACGGTCGGCCCGCTGCTCGCCTCGCTCGGGATCTGGACGGGCGGGACGGGGGGTCGTCCGTACGACACCGCGGACCGCCCGGACGTCGCCCAGCGGATCGTCGGCCGGCTCGCCTCCCGCGGCCTGCTCGTGCTGCGCGAGGTCCCCCTGAGGGTCTGCCCGTCCTGCGCGACGCCGCGTTCGCCGGAGCGGCTCGTCTATCGGGACGAGCTCGGCCCGACGGTCCTCGTTCGCTTCGCCGTGACCGTGCACGGTCGCGAGGTCCACGCGCTCGTGTGGGTCGACGCCCCGTGGCGCCTGCTCGGCACCTGCGCCCTCGTCGTCCATCCGGATCTTCCGTACGTCGTGGCGCGCTACGCGCGCAAGGGCGTCGAGGAGCTCGTCCTCACCTCGCGTTCCTCGATCGACCGTCTCTCCGCCTGGCTCCCCGGCAGCGAGCTCGAGCCCAAGGAGGAGCTCGCCGGCCGGGAGCTCGTCGGACTGGGGTACGGCTACCCGCTGCGCCACGAGTTCCCCATGGGCGGGGCGCTCGAGATGCCCGCCGGCACGGTCCAGGCGTCGACCGAGGTCGACGACACGGGGACCGGGATCGTGCCGCTGGTGCCCGGACACGGCGGGACCGATGCCCAGCTGGCCGAGCGCCTCGGACTCCCGGGGTGGCCCCTCGTCACGATCCGGGGGCGCCTCGACCCGCTGCTCCTCCACAAGTACGCGGGGCTCGACCTCCCGACCACGGACGAGTTCATCACGCGCGACTTGACCGAAAGCGGCGCGGTCTTCGCGGAGCTCAAGGTGCGCCGCGGCGTCCCGCACTGCGCGATCTGCGGGACCGCGACCGTCTGGATCCCGACCCGGGCGTGGTGCCTCGAGCCGGCCCGGCTCCCCCCGGCCCTGGCCGCGGAGTACGCGCGCCTCCTCCCTCGCTCGCCCCCGTTGCAGCAGCTCGAGATCGCCGCGTGGCCGGTGAGCGAGTCGACGCTCTCGACGGACGGGACCGGGTGGGCGCTGCGCGAGTGCAATCGGTGCGACCGGTTGGCTCCGCCGGACGGACCCGAGACGTGTCCGTGCGGGGGCCGGACCCGTCTCGTGCGCCGCAACCCGCTGCCGGCGATCGCCGGGGCGATCGACGCGTGGGCCCGGCAGGATCCGATGCCGCCGAACGACCAGATCCGTCTCTATCTCGGCACGCGCCGGCGCGCGCCCGCGCTGGTCCACCTCCTCGCCGCCATCGCGGGGCTCGACGGCCCCGTGGGGGAGCTCGGGCTGACGCTCGTCCCAACGGCGCCGACCGAGGAGCTCGCCCCGTTGATCGGCCACTTCGGCGCCGACACCGTCCGCGCGGCGCTCGCGCGGGGCGGCGCGCGGGCGGCGTCGCTCGGCGAGCGGTGCGTCGAAGAGCGTCGCCGCATCGAGCGCTGGTGGCGGATCGCCGCCGACGTGCTCGTACGGTGCGACGCCGCGATGCTCGCGACGTTCGCCCGGCCGATCGGCGCGTCGCTGGCCGAGCTCGAGCCGATCGACCGGGCGCTCGTCGCCCGCTGGGAACGGGTCCGGATCCGCGCCCTCGCCGAGTACGACCGCTGGATGGCCCCGCTCGCGTACCGCGAGATCGCCCGGTTCTGGGACTCCGACCTGTCGTTCTACCTCGGCGTCGTGGAGGAGCGGCTCCGCCTCGCGGGGTCGCCGCCGTCGAAGCGCGCGGCGCTGCGGACCTTAGTGCACGTCCTTCGCGGCAGCACCGTCCTATTGGCGCCGGTGGTCCCGCACGTGGCCGAAGCGATCCACCGGGCCGTGGCCCCGGACCGCTCGAGCGTCTTCGAGGAGCCGCCGGTCGGCGTCGATCGCGCGCTGGCCGACGACGCGCGGACCCAGGCGTGGGGCCGTTGGCGGTCGGTCGTGCGCGCGGTCCGTCGGTTCCGGGCCCAGTACGGCCTGGCGCCCGGGACCCGGCTGCCCCGGGTCGCGCTCGTCCTCGGGACCGACGAGGCGGCCGACCTCTACCGGGCCGACGCGGCGGTCCTCGCCCCCCTCTCGGGCGTCGAACGGATCGAGGTCGGTTCGCCCCGGGACCCGTGGTCCGGCCGACGTCGCGAGGTGCGTCCGATCGAATCGGAGGTCCAGCGCGCGTACCCGGCCCAGGCGTCGCAGATGCTCGCCCTCCTGCGCCGCCTGCCGCCGCGCCGCCTCGGGGACGGGGGCACCGACCTGAACGTGGTCGTCGGCAGCCACACGTACCGGATCTCCCCCGCGATGGTCGACATGGTCGACATCCTGCCCGAGCGCATGCGGCCGGCTCCGTGGGCGTTCGGCGAGATGTACGTCGAGCTGCCGGTCGGCGCCGACGAGCGGACGCGCGGCCCACCGCCCCTCTCGGTCGATGCCTACTGGATCGTGCGCCGGGTCCAGCGAGCGATCCAGCGACGGCCGGCGCCCGCGGGGGCCGCACCCGGGGTCGTCATCATCGGCGCGGCCGAGCCGCTCGCGGGGGAACTGCTCTCCGCCCGCGAGGCGATCGGCCACTACTTGGGGCTCGAGGAGCTGCGCGTCGTCCCCAGCGCCGACGCCTCCGGGCCGGGCGGTCGTTCCACCGGGCGGACCCGGACCGGGGCCGGCTGGTGGTTCTCGGTGTCGGGGAGCCCTCCCACCCTCCGACCGTCGAAGCAGCGTCGCCCCCGCCCCCGGGTCGAGCGGGTGCCCGCGCCCGGGCCGCTGCCGTCGACCCCGGAGGAGGATTTCGCGGACGACGCGCACGTCGCGACGGCCGAGTCGATCCGGAACCTGGGCCTCGAGCTCGACGCCGTGCTCGGAGCGCCGCTGCTCGGACCGGCGAAGGTCGCCGGTGCCTGGCACGCCGGACTTCACTCGGTCCGGGAGTTCGCGGACGCCCCGTACGATACGCTCGCGGCGCTACCGGGATTCGGACGACCGATCGCGACCGCGCTCCACCGGGGTCTGGGTCGCGACGTCCCGCCCCCACCCCACCGGCCCGATCGCCCGGTCCACCGCATCCCGCGGTCGGCCCCGATCGGACGCCCCTCGTCTCCGCGCCCGGCGGCGGCCCGGACGGCCGAACCCGCGGGCCTTACGGTCCCCGCTCCGGTCGAGCCGTCGCTCGAAGCTCCCCCTCCGCCGTCCGAGCCGATCGCGGGGTCGGTCCCCGCAGCGGCCGCCCAGGCGGAGCCGGCCGGCGCCGCGGAGTCCCCGGCCTCGGCGCCCGTCGAGCTCCCGCCGACCCCCGCAGCGACCGAACCCGCGGTGACGCCGGAGGCCACGGCACCGGTCGCGGAGGTCCCCTCTCGCTGGAGCGACGAAGCGGAGGAGGTTCCGGACGAAGGTCCGCCCGTCCCCGCCCCCGAGCTCGAACCGGTGGGATCGGCCGCCCCACCCGAAGGGCCGGCCCTGCCCCTCCCCGAGGCCGCGCCGGTCGAGGAGCCGACGGCGTCGGTCCCCGAGGCCGCGCCGGTCGAGGAGCCGACCGCGTCGGTCCCCGAGGCCGCGCCGGCCGAACCACCCGCCGCGCTCGGACCCGACGCCCCGCCGGTCGTGGACGTCGCCCCCCAGACGGACGAACCCCCGTCGGCCGAGGCGGCGACGGTCGTGCCGACCGCCGAAGCGGAGCCGACCGTCCCGCCGCGCACGCCCTCCGAGAGCTCGGCCTCGACCCCCGGCAACTCCGACGCGAGCGTCGGACTCGAGCCCGGCGCGCCCGCGGAGCCCCCGTCGACCCTCGAGGCCGAACCGGCCGGTCCCTCGCCGGCGCGCGCGACTGCCGCCGTCCCCGCCGTCGAACCGACCGACCGGGCGGTCGCCCCCGAGCCACCGGCGACATCGACCGCCCCGGAGGAGCCGCCGGTGCCCCCGGCGACCGAGCCGCCGGAGGGGGTCGCGGGGCGTTCCGATTCCGCCGGCGAGGTTCCGACGGACGGCCGGACGACCGAGTTGCCGGTCGAGCCGATGGTCCCGCCCGACTCTCCCCCCGAGGACGCGGCACCCGAACCCCGGTCGTCCGCACCGGCCGCTGCCCCGGCGGCCTCGAGCTCGGAGGCCGGCGAAGAGCCGTCGCCCGAGGCCGGACGCGTCGAGGACGGGTCGACTCTTCCTGTGCCCCCGCCGATCCTCGAGCGGGATGCCCTGCCCGAGCCCAAGCCCGCGCCCGCCGAGCGCGGCGCGGCGGAACCGTCCTCGGTCGGCGGGGTCGGGCCGGAGGCACCGCCCGAGGAGCCGCCGTCGCTCGCGGAGGAGGTGGAGGACCTCCCCGAGGACGCCCCGGGGGGGACCGACGCGGGCCCCGCCGACGCGGTCCCCCCGCCGGACCAGGCCGACGAGCCGGCCGGCGAACCGGGTCCGGTCGGGCCGTCGACCCGCGTCGCCCCGGAGCCCCCGATCTCGGTCGAGCCGGTCGCGGCGGCGACCGGCGCCCTCGAAACCGCGCCAGCCCCTCCGGCACCGGACGCCGCAGCTCCCACGCCGCTCCTGGCCCCGCCGGTGGCCCCCGTCCCGGCCCCGCCGGCGCCACCCGCGGGGATCGAGCTGGTGCCGGGCCGGTCGTATCAACCCGCGCTCGAGCGGTTCCTCGACGCGACCGCGGCGGGCCACCGCGGCCTTTGCGTAGTCCGCGACTCGCCCGAACGGATCCGGGCCCACGTCGGCGCCCGCCCCGTGACGATCCTCTGGCTCTCGAACCTCGGCGGCAAGAGCTCGGTCAAGCCGAACGACCTCGACGGTCTCGCGCGGACCCTCGCCCGCGCGCTCTCCGAGGAGCACACCACCGCCTTCTTCCTCGAGGGGCTCGAGTACCTGGTCCGCCTCCACGGCGTCGACAAGCTGCTCGACCGCCTGGGGGAGTTCGACACGGCCGCCCGGGCCGCCGACGCCCGCGTCTGGGTGCCGCTGAACCCGGACCTCCTGTCGACCGGGGACCTCGAGCGCTTCTCGGCCCGATTCCCGGCCGGATAGGGCGGGCCCGAGGCGGCCCCGCATGCGCCTGAATGGCAGAGGCAGGTAGATATCCGCCGATCCGGTGCCGCCGTCGTCGATGACCCTCCGCGACCGCGGCTGGCGGACGCTGCTCGCCGTCGCCACCGCCGCGCTCGTGCTCGGGGTCGTCTTCGGCCCGCTCGCCTCCGCCGCGCCGGCGGGGAGCGGATTGGGGGTGTCGACGGCCGACGCGGCGGTCACGGTGCCGACCGTGACCTGGAACGGGGTCAACATCTCCGACTACTCCACCGCGTCGTCCGCGGTGTCGGTCGCGTTCAACCAGGCGATCAACGTCCGCTTCGCCTGGGACCCGGCCGATCCGGCGATGCAGGGGGTCAACGATGCGCGGCTCGCGATGGTCTACCTCGGATTCGCGCTCTCCACCCGCGACGTCTCGCCGACGCCGGGACCGGGCGCCCCCAGCTCGGCCACGATGAACTGGTCGGTCGGGGCGATCCAGTACCTCGTCGAGGGGGTCTTCGGGGTGACCGCGAGCCTCCTCGCGAACGGCTCCACGGTCTGGAGCCAGAGCTTCTACGTGCGTCTCGTGGCCCCGTTCTCGATCCTCGCCGCGCTCCCGCTGATCCTCCTCGTGCTCGGCGCCTACGAGCTGTACGCCCTCGCCCGGAGCGGCCGCCATGCCGTCCCCGCGAAGCCGGTGGTCCGGACGCCCCCGCCCGAGGCGGGATCGGCGACCCGTTCCCCGCCGGGCGCCGCGGGCGCGCCGACCGAGCCTCCCCCCGCGGACGAGCCGCCGCCCGAAGCGCCCGGAGGCGCGGGATGAGCGCGACGTCGAGCGGCGCCGCCGCCGGGGTCGTTCTCGGCCTCGTCGGCGTGCTGCTCGCCCAGCAGTTCGGCTACCTCGATCTCACGGGCCTCACGTCCGCCGTCGTCGACCTCGCGATCGGGGCCGTCGTCGTCGGGATCGTGGGGGCGGTCGTCGGGTGGGCGCTCGGCAAGCGCTACCTGGCGCGCCCCCCGCGCGACGCGTGAGCCCGGGCGCCCGTCCTACTCCTCGTGGACGATCGTACTGCCCGTGATGTCGAGCCGGACGGACTTCGGCACGAAGCCGAGCCCCTCGAGCGCGTGGCGGATGTCGCGCTGACGCTCCCGCGGCGCGAGGAAGAACAGGAACCCGCCGCCCCCGGCGCCCATCAGCTTGCCCCCCATCGCCCCGTGCTCCGCCGCGAGCGCGTACGCCCGGTCGATCCGCGGGTTGCTGATCCCCGCGGCGAGCCGCTTCTTGAGCTGCCAGTTCTCGTCCATCAGCCGCCCGATCTCGGGAAAGTCGAGCGCCTCGAGCGCCTTCGCGGTCGCGAGGGCGAGCGCGCGCATGCGGTCGTAGTCCGGGAGGTGCGCGTCGATCTCGCTCGACTGCTGGGCGTGGATCTCGGCCGAGCTGCGCTCGATGCCGGTGAAGAACAGGAGGAGGTGCTCGTTGAGCGTCTCGAGCGCGTCGTGGTCGATCGTGAGGCTCTGGACCGAGACGGCGCCGTCGCGCTCCACCCGGATCAGGTTGAGGCCGCCGTAGGCGGCGGCGTACTGGTCCTGGATCCCGCCCGGCTCCCCCAGCACCTCGCGCTCGATCCGGACCGCCTCGCGGGCGAGCTGCCGCGGCCCGACCCGCTCGCCCTTCCAGACGTGGAGCGCGTGGAGGACGCCGACCGCGCAGCTGCTCGACGACCCGATGCCCGTGCCCTTCGACGGCATCTGGGTCGCCGTGATGACCTGGACGCCGCTCGGGATCCGAAGGAAGCGCATCGCCTCGCGGATCGAGCTGTGCGCGATCTCGTCGATGCTCCGCTTCGCGTCCTCGGTGACGCGGTAGCTCACGCGGATCTCGTCCGCGTTGAAGTTCTCCACGACGAAGACGAAGATCCCCTTGTCCATCGCCCCCGCGACGCACGCGCCGGGGCCGTGGGTCCGGTAGTAGTCGGGGAGGTCGGTGCCGCCGCCGGCGAAGGTGAGCCGGAACGGCGTCTTCGAGACGACCGCGACCTTCCCGGGCAGGGGGAGCGCCACGTCGCGGGCTACGCCGACCGCCGCTTATCGGTTTGGGCTCGGGCGCGGCCGGTCCCGGCCGGGCGGGACCCCGCCCCCGGGGCGGCCCCTTACGGAAGCGAGATCGACTCGGTCGAGTCGCCGTACGGGCCCGCGCCGTGGACGAGGAGGAAGTAGCCGAGCCCCACGGGGTCGCTCGTGCCCATGTCGACCATCACGGTGTCCCCCGCGGCCAGCGAGGAGGTCGGGCTCCCCGTGCCGTCGCTCCACAACGTCTCCTGGGGACCGGTCGAGTAGACCAGCACCGCGCCGCCGGGGCCGAGGATCGCGTATCCCTGCGGAGCGGCGCTCGTGGCCCCCGCGGAGTCGTCGACGGACAACTGGAGGTCCTGCGGGGTGACTTGGCCGGAGACCCCCGCGATCGCCACGACGTAGCAGTAGTCGCCCGAGGCGCACCCCTGGCTCGCGATCGTCCCGGTCGTGCCGGCCCCCTGGCTCACCGAGACCGGGCCGAGCGAGAGCACGGTGCCGATCGGCACGGTCGTCACATTCCCCTCGCAGTCGACCCCCACTTCGCTCGCGACGGTCACCACCCCCGTCGAGCCATCGACGACCGCGCTGAACCCGGTGCCGAACTCGGGGCCCGTGGTCTCCTGCCCGGGTCCGCCGCCGCAGGGAGTGTACTCGAACAGCCAGCTCGACGCGCCGGCCGAGGCGTAGTAGAGCATCGTGAGCGAGATCCCGGACGGATACTGGGCCAGATACCCGGCGGCGCCCGACTCGTAGATCGCGTGCGCGGCCGCGGGGCTGTCCACGGTCGGCGCCGCCTGCGTCGCGTTGACCGCCAGCTGGTGGAAGAGACAGTTCGGTCCCCCCGAGATCGTCACGAGCCACGTCGCGGCCCCGCCGACCACGAGCGACTCGGCTACCGAGCCGGTCTCCGGATTGCCGAACAGCATGAGCCACACCGAGGCGTTCCCGTCCGAGAGGTTCCCGCGATACGCGGGGAACTCGATCGAACGGGGCGGAGCAGAGGGCAGCGCGAGCGTGCAGTTGGGGATCGTGAGCGTGCCGTTGATGTCGTACGGGATCGACGTCGCGTTCCAGAAGTTGTAGCCGTCGGCCTCGATGAGGTTCCACGGCCCGCCCGTGGGGAGCGACTGTTGAGCGGACCCCAGCGCCGTGGAGGAGGAGACGGCCGTCGTGCCACCGCCGCCACCGGAGCTGCCCGGTCCCAAGAGCACGGCGAACGACACGATGAGCACGGCCGCCACCGCGACGACGCCGAGCACCATCCACAGCCGACGGGAGTCGGCCGGGCCGCTCGCGCGCGGGGGGCTGGGGGACGACGGACCCGCCACGGGTCCCGCAGCGCGTCAAAGTGGATGAAACTATCCCACGAGGTGCCCGGCCCCCTCGGACGGAGGTCGGAGCGCGGGGCCCGCCCGTCCCGTCGACCGGCCCGGTCGGGCGAACGCGCCGCCGGATAACGATTAGTCCCGGGGGCGCTGCCCCCGCCCATCTCGGAGGGCAGGTGACGGCCGGCGGAGAGGAGATCGTGCGCGCGGAGCGGCTCGGCTTCGCCTACACGCCGGATCGGTTCGCGATCCGGAACCTCTCGTTCGCGATCCACCGCGGCGAGGTGTTCGGGCTGCTCGGTCGCAACGGCGCGGGCAAGACGACGACGGTCCGGGTGCTCACCACGCTGCTGCCGCCGACGGAGGGCACCGGGCATCTGTTCGGCCGGGAGCTCCACCGGTGCGGCCGGGCCGAGCGGGCCCGCCTCGGGGTCGTCCTGCAGTCGGAGTCGCTCGACTTCGTCTCGGTCGAGCGGAACCTCACCCTCTACGCGTTCTTGTGGGGCGTCCCGCGCGAGCTGGCCAAGAGCCGGGCGGAGGAGATGCTCGCGCTGTTCGAGCTCGAGCCGGTGCGCCACCGCAAGCCGTGGAGCCTCTCGGGCGGCGAGCGACGCCGGTTCCAGGTCGCGCGGGAGCTGATGCACGAGATGGAGCTCCTGTTCCTCGACGAGCCGACGGTGGGGCTCGACGCGCTCACCCGTCGCCGGATCCTCGAGTACCTCGCGCGGCGCGCGCGCGGCGGACTCGCGATCGTCTTCACGACCCACATCCTGCAGGAGGCCGACCAGCTCTGCGATCGGATCGGCGTCATGCAGGGCGGGCGGACGCTCGCGATCGGCCCGCCGGCGGAGATCAAGCGGCAGTACCGGGGCCCGCGGTCGGTGGACGTGGAGTTCGAGCGCGAGATCGCGGCGGGGGAGTGGGACGGGCTGCTCGGCCGACTGCGGATCCGGGGGGTCGGGCTCGAGGTGACGAGCTCGTCGCCGGCCGCGCTCACGTTCCGGGCCGGGAACGCCGAGGATCTGGTCGCGGAGGTCGTGCGGTGGACCCACGAGAGCGGGGCGGGCCTCGCGCGGCTGTCGGTCCACGAGACGTCGCTCGAGGAAGCGTTCGTCACCCTCGTCTCCGAGGACGCCGCCGCCGAGCCGGCGGCGAAGGAGACGCTCGAGTGAAGCCGCCCGCGGTCGTTCGCCTCGTCGCGCGGAACTTCGCGGCCACGCTCGACCCGATCACCCTGCTCGTGATGTTCGGGCAGCCCGCGTTCCTGATCGTGATCCTCGGCACGATGTTCAACCAGTTGATCCCGTCCGTCGGGTCGTCGGGGTCGTACATCGCGTTCCTCGTGCCGGGGATGATCGCGTCGCAGATGATCACCGGGGCGGTCCTCTGCGGCCGGATCTTCTGGCTCGACCGGCGCTGGGCGATGGTCGAGCAGATCTTCTCGGGCCCGTTCCTGCGGGCCGAGTACCTCGCGGCCCTCCTGCTCACCGCGCTCCTGTTCTCGCTCGTCGGCGTCGGCATCATGGTGCTGGTGGCGCTGCCGCTGATCGGCATCGCCCACCTCTCCGCCCTCGAGATCGCCGTGATCCTCGGCACGATCGCGCTCGGCAGCCTGTTCTTCGGCGGGCTGCTCGTCGCCATCGGGGGACGGATCCGCTCCGCGAACCTCTACTTCACCATCCAATCGCTGCTCCAGTACTTCCTCATCTTCATCTCGACCGTCTACTATCCGGTGACGAGCGGTACGCCCGAGGTCCTCCGGGCGATCGTCTACGCGAATCCCCTCACCTACGCCGCGAACACGGTCCGGGACGCGTTCACGCACAGCTTCGGACCCGGCGACTGGGTCGCCGGGGGGATCCTCGCCGGGCTCGCCCTCGTCTCGTTCGGCCTCGCGGTCCTGTCGTTCCGGACCCTCGAGCTCGGGCCGGTCCAGTGAGCCGTTCCGACCGCATCCCTAAGAGGGGTCCCGCGATCGGAGACCTCGTGCCGGACACGGCGGCGCGGGTCTGCCCGGACTGCGGGGGCGCTCTCGGGGAACCGGTCAGCCGGGACGTCCACTGCTTCGCCTCGTGCCGACGGTGCGGGGCGGAGTTCGAGCTCGACGATCCGCGCCTCGCGCCCGCCGGCCCCTCCGCGCGCGCCCGGGAGGCCCGCCGCGCATGAGCGAGAACGGGCCGCGGGAAGGCACCAAGGACCTGCCGCATCGGGACCGGGACGCCGGGCATCGGTCCCCGGCGCCGGACTCTCCCGCCGGCCGGGCGTACGGCTCGATCTCGCGGGCGACCCGGCGGCGGCGCGCGCAGCTCGCGGACTGGCTCGCCGCCGGGGTGGCGCCGGCCCGGATCATCGAACGGTACGCCCTCGAGCACCCGCTCGAGCGAGCGGTCACCCTCGAGGAGCTGCGGCGGCTGCGCGCCGCGATCGAAAGCTGAGTCCGCCGCCCACCGGACGTCCGGGGTCACTTCGACCGATGGGAGCGCGGCGGCGCGGCCCGAAGCGCCGCGACGAGCGCTTCGAACTCGGCCGGCCCGTCGTACCGAACTCCGTCGATGAAGAACGTGGGGGTGCCGTTGACCCCGCTGCGCACCCCGCTCGAAAAATCCTCCTGGATCCGGGGGGCGTACGCGTGCCCGGCCACCTCCCGCGCGATCCGGGCGGCGTCCAGCGCGATCTTCCGCTCGTGGCTCGCGAAGAACGCCTCGTCCCCCATCGACCGCTGGTTCTCGTAGAGGAAGTCGTGCATCTCCCAGAACTTTCCCTGGGCGGCCGACGCCTCCGCGGTCTCGGCGGCCCACTCGGCCTGCGGATGCGAGTTGGTGAGCGGGAAGTTCCGGAAGACGAACCGGAGCGAAGCGCCGAGCTCCTTCTGGACCCGCTTCACGACCGGGTAGGCGGCCCCGCAGTACGGACACTGATAGTCCCCGTACTCGACGAGGACCATCGGGGCGTCCGCCGCGCCCTCGGCGTGGTCCCGTTCGCCGACGGGGAGGGTGAGCCGAGGCGCGGTGTACGTTTCCGGCACGGCGACTCAGACCAGCCCCTCGAGCGCGGAGAGGATCCCGTCCGCCCCCGGATTGACGCCGTCGGGCGACAGCTCGCTCCATCGGATCTTGCCCTTCGCGTCGATCACGAACAGCGCCCGCGTCGACTCCCCCCGCTCCCCGTCGTATGCCCCGTACGCCCGGGAGACCGCTCCCCTCGGCTGGAAGTCCGACAGCAGCGGGAAGTTCAGCCGTCGGTCCTTTGCGAAGGCGAGATGCGACCAGATCCCGTCGACGGAGATGCCGAGCACCTCGGCGTGGTACTTCTTGAACTCCGGCATCACCTGGGCGTACAGCCCCATCTGGTCGGAACAGACCGGACTCCAGTCGGCCGGGTAGAAGGCGAGGACGACGGGGCGGCCCAGAAAGTCCCGCAGGGCGACGCGCTGATCCGGCGTGCTGTTCAGGGAGAAGTCGGGCGCCACATGCCCGGCGGCGAGGATCCGGGGCGGGCCGGGGCGGCTTTCTGCGGTACCCGACATCCGAGGCGTCCCTCCTCCGCGGCGACCGGGGAATCGTCTCCCCCAGAAGAACTCTTCCCTAAGGTCCGGTCGCCGCGTGCGAAGCGCCGAGCCGCCGGCTCGAGGTCCGCCCGCCGGACGGAGCGCCCCGGCCTCGGCGCTGCAGGGCCGGTGGCGGTCCGGAGCAGCTCACGGATTCTTGGGCTCGCGCCGGGGGAGGCCGAAGCGATCCCGGATCTCCCGGGCCAACGCGTCCCCTTGGCGCGTGAGAAAGTACGCTCGGACCCGGCGGTTCACGCCCCGTACCCGCCGGCGTTCGCGGCAGACGATGTCGACCGCGACCAGTCGGGCGAGGACCCTCGAGACGGCCCCCTGCGTCACGCCGAGCGCCCGCGACAACCCCTCCTGCGTCGACTCCTGGCGAGCGGCTCCGTCGTCCGCCGGGGGACCGAGCCCACTCAAGTGAACGACCAAACGAAGGGAGAGTCGGACCCGCGCTCCGCGTTCCGCCGGCAGACCCGAGGCGACGGAGGCGGGGGGCTCCCACGCGGGCATCCCCGAGGTGCTCGGGACCGCTGCGGCGCCGTCCGCGCTCGCGGGCAACCCCGCCCGGGGCAATGCGGTCCGCACCGTCATCGAGGCGGAGGGCGCGGTTCGCTCGGCGGCGAGATCTCGGTTCGCATGTCCCGGACGAGCGCGCGCCCTTCGCTCCGCAGGCGGGCGTCCCGTAGCACGACCGTCCCGATGCCCCCCATCCCTCCCGCCGCGGCCAGCAAGGCGAGCGCGACGGCCACCCAGCCCGGCCATCCCGAGGGCGCGCTCGCGACCGGAGGAGGGGGCGACGTCCCCGTCGACCCCGGGGAGAACACGACCCACGGATCGTACACCAGGAAAGAGTACCCTCCCGTCACCGCCCCGAAGGTGGCGAGGACCACCGACTCCCGACCCGGCGTTCCGGCCTCGTACTCGCCCGCCTGCTCGGTGACCGTCGATCGGCCGAGCTCGCCGTCGGGATAGGAGACGTTCGCCGAGGTACCGAACACGAGGCTCACGAAGGTGGCGTTCGTCGAATTCCACTGCTCCTCGAGCGCTCGGGAGGTGCGGTTGAACACGAAATGGGAGCCGCCGGCGCCCAGCGAATCGAGGCCGAAGGCGAGCAGGTCGGCCGAGGAGGCCCACGGCCACTCACCCACGGTGAAGTCGAACTGCACGGCGAGCGACGTGTTCTCGGTCACGTTGGCGCCGGAGTCGACCGTCGTATTGAGCAGATAGAAGCTGAGCCCGACCGTCGCGTTCCCCACGGTCTGGTTGGAGACCGTCCACGGGGTTCCGCTCCCCCACAGCGTGTCGTTCGGGTTCCAGCTCCCCGAGGCGTTCGTCACGTTGAGCGTCTCGAGCGAGGAGAGGACGACCTCTTCGGGCAGCCGAGTCAAATTCGTCGTCGCCGCCACCGGCTCGAGCGCGCTCGCCATCCGGACGAGATCGCCGGCGGGCGTGATCTCGGCGATCCACGGGATCGCGAAGCTGAAGTTGTACTGATCCGTGAGGTTCCCCGGCTGGCTGAAGTTCTCGGCGTACTGCACCGCGAAGATCGCCTGGCACCCGCTGAGGAACACCGCGAGGTGCGTCGTCCGCCAGTCGGCCCCGTTGCAGACCAGATCGTGGGACGCCCCCGAGCGGTGGTCGAACGCTCCCGGGAGCTCGGACCCGCCGAGAGCGGGAACGAGGAAGGCGACGATCAACAGCGCTCCGATCCCGGCGGCGAGCCCGCCGAGTCGCCCCACGGACCCGCGGCGCGGTCGTGCGCGACCGCCTCCGCGGGCCGTGTCGCGGGGATGCGCAGCCGCCGCACCCGGCGCGCCGTAAGAGGCCGTCGCGCGCGCCATCGGCGTCCCAACCGTCGGCCACGCGATAAAGGCTCGGCGCAGATATTCCGCACCGGCCCACGGGCGAGACGCGGGGCGCCTCTTTCCTCCCGATCGCCCCGTCGAGCCGCGACGATCGGACCGCGACCCGAGGCGGCCCCACGGCCCCTCGTCCAATACGCCGCGAGGTGGGGGGATCTCGCGCGGTCGCGACCCGCCGTTTCCGCGCCGCCGCGCCGGCCGATCGCTGGATCGCGTCGCCGACCGTGACGTTCGGACCGGGATCCGGGGGTCCCCGGGAGGATCGGTGAACGGTTCCGCACTTCGCGGACCGAGCGAACGGTCCTCGACCGGACCCGGCCGTCCGAACTCCGAAGACGGGCCCGACGCGGTCGTGCCCTCGGATGTAAAATTATAAGGACACAAGAGCTAAATATACGTTAAATCTTGTTAAACACGTGCGGACCGCTCGAGCTACGGCTCCGGCGACTCACTTTCTCGGCGTGCGCCTCACGCTCGAGGAGGAGTCGCTCCTCGACCGGTTCCAGAAGGACCACGAACTCCCGAACCGTTCCGAAGCGGTCCGGGCGCTCGTCCGATCGGGCTCGGATGCGGCCCGCTCGACGATCGAGCTCCCGCCGACGCTGAGGAACGAGCTCGAGGAGCTCGTCGAGGACGGCTACGCCCGGGACCTGGACGGCGCGCTCGCGCTGCTCGTCCACCTCGGGCTCGCGGAGCTGGTGCGGACCCACACGGAGAAGCTGCCGGGCCTGCGCGAACGCGCGCGCTCGACGGCCGAGCGCCGTGCGGGTCGGCAGCGCGCGGACCGGGAGGGACGGGGACTCCTCCGGCGCTAGGTCCTCGCGGGGCTGGGTTGCAACATGGAGACGATGGGGATCGCCTGGAGCGAGCGGAGCGGGTTCATCTGCCGACTGTGCCGTCAGGACGCCAAGCATAATGAGGTGCTGCACATCTCATACTGCCCGGTCCACGGCCTGAGTTCTCCTCTGGACCAGCTCCCGTGGAGGCCGGAGGCGAGAGTATCCCGCGTCTCTACACCCGTACCGGTGACCATGGGTCGACCGCTCTCGCCGGTGGGGCGCGCGTAGCGAAAGACTCCGCGCGCATCCGCACCTACGGGGCGTACGACGAGCTCGGGGCCCAGCTCGGGGTCGCGCTCGCGACCCTGCCGGGGTCGCTGGAGGAGCTCGCGACCCTATTGCGCCGGCTCCAGCACGAACTGTTCGTCGCCCAGAGCGAGCTCGCCGCCGCCCCCGGCCGCCGTGCGACCGGGCCCGTGATCGAGGCCCGCCACGTCGAGCGGCTCGAGCGCGACATCGACCGGTTCGACGGGCAGCACCCGACGCTCACTTCGTTCGTGCTGCCGGGCGGATCGGCGGCGGCGGCGCAGATCCACGTGCTCCGCACGGTCTCCCGCCGCGCCGAGCGGGAACTCTGGGCGCTCCACCGCGAGGAGCCGCAGCGGGAGGCGCTGCTCCAATGGGCGAACCGGCTCAGCGACCTGTTCTTCGCCGCCGCGCTCGCCGCGAACCACGCGCTCGGCGTTCCCGAGATCGCGCCCGACTACTCGGTCTGAGCGGGGGGCGCTGCCGTGGAGGTCGGGGTCGTCGGCAAGCCGAACGTCGGGAAGTCGACGTACTTCAACGCGCTCACGCTCCTGGACGCGCCGATGGCGCCGTACCCGTTCACCACGCTCGCCCCGAACCGGGGTGTCGCGGCCGTGCGCGCCCCCTGCCCGCACGTGGAGAAGGGGGTCGCCTGCACTCCGGGGAACGCGAAGTGCGTCGAGGGGACGCGCTGGATCCCGGTCGGGCTGGTCGACGTGCCCGGGCTCGTGCCGGGCGCGCACGAGGGCAAGGGGCTCGGCCACAAGTTCCTCGACGACCTGCGCGCCGCGGACGGGTTCGTCCAGGTCGTCGATCTCTCCGGAGGCACGGACGAGGAGGGGCGGGTCGTCGCCCCGGGGACCCAGGACCCCGCGCGGGAGGTCGAGTGGCTCGAGACGGAGCTCGTCGCCTGGCTCGCCGAGATCCTCAACCGGGACTTCCAGCGACTCGCCCGCACGGTCGACCTCGAGGGCAAGAAGATCGAAGAGTTCCTCGCCGAGCGGTTGACCGGGCTCTCGATCGGACCGGTGGCGATCGCCGCCGCGCTGCGGCAGCTGCCCCTCGACCGGGCCCATCCGGCCCGCTGGACGGATGCGGAGCGGTCGGCGTTCGCGAAGGTGCTGCTCGCCGTCGCGAAGCCGCGGATCGTGGCCGCGAACAAGTGCGACCGGTCGACGCGGGCCGCCGCCGAGTCGCTCGCCGCGGCGGTCTCCCCGACGCCGACGGTGCCGACGGCGGCCGATGCCGAGCTCACGCTGCGCCGGGCCGCCCGGGCCGGTCTCCTCACGTATCGGCCGGGCGACCCGGACTTCGCGGTCCCGGATCCGACGCGCCTCAACGCCGGGCAGCAGCGGGCGCTCGCCGAGATCCGCCAGGTCCTCTCCGCGTGGGGCTCGACCGGGGTCCAGCAGTCGCTCGAGTCGATGGTGTTCGGTCGGCTCGGCCTCATCGTGGTCTACCCCGTCGAGGACGAGACCCACTGGACGGACGGCCGCGGGCGGGTGCTGCCGGACGCGTTCCTGGTCCCCCGGGACACCCCGGTCCGGGCGATCGCGTACCGGGTCCACACGGAGCTCGGCGAGAACTTCGTCCGGGCGATCGACGGTCGTACCCACCGCGCCCTGGCCGCCGACCACCCGCTCCCGCCCAACGCGGTCGTGCGGATCGTCGCACGCAAGTGAACCGGCGGCTACGGGGAGGGCGGTGCGTCGACCAGCGCCGCGCCGTTCGGCTCGGCCCGGACGACGAAGGCGAGGCCGCCCGCCCGCGCGAGCCGCCGGACGAGATCGGCCTCCCGACCGGGCCGGGGGAGCGCCACGATCGACCCCCCGGCCCCCGCTCCGGTGAGCTTCGCCGCCTCGGCGGCGGGCTCCGCGGCCGCGATCAGCGCCTCGAGCCGCGGGTGGCTCACCCCGACCTCGCGCAGCAGCTCCTGGTTGCGCCGCATCAGCTCCGCGACCGCCGGCCGGTCGCCCGCACCGACCGCCCGGATCCCGTCGCGGGCGACCCGATCGAACTCCGCCAGCAGCGTGGGACCGTCGGGCCGCGCGAGCCGCGCGCCGACCGCGCGCACGGCGGGGCCGGTCGCGCGGGGGATGCCGCTGTGGCAGACGACCCAGCTCCACTTCGGGTCCGCGACGCGGCGCACGGTCCAGCGGCGGTCGGCGCCGGCCACGGTCCAGAGCACGGGACCGTCCCCGCCGTTGACCGCCAGGTAGCCGCCGCCGACGACGGCGGTCGTGTCGCCGGCGCTCCCCACGCCCTGGGCGCCGCGCTCGATCTCGAAGCTGCGCTGCGCGAGCTCGGGCCGGCCGAGGCCGCCCCGCGCCGCGCCGAGGGCGGCGGCGAACGCGGCGGCGAACGCCGCCGAGGAGCCGAGGCCCGCCGCGCGCGGGATGCGCGACACGGCCCGCACCTCGATCGGCGGGCCGTCGGGCCACGCCCGCGCGAGGCCCTCGCGGAAGTACGGGTTCTTCGCCGTGGCGTCCGGGTCGTGGTTGAGCGAGGTCACGCTGGACGGTCCGACGAGCACCTGGGTGTGGAGATCGATCGCGACGACGAGCTCGGGCGCCCCGTGGACGACCGCGTGCTCGCCGAAGAGGATGCACTTGCCGGGCGCCCGCGCCGACACGGGCAACGGGTGGGGCGGGATCGGCGGGAGCTCATCGGTCACGGGAGCGCCCGCCGGCGGGGCCGCACGACCCGCACGCGCTTGCCCCGCGCCCGGGGGACGATCGCCCGGTCCGCGCCGGGCCACGCGCCCGGTCCGGGGACCCCCAAGAGGTCGGCGAGCACGACCGCGAGCGCGCTCACCTCGCTGTGGGGCTGGTGGCCGACCGCGGCGTTGTACGTCGCGAGGCGGTAGAGGTCCGGCGGCACCTTCGCGCCGCCGACGACGAGCAGGAGTCGGTCCGCGCCGCGGAGCCGGGGGGCGACGCGCGCCCACGGCTGTCCGTACATCGAGAGGTGGACGACCGGTCCGTCGAACTCCCGGACGATCCGCTTCCACTCGGGCGCGGGCTCGACCGCGAACGAACCGCCCCAGCGGGCGCCGACCGCCGCCACTCGGGCGGCGAGGTCGGGATCCGGCGGATGCAGGTACATCGCCTCGGCGCCCAGGGCCCGCGCGGCGAGCGCGAGGTGGGTGGTGAGGCGCGGGTCGCGGCCGGCGCGGTGGCCGATGCGGAGGACGGCGACGCGCGGCCGCCTACTCCGCGCTCTCCGCCTGGAACCGCTCGATCCGGTGGCCACGGTACTCCAGCTTCTCCGACCGCTTGACGAGCCCCTTGAGGCGCGTCGGGGTCATGGCGAGCTCCTCCGCGACGTCCGAGAAGAACCGCCCCTCGGGACCGACCGCGTCGAAGATCCGCTGCTCGAGCTTCGCGTACTCCTTCGGGCTCATGGTCGCGATCGCGAGCACCTCGGAGATCTCGCCCAGCGGGGACGTCGTGTTGATGTTGATCGTGGAGTAGTAGAAGTGGTAGCTCTTGTCAGGCTGCCGGCGGCCCTCGCGCGCGACCCACCGCGTGTCGATGAGGCGCAGCTTGTCGAAGAAGGCGAGCGCCTTCACCCCCTCCTTGCCGAACTCGTGCTCCACGTCCTCGAGGGTGAGCCAGTTCTCCCCGAGCCGCTGGACGAGCTTCAGCTTGACCGGCGAATCGACCGCCCGCAGGATCGGGACGAGGTCGCTCACGTCGTTGACGACCTTGATGCGGTGGATCTGCGCGGCCATCGGCTCCTACCGGCGCTCCGCCTGGGCAGCCGCGAGAAGGGCCCGGCGGTACTTCCCGTACCGGTCCCCCGGATCGAACCGGGCCGGGTGCGGGGTGCGGGTCGCGGCGGTGCACGCGGGGCACGTCGCGCGGAACGTGTAGCGGCCGCATCCCGGGCAGACCCGGAGCACCGACTCGGTCATGCGCGGGTGAACGTCCCCTCGCCGCCGGCGCCCTTGATCGACTTGAGCGCGGCCTCGGTCGACCGCTTGAGCGTCTCCTCCGCCTGCTTGTACTGCGACGCGGAGACCCGGATCCGGTAGCGGGGCGCGCCCATGTACTGCACCTCCACGGCCTGCGGGTCGACCTTCTCCGCCGCGATCAGCGCGTCGCGGACGTGGTCGAGGCCGTGCGCCGAGCCGTCCGTGATCTCGAGCATGCCGAGGATCGTGACGTGCGGGGGGAGGATGTTCTCGTGCGCCACCTTGAGGAAGGCGCTCGCCCACGGGGCCTTCTCCGTCTCCTTCTGGAACCGCTTCGGGTCGGCGGACGCGACCTCGAAGGCGCCGAACAGCGAGCCGAACTTCTCCACGAGCGCCGGTCCGAACTGCTCCGTCGCCTCGTCGGGGGAGATCTTGAGCGCCTTCGCGACCTGGTCGACGAGCCGCAGGGCCCGCTGCTCGTTCTTCCAGCCCTGGGTCTTCTCCCGGCGCTGGTGGTCGTTGATCCGCTTCAGCGAGAGATCGATCTGGTGCTTCGCCGGGTCGACGCGCAGGACCCGCGCGACGATCTTCTGGCCCTCGCGGATGTGGTCCCGGATGTACTTGACCCAGCCGGTCGCGACCTCCGAGAGGTGGATGAACGCCTCGCGGCCGTTGTACTCGTCGAGGGTGACGAACGCGCCGAAGTTCCGGATCGACGTAACGGTGCCGATGACGAGGTCCCCTTCCTCGGGGAGCTCCGGTCGAAGGGCCATCCCGGGATTCGCCTCGCCTAGGCGGAGACCGGGCGCACGAGCTCGCCGCGCAGCTTCGCCTGGCCGCCGGTCGGCGTCGCCAGCGTCGCGCCGCAGACGGTGCAGTTCACCGTCATCGCGGGGCGGCTGAAGATCGTCTGCTCGGTCGAGCAGTCGGGGCACTTCACGATCCAGAACGGGGACGGGCCGCGCATGCTCGGTTCGCTCCTACCGGTGCTCCACGAGCTCGAGCTGGCTCGCGCGCCAGCTCTTCGGCTTCACCGTGTACTGGCACTTCTTGCAACGGTACTTGAGGTTCACCCGGCGGACCGCCTTCGCGCGTCCCTCGGGCT
Organism: Thermoplasmata archaeon; assembly: GCA_035502455.1. GTDB lineage: Archaea > Thermoplasmatota > Thermoplasmata > Lutacidiplasmatales > UBA184 > Lutacidiplasma. Next base: position 45,039 of record DATJUI010000013.1, on the reverse strand, counting down.
TCGGGCGCGGGAATCCCCCGTACCCCCGGGTGGCGCGGCGGAACCGGCGCTGTCCCCAGGCGAGCTCGGAGGCGGGGCGCTTCTTGTCCTTCTCGACGTCGTGGAGCGTGTGGACCTTGCACTTCGGGCAGTACGTCGAGACGACCTTTGGATAGTGCATCGGCGGGCGCGCAGTCGCCCAACCTATATAGGCTTGGGGGCGCCGACCGACCCGCTCCGGGGCCGTTCCCGGGCCCGATTCCACCGCCGGGAACGCGACGGCCGCCGACGCGCGACGGGCCGAGCCAACCCTTAAGTAGGGAAGCCTGCTCGCCGCCGAGCGCGCACCCGCGCGGAGCGAGCTTTCGATGGCGGACCGTCCCTCGATCGAGGTGATCACGGAGGTGCTGAGCCAGGCGCCGCCGCGGCAGTTCGAGGAGACGATCGAGCTCTCCGTGAACCTCAAGGACCTCGACCTCTCGGTCCCGAAGAACCGGCTCGAGGACGACGTGCCGCTCCCCAACGGGCGCGGCAAGACCGTGAAGGTCGCGGTCTTCGGCTCGCCCGAGCTCGGGGAGAAGGTGCGATCGGTCGCCGACCGTGTGCTCACGTCCGCCGACCTCGACGAGATCGCGAAGGACCCGCGGGCCGCGAAGCGGCTCGCCGCGGACATCGACTTCTTCCTCGCCGAAGCCCCGCTGATGCCGACGATCGGCAAGCGGCTCGGCGTCGTGCTCGGGCCCCGCGGCAAGATGCCCCGGCCCGTCCCCCCGGGCAGCGATCCCACCAACCTCGTCAACGCGCTCAAGCGGTCCGTCCGGGTCCGCTCGAAGGGGAACCGGACGTTCCACGCCGCCGTCGGCACGCGGACGATGAAGCCGGAAGCGCTCGCGCAGAACGTCGACGCCGTGCTCGCCCGCATCACGGGCAAGCTCGAGCGCGGCCGCTCGAACATCGAGTCGGTCTACGTGAAGTCGACGATGGGCCCGGCGGTCCGCCTCTGGTAGGAGGAGCTCGATGCCGGGACGTGGATCGGTGCCCGAAGAGCGGGTCGCGTACGTCCACGAGCTCACCCAGCTCGTCCTCTCGAAGCCGGTGACGGCCGTGGTCGGCATCCGGGGCGTCCCCGCGTCGGCCCTCCAGTCGATGCGGCGCGAGTTCCGGCGCCGGAACCACCCGATCGTCGTCGCCACCAACAGCGCCCTGCGGCACGCCCTCGAGCGGGCGAGCGTCGACCGGCCGTCCCTCAAGCCGCTGCTCGACCAGGTCGAGGACCAGACCGCGCTCCTCGCGGCCGAGGGCAACCCGTTCTCGCTCTACCAGGAGTTCGCGCGGACCCGCTCGCCGACGCCGGCCCGGGGCGGCGAGGTCGCCCCGAACGACATCGTCGTGCCGGCCGGGACGACGAGCTTCAAGCCCGGTCCGATCGTCGGCGAGCTCCAGCACGCCGGGTTCCCGGCGGCGATCGAGAAGGGCAAGGTCGTCCTCAAGAAGGACACCACGATCGTGAAGGCCGGCGGGACGATCTCCCGCGAGGTCGCGGGCCTGCTCACCCGGCTCGACATCCTGCCGCTCGAAGTCGGGCTGACGCTTCGGGCCGCCGTCGAGGGGGAGACGTTCTACGCCCCGAGCGTCCTCGCGGTCGACCTCGACGCGCGGCGGGCCGACGTCGCCCGCGGGGCGCTCCGGGCGCTCGGGCTCGCGCTCGAGATCGGCTACGCGACCCCTCAGACCGTGCCGCACCTCCTCGCCCGGGCCCACCGACGCGCGCTCGGGGTCGCCCTCGCGGCCGGCTACGCGACCCCCGCGACGATCGAACCGCTGTTCGGAAAGGCGATGCGCGAGGCCGCGGCGGTCTCCCGGCTCACAGGCACCTAACGGTCCCCCAGGTCTACGGAGTGAGAAAGATGGAGTACGTGTATGGCGCGCTGCTGCTCAACGCCGCCGGAAAACCGATCGACGAGAAGTCGCTGACGGGCACCCTCGCCGCCGCCGGGGTCACCCCCGACGCGGCCCGCGTGAAGGCGCTCATCGCGTCGCTGGAAGGCGTGAACCTGGCGGAGGTCCTCGCGAAGGCCGAGACGTTCTCGGCCCCCGCGGCCGCCCCGGCCCCCGCCGAGAAGAAGGACGGCAAGGGCGAGAAGAAGGAAGAGGAGAAGAAGGAAGAGAAGGGCGTCTCCGAGGAAGAGGCGGCCGAGGGACTCTCCGCCCTCTTCGGCTAGGTCGACCCGTCCGCGCGCGGGGACCCGGGGATCCCGGGTCCCGAACCGGTTCCGGCGCACGGGCCCCACGCGGGCCGGTGCGCCGCGTCCCCTTCAGCGGTGGGAGTGGTGGGGGGCCGGCACGAGCGGCAGGTAGTCCCCGCCGATCGTGATGTTCCCTCCGTTGTTGTACGGCAGCACGCCGAGCGGATCGCTCGTCGTCCCGTAGTTGACCCAGTAGTTGCCGCCCTCGTAGGCGAGCCCGAGGATGTTGCCGGAGAGCCCCCAGCCGTTCACGACCCTCACGTCGCGCGCCGACTGGTACGACACGTTCCAGGTGTCGGCCGAGATCTCGGTGTCGCCGTTGTAGATGTTGACCGTCGGCGTGACCGCCGTGATCGGCGTCAGGAACGCGTTGTTGTAGATGAGGTCCCCCGACTCCCACAGCTCGAGGCCGAAGGTGGTGCCGTTGTACCCGATCGAGTTCGAGTACGCGTCCGAGAGGGTGACCGGGACGAACGAGTTGCCCCAGATCACGTTGTTCGTGCCGCCGAACAGGATCAGTCCCTCGCTCATCACGCCGAACGTGTTGCCGGCGATCAGGTTGTCGGACGAGTTCCAGAAGACCACGCTCGCGAGGGTGAACCCCTCGTCGTCCGCGAAGATCCATCCGGTGAGATCGCTCGCCCCGACGATCGAGACGTGGGCGACCGCGTAGTAGTTCTGCTCGAGGAAGTTCACGGACGGCAGGCCGAGCTCCGCGACCTCGGACGCCTCGGGCTGGATCGAGTACGGGACCTCGAACGTGGGGGCGTTCAGGACGGAGACGTAGGCCGTCGTGCCGACGAGGAAGATCCCGGGGAAGACCGGGAACTCGTAGTCGTTGAACTCCCCGAACAAGGGGCTGATCGCGCCCCGCTCGTTGTTGAAGAGGACGTAGGGATCGCGGATCGTCCCCCGACCGGACGACGAGATCCCCGCGAGCTGGGCGTTGTCGAGCGCCCAGAGCGGCGTGTAGACCCCGAGCCAGGAGTCGAAGGCGAGGGAGACCGCGACCGACGACCGCCCGTGGGCGGCCGTTCCTTGGGCGCCCTCGACCACCCACGCGGGCGCGTAGTCCGAGAGCAGGAACTCGAACGAGTACGTCCCCGGGGGCAGCTCGTACGTCGCGTCGCCGCTCGCGGGCACCGGCGCCCACGCCGCGGCGCTCTCGTTGAACTGCGCCCCGGGCGCGGCGAAGACGAACGCGTTCGACGGGTGGACGGCGAACGAGTACGTCGCGGCGCCCGGCTGGACGGCGCCCGCGACGCCCCAAAGTGGATACAGCAACGACGGCCCGGACCCGAGGACCGCGGTGGGGTTCGCCCCGCCCGTCGAGTACTCCGCGATCCCGGCGGACGTCTCGCCCGTGTCGGTGCCGAAGTCGTAGGCGGACGGGACGGTGTCGAACTGCGAGGTGCCGTTCGGCTGGGTCCACAGTCCGACCGACCCCGAGATCTGCAGGAAGTTCGTGGTCGAGCCGCCGCCGGGCCCCCCGATCATGATCTCGGCGTCGTTGAGCAGGAACCCCGTGGGGTTCGCGAACTCCCCGTTGATCTGGTACGTCGCCGGCGGGGCGATGCCCGTCGGGGCGCCGCCGAACGCGTTGAACTGGGCGAAATCGTACGACCCCGAGACCGACTGCCCGTCCTGGCTGAGGGTGAAGTTGAAGAAGACGGTCGGGAGCCCGCCGACGGTCGAGACGTTGTTGTAGGTCGTGATCGTGAACGGCGGGGCGATGTTGAACGCCTGCTCGCCGATCCCGATGTACACCTCGTCGCCGGCGAAGAAGCCGAGCGGGCCGTGCGCGTAGATGGAACTCGGCGGGAAGTAGAAGCTCGGGCTCGAGAAGTTCCAGATGTTGTCCTCGAAGACCAGCAGGTCCTCGCTCGCGTAGTAGACGGGGACGTTCTGGATCCAGAACTGGTTCGAGTCGTTGCCCCAGACGTCGACGTGCGTGAGGACCGTGTTCGCCTGGATCGTGAACTGGTCCGGCCCGGCCGCGCCGAGGTACAGCGGGTCGAGCGAGTTGAACCCGACGGACGCCTTCACGCTGTCCGTGTAGGAGATCGTGCCCACGTTGTGCCCGTGGACGTCCTCGATCCCGAAGTCGCCGAGGCCCATCGGGGCGGGGGCGGTGGTGTAGAGCGGCGACACCACGCCGTTCGCGACCGAGGTGCGAGCGTTGAAGTTCGGCAGGAAGACCTCGCCCATCGGGGCGTGCGCGGCCTTGAGGTTCGCGAGGACCGAGCTCCCGATCGAGGACGTGGCGACCGCCGACCCCGAGCCCGAAAGGGTCGGGGCGACCGACGGCGAGATCGGGGCCGCCGCCACCGGTCCGACGACCGTCGGGGCCGCCGTGGTCGCCGGGACGAGGGCGGTCGACGCGGGGAGCAAGAGGGCGAGGGCGACCGCTCCCACCAGGATCGCTGCGAGTCGCATGCCGTGCGCTGACATGGCGTGGGGGCACGGACGCGGACCGACTTAAAACCGGCGCACGGCCCTCCGCCCGGGACCCCGGCGGTGTCCGCGCGCGCCCGACGCGGGCGCCGCCGCCGAACCGCTTAAGACGGAGGGTCGGGTGGCTAAAGTGGGGAGGCCGCCGACCGCCCGCTGGAGTCATGCCGGCTCGGGATGCGTGCGGCGTCGTCGGGATCTCGCTCCAGAACCGGGGCGCCGCGCCGTACATCTTCCGCGGGCTGCGCGCCCTTCAGCACCGGGGGCAGGAGTCCGCCGGGATCGCGACCACGAGCCACGGCACGTTCCATCAGAAGAAGGGGATGGGCCTCGTGCACGAGATCTTCGGGCAGGAGCTGCTCGACTCCCTGCGCGGGTCGACCGGGATCGGCCACGTCCGCTACCCGACGACGGGGAGCACCGACCTCGAGAACGCGCAGCCGATCACGTTCAAGCTCCGCAACGACGACGCGGCGCTCGCGGCGAACGGCGACCTCGTCAACTTCGACCGGCTCCGTCGGCACCTGCAGGCCCAGGGGATCGAGCTGCTCGGCAACGCCGACACGGAGACGATCGCCCAGGCGATCGCGCTCGAGTACAGCCACCTGCGCGACCTGGAGGCGGCGATCCGTCGGGCGTGCACGGAGCTCGTCGGCGGCTACGCCGTCGTGGTGCTGACGCGCAACCAGGTGGTCGCCTTCCGCGATCCGCTCGGGATCCGACCCCTCGTCTTCGGGACGGTGGAGGGCGGCGTCGCGGTCGCGAGCGAGTCGGTCGCCCTCGAGCTGATGGGGGGGAAAGCGGTCCGCGACGTCCTGCCGGGGGAGGTCCTGGTCCTCGAGAAGGGGCAGCTCGCGCGCTCCACGCGGGTGCCGAACTCGGGCGAGCGGGCGCACTGCATGTTCGAGTGGGTCTACTTCTCGCGCCCCGACTCGATCCTGGAGGGCCTCCCGATCTACGACGTGCGGCACCGGATCGGCGTGCGGCTCGCCCACGAGAGCCCGGTCGAGTCGGATCTCGTGGTGCCGGTCCCGGATTCGGCCCGCCCCCAGGCGCTCGGGTTCGCCGAGGGCTCGGGGATCCCGTACGCCGAGGCGCTGATCAAGAACCGGTTCGTGGAGCGGACGTTCATCCTGCCCGACCAGCGGCGGCGCGAGCTCGAGGTGCGCGTGAAGCTCCACCCCGTGCCGGGGCTGCTCAAGGGCAAGCGCGTCGTCCTGCTCGACGACTCGATCGTCCGCGGGACGACGCTGCGCGAGATCGTCCAGATGGTCCGGACCGCGGGCGCCGTCAAGGTCGACGTCCGGATCGGATGCCCGCCCATCCGCGCGCCGTGCTACTTCGGCGTCGACATGAAGGAGCGGCGGGACCTCGTCGCGTACGAGCGGGACGAGGCGCAGATCGCGGAGGCGATCGGCGCCGACAGCGTCCGGTACCTGACGATGCCGGGGCTCGTCGACGCGATCGGGCTGCGCGCGGACCAGCTCTGCCTCGGCTGCCTCACGGGGAAGTACCCGGTCGAGGTGCCCGAGGAGCGCCGGCGCTTCCAGCGGTCGCTCGAGGAGTTCTAGGGGTGTGCCGGGGGCGACGGTTCTCGCCCGCGGCCGCCGCCTCTACCTCGTAACGCCGGGTCGACCCCCCGAGGGATACCCGGCCGAAGCCGCCTCCGCCCCGGCGATGGACGCCCTCTCCGATACGGGCGCCGGACTGCCTCCCGGGCTGCCCGACCGCCTGCGCTCGATCCCCCCGGGCACGCCGGTCACCGCCGCGGGGGCGGCGCTGCGGCAGCGGCTCTCGGCGGAGCTTCACCGCCCGATCGCGCCGCCCGATCTCGACGAGTGGCGGGCGGCGCGGGCCGCGCTCCCGAACGATCCGCCACCGCAGGAGCGGGCCTTCGTGCTCGCGCTCGCCCGACGCCGACTCGAGGCGGCGCTGCGGGCCCCCGAGGAGATGTTGATCACGCTCGCCCGCGAGGAGGAGCGCGTGGAGCGCGCCCGGGCCCGCGAGGAGGCGGCCTCGGCCGCCTTCCTCCCGCTCCCCGACTCCGCGCTCGCCGAGTACGCGGTCCGATGGGAACAACTGCGCCGGCGGCTCGCCGAGCACCACGACCGGCTGCTCGCGGGCGTCGAACGCGCCGCGGGCGAGATCGCACCGAACTTGTCGGCGGTCGTCGGCCCCCGGGCCGCCGCGCGACTGCTCGCCGCTGGCGGCGGGCTCGCCGCGCTCGGGCGGATGCGGGCGCCCCGCCTGCAGCTGCTCGGCTCGCGGCGGCGACCGTCGGCCGAGCACGGCCCGCGCTTTGGCGTGCTGTACCGCGGTGCCCGGATGGACGATGTGCCGATCGACCGACGCGCCGCGTACGCGCGCAGCCTGGCCGCGCTCGCGGCGATCGCCGTGCGGGCCGACGCGACGACCCGGGCCGACCTCCGCGGGGCGCTGGTCGCCCGACGGGACCGTCGGGTCGACGAGCTCCGCCGGAGGCGACGGTGAGGCGGGCGCGCGCGCCGACCCCGTGGCCCTCGAGCCCGCGTCTCGCGACGCGCGGGGAGGCCGACCGGCGCGAGCTGTGGACCGAGACGGCGGCCGCGCCGCCACCGGTGTACGGCGAGCGGTGGCGCTCCGTGGACGGGCGCAGCTTCCGATCGTTCGAGCCCGTGCGCTCGAAGCTGTCCGCGGGGATCGTCCGCGGGTGGGACGGCCCGCTCCCCCGCCCGGGCGAGCGCTGGCTGTACCTCGGGGCCGCCACCGGGACGACCGCCTCCCACGTGGTCGACCTGGTCGGCCCCGCAGGGGCGGTCTACGCGGTCGAGCGGAGCGTGCGCCCGTTCGCGCGGCTGCTGGCCCTCGCTGAGCGCTGGGAGGGGCTGCTGCCGATCCTTTCGGACGCCCGCGACCCCGAGGCGTACGACGCCCTGGTGCCCCCGATCGACGGCGTGTACGCGGACGTGGCGCAGCCGGACCAGGTCGCGATCGTCGAGCGCAACGCGGCGCACTACCTGCGGGGGCCGGGCGACGCGGTCCTCGTCGCCCTCAAGACGGCGAGCATGGGCCGCGGCCGGACCGGCCCCGAGCACCTCAAGGACGCCGAGCAGCGGCTCGGGCGCGGGCTCGACCTCGAGCGCTCCGTGCGGCTCGACCCGTTCCACCGGGGCCACTACCTCGTGGGCGGGCCGGCCCGGCGGGCGCTGTTCGCCGCCGCCCCTACGCCGGACGCTCCGCGACCGCCCGCGCGGCTCCGCGTGCGACGACGACCGTGACGATGTCCTCGTCGCGCAGGATGTGATCGCGCCCGACGGTCTGGCCCGGGAACCGCGCGCTCGGGCCCCAGACCTGCGCGGCCCGGAACGTCCGATCGAGCTCCCCCGGTAGGCGGCGGAGGAGCTCGCCGATCGTGTCGCCCTGCCGCAGGATCAGCGGCTCCTCCTTGTCGGGCGGGCGGCCGGGCGGCTTCATGTAGATCCGGATGAACCGCAGCGCCTCGCCGACCCGGTCGACTAGCTGCGGGAGGCCCTCACCCGTCCGCGCCGAGACGAAGATCGGGTCGAACGGGGCGAGCTGGGTCCGCAGCCGGGCGCGGTCCGCCGGTCCCAGCAGCTCGGCCTTGTTGACGGCGATCAGCGCGGGCAGGTAGACGCGGTTCCCCGCGAGCACGTCGATCAGCTGGTCGGCGCTCGCGTCCTCGCGGAAGATGATCGACCCGTTGTGGAGGCCGAACTCCCGCGCGATCTGCGTGGCGAGTCCGCCCCCGAGCTGCGAGAGCCGGACGGTGCTCGACACCGTGAGCCCCCCGCGCTCGCCGTGCTGCACCACCAGCCGCGGCGCCCGCTGGTTGATCCGCACCCCGGAGCCCTCGAGCTCGTTCACGAGCGCGCGGAGGTCCGTGTGCTCCGGGTCGATCAGGAACAGCACGAGGTCGACCGACCGCACGACCGAGAGGACTTCGCGCCCCCGCCCGCGGCCCTTCGCCGCACCGGGCACGAGGCCGGGCATGTCGAGGATCTGGATCGAGGCGCCCCCCCACCGCAGCATCCCGGGAATGATCGTGAGCGTCGTGAAGTCGTACGCCCCGGTCTCGCTGTCGGCCGCGGTGAGGCGGTTCAGCAGCGTCGACTTGCCGACCGATGGGTAGCCGACGAGCCCGACGGTCGCGTGCCCGCTCTTGCGCACCCCATATCCGGTCCCGCCCCCCTTGCCCTTCGCGCGGGTCTCGCGCTCCAAGCGCAGGACGGCGAGCTTCGCCTTGAGCCGCCCGATGTGGCCCTGGGTCGCCTTGTTGTACTGGGTCCGGCGGATCTCGTCCTCGACCTCGGTGATCTGCTCCTCGAGGGACGACATCGGAGGACACCGACGGGAACGGTGGGTGCGCCGGATACTTGAGGGTGGCGCGGGCGCGTTTCACCGTTCGGCGACGGCCCGGACGTCTTACGACGGTCGTCGCAGCCCTCCGCGTGGACGGCACCGGGCTCGCGCGGGGCTGGCGACTCATCCCGGCCACCGCCCCGCGCGACGCCCGACCCGACGCGCTCCGCGCCGCGGCGCGACTCGCCGAGGCGCTCCACGTGGGGCACGCCTGGGCCGCCCGCCCCCGCCTCGCGCTGACGTCCGGCCCCCGATCGGGCGCGTGGCTCGGCGCCGCCGACCCGACGACCGCCCGGTGGCTCGCCCGAGTGCTCGTCCCGGCGTACGGCCCCGGACTCTGGGCCCCTTCGGCGTGGCCCGATCCGCCGAGCGACGTCGTGGGCGCGGGCTCGACCGCGAGCCGGCGGCGGGGCTTCCCGGAGCCGCTCACCGATCCCGGCGAGACCGGGTCCCGATTCGACCGGCTGGCCGCGGCGATGGCGACAGCCCCGCCCGGCGCGTCGGCGCTCCTCGACCTCGCGCCGGTCCCGACCCGGTCGACGCTCCGCTGGGGTGGGGGGGACGCGCCGACGACGCCGCACCGGTCGCCGCGGGAGCTCGGCCCCCGCCCTCCAATTCGGGCCGACCCGGGCCCCGGCCCGCACGTCCCGATGGTCTGGACGGTCCGCCTCGAGATCCGCTTCGACCGGCGGTCGGCGGCCCTCGCCGCCCGTCCGGGCGTGCTGCGCGCGGCCGAAGGGGCGCTGCGCACCCTGCGGGGCAACGGGCTCCGATTCGCGTCCCGGGCCCGATGGGGACGCGGCGACTCTCGGGGCGTTCCGGTCGAGGCGGCGGAGATCGTCGCCTTCTGGCCGACGGCCGACTGCCCGACGTCGGGGGAGCCGGAGCCGTTCGCTCCGACCCGGGAGACCCTAACGCTCGGTCGGACCGTCCTGGGGATCCCCGTGGGCACGCCGGTCGAGCCGCTCCAGGGCCGGCACCTCGCGGTGCTCGGCGAGACGGGCATGGGGAAGAGCTCGCTGCTCGTGGCGCTGGCGCAGCGCGCCGCCCGGCTCGGCGACCTCGTCGTCCTCGACCCGATCGGCGAGACGGCCGAGACGATCCGCCGCGAGCTGATCGGCGCGGGACGGCGCGATCTCGTCTGGGTGTCGGCCCGGCGGGGGACCCCGTCGCTGAACGCCCTCGACGGCGTGGCGACGGACGGCGCGAACCCCATCCGGTCCGAGCGCCGCCTCAACGATCTCGTGCACGCCCTGCGCCGCGTCCGGGCGGGGCGCTACGCGGAGTCGGGGTTCTGGGGCCCCCGGCTCGAAGAGATGGTGACGCGCGCGGTCCGGGCCGCGGCGCTCGAGCCCGGAGGGACGCTCGTCGACGCGCACACCCTCCTCGCCACGGGCGCCCGGAGCCCGCGCGCCAGCTGCCCCGAGGCCCTCGACGCCGCGCGCGAGCTCGGCGCGCGGATCCGCGAGCGGCCCGACGACGCCGAGGGGGCCCGGCGGCTGCTCTACGAGATCGCGCGGAGCCCGGTGCTGTCGGCCATGGTGGCGGCCCGGGCGCCGTCGGTGCGGACCGCGGAGCTGCTCGCCCCGGGCCGCAGCGTGCTGGTCTCGGGCGATGCCGCCGAGGTCGGCGAGTCGACCGCCCGGTACCTCCTCGCGGTGTACCTCGCGATCGTCTGGTCGGAGCTGCTCGCCCGGGGCGGGGACCGAAAGGTGTTCGTGGTGCTCGACGAGGCGCAGTGGTTCGCGCACGAGAGCCTCGCGGAGATGCTCCGCCTCGGCCGTCGGCGGAACGCCCACGTGGTCCTCGCCACGCAGGCGATCGGGTCGCTGCCGGACGGCGTGCGCGACGCGGTATGGACGAACGTCGCCGACTTCGTCGCGTTCCGGGGATCGCCCGAGGAGGCGCGCGAGTTCGCCCGGGTCGCCCGGGGGGTGGCCCCCGAGTCGATCCTCGCGCTGCCGCGGGGACATGCGGCGTTCTTCGAGGGAAAGGGCGGCCGGCTGCGGTGGCTCCGCACGGCCCGCCGCCCCACGCCGGCAGAGCCCGACGAGCCGGCCGCCGTCGCGCCCGGTCCGACATCGCCCGCGGCCGAGGAGCCCCGCGACGTGGACGAGGTCCTCGCGTGGATCCGCGCGCGGGCGCCCGCCGCGCCGGGAGAGCCCGTCACGGTCTCGTTGGACGAACTGAGGCGGGCGTGCGCGCCGGCCCGAGAGGTCGTCCGGCGCGTGGGCGGGCTGCTCGGTCGCTGCGGCGCCCTCGTCGCCGCGTCCCGGGGTCCGGACGGGGCGCACTGGACCGTCGACCTCGATCGGATCCCGGATCGCGGCGATCCGGATCCGCCCGATGCCGCGCCGTCGGCTGCGTCCCCGCCACAACCCTCTTAGGGTCGGAACGGCTCGTTTCGCCGATGGACCCGCCGGCGGAACCGACCCCGGCCCCGGAGCCGCCCCGGACGGACGGGCTGATGGGGCCGGCGACGATCCTCGAGCGCTGCGCGACCGGGATCGAGGGCCTCGACAACATCCTCGGCGGCGGCATCCCCCGCGGCAACATGGTCCTCGTCGCCGGGAGCGTCGGGACCGGGAAGACGACCCTCTCCCTCGAGTTCCTGGTGCGCGGCGCCGAGCGCGGCGAGCGCTCGTTGTTCGTCTCCGTCACCGAGGCGTCCGACAAGCTGATGCAGAACCTCTCCACGTTCGAGTTCTTCCGCTCCGAGCTCGTGCTGAACGGCTCGCTGGTGTTCGTCGACCTGCCCGTCGTCTACGACCGGCTCGGCCTCGAGCACGAGGAGCTGCTGCCGGACGAGATCGACATCCTCATCCGGACGATCCGCGACCTCGTCCGGTCGCTGGGCGTGAAGCGGCTCGTGCTCGACAGCCTCACCAGCGTCGGCTACCGGATCCGCCGCGACGAGCGGATCCGCGACTTCATGCTGCGCCTCGGCCAGGCGCTCTCCGACGAGGGCTGCACGGCGCTGCTCGTCTCCGAGGTGAGCCCGACGCCGGGGCGCTACTCGCTGCACGGCGTGGAAGAAGCGATCGTCGACGGGGTGATCCTGCTCTGGAACACGCGGCGTCAGGGCGACATCCTCCGGGTCCTCCAGATCGTCAAGATGCGGGGCACGTCGCACTCGCGGGCCCAGTACGTGATTGAGCTCACGCCGATCGGCATCCTCATGGCGCCGCACCTCAAGGGGGCGCGGGCCGAGGGGGGTACGTAGGCGGTGCCGCTCGATATCGGGGAGCGGCTCCGCAGTCTGCCGGTCGGCAGCGCCGTGGCGTTCAAGCTCGACCCGCGCGACTACGCGGACCACTACTTCGCCGTCCTCAACGCGACGCTCCGCGATGTCGGCAGCGAGACCGGGGCGCACACGATCTACGTCGCGGTCACGAACCCCGCCGCGTTCGTCTGGTCGCTCGCCCAGGCGCTCGACGTGCCGGCGGACCGGATCTCGTTCATCGATGCGATCAGCCACATCATGATGAACTACGCGAACCCGCTGCCGAACGCGACGTACATCGACAGCCCGCGGGCGCTCGAGGAGATCATGCTCCGGATCGAGTACCTCATCAAGAAGTTCCCGCACCCGCGGACGACCGTCGTGATCGACTCCGTGAACTCGCTCGCGATCCACAACCCGCCCGACCTCCTGAGCGAGTTCTTCCACATCCTGCTCAACAATCTGAAGAGCCGGCAGGTGCTCACGCTCGTGCTCGAGACCAGCGACGCCGAGGGGACCCCCGTCGAGCAGATGCTCAACCTGATCGTCGACGAGGCGATCGACATCGCCCGCGGAGGCCGGTAGTCGTGCCGGAACCGGGCCAGGTGCTCGGCATCCCCGAGCTCGACCAGCCGATCTCGACGGCCCTCCCCCCGGGCTGGCTCGCCGTGCTCCACGGACCGTCCGGGTCGGGGGCCCCGCTGCTCGCGAAGCAGTTCGCCCACGCCGGAGTGGGGAGCGCCCCGGTCCTGTTCTACACGACCTACGAGCGGAGCGAGGACGTGCGGAGCGCGTTCGACGACTTCGGCTGGGACCCCGCGGAGATCAAGATCGTGAACCTCGCCGACGAGTACTACGAGCGGGTGCTGGTGCGCGGGCTCGAGGTCGCGCGGGCCCGCGAGCGCGGGCTCACCGCCGACCGGCTGATGGAGGCCCCGCCCCGCGACCAGTTCGAGACGTCGTTCAGCCTCACGAACCGGATGCTGAGCGACCTCGCGGAGATCGACACGCCGTTCCGCCTCGTCGTCGACTCCGTCGACTTCTTCTTCGAGGTCCTGGAGCCCCGCGACGTCACGACGGTCGCCCGCCAGATCCGGCACCGATGCCAGACGATCGGCGGCCAGGCGCTGCTCACGGCGCACTCGCTGGGCCACGACAAGGCGGTCTTCGGGCTGCTGCAGGACCTCGCCGACCTCTCGCTCGAGCTGCGGGCCGAGCCGCACGGCGACCGCTACGCGCACACCCTGTTCGTCGAGAAGGTCGGCAACCACCCGGACCTCGCCCGGATCGTGAAGGTCGAGGTCGGGGAGAACGGCTGGCGGACGGTCTGACCCCCGGCGGCCGGGGAACCGGCTGGCCGCGCCGTAACCGAGGGGTTATGAGCCGCGCGCCGCTCCTTCGCCCGAGGCACCCGTGGAGGACGTCGTCATTCGCCCCCTCGCGCCCGTCGCGCTCACCGACCCGGTGCTCGTGGAGGGCCTGCCCGGGGTCGGGAACGTGGGGAAGCTCGCGGCCGACTATCTCAAGGACCAGCTGCCGGCCCAGCCGCTCGCGACGATCTACTCGAAGTTCCTCCCGCCTCAGGTCTACGTGAGCGAGGACGGGATCATCCGGCTCGTCTCGAACGACCTCTACTACTGGAAGGCCCCGGCCGGGGGCCGCGACCTCCTCGTGCTCGGCGGCGACTACCAGGGGATCTCGCCCGAGGGCCAGTACGAGATCACGCACCGCGTCCTCGACTACTGCCACTCGCTCGGGGTGCGCGAGGTGTTCACGCTCGCCGGGTTCGCCCAGGGCCGCGTCGTGGAGGAGCCCCGCGTGCTCGGCGCGGCGACGAGCGCCGCGCGGGTCGCCGAGATGAAGAAGTTCGGCGTCACGTTCTCGCGCAACGACCCCGGCGGCGGGCTCATCGGGGCGAGCGGCCTGTTCCTCGGGCTCGGGCGCCTGTTCGGGATGGAGGGGGTCTGCCTCATGGGCGAGACGAGCGGCTACTTCGTCGACCCGAAGAGCGCGGAGGCGGTCCTCGAGGTGCTCTGCCGGATCCTCCAGATCTCGATCGACTTCTCGACGTTGAAGGCGAAGGCCCAGGAGATCGACCGGATCGCCCAGAAGATCCACGAGGCGGAGCAGCGCGGCGGCGAGCCGACGACCGCGACGCCCGAGCGGCCCCGCGACGACCTCGGCTACATCGGCTGATCCGGCCGGGCCGACGATGCCGCCGGCGGCTCCCGCAGGCCGGTCCCTCCCCGCCCGCGGGGTGGCCGCGGCGCTCGCCCGGGCCGCGGACGCGGACGGATTCGTCCCGTTCGACCGCTTCCAGGAGGCGGCGCTGTACGCCGAACCCGACGGCTTCTACGCCCGCGCCCGGTCCCCGCTGGGCGCCGGGGGCGACTTCTATACCGCGGCCCACGTGCACCCGATCTTCGGGAGCACGCTCGCGCGACGGCTCGGGGAGGTCCTCGCCGCGGTCGACGGGGAGCGCCCGGTCCGGGTCGTCGAGGTCGGGCCCGGCGACGGGACCCTCGCTGCACAGCTCCTGGCCGCGCTCCGGGCGGCGGTCCCGGCCCCGCGCCCCGTCGAGTTCGCCGTCGTCGACCGGGCCTCCGCCCGCTGCGCGGCGGTGAGGGAGCGGCTCGCTCCGCTGGCGGCGCGGGCCGGGGTCGGCCTGCGCGCGCTGTCGTCGGTCGGCGCGGACGGGCCGTTCGCGGGGGCGGTGGTCGCCAACGAGCTCCTGGACGCGCAGCCGACCCGGCGGCTGCGCTGGGACGGATCGGCGTGGAGCGAGCTGGGCGCGCGGCGCGTGGGCGATCGCTGGCAGGAGGCGGTCCGCGCGGGGGCGCCGCCCGTCCCGGGGCCCCCGCTCCCGTCGGGCGTCGAGCCGGGCACGGTGGTCGAGGTCTCTCCGACCGCCGAGGCGATCGTCCGCGAGGTCGGCGACCACCTGACGGACGGCGCCGCGATCTTCCTCGACTACGGCGGCGAGGAGCGCGAGCTGCTCGCGGGCCATCCGCACGGAACGCTCGCCGGCGTTCGCGCCCACACGGACGTCCCGGACCCGTACGCCGACCCGGGGACGGTCGACCTCTCGACGTTCGTCAACTTCGACCGGATCCGGGCCGCCGCCCGGGGCGCGGGCCTTATCGAGCTCGCGTACCGTCGCCAGGCGGAGGCGCTCGGCGCGTGGGGGTTCGAGGCGGAGCGGGAGGCGGCCCTCCGGGCCGCGACGGGTCCCGAGGCCGAAGTGCGCGTCCGGCTCGCCGCGAAGAGCCTCCTGTTCGGGTTCGACCGGTTCCGGGCCCTCGAGGTCGCGGCCCCCGCGACCGCGGCGCGCCTCGCGCGCCCTACGTGACCGGGCGGTCGGGTCCGGGCCGGATCGGCTCCGCGACCTTCGCGTCGACGAGCAGCTTCGCGGTCTCGGCCGGCAGCGACAGCACGTCGTCGGCCCGCAGGTCGACCGTCTCCGACCCGACCTCGATCGGACGGCCGTCCCGCACGATCCGCACCCACGCCATCTCGGGGACCCGGGGCGGGGTCGGGGGCGCGGAGCGCACGGACGCCGTCGGGTCGGCCTTCGGCGGTGCGCTCGGGGGGGCCGCCGGGGCCGGTCCGCCCGCTTCGAGGTACGGGGTCGAGCTGCGCCGGTGCGCGAGCAGTCCGTCGAGCAGCCGGTCGAACAACGTCCGCTCCTCGCCGAGCGCGTTCGGGAGCTCCCGGGAGCCGCCGACGCTCGCCTGGAAGGCGGCCGTCAGCACCTTCTGGGCCCGGGCCTCGGTGATGTCGCGGGCGATCGCGCTCGCGCGCTGGTACGTCTGCCGGGCGATCTCGCCCGTGCGGCCGGACGGGTTCTCCCGGAGCTCCGACTCGTACGCGCGTCGGGTCTCGGCGAGGTAGGTCGAGGTCGTCGGGTAGAAGTCGTGCGGCAGCTTCGCGAGCCCGCGGGCGGCCGCCTCGTTGCGGCGCCACTCGAGCAGGAGGGTGAACTGGTCCGGCACGGTACCCCGGGGCGGGAGTGCGTGAGGAGCCGAAGGACTATAGGACGTGAGCGGTGCTCGTGTCGATGCCGGCGGGACCCGGGCGGTCTCGGGGAGCGAACGGGATGCGGGGCCCCCGCGCCGCGGACGACGTCTTCGGGGCGTTCGTCGACCTCTGGCAGCGGCTGCGGTCGGAGAGCGCGGCCCCGGGCACGGTGATCGTCGTCGAAGGGGACCGCGACCGCCGGGCGCTGCGCCGGCTGGGGATCGAGGGGCCGATCGCCGTCGTGCACGCGGGCCGCACGCTGAGCGGCACGGCCCAGCAGCTCGGGGGGACGCCCGGGCGCGTCATCCTGCTCACGGACTGGGACACGGAGGGCGGCCACTTCGCGCAACGGTTCAAGGAGTACCTCGCGGCCGGCCGCACCGAGCTCGACCTCGAGTACCGCCGGCGGCTCGCTAGGATCCTGCGCGGCGAGCTCGTCCACGTGGAGGGGCTCGCGGGGTGGGCGCGCCGGCAGGCGGAACGCCGCGGCCAGTCGCTCGACCTGTTCGCCGAGCCGGCGCCCGCCGAGCTCGACGGGCCTACGGAATGACCTTCGTCTGGGTGCGGCGGGTGTCGCGCCGGTTCCGGGCGTACGACGGGCGGAACCGCTCGGTCCCCTTGCCCTTCCACCGCAGGCCCCGGCCCTCGGTCCCGGCGCTCGTGAGCCCGCGGTAGACCCGGCCCTTCTGGTGGGGCGCCGCGATCCACGCGATCTTGGGGTCCGCGCGCACCTCGGGGTGGTCCGGGTCGACCAGGATCACCTCGAAGAACTTCTGCTTCCCGTCCTCGCCGAGCCAGTACGAGTTGAGCACCTCGAGGTTCGGATAGTGCTTCTGCGCGCGCTCCTCCGCGATCCGGCGGAGCGACTTTCGTAGCGTCATCTGGAGGATCCCCTTGTGCTTCGGACGGCGGCCGGCGATGATCGCCCGCTTGCCCTGCCCGCCGCGGCGGACCTTCACGCGGACGACCACGTACCCGCCCTTCGCCCGGTAGCCGACCGCGCGCGCGCGGTCGAGGCGCATCGGGTGCTCGACGCGCGTCACGGTCGACCCGCGGCGCCACGTGAGCAGCCGCTCGTGGCGGAGCGGGGCCCCGGCGTCGCCCTGGGTCGCGCGGAACGACCGGGCCATGTGCCGGTAGGCAGAGGTCGCCATGGAACGCGCGCGGGGGACCCGGGTGCCGATTATAAGGCTACTGCCCGCCGGCCGCCGGGGGCGCGTCCCACGGGAGCCGGAAGTCGGTCGGGCGCGTCACCTTGGCCGTGGCGTGGCTCTCCGTCGCGACGGACCGCTCGAGGTGCAGCGTCATCTCCCGGACGAACCGGTCCATGCGGGCCCGGTCGGGGGCCGGGATCTCCGTCGGGACCTCCCAGACGAGCGCGGCGCCCCCGCTCGTCGGGTAGAAGCGGAAGGCGACCTCGGACGCCGACGGGGGGACGGCCGGGTTCATCCGCGCGAGGTGGGCGCGCAGGTGGCTTTCCGCCGGCTCGGCCGACTCCGACCGCTCCACCGAGTAGCCGAGCGTCGTGAGGTAGTCGGCGACGTACCCCGCGAACCGTTCGCGTCCGATCCCACGCACCCGAAGCCAATCGCCGTTACCCTCTCCCATACGGTCGCTTTCCCTCCAACACGCGCCCGAGGCTCTTGAGCAGCCCGAGCATCATCCGGAACTCCGCCTCGGTAGGCGTAGACCGGCCGAGGACGCGACGAAACAGGAGGATTAAACCCCGTCGTTTGTGCGCCGGGTAGCCGGTGCGGGCGAGGAGCTCCGCGAGACGGGCCAGGAACAGCTCCTTCTCCCGCCCGTTGAGGGCCAGCTCCTCGGGGGCGGGCGTCGTCTCCGGGTCGGCGGGGCCCCGCGCCCGGTGGACCGCGTAGAGGACGATCGCGACGGCGTGGGAGAGGTTGAGCGTCGGGAACTCCCGGCGGGCCGGCACGTGGACCAGGAGGTCGCACCGGTGGAGGTCGTCCCGACCGAGGCCGTTGTCCTCCGGTCCGAAGACGAGGGCGACGCGGCCCTCGAGCGGCCGGACGATCTCGCCGAGCCGCTCGGGGCTCACCGAGCGCCGCAGGTAGGCGGTCGACCGACCGGTCGAAAGGTCGGTCGTGCCGATCACCAGGTCGGCGTCCTCCACCGCGCGGCCCAGCGTCGAGGTGGTGACGGCGGCGCGCAGGTACGGGAGCCCGGCCATCGCCCGCCGGCGGGCCTCGGGCCCCAGGCGCGCCCGCGGCGCGACGAGCACGAGGCGGTGGACGCCGAAGTTGCGGGCGAGGCGGGCGACGGCGCCGACGTTCCCGTCCTCCTTCGGACGCACGAGGACGACGTCGATCCGGGCCGTCACCCGGCGGTCCCCTCGGCGAACAACCGGTGCGCCATCCACCCCGGGTCGAACGGCCGGAGGTCGCCGTACTCCTGCCCGAGCCCGACGAACAGGATCGGCTTCTTGGTCACGAAAGTGGTGCTGAGCGCCGCTCCCCCTTTCGCGTCGGCGTCGAGCTTCGTGAGGATGAGCCCGTCGATCCCGAGGGCGGCGTTGAACTGGCGGGCCTGCTCGACCACGTCGTTCCCGCTCAGCGCATCGCCGACGAACAGGGTCATCGACGGCTGGACGACCCGGCGGATCTTCTTCGCCTCGTCGATCAGGTTCTCGTTCGTGTGCTGGCGGCCGGCGGTGTCGATCAGCACCACGTCGACCCGCTTCGCGCGGGCGTGCTCGACCGCATCGAACGCCACGGCCGCGGGATCGCTCCCCTCCTGCTGCCGGACGACCCGGATCCCGAGCCGCTCGCCGTGCACGAGCAGCTGCTCGATCGCGCCGGCCCGGAACGTGTCGCCCGCCGCGATGACGCTCGAGAGGCCCTGGGCGCGCAGCCAGCCGGCCAGCTTCGCGATCGTCGTCGTCTTGCCCGTGCCGTTCACCCCGACGAACAGGATGACGAACGGCTTGTTCGCCCGCGCGCGGATCGCGGCCGGGAGGTCGATCGGCGGCTGGGCGAGGATCTGGCGGGCCGAGCGCTCGAGGCAGGCGCGGATCGCCTCCTCCGCCTCGACCCCGAACTTGAGCTTCCGCCCCGCGAGCTCCTTGCGGAGGTCCCGCCGCATCCGCTCGACGACCGGGAGCGCCACGTCGGACTGCAGCATCACGATCTCGAGATCGTCGAGCACGTCGTCGATCGTGCCCTCCTTCATCCGGCGTCCGAGCATCCCCTCGGTGAACAGCTCGTCGTCCGAGCGGCTCGGGGCGCCGGCCGCGGGCGCCGTCCCGGCGGCGCGCGCCGCCGGCGCGGCCGGGGGGGTCGCGGGGGCCGGCGGGGGCGAGGCCGCCGGCGCCGCGGTCGGCTCGGGCGGGGCGGCGGCTTTCGCGGCCTCGCCGCGGAGCCGCGCCTTAAGGGCGGCCCACATCGGTCGGTCCCGGCGTCCCGCGCGCGATCGCGTCGAGCCGCCGGGAGAGCATCTGGATCCGGTCGTTGAGGGAGTTCACCTGCGACTCGATCTCGCGGGTCGCCTCGTCGATCCGGGTGACGCGCTGGGCGAGGAGCTCGACGACCTTCGGTCGGGCCATCTCGACCACGACGCCCGAGCCGAGGCCGACGAGCACCGACGCGGCCGAATCGACGCTGCCCCGCACCCACGTCTCGCCCCCGAGGGGCAGCAGGTACTCGGACGCCGCCGCCGCGCGATCGATCCCCTCGAGGCTGTCCCGGGCCCTCAGGTGGTCGGCGCGCGACGCCTCCAGGATCTGGTGCTGCTGCAGCATCGCGTTGAGCTGCTCGCGGTACGCATCGAGCCGCATCAGGTCCTCCTGGACCTGCTGCTCGCTCACGGGGGCCGGTGCGCCGCTCATGCGGTCGCCGCCGCGACGCGCGCGATGCGGATCTGGTGCCGCTTCACGTGGTGGCAGCCGCCGATCTCCGAGACCGCCCACTCGCGCGCGGCTTCGGGGGAGGGGGCGTCGTGCACCTTGGTGAACGGCTGCCAGTACCCACGGCGCGCGTAGAAGCTGCCCTCGACCGTGAAGCTCGGCATCGCCCTTCGTTCCGTCCTCGCCGGCGACCACTCGGGGGGGCCACTTAACCCTATCCGGCGCGCGGCGCCCGCCGGCCCCGTCCCTAGTCGCTCGCCGGTCCCGGCGCGGGGTCTGCGGGTGGAAGCCCCGGACCCGCGCCCGCGTCGGGGACGGACTCCGCCCGCTCGAACCGCGCGCGCTCGCGCTGCCACCGGCGTTGGCGCTCGCGCAGGCCTCGGTCGGACGGTCCCTCGAGCTCGTCGGGAGGCGGCGCGGCCGGCGGGCGGGCCGTCCCGGGTTCGGGCCGTGTGGGAGCGGCCGGAGCCGCCGCTCCGCCGTCGACCGCGAGCCGCCGCTGCGTCATGCCGCGAGCGCCGTCACGCGCCTCCACCAGTCCTCGACCTCTGCGTCGGAGAGGCCGACCGTCGGGGAGAACAGCACGCGGTCCCCCCAGCGCTCGCGCGCCTCGGGGTACGCCTCCACCGGGATCGGCAGCACGACGCCGTCGGCGCGCGTCTCCTCCGCGACCCGGGCGAGCACCGCGTTCCAGGACGCCGGCTCGTCCGTCGACGCGGTCAGCGTCGCCCGCGGATCGAAGCGCGCGAGCACGCTCCGTGCGAGCGCCTCGCCGGTCGGCACGTGGACCAGGCCGACCCGGCAGCCGCGCTTCATCATCAGATACGCGCCGAGGGCACCCCTCGGTCCGTCGACGAGGGCGACCAGCCGGCCCGCAACGCCCAACGGCAGCCCGCCCGGTCCCCGGTCGCGATCGAAGTAGAGGTACGTCACGGGACCGCGGACCTCGACGAACAGTTCGACGTCCGGGTGCTCCAGATCGACCGTCAGGCCGAGCCCGTGGAACCGGTCCAGGACCGCCCCGCCGAGATCCCGCGCGAGCTCCTGGCTCGTGAACGGATGCGAGCCGGTCCGGCGGGCCCGCACCGCGAACGACGCGCCCGCCCGCAGCCGGGGCCCCGCGAGCTCGAGGAGCCGGCGCTCGATGGCGGCGCGTTCCGTGGGCACTTCGTGGACCACGCTCACGGAGGTGACCCCGAAGACGCGCCGCAACGCTGCCACGGCCCGGACCTCGTCGTCGACCTCGAGGTACAGATGGCCCCGGTCCGACCGCAGCCGACCGGTGATCCCGTCGGCGACGAACTGCTCGAGGATGTTGCGTCGGAGCGTCCGCTCGAACTCCCGCCGGACCGGCGGGGACTTGAGCGCGAGCTCGCCGTAGCGGACGAGCAGCAACGACGCCATCGGGAACCGTTAAGACGAGGGGGTCCGTAAAGCGCTTCCCGCACGGCGATGGTCGAGCCTTCCGACGCTGCCCCGTCGCCGGCCACCGACCCGTGGGACGATTTCCTGCCCGGCATCGAGCGGGGGATCTCGGAGGGGCTCAACGCCCTCGGGGTCCCGCTCGCGCCGGCCGGCGTCGCCGAGCAGCTCGAGCTCGACGGGAGCGACGAGGGCGACGTGGCGTTCCCGGTGTTCCGATTCGCGGGGCCGGCCCGCCTGCCGCCGCCCGAGTTCGCCGCGCGGCTCGCGGCCGCGATCCCGCCCGATCCGGCCGTCCTCGCGGTGCGCGCGAAGGGCGGCTACGTGAACGTCCGCGTCGACCCGACGGCGCTCGCGGGCCGCACGCTCGCCCTCGTGGCGGCGCGAGGTCCGCGCTACGGGCACGCCGACGGCCGCGCGACCCCGGCCTGCGTCGAGCACACGAGCGCCAACACGACCGGACCGTTCCACATCGGCCGGGTGCGCAACGCGATCATCGGCGACACCCTCGCGCGCATCCTGGCCGCGGCCGGCCAGCCCGTGACGACCCAGTACTACGTGGACGACATGGGCCGCCAGGCCGCCATGATCACCTGGATCTGGAGCCAGTCCCGGGACGCGTGGCCGGCCGCGGTGCGCGCGGCGGTGGACGGGCACGAGCGCGACGGAGAGAAGCCGGACCTCCACTGGGGCCGGCCGTACCCCGCGGTGAGCGCCCTCGTGAAGGACGACGAGGGGGTCCGGGGCCAGGTGGCGGAGGTCGTCCGCGCGATCGAGACCGGCGCGGCGCCGCCCCGCCACCACGAGCTCGTGCAGGCGATCCTCGACGGGATGCTCGCGTCGCTCGCCCGCCTCGGGATCCGCTTCGACGAGTTCGTCTGGGAGTCCGGGTTCGTGCGCGACGGCTCGGTCGACCGCGTCCTCGCGCGCCTGGCGCAGGCGCCGCACGCCGTCCGCGAGTCGAACGGCGCGCTCGCGATCGACGCGTCGAGCTACCGGCTCCCGAAGGAGTCGTCCCACGTGGTGGTCCAGCGGGGCGATGGCACGAGCCTCTACGTGACCCGGGACGTCGCCTACCACCTCGCGAAGTTCGCCCGGTTCCGGCGGGCGGTCGATGTCCTCGGCCAGGACCACCAGCTGCACGCCCGGACGCTCGACGCGCTGCTCGCCGAGGTCGGCGAGAGCCGACGCCCGGAGTTCCTGATCTACCAGGACATCACCGTGCCCGAGGGCGGCCGGATGTCGACCCGTGGGGGGTCGGCCGTCTGGCTCGACCAGCTGCTCGACGAGGCGGTCGAGCGGGCCCGTGCGGAGGTCGTCGCCCGCCGCGACGACCTCGATCCGGCGGCGATCGACCGGATCGCGGAGGCGGTCGCCACCGGGGCGGTCCGCTACCACGTGCTCCGGGTCGCCCCGGAGAAACCGGTCGTCTTCCGGTGGGACGACGCGCTCTCGTTCGAGGGCCGCAGCGGCCCGTTCGTCCAGTACGCCTACGCCCGCGCGGCGAGCGTGCTCCGCAAGGCCGAGAGGCCGGACGGCCCGATCCCGTTCGATGCGCGGCTCCTCGTCGACCCGGACGAGCTCGGGCTGGTCCGGGTCCTCGCCCGGTTCCCACGGGTCGTGCGCGCGGCCGCCCGGACGAACCACGTCCACGCGGTGGCCGGGTACGCCCACGACGTCGCCGATCGGTTCAACCGGTTCTACCACGCCGTCCCCGTGCTCAAATCCGGGGCCGAGCGGTCGACCCGCCTCGCGCTCGTCGCCGCGGTCCGGCAGACGCTCGGCAACGCGCTCGACCTGATCGGGGTGCCCCGTCTCGAGACGATGTGACGGGGGACGTCGGAACCATCAAGTAGGCCGACCTCGTCCAACTCGGGACCCCCCATGGCCTCGATCCGCGACGACTTTCGGACGTTCGTCACCCGCGGGAACCTGGTCCAGCTCGCCATCGCCTTCGTCATGGGCGCCGCCTTCTCGGCGCTCGTCACCGCGCTCGTCGCCGACATCTTCACGCCGCTCATCGGGACCGCGGGGCACTTCGACTTCTCCCAGTGGGTCTACTCGGTCAACGGCAGCACGTTCCTGCAGGGCGAGTTCCTCAACTCGCTGATCGCGTTCGTCACGATCGCGCTGGTCGTCTTCTTCGCGATCGCGCTCCCGTACCAGCGCCACCAGGACCGCCAGGCCGCGAAGCAGGCGGCCGCCGCCCCGACCACGCGGGCGTGTCCCGAGTGCCTCTCCCAGATCCCGCTGGCGGCGAAGCGGTGCTCGTTCTGCACCTCGCCGGTGACCCCGGTCGAGCCGCCGAAGGCGGCCCCCTAGGCGCCGCGGACGGCCGGGTCGGCGACCCCGGCCTCCCGGAAGCCCCGGGCCCGCAGCCGGCAGGAGTCGCACCGGCCGCAGGGCCGCGCGCCGCCCCGGTAGCAGCTCCAGGTGAGGGCCCACGGGACGTGGAGGCGCTCGCCGAGGCGCACGATGTCGGCCTTGGAGCGTCGGAGGAGGGGAGCTTCCACCCGGAACCGGCGGCGTCCCTCGACGCCGGCCTTCGTGGCGAGGCGCGCGAGCCGCTCGAACGCGCGCAGGTACTCCGGTCGGCAGTCCGGGTAGCCCGAGTAGTCGATCGCGTTCGCCCCGATCACGATCCGGTCGAGACCGTGGCTCTCGGCGTAGCCGAGCGCGATCGCGAGGAAGATCGTGTTGCGGGCGGGCACGTAGGTGGCCGGGATGGTCCCCCGACGGACCCCGCGGGTGGAGATCGCGCCGCCCCGGGTGAGCGCCGAGCGCAGCACGGGCGCGAGCGGCAACCGCACCACCTCGTGGCGGTCGGTGCGGAAGTGGCGCGCGAGCGCGCGGGCCGCGCGCACCTCCCGGGCATGCGTCTGGCCGTAGAGGAGCGTGAGCGCATGGACGGGGCCCGGCCGCGCCGCGGCCCGCGCGAGGCACGTCGCCGAGTCCATGCCGCCGCTCAGCAGCACCACGCGGCCGTCCCGGCGCGTTCGGCTCACCATGCGACCCCCGCGACCGCGAGGATCGAGGCGGCGATCCCCACGGCGGCGAGCATCCCCAGGAAGTTGGTGCCGCCCTTCGTGAGGTACCCCCGGTTCTCGAGGAGCTCGCCGAGGACGGAGTCGACCTGGCAGGCGAGGAACCCGGCGGCCGCGGCGGCCCCGACCAGGAGGAGGGGCGCCGCGATCGGGAAGTCGAACAGGGCGAACAGGCCGAGCCCGACCGCGGCGGTCGTCAGGGCGCCCAGGAACGCCGCCGCCTCGCCGAGGCCCGAGACGCCGCCGTTCGTCCCCGGCTCGACGGGTCGGAAGGTGAGGAGGCTGCGCGCCCGGCCGGCGAGGACCCCGAACTCGCTCGCGAACGTGTCGGACGCCCCGAAGGCGAGCGCCGCCGTGTACAGCACGGCGAGGTCGAGGGACGGGAGGATCGGATGCGGCAGGCCGCCGGCGACCGCGAGGCTCGTCGGGACGACGATGTGGGCGACGACGTTCGAGACGCCGCGCTCGCCGTGGACTCCCTCCTGCACGTGGCGGCGGGACTTCTCGGCGAAGCGGTAGCGGGTCGCGAGCACGCTCGCGACGAGGAACAGGATGAGGAGCGCGAGGAACGGGAACCCGGCGAGCACGACGATCGCGACCCCGAACGCCGCCGCGACCGCGCCCCCCGCGCGCGTGAGCGCCCGGGCCGCCACCGCACCGGCCGCCAGCAGCACGGTGACGATCGTTCCGACGAGCGCGGAGAGAAGGCCGAGCACTGAGGGTCCGCCCGCGGGGGGGACGACCTCGGGTGTTTAACGGCTCCGCGCGGGGCGACCCTCAACCCCGCGCGAGGATCCGCGCGACCGCCGCCTCGAGCGTGCCGGCCCGGATCTCCGGGGCGACCGCGTGCGCCGCGAGCTCGCGCTCGGTCTCCTCCTTGTGACCCGGCGGCACGACGAGCGCCGTCACGAGCCCGATCGATCGCCCGGCCTCCACGTCGACCACCCGGTCGCCGATGATCGCGCTCGTGCCGAAGTCGAGGTTGAGATCGCGCCGGGCGTCCGCGAACAGCCCGGTCCCGGGCTTTCGGCAGCGGCAGTTCTCCTCGGGGGCGTGCGGGCAGTAGTAGAAGGCGTCGATCCGGGTCCCCTCGCGGGCGAGCAGCCCGTTCAGCCGGGCGTGCATCCGGTCGACGTCCGCGGTCGAGTAGATCCCCCGGCCGACGCCGGACTGGTTCGTGACGCAGACGACGAGGTAGCCGTGGGCGTGGGCGAGGGCGAGCGCGCGCCCGACGCCGCGGAACAGCTCGAGCCGATCGGAGTCCTTGAGGTAGTGGAGGTCCGGGTTGAGCGTGCCGTCCCGGTCGACGAACAGCGCGCGGCGGACCGGGCGGGCGTCGGGAGGGGCCTCCATCGCCGGCGCCATGGGGGCCGGTACCGTCGCGCACGATAAGCCTTCGAGGGGGTCGGGGAGGTCCGATGTCGGCCGCGCCGGAGCCGCGCGCCGCCTCCGAGTGGGCGGCCCTGGATGCCGCGCTGGACGCGGCGCTCGCTCCGTGGTGGGGCGAGCCCCGACCGATCTCGCTGCTGTTCTCGGGCGGGGTCGACTCGTCGCTGCTCGCCCTCGAGCTCGGCCGCCGGCGCGCGGTCGAGCTCGTCACGATCGGCCTCGCGGGGAGCCACGACCTCGCCGCCGCGGAGTCGGCCGCCGGCGCGCTCGGGCTGCCCTGGACCCCCCGCCCGGTCTCGCTCGAGGAGCTCCGGTCGTGGGCGCGGCGCCGGGCACCGCTGCTCGGCGACCTCCCGGCGACCCCCCGGGCGGTCCTCGTCGGGCTCGGGCTCGCGGTCGAGGCGGCGTCGCATCCGGTGGTGCTGGTCGGTCAGGGTCCCGACGAGCTGTTCCTCGGCTACGCGCACTTCCGCGAACTGACCGGGACGGCCGCGCTCGCCCGCGTCGGCGACGACCTCCGCGTCGCGCGCGAGCTGTGGGCCCGGCTCGAGGCGATCGTGGGGGGGCCGGACCGCTCGATCGCCGCTCCCTACCTGAGCCCGCCGTTCGTCGCCGCGGCGTCGGCGGTGCCGGTCGATCGGCGGCGGGAGGGCGGAGTGCCGAAGGGCCTCTTCCGACGGTTCGCGGTCCACCGAGGCCTCCCGGAGGCGCTCGCCGCCCGGCCGAAGCGGGCGTTCCAGTACGGCAGCGGCGTCGACCGGGCGCTGCGCCCACCCGCGCGTCCGCCGCGATGAGCGGCCCGTACGCGGGCCGTCCCCGCACGGCTTAAGAGCCGCAGCCAGGTCTCCGCGCCGTGACGGACGACGCCGCCGAGTTGTTCTGTCCGCTCGAGTTCCGCTACGGACGCGACGAGGTCCGGGCGCTGTTCCGTCGCGGGGCCCGGCTGGCGCGCGCGCTGCGGGTCGAGGCCGCGCTCGCGGAGGCCGAAGCGGAGCTGGGGATGGTGCCCCCCGCCGATGCCCGGGCGATCGCGGAAGCGGCCGGCTCGGGCCGGGTCCGGATCGAGCGGGTCGACGAGCTCGAGCGATCGCTGCGGCACGACGTCATGGCGATCGTCCGGGCGCTCGCGGAGGCGGCCGGTCCGTCGGGACGCTGGGTCCACTACGGGGCGACCAGCGCGGACATCACCGACTCGGCGCTCGCGCTCGAGCTGAAGGAGAGCGCGGAGATCCTGCGCGCCGACCTCACCGAGCTCGCCCGGGCGCTCGCGGCGACCGCGCGCACGCACCGCGCGACCCCCGAGATCGGGCGGACGCACGGGCAGCACGGGGTCCCGATCACGTTCGGCTACAAGATGGCGGTCGCGGCGGCCGAGATCGCCCGCCATCGGCACCGCCTCGACGAGCTCACCCCCCGCCTCGCGGTCGGCAAGATGGCGGGGGCGGTCGGCACGGGGGCCGGGTTCGGACCCCGCGCGGCGGAGGTCGAGGCAGCCACGATGCGCCGGCTGGGGCTGTCGGCCGACGAGGCGCCGACCCAGCTCGTGGGACGGGACCGTCTCGCCGAGTTCACGAACTTCCTCGCCCTCGTCGCCTCCTCGGCGGAGCGGATCTCGACCGAGGTCCGCAACCTCCAGCGGAGCGAGATCGCCGAGGTCCAGGAGCCGTTCGACGAGGCCCACCAGGTCGGCAGCTCGACGATGGCCCAGAAACGCAACCCGATCGTCTCCGAGAACGTGTCGAGCCTGGCCCGCCTCGTCCGCGCCTTCGCCCTGCCCCCGCTCGAGAACATGGTCCAGTGGCACGAGCGGGACCTCGCGAACTCCGCCAACGAGCGGATCGTCGTCCCGCACGCGATCCTGCTGACGGACGATCTCCTGGTCAAGCTCACCGACGTCGTGCGCGGCCTCCGGGTCGACGCGGCCCGGATGCGCGCGGAGGTCGACCGATCGCAGGGCGCCGCGATGACGGAGGGCCTGATGCTCGCGCTGACGGCCCGAGGGCTCGCCCGGGCCGAGGCCCACGAGACCCTCCGGGCGCTCACCCGGGTCGAGCCCGGGGGCGCGCCGCTGGCGGCCCGCGCGAAGGCGTCGCCCGCGATCTCCGCGCTCCTGTCGGCCGAGGAGATCGACCGGATCCTCGACCCGTCGGTCTACCTCGCCGCCGCGACGGCCAAGACGGATCGGGTCGTGGCGCGGCTCGAACGCGAGCTCGGCCCGTGACCGCGCCCTCGGCGGGCTGGCGCGCGACGATCGACGTGACGCTCCCCGACCCCGGCTGGTGCCGGTGGATCGAGCAGGCGCTCGCCCCCGAGGTGGCGCGCGAGGTGCCACGGGCCCGGGCCCGCGTCGAGCGGCGGGGGAGCCACGGGCTCGCGATCGAGATCGAGGCGCGCGACGCGGGCGGGGTCCGGGCCGCGCTCAACACGTACCTCGGCTGGGTCCAACTGTCGGTCGCCGCCCTTCGGGCCGGCGCGGCCCCGCCGCCGGCGGAGTAGCGGGAGAAGCGCTTATCTCTCGGTCCGGGTCACGCGGTCGTGGCGCTCCCCGCGAAGCTCCAGAACGACATCAAGCAGTTCCAGCGGCTCCAGCAGGAGCTCGGCGCGGTCCAGCAGCAGCGCCTCCAGCTCGACCTCAAGGTCCGGGAGCTCGGCCACACCCTGGACGAGCTCAAGGCGGTCCCGGACGACGCGGTGCTGTACCGTCCGATCGGCGGGCTCCTGGTCCGCGCGAAGGCGAAGAAGGAGGTCGAGGACCTCCTCGCCGAGGAGAAGGAGACGTACGAGGTGCGCGTGAAGTCGATCGAGCGCCAGGAGAACCACCTCAAGGAGCGGTACTCCTCGATGCAGCAGGAGCTCACCGCGGCGCTCCAGGCGGCGGGCCTCGCGGGCGCGCCGGCCCCGACCGGGGACGCGGACGCCGACGCGGAGTCGGACGCGGAGAACTGAGGCCGCTCACGCCGACCGGCGCACGAGCCGGTCCGCGATCTCCCGCACGAGCGGTTTTCCCGCGGCGCGGATCGACCGGCTCTTCGCGAGCCGTCCGAGCGCGCGTCGGGTGAGCGAGTCGATGCGGCGCTCCGAGTAGGCGAGGCTGCCGGTCGACCGGATCACCTCGCGCGCCCGTTCCACGTCCTCGGGCGTCGCCCCGGCGTGGCCGAGCACGCGCGCGAGGCGGGCGCGATCGGCGTCGGAGCCGGCCTGCCAGGCCCGCACCACGAGCAAGGTCCGCTTCCCCTCGACGAGATCGTTCGAGCTCTTCCCCGAGGCGTCCGCGTCGAACCCCGTCCCGAGGACGTCGTCGCGGAGCTGGAAGGCGACGCCGAGGTCCGTGCCGATCGACGCGAGGTCGGCGAGCGACCGCTCCGGGGTCCCGGCGAGCAGCGCCCCGATCTTGAGCGGCGCGACGACGGTGTAGATGGCCGACTTGAGCCGGTGGACCGTGAGCACGTCCGACTCGGTGACTCGCTCGGGCGGGACGGTGCCGTTGCGGATGTCGAGGAGCTGCCCGTACGCGGTCCATCGCGTCATCCGGACGTACTCGGCGAGGGCCGCGAGCCGCGCCGCGACCGGCACCGAGGTCCCGAGGATCGCCTCGACCGTGAACGGCTCCTCGAGATCGCCGAGGGTGATCCCCATCCCCGTCCCGTACTCCTCGCTCCCGCCGAGCCCCGCCGCGGCGCGGTGCGCCGCCGCGAGCGCGCGATGGACGGTCGGGCCGCCCCGCCGCTGCTCGGAGTGGTCGATGATGTCGTCGTGGATCAGCATCCAGCTCTGGAAGTGCTCGAGCGCGGCCGCCGCGGGAAGGACCGGATCGGGCCGTCGGCCGGTGGCGAGGTGGTACCCCGCGAGCACGAGCGTGGCGCGGAAACGCTTGCCGCCGCGCAGCGTGAACTCCTCGTTGACGGCCAGGTCGCCCCGGACCGACCGAGGGGCCGTCCGTCGGGCGCGGGCGTACGAGGCGCGGAGCTCGAGTTCGAGCCGGGGGAGGTACGCGGAGAGGTCCGCGAGGTTCACGGCGGCTTCCGCTCCCGCCCATGGTATTTAACGAAGCGCAGGTTGGGGCTGCCGTGGCGTCGGCGCCGTTCGTGGAACTCTCGGGCGCGATCGTCCAGGCGATGGGCCAGCGCCTCGACGCACTCAAGCCGACGGCCGAGGGGGTCCTGCTCCGCACGGGAGACGGCTTCCTGTTCGCGTTCCTCGAGGACCCGTCGCGCATCTCCCTCGCGGACATCGGCCGGCTCATCGGCAGCGACCGGAACCTTCCGCAGCACCTCGTGGTGCTGAGCCCCGGCCACCTCCCGCTGGCGCTGGCGGAAGAGGTCGTCCGCGGCGGGGGGACGCTCGTGGAAGGGGCTCGGTTCGCCGAGCTCGTCCGTCAGCTCGGGCTCGAGACGATGCTGGGCGAGGGACCCCGACCGAGCGGGCCCGAGGCCCGGCGCCTGCTCCCCAGCGCCCAGCATCTCGACGCCGTGATGCACCGCGCCCGGACGTGGCTCGACTGGGGCGTGCCCGCGCTCGCGCTGCGATTTTATCGACAGGCGTCCGAGCTGAAGCCCGGCTTCCTGCCGGCCCGGATCGGCATCGGGCGGGCGTTGCTCGCCCTCGGCCTCGTCGACGACGCCGAGCGTACGTTCGACGACGTCCTCGTGCTGCGGCCGAGCGATGTGGAGGCGAAACTGGGACGCGCGTCGGTGCTCGGGGCCCGCGCCCGACCGAAGGACGAGATCGCGATCTACCGGGCCCTGCTCGCGGAGGACGAGGCGCGCACCGAGGTGCGCGCGCACCTCGTGGCGGCGCTGGTCGATCTCGGGGACTGGGCGAGCGCGCTCGTCGAGCTCGACGCGATGCTCCGCCGCACCCCCGAGGACCCGTCGCTCCGGTTCCTGCGCTCGGTGGCGCTCGAGCGGACCGGGCGGGGGGCCGAGGGCCGCAAGGAGCGGCGCGAGGCCCGCAAGCTCGGGCTCCCGTACGACCGCGAGGTGGCGCTCTCGAAGCACCTCGGCATCGAGCCTCCGCCGCCGCCGGCCCCCGAGGAAGCCGTCGCCCCCGAGGCGCCGGCCCGACCCGCCCGGCGGGCGCCGACCCGCCCGGCGCGCGCTGCGGCGAAGCGCCCGCCGCCGGCCCCGAAGAAGGCCGTGCGACCGGCCACCCCCCGCAAACGTAAGTAGACCCCCGCCGACTCGAACGGATCGGTTGCGATGCGCGTCGCCTCCGTCCTTCCGAGCGCCACGGAGATCGTCTGCGCCCTCGGTCACCGCGCCGACCTGGTGGCCCGGAGCGCCGAGTGCGACTATCCGGCCGACGTCGCGGACCTGCCGATCGTGATGCGCCCCCGGTCGCTCGACGCGGACCGTCCGTCGGGCGAGATCGACGCGCGCGTCCGCGCCGAGCGCGCGGAGGGCGAGAGCCTCTACACCCTCGATGTCGAGCGGCTGCGGGCGCTCGCGCCGGATCTCCTTCTCACGCAGGATCTCTGCGGAGTCTGCTCGGTGACGCCCGCGGAGGTGTCGGCCGCGTGCGCGACGGCCGGCATCGCTCCCACGGTGCTCGCGCTCACACCCCGACGCCTCGCTGAGGTCTGGGGGACCGTCGAGACCGTCGCCCGGGCCCTGGGGGACCCGGACGCCGGGGAACGGCTCGCCACGGCCCTTCGCGCCCGCACGACGGCCCCGTCGACCGGGTCGTCCCCCGCACGGGTGGCCGTCGTCGAGTGGCTCGATCCGCCCATCCTCGCGGGCCTGTGGACCCCCGACCTCGTGCGCGCGGCTGGCGCCCGGTCGATCGGACCCGCGCCGGGCGAGCCCGGGACCCGGACGACCTGGTCGGCGATCCGCGACGCGGGGCCCACGCTGGTGGTGCTGAGCCCCTGCAGCTTCTCGGTCGATCGCGCGCGGCGGGAGCTCGCGGACCCCGCGCTCGCCGCGGCGGTGGCGGCGCTCGCGCCGCCGGCCGGGACGTACGTCGCCGACGAGGCGTACTTCAGCCGTCCCGGCCCGCGGCTCGCCGACGGGGCGGAGCTGCTGCGCCACCTCCTAACGGGGTCGACGGGACCGGCGCCGATGCCCGTCGAGCCGCTCCTCCGTGGGGCCCGGGGCGTCGTGGCATGAGCGGCTCCTACCGGTACGACCCCTCCACCGGCTCGACCTGGAGCTACGCCCGACCGCCGGCCGCGCGGTACTCGACCTCCCGGACCGAGCTGTGGCAGATCGGGCTCGCGTTCGTCGTGCTCACCGTCGACTTCAGCTTCGTGATCTACTACATCGGCGGGGCGACCGTCTCGGACTCGCCCTCCCTGTTCGGCTTTCCGTACTTCGGCGTGGTGATCGTCGCCCTGGTCGCGAGCCTGACCGCGTTCCTGCTCCACGAGGTCGCCCACAAGGTCGTGGCCCAGCGGCTCGGCCACTGGGCCGAGTTCCGGTTGTACTGGATGGGGCTCGCGCTGTCGCTCGTCACCTCGATCGCCATCGGCTGGCTGTTCGCCGCGCCCGGGGCGACGCTCGTGAGCGGCATGGACTACTCGGAGCGCCCGGGGTGGGGCCGGACGGCGCTCGCCGGCCCGGCGACGAACGCCGGGTTCGGGGTCGTGATGTTCCTCCTCGCGTTCGCCACGCTCTCCCTCGGCGCGTTCGTGACGAGCTCGCTGCTGTTCCTCGCGTACATCAACGGGTGGTTCGGAGTGTTCAACCTCGTGCCGCTCGGACCGCTCGACGGGGCGAAGGTGTTCCGCTGGAGCAAGGGGTACTGGGCCGTCGCGTTCGCCCTCATGGCCGCGCTCGCGGCGCTCGGGTTCTTCGGCTGGATCAGCGGCTCGCCGTTCCTCGGGCTGCGGTAGGGGGCGGACGGTGGCGCTACCGAGGGTCGCGGAGCTCGGGCACGGCCGTCAGGTGCTCGATCTCGACTTCCGCGACACCGAGGGCCTGGTCGCCGCCTACCTGCTCCCCGAGGAGGACGGTTGGGCGCTGATCGAGACCGGGCCGTCGACGTGCCGGGAACCGCTGCTGCGGGGTCTCGCCCGGGCCGGCGTCGCGCCGAACGAGGTCCGGCACGTCCTCGTGACGCACATCCACCTCGATCACGCGGGCGGGATGGGCGCAGTCGTCGACGCGTTCCCGCACGCCACCTTCTACGCCCACGAGCTCGGCGTGCCCCACCTGATCGACCCGACGCGATTGATCGCGAGCGCGCGACGCGCCTGGGGTCCCGCGGCCGACCCGCTCTGGGGTCCGATCGCCCCCGTGCCGGGGCCCCGGATCGTGCCCCTGCGCGGCGGCGAGACGTTCCCCCTCCGGGGCGGGGAGCTTCGGGTCCTCGCGACGCCGGGCCACGCGAAGCACCATCTCGCGTTCTTCGACACCGCGATCCGGGGCGTGTTCACCGGCGACGGGGCCGGGGTCCGTCTCGAGCGGAGCGCCCACGTGCGCCCGGCGGTCCCCCCGCCGGACCTCGACCTCGAGCAGCTGTTCGCGAGCCTCGAGGTGATGCGCGCCACCGACCCGCGGCTCGTCCTGTTCAGCCACTTCGGCCCGAGCCCGGACGGCGCGGCCGACCTCGTGCGCTACCGCACCGTGGTCGAGCAGTGGCGCGACGTCGCGCTCGCGGCCGCGCGCGAGCGCCCCGAGGCCGCGTTCGTGGCCGCGCGCCTGCACGCGTACGACGCCGACCACGGCGGCCCGGCCCCGGGGGACCGGGAGTCGCTGGTCTCGGGCTACGAGCTCGCCGCCCAGGGGTTCCTCCGGTACTTCGAAACGCACGGCGGCATCCCCTCCGCCCGGCCGACCTAGCGGGGCGGCCGGCCCCGCCCGCGGGATCACGCCACGTCGACGCGCGTGACCAGGTTCGTGGGCCGTCCCTCGATCGGGTAGCCCGCGGTCAGCACGAGCGGTCCGTCGCCGAGCACCTTCGCCGCGCGCGCGACGCGGACGGACGCGCGACGCAGGTCCTCGAGCGTGCGGTGCACGGGGGTGGAGACGGCGCGCACGCCCGACACCAGCGCGAGCTGCCGACGGGTCCGGTCGTCCCGGGCGAGGGCGAGCACCGGGCACGCCGGTCGCAGGGCCGCGACGAGCCGCGCCGTCCGGCCCGAGTGCGTCGGCGTGACGATCGCGGTCGCGCGGGTCCGTTCGGCGAGCTCCACCGCCGCGGCGGCGACCGATCGCTCGCCGGCGCGCCCCCCGCTGGACGCGTCCGCGATCGCGCGGAGCGGGAGCGGATCGAACGCCGGCTCGGTCGCGGTCGCGATCCGGGCGAGCCAGCGCACCGCGTCGATCGGGTACGCCCCGACGGCGCTCTCCTCGCTGAGCATGACCGCATCCGCCCCGTCGAGGACCGCGTTCGCCACGTCCGTGGCCTCGGCCCTCGTCGGGCGGGGCGCGCTCAGCATGCTGAGCAGCATCTGGGTCGCGACGATCACGAACCGCCCGGCGACGTTGGCGGCCCGGACGAGCCGCTTCTGCTCGAGCGCGAGTCGTTCGAGCGGGACCTCGATCCCGAGGTCCCCCCGCGCGACCATGATCCCGTCCGACGCCGCCAGGATCCCGTCGATCCCGGCGAGCGCCTCCGCCCGCTCGATCTTGGCGATCAGCCCCATGCGGGCGCCGCCCTCGACGCGGTCGAGCCAGCGCCGCGCGGCGCTCAGGTCCCGCGCGTCGCGGACGAACGACAGGGCCAGGAAGTCCGCGCCCTCGGCCGCGGCGATCCGCGCGTCGGCGCGGTCCTTGGGACCGAGGACCGAGGTCCTCAGATGCGCGCGCGGCAGGAACA
This sequence comes from Thermoplasmata archaeon, assembly GCA_035502455.1. GTDB lineage: Archaea > Thermoplasmatota > Thermoplasmata > Lutacidiplasmatales > UBA184 > Lutacidiplasma. The sequence goes on along the minus strand of DATJUI010000013.1, from coordinate 10,287 downwards.
GGCCGGCGTGCGCGCCGACGCGTCCGCCGTTCGTGACGACCGTCTCGATCGCGCGCGAGGATGCGTGCCGCACCTCGAGCTCGACGTTGCCGTCCCCGAGGATCACGGGATCGCCGGGGCGCGCCGCCGTGGCGAACGACGGCAGGGCGACCCCCACGCGCCGGCCGTCGCCGGCCCGAGGGTCCTGGTCGAGCGTCCAGGCCTGGCCCACGGAGAGCGTGACCGAACCCCCGATCAGATCGCCGAGCCGGATCTTGGGGCCCTGAACGTCGGCGACGATCGCGGGCTCGCGCCGGGTCCGCCGGGCCGCCTCGCGCATCGCCCGGAGCAGCGCCCGGTGCTCGTCGTCCGAGCCGTGGGAGAAGTTCAGCCGGAACCCGTCGGCGCCCGCTTCGAGCAGGTGCGCCATCTGGGCCGGCGACCCGGTGGCCGGGCCGACGGTCGCGAGGATCTTGGTGCGCCGCATCGGCGGCCCATGGCGCCCCGCCTATAATCCCCGATGGGCGGCGGGTATTTTGTAGCGAACCGCGGTGGTCGTCCCAGCCCCGTGGTGTAGTGGCCAAGCATGCTGGCCTTTGGAGCCGGCGACAGCGGTTCGAATCCGCTCGGGGCTACACTCCCTTGAAACCCGCGCTCCGCCGTCTTTCGAAAGGTGGTTCGGGGGTACGGCGCCGGCAGTGACCTCAGCCCCTAACCTGCCGGTTTACCGCACGGCGGGCTCCCGGATCCTTCAGAGGATTGAGACGGATCTCGTTACCGTCCGGGTCGACCACTTTCGCGTACCATCCCCAGGGTCGTTTTGTCGGTGGGGTCTGGAACCGCACGCCGTTCTTCTTGAGCGCGGCGCAGGAACGCCGGAAGTCACCCGGAAGGTCAAGTTGAATGCCCGATTCTCCGGGTTCCACGGGGAAGGCGGGGTCGAACGTGGGAATGTCGCACAGGTGAATTCCCCCTTTCGCTCCTCTTCGGCCGACGACGACCCAATGATCGTCATCGCCGGTGCCCCGTTCGATCAGATCGAGGCCGAGGTTCCTCGTGTACCATTCGACCGACCTGTTTCGGTCTGAGACCACCAGGGCCACACTATGGAACGAGGCCTTCGGAACACGATGGGGCGGCTTCTTGCTCCTCATCGAAAGCACCGCGACGTGATCACGGTCCCCGCCTCATCAAGTCAGCGGTGAGTGGATAGGGTCCACGCTCCTCCCCGAGCGTGCGACCCTCTCGAATCCATCGGCGACCGAATCCGCTCGGGGCGTCCGCGCCCCCCGGCCGAGGAGCTCACCCGTCGGAAGAGCCCGGGGCGTCGGCGAGAGCTACTGGAAACCCCTGGCGGACGGTAGGAAACGCCGGCCGGAAGCCGAGGCGTTCCTTCGCCCGCAGATTCCGCGCCCGGCGCGAACTCGCGAACGTCTCGGCGTTCACCCGCCCGGCGGACAGGGAGGCGAGCCAGAACGGGATCTTCCGACGAACGGGCGGGCGGCCCAAGCTCTCTGCGAGAATCCCTTGCCATGCGGCCTGGGTCATCGGCTCGTCGTCGGTGATCAAGAAATCCTCCCCTCGAGGGGAGACCTCGACCGCGGCGCGGATCGCCTCGCCGACGTCCCGGGCGCTCACCAACGACGTGTAATTGTCGCCCCGGCCGACCAGCACCCCGCGGCCGCGCTGAATCCGGCGGGCGAAGTCGGGAAACCATCCGCTCGGGCCGTAGATGAGCCCCATCCGGAGCATGACGAGCGGAAGTCCCCACTCTCGCTTCGCTGCCTCGAGCAGGGGTCGGGACTGTGCGCTCAGGTGGGCGTACCCGAACGGCGCCGAGGCAGCGGGGGTGGACTCGTCCAACCACGCGTCCCCGGTCGGAGCGTAGTCTTCGAGACCGCTCAGCGCCACGTAGGTACGAAGCGGGGTGGACTGGGCGCGAATTCTCGAGAGCAGAAAGGCGGTCATCGACTTCCGCTCTTCGGCGCCGCGTCGCGGTTTGCGAAGTGTGAAGCGGCCCGGAGCCCGGACCTGCGTCGCGTCCACGACGGCCGTGACCCCCGCCAGCGCGGTCCGCCAGTCGCCCCGTCCGGTGAGGTCACCGACGACCGCCGAGACTCCGGGGCCGTGGAATCGAGTCGCCGCCTCGGGGCGCCGGACCATCGCCCGAACGGTGTGTCCTTTCTGCGCCAACGCGCGGACCGCCGCTCCGCCCACCAGCCCGGTGGATCCGACCACGAGGACCGTCTCCGACCCCATGCGGCCGCTCAGGCCTCGAAGGCATAAGAGCCGAAGTGAGCGGCGTCGCGGTCGGGGGGCCGAGCCGGACGACCGATCGCCGGGACTGGGCCGGAGCGGTCCCACCCCGGACGGGGGATCTCGCCGCACGCGCACCCCCCTCCGATGCAGTGGCCGGCGTCCGACGGGCTCCTCCCGCGTCCGGTGTTCGCAGCCCGTCCGGTCCGACGCCGGCGGAGGCCGTGCCGTCGTCGCCTCACGGCGTGAGGGCGGCGGTCTCCCCCCGCGGCCCGCCCAACGTTATCGTCTTCGACCCCTGTTCCGGCCGGTGGCGCGTCGCGACCGGGGCCTGGGCGCCCCGACCTTCGAAGGAGTCCTGCTGGACCTCTACGGCACGCTCATCCCGGCCGGACCCCGCGCGAGCCGCGCCCCGCACCTGCACGCCATGGCCCGGCGCCTCGGCGCGGACCCGATCCGGTTCGAATCGGCCTGGGTGGCGAAGACCCCCGACCGGATGGTGGGGCGTCTCGGCTCGCTCGAGTCGACGATCCGCGCGATCGCCCTCGAGCAAGGGATCGAACCCACCCCCGAAGCGGTCGAGTCGGCGGTGGAGATCCGGCTCGCGTTCTCCCGCGAGACGCTCGAGCGCTGCGAGCCCACGCTCCCGGACCTCGCCGCGCTCCGCGCCGCCGGCCTGCGGCTCGCGGTGGTGAGCGATACGTCCGCCGAGACGCCCCAGCTCTGGCCGACGTCCCGACTGGGATCGTGCGTCGACACGGCCGTCTTCTCCTGCGACGTCGGGGTCTGCAAGCCCGACCCGCGGATGTATCGCCTCGCCCTCGAACGGATCGGTCTCCCGCCGGAGCGGTGCGCCTTCGTCGGCGACGGCGGGAGCCGCGAGCTGACCGGGGCGACCGCGGTCGGCCTGCGGGCCTTCCTGTTCCGATACCCGGAAGCGGCGCCGGGACCGGACGCCCGGTACGACCCGGACCTCGCCTGGGGGGAGCCTCCCCTCGGGGCGCTGCGCCAACTGCTCCCGTCGGGGGGTTGAGGGAGGGGAGATGGCGGGGCAACGGACGGCCCCTCGACGGACGAGCGCCCGCCGGTATGTGGCGAGCAATCGCGCCGATTGGGAGCGAACGGCCGCCGAGTACGAGGCCCGGCACGCGCGCGCGCTGCGCCGGTACGGAGGTCGCGCGTGGGGGCTGTTCCGGATCCCCGAGCGGCGCCTGCGGCTGCTCGACGACGTGCGAGGCGCCCGCGTGCTCGAGCTGGGCTGCGGATCGGCCGGGTGGTCGATCGCCCTCGCGAAGGCAGGGGCGGAGCCCGTCGGACTCGACCTCTCGGCCCGGCGGCTCGAGCAGGCCCGAGCGCGGATGCGTCGCGTCGGGGTCACGTTCCCGCTGGTCGAGGCCCCGGCGGACCGGATCCCGTTCCCGGCGGCCCGCTTCGACCTCGTGCTCTCGGACTACGGGGCGACGACCTTTGCCGACCCCCGGCGCACGATCCCCGAGGTCGCCCGGGTGCTGCGACCCGGCGGTGCGTTCGTCTTCGCGCACGCGAGCCCGTGGCGATCGGCGATGTTCGACTTTCGCCACGATCGGCTGACCCGGCGGCTGAAGCGGGACTACTTCGACCTGCACGCGCTGCGATGGGATCGGACCGTCGAGTTCCAGCTCCCGTACGCGGAGTGGGTCGCGCTCTTCACGGCCTCCGGCCTCGTGGTCGAGCGGCTCCTCGAACCGAAGGCTCCGCGCGGGGAACGGAGCTCCTACCTCTCGGCCGCCGACCACGCCTGGGCCCGGCGATGGCCCGTCGAGACCATCTGGAAGCTGCGGAAGGGAGGGGCTCCCCGCGGATCCCGTCGTCCCGCGTCGCGGCGGCGGGGAGGGCGCCGACCGGCGGCCAAACCTTAACCCGCGACCCCCTGCCCCCTGTCGATGAACGGGTCGGCGCCCCCGCCCTCGCTCCGGTCGACGGTCGACGTCCTCACCCCCGTGCACAAGGGACTACGGGCGATGATCTACGACCTCGGCGGTCGCCTGCAGACCCTCGACTTCTCCGACGCGATCGCCACCGACGCGCTGATCGCGGACCTCAAGCACGAGTTCGGGCCGGGCGGCGCGCCCCGGTGCGTGCTGTGCCTCCTCCACCGGCACGCGGGCCACGAGGACATGTTCGCGTTCCCCAAGATGCGCGCGTTCGACGCCGGGCTCGTCGACGCCCTCTACCGCGATCACCTGGCGTTCACCTTCGACCTCGCCGAGATCGAGCGGGCGGCGGACGCGCTCCGGGCCCTCCCCACCCCCGACGCGCGGATCGCGGGGGGGCGGGCCCTCACCCTCCGGGTCAACCGGTTCTTCGCGCGCTACCTCGCGCATCTCAACCGGGAGGAGGCCGAGCTCGTGCCGCTGATGCAGCAGCACCTCACCGACGCGGAGCAGCTCTCGATGCGCGCCGCCGCCGAGCAGTCGATGGCGCCCGAGGTGCTCGCCGAGTTCCAGCGGTGGATCTTCCGCTCGCTCGACGTCCACGAGCTCGAGGCCACGTTCCGCGCGATCGTCGACCAGGCCCCGCCCGAGGTCGCGCACCGCCTGCTCGCGCTCGGCGCCGCGAGCGTCCCTGCCGAGCGGTGGGCGCGGGTCGAGGCGGCGCTCGGGCGGGCCGATCGGCCGTAGGCCGGCTCATATCGGCCGGCGCCGTGCCGCGCCGGGGAGCGCCCATGGTCCAGCGAGTCACCGAGGTCGTCGGGACGGATCCGAACAGCTTTGCGCACGCCGTGGAGAACGCCGTGAACACCGCCTCGAAGACGGTGCGCGGGATCAAGTGGTTCCGCGTGTCGGAGCTCGAAGGATCGGTGACCGATGCCCACGTCACCGAGTACCGGGCGCTCGTCCGGATCTACTTCGACTACGAGGAGAAGGACCACGCGTAAGCGCGCGGGGGGACCGACCCGGGCCCGTCGAACGTCCCGGGGCCTCGGGGCCCGGTCCCGCGCGACCTGGCAGGCCCACTACGCGGACGGCGCGTACGAAACGCTCCCGTGGTGGGATCCCGACCCGAGCCCCCACGTCGTGGAGGCCGTCCGAGCGGGCCGGTGGCCGCGGGGCGCCGCCCTGCTGGACGTCGGCTGCGGCGCCGGTTCGAACGTCCTCTACCTCGCGCGCCAGGGGTACCGGGCCCACGGGGTCGATCTCGCGCCCGGGGCGATCGCGGCCGCCCGGGCCCGCGCGGTCGCGGCCGGGCTCCCGGTCGACCTGCGGGCCGGCGACGCCCTGGCGCTCCCGTACCCCGCGGGCTCGCTCGACGGGGCGATCGACAACGGCTGCTTCCACACCCTGCCGGCCGGCCGGCGGCGGGAGTACGCGGACGAGCTCGCCCGGGTCCTGCGGCCCGGCGCGATGTTCCTGCTCGCGTGGGTCGCCCGCGAGGAACGCCGACCCCGCGGCCCACCGTATCGGCTCAGCGTGGAGGAGGTCGCCGACGCGCTCGAGCACCGGTTCCTCGTGCACCGGATCGAGCTCCGGACGAGCTCGGGGCGCTGGGGGCTCGTCCTGGACGTCGCGCTGCTCGAGCGGCGTACGGGGGTCCAGCCCCCGAGGTTCCACTACTGAGCTCGGGCGCTAGTGTGCTGTACCAGCCAGACCTACGTTTAACCGGTTCCGAGTGACCTTCACGAGAATTTCATCGGCGGTTGCTCGCCACTGGAACGGTCGCGGGACCTCATTGTACCGCTCGATGTAGAGCTTCAGCGTCTCGATGAGTTCCCGCTCGCTGCGGAACGTCCCCCGACGGATCTGCCGATACGTCAGGTCGTTGAACCACCGCTCGACCTGATTTAGCCACGACGAGCCGGTCGGCACGAAGTGGAAGTGGAATCGAGGGTGCCGCAGAACCCAGCGCTTCACTTCCGGGGTCTTGTGGGTGGAGAGATTGTCGAGGACAAGGTGGAGGTCGAGCTCGGGAGGCGTGCTCCGGTCGAGGGTACGCAGGAAGAGGAGGAACTCCCTCGCCCGATGCCGCTTGTGGCACTCTCCAATGATCCGCCCCTCGACGATGTCCATCGCGGCGAACAGGTCGGTGGTGCCGTTACGCCGATAGTCGTGGGTCTGCCGCTCGGGGACGCCGGGGCGGATCGGGAGGATCGACTGGGTTCGGTCGAGCGCTTGAATCTGGGTCTTCTCGTCGACGCTGAGCACGAGGGCGTGCTCGGGAGGGTTGAGGTAGAGGCCGACTACGTCCCGCAGCTTCTCCTCGAAGTGGCGGTCGGTGCTGAGCTTGTAGTGTTCGAGACGGTGAGGCTGCAGTCGTCGGGCCTTCCAGATGCGCGCCACGGTGTCCGGACTGACCCCGTGCTTCGCGGCCATCAAGCGGACCGACCACTGGGTGGCGTTGTAGGGCTTGGTGTGGAGGGTGTCGTGAACGATCGCCTGGATTTTCGAGTCGGGGAGGGTGAACGGACCTCCAGGTCGAGGAGCGTCCTGTTCGATGCCCGCGAGTCGGAGGCGGTGGAACCGTCCTCGCCAGAGGGCGCAGGTGTTGCGCTGGGTGTTCAGCTCGGCGGCGATCTGCTTGTCCTGGAGGCCGTCGGCGGCGCGGAGAACGATCTTGGCTCGGAGCACGATGCGGAAAGGGGTGGACCGGCCCCGAGCCCACGACTCGAGTTGGCGGCGCTCCTCCGGCGCGAGAGAGATGGGGGGAGCGACCCGCACGAAGCGGGGAATGGGTTCCCGGCTATAAGCTCACCTATTCATCGGACGGAACACTAGTCGCCCTCCGCCGGGGGCCGGTCGGGCGCATCGGTGTGGTACGGGCGGGAGGCGCCGCGGAGCAGCGAGGGGATGAGCGTGAGCAGGACGAGCACGCCCGAGAGGAGGAAGATCGCGTGGATCGCGTTGAGGAACCCGGAGCCGATGCTGCTCGGGAGGCCCGAGACGACGCCGCCGACGAGGATCGCGTCGATGGCGCTGCGCGGCATGACGCTCGACATCACGACGAGGGTCACGCCGAGCGAGATCGTCGCGCCGCTGTTGAGGAACGTCGTCCCGATCCCGGAGGCGACCCCCCGCCGCGCGGGCGACACCGCGCTCATCATCGCGGCCCGGTTCGGCGATGCGAACAGCCCCATCCCGGCCCCGACGAGCACGAGCGCCGGCGTCAGCTGAAGGAAGCCCTCGTCCGGACCGATCGTCGCGAGCCAGAAGAATCCCGCGGCCGCCACGACGAGCCCGGCGATGATGAACCAGCGCGGGCCGAACCGGTCCGACAGCCATCCGCTGACCGGCCCGAACGTCGCGAGGGAGGCCGAGACCGGCACGAGGAAGAGGCCGGCGGTGAGCGGGCTCAGGAACCGCGGCGGCCCCTGCAGGTAGAAGACGAGGAGGAACGTGAACGCGCCGCGCGCGAGCGCGACCATCAGCATCGAGATCGCGGACGTCGCGAACTGGCGATTGCGGAAGAGCGAGAGGTCGAGCATCGGGAAGCGCACCCGGGTCTCGACCAGCACGAACCCGAGGAGCAACGCGAACCCGACGATCACGATGGCGATCGCGGCGCTCCCGCCGATGTCCCCGAGGGCCCCGAGGGTGATCCCGAGGAGCAGCAGGGTGAGCCCGAGGGCGAACAGCAGGTTCCCGGTCCAGTCGATCCGCGCCTGGCTCTCCCGTCGGGCGAGCTCGTGGAGGTCGTGGCGCGCCCGCAGCGTCGCGACCAAGCCGATCGGGACGTTCACGAAGAAGATCCAGCGCCAGCCGATCGTGGAGGTGATGATCCCGCCCAGGACGAGGCCGGCGACCGCGCCGACCACGATCGAGATCTGGTTGACCCCCAGGGCGCGGCCGCGCTCGTTGGGCGGGAAGGCGTCGGTGATGATGGCGGCCGAGTTCGAGAAGAGGAAGCCCGCCCCCACCGCCTGGAACAGCCGGAACGCGATCAGCTCCGGACCGGTCTGGGAGAACCCGCACAGCAGAGAGCCGACGGTGAAGATCGCGAACCCCAGCACGTAGAGGCGCACCCGACCGAAGATGTCGGAGAGCCGGCCGAAGTTGAGGAGCATGACGGCGGTGAACAGCGAGTAGCCGAGCAGGATCCACAGCAGGGTGGTCGCGGTGGTGTCGGGGAGCTGCCGCCCGATGGTCGGCAGGGCGATCAGCACGATGTTCGTGTCGATCGACGCCATGAGCGTCGCGATCGTCGTGTTCGACAGGACCTTCCACTTGTACTGCACGGTCAGCGCTCCCGACGCGGAGGCCGGCGGCCGGCGCGGTCGGCGGGGGCACGCGCGAACGGGGCCGTTGGGATCACCCGGACGGATGCGGGACGGCCGGTCGGCGCGCGCGTCGCCCCGGTCCCGACGGGACGCTCACGCCGTCACCCGAGCACGGGCGGGTCCGAGTGGTACGCCGCGATGTCGCTCGAGAGGCGATCGACGTACTGGCGAAAGTTCGCGAGCACGGTGCGCGCCGTGATGATCCCGAGCACCTCGTCCCCGGTGCGCACGATCATCCGTCGGATCCCCTCGCGGGCCATGGTGCCGACCACCTCGTCGACCGGGGCGTCCGGGGCGCACGACTGGACCTTCGCGCTCCCGATCGACCCCACGGCGACCCGCGCCGGATCGACCGCCCCCGCGAGGACCTTCTCGAGGAAGTCCCACTCGGTGACGATCCCGGCGACGTGGCCGCCCGCGTCCAAGATCACCGCGTAACCCTTCCGTCGCTCGACCATCGTCCGTGCGCACGACAGCGCGTCCGTGTCCGCGGAGACGGTGAGGACGGGGCTCTCCATGACGTCCCGCGCCCGCATCCCCATCGGCTCGAACGAACGCCGGCTCGGATAAGAGGGTGAGGAGGGTCGGCGGGACCGACCGCCGCATCGGAACATGGACGCACCCCTGCCGCTCGACACCTCCCTGTTGGACGGGCTGAGCTTCGCGTGCCGCCCGGACTGCGGGCTCTGCTGCTTCGCCTCGCCCCGCGTCGAGCCGGCGGAAGCGGCGGCGATCCGGGCGGCCCGGCCCGATCTGTCCCTCGTCGAGATCGGTCGGGACCGGTTCCTGGCGGCGCGGCCCGACGGCGGGGCGTGCGCGCTCCTCGCCGATCTCCGCTGCACGCTGCACGATCGTCGCCCGGGCCCGTGCCGCGAGTTCCCCGTCACGGTGCACGTCGGCGAGCGTTTGCAGGCGACCGCCGTGCTGTCGTGCCCCGGCCTCCGCTGGACGGAGGCGCTCGTGGGACGGCCGGTCGCTCCCCCGGCCTCGGGGGCGTTCGGCCTCGAAGCCGAGCTCGCCGCGGTCCGACGGCGGATCGGGCCCCCCGTCCGGCGCCGGCTCGAGGCCGCGGCGCGCCGCCGCCGGCGGATCGTCCGTTCGCTCGAGGACGACGGCCGGTGGGAGGAGGAGGACGACGTCCGGGCCGCGCTCGGGCGGGACCTCCCAATGCCGCGCGACGGCGCCTTCTGGCCCGAGGATCCCCCACCGGAATCGGACGGGCTCGTCTCGCTGCCGCTCTTCTTCGACCGGCGAGCCGGCCCGGTCGCGATCGCGGCCGGGGTCGGCGGATGGAAGCTGCTCGAGCTGAGCGCCGAGGGCGGGGTTCGCGCGGAGCTGGGGACGTATCCCGCCCCCGACCGGGTGCCCGAGCTCGAACCCGCCGGCCGGGACCTCCTCCGCGGGTACCTCGCGCACTGGCTCGCGCGCGACGCCTTCTTCGGCTACGCCGTGCTCGTGGCGGAGCGGTCCGGGTCCGGGAGCCTCCGCGAGGTGGCGGCCCGGGAGCTGCGGGCGATCGGCGCGACGGCGCTCGCCCGGGCGCTCCTGAGGGCCCGGGCGCGCCGCAGCGGTCCCTACCGGCTCTCGGCGGAGGACGTCGCCGACGGGATCCGGGCGACCGACCAGGACCTGCTCGACCGGCCGACGTGGGGCGACCGGCTCTAGGAGCGTGTAGCCCAACTCGTTTTCGAGTCGGGTAGGTCGGCGGGTGTTCAGCGAGGAGAGGGGTAGCCCTCTCCTCTTCCCTTCCCTCGTCCCGTTGATTCGCCTCAGGCGACTCGGCTCAGGTACAGTTTCCTCAG
>DATJUI010000012.1:0-12522 GCA_035502455.1 Thermoplasmata archaeon | reverse complement strand
CCCGCAGGTTGGAGAAGTACGCCCCCGTCGTGGCGGCGAGCTTCGGGTTGGTCGCGACGTCGAGCGGCGTCTCGACGCCGTGCGCGAGGCTCCGGCCGAACAGCGCCGCCGCGATCCGGATCCCGAACGACGTGGCCCCGCCGTTGTTGCGGCCGAACCCCGAACGGATGAAGCCGGGATGGACCGCGTTCACCGTCACCCCGGACCCGTCGAGCCGGCGGGCGAACTCGCGGGTCAGGAGGATCAGCTCGAGCTTCGACCGGCCGTACTGCCGGTACCCCCGGTACTCGCGGGCCCCCTCGAGGTCGTCGAAGTCGACGCGGTGCGCGCGATGCGCCTCGCTGGCGACCTGGACGACCCGCGACGGGGCGCCGCGCTCGAGCGCCCCGACCAGCCGGTTCGTCAGGATGTACGGCGCCAGCACGTTGAGCGCGAAGGTCCGCTCGAGGCCCTCCGACGTGACCTCCCGTCGGGCGTAGAACGCGCCCGCGTTGTTGACGAGCAGGTGGACCGCCGGGTACCGCCGCTCGACCTCGTCCGCGACGCGGTTCGCCTCCGACCGCACCGCGAGGTCGGCGACGCCGATCGAGGCGACCCGGGTGTTCCCCGTCGCCCGCGCGATCTCGCCGGCGGCCCCGGCGGCGCGGGCGTCGCCGCGGCCCACGACGACGGTCGTGTAGCCGAGCCCGGCGAGCCGCTCGGCCAGGATCCGGCCGATCCCGGACGTTGCCCCGGTGACGACCGCGACCCGTTCGTTCGATCCCGCGCCGGCTTCTCCGCTCATCGGTGGCCGGCCGCCAGCCGGGGATGCCGTATAGGGACTTCTTGTCGCCCTGCCGGCCGGTCCGGCGGGCGCGGAGGGGCGGTCTAGGTGAGCCGGTACTCCCGGCGGCGGGAGTCGTGCAGCGAGATCGACTCCTGGACCAGCCCCTGGTCCCGCAGCGACTCGAGCGCGCTCTGGACCGTCCGTCGGGGAAGACGGGACATCTGGGCGAGCTGGGTCTGGTCGAGCGCGCGGTACGTCTCGAGCAGGAAGTACAGGAACTTCGCGGCCGGCGGGCCGCGCACCGCCCGCGAGGTCCGGATCGTGCCGAACGTCTCGCCCCGCAGCCCGAGACGCTCGCTCGCGAGCGGCAGGATCGCGTCGAGCGCGACGTTGCCGAGGTTCACGTCGGCGCCGAGCTCCCGCAGCAGCTGGACCTGCTGGAACTCGAGCGGCGCCTCGAAGATGAGCGCGTCCCGCGGATGCTCGCTCAGGATCGCGCGGACCCACTCCCACTTGATCTGCCCGTCGGCGTCGTAGATCCCCACGCCGCGGCCGGACTCGCGGCTCTCCACGATCACCTTGCGGGGTTCGAGCGAGCGCGCGTGCGCGATCTGCGCGATCGTCTCCTTGAGGGAGAGCTGGTGCTGGACGTCCTTCTTGCCGACCTCGATGAAGAAGGCGAGGTTCCGCTGCCCCGCCGCCCGCGCGAGCGCGGCGATCTGGGCGGACGAGAGCTCGATGATGCCGCTCGAGATCTCGACGAGGTCGAAGCCGAGCTCCCGCGCCTCGTCGAGGAACGGCGGGATGCGGTCGTGGACGACGGCGTACTCGAGCAACGTACCCCCGGTCGACACCTCGACGCCGAGTTCGTGGTACCGGGCGACCCGCTCCGCGACCCGGCCGCGGGGCAGCAGCAGCGGAAGGCCCCAGCCGATCTTGGCGACGTCGAGGTACGGAGCCGCGATCTCGAGCTGGCCCGGCGCGATGCCGCTCAGGCGGTCGAGCCCGTGGGTCACGCCGACCTCGCGGGGTCGACGCGGCGCGGGGAGGTCGCGGGGGAAGAACGACGCCTTCGATCTCCGGGACGCAGAACCCGCCAGCATTCGCCACCGCCGTGCGCAGGAGTTGCGGGTCTCCCGAGGCGATGGTGGCTAAAAGCTAGCGGCCCGGCGCGGGGTCCGGTTCGCCGACGAGCGCCGGGATCGGCTGGCCCTCGAGGTGGTACGGCAGCGTGACCCCGAACCGCTGGAGGACGGTCGGGCCGATGTCGATGATCTTCTGCCGGCCGCCGTCCGCCCCTCCCCCGGGGCGGGCGGGGTCGAAGAGGGCATAGATCCCGTCGAACGAGTGGACGGCGTCGTCGGGCCCGGTGTCGTTCTCCTCGAGGAACCAGCGCCCGTGGCCGATCGTGCCGGCCGATCGCCACCGCACCTCGCCGAAGTAGGCCATCAGATCCGGGGGGTCGCCGACGACCTCGCGGTACACCTCCGCCGGCGCGAAGACCCGGGCGCCGAGCGGGGTCCCGTCGGGGCGCCGGACGGCGTCGAGATACCGGCGCAGCTCCGCCGTGAGCGCGGGGATCTCGGCCGGCTCGACCGTGCCGTGCGGCTCCCGTCCCCGGACGTTGAAGAAGAGGCGCGCGTAGTAGCCGCCCGCGCCCCAGACCCGTGTGCGGTCCCAGTCGACGTCCGCCGCCTCGATCGCCGTGCCGGCCGCCGGCCGCGGTCCGCGCAGCGCCAGGTACCCGCGGTCGATCAGCCACTCGTTGATGCAGAAGCAGCCCTCCATCGCCTGGGAGCCGTGGTCCGAGACCACGAGCACCGGAACGTCGGGACCGACCCCGTCCAGGAACGCCCCGATCTCCCGGTCGAGGAGCCCGTAGAAGTCGCCGGCGACGCGGGAGAGCACGGGGTCGTCCACGTGGCGCGGGTGGGCCGCGTCGAAGTACTTCCAGAAGGCGTGGTGGAGCCGGTCGGGCCCGATGTCGTGGATCGCGAACAGGTCCCAGTCGTCCCGGCTCCAGAGGTACCGGGCCGCCCGCCAGCGGCGTTTCGTCATCTCGAGCAGCTCGGCCGCCACCTGGGGGCGGTCGTCGACCCGGAACGAGATGTCGAAGAACGGGCCTCCCGACGCCCGGAGCAGCTCCGCCCCGAGGGTCGGCGGCCGCACGAAATCCGTCGCGTCGTCCGGGGTGAGGAAGTCCGAGACCGCGATCCCGTTCACCGCGGGCGGGGGGTACGCGGGCGGCATCCCCATCACGACGACCTTGCGGCCGAGGCGCGAGAGCATCTCCCACAGCAGCGGTCGCTGGGGGGTGCCCGACGTCGGAATGTAGTAGTCGGTGTAGCGGCCCGGTCGGCGGTGCCGAAAGCCGTAGAGCCCCAGCGACCCCGGGTCGACGCCCGAGAACATGACGGCCCACGCCGGCACGGTGATCGGCGGGTCGCAGCTCTGAAGGGTGCCGCGGACCGACCGGTCGAGGAGCGCGCTCAGCCGCGGCATCACCGGCCGAAAGCGCGAGAGGATCCCGGGCGACACCGAGTCGAGGCCGATGATCACGAGCCGCGGCCGCGTCCCGGTCACGCGCCTCCGAGCCGGCCGCGCAGATAGGCATTCCGGGCGACGGGGCCGACGGACCGCGGCAGCTCGGCCGTCGACTTGAAGTAGAACATATGCATATTCATATGCATGTCATCCCGGAACGTGGCCGTCCAGCAGGCGGTCTACGACGCGCTCGACCGAGAGAAGCGGCCCGGCGAGAGCTTCACCGCCCTCTTCCGGCGGCTGCTCGACCAGCGGGAAGGCCTCGAGGAGCTCTCGGGGGCCTGGGGATCCGGGGGCCGGGCCGCCGCGCGCGCCGCGCTACGCGCCCTGAGGGCACCGCCGAGGCGGGTCCGATGAAGGCCCTCGACACCGCGGTGCTGCTCGGGCTGCTCGAGGGCGATCGGGCGGCCCGGGAGACCGTGCGCAAACTTCGGGGCCACGAGCTCGCGGCCACGGAAGCGAACCTCCTCGAGCTCGCGCTCCTCTCGGCGAAGGGGCCGGGGGGCGCCCGCAGCTCCCGCCGGGAGGCGATCGCACGCCTCTGCCGAAAGATGACGGTCCTTCCGATCGACAGCCGGGCGATCGAGGAGATCGCCCGCCGGTCCGGGCGACCCGAGCTCGCCGGTCTCTCCCCGCATGTCCTTGCGATGCTGGGTGCGCTCGAGGCCGGCGGATGCGAGGAGCTGATCTCGGGCGAAGCGTCGTTCCCGGGCAAGTGGCGGTTCCGGACCACGAGAATGCCTAGCTCCACTCGTAAGGCACGTTGATAGCGTTTCTTATGTGCTTACATAATGTCATACACGACGAATAGGTCCCGATCTCTCTCGAAGAACGTCGGAAACGGGCCGTACAGCGACTTTCGCGGCAAAGTCGGCCCCAGGGCCACCCCCGCCCCCGGTAGCCTGTTTCATGTGGTAGATTCCTACGAATCTATTGTAACGGTTAATAGGTAACTTAGTCCATGTTCCAGAAATAGAGACCCGAGGGGCCGGCGGCGGTGGGACCGGATTCCTCGAGGGAGCGGCGTATAACTGGAGTTATACGAAGTGTCGCGCGCCCGGTACCGCGGCGAGGTTCACGACGTCGGCGGCGCTAGGGGCGCCGCTCCCGCCGTGCCGGTGGTTTCGGGGGAACCGGGCGCTGCGAACTCGGTGGGGGCTCGCATCGGAGGAGGCCCTCTCCGGACCAGGGCCACGCCGACGAGCAAGACAACGAAGGCGACGATCGAGAGGTACCAACCGACGCTCGGCCCCCAGCTCTCGCTGACGGTCGATGTGCCGACCGTCGTCGAGTTCGAACCGTAGAACGAGCTCCACGGCCCGCTGCCCTGTCGGACACTGCTGGGGAGGTCGTGCGACAGGGCGTTCGGAAGCGCCCCGGCGAAGACGAGGGGCGCGATCAGGGCGAGGATCAGGGCCACGGCCGCGAGGCCCCACGCCGCTCCGCCCCGACCGGGCTTCTGACGGCGGCCGAACGCGAGGACGGCGGCGACGAATCCCAGGATCGCCCCGATGATGAGAAGGAAGAACGCGGTCGCGGCGATCAGGCCGGTATCGTTGAGGTCGTAGGTGTTCTGCTGCCCGTAGGACGAGTAGGACGTCGAGGACGGGCACGACTCGCCGGCCGCGAGCCCGGAGCAGCTGTACTGGACGGTACCGTTCGTTCCCGGCGTGCCGAGGTAGAAATACTGGGTCTCGGAGGGGCCTCCCCCGATCGTGACCTGCTCCGAGTACCAGGGGAGGAAGATCGCCGCCACCAGGAGCACCATGCCGACGAGCACGATGATGGCGCCCAGGGTCCGGAACCCTCCGCGGCCCGCCATGGCGGGAACCGGAACCCCGTTGCCCCGCTAAAGAGTCTGGGTTGGACGCCCGCGCGGGGCTTCGGTTCCGTCCACGAGGTAACGATGCTACGTAACGTGCTTACCGATATTGCCTTGCAAGAGAGTAGCCTCTAGCAGTATCTGCGTGCGGCACGGCCGGCTCGCACCCCACCGCGGTCGCCGTGCCGCCGAGGGCAGATGCATATGCATATTCATATGTCGACTTGCCCGTCGCGCCTTTCCGCGACGCCTCCTCCGACGCTCCTTAGACGCTGCAACCGACCAGAACCGCTCTCGGGGCGGGTCGCGTTCTGGACGGTTGGCCGCGGCGGTCGGCCTTCGGCGGCCGTCCGACGACCGGGCGGGTGCTGCGTCGCGCGCGGCCGACGCCTAAGGATATAACCACAGACCGGGATAGCGTCCGCATCCTACCTCTGGGTCGCTGAGGGAGGTCGTCACCATGGCCGCGAACGGAAAGAAGGTGTGGATGGACGGTCGGTTGGTCGACTTCGCGGACGCGAAGGTGCACGTGCTCGGCCACACGCTGCACTACGGGGTCGGCGTCTTCGAGGGGATCCGCGGCTACCCGACGAAGGAGGGCGCGGCAATCTTCCGCCTGCGCGAGCACGTCAGCCGACTTCTCATGTCCGCGCACTTCTACCAGCTCGCGCTCCCGTACACCGCCGAGCAGATCGAGCAGGCGATCGTGGAGGTCCAGGCGACCAACGCGATCCTGCCGTCGTACATCCGCCCCCTCGTCTACCGCGGCGAGCCCGCCCTGGGCGTGAAGAACATGACGGGGAAGGTCTCGCTCGCGATCGCGGCGATCCCGGCAAAGAAGTACCTCGGCCCGGGCTCCGAGAACGGAGTGCGCGCGAAGATCTCCCCGTTCCGCAAGCCGCACTCGGACGCGATCCCGTCGTTCGCGAAGTCGGCCGGGAACTACATCAACAGCTACCTCGCGGGCGTCGACGCGTCGAAGGACGGCTACGAGGAGGCGATCCTGCTCGACCAGAACGGCTACGTCGCCGAGGGGACGGGCGAGAACGTCTTCCTCGTGCGGGGCGGCACGCTCTACACGCCCGGTCCGGAGTCGGACATCCTGATGGGGATCACCCGGGACTCCGTCATCCAGATCGCCCGGGACCTGGGCTACCCCGTGGTGGAGAAGCTGCTGACCGTCAACGAGCTGCTCTCGGCCGACGAGGTGTTCTTCACGGGCACCTACGCCGAGATCGCGCCGGTGAAGGAGATCGGGCACTACCCGATCGGCGAGCGGACGCCGGGCCCGATCACGCGGGACATCCTGGAGACGTTCGGCCGGGTCGTCCGCGGCGAGGAGCCGAAGTACGCGAAGTGGCTCACGCCCGTCCCGGCGCTCGTGGCGCCCGCGGCCCGGACGCGTAAGTAACGCTCAGCGGAGCGAGGTCCCGGTCCGCGGGAGCCGATCGGTGATGACCGCCTCGCGCACGCGGTAGTACGCCCACACGAACAGGACGGACGGCACCACGTGGGTGAGCCCGAAGAGGGTGGAGGTCGTCTCGAGGGCGTTGATCGGTCCGAGGTTGACGCTCGTCCCCGAGGTCGCCTCCGCGACCGCACCCTGCACCTGGGGGAGCAACCACACGACGGTGACGACGGCGAGTGCCGCGTTCGCCAGCACGCCGAGCCAGAGGAGCACCTTCGAGGTCCGGTCGGCGATCGCTTCCACGAGCAGGACCTCGGCGATCGATCCGACGACGGCCAGGACCGCGGTCGCGACGAACAGCGTGAGCAGCGACGCGTTGAGCTCGGACCCGATCTGGGAGAGGGTGACGCCCGGCTGCCCCGCGGTGCTCGCGACCTCGGCCGCGACGCCGATGATGACCCCGAAGTCGACAAGACCGGCCACGACGAGGACCACGAGGCTGACCACCACGAACTGGGCGTGCCGCAGGCCGAACCCCCACCGACCGAGGACGAGGAAGATCAGCCCGACCAGCGCGACGATGCCCGCCACGAAATCGACGTACGGGATCCACGACAGCGCGAATCCCACCATCATCAGGAGCAGCCCCGTGCTCGTTCGGTCGCGCGCGCGGGCGACCTCGGGCGAAGGCCCGGTTCGCGGCGGGACCGAGGCTCTGTACTCGGCAAATCCCGCGGGTGCGCCGGCCACGGGGGTCGACGCGCCCGGGGCGGCCGCGGCCGCCGGAGGAGGCACGCGAGGTGCGGAGCCCAGCGGGGTCCCCGCCGCGGCGAGGCCGGCGCCGCAGTTTGCGCAGAACCGTGCCCCCGGGGGCGTCGCGGCCCCGCATCTCGGGCAGACCGTGGGGGACCCGGTGAAGCTCACGCCGCCTCGGGTGGCTCGCGCCGACCCGGACTACGGGACCCTCGGATATCGTTTCCGGGGTCGCGTCAAGCGTCGTCGTCGGGGTCGGGGGCGACGACGGCCGGGGGGCTCGAGCAGGCATGCGCCTGGGGGTCGGGCCGCCAGACGAGCTCGATGCGGAGGCCTTCGGGTCCCCGCAGGAACAGCGACCGCGAGTTCTCGCGTTCCTTCTCCCCGGTGATCGTGACGCGTGCGCGCCCGACCCGGCTGCGCAGTCCCGTCCACTCGCTCACGCGCAGGGCGAGATGGTCGACCCCCGACGGCCCGGTCTCCCCGTCCTTCGCATCGTGGAGGCCGAGGACCTGGTCGCCGAAGACGAGGAACGTGTGGTCGGTCCCCTCCCCGATCACGTCCATCCCGAGCTGCTCGACGAAGAACCGCCGGGCCTTGGCGCGGTCCTTGACCTTGAGATCGACGTGGTCGAATCCGATCAGCCCGAACTCCCGGGGGGCGGTCTTCGCGGGCACGGGCGCTCCGACCGGCCGGACGGCTATATCCCCTCGGTCTGACCCGACGGCAGGACCTGGAGGCGGTCGAGCTCTGCCACGAGCCGATCGACCGTCTGCCGTGGCGTCTCGCCGAGGGTCGGGAGGACGATCTCCGGTTGCTCGGGGAGCTCGTACGGGTCGCCGACCCCGGTCAGGTCGGGGATCTCTCCCCGACGGGCCCGCGCGTAGAGGCCCTTGCGGTCCCGCTGCTCGCAGACCTCGAGGGGGGTCGCCACGTGGACCTCCACGAACGGGCCGATCTCGGCCCGCGCCGCCGCGCGGGAGCTTCGGTAGGGCGAGATGAGGGCGACGATCGCGACCACGCCCTGCCGGACCAGGAGCTTCGCGACGAAGGCGACGCGTCGGGCGTGCGACTCGCGCGACCCCCGATCGAACCCGAGGTCGGCGGAGAGCCCCCGCCGGACCTCGTCGCCGTCGAGGAGCTCCACGGGGATCCCGCGCTCGGCGAGCCGGTCCGCGAGCAGCTGGGCGAGGGTCGTCTTGCCGGCGCTGGGCAGGCCGGTCAGCCAGATGCAGACCCCGGGCCGCGGGCGGGGGTTCCGTGCCGGCACGCGCGCCCCGTCCGGCGGGGGGAGATAGCGATTGTCCCCGGCCGGGCCCGGGCCCGGCACCGGGTATATCTGGGGCGGGAGCGTCCCCCGAGGGGATGGAGACGCTCGAGTCCCACGAGGACGATTTCACCACGGTGGTCCACGAGCTGTCGGCCCGCTTCCCGTTCGTGGAGCTGCTCGCCGAGCGAAGCCGCGGGGCCGGCGCCCGTCTCAACACGCAGTCGGTGACCGCGCTCTCCCGGCCGACGATCCAGGGCGCGGCGATCCGCGCCTGGTCGGGAGAACGGTGGGTCGAGTCCGCGTCGTCGCGCCTCGACGCGGCCTCGCTGCGGGCCGCCGCGGACGGGCTCGGTCGCGCCCGATCGGACGGCCGACCGACGCCCGGCACGTCGAGCACCACGGTCGGCCGGTGGGCGACCCGGTCGGCGCGCCCGCTCGCGGACCTCGAGACGTCGACGCTCATCGGGCTCGGCCGGGACGCCATCCGCTGGGCGAAGGAGGTCCCCGAGATCCGGGAGATGCAGTTCGAGGGGAGCTGGTCGGAGGACGACCGGCTGTACGTCAACTCGGCGGGCGCGCGGGCGTCCCAACGGATCCTGCGCGGCGTCGCGGTCCTGGTGCCGATCGCCTTCCGCGACGGGCGGGCCGAGTCGGCGTACGTCGTCCGGGGGCGCGAGGGCGGTCAGGAGGTGTTCGACTCCGTCACGGAGCCGACCGTCCGGGCGGCCGCGGAGCAGGCGCGCGAGATGCTTGGAGCCGGGACCCCACCCGCCGGCGACATGAACGTGATCCTCGACCCCGGCGCGTGCGGGGTGTTCGCCCACGAGTCGTTCGGCCACGGCACCGAGGCGGACCAGTTCGTGCGGAACCGGTCGTACCTCGCCCCCCTGCTCGGCACGGTGCTCGGGCCGGACGAGATCTCCATCGTCGACGACGGGACCGCGGAGGGCGGATGGGGCTCGAGCTTCTTCGACGACGAGGGGAACCGGACCCAGAAGACCGTCCTCGTCGACCACGGGAAGTTCGTGGGGGCGCTCCACGACCGCGTCACCGCGGCTGCGTACGGGGTCCGCGCGACCGGCAACACGCGTCGGGCGGACTTCCTGAGCCGTCCGTATGTCCGGATGACGAACACCTACGTGGCGCCGGGCGACTGGACGAAGGAGGAGCTGGTCGAGGAGGCCCGGGACGGGGTCCTGCTCGAACGCGCGATGTCCGGCGTCGAGGACCCGCTCGGCGGCCAGATGCAGATCCGCGTCCACCGGGGCCACCGGATCGAGCACGGCGAGGTGACGGGGCTGGTCTCCTCGATGGCGCTCTCCGGCCGGGTGCTCGACTTCCTCCGGGCGATCCGCGGCGTGGACCAGCACGCCGACCCGACCTTCGAACCCGGGTCGTGCGGCAAGGGATCGACCGATCTCCTGCCGGTCGCGGACGGCGGCTCGTTCGTGCTCTCGCGCGCGATCGTGGGGCCGGCGTGATCGCGAACGTCGCCGGCCAGGCGGCCGATGCGGTCCGGCCGTCCGGGACCTGGGAGGTCTTCGGCCAACGGCTCCGACGGTTCGAGGTGTACCTCGCGGGCGCCCAGGTCGAGATGACCCGCGGCCCCCTCGTCGTCGAGGGGGTCGGGCTGCGCGTGATCGCCCCGAGCGACGGGCACTTGACCTCCGGTTTCCAGGCGACCACCGACCTTTCCCCCGCGTCGCTCGCGGCGACCCTCGAATCGGCCCGTCGCTCCGCAGCCGACTCCCGGTCCCCGGGGACCGTGGCCCACCTCCCGACGGGGTCGGGGGAGCGATCGGGGGAGGGGGTCTGCGATCCCGCTCTCTGGTCCGACCCGGCGGGCGCCCTCGACCGGTACCGCGCCGCGCTGCTGGCGCCGTTCGAGGGGCTCACCGACGTGCGGCTCAGCTTCGGCTCGATCCGGGCGACCCTCGCCGAGACGTCGATCGTCAACTCGGAGGGGCTGGACGTGCGGTGCGGGGCGACCCACGTCGACGTCGAGGTCGCCGTCCAGGCGTTCGGCGGGCCGGAGGGCCGTGCGCCGGGGGAGTACTGGGTGAACCTCGTCTCCCGCCGGCTCGATCCGTCCCCGCTGAAGGGCCAGGTGGAGACCTGGGCCCGGTTCGCCCGCGACGTACGCCGCTCCGAGCGGCCGCCGAGCGGCGACGTGCCCGTCCTCTTCCCCCCGGACGCGCTGGCCGACATCCTTCCGGCGGTCGTCTCGAGCCGCCTGTCGGGGCAGGCCCGACTGCGCGGACTCGCGCCGGAGATCGGCGCGAAGCTCGCGGCCCCGGACCTGCGCGTGCTCGACGACGGGGCGCGGCCGTGGGGCCACTTCACCGCCCCGTTCGACGACGAGGGCACGCCGGCGTCCCGCCGGACCTTGATCGAGGGCGGGGCGACGACGGCGCTCATCTACGATGTGCTCGACGGGGCGGCGTTCGACGGGAGCTCCACCGGCAACGGCCACCGCGGCGACTCGCCGGTCGGATGGGACTGGCGGTCGTTCCTCGGCCGGCCGGTGAGCTCGACGAGCACCGTGGTCGTGGCGCCCGGGACCGGCGGCACGCTCGACGAGCTCGCGGAGCGGGCAGGCGACGGGCTCCTCGTGGTGCAGCTCGGGTTTCCCATCCCGGACGCGGTCACGACGGTGTTCGGCGGCGAACTGAGGCTCGGATACCGGATCCGGGGCGGGAAGATCGCGGGACCCGTGCGCGGCGGCACCGTCGGGGGCCCGGGTCTCGCGGCCCCGGGGCAGCCGTCGCTCCTCGCGAACGTGACGGGGATCGGATCCCATGCGGAGCTCGCGGGCGAGCTCGACGCACCCCCGCTGCTGGTCGGGTCGTTCACCGTGGCCGGCGCCTAGGCCGACCGCGCGCTAGGCCCGGTCGAGGTGCACGAGGATCGTCCGGCACCGGGGACAGCGGTCCCCGGGCAGGTTCGCGGAGTAGGTGCCCCCGAACCCGGTCGGGACGAGCACCTCGAGCCCCTTCGGCCGCAGGCGAGAGCTGCGGGCCTCGTGGGACCACTCGAGCCCCGATCCGTTGGTCGTGGAGACGAATCCAGTTTCCAGCGGGCCGCCGCAGGTGGCGCACGTCATCTCGGCCATGGGACGAACGGGCGGGCCACGAGGACCGAGTATCTCTCCTTTGCGCTCGGAGAAAGGTAAAATTTCGGCCCCCACGGGGCCGGGTACCCCGTGGGGGTCACATCATCGGAAGGGGGGAAGGCCGGGATTACCGCTCGTCCTCCGAGGTACGGGCGGGAGCGCGGTGGGCGCCGGATCGGTACGTCGGGACGAGCCAGTTGGGCCACCCCGACAGGTAGTACGAGTGGGTGCGCGGCGGCGGAGCGACCGCGAGGAGCAGCTCCCGGGCCGTCATCTGGGGCTGGTTCCCGTGGTGCAGGCCCGACGTGTCGGCCCGGGTGCGGTCGGCGCGCAGCATCAGAGCACCTCGCCGAGGTCGGGGGGTGGGAGCAGGAACCCGCCCAGGGTCCGGGCGCGGAACTCGGGCTCGCGGCGCCGGCCCGGGATCGACCCGAGGGCCACCGGGACCGCGGTCGAGATCCGCGTCGGGGTGGGCGACTCGGGAGCCGCCTCGGGCACGTGGAGCGGGATCGGGGCCGGGATCGACTCGGGGAGGGCGCTGACGGGAGGCGCGGAGTAGACCGGGTAGTGGCCGGCCACCACGGAGGGGCAGCCGCGCTCGCCTCCGTGCCGGAACCCGTACTGGGGAGCGTGGACCTCGCCGCAGGAGGGGCAGAGATCGGCGCCCTCCAGCATCGCCCCGATGCCCCCGAGGTAGGCACCGCTCTCCTGGGTTCGGCTCATGGTGAACCTCCATGTGGCCAATTTTGTACTTAAACCTCAGGGATTATTTTGTACAAAATAAGTCTAAGTAGCGCCGAGACTATCGGATCGCTGGGATGGGCGGCCAGACCTACCTTCCGGTCGA
>DATJUI010000011.1:0-100382 GCA_035502455.1 Thermoplasmata archaeon | reverse complement strand
GCCCCCCGCTCGCCCACCCGTAAGAGGACGGAAGAATGTCCGCCGAGACCGACTTGTACGAGGAAGAGAAGCAGGTCGTGGAGAAGATCCACGAGAGCCGCGGCCGGATCGAGCACGAGCTCTCGAAGGTGATCGTCGGCCAGAAGGAGGTGTCTCAGCAGCTCCTGATCAGCCTGTTCGCCGGCGGGCACTGCCTGATCACCGGGGCGCCCGGGCTGGCCAAGACGCTGCTGGTCCGCTCGATCGCGCAGGTGTTCAAGCTGAAGTTTCAGCGGATCCAGTTCACGCCCGATCTGATGCCGGCCGACATCACCGGGACGGAGATCCTCGAGGAGTCGGGCGACGGTCGCCGGAAGATGGTCTTCGTCAAGGGGCCGATCTTCGCCAACGTGATCCTTGCGGACGAGATCAACCGCACGCCGCCCAAGACCCAGGCCGCGCTCCTCGAGGCGATGCAGGAGCACCAGGTGACCAGCGAGCGATCGACGTACCCGTTGCCGAGCCCGTTCGTCGTCCTCGCGACGGAGAATCCGATCGAGCTCGAGGGGACGTACCCCTTGCCCGAGGCGCAGGTCGACCGGTTCCTGCTGCGGCTCCGCATCGGCTATCCGACGGTCGAGGAGGAGACAGCGATCCTCGCGCGGCGGCGCGCCCGTCGGACCGACCCGGTCGAGGTGCCGTCCGTATCGAACGCGGCGGAGTTCCTCGGGCTCCAGGCGGCGGTGGAGGACGTCGAGGTCGCCGCGCCCATCGCCGACTACGTGATCGGCCTCGTCCGCGCGACGCGCGACGACCCCCGGGCCGAGGTCGGGGTGTCGCCGCGGGGCTCGCTCGCGCTCCAGAAGGCCGTCCGGGCGCGCGCGCTGCTCCAGGGCCGGGACTTCGTGCTCCCCGACGACGTGAAGGCGCTCGCCGAACCCGCGCTTGCCCACCGCATCGTCGTGAAGCCCGAGCCGTGGATCCGCGGCGTGCGGGGCGACGCGATCGTCCGGGCGGCGATCGATCGGACGCCCGTCCCGAAGGCCGCGTAGCCGGGGCGCGCGCGCGAGGCGAAGGGTTTTCTTGGCGGTCCGGGTCGGTGGCCCCGTGCCGGAGCTGCCGGTCGTCGTCGTCGCGGACCCGATCGACCCGGTCGCGCTCGCGCGGCTGGGCGCGGGCCCGTGCCGGCTCGTCGACGCGAGCGCCGATCCGGCGACGCTGCCCGATCGGCTCGGCGAGGCGTGGGCGCTCGTCGTGCGGAGCCGCACGAAGGTCACGGCCGCCCTGCTGGACCGCGCGCCCCGGCTGGGGCTCGTCGCGCGGGCGGGCGTCGGCGTCGACAACATCGACGTCGCGGCCGCGCACGCCCGCGGGATCCGGGTCGTCAACGCGCCCCGCGCGGCGACCACGAGCGTCGCCGAGCTGACGGTCGCGTTGTGCCTCGTGCTCGTGCGCGGGCTCGCCCCGCAGTTCGCGGCAACGCGGGCCGGCCGGTGGGAGCGGGGGGCGCTCGGACACGAGCTCGCCGCCCGGACCGTCGGGTTCGTCGGGTACGGTCGGATCGCCCGGGAGGTCGCCCGGCGCCTCGCGCCGTTCGGCGCGTCGGCGATCGCGTACGACCCGTTCGTGGCGGCGCCTGTCGACGCGACGGAGCTCGTCCCGTTCGACCGTCTCCTCGAGCGGGCCGATCTCGTGAGCCTGCACGCCGCGCTTACCCCCGAGAACCATCACCTCCTCGACGCCCGCGCGTTCGACCGGATGAAGCGCGGCGCCTACCTGGTCAATGTCGCGCGCGGCGCGCTCGTCGACGAGCGCGCCCTCCTGGCCGCCCTGAACGACGGCCGTCTCGCCGGCGCCGCGCTCGATGTCTTCGAGGTGGAACCCCCCATGGAGCGAGCGTTGCTGGAGCACCCGCGCGTGATCGCGACCCCGCACCTCGGCGCGGCGACCGTCGAGGGCCAGGAGCGGGCCGGGGCGGACACCGTCGACGAGGTGCTGCGCGCCCTGCGCGGCGAGCCGCTCACCGCGCTCGTCGTGCCGGCGGGAGGCGCCCGATGACGTTCGATCCCGAGACGACGACGTTCCTCATCGCCGGCCCGGTCCGCATCCACCCGCGGGTCCTGCGGGCGATGGCGACCCCCAGCCTCAACCACCGGGGCGATTTCTTCCACGAGGTCGTCGCCGAGATCCGCGAGCTGCTGCCGACCCTGTTCGGGGCGAAGGGCCCCCAGGTCGTGCTCACGGGGAGCGGCACGGCCGGCCTCGAGGCGGTCTACAGCAGCCTCCTCGGGAAGGACGGGCGGACGCTCGTGCTCTCGAACGGGAACTTCGGCGAGCGGACCGACGCGATCGCGCGGCGGTACGCCGGGGCGGTCACCACCGTGAACGCCCCGTGGGGCCGGCCGCTACCGGTGGACGCGGTCCGGGCCGAGCTCGAGCGGGGCGACGTGCGGGCCGTCTGCGTCGTGCACAACGAGACGAGCGTCGGGCTCGCGAACGACCTCGCCCAGATCGCCCCGCACGTGAAGCGATCGGGCGCGCTCTTCCTGGTCGACGGCATCTCCGCGGTCGCCGGCATCCCGATCGCGATCGACGACTGGGGGATCGACGCGCTCGTCGCGGGGAGCCAGAAGGGGTTGGCGGCCCCCGCGGGGCTTGCCATGGTCCACCTCTCCGACCGGGCGGCCGCCGCGCTCGCGCCCGGGACGTTCTATCTCGACCTCGCGGCCCATCTCAAAGCCCTCGAGAAGAACGACACGCCGTGGACCCCGGCCGTCCCCCTGTTCCTCGCGCTGCGCGAGGCCCTCGTCCTCCTGAAGGAGGAAGGGCTCGCGGCGCGGCTCGCGCGGACCCACCGGCTCGCCGAGGCGACCCGGGCGGCCGTCGAGGCGCTCGGGCTCACCCTGTTCCCGGACCCGGCCCACGCGTCCGACACCGTGACCGCGGTGAACTACCCTCCCGGCCTCGGCGACCCGGAGCTGCGCAAGACGCTCGAGCGCCAGTACAACGTGCTCGTGCAGGGCGGGCAGGGCGCGCTCACCGGAAAGATCTTCCGGATCGGCCACATGGGGATCGCGGACTGGCCGGATCTGCTCGTCACGTTCGCGGCCCTCGAGCGCATCCTCGGAAAGGCCGGGCGGCTCGCCCCGGCCGCCTCGGGGCTCCCCGCGATCGTCGCGCGGATGCCGTAGGCCGTCACAGGTCGACGATCACGCGGGCGCGGCCTCGCCCGGGGTCGAAGACCAGGTCGTGGAGGGTGATCGCCTTCACCTCGGCGCGGGCCGGGTGGCGGGCGGGATCGAACCGCTCGCCGGCGACGCTCGCGATCACCGCCGTCGGCGGGTCGCCGAGGGCCCGGGCGCGGACCGTGCGCACGAGGAACCCCTCCGTGTCGTACAGCACGAGGAGCTGGGAGAGGAACGCGACGACGAGCTCGGGCGCGTCGACCCCCGAGGCGCTCACCGCCCGCTCCTCGCGGGGCCGGACGGTCCGCAGATCGGTCATCTGAGCGAACAGTCCGAGCGCGAGCGCCTCGAGCAGCGCCGCCGGGGTCGGTCCGGTCGCCCAGATCCCGACGTCCGCGGTCGTGGGGAAGCTCCCCCACCGTCGCGCGGGCGTTCGGCGCGGTCGCGCAGCGGTCGTGCCCCCGGTGAGGCGAGAGACGTTTAAGCCGTGGACGGCTCCGGCGACCTCTCCGATGCGCGCCACCCTGATCGTGCCGACCCTGAACGAGGGGGGCTCGATCGGCCACGTGCTCGCGACGTTCCGCGCGGCCGCCGATCGGGCGAACGGGACCGTCTTCCGCGACGATCCGCTCGCGTGGGAGCTGCTCGTCGTCGACGGGGCCTCGTCCGACGACACGGTGGCGCGGGCGGAGGCCGCGGGGGCCCGGGTGATCGTCGAGCGGCGTCGGGGCTACGGCCGGGCCTACCGGACCGGCTTCGCCGCGGCCGGGGGCGAGATCCTGGCGACGGCGGACGGCGACGCGACGTACCCGGTCGAGACGATCCCCGACCTCGTGGAGCGGCTGCTCCGCGAGCGGCTCGACTTCGTGACGGGGAACCGGATGGCGTTTCTCGACCGGCGGTCGATGACGACGGAGCACCGGGTGGGCAACCGCGTGCTGAACCTGTTCGTCGGGCTCGCGTACCAGCGGTACCTTCGGGAGGTGGTCGGCGGGCCGCTCCGCGACAGCCAGAGCGGCTTCTGGGTCTTCCGCCGCGAGGTGCTCGACCGGGTCCAGCTCACCCAGGACGGCATGGCGTTCTCCGAGGAGCTCAAGATCGAGGCCGTCGTCCGGGGGTTCCGCGTCGCCGAGGTACCGATCCGGTACGGCGAGCGCTGGGGCGTCCCGAAGCTGTCGAGCTGGCGCGACGGGATCCGCAATCTGTTCTTCCTCGTCACCAAGCGGTTCGACATCGCCCGCGAGGAGCGGCACGACGCCGGCCCCCGGGCCCGCGAGGCGCCGAACGGCGCGTCGCCGCCGTGAGCCGGCGCCGTTACTGGGTCTTGCCGGCCCGCTCGCGCGACTTCACGCGGAGGCCCGTGTAGTGGCACCGACGGCAGCGCACCGCCCGCGGCGGGTTCCGGGCCGAGCAGTTCATGCAGATCTTCTTGTTGAGCAGGCGCTCGACCGCCTCGGGGAACGGCATGGGACGGCGGGGACCTCGGCCCGGCTATAAAACGTGACCCCCCGGCGAACGGCTTAACGTCCCGCGCGCTCGGGGCCCCGTGGACCCGGACGAGGCGGCGATCGAGGCGAGCGGCGCGCTCGTGGTCGCGCTCGCGCGGCGGGCGGTCGAGAGCGCCCTCGGGAGCCCGACCCCGCCCGGACCGCGCGCGCTGCCGGCGATCCTGCGGGCGCCGCGCGGCGTCTTCGTCACGCTGCGCCGGTTCCCCGGGGACCGGCTGCGCGGCTGCATCGGCTTCCCGCTCCCCGTCCGGCCGCTCGCGGACGCGGTGCGCGAGGCGGCGGTGGCGGCGGCCACCGAGGACCCCCGGTTCCCGCCGGTGCGCGCGGACGAGCTCCCGCGCCTCACCTTCGAGGTCTCCGTGCTGACGCGGCCCGAGGTCGTCCGGGCGGGCCCGGACGGCCCGCTCGACGCGCGGGTCGAGGTCGGGCGCGACGGCCTCATCGTGGAGGGCGGCGGCGCGCACGGGCTAT
Organism: Thermoplasmata archaeon; assembly: GCA_035502455.1. Classification (GTDB taxonomy): domain Archaea; phylum Thermoplasmatota; class Thermoplasmata; order Lutacidiplasmatales; family UBA184; genus Lutacidiplasma. The sequence goes on along the minus strand of DATJUI010000011.1, from coordinate 95,239 downwards.
TGCTGCCGCAGGTCGCGACGGAGGAGCGCTGGACCGCCACGGAGTTCCTCGACGGGACGTGCCGGAAGGCGGGACTGCCCGCCGGTGCCTGGCGCGACCCCCGGGTGACCGTCCGCGCGTTCCGCGCGGTCGTGTTCGGTGAACGGTCGCCGAACGGCGGGGTCGAGCGGGTCGTGCTCACGCCCGGGGCGTCGCCCGGACGATCCGCGCCGACACCGTGATCCCGTCGAGGTCCCAGCGGCGCACGTCCGGTCCGTCGGGGAGCGGCCCGTCCTCGATCGCGAGGCGGTCGGCCAGCAGCTCCTTCGCCAGGACGTCCCGGTGGGCGGTCAGCGCCCGCTTCACCGGCCCGTCCGCCGCCACCGTCACCTCGATGCGGTCGGTCCATCGCAGGCGCATCTCCTTGCGCGCGGTCTGAAGCCGGCGGGCGACCTCGCGGGCGAGCCCCTCCTCGAGGAGCTCCTCGGTCGGGCGACGCGGCAGGGCCGCGACGGCCCGCCCCGCCTCCTCCCGCAGCACCCAGGCGTCGTCCGGATACCGCCCGCGGTCCTCCGACGGGACCGCGACCACGCGGCGGACGTTGAGCTCCTCGGCGAGCAGCCGCAGCCCTTCGTCGCCGAGGCGCGCGAGCGCGGGCGGCAGCGGGCCGAACGCGACGAACACGAGCAGCGGGATCCGCTGCTTCACGCCCGCCCGCTGGCGGAGCTCCCGGCCGACCTCGGCGAGCGCGCGCAGCTCGTCCATGCCGGCCTCGAGCGCCGGATCGCGCGGGGCGAGCGCGGTCGGCCACGGCGCGAGATGGACCGAGGCGCCGGCCCCCGCGTAGCCCGTCTCCGCGACCTCCTGCTGCACCCACTCCGCGGTGAACGGCACGAGCGGGGCCGCGAGGCGCGCGAGCCCGAGCAGCGCGTAGGCGAGCGTGGCGTGGGCCGCCGCGCGGTCCGGGGTCGCCTCGTCGCTCCAGAAGCGGGGCCGCGAGCGGCGGAGGTACCAGGTCGAGAGGTCGTCGACGAACGTCCGGACCGCGGCGGCGGCCGGCCTAGGGTCGAACCGGTCGAGCGCGGCGTCGACCGCCGCGCGCGTCCCCTCGAGCCGGGAGAGGATCCACCGGTCGAGCAGCGCGCGGGCCTCGGGCGGGCCGGTCGGGGGCGGCAGCCGGTCGGCCCGGGCGTTCCCCGTGTGGAAGGCGACGACGTTGCGGAGCGTGCCGAGGGTCCGCGCCGCGGACCGCTCGATCGTCGACTCGCCGATCCGCATCGGCTCCGTGAAGTCGGTCGAGAGGAACGCCCAGCGCACCGCGTCGGCGCCGAACGCGCCGAGCAGGTCGAGCGGCTCGAGCGCGTTCCCCTTCGACTTCGACATCTTCCGCCCGGTGACGTCGAGCAGCATCCCGTTCACGAGGCAGCTGCGGTACGCCGGCCGGTCGAACAGCGCCGTGGCGAGGACGAGCAGCGAGTAGAACCACCCGCGGGTCTGGTCGAGGCCTTCCGCGATGTGGTCGAGCGGGGCCGCGGGGTCGAACGGACCCGGCTCGAACGGATAGTGGAACTGCGCGAACGGGGCGGCCCCGCTGTCGTACCAGACATCGATCGTGTACGGTTCGCGGTGGGCCGCCCCCCCGCAGGTGGGGCAGGCGAACGGCAGCCGGTCGACCGCGACGCGGTGGGGATCGAAGCCGTCGGGGAGGGGACCCCCGGACCGGGCGGCGAGCTCCCCGAAGCTGCCGACGCACGTCACGTGCCCCGCGCCGCAGACCCAGACCGGGAGCGGGGTCCCCCAGTACCGGTTGCGCGAGAGCGCCCAGTCCTTCGCTTCCGTGAGGAAGTTGCCGAACCGCCCGTCCCGCAGGTGCTCGGGGATCCACGCCACCGTGGCGTTGTGCCGGACGAGCGCCTCGGTGCGCCGGGAGGTGCGGACGAACCACGAGTCGATCGCGCGGTAGAGGAGCGCGTGGTCGCACCGCCAGCAGAACGGGTAGGTGTGGCGGACCGTGTCGGACCGGAACAGCCGACCCCGGGCGGCCAGGTCCGCCACGAGGATCGGATCGGCTGCCTTGAACGCCTTGCCGCGCACGAGCTCGAGCGCGTCGCCGAAGACCCCGCGCCCGTCGAGCGGGTCGTACACCCCGACCCCTTCGCGCGCCCCGATCCGCTGGTCGTCCGGGCCGAAGCTCGGCGCGAGGTGGACGAGACCGGTCCCCTCGTCCGCCGTGACGAAGTCGTCGAGCACGATCCGGTACCGCCCCGGCCCGGGTCCCGGGGTGGCGAACGGCGGGTCGTACGGGGTCCCGGCGAGCTCCGAACCGCGGAGCCGGGCGATCTCCCGCGCTCCGTCGGGGAAGTACCGGGGCACGACCTCCGCCGCGAGGACGAGCGCCTCGCCGTCCGGGCCTTCCACCACGGCGTAGTCGAGGTCCGCGCGGGCCGCGACGAGCAGGTTCGACGGGAGCGTCCACGGAGTGGTCGTCCAGACGAGCAGCGACCGGCGGGGCGTCGCGGGATCGGAGAGCGGGAAGCGCACGGTGACGGACGGGTCGGTCGCCTCGCGGTACCCCTGCGCGACCTCGTGCGAAGAGAGCGGGGTCTCGCACCGCGGGCAGTACGGGAGCACGTAGTGGCCCTTCTCGAGCAGCCCGCGATCGAACAGCTGCCGGAGCGACCACCAGACGCTCTCGATGAACCCGGGGTCCATCGTCCGGTACGCGTGCGGGTAGTCGAGCCAGTAGCCGGCCCGCCGGCTCATCTCGCGCCAGGCTTCGGCGAAGACGAGCGTCGCGTCGCGGCACTCGTCGCAGAACCGCTCCACCCCGTACGCCTCGATCTCCCGCTTCGAGCGGAATCCGTGGCGGCGCTCGATCGCGATCTCCACCGGGAGGCCGTGACAGTCCCAGCCGGCCATCGAGCTCACGATCCGGTAGCCGCGCGCGCGGCGGTAGCGGAGCTGCACGTCCTTGACGACGCGGCCGACCAGATGTCCCAGGTGCGGCACCCCGTTCGCGCCGGGCGGTCCCTCCGTGAACCGGAAGATCGGTCCGTCCGGCCGGTCCGCGATCGCCCGGTCCGGAACGCCGTACTCCGCCCAGAAGGCGTGAACCCGCTCCTCGACCTCGGTGGCGCGGGGGGTGGTCGGCTCCGCGTCGTCCGCCGCCATGGGACGCGGCGACGGGACGGGCGGGTTAAAAGCGTGCGGCGGGCGCCGTCCCTAGCGCCGGAGGCCGTACGGCGGCGGCGAGCGCGAGCGGGGCCCGATCGTCGCCGACGGGTGGCGCCGCACCACCGTCCCCTCGACGGTCGTCACGTGGGCGCCCCGGCCGAGGACGACCTCGGGGGAGCGCACGAAGTCGACGTCGACGCCGGCAAGCTCGACGTGGTCCGCCTCGACGTGGTCCACGTGCACTTCGGACGGGTACTGGAGCACCTTCTCGACGACGTTCGGGACCTTGCCCCGGATCGTCGCCGAGCGGGCGGTCACCCGGCCGAGGCGGCTCCCGTGCGCGAGCTCGGCGAGCAGCGTCCCGGCGGTGATCGGACCCGGCACGACGATCGTTCCGTCGAGGTCGACGAGGCTCCCCCGCAGCGCGGCGGCCTCCACGGTCCCGCGGCCGGTGAGCCCGCGAACGGCCGACAGCTCCCCCCCGACGCGGGTCGTCCCCTTCGCGAGGACGTCCCGCCCGCCCGCGGTCGTTCCGGCGCGGAAGGTGCCGTCGGTCGCGAGCGTGCCCGCCACGGCCACCGGGCCGTCGACCTCGAGCGTGCCCCGGGCCGCCACCCGATCGGCCGTCAGCGGGCCGCCCACGGAGACCGCACCGGCGAACCGGGCGAGCCCGACGTCGACCTCGCCCGTGACCTTCACCGTCCCGCGCACCCGCCACGCGATCGCGTGGACGGCCTCGCGCCGGGCGACGCCGCGGTCGTCGAGCGTCCCCGACCGGGGGACCGGCGCGGGCGCGGGGACCGGGGGAGCGGCGGCCGGGCGAGCGGCGGCGGCAGGTGACACGGATCCCCTCAGGTCGGCGGCCCCACGGGCGGCAGCCCGAGCCGCCGGTGCTGCGCCATGGTGCAGAGGTTCTCGAAGACGGTGAGCCCGGCCGCGCGGGCGGTCGCCGCCGCCTCGGCGTTCTCGACCCCCAGCTGCATCCAGACGACCGGCACCCGCCGCTGGATCGCCTCGCGGACGATCGGCGGGACCTGGTCGCTCCGTCGGAAGATGTCGACGAGGTCGACGGGGATCTCGGGCGGGATCCCTCCGACGCCGGGGTACGACCGCTCCCCGAGGACCTCGGAGAGCATCGGGTTCACCGGGACGATGCGGTACCCCTGCGACTTCAGGTACCGGGCGACCTCGTTCGAGTCCCGCTCCGGCTTGTCGGAGAGCCCGACGACCGCGATCGTCCGCGCCCGCGTGAGCACGTCCCGGATCTCGGCGTCGGTCGGCGGCACGTCCGGCCCGACGCGGGTCGGTTACATGATGCTGACGGGCGGCCGGCCGGTCCCGTCCGATCAGACCCCGCGGGGCATCGCGCCGCCGTGCACCTCGACTACACGGGGGTCCGCGTCCGCGCGCTGGCCCCGAGCCTCCGGTTCTTCGAACGGGCGCTGGGCCTCCGCGTCGTCCGCCGGGGGACCATGGACCACGGGGGCCGGTGGGTGCTGCTCGAGGACCCGACGTCGCACCAGCGACTCGAGCTCAACTGGTACCCGAGAGGGAACCGGTTCGCGACGCCGTTCGAGCGCGGGGAGTCGCTCGACCACCTCGGATTCCGCGTCCAGGACCTCCGCGCGGCGACCCGACGGGTCGAGAAGGCCGGGGCCGTGAAGGTCGCCCAGGTCCCCGCCCGCGGGCGCCCCGAGGTCGTCTTCCTGGAAGGGCCCGACGGGATCTGGATCGAGCTCATCCAGTCGCCGGGCGACTAGCCGGCCGGCGGGCCCGAACGGCCCGCCGCCGGCCGGGGGTCGAAGTACGCCACGGCCGCGATCACGAGCCCGACCAGGATGACGAGATAGTGGAGGAGGACCGCGACCGTGGGGTCGACGAGCGTGAGGTACGCGGTCGCGTCGTTCTCGCCGTGGAGCAGCGCGGGCACGACGAGGTTCCCCCCGGAATAGCGGTACGTCGCGGCGAACGAGAATCCGAGCAGGAACAGCGTCGGGTAGACGAGGGGGGAGGCGGCGCCGTACGCGATCCCGTAGTACAGGTGGACCCCCGCGAAGACGACGCTCGTCCAGACGGCCGGCCCGAACCACGAGCCGCCGACGTCGCGCCAGTAGCCGAAGATCCAGCCGCGGAAGATCGTCTCCTCGAACGCCCCGACGACGAACGAGAGGCCCACGTACAGCCACGGATCGGACTGCGCCGACGCGAGCGCCGGGTTCGGCGTGGTCTCGAACTGGTGGAGCACCTGCGGCGCCGCGACGGAGTACGCGATCACCGTGAGGACGACGAGCACGATCGCGAGCACCGAGAGGCCTCCGTACCAACGCAGGCCCTCCCAGGTGGCGGTGCGGAGCCGCGCGGTCCCGTGGCGCAGGGGCGCCGTCCCGACGAGCCCCAGGAACGCCACGACCGGGATCCCGTAGACGACCGCGAGGTCGCCCGGCAGCGATCCGTACACCACGAGGCTCGCCGGGAGCAGCACGGGGACGAAGTACTGGCTGACGATCGCGACGACCGTGATCGCCACGCCCGCCCAGTACCGCGCGCGGGGCGCCGGGACGCGGCGGTCGGGAGGGTCGGGCGGCCAGCCGGCCATCGCCCCGGACGGGAGCGGGCGCGCGTTATGCGTCTTGCGACGGCCGGTCCTCGGACGCCGCGCCGATCGTACGCTCGGCCGCGAGGAGGCACGCGAGGAGGTCGTCGAGCGTCGCCCGCACGCTGGCGGCCGAGCGCCCGTCGACGCGCACCGTGAGCGTCGGGCCGTCGACGGTCACCCGCACGAACGGAGGGTTGTCGGCGGCGACGGCCGCGGCGAGGCGGGCCGCGACGGCGGCGGTCGCCGCCGTGCGCACGACCTGAACGCTCAGCCGGAGCTCGTCCGCTTGGCCGGCGGGGGCGACGATGGAGCACCTCCCGCGTGGGGCGCGGAGCCCGGACCCCGGTCGAGCGCGCCCGGCACGATCGGGGCGGTCGTGGTGCGGCGCGCCGTCTCGGCCGCCGCGCGCTCCTTGAGGTAGGCGACGATGCTCGGCCAGGTCCGGTCGTCGGTCCGCTCCTTGTTCTCGAAGTTGTGCTCGTGAAGGAACCGCCGGAAGGCCTCCTGGCTCGGGACGTCCCACCGGCCGTTGAGGCGGCCCGTGTAGTAGCCGAGGACCCCCAGGTCGTGCTGGAGCGCGAGCGCGGTGTCGCCGGCGATCGGCACGAGCGTCGCCGGGTCCTCGCGGGTCAGCATCGTGAGGTCGTACAGCTTGAAGATCCGCTTCAGCTCCTCGATCGGGGCGGGGTGGTCGTCGACCCGGACGTCGATCCACCGGTCGTTGCCGCCTCCGTAGCCGCCGTCGCGCCGGACGACCAGGAGCGCGGCCGACTGCATGCCCCGACGGTCGCCGCCTTCCCGCTGCCCGGCGACGAGCGCGGCGAGCAATCGGTCGACGAGGTCGCCGGGGGTCGCCTCGTACGTCCGGGCCATCGCGCGGACGACCTCGGGGCCGAACAGGATGTTCCCCTGGCAGCAGTAGCCGTCCCCGACCCGGTGTCCCGCCCAGTCGAGGCACTTCGCCCCCGTGTAGGCGTCGGCCCCCCCGCGGGCGTCCACGATCCCGAGCTGGCGTTCGTCGCGGGCGGGGTCCGCCTCGGTCAGCGTGCGGACCGCGTCGCTCGCGCTCGCCCCCTCGGCGAGCAGCCGAAGCCCGTCGGTCCCGTACCGCACGTTCGCCGCCGCCTGGGTAGCGATCGCCCCGACGCCGGCCCGCGCGAACGGCACCACCGCCCCGACGGAGATGAACCGCGACTGCACCGCCACGCCCCACAGGCCGGCGTCGCGGTCGCAGGCGACGATCGAGAAGGTCCCGAACCGCGGCGCTGGCATCGGGGCGTGGGACGACGGCTCCGCCCTTAAGGTTCCCGCCGCGTCGCGGCGGCCGGCCGGCGCGCGAGGTCGGCGAGCACCGCTTCGGTGCGGCGGCGGGCGGACTCCCGGTCGCCGCGACGCAGCGCCTCGGCGGCCCGGGCGAGCTCGGCCGAGGCCGCGGTCACGTCCGCGCCACCGGCCCCGAGCACGCCCAGGAGCCGCGCGGCGAGCGCGATCCGGTTCGCGACCCGATCCTCCTCCGGGGAGGGCGTCGCGTCCTCCGGGCCGCTCGGGCGATATCCGGTGAGGCCCCGCGGCCACTCCGTGACCTCTCCCTGGCCGCGGACGACGCGGCGGCGCGCGGGCGGGTCGGTCCCGTCCACTAGGCTTCTCCCGCCTCGGCCTCGGGGGTCGGGGCGGGCGCGCGGTCCTTCGCGCTGCGGGGCCGCGGCAGTCGGCGGCGCAGCTCGGTCCACGTCGTCTCCATCCGCTCGTAGAACGCCGGGACGACGCCTTCCGCGCCGAGGATCGCCCGGGCCTCCGCGAGGGCGCGGGCCGCCTCCGCGGTGTCGACCCCGTGCGGGGCCGCCCACCCGATCGACCCCGCGGCGAGCTGGAGCTGTTCGTCGGCCTCGCGGCGCGCGCGACGCGCCTCCCGCTCGGCCGGCGCCAGCGCGTGATCCGGGTTCCAGTGCGGGGGCATCGGAGCGGGGATCGGCACGCGCAGCAGCTTGAACGGCTCCGGCAGCGACGGCCAGCGGGGCTCGGCGAACCGGACCGACAGCAGCTCGAGCGCGTTCACCGCGGCGTCGAACTCGCCGCGGTCGAACGCGGCCTCGGCGCGGTCGAGCGGATCGACGAGCTCCGGGCTCGGGGTGCCCTTCCACGCCTCGAGCAGGAGCGCGGTCCGCGACGGCACGAGCCGAAACAGCGCCTTCTGGCGGGGCGAGATCGCGACCGGTGGCGCGGGGGTCGGCTCGGGCGCGTTCTCGGGCGGGCGGTTCGGGGCGCCGGGCATACCGTGGGGGAGCGAGGGCGTTACAGGAACGCCTCGAACTCCTTCGTCACTTCCGGGTACTTGTCGTGGACGGCCTTCAGGATGTTGTGGACGTTCAGCTTCTGGAGCCGAACGCCCTGCAGCGCGTCCACGATCTTGTCGAACGTCGCATCGGAGAGGGTCGTGAGCTTCTCCTTCGCGAGCCAGTTGCGGTACAGCTTCTCCTCGAGACGGGCCCGCCAGCCCTTCTCGTACTTCTGGAGGAACTCCTTCGAGGCATTGTCGGCCAGGACCGACTCGGCCGCGACCTGCCCGCAGATCTTCCCCGCGATGCAGCCGTTCGCGATGCCGCCCCCGGTGAGGGGGTCGATCATCCGGGCCGCATCGCCGACGAGCATGAAGCCGTCCGTGACGGTCTGCTTGAGCGGCGGCGAGATCGAGACCCCGCCCCCGACCATGTCGATCTTCTTGCCCTTCGCGTAGCCCGGGTGCTTGTCGATCCAGGCGTCGAGGTAGTGGCGGGCCTCCGCCATCGACTTGATCTGGCTCACCTGGACGCCGATCCCGACGTTCGCGAGCCCCTCGTCCTTCGGGAAGATCCAGACGTAGCCACCGGGCGCGACCTTCCCGAGGTAAAAGTCGCAGTACCGCAGGTCGGAGTCGACCCCCGTCATCCGGTACTGGAGGCACGTGTCCATGTCCTTCATCGCGAGGTTGGTGGGCAGGCCGGCCCATCGACCGACCTGGCTCTCGAAGCCGTCGGCCCCGATCGTCACCTTCGCGCGGATGCGGAACGGCTCGCCGAACGCCTTCGCCTTCACGCCGACGACCCGGCCGTTCTCCTTCTCGACGCTCGTCGCCGCGGTCTTCAGCATCACCTCGACGCCCGCGTTCGCGGCGTCGATCGCGAGCGCCTTGTCGAAGCCGTCGCGCTCCACGACGTAGCCGACCTCGTTGCCGGCGTGCTTTTCGTTGATCTCGAAGACCTGCTCGGACGGGGAGAAGATCCGGGCCCCCTCGACCTCGACGTTGATCCACTTGCCGGGCTTGATCCCGACGTCGGCCAGCCACTCCTTGCTCATCCCCTCGCCGCAGCGGACCGGGCTCCCGATCTCCTGCCGCTTTTCGATCATGACGACGCGGGCGCCGCCCTTCGCCGCCCACTTCGCCGTCATGCTGCCGGCCGGGCCGGCGCCGACCACCAGCACGTCGGTCGCGAGGTCCTCGACCATTGCCTTCCTTCCGAGACGGGGCCTACCCGATCTCGATCGCGCCCACGGGGCACGCCTTGACGCAGATCTCGCACCGCGTGCAGACCTTCTCGTCGAACGTGATGCGGGTCTCATCGAGGTAGATGCAGTTGAGCGGGCAGATGCCGACGCAGGCCCCGCAGTAGATGCACAGCTGCCCGGACGACTCGATGTGGAGGCTCTTCTTGTTGGGCACGCGGGCTCCCCGCCGCGCACCGGGCGGCGCGCTATTTAAGGCCTCGCGGCGACGGGCCGGGGGCGGGCGCCGTCAGACGGCGGTCGGGCTCTCGACCCGGCTCTCGCACTCGGCGAGCCAGCGCTCCGCATCGATCGCCGCCATGCAGCCCGAGCCGGCCGCACTGACCGCCTGGCGGTACCGGTGGTCCTGCGCGTCGCCGGCCGCGAAGACCCCCTCGACGCTCGTTCGGGTCCCGTCGTGGACCATCACGTAGCCCTGGGGATCGAGGTCGAGGTGGCCCTTGAAGACGTGGGTCGACGGCGCGTGGCCGATCGCGACGAACAGGCCCCCGACGGGGAGGTCGCGGAGGGTCCCGGTGCGGACGTCCCGCAGCCGGATGCCTTCCACGCGGTCGGCCCCGAGGACCTCGACGACCTCCTGGTCGAGCGCGAAGGAGATCTTCGGGTGGCGCCGCGCGCGCTCCTGCATGATCCAGCTCGCCCGCAGCTCCTTGCGGCGGTGCACGATCGTGACGTGGGTCGCGAAGTTCGTGAGGAACAGCGCCTCCTCCATCGCGGTGTCGCCGCCGCCGACGACGGCGAGCGCCCGGCCCTTGAAGAAGTAGCCGTCGCACGTCGCGCAGGCCGAGATGCCCTTGCCCTGGAGACGCGACTCGGACGGCAGCCCGAGCCACTTCGCGTTCGCGCCCGTCGCGACGATCACCGCGTCGGCGAGGACCGTCCCCTGGGTGCCGGTCCGGAGGTGGAACGGACGGCTGCGGAAGTCGACGTGGGTCGCGTTGTCGTCCACGAACCTCGCGCCGAACCGGATCGCCTGCTGGCGCATCCGTTCGACGAGCTCCGGGCCCTGGATGCCGTCGGGAAATCCGGGGTAGTTCTCGACGTCGGTCGTGATCAGGAGCTGCCCACCGGCCGGTACACCGGCGACGACGATCGGCCGCAGCTCGGCCCGGGCGGCGTACAGCGCGGCCGTGAGACCGGCCGGACCGCTGCCGAGGATCGCGACCTTCGTCCGGAGCGCCTCGTCCGCCATCGAGGTCGACGAGCCGGTGGGGGGTTAAAGCGCCGTCCCACCGCGGCCGGGTCGCTTCACCGGGGCGGTGCGGGCGGAGCATCGGGCCCGCGCGACCCGGGGAGGCGCAGCCGCCCGTTCCCCACGGCCTCGGCGTAGCCGGATCGGTAGAACAGCAGCGGATCGACATCCCGGCCGAGCGCCTGGCGGGCGACCTCCCCGACGAACAGGAGGTGGTCGTAGCGTTCGGTGCGCGCGACCACCCGGCACTCGGCCCATCCGAGGGCGCCGTCCAGGAGCGCCACCCCGAGCGCGCCCCGATGGAACGGGACGTCCCGGAACTTCTCCGGCGGCGGCAGGGTGCTCGCGAACCGCTCGCTGAGCTGCCGCTGGTCCGCGGCGAGGAAGCTCACCCCGAACGCTCCGCTCGCTTCGAGCACCGGGACGGTGTCCGCGTCGCGGGTGAGGCTGACGAGCAGCGAGGGGGGTTGCAGCGCGACCGAGAGGAGCGCATTGACCGTGAGCCCCGCGTCCGCGGTGCCGTGGTGCGCGGTCACTACGGAGACGCCGGTCGCCCAGCGTCCCATGAGCCGACGGAACCCCGTCCCGTCCGGTGCGCGATCGTCCGCCACGGGTCACTCGTCCCGCCACTTGAACAGCCGGATGGCGAGCCCGAAGAAGACGAGGGCGATCGCGAGCACGATCACGAGGTCCGTGAGCGCCCGTCCCGTGTTCGCGAACAGCATCACCTGGTTCATCCCGTCGATCACGTAGTACAGCGGAAGGATCCGGGCGAAGTCCTGGAGGCCGGACGGGAACGACGAGACGGGGAAGAACGTGCCGGAGAGGAACATCATCGGGAAGGTGATGATATTGCCGATCAGCGCCGCGCTCTCGGGGGTCCGCGCGACGGAGCCCGCCAACATCCCCAGCGAGACGAACAGGAACGGTCCCACGACCAGGAACGGGATCAGCTGCACCCCGACGATCACGTGGGCGCCGAACAGGAAGGCGCCCGCGGCGATCATGATCCCGGCGGTGACGAACGTGAGGAGCACGTACCACAGGACCCGGCTCGTGAGCCACTCGGCCCGGGTGAGCGGCGTCAGCGACAGCTGCCGGAAGATCCCCTCCTTGCGGTAGGACGACGCCACGTCGACCATCGAGAACATCGGGCTCGTGAGGATCGAGAACCCGATGAGGCCGGGGATCAGGTAGTCGATGTACGTGTAGATCGCGCTCCCGACGTTCGCCCCCGTGACCCCGATCACCGGCGTGCACGTGCCCGATCCGCAGGCCCGGTCGAGGTTGAACCGGTTCGCGACGCCGGTGACGGCGAACTCGACCTGGCCCGCCGAGCTCGCGTCCTGCGGGTCGGTGTACAGCGTGACGTTGACCGGACTGCCGGCGTGGTAGCTCGCATTGAACCCCGCGGGGATCACGAGACCGGCCGCGTAGTCGTTCTGGCCGAGCCACGACGCGAAGTCGGACGGTGTCACGTTGACGACCTGGACCGTCACCAGGGTCGTCTGGTTGAGGGCGCTCAGGAACTCCACGCTCGTCGCCGAGTTGTGGTCCTCGTTGAGCACGACGAGGTTCACGGCGGAGGTGCCCGTCGACGAGAAGATCAGCCCGAACAGGGCGATCAGGATGATCGGGAAGATCAGCGAGAAGAACAGCGCGACCGGGTTGCGAAAGTAGGAGCGCGCCACGACGCGGAAGTCCGCCCCGATGTGGCCGAAGTTCACGGACCTCCTCCCGATCGGAGCGCGCCCTCGTCCATCTGACCGACGAGACGGACGAAGACGTCCTCGAGCGAATCCCGGACGGTCTCGAAGCCGTCCCAGGGGAGCCCGCTCCCGTCGATCGCCCCGAGGGCGCGCACCGCGTCCTCCTTCGAACGGAGCTCCACGTCGACCTCGCCGTGGTCCGCCGTGGCGACGAGGCCGAGACGGCTCGTCAGGAGCGCGGCCACCTCGGGGCCCGCCTTCACCCGCAGCCGCTCGGGCCGCCCGTACTTCTCGATGATCTCCCGGGGCGTGCCGGCGGCGATGATGCGCCCGTGGTGGATGATGGCCACTTGATCGGCGAGCTGCTCCGCCTCCTCGAGGTAGTGCGTCGTGAGGAAGACGGTCCGGCCCTCGCGGCGCAGTTGGCGGATGACCGTCCAGATCGAGCGCCGCGCGTGGGGATCGAGGCCGGTCGTCGGCTCGTCGAGGAAGCAGACCTCGGGATCGTTGGTGAGCGACAGCGCGAGACCGAGCTTTTGCTTCTGACCTCCCGAGAGGGTGTCGAACCGGGCGCTCGACTTGTCGGCGAGCTCGACCCGCGCCAGCAGCTCCGTGGGGTCGGGCCGAGTGTGGAAGAGGCTGCGGTAGTACTCGATCGCCTCCTGGGGCGTGATCTTCTCGAAGAAGCGGAAGTCCTGCGGGATCACACCGATCCGACGGTGGAGGGCGGTCCCCTCGGTCCAGGGGTCGAGCCCCAGGACCGAGACCGACCCTTCGGTGGCGCGGCGGAGGCCCTCCAGGATCTCCGTCGTCGTGGTCTTGCCGGCGCCGTTCGGTCCGAGGAACGCGAAGACCGTTCCGGGCGCGACGTGGAAGTCGATGCCCGCGACGGCGGCGAGGGACCCGTACCGCTTCACGAGCCCCCGGACCTCGATCGCGTCGGCCATCGGACGGTCCGTCGAGCGACCGCGGGCTATCAAGCTTGACCCCGCCTTTCGTCGGGCGACGCTCCGTTGCGTCGCTCGCAAGCTCTCGGACGGGTCAAAGGGTATATCGCGCCCCCGGTGGACGGCGTCGCCGATGCGCCGCGCCCTCCCCGACGCCCTGCGTCGCGAACCGCTGTTCTTCGAACCGGCGCCCCCGTCCGCGCGGGCCGCGGGCCCCCGGACCGACCAGCGGCTCGGCGAGGTCGCCCGGTGGCTGCGCGACCTCCCGCGGATCGATGCGGTCGTGGTGCCGGAGCTGGTCGACGAGAACCACGAGGGCCGGCCGTTCTATCGGTCGGCCGATCCGCGGGCGTACGCTCGGGCGATCGCCGACCGGTCGGGAGCGACGGTCGTCGTCAACAAGGTCGTCGCCCACCTCGCGAGCGGGCCCGAGCTCGTACGGTGGGCCGAGGAGACGGTGGCGGCCGGCCTCGTCCACCTGGTGCTCGTGGGGGGGGCGAGCCGGTACATTCCCTATCCGGGTCCCTCGGTCGTCGAGGCGAACCGGTTGTGCCGCCCGGTCGTCGAGCCCGCGGGCGGCCGGCTCGGCAACGTGGCGATCCCGACCCGCGGCGGGGAGGCCCACCGGATGCTCGCGAAGACCCGCGCCGGGGCCTCGTTCTTCACGACCCAGCTGGCCTTCGACGCGGAGCCCGTCGCCGGGCTGGTCCGGGAGTACGATGCGCTGTGCGCCCGAGCGCTCGTCCCCCCGGCCGCGGTGCTCGTCAGCTTCGCGCCCGTGGCGGACGAGTCCGACGTCGAGTACGTCCGATGGCTCGGCGCCGAGATCCCCGAGGCGGTCGAACGCGCGATCCTCGAGGACGGGGAGTCGGCCGGCCCGTCCGCCTCCCTCGGGCGCGCGCTGGGGGTCTGGGAGGCCCTCCGCGCGGCGTGGCCCCTCGAGTCCGGGCGGGTGCCGCTCGGAGTGAACGTCGAGCAGGTCTCGGCGCGTCACTTCGAGCCGGCCCGCGAGCTCGCGAACCGGTTCGCGGAGCGGCTCGGCGCGCCCGGGCCCTAGCGCCGTACGCCCCGGCGGGGGGCCCGGTGCGCCGCCGGCGCCCCCGCCCGGATCCAGGGACGGCCGGCGACCGTCACATCGGCGCCGGCCAGCAGCGAGAGATACCGGAAACGGGCGGGCCGGCCGTCCCCGCGCGCGCGGCCCCCGAGCACCAGCCCGACCGTCCCCGCCGCGAGCTCGCCGAGCTCGGGCGCGTGGGCGATCGCCGGATTCAGCCCGAGGGTGAGCGCGGTCGCGAGGTCGCGGCCCGGCCCGCCGTGGGCGTACGCGGCCTCGAACGCCTCCCCGCCCCGGTCGAAGGCGAACTCATCGAGGCGGCCCGCCCGGAAGAGGAACCGTGCCCCGACCGTGACCGGCGGCTCGGCGAACCGGTCGAAGGTCGGCCGATTCGACTCCCACCACCCGTCCGCGACCCCGGCCGCCAGCGGCCAGGCGATCGCCCCGGCCGGGACCCCGGTCCAGAACCGGCCCGTCCTTCGGTCGCCGGGGTCGACGGTCCCGTCCTCGACGATCGGCGGCTCGCGGCCCAGTCGGAGCGTGAGCGCGGTGCCGTTCGCGTGTCGGATCTCGACGACCGAGCCGGGGCGCGCCCCCCGAACGCACGCGCGGGCTCGACGTGCCAGCCGGCGCGGATCGATGAGGCTCGCCCGCAGCACCTCGCGCCGCCAGCCGTCGACGTCGACGCCATAGCGGTCGGCCGCCGTCTCGGTCACGGCTGCGAGCGCGACCCCGGCGGCGCGGAGCCGCGAGGCCCGGGCCGCGCGCCACCATGCGGCGCCGTGCCGCCCGACGATCGACTCGAGTTCCGCGGGAGGCAGCGCCAGGAGGCGGGGGAACGCCTCCGGCCCTCCCAGGTACACGTACGCGTCGGTGGCCGGGGGAAGGCGCCCGGCGACGGGCAGCCTGCGCCTCGGGGCGAGGGCCAACGAACCGAAGAACGCCTCTTCGTCCTCCAGGACGAGCGTGGGCGTGGCCCCCCGGCGGCGTGCCTCGACGACCAGGGCGCGCGCCCACGGAAGCGCGTGCGACCACGCCTCGATCACCACGGACTCGCCGCGCCGGACGGCGAGAGCCCGGTCGAGGACCGCGCGCGCGAGCGCCTCGGCCGGGGGCTGGGTCGCCCACCGGGCAGGGCCCCGCGGGCGACGCGTCTCCACGCTCGGCCCGAGCGCCCCCGCTCGTTTAGCGGTGCCCCGCGTGGGGGTGGCGGTGTCCGGTCGAACCCCCCGCGACCCTCGGGTCCGCGAGCACGAAATCTCCCTGGTTGACGCCCTTGACGCCCCGCAGGTCCTCCGCGGCCCGCGCGACCTCGGCGCGCTGACCGACCAGTACGACGACCTCGAGGCATACCTCGCCTTCGAGATGGACATGACTGGTCGACCGGATGTGGTCGCGCCAGCGGTGCTGCGCGGCCGTCAACCGACGCTGAACGTTCGGAGCGCGGTGGTCGTAGAGGACCATCACCGTGCCTACCGCGTCCGCGTGCGGATCGCGCAGCTCCGCTTCGGATAGCTCCTTCCGCACGAGGAAGCGGATCGCCTCCGAGCGGCTCGGCGAGTTCCGCTCGTGGGCCCAGCGATCGAGCGCCGCCAGTACGTCGGGCTCGAGCGACACCCCGGTCCGGACGACCTTCGACGGCATCGCGCCCGCACGGCCGGTGAAGGTAAGACGGCTTTCCCACCCGTGCCCGCCGGTATCAACCGGTGAGCCCGGAGCCCCCGCCGGTCCCGCGGTCGTCGATCGGGGGACTGAAGCCGATCTCCTCGTAGTGCTTTAGCCGATAGATCAGCATCGCCACGAGCCAGCAACCGATGAACAGCAGGACGATCCCGATCCCCACGTACCCCCAGACATCGATCCCATACGGGCCGGCCGCGTTGTTGAGCCAGTTCATCGTGTTCCAGAAGCCGAACGGTCCGCCCGAGAGACCGAACTCGGAGGCGAGCACCCCGAGGACCTCGATCGTGCCGATGACGAACGCCACCAGGACGGAAATGAGCGTCATCGTGAGATTGTAGTAGACCTTCCGGATCGGCTTTGCGAAGGCCCAGCCGTACGCGTACCGCATGCTGATCCCGTCGGAGGTGTCGGTGAGCACCATCCCGCACGTGAACATGAACGGCAGGACGAGGACCATCCACAGCGGGAAACCTACCGCGGCCGTCCCGACGGTCAGGGTGATCGCGATCAGCAGCGTCTCGGTCGCCGTGTCGAACCCGAGGCCGAAGAGGACGCCGACCGGGTAGATCTGCCAGGGCTTGTTCACGAACTTGAAGATCCAGTTGAAGTAGCGGTTCATGAAACCGCGCTTCTCCAACCGGGCCTCGAGCTGGGCGTTGTTCATCCTGCCCGCCCGCAGTTGCAGGAAGATCTGGTAGACCTCCCAGAAGATCAGGAGATTAATGAACGCGATGAGGTAGAGGAACCCGCCCGAGATGGCGGTGCCGAGCACGGCGCCGACATTGGCGAACGCCTGGTAGGAGCTCAGGATGAACCGGGCGGCCAGGACGAGCCCGAACAGGAAGCCGACGACGATCGTCGAGTGCCCGAGCGAGAACCAAGTACCGACGGTATAGGGTTTCTGCCCCTGCTGGAGCAGTTTGCGCGTGGTATTGTCGATCGCGCAGATGTGGTCCGCGTCCACGCCGTGACGGAGCCCGAGCGTGTAGCAGAGGATCCCGAGCCCGATGAAGATCCCGTAGGTCTGCCCGATGAGGAAGGTCGCCGCGAGCCCGAGGGCGGTCGCCCCGACGATGGCGACATAGATGAGGGCGGCCCCGCGGCGCTCGCTCGGGCCCATCACCCACTGCTCCCGTGTGCCCCTCGGCTCGGGGATCGTCTGCGGCGAGGCCACGCCTCGGCGACGACTTCCGGCACTTAAGACTTATGTCGTATCCAGAAAACGTAACACCGCTACGGCATTCGGCGCCGCCGGTCGCTATTCGATCGCCTTCGAGAGCACGACGAGCGCCGGATTGAGGTCCTGGCCGTCGAGCAGGAAGATCGTGTCGGTGAAGCAGCTCAGCGCCTCTACGATGTTGATTCCGCGCGCCGATAGGACCCCCGTGAGGAGCGTGAGGAGTCCGGGAGTCTCCTCGATGCTCTCGGGACTGGTGACCGCGAGCTCGGTCAGGTTCTTTCGCACCCCGATGACCTGGCTCTCGCGCAGCTGGCGCAGGACGCGGGCGACCGAATCCTCGTCAACGATCACGACGACCCCGCGCGAGACCTGGATCACGCGGCAGAGCGAGTTCTCGTCGAGCAGCTCCTCGACGACGTCCCCGAGCCGCTGCAGGACGTCCGGGCCCTGGCTCACGGTGATCGCGGCGACCTTGGTCCGGGTCTCGATCCGGCTCTTCTTGAGGACCCGCCGGACCCCGGCCTCGCGCGTCGCTTCCGCCCGACCGCGGGGATACCGCCGGCAGGCCGCGATCACCGCTTCGAGGTGCCGCAGCTCGAGGTCGTCGGCGATCCGGCGGGCGATCGCCGAGTAGTTGGCGACGCCGAGGCGGATCGAGTCCGCGAGCACCGGGTGCCCGTCCAGGTAGTCCCGGACCTGGCGGGCGATCGAACCGGTGTCATCGGTCACGTATGTCCAGCCTCGGACACTTTTGCCCTAGAGTGTCGCCACGCGGCCGCGGCCTATAAATCCGCCGGGGCGCGTGGTGCGTCCTACCGACCGACCCCGATGACGCGACCGAAGGTGGTGCTCGCCTATTCCGGCGGGCTCGATACGTCCGTGGCGATCCCGTGGCTGACCGAGAAGGGGATGGATGTGGTCGCCGTGACCGTCGATGTCGGTCAACCCGTCGACCTCGAGTCGGTCCGCCGGAAGGCGGAGGCGTCCGGTGCCGTGAAGGCGTACGTCGCCGATGCCCGACGCGAGTTCGCCGAGGAGTTCCTCGGACCGTCGCTGCGCGCGAACGCTCTCTACGAGGGCGTCTATCCGTTGAGCACGGCCCTCGCCCGGCCGCTGATCGCCCGCCACCTCGTGGAGGTCGCCCGCCGCGAGGGGGCGGAGTACGTCGCCCACGGCTGCACCGGCAAGGGGAACGACCAGGTGCGGTTCGACCTCTCGACGACGAGCCTCGCCCCCGAGCTCGAGGTGATCGCCCCGGCCCGGGAGTGGAAGATGACCCGGGAGGAGGAGATCGCGTTCGCGCAGGCGCACGGGATCCCCGTCGATGCGACCCAGAGCTCTCCGTACAGCACGGACGAGAACCTCTGGGGCCGCTCGGTCGAGTGCGGCATCCTCGAGGATCCGGCGATCGAACCACCGGAAGACGTCTACGGCTGGACGCGGTCCCCTGTGGAGGCGCCCGAGACCCCGACGAACGTCACGATCACCTTCGAGCAAGGCCTCCCGACCGCGCTCGACGGGCGACGCCTGCCGCTCCACGAGCTGATCCTGGCCCTCAACGAGGTCGCCGGACGCAACGGCGTCGGTCGGATCGACCACGTCGAGTCCCGGGTCGTCGGCATCAAATCGCGCGAGGTCTACGAATGCCCGGCCGCCGTCGTGCTGATCGGAGCGCACCAGGCGCTCGAGTCGCTGGTGAGCCCCCGGGACGTCCTCGACTTCAAGCGGGGGGTCGAACAGCGGTACTCCCAGCTGATCTACGACGGGCTCTGGTTCGCACCGCTCCGCGGCGCCCTCGACGCGTTCGTGCGGGCGACGCAGGAGCGCGTGACGGGCGAGGTGACCGTGAAGTTGTACAAGGGCTCGGCCCACGTGACGGGCCGGCGCTCGCCGTACTCCCTGTACCAGCAGACGCTCGCGACGTACTCGTCCGGCGACCGCTTCCGGCAGGAGATGTCGGAGGGGTTCATCTACGTCTGGGGACTGCCCGCACGGACCTGGACCGCCATCGGCTCGCAGCCGACCTCGATCGCGGCGCGGGCGACCAAGTTCCGCCCGTAGGCCCGCCACGACCGTGATCTCGATGGAGGAACGAGGGCCGGCCCCGTCGTACGTGCGCACGCCGACCGCAGGGTTCCTGGGGTCCCTCGAGGTCGACCGCTCGCTCGCGCGGTACGACGTCGCGGGCAGCCTCGCGCACGCCGAGATGCTCGCCGCCGTCGGGTTGCTCTCCGAGGCGGAGTCGACGACCCTCGTCGGAGGGCTCCGCGCGATCGCCGGGGAGATGGCGGACGGTCGCTTTCCGTGGCGGGCCGAGCTCGAGGACGTCCACACCAACGTCGAGGTCCGGTTGGGAGAGCTCGTCGGCCCGGTCGCCGGGAAGCTCCACACCGGCCGGAGCCGGAACGACCAGGTCGCGCTGGACGAGCGGCTCTACCTGCGGGCGGCCGTGCACGACCTCGTGGGACGTCTCCTGGCGCTCGAGGAGACCCTGCTCGCGCGCGCGGCGTCCGAGGCCGACACGCCGATGCCGGGCTACACCCATCTCCAGCGCGCCCAGCTCATCACGGTCGGCCATGCGCTCCTCGCGCACTTCTGGCGGTTCGATCGCGACGTCGAGCGGCTGTTCGCGACCGAGCGGCGCGCGCGCGTCTCCCCGCTCGGGGCGGGGGCCCTCGCCGGCTCCACCCTGCCGATCGATCCGTCCCGGGTCGCCGCGCGGCTCGGGTTCGATCGCACGTTCGAGAACTCGGTCGATGCCGTCAGCGACCGGGACCCGTTCGCGGAGCTCCTGTTCGATCTCGCGCTGCTCGGCGTGCACGCGAGCGCGCTCGGCGAGGAGATCGTCGTCTTCGCGTCGCGCGAGTTCGGGTTCGTGGACCGCTCGCCCGCGCTCGGCTCGGGCAGCAGCCTCATGCCCCAGAAGCGCAACCCCGATGCCGCCGAGCTCGTCCGCGGGAAGGCCGGTCGCACGATCGGCGACCTCGTCGCGCTGTTGACCGTACTGAAGGGCCTGCCCCTCGCCTACGATCGTGACCTCCAGGAGGACAAGCCCCCCGTGCTGGACGCGGTCGCCACGGCCACCGGGGTCCTCGAGGCGCTGCGCGCGCTCGTGGCGGGACTCACGTTCGACCGGGAACGCCTCGCCGACGCGTCGCGGGACCCCGAACTGATCGCGACGGACCTCGCGGAGACCCTCGTGGCGCGGGGGATACCGTTCCGCGAGGCCCACGAGACCGTCGGGGCGTGGTACCGGCAGCAGTCGCCGGGCGCGGCCGCGTCGGCCCTGCCGGACGGCAGCCCCGTGCCCCCGCCGCGTCAGGCGCTCGCCCGGCGGGTATCCCCGGGCGGCCCGTCACCGTCGGCGCTCGCGGTCCAGTTCGACCGCGCGCGGGCGCGGGCGGCCGCCCACGCCGCTTCCCTCTCCTCGCTCGGCCGGTCGGTCGAGCTCGTCGAGGAGCTCTTGAACGAGGAACGAAAATGACCCAGTGCCCGGAGTGCGAAGCGATCGTCGAAAGCCACAACATGGTGTTGGGCGAGGTATTCCCCTGCCCGGACTGCGGGACCGAGCTCGAAGTGCTCGGTACGGACCCGTTCCTGGTCCAGCCTGCCCCGAAAGAGGCCGAGGACTGGGGTGAGTGACGGGTTCCGTCTCGGGATCTTCTACACGATCATCCGCCCGGAGGAAAAGGCGATCCTCGGGGCGGCCGAGGCTCGGGGGGTTTCGGTCGAGCGGTACGACGACAGCGTCGTGACGTTCGGGCTGGACCCCCCGGCGGATCTCCCGAACGTCGTCCTCAACCGCTCGGTCAGCCACACGCGGTCGGTCTACGCGACCCGATGCTTCGCCCACTACGGGGTTCCGACGGTCAACGCCCCCGAGGTCGTCGAGCTGGCGGGCGACAAGATCCTGGCGTCCCTGCGGCTGCGCGCGCGCGGGATCCCGGTTCCGCGGACCGAGATTGCGCTCTCGCCCGAGGCGGCGATCACCGCGATCGAACGGATCGGGTATCCGGCGGTGCTCAAGCCCGCGGTCGGGTCCTGGGGCCGACTGATGGCGAAGGTCGACGACGCCGAGGAAGCCGAGCAGATCCTCGAGCACAAGGCCGCCCTCGGCGCCCCGATCCACTCCGTGTTCTACGTGCAGGAGTACGTCGCGAAGCCCGACCGGGACCTGCGCCTCTTCGTGATCGGGCCGCAGGTCGTGGCCGCGATGTACCGGCGCTCGACCGCTTGGCGGACGAACGCCGCCCGGGGGGCCACCGCCGAGGCCGCGGAGGTGACCCCCGAGCTCCGCGAGCTCGCGCTGCGCGCGGCCGAGGCGATGGGCGGGGGCGTGCTCGCGGTCGATGTGATCGAGTCGCCGCGGGGGCCGCTCGTGCTCGAGGTCAATCCGACGCCGGAGTTCAAGGCGCTCGGCGGGGCCACAGGGATCGACATCGCGGGGCCGATCGTCGACTACGCCGTTCGGGTCGGCCGGCGATGAAGGCGACGATCGTCGGCGGCTCGGGGTACGTGGGCGGCGAGCTGCTCCGGCTACTGCTCGGCCATTCCGACGTCGAGGTCGCCCAGGTCGTCTCGGCTTCGATGCCCGGGAAGGCCGTGACCCGGGCGCATCCGAACCTGCGGAAGGCGACCGACCTCGTCTTCGCCCCGCCGAGCGCGCTGCGCGCCGCGGACGTGACGTTCCTCGCGACCCCGCACGGGGAGGCGATGGACCGGGTCGACGAGCTGTGGGCGTCGGGCGGGCTCCTCGTCGACCTCTCGGCGGACCATCGGCTCAAGGACCCGGCGGCGTACGAACGGTACTACCACCGGACGCACCCGCACCCCGAGCGCCTGGCCGAGAGCGTCCTCGGCCTTCCCGAGATCTACCGGGAGCGTCTGCGGACCGCCCGACTGATCGCCGTGCCCGGTTGCATCGCGACCGCGTCGATCCTGGCCGCGCGTCCGCTCGTGGCGGCCGGCCTCGTCGCGCGCGAGCGGATCGTTATCGACGCGAAGAGCGGCTCCTCGGCGAGCGGCCGGGACGCCGGACCCGCCGGGCAGCACGCCGAGCGCTCGGGCGTCATGCGCGCGTACGCCCCGGCCGGGCACCGCCACACCGCCGAGATCGAGCAGGAGACCGGCGCCCGGATCGCGCTCTCGTGCCACGCGGTCGAGGCGGTGCGGGGGGTCCTCGCGACCGTGCACGGGTTCGTCGATCGGCCCGTGGAGGAGAAGGAGCTCTGGCGGACGTACCGCGCCACGTACGGGGCCGAGCCGTTCGTCCGGCTCGTCCACGAGTCCGACGGGATCCACCGGGAGCCGGATCCCAAGATCCTCTCGGGGTCCAACTTCTGCGACGTCGGATTCGCGACCGATCCGCACGGGGGCCGGATCGTCGCCCTCGCGGCGCTCGATAACCTCGTGAAGGGCGCGGCCGGCGGCGCCGTGCAAAGCCTCAACGTGCGGATGGGCTTTCCCGAGGCGCGGGGGCTCACGTTCCCGGGCCTGCACCCGATCTAGGCCGATGACGCTCGTCGTCAAGGTCGGGGGCGCCGCGGGGAACGAGCTCCAGCCGGTCCTCGAGGAGCTCGCCCACCGGACCGACTACGTCCTCGTCCACGGCGGATCGAGCGAGGTCGATCGCCTCGGCGCCGCCCTCGGCCGCCCGGCCCAGTACTACACCTCGCCGAGCGGGGTCGTCTCGCGCAAGAGCGACCCGGACCACCTGGAGGTCCTGGTCCTCGCCCTCCCGGGAGCGGTCCAAACCGAGATCGTGGCCCGCTTGACCGGTCTCGGCGTCCGGGCGGTCGGGCTTTCGGGCGTCGACGGGGGCCTCCTGACCGCCCGCCGCAAGGAGGGGGCCCGGGCGGTCGAGGACGGCCGGGTCGTCGTGCTGCGGGACGACCGATCCGGATCGATCGAGCACGTGCGGGCCGATCTTCTGCGCCTCCTGCTCGACGCCGGCTGGGTCCCCGTGGTGGGCCCGCCCGCCGTGACCCCTCAGGGCGAGGTGGTGAACGTCGACGCCGACCGGGCCGCGGCGGCGGTCGCGGGCGCCCTCGGGGCGGAGACCCTGGTGCTGCTGACCAACGTCCCCGGCCTCCTGCGGAACAAGGACGACCCGGCGACCCGCATCCCCCACGTCGCCCGCACCGAGATCGAGTCGGTCGTTCCGCTCGCCGCGGGCCGGATGCGCAAGAAGGTGCTCGCCGCCCGCGACGCGCTCGAAGCGGGGGTCGGCCGGGTCGTCATCGCCGGCTCGTCGGGCCCGGAGCCGGTCGCGCGGGCCCTGCGCGGCGAGGGGACGGTGTTCGAGTGAGCGCCCCGGCCCCCGGGGGACCGCACGAGTTCGGGGCGGGCGGCCAGCGCCCGATCTCGCTCGTCCGCGCCTCGGGCGAGTATCTCTGGGACGACGCGGGCCGGCGGTACGTCGACCTCGGCGCGACGCACGGGGTCGGAAACCTGGGCGGGTCGCCGCCCGACGTCGTCCGGGCGATCGAGCGGCAGGCCCACGAGCTCCTCTACCTGGGGAGCGGCTACCGGTCGCCCGTCCGGACGGAGTTCCTTGGCAAGCTGCTCGGACTCCTGCCGCCGTCGTTCGACCGGGTCTTCCTGTCGAACTCGGGGACCGAGGCGGTCGAGACCGCGCTCAAGATCGCCCGCGGGTCGACGGGCCGTCGCGAGATCGTCGCCGCGATGCGCGGGTTCCACGGCCGCACCCTGGGGGCCCTCAGCGCGACCTGGCGCAAGGAGCTGCGCGAACCGTTCGAACCGCTGGTGCCCGGCTTTCGGCACGTGCCGTTCAACGACGCGGCGGCGCTCGAGGCGGCCGTCACGGACGCGACCGCGATGATCCTGCTCGAGCCCGTGCAGGGCGAGGGCGGCGTCCACGTGGCGACCCCCGAGTTCCTGGCCGCCGCGCGGGCCGCGGCCGACCGGACCGGCGCGCTCCTCGCGTTCGACGAGGTCCAGACCGGGATCGGGCGGACCGGACGCCTGTTCGCCTTCGAGCGCTGGGGGATCGTTCCGGACGTCCTGTTGCTCGCGAAGTCGCTCGCGGGCGGCGTGCCGATCGGCGCGACCGTCACCCGCCGCGACCTCGAGGCCCGGTTCCGCGGGAGCCACCACTCCACGTTCGGCGGCAACCCGCTCGCCTGCGCCGCCGGGATCGCCGCGCTCGAGATGACGCTCCGCGACCACCTCCCCGAGCGCGCCGAACGCCTCGGGGCGATCGCGCGGTCGCGCCTCGCCGAGCTCCCTCCGAGCCGGGTGCGGGAGGTGCGGGGGCTCGGGCTCCTGATCGGCATCGAGCTCCGCGACCGGGCGGCGCCCGTCCTCGCCGAGCTCGAGCGCCGCGGTTTCCTCGCGATCCCCGCCGGACCGTCCGTCGTCCGCCTCCTCCCGCCCCTCGTCATCCAGGAGGCCGAGTGGGACCGCGCGCTCGAAGCGATCGGCGAGGTGATCGGCCGTGGATGAGGGCGCCGTGCTGGCGCGGCTCGTCGGTCGCTACTCCCCGTCCGGCCGCGAGGCACCCGCGGTCGCGGAGTTCGTCCGCCTCGCGCGGGAGCTCGGATACGCGGCCCGCGTCGATCCGGCGGGCAACGGCCTCGCGCGCCGGGGGGCGGGGCGCCCTCGGGTCGTCTTCCTCGGCCACATCGACACGGTCGACGGGGAGCGTCCGGTCCGGCGGGAGCGCGGCCGCGTGCACGGCCGCGGGGCGGTCGACGCGAAGGGCCCCATCGCGGCGGCGCTCCTGGCCGGCGCCCGTTCGCACGGTCCCGGCGAGATCGTGGTCGTCGCGGCCGTCGGCGAGGAGACGGACAGCCGCGGCGCGCGCTACCTGATCCCCCGGCTCCGACCGGACGCGGTGATCGCCGGCGAACCGAGCGGCTGGGACGGGGTGACGATCGGCTACAAGGGCGAGCTCCAGATCGAGGCGGAGTTCCGGGGCCACCGGACGCACTACGCCTCGCCGTGGCCGACCGCCACGGATGTCGCGGTCGCCTGGATCGGGGCGGTGCGGACGGTGGCCGGGGGACTGGGCGGGGAGTCGCCGTTCCGCACGCTCTCCGTGAAGGCGCTCGCGGTCGAGACCCGTCGGCGGGCCGGCGCGGAAGCGGTGCGGGTCGTCCTCGACCTCCGGATTCCCCCCGGCCGCTCCACCGCCGACGTGCTCCGCTGCCTGCCCCGCGAGCCCGGCCGGCCCCGCCTGACGACCGTCGTCCGGATCGAGCCGTTCGAATGCTCCCGCACCGACCCGGTCGCCGTGGCGGTGCTCGCCGGGATCCGTGCCGCGGGCGGCCGCCCGACCCTGTGGCGGAAGTCCGGCACGTCCGACCTCAACCTCGTCGGACCGGCCTGGAACGTGCCGGGCGTGGCCTATGGCCCGGGGGACGCCCGACTCGACCACACCGACCGGGAGGTCCTCTCGGAGGCCGAGCTCCGCCGTTCGGTGCGCGTCCTCGTCGTCGCCTTCGACGCATTGCGGGGCGGCCGAGTGCGCCCGGCGGTCCCCTAGGCGATTCCCGCCCGCACCAGCACGGCCGTGAGCGCGAACCCGAGCGCGAGGCCCGAGACCGGTCCGAGCGCCCAGCCCGTCAGGATCCCCCGGACGGTCCGCCACTGGACGGTGCGCTCCCCGCGCGCTAGACCCGTCCCGATCATCGCGCCGACGAGCGCCTGGTTCATCGACGTGAACAGCCCGAACGCGACCGAGACGAGGATCACCGTCGCCTGGGCGAGCTGCGCGCTGATCGCCATGCGCGGCGAGAGCGCGACCACGTCGAACGCCACCGTCTTGAGGAGCGGCCGGCCCCAGGTCAGCACCCCGACGGCGATGCCGGCCCCCCCGATCACCCCGGCCGCGACGAGCCCGAACAGCCCGGTCATCACGAGCGCGCCCGAGGCGTTCGCCACGTCGTTCGCTCCCATCGCGAACGACGCCGCCGCGCCGACCCCGACGAGGCCGGCGACCGCACCCTGGCCCAGCCGGACCGCCCGGGGACCCGGGGCCCGGATCCGATCCGCCAGCCGGACGAACAGGAAGCCGAGGCCGAACGCGGCGAACGGCGCGATCGCCCACAGGACGACGAGCGTCCCGATCGTCGACCACGCGATGCCGACCCCCGCGGCGAGCCCGGCGCCGACCGTCGAGAAGACGAGGATCTGGATCGTCGAGGTCGGCACCCGGACGAAGTTGTAGGTGCTCGTGAGGACGAGCGCGCTCGCGACGATCGCGAGGGCGAGGCCGAGCGCGACGGTCGTCGCGCGGAGGATGCCGTGGCCCACCGTCGCCTCCACGCCGCCGCTCGCGAGCGCGGCGCCCACGAACGCGAGGGGCGCCATCAGGAGGAGCGCCGCGCCCGGCCGGATCGCGCCCGCGGCGTACGGCATGCCCATGCACGCCCCCGTGTAGTGCGCGCCGATGCTGAACGCGAATCCCAGCGAGGCGGCGACGAGGAGGTACTCGACGATCAGCGCCATCGCGCAGTTCCTCCCGACCCTCCGCGACCCGACGGCCCCATCGGTTCCGGAAGGGGAGCGGGTGGCATAACGGCCGGGGCGCCCGGGGGCGGTGCGGGCCCCGGATCGAGGTCGCGGGTCCGCCCCGCGCCGCTTCCGGGTGGGATCGCGAGGGGGCGCGCTACCGTCGATGCGCGGCGTCCGGGCTCGGGTCGCCGGCCGAGGAGCGCCGCCCGGGGAAGGCGAGGTTCGCGTCGTCGCCGACCGGCGGGAGGAACGCGGCGTCCGCGAGGAGTCGTACGCTCGCGGCGCCCCGGCCCGTGAGCCGGTAGACCTCGCCCTCGTGGAGGATGAGGCCGCTCTCGGTGAGCCGTCGCAGGTGGAACGACATCTTGGGGGAGTCGTCGAGCCCGGCGGCTGCCATCGCCTCCCCGAACGAGGCCGGCCCGTCCGCGAGCCGCTGCAGGACCTTGCGCCGGATCGGGTTCGCGAGCGCCTCGAGGGTCCCGTGGGTCTCGTCGGCGGAGACCGCCGCGCCGAGCGCGGTCGCGGCGGATCGGGTCACCCGACGCGGGTTGAAGCCGACCCGCAGGGGCCCGTGAGCCGCGAGGTCCGTGCGCAACCGGTCGAGGGCGGCGACGATGTCCTCGAGCCGGTGCGTCGCGAGGAGCCGTTCGACGCCCGACACCACGACCGCGGCGTTGGCGTGGTCCCGGACGAACGCCTCCGCCCGCTCGACGAGGGCGGCCGGATCGGCCGGGTCGAAGTCGGCGACCGAGAGGTGGGGCGCCGGCTCCGGACCCGCCGCGCCGAGGAACAACACCTCGTACTTCCCCGACTCCGCCAGCGCCCGCGCCTCCCGGACGGGGTCGCGCCGGGTCTCCGAAGGGGTGTCGAACGAACGTTCCTGGGCGGCGAGCTGCAGCGTCTCGCGGACCTGCTCGATCCGGAACGGCTTCCGTACGTAGTCGAACGCGCCCAGCTTCATGGCGTCGATCGCGGTCTCGACGGTCGCGAACCCGGTCACGACGACGACCAGGGTGCGCGGCCAGCGCTCCCGCACCAGGCGGAGCAGTTCGAGACCCCCGTGCCGGGGCATCTTGAGGTCGGTGAGGACGACGTCGACCTCGGCCCCCGAGAGGAACTCCTCGGCCTTCGGCACCGACGGGGCGACCGCGACGGAGTGGCCCTCGTCGGTCAGGAGCTCGCCGAGCTCCTCTCGGAAGACCGCGTCGTCGTCCACCACCAGGATGCGCACGCCGGGCAACCGGTGGCGCGGGCCTTAGGTTTTGCCCTCGGCCCGTCGGGTCGTCCCGGTCCGGCGGCCCTCCGGCTCGCGGACCGGCGCGGGATCCGGCTCCCCCCGCAGCGGCAGCGCGACGAGGAACCCGGCACCGGCTCCCGGCACGTTCCGCGCGGTGATCGAACCGTGGTGCGACTGCACGATACCGTGGCAGATCGCGAGGCCGAGGCCCGTCCCCTCCCCCTCGGGCTTGGTGGTGTAGAACGGCTCGAAGATGTGGGGGAGCGCCTCGACCGGGATCCCGGGCCCGGAGTCGACGAACTCGAGCTCGGCCCATTTCCCGTGCCGGCGCAGGCTCATCTTGAGCAGCCCCTTCCCGTGCATGGCATCGAAGGCGTTGTTCACGATGTTCGTGAAGACCTGCATGAGCTGGCCCCGGTCCGCCGAGATCGGCACCGGCCCGTCCGGGTAGCTCTCCTCGATCTCGACATCGGCGGACTGCTTGCCCCGGACGAAGTCGAGGGAGTCGCGCACCACGTCCGCGAGATCGAGGTCGACGATCTCGGGTTCGGTGCGGCGCGCGAAGTCGAGCAGGCTGCGCACGATGCGGGCCGCCGCCTCGACCTGGTCGGTCATCGTCGCGAGCCGCGCGAGCACCCACGGGTCCTGCGTGCGCCGTCGCAGGCTCTCGGCGACCAGCATCACGTTGGCGAGCGGGGTGTTGATCTCGTGGGCGACCCCGGCGGCCAGCTGGCCGACCGACGCGAGCTTGTCGGCGTGGGCCGCTCGCAGCTCCCAACTACGCTGCTCGGACCGATCGACGGCGACGCCGAGGTAGTGGGTCACGGTGCCCGACTCGTCCCGGATCGCCGTGATCGTGAGGAAGACCGGCCGCTCGCGACCCTTCCGATCGCGGTTGAGCAGCTCCCCTGCCCAGTATCCTCGTGCGGGATCGGTCAGGTCGGCCCACATCCGCCGGTAGATCTCGGGCGGGGTGTGCCGGCTCCGGACAAGGTTCGGCTTCTTCCCGATGCACTCGGTCCGGGAGTAGCCGTAGATCGCCTCGAACGCGGGGTTCACGTCGACCATGATCCCGTCGGCGTCCGTCAATTGCATCGGGTTGGTCGAGGTCCGGAACGCGGCGTAGAACAGGACCGAGCGTCGGTGCTGCTCGACGCGGTCGGTGACGTCCCGGACGAGCAGCAGGGCGCGCGCGGGCCCTTGCCCCCGCGCGGGCAAGGGGCGGACGTCGACGTCGAGGTAGATGCCGCCCGGTGAGGACCGATGGCGCGCGCGTACGGAGAGGAACGACGCGGCGGTCCCGTCCCGGAGCGCCGCGTCGACCGCGTCCCGGACGGGGCCGGACCAGGTCCCATCGGTCTCCCGGATATCGTGAAAGTCCGTGCCGAGCGACGCGCGCCCCCGTCCGGTGATCTCGAAGTAGGCGGGGTTCGCCCACTCGATCGTGCCGGGAGCCCGGAGGAACGCGACCCCCACGGGCAGCACGTCGAACAGGTCGACGCGGTCGTCGTTGCCCAGTGGATCCACCGCGGACGTCATCCCCGGTCCCCGTGGATAGCGGGACGTCCTATTCTCGCTGTCGCCGGCGCGCGCGCTCCTCCGAGGTCAAGCCGGCCTGACCACGACCATATCCTCCCCTTCCGCGGTCGTTCGGCTGCGATGCAGCCCCGGAGCGTCCTCGTCGTGGGGGAGACCCCGAGCCTCGGCCGGTCGATCGTCGACCTGCTCGAGGCGGCGGAACTGCCGGCGACGTTCGTGGCCGACGTCGAGGCGGACGGTCCGCTCCCGTCGATCGGGCACCGCCACTCCGTCGTGATCGCCGCCGCGAGCGGGTACTTCTGTACGACCGCGCGCCGGTACTTCCGGGGGGAGCTTCCCCGGGTCGCCCTCGTGGTGGTGGGGTCCCGGGATCCGTTGGTCGGGCGTCTGCCGGCCGCGCGACGATTCAACCTCCCGCTCGTGCCGGGCCAGTTGCTGGAGGGCGTCCGATCGCTGATGGCCCGCCCCGAGGAATCGGCGGCCGCCCTCGCCCGATGGCTCACCTAGCGTCCCGCGCGGACCGGGGCTCGCGGGCGCGGGTCGCTACGGCGCGGTCGGGTTCCACGGACCCTCCGCCCCGACGAACCCGACGGCGTACGGGAACCCGCTCCCGGTGAGCACGACAAACCTCGGACGGCTCTCGGGGCTCGTCGTGGCCTCGCACCGGACGAGGCGGAGCGCAGCGGCGGTTCGCGCGTGCCCGCGGAGGCGCAGCGCGGCCACACCGCAACTCCGGGGGCCGTCCGGTACGTGGAGGGTGAACTCGCCCCGATCCCCAATCCAACGTCGACCCCGGCGTACGCGATCCCCGTCGATCCTTGCGGCCCCGCGACTCCCACGACAGCCGAGAGGCGGCCCGCCCCGGTGCTAGTCCCGAGGACCTCTTCGACCCCGTGCGACCGGGGGACCCCGGAGAAGCCGCGCATCGGCAACGGACCGTCCGTAGCCCCCGGACGATTCCGCGCGCCTCGTCGGCCTCGCCCGGCGGGACCGGGCGCCGGGCCGCCGGCGGACCGTCGCGCCACCGGTGTCCTGCGGGCCCCGTCCCCCTCGCCCTCGCGGTCCCCGGGCGCCGTCAGGGCCGCCCCGCGCACGACGTCGCGCTCACGCGACCGGACGGGCGGGTCGAGACCGCGGGGATCGCATCGAGCTGAAGTCGATTTCATGCCGGTCCTAAATAGCTTGACGCGATTCCGGGCGCGAGGAGATTGCTCGATGGCCGCGGACGCTCCGAAGCTGAAGCGAGAGATCTCGATGACCGGCCTGATGTCGATCACCGTCGGCGGGATCATCGGCAGCGGCATCTTCGCCCTCGCCGCGACGATGGGGTCGGTCGCCGGGCCGGCCGCGGTCGTCGCCCTCGCGCTGCTCGGGGTCGTGGTGATCCTGCTGGCGCTCCCGTACGCCGAGCTCAGTGCCGCGTTCCCGTCCACCGGCGGTCCCTACTCCCTCCCCCGACGCGCGCTCGGCGACTTCGCGGGATTCCTGTTGGGCTGGGGATACTTCCTCTACGCGTTCATCGGGACCGCAGCGATCATCGACGTCTTCGTCGAGTACCTCGGCACCTACTGGCCCGCGGTCACCACGGTCAACAGCTCGGGCGTCCTATCGATCACCTGGCTCGGCGTCCTGATCGGCCTCGTGTTCCTCGTCGGGTACACCCTGCTCAACATCGCCGGCATCAAGTGGGGGAGCATCTTCGCGATCGTCACCACGTTTGCGAAGGTGATCCCGCTCGTCCTGTTCGGGCTGATCGGGCTCCTCTTGATCCGGGTCGGGAACTTCAGCGATTTCGGGTTCTCCCCGTTCGGATGGACCGGGGTCGCGTTCGCGATGTCGCTCGGCTTCTTCGCGTTCACCGGCTTCGAAGCCGCGTCGATCCCCGCGGAAGAGGTGAAGGACCCGAAGCGGTCGATCCCGCGGGCGACGGTCTTCAGCGTGCTCATCGTCACCGCGATCTACGCGCTCGTCGCCGTCGCCTTCATCGGCGGGGTCCGGTGGGGCGCGCTCTCGCTCACGCCCGGCGACTGGGCGTCGACGAGCTCCCTGCTGCTCAACAACCTCGCGAACGCCTGGGGCCTCGGGATCCTCGCGACCGTGGTGGTCGCCGGGGCATTGCTCTCGACGCTCGGGGCCGGCGGCGACTGGGTCCTGCTGCAGGGCCGGATGCCGTTCGCGATGGCCCGGGACAACCTGTTCTTCAAGTCGCTCGCCAAGGTGAGCCCGCGCTTCGGCACGCCGGTCTACGCCCTCGTCTTCGCGAGCGCGCTTACCGGGGCGATCCTGATCGCGCTGCCGAACTTCCCGGCGGTCGCGCTGCTCGCGTCGATCACCACGCTCGTCCCGTACGGGGCCGCGTCGCTCGCCCTGCTCGTGCTGCGGCGCAGCGAACCCGGTGCGGAGCGACCGTTCCGGCTGCCGCTTGCCTGGGTCCTCACCCCGGTCGCGTTCGTGGCCGCGACGATCCTGATCTACTGGGCGTCGTGGCCCTGGACCCTGGTGGGGGTCTTCCTCACGCTGGTCGGCGTGCCGCTGTACTTCCTGTTCACGTCGGGCACGTTCCGGCACGTGGCCCGCCTCGTCGAAATGGGGCTCGTCACCGGGGTCCTCGGGATCCTCGGGCTCGTGATGGTCTACGCTCCGTGGTCGAGCGCGACGATCAACGGCGGCGGCATCTACCTCAACGGGCTGCCGGCGCTCCCGGTCCTCGGCACGGCGCTCCTGTTCATCGGCATCCCGGCGTACTTCGTGACGCTGCTGCTCCGTCGGGTGACGTACGCGGAGTCGAAGGGGGTCTTCTGGATCGTCGCGTACCTCGCGGGACTCGGGGTGATCTCGTACGTCGGCGACCAGTTCTTCATCTACGAGAACTTCCTCCAGCCGTCCAGCGGCTATCCCGTCACGATCGAACCGATGGGACTCCTCAACATCCCGTGGGACCTGATCGTCCTGGTCGTCTTTGGGCTCGCCATGTTCCTGTGGGGGTACTTCTCGGCCCTCCGCGTGCACGCGAAGCCGACCCCCACCGCCGAGGCCCCGTCGGGACCGGAGGTCCCGGCCCACCCCGCGTGAGCCGGAGGGCACGCAGATGTCGTCCGCTCGACCCCCGCCGCGCCCGGTCTCCAACTCCCGGACCGACCGGGGACCGCCCGCGTCGAAGGAGCCGACGCTCTCGGGGCCGACCCGGGCCCGGGCGGAGTGGCATCGCCTCGACGAGGTGATCATCCACCGACCCGGGGTCGAGATGTTCTTCGGCCTCCTCGAGCCGTACTCGTTCCTCTACGAACGGGCGTTCCGGATCGACGAGGCCACCTACGAGCACGAGACGCTCGAGCACGCGCTGCGCGAGTCCGGCGTCACGGTCCGGCGGTTGATCCACCTCGCGATCGAGCTCGGGAGCCGTCACCCCGAGCTGGTCGAGCGGGTGCGGCACGAGATCCACCGGATCGTCCGCTACACCGGGCCCGCGGCGATGGTCGACGCGGCCCGGGCGGCGTTGCGGCGCAACCTCGACACGTTCGACGGCGAGACGCTGTTCAACATCCTCCTCCTCCGCCCGTCGATCCGGCTCGCGCGCCGTCCCGGCGTCCGCGTGATCCTGCCGAAGGTGGAGCTCGACACGCCGCTCGCGAACCTGTACTTCATGCGGGACCAGCAGGGGCTGTCGGCGAACGGCTACGTGATGGGCCGAATGTCGAAGCCGCAGCGCCGCAACGAGCCGCTGCTCACCGGGGCGCTGCTGCGCGCCTGGGGAGCGAGGTTCGCCGGCGAGGTCCGGTCGCCCGGGACCTTCGAGGGCGGGGACTTCATGCCGATGGGGGAGTTCGTCCTGCTGGGTCACGGCGACCGGACGAACGCGAGCGGGGTCCGGCAGATCCTCCGGATGGACCTCGGCGTCGACACCGTGGCCGTCGTCCACCAACCGACGCACCCGGCGATCCCGGGCAACGATCCCGACCCGATGATCGACATGCACCTCGACACGTACCTCAACGTCCCCGGCGAGGGCCTGGTGGTCGGGTGCGCCCCGCTGCTCGACCGTGCGCGGGTCGACGTCTACCGCCGCCGCGCGGGCGGCCGCATCGTCCGCGCCTCCGCGGGCCGGCCGCTGCGGGAGTTCTTCGCCGAGCGCAAGATCGAGGTGGTCCCGATCTCGACGCTCGAGCAGATGAGCTACGCGTCGAACTTCCTCTGCCTCAGGGACCGCAAGATCCTCGCCGTGGAGGTCGAGGCCGAGGTCGACCGGGTGCTGAACGGCCTCGCGACCGCGGCGCGGCGCAACCCGCACCGGTACGGGGCGCTCCTGACGCTCGTGCGCAAGGAACGGCAGGAGCTGCGCCAAGGGCGCGGCTTCTTCCCGCACATCGCCGACATCCGGGACCGCAGCATCGAGGTGGTCCCGCTCGCGCTGCAGGAGATCACCGGCGGATACGGCGGCGCCCACTGCATGACCTGCGTGACCCGCCGGACCTCGCCGTGACCGCCCGGGCGCGGGCGCCCCTCCCGGCGCGCCCGCATCGCATCGTCGTCGCGCTGGGGGGGAACGCGATCCAGCGGGCGCACGACCACGGCACTTGGCGCGAGGCGGTGCGCCAGATGCGGGCGACGGCCGGCGCGCTCGCCTCGGTCGTCCGGCCCGGGGTCGACCTCGTCGTGACCCACGGCAACGGCCCCCAGGTCGGGAGCCTCCTGCGGGAGGCCGAGCTGGGGGCCGCGGAGATCCCGGCCCCGCCGATGGACGTGATCGGGGCGGAGACCGAGGGCCAGATCGGCTATCTGATCGCGCAGGAGCTCGGGGCGGTCCTTGCGCGGGCGCGCCCGCCGCGAACGGTGGTCCCGATCGTGAGCCGCACCGAGGTCGCGGCGAACGACCCGGCGTTCCGCCGCCCCACGAAACCGGTCGGACGGTTCTACACGGCCGCCGACGCACGGCGACTGACCCGATCCAACGGCTGGACCCTGCGCGAGGACCGGGCCCGCGGCGGGTGGCGTCGGGTCGTGCCGTCGCCGCGTCCGAGGCGATGGCTGGAGGGCGACGCGGTCGCGGCGATGCTCGGGCTCGGACTCGGACAACGCTGCGTCTTCGTCGTCACCGGCGGGGGCGGGATCCCGGTGGTCCGCCGGCGCGACCGCTTCGAGGGGGTCGAGGCGGTCATCGACAAGGACCTTGGGGCCGCGCTCGCGGCCCGGACGCTCGGCGCCGACACGCTCGCGATCGTGACGGACGTGCCCGGTGCCGCGGTCGGCTTCGGTACCCCTCGGGCCCGGTGGCTGGGCCGGGTGACCGCGACGGAGCTGGCGCGGTTCGCCCGGGCCGGAGAGTTCGCGGAGGGGAGCATGGGGCCGAAGGTCGAAGCGGGCCTCGGGTTCCTCCGCGGTGGGGGGGCGCGGTTCGTCATCACGGACATCCCGTCCCTGGCGGCGGCCCTCGAGGGCCGCGCCGGCACGCGGGTCGAGCGGGGGGGGCCGCGCGGTCGGGCGCGGTAGGGGTCCTACTGGGCCATCCGCGGGTACAACCGCGACTCGATCAGGACGAGCGCGACCGTCACCGCGGCCAGCACCCCGAAGTCGATCCCGAGCGGGAACAGCCCGGTCTCTCCGGGGATCATCAGCGTGCGGACCGCGTCGACGAGGTAGGTGAGCGGGTTCGCGTACGCGACGGGCTGGAGCCAGCTCGGCATGATCGAGATCGGGTAGATCGCGTTGCTCGCGAAGAACAGCGGCATCGTGAGCAGCTGGCCGATGCCGAGGAACCGTTCCTGGGTCTTCACCAGGCTCGCGATGATCATCGAGAGCGTCGCGAACAGGCACGATCCCAGGACGACCGCGACCAGCACCCCCAGGACCGAGAGCGGGGCGAGGCTCGGATGGACGGCGAGGGCGATCGCGAGCAGGTAGACGATCACCGCCTGCGAGAGCCCGCGAACGCTCGCCGAGAGCGCCTTTCCGGCGACCAGGGAGATGCGCGACGCCGGGCTCACGAGGAACTTGTACGCGATCCCGAGCTCCCGCTCGCGGATCGACGCGATCCCGTAGAAGATCGCGATGAACAGCACGCTCTGGCTGAGGATCCCGGGCGCGAGGAACTCGAGGTACGACAGGTTCCCCGTCGGGATCGCGTGGACGGTCGCGAACACCTCGCCGAAGACGACGAGCCAGAGCGCCGGCTGCACCGCCCGCAGCAGGAGCTCGGAAGGGTCGTGACGGAGCTTGCGGACCTCGTAGTCGACGACGGCGAAGGTCCGGTCGACGTGGGCGTAGAGCGTCGCCCCGACGCCGCGCGTCCCGGTCGGAGCGGGGGTCGCCATCTCACTCCAGCCGGATCGCGACCCGGCGCGTCCGCTGCGTGTCGAGGTAGTTGCCGCCGGTGTCGATCGACGAACCGGCGTAGTGGATGAAGACGTCCTCGAGCGTCGCGCCCGGCCGGCCGACGCCGGCCTTCAGCTCGGCCGGAGTCCCCGACGCGACGATGCGGCCCCGGTGGAGGACCGCGATCCGATCGCAGAGACGGTCCGCCTCCTCCATGTAGTGCGTCGTGAGCACGATCGCCGTCCCGAACTCCTCGCGCAGCCGTTCGATCTGGGCCCAGACCGACTCGCGCGCGACCGGGTCGAGCCCGACCGTCGGCTCGTCGAGGAACAGCATCCGGGGACGGTGGATGAGCGCCTGGGCGATCTCCAGCCGGCGGATCATCCCGCCCGAGTAGTTCTTGACCCGCTCGTGCGCATAGTCGCTCAACCCCATGAACGCGAGCGCTCGGGCGATCCGCGCCCGGCGCTCGGCCCGGGGAACCTGGTACAGCCGGGCGAACACCCAGAGGTTGTCGAACCCGGTCATCTGGGGGTCGGCGGAGATGAACTGGGGCACGTAGCCGATCGCGGCGCGCACGCGGGCGGGCTCGCGGACGACGTCGAAGCCGGCGACGGTCGCCGAGCCCTCGCTCGGAGGGAGGAGGGTCGTGAGCATCTTGATCAGCGTGGTCTTGCCCGCGCCGTTCGGGCCGAGGACGCCAAACACCTCGGCGACGGCGACCCGGAAGCTGACGTGGTCGACGGCCGTGAGGCGCCCGAACCGTCGGGTAAGGCCGCTCGCATCGAGGGCGGGCGGCGGAACTGCGGCGCCGGCGACGACCGGGGACGTGATCGATCGGCGGGTGGGACGCCCCCGCCCTTTTCCGCCCCCGGTACCGATTCCCCGCGCGGCCGGACGTACCGGGGCCGGACCGCATCCCCTCAAAGGTCGGGGAGCGCCATTAGCTGTCTTTTTATAGAAGCCATAGGATACTGTTCTCGTACACCCAGAGGTGGTTTCGATGAACGACCCACTAGCCGTACCGACCCCGAGCCCTGCGCCGAAGACCGCCGCGCCGACCGACCCGTTCGCGGAGATGGACCGACTCCTCTCCGAGTTCCGGGACGACTGGTTCTCGACCTTCGGGCCGGGCATCGCTCCCCGGTTCGTCCTGCGGTCGACCGGGAGCGAGCCCGCGTTCCGACCGGCCCTGTCGGACGTGGAGGACACCGGCGCCGCCTACCAGATCCGCGCCGACCTCCCCGGCGTGGCGAAGGACCAGATCGCGGTCCGCGTCCACGGGGACGTCGTCGAGTTCGAGGGCGAGGCCCAGAGCGCGTCGGAAGAGCCGTCGAAGAACTTCCTCCGCCGCGAGCGGATCTACCGTGGGTTCCACCGCGCCGTCCGGCTCCCCGAGCCGGTCGTCGGCGAGAAGGTGGAGGCCCGCTTCGAGAACGGGACGCTCACCATCTCGGTCCCGAAGGCGCATCCCGAGACGGAGCGCACGGTCCCCGTTGCCTAGACCGACCCCGAACCCCTTCCCCCGGCCCGGGCCCCGCCCGGGCCGGCCGATCACTCCGTGAAGAGCGGCACGCCCTCGCGCAGCGGGTCGATCGCCGCGACCTCCTCCGCATTGAGGAGCCGCTCGGCATCCCGCCACATCGAGCGGAACTGGGCGAGCTTGCGCGGTCGGCGCTCGGTCGACAGCAGGTAGGCGGCGGGCAGGAGGGCGTTGACCCGATCGGTCGCCCGACGGAAGCCGTCCTCGGCCCGCCGCAGCGCCGCGACCGCCTCGGGCCACCGTCCCTGCCGCCAGCGGATCTGCCCCTCCCGGTAGGCGAGCCACGGGGCCATGTACGGCAGCTCGAACCGCTCGACCAGCTGCTGGAGCTCTCGGACGGTCTCCTCGGCGGCGTCGATCTGGCGGGTCTCGAGCTGGGAGAGGACGAGGTCGGAGAGCGCCTCCGCGAGGACGTTCGGGTTCGCCACCTCGCGCGCGACCCGGGCGGCCCGTTCGCGGTAGCGGCGGCCCTGCGCGGGTCGGCCGAGCAGCGACTCGACGGTCCCCCGCTGCTGCCACAGGAGCGCGGCGAAGAGCGAGCCGCGCTCCCGGCCGACCCGGCGCGCGGTCTCTTGGAGCGTGGCGACGGCGGCTCGATACCGGCCGAGGTGGGCGAGCGCGAACGAGCGGCTGAGGGCGGCACTGAGCGC
This sequence comes from Thermoplasmata archaeon, assembly GCA_035502455.1. GTDB lineage: Archaea > Thermoplasmatota > Thermoplasmata > Lutacidiplasmatales > UBA184 > Lutacidiplasma. The sequence goes on along the minus strand of DATJUI010000011.1, from coordinate 57,430 downwards.
CCAGAGGGTGCCCGGTCGGTCCGCGAGGTCCCTAAGGGCGGCGTCGGCGGACGTCGCGGCCGCCTCCCATTCGCGGACCGCGAGGCGGCAGTAGGCGGCCGCGGCCGTGGCCGCCCCCCGGACCTCCCGAAGGTGCGAGCGGGGCACCGCGCGAAGGAGGGACGGGAGCGCGTCGAGCCGTACCCTCGCTTCCTGGGGCGCGCGATAGACGAGGGAGACGAGCAGGTAGCAGTGCGCGAGGACGCGCTCGCGGGGCTCGGCGCCCCAGTCGAGGAGCCCCCGGGCCACCCGTTCGAGGACCGACTGCGCGCCGGCCAGCCAGAGCCGTTCCAACAGCGCGAGCTCGAGCGCGAGCTCGTTCGCTCGGTCGCCGTTCCCCAGGTCGACCATCTCCCGCAACGATCGGCAGATCTCCTCCGTCGCCTCGTACGTGCGCTCGCGAAGCGCCCCTTCGAGCGCCCGCCGTAGCCACGGGACCGCGGCCGGATCGCCGGCGAGCCGGTACAGTCCGGCGATCCGAGCGATGTCGCCGGGGCGGTGGTCGCGCCACCAGTCCGCGAGGGCTTTCGCGCGCGCCGGCCGATCGTGCGCGCGGTCGCGCAGCGCCTCGGGGAAGAGGGGATGGGCGAACCCGAACCGATGCGGCCCGCGCCGCTCGAGCAGTGCCCACGCGTCCGCCAGCTCGCCGAGCCGCCGTTCGATCGTCGCGAGCGAGTCGAACCCCAGCGCCGGTCGCAGGGCCTCGAGCGGTTCGACCGGGAACTCCTCCTCGAGGAGCGCGCACCCTTCGAGCAGCGCCCGGTCCGCGGCCGGTAGCTGCGCGAGCCGCAGCTCGAGCAACCGCCGCAGGCTCGGGGGGAGCGGGGTTTCGACCGACGTGGAGCCCGCGAGGGCCGCTCGCCGAGCGGCATCCAGCGCTTCGCGCATCCCCTCGATGAGGTAGAGCGGGTTGCCCCGGGCGCGGCTGACGATGCGCGCGACGGTGCGGCCGGGCAGGGACGGCCCTGCCCCGTGGCCGACGAGGCCCGCGACCTCGCGCGCCTCGCGCTCGGAGAGCGCAGGGAGCACGCGTACCGGCACGGGGGACGTCCCGGGGCGGGCGACCGCCCGCAGGAGGTCCGCGTACGCGGCCCCGGCCGCCCCGGCGGACGGCTCGTCGTTGCGGGCGGCGGCCAGGAGCACGACCGGCGCGGCGAGGCTGGGGAGATTGTGACCGAGGAACCGGAAGAAGCCGAGCGCGACCGGATCGGCGGCCTCGAGGTCGTCCACGATCAGGAGGAGCGGGGCCGACCGCGCCGCGCGCTCGATCCGCTCGAGATCGCGCAGCATCCGTTGCGGGAGCGCGAGCGACTCGGGGGTCGCGCCCGGGGCCTCCGTCGGGTCCAGTCGGGGGATCATCTCGCCGAACGGGGACATCGGGATGCCCGAGTCCCGGAGGACCGCCCCGCGGACGACGTGGAACCCCCGGCGAGCACCGATCGTCGCGGCGAACTGCAGGAGGCGGCTCTTGCCCTGCCCGGCCGGACCGAGGATCAACCGCACCTGCCCGACGGCGGGGCTCGCGCGCGCCCGGACGAGGACCCGTACGATCTCCCGGCGTTCGTCCCACCGGCCGACGAAGGTCGTCGAGGGCTCGGCCCCCGTCGGCGCGCCCGGGCGGTAGGGGTCCTGGCGGCGCCGCAGCGCCTCGTCCCCGGCGAGCCAGTCGGCCGGGGGCCGCGCGAGCAGGTCGGTGAGGGAGAGGGCGTCGTCGAGGTCGAGCAGATCGCCGAGGCGCAGCTGCGGATCGCCGGTCGGCAGCTCCCGCGCCTGGGCCCACGCCCGGCGGGCCGCGCGCTCTCCGGAGGGCGTGAGGCCCCACGACAGCTCCCGGGCCGAGCGGTTCCCGGTCCACGTCGAGCGGGAACGGGCGAGTCCGGCGCGGCGCAGCTGGGCGACCGCGCGCGAGACGGTCGGCTGCGAGCAGTCCAGCGTGCGGGCCGCCTCGTTCTGCGTGATCGCACGGGGGGCGATCTCATGGAGATGGACCAGCAACCGGAACGCGGGCACGGCCGGTGCGCCATCGGTGCCGGGCGCGACCGGATCGGCCGGGACCTCGAGGGTGGGGAGCTCCTTTGGCGGAGGGGCGGAGGGGGTCGACTGAATACGGGCGAATACGGGCGCGGGGCTTATGTTCGTTACCTTTCCGCACGTCGCCGATGGGCGCGCAGCGGGAGACCCGGCTCCGGGTCGGACGGGGACGCGCGGTCGGCTTCGGCCTCCGAGGGCTCTCGGTCGCGGTCGTGGCGGTGCTGACCGTCGCGAGCGCTCTCGGGCTCGTTGCCGGGGCTGCGACGAGCGCCGTGCCGTCGGCCCCGGCGGCACCGGGGACCGGGGCGGGGTCCCCGATCGGCCCGCCGGCCGCAACCGCGCCCGGGGCCACGGTCGGCCCCGGCTTCGTCAATCAGACGCTGGTGCTCGCGAACGATACGCAGGTGCCCGGCAACTTCCTCGCGAACCCCGCGTCCGAGACCGGCTCGGGGGTCTACGACCCCGCCACCGGCGATCTCTATCTGCCGGACGCCGGCTCCGACAACCTCTCGATCATCGACAGCGCCACGAACGCCCTGGTGGGCGATGTACAGACGGCCGTGGAGCCCACCGCCGTCGCGCTCGACGGTGCGAACGGGAACCTGTACATCGCGAATGCCGGCAGCGACACCGTGACCGAGTGGGATCCCGCGACGCACACGGACGTCGCGCAGATCGGATCCGGGGGCCTCCTGCCGACGCCGAACGCCATCGCGTACGACGCGCTCGGCCACGACCTGTTCGTCACCGAAGGGACCGGCAACGAAGTGACCGTCCTCGACGCGACGACCGACGCGTACCTGGGGAACACCAGCGTCGGGCAGGGCCCGACCGCGCTTGCCGTCGATACGTCGAACGGGAACGTCTTCGTGGCGAACGCGGGCAGCGACAACGTCTCGATCCTCTCGGACGCAGGCGCGCGGATCGGGAGCTACGACCTCGGCTCCTCGCCGTTCCCGGCCGATCCGGACAGCGTCTGCTTCGACCCGACGTCGGGGCACGTGCTCGTGGCCGACGCGGAGACGGGCAACGTCTCGGTGTTCGCCGGCGCGACCGGCGCCTTCGTCACGAACGTGACGATCGCCTCCCCGCTGGTCCTCCCCGACCTCGTGGCGATCGCGTGCGACCCCGCCAACGAGCGGGCGTACGTCACCAACGCGGCGCTCCCGGGAGACGACAACATCACGGTCGTCAACGCGTCGACCGCGGCGATCGTCACCAACGTCGAGGTCGGTCTCGGTCCGTTCGGCGTCACGGTCGACGGCGGGAACGGCGATGTGTACGTCGCGAACGAGGCCCCCGCGAACCTCAGCGTCCTCTCCACGCGAACCGACCGGGTCGTCGCCAACGTCCCGCTCTGGGTCGTGGCCGGAGGGATCTCCTTCGACCCGTCCGCGACGTGGACCGCGCCCCACGGGACCGGCCCCACCCGCGGCACGGGCGTCCTCTACGCGGTCGAGTTCGACCCGCTCAACGATACCCTGGTCGGCCTCAACGACTACTACCTCGGTGTCGACACGACCAACGCCGGCGGCGGTTGCGCGGGACCGTCCACCGGTGAGACCGTCGTGTACGATCCCGCGACCGGGGACGTCCTCGAGGACGAGAGCGGCTCCGGCTGCAGCGGGGCCGCGGTGTTCAACGGGACCACGGGCGCGTTCGTGAAGGAGATCTCCACGTTCCCCTACGAGCTGGGACCGTTCGGCGCGGACTGGGCGTACGATCCCGGCAACCGGGAGATGTACGTCACCACGGGCTCGCCGGTCATCGTCGGGATCGGGCCGGCGAACACGGTCGTTCAGACGTTCGACATCGGGCCGACCATCGTCCCGAGCGCGCTCGCGGTCGACCCGGCCAACGGCAACCTCTACGTCAGCACGCTCAACGAGTCGTACGCCTACACCGGGGGCTCGAACCTCACCGTGATCAACGCGACGACGGGGCACGTGCTCGGGAACGTCTCCGAAGGGGTCAACGAGGCGGTCGTTTACGACCCCGCGAACCACGAGATCTACGCTTCGGGCGACGGGTACACCTCGGGGGACACCGACTTCGGTCCGATCCTCCAGGAGATCGACCCGACGACGGACACGGTGGTCGAGAACATCTCGGGCGGCGCGGGCGTCCAGTTGGTGTTCGACCCGGCCGACCGGTCGATCTACGGGGCCGATCCCCTGGCCGACGACGTGGCGGTCGTCAACACGACGACCAACAGCTTCGTCGTGGACCTTCCGGTCGGCGAGGGTCCGTACGGGATCGCGCTCAACGCCACCGGCGGCACCGTCTACGTCGCGAACCTCGTCTCGGGGACGATCAGTGTGATCGACCTCAGCGGCGCGGTCTCCCCGTCGGTGACGGTGTCGCCGCCGTCCGCGTCGATCGGCGAGAGTTCGGCCGGCAGCTTCGCCGCCGAGGTCACGTGCTCGGGGGGCGCGTGCCCGACGGGGGAGACGTACCGCTGGTCGCTCAACAACTCGCTCGGGACGCTCAACGCCACCGACTATCCCACCGTGCTGTTCACCGCCGGGTCGACGGCCGGCGCCGTGAACCTCACGGTCCGCGTCACCGTCGACGGCACGCCGGCCGTCGGGTGGTCGGGGATCACCGTCACCACCACGCCGAGCGCCGTCCTGGTCTCCGTCGTCATCTCCCCCTCGAACCCGTCGGTCCAGCCGAACGCCAGCGTCTCGTTGAGCGCCCAGATCACCTGCACGGGCGGGAACGGGATCTGTCCGACCGGCACCGCGTACGCGTGGGGCACGAACAACACGCTCGGGCTGCTCAACACGGCGACCGGACCGGCGGTGACGTTCGCGGCCGGTCCCCAGACCGGGGTCACGCACGTCGTGGTCGAGGCGACCCTCAACGGCGTTTCGGTCCGGGGGTCGACGAACGTCACGATCACGACCTCCGCGGGCGGATCGTCGCCGAGCTTTCCCGTGCTGTACCTCGCCCTCCTCATCTTGGCGATCGGCGTGGTCGCCGCCGTCCTGGTCATGATGAAGTGGATCCGCACGCCGAAGCGGTCCGGCGGGGCCTCGCCGGGGGCCGCGCCCCCGCCGCCGCCTCCGCCCCCTCCGCCTCCGCCGCCCCCACCCCCTCCCCCGCCGCCTCCCTGAGCCCGGGACATTCGGCCCGAACCGAACGGCTTCGGAGGCAGCCTACGGTACCTTGATGCGGGGCGGCCCGGCTGGGGAGACCGTGACGCCGCTCGGCCGCGGGCCCCGCCGCCCCCCCCGCGTCGGTAATGGGGGTCCGATGCCTTGCTAGCGGCGGCCCCGGAACCGGCGATGCTGAAGGTCCACCTCGACAGCTGGCTGCGGGAGTTCGGGCCCCGCGGCAACGAGGAGATCGAGGCCGCGTCGGTCGCCCTCCTCCTCGACGAACTCGAGCGACGCTATCCGCGGTTGCGGTTCAAGATCCGCGACGAGCGGGGCGAGCTGCGTCGGTATGTCCGGGTCTTCGTGGACGGGGTGGACGTGAGCGCCTCCACGGGCGTTGCAACGCCCCTCACCGGCGCCCAGAACATCGATATCCTCCACTCGATTGCAGGTGGCTAGGAGGGAACGAAAGATGGCGAGCGACCGAACGGTCCGGATCTTGGTGGGCACGCGCAAGGGGACGTACATCGTGACGGGCGACACGGCCCGCCGAAAGTGGAAGGTCGGGCCGGTCGCGCACGAGGGCTACGAGATCTACCACGTGGTGGCGGACCCGCGCCATCCCGGCGACCTCTACGCGGCCGTCAACAGCGCCTTCTGGGGCCCGCAGGTCCAGCGGTCGCAGAACTGGGGCAAGAGCTGGAAAGAGATGATGACGCCCCTCACCCCGCCGCGCAAGGACCGGGAAGGGATGTTCAACGACGCCGACCCGACGACCGCCGTGCCCCGGCCGCTCAACAACCTCTGGCACATCGAACCCGGCCGCGCGTCGGAGCCCGAGACGGTCTACCTCGGAGCCGACCCGCACCTGTTGTTCCGCAGCCCCGACCGGGGGGCGAGCTGGGAGGCGATCGACTGGGTCAACCAGAACCCGGCGCGCAAGGAGTGGGGTCCGGGCGCCGGTGGAGCCTGCCTCCACACGATCCTGCTCGATCCGCGGGACCCCCGGCGCCTCTACATCGGCATGTCGGCGGTCGGGACCTTCCGCTCGGACGACGGGGGCCGATCGTGGAAGCCGACCAACAAGGGCGTCCTCGCGCCGTTCCTCCCGAACAAGCACCCCGAGACCGGCCAGTGCGTCCACCACGTGGCCGCCGACGGGGCCGATCCCGACACGTTCTACCGCCAGGACCACGGCGGGATGTACGTCTCCCACGACCGCATGGAGAAGTGGACGCGGATCGGCAAGCCTCTCGGCGACGATTTCGGCTTCTGCGTCGCGTCCCCGCCCAGTGCCCCCGGCCGGGCGTACTTCGTCCGGCTCGACGGCATGGCGCGGGTCACCGGCGAGGGTCACTTCCAGGTCCACGAGTGGAACGATCGAACGAAGCGCTGGCGCACGCTCGTCTCGCCGACTGCCTTCCCCGGGCACTTCGGGGTGCAGCGCGAGGGGATCGCGACCGATCGGCTCGACCCGGCCGGCATCTACGTCGGCACGACCACCGGTCAGCTGTTCGTGAGCCCGGACGCGGGCAAGCGCTGGCAGCTCGTGCCGTTCCAGTTCCCCGGGATCCACTCGGTCAGCGCCGCGGGCCCCGCGGCGGAGTGAACCGGGCGCTCCCGCGGCGCGCCGGCTCGGGGGGCGACCCGAGCGCCGGGCCGGCGGGGGTCCACCACGGCACTGCCCGCTCCCAGAAGGAGAGGAACAGCTCCTCCGCCCACCGCAACCCCACGGGGTCGGTGACGAGCAGCATCGACGTGAGGTCCCCCGCGCCGTCGCCGGTCGGAAGGCACAGCCCGGCCTGGTCGTCCAGGACCGCGAGGAACACGGGAACGGTGGGGAGCGACCGGACGGGGAAGTTCCGCAGCACGTCCCGGTCGTCCCGCTTCTCCGCCTCGAGATGCGCGTGCGACCGGACCACCCGCACGTCGGTCCCGTGCTGCGTCTTCTCGCGGAACAACGGGATCGCGCGGTCGAACCGAAGCTCGCTGACGACCCAGATCCGGCGCCGCACCGCCTGGAGGGCGCTCTCCTGGGCCGCGACCACGGGGTACGTGCCCTGCACCAGCGTCGCCGCCCGCAGCTCGCCCATCCGCGCGACGAACCGGGGCTCGAGCGCCGCCACCGAGTGGGTGCGCAGGTACGCGCGCCGGGCCTGCACGAACTCGAGGAACGGAAGACCGGCCCGCAGCGCCGTCCCGAGGGGCGTGGGCGAGTACTCGCCGCGCCCGTCCTTGGTGACGAGGCCGCTGGCGGAGAGCCGATTGAGGTGCCGGGTCGTCTCCGAGCCGGTGATCGCGAGCCGACGGGCGATCGCGGCGTGCTTGAGCGGCCGTTCGGCGACCGCCTCGAGGATGCCGAGCCGCACCGGCGACGCGATCTCGAACAGTAGCTCGGCGACCTCCGGGGAGGCCATCGAGGGAGACTGGGACCCCGCTACTAATGGCTTGGCCCGGCCGGGGGAGGGCGGGTCCTGCGGGGACCGAGCGCGGGGCTACGGGGGTCCGCCCGCGTCGAGCAGCGGGAGCAGCTCGTCGAGGGAGGCGATCGTCGGGCACCCCGGGGACCCCTCGGACCGGGACCGGTTCAACCAGACCGGTCGGAGGCCCGCGCCGCGGGCCCCTTCGACGTCGGCCCGGAGCGAGTCGCCGACGTGGACCGCCTCGGATGCGGCGCATCCCGCCCGGCGCAGCGCGAGCGCGAAGATCCGGGGATCCGGCTTCTCGGCCCGCGCCTCCTGGGAGAACGTGACCGTGTCGACGAGCGGACGCAGGCCGTGGTGGTCCACCACCCGAAGCAGCCCCTCGTGGTGGTTCGAGACGATCCCGGTCCGGTACCCCCGGTCCCGCAGGGCCGTGAGCACGGTCCGCGCCTCGGGGTACAGGACGACGAGGGACGGGTCGTCGAACACGCGCTGGATACCATCCTCGATCGGACCGCGCGACTCCCGGATCCGAAGGAGGTCCATCACGCGCTGGTCGTGCACGCGCCAGTACTCGGGCGTCCGGCCGAGGTAGTCGTAGATCCGAGGGCCGAGCTCGCGGGTCGTCGCATCGAGCGCCCGGCGGAGCCGCGGTTCGGCGACCGGGTGCCGGTGCGCGGCGAGGACTCGTCGCCAGACGGTCCACGGCTCCCGGAACTCGAGCGGCGGCTGGGCGAGCGTGCCGCCCCAGTCCAGGAAGACCGTCCGGGGACGCATGGACCCGTCCCTCCGTCACCTCGGGCCGCTACGTATCCCCGTCGCCCACCGGTCGCGACGCGTCCCGCGCGCGGCCGGGCGTCGGCGGAGCCGGTCGGACGGCGCCCACGCCGGGTCCGGCGCGGCGGCGCGCACGCTCCGGGAAAGTGTCGAACCGCATCGCCGAGAGGAAGACCGCCGCGGAGCGACCGAGCCCACCGGGGAGGAGGCCTTCGGGGAGCGACGCCGAGGCGTTCGTCCTCCTCGGGTCGGAGCGGTCGCCGGGATGTCCGCTCCTCGGTTCGCTCGTCGATCCGATCCCCCTCCTCAGCGCCCGGAGCGCAGTCGGGCCGGGCCACCGCGGCAGCCCGAGTCGATGGACCCGCGTTTCGAAGCCGGTCGGGCCCGCGATGGGCCGACGGACCGCCGCGGAAGGTTCGACCGCCCGCGGGCGGTCCAAAGATGATGGTCGACCGAGCGCATCGATTCCCCGAGGAACGGAACCATGCCCTCGCTCTCCACGGAGCCGCTGCCGGCGTCGGAAGCGGCCTGCGTCTTCTGTCAGCGCGTCCGGACGGTCGATACGTTCCGCGACCTGGTGGTCTTCGAGAGCGACGCGTTCCTCGCCTCGCATCAGCTGGGGGAGGACGGCACGAAAGCGCTCGGCCTGCTCCACGTTCAGACGAAGCGGCACGTACCGAGCCTGGGCCAGCTGAACGCGGGCGAGGCGGATGGGCTCGGAACGCTGCTCGCCTCGCTGAGCCAGGTCCTCGAATCGAGAACGGGGGCTCCGTGGACGTACTGTTTTGGGTTCAACGAGGGTCCTCGCCACGTGCACCTGGTGCTCGGCTCCCGCTACGCATCCTTGCCCGAGCCGTACTGGCGCCTCAAGTTCGCCGAGTGGCCCGAAGCGCCTCGAGGAGACCGGGTCCAGATCGCGGCCCTCTGCCGCTCGCTTCGGGAGGACCTCGCACGACGGGGATCCCCTCCTGCCGGCCCCGCGTGAGTACGCGGCGGAAGCGATTCCGCCGCTCGACCGCCCCGGTCGGGCCCGCGCGCCGTGCGACCCGGAACGGCCGGATCCGTGCCCTCGGTCCAAGCCTGGCCTGCACTCGAGGAGCGGCGGGCGCCGCGGAGCTCCGCAGCGAGAGCCGGGGCCTTCGGGGGGTGGGGCGTTCGCCTCCCGCATGCCACCCGTCGCGGGCGCCGACCCGAACGTCGAGTCGTGGTTCCGGTCGCGGCCCGGAGGGGCGCGACCCGCCCGCCCGTTCCTCCTTCGCGACCGGTCTCGCGCTCTTTCGCGAGTGGATCGACGGATCGGTGGAGGCGCACGTGGTAGAATCGACGGGCCCGAGGGGATTCGAACCCCTGATCTTGCGGTTAAGAGCCGCCTGCTCTACCGGGCTAAGCTACGGGCCCACGGACGGGTCGGGCCACTCGGGACGCGCTAGATAAGCTCTCGGGAAGCGCGGCGCCGGGGGAGCCGCTCGAGCGCCGCGCCGACCATCAACGGGAGGAGCAGCGTCACGTCGCCCTCCACGGTCAGGTGGCGGGCGGTCGGCTTCACCTTGCCCCACGAGACCGCCTCGCGCGTGCGGGCACCCGAGAGGCTCCCGTCCCACTCGACGGCGGTCGTGACGAACAGCGCGGCGTCGAGCCCGTCGCGGAACTGGTTCCACCAGATCGTGTGGTGCTTCGAGATGCCGCCCCCGAGGAGGATCGCGCCCGCGCGCTTCGCCTCGAAGACGAGGTCGCTGAGCGCCTGCTCGTCGGCGAGCAGATCGAGCGTGAGGGCGCGGTGGTCCTGCCAGAACAGCCAGACCTGCGAGCCGACGGCGCCGTCGGTGAACCCGGGGACGAACACCGGCACGCGGCGCTCGTACGCCGCGCGCAGGATGCTCGTGCGGTCGGTCGCGGGGATTGCGGCGCCGATCGCGCGCGACAGGAGCGCGCTCGAGATCGACCGCGTGCCGTCGCGCCACAGCCGGTCCAGGATCGGCCGCATCTTCCGCTCGACGATCCCGCCGTAGTTCGCCTGCGGGATCACGACGTTCCCGAGCCGGTAGAGCCGGCGGCGGTGAAGGTCGACGTCGTCGAGGTCCCACGCGCCGTGGTAGTACGGCCGAAAGGCGCGCGCGAGGTCGTGGTCCCACGTCCCGCAGGTCGTGACGATCGCGTCGACGAACCCGCCCCGCACGAGGCCCGCGAGCACGCCCCGCGTGCCGGTCGCCACGAGGTCCGCGGGGAACGACAGGAACGTCGTCATCTCCCGGTCCTTCAGGATCCGGGCGAGGAGGTCGACCCCGTCCGCGACCCCCTTCGCGCTGAAGCCGCCGCCGGCTTCCAGCCGGCGGAACAGCGTGTCGAGCGACGGGCGGTCGTCGACCCGGACGTCCTCGACCTTCCGCGGCACGTCGCCGGGGAGGCGCGCCGGGTTAAAGCGCCCCGGAGAAGCCGAAGCCGTACGACCGGAAGACGAGCACGTACGCGATCACGTAGCCGACCATCGCGCCCCCGTTGAGGAGCGGGAGGCCCGCCTGCGGGTTGCCGCGGAGGACGAGCCCCATCAGCACCCCGTACCCGACGAGCGACCCCACGAGCGTCGCGAGCGCGAGCACGAGGTTCGCCCCGAGCCCGAGGACGTGCGGGCTGCTCGGGAGCCAGACGAGGGCCGACGCGACGAGCGTCCCCGGGATCACGACGTCCCCGAGCCCCATGAACATGGCGGCCCGCTCCTCCGTGGGCTGGGTCCGCTGCACGGCGAGCGACGGGGCAGCCGTGTAGTCGTACCCCGCGGAGTCGGGCATCACCATCAGGATCGGGAGCTTCATGTCGGTCACGACCTCGGCGAGCGACACCATGTGCTTCGTCCCGTACACCGCGATCGCGTCGTAGACGAGCAGCGCGCCGAGCAGGATGAACGCGGGCAGGATCGCGAACGAGATCCCGAGGATCGCGATCAGGCTGCCGGCGGCCAGGAAGCCGACGAGGTCGACGATGTACCACTGCGGCTCCATCAGGAGCGCGAGGTAGAGGGCCGCGCTGAGCGTGCCGGCGGCGACGAGCGCGGGATAGAGCACGAGCTCCGCGCCGTACGGGGGCGGCAGGTACGGCGGCGGCAGCACGAGCGAGAACGTGGCGAACAGCGTGAAGTAGAGCGCCCCCGCGATGGCGAGCAGGATCAGCTGGCGGATCGCGACGAGCCCGCCGCGCCGCCGGGCGACGAACAGGATCGCGAGCGGGGCGGCGACGATCAGGACGATGATCTCGAGCGGCGCCGCGACGCTCTGGGCGTTCGAGGTCGAGGCGAGCCCGGCCGACCGGAACGGGTCGGCGAGCGCGAGCCCGACCGCCTGGGCGCCCACGTAGAGGGCGAGGAGGCCCAGCCACCGAGCGCTGCGCATCGCGGGACGCTACGGCTGGACGACCGCGTAAGCGTTGTTGCCGAGGACCTTCGTCACCTTCGCGTTGACCGTCGATCCGCGCTGGTTCGCGCCCGTGACGAAGATCACGAACCCCTCGCGCTTCGCGACGCCGTCGCCGCGCCGTCCGACGTCCTCGATCGTGAGCCGGTAGACCTCGCCGACGACGACCGGCGCCTTCGGCTTCTCGGGCGCCACCACCCGGCGCATCGTGACCGGACGCTGCGCGCCGCACGCCTCGCAGACGAGGAGCGTGAGCCGCCCCTCCTTCACGAGGTGGGTGTCGGGCCGCTTGCACTCGGAGCAGATCACGTACTTCGTCGTGTACTCGCGCAGCCGCTGCGCGATCGCGTCCTTCGCGAGGCGCGACTTGAGCACCGCGCGCGGCAGGTCGAGCACGCCGGGGCAGCCGAACTCCTTCGCGAGGTACCCGATGACGTGGTCCGGGTCCCGCCGCAGGACCCCGCAGATCTCCTGGAAGTTGCGGACGACCGTGTTCTTCCCGTCCGTCATGATGTCCGGTTCGGGGACCTGGAACCGCTCGGAGTCGGTGCGCACCGGCGGCAGCTTCGCCCGCGCGCGCTCGAGGAGGGCGGAGTACGGCTCCATGGGAAGAGCGGGACCGTCGGGTCGGGGATAAGGCTATCCGGCGGCGGTCACGCGTCCCCGAACCGCTCGAGGAGCGGGAGGACCCGCGCGAGGTCGCGCTCGGTGACGATGTGGGTCGCGGCGCGGCGCACGTCGTCGTCCTCGGGCTGGAAGGCGACCCCGACGCGGCTGCGCCGGAACATCCCCACGTCGATCTGGGAGTTGCCGACCGACGCCGTCTCGGCCGGCGAGACCCCGAGCGACTCCTGCAGCGCCGCGACGACCGACTCCTTGTCCTGGATCGGCACGCGGACGATCCCCTCGCCGGTGAGCCGGCCGTCCGCGGTGACGCGGAAGCCGTTCGCGAGCACGAGGTCGATCCCGAGCTCCCGGCCGATCCGTCGGGCGAGGAGGTCGATCCCTCCGCTCACGATCGCGGTGCGCACGCCCCGCGCCCTCAGCCCGTCCACGAGCGCGTGGGCGCCCCGCATGAGCGGGACGCCGCCCAGGATCGCCTCGAGGTCCTCGATCGTCAGGTCGGGCGCGTGCCGCCACCAGATCTCGACGTCGGAGCGGATGAACTGACGGTCGTCGATCTCGTTCGCGAGGAACCGGCGGAGCCCCTCCGCGTTGTGCTCGCCGAAGTGATCGTGGACGGCGGCCCACGAGCTCGCCACGTCGACGAGCGTGCCGTCCATGTCGAAGGCGACGAACCTAAGCACGGTCGCCCCGCGCGATGGCGTCCGCGCGATCGAGCGCCGCGTCGGACGGCCGGACCCGCCACGCCCCGAGGTTGGCGTCGACCTGCGGCGGCGAGCTCGCGCCGAAGACGGGCGCCGCCCCCTGCCGGCGGAGCCAGTGGAGCGCGAGCGAGCCCATCGGCACGCCCTCCTCGCGGGCGAGGTCCCGAAGGGCGCGCGCCCGGTCGAGGATCTCGGGGAGCCGGTCCGGCTCGAACAGGCGCGCCGCGAACCGTCGCACCTCGGCCGGGACCCGGCGGCCGTCCAGGTACCGTCCGTGGAGCAGGCCCCGGGCGAGCGGGGTGTACGCCTCGAGCAGGATGCCGTGACGGGCGCAGTACTCCCGGACCGGTTCCGCCTCGTCCCGGTCGAACAGGTTGTAGCGCACCTGGTTCACCGCGATGCGGGCCTCGGCGAGGTGCCCGGCGGCGGCCTCGAGCTCCTCGACCCCGAAGTTGGAGACCCCGATCGCCCCGACCGTGCCCGCCTTCCAGGCGGCCTCGAGCGCCCCCATCGTCTCTCCCAGGGGTACGTGCGGGTCCGGGGCGTGCACGAGGTAGAGGTCGACCGACGGCCGCCCGAGCCGCTCCAGGCTGTTGACGAGGCTCGCGTGGACCTGCGCCGGCCGAAGATGTTCCCAGGAGACCTTGGTGACCACGTAGGCGTCGGATCCGCCCGACGGGGTCCGCGCGAGGACGTCGCCGAGGATCCGCTCGGACCGGCCGCCGCCGTACACCTCGGCCGTGTCGAACCACCGGAACCCCTGCTCCCAGGCGCGGCCGATCGTCGCCTTCGTGTGCGCCTCCTGCTCCGGGTTCCAGCGGCCGAGCGCCCACAGGCCGATGCCGAGCTCGGGATGGGGCTTCGCCGCCCCCGGGATCGGGATCGAGCCGATCGGTCCCTCGGCCGGGGGCGGGGCCGGTCCGGGGCGCTTCGGGGCCCGTCGGGGGCGGGCCGTGCGACGCGGGGCGGGGCTCATGGGGCGAGCCCTCCGGACGCCCCGAGCCTCAAGTGCTCGTCGATGCGTCGGATCCGGTCCCGAAGGTCGACCGCCTTCCCCTGCGCCTCCGCCACGACCTCGGGCGGCGCGCGGCCCCGGAAGACGGGGTCCGCGAGCCGTCCCTCGGTCTTCGCGAGCAGGGTCGCCAGCGTCTCGCGCTCCCGTTGAAGCGCCTCGGCGTCCGCCGCGGTCGGCGCCGCCCGGGCCAGGAAGCACTCGCCGACGGGGGCGACGCGGCTGCCCGCCCCGGTCGGGGCCGGTGCGTCCGGGGCGAGCAGCTCGAGCGGCGCGACCTTCGCGAGCCGTTCCACCGTGCCCCGCTGCGCCGCGAGCACGCGGGCGATCTCGGCCCCGCTCGGCCGGATCCAGGCCCGCGGGACCGCCTCGAGCGGCACCCGGCCCTCGGCCCTCAGGTTGCGAAGGAGGTGGACCGCCTCGAGGACCGGTGCCATCTCGAGCTCCGCGGCCGGGTCGATCGGCGCCTCGGCCGGATCGGGCCAGCGGGCGACCGCGAGGAGCTCGCCGTCGTGCGGGAGGGCGTGCCACAGCTCCTCGGTCACGTGCGGGACGAACGGGTGGAGCCGCCGCAGGGTCCGCTCGAGGACGAACAGGAGCGTCGCCGCGGACGCGCGTCGGGCGGGTTCGCCGCGACGGCCCGCGAGCGATTCCTTCGCGATCTCCACGTAGCGATCGGCCAGGTCGTGCCAGACGAATCCGTAGAGCACCGTCGCGGCGCGCGTCGGCTCGAAACCGGCGATCGCCGCGTCGGCCTCCTCGGCGGTCCGGCGGTACCGGGTCAGCAGCCAGCGGTCCTCGAGCGCCGCCTCCGGCCCGAGGCGGGGGGGCGCGGCGGGGGCCGGGGTCCCCGGCGGCAGGTACGGCTGCGCGAACCGCACGAGGTTCCACAGTTTGGTGAGGAAGTGGCGCCCCCCCTCGAGGGCGGTCGCCCCGAACGGCCCGTCCTCGTCGGTCGGGTTCGGGAAGACGAGCCCGAACCTCAGCGGGTCGGCCCCGTGCTCGCGGATGACGTCGAGCGGGTCGGGGGAGTTCCCGAGGTGCTTTGACATCTTCCGGCCGAGCTCGTCGCGGAGCATGCCGGTGAAGTAGACATCGGCGAACGGGCGCTGGCCCTCGAAGTAGTAGCCGGCCATCATCATCCGCGCGACCCAGAAGAACATGATGTCGCGGCCGGTGACGAGGACGTCCGTGGGCGCGTAGTGGGCGAGGTCGGATGTCCGCTCCGGCCAGCCGAGCGCGGCGAACGGCCAGAGCCACGAGGTGAACCAGGCGTCGAGCACGTCCGGGTCGGCCGCGAGCTCGGGGCTCCCACAGTGCGCGCAGGCGACCGGCGGTTCGACGGTCACCGTGGCGCGCCCGCAGGACCGGCACGTCACCACGGGGACCGGATGGCCCCAGAGCACCTGACGCGAGATGCACCAGTCCTGGATCGACTCCATCCACCGGAAGAACGTGAGCGACCACCGTTCGGGGTGGATCCGGATCTCCCCGCGGCGGACCGCGTCGATCACCGGAGTGGCGAGCGGGGCCATGCGCACGAACCACTGGGTGGAGAGGCGGGGCTCGATCGCCGCATCCGACCGTTCGGACCGCGCGACGGAGTGGCGGTACGGTTCCTGGCGCAGCAGGAACCCCTCGCGTTCGAGCGCCTCGATCGTCCGGGCGCGGGCCGTGTCGCGGTCGAGCCCCCGCAACGGGGCGGGCACCCGATCGCCGTCGAGCCGGGCCGACGCGTCGAAGATGTCGGGAGGGTCCGCGAGCTCGGGGTGCCTAAGGAAGATCTCGCGGTCGATCGGGTCGTGCCGGGGCGTGATCTTGAGCGCCCCGGCGCCGAACGTCGGATCGACCGCCGAGTCCGCGAGGACCGGACCGGTCCGGTCGGTCAGCGGGATCATCACCGAGCGCCCGACCGCGTCCCGGTAGCGGGGATCGTCGGGGTGCACGGCGATCGCGACGTCGCCGAAGATCGTCTCCGGCCGGACCGTCGCGACCTCGAGGCCGCCCGGGGTGCCGTCCGCCCATGGGTAGCGCACGTAGACGAGCGAGGTCGTCTCCTCCCGATGCACGACCTCGAGGTCGGAGAGGGCGGTCCGCAGGGTCGGGTCCCAGTTGACCATCCGCTCTCCGCGGTAGATCAGTCCGGCCTCGTAGAGCCGGACGAACGCCTCCCGGGTCGCCCGGACGCTGGCCGGATCCATCGTGTAGCGGTAGCGGGAGCGGTCGATCGAGAAGCCGACCGCCTGGGTCTGCGCGCGGATCCGCGCCTCGTGCTCGTCCTTCCACCGCTCGATCTCCCCGAGCGCCTCGTCGCGGGAGAGCGCCTCGAAGCGGATCCCGGCCCGGTGGAGCCGCCGCCGGACCTCGACCTGGGTCGCCAGCCCGGCGTGATCGAGCCCGGGGACCCAGAGGGTCGCGTCCCCGCGCATCCGGTGGTACCGGGTCCGGATGTCCATCACCGTCCCGCCCAGCATGTGGCCGATCGTCAGCACTCCGGTGACGTTCGGCGGCGGCTGGATCAGCGAGTAGGTCGGTCCGCGGGGGCGGTCGGGCGCCCGGAAGACGCCCGCCGCCTCCCAGGCGGCCTGCCAGCGGGCCTCGATCGCCGGCGGGTCGAAGCGGGGCGGCAGCCCCTCGTCGCTCAGGTCGACCCCCCCGCGAGCGCGAACGGGGCGCAGAACGCGAGCTCGGCGAGCGCCCCGGCCCCCATCCCCGCCAGTCCCGGGTACGCGCCGGCCGCGCTGAGGTCGTGGAAGATCAGGAGCGGCACCCCCGCGACGATCAGGGCGGGGATCGACACCAGGACCGCGTACCACGTGCCGGCGTACAGGTTGACGATCGGCAGCCCCCGGCGCCGGGCACGGTGGAACAGGATCCCGAGCGCGAGCATCGACGCCGCGACCACGGCCGGCAGCTCGGCCGCGACGAACGCCGCGAACACGAGCGGATCGAACACCCGGGCCGCCGAGAGTCCGAGCACGATCCCGGCCGCGACGAGGTAGAGGAGCGCGACGAGCGCGACCTTGCCCAGCAGCACCGCCCGGTCGGGGAGCGGGAGCGCGCGACCGTAGGAGTACGCGTTCACCTCGATCGCGAAGAACGCGGGGCCGAAGAAGGTTGCGAGCAACGCGGCCGTGGCGACGGCGGCGAGGCCGAGGGCCAGGGCGGCCGAGGCGGCGCTCGCCGAGGCGTACGTCCAGAGGCCGATTGCCGCGGCGTCGAGGATCGGGAGGAGCAGGAGGAACGCATAGCCGGGGGTCCGGCTCGCGATCCGCAGGTCCTTCACGAGCACCGCCCACGCGGGCGACGTCGGGTGGACGTCGTACCGCGGCGTCGGCCCCGCGGCCGGCGCGAGCGCGGGCGCGAGGCCGAACGTCCGGACGCTCCGCAGGGTCCAGACGACGGCCCACCCCGCGAGCGCCAGGTAGCCGACCGCCGCGGCGCCCAGGACGACCCCGCCGGTCGGGAGACCGAACCCGGCCGGCCCCTGGGCCGCGACCGCGGGGAGGCTCGCGAGCGCGAACGGGAAGGCGGCGAGCAGGAGGTAGGCGGGGACCGACGGCCCCCGGAGCGCGATCGCGTCGAGGGCCTCGAACAGGGCCGGCGCGGCGGTGACGAAGGCGAAGAGGCCGAACGCCGGGATCACCCAGAGGAGGAGGTACGCCCACCGGAGCGCGGTCGATCCGCCCCCCCCGCGCGCGCCCTGTACCCGCCGCACGAAGAAGCGCGCGGTGAGCAGCGACAGGGCGAGCGCGAACGCGACGGCCGCCACGGCCCCCGGCACGACCGCGACCCCGGCCCACGGCCCGACCGCGAGGCCGACGAACACCGGGGTCGCGACCAGGACGGTGAGGGCCGGGAGGTCGAACAGTCGCACGTACAGCAGGGCCGCGGTCTGCCGCAGCGTGCGGTCGTCGATCGGGAGCGGCTCCAGCACCGGGAGCACCTCCGCCGAGAGGAACGTCGGGAGCACCTGGAGGCCGGTCCACCAGAGAAAGGCGATGTCGAGGCTCAGGAGGCCCGTGACGATCCCGGCGTCGAACAGCCCGGGGGCGAGCGTCGACGGGACGAACCCGCTCCCGACGATCGTGCCGGCCGAGCGCAGGGCGACCGCCGCCACGAGCGCGATCAGGGCGAGGAAGACGCTGATGATCGCCTTGCTCTGCACGACCCGGCGCCGCGCCTTGCGGACGATGCGGTGCGGGTCCTCGGGCGCGGGGAGGTTGCCCTGACGGAAGGCGAAGATCGCCTGCAGCGCGACCTCGCCGAAGGCGACGTCGGACCACCGGCGCGCCTCCGCCCAGCCCATCCCGCTACCGCCCCTCGAGCGCGTTCACCGCCGCGGCGACGCCGGACGCTTCCTCCGTGAGGCGAAGGAAGATCTCCTCGAGCGTCGCGTCCCCCTGCGCCACCCGACCGCGCAGCTCCGCCAGCGTCCCCTCGCCGCGCAGGACCCCGTGGTCCAGGATCCCGATCCGATGGCAGAGCTGCTCCGCGACCTCCATCGTGTGCGTCGAGAACAGGACCCCGCGGCCCGGGACCGTGACGTACCGGGCGAGGAGCTCCTTCATGATGCGCACCGAGCGCGGGTCGAGGCTGTGGAGCGGCTCGTCCAGCACGAGGAGCGGCGGCTGGTGGAGGAGAGCGCCGAGGATCAGGACCTTCTGCCGGGTCCCCTGCGACAGCGTGAGGATCGGCTCCTCGAGCTCGGTCTCGAGCCGAAAGGCGGTCGCGTACGCGGCGATCCGCTCCGACGCGGCGCGCGCCTCGAGTCGGCGGACGCTCGCGACGAACTCGAGGAACTCCCGGGGCGTCAGCGCCTCGTAGAGCAGGCTGGTCTCGGGCACGTACCCGATCTGGGCCTTCGCGGCGACGGGGGTCGCGATCGGGTCGAGCCCGAAGACCCGGATCGAGCCGCCGACGGGCCGCACGAGGCCGACGATCGACTTGATCGTGCTCGATTTCCCGGCCCCGTTCGAGCCGAGCAGTCCGTAGATCTCGCCGGGTCGCACCGAGAGCGAGAGCCGGTCGACCGCGGGCCGCTCGCCGTAGACGACGCGCAGCTGCTCGATGGCGAGGGGCGGGGGGTCGACGTGCGCCTCCATCGCCGACGCCTCCGCCCCCCGCGGGATACGCGCCCCGGCGCTACGCGCGCCGGGTCTGGGGGAAGAGGATGACCTCCTTGATCGACGGCGTGCCCGTGAGCGCCATCACCATCCGGTCGACCCCGATCCCGACGCCCGTGCACGGCGGGAGTCCGTAGCGGAGCGCCCGGACGAAGTCCTCGTCGAACGCATACTGCTCCGCGCCGCGGGCGCTCAGCTGCGCCCGGAAGCGGCGCTCCTGCTCGTCCGGATCGTTGAGCTCGGTGTAGGCGTTGCCGAGCTCGAAGCCCCGGAAGTAGAACTCGAACCGCTCGACGCGACCCGGCTTCGCGCGGTGGCGCTTCGCGAGGGGGGTCGTCGTCTCGGGGTGATCGACGACGAACGTCGGCGCGGTCAGCGTCGGCTCGACGTAGTGCTCGAACAGCTTGTCGAGGAAGACCCCCGGCGGGGAGTCGGCCGGGACCGTCGAGCCGGCCGCGCGGACGAGCCGGGCCAGCTCGGCCGGCTCCTTCGACCCGAGGTCCGGGATCCCGCTGCGGCGCTCGAGCTCGTCGACGAAGTCGATGGTCGAGAATCCGGCGGCGAACGCCCGTGCGGCCTCGGCGATCTCCCGGGAGTCCGGATACGCCTCGGTGGCCCGCCGCCCCAGCGCCGTGTACAGTCGTTCGACGAGCCCGCGCATGTCGTGGTAGTCGGCGTACGCCCAGTACAGCTCGAGCATCGTGAACTCGGGCGAGTGGGTCGTATCCATGTCCTCGTTCCGGAAGCACTTGCCGATCTCGAACACCCGCTCGAGGCCCCCGACGAGGAGGCGCTTGAGGGGCAGTTCGAGCGCGATCCGGAGCTGGAGCTCCTCGTCGAGGTAGTGGGAGCGGGTGACGAACGGACGGGCCGCGGCGCCGCCGGCGACCGGGAGCAGCACGGGGGTCTCGACCTCGAGGAACGCCGCGTCGGCGAGGAACCGACGGGTCTCGGCGACGAGCAGGGAGCGCAACCGGAAGCGGTTGCGGCTCTCGGGCGACGCGAGCAGCTCGACGTACCGGCGCCGGATCCGTTCCTCGACGTCCTGGAGACCGTGGAACTTCTCCGGCGGAGGGGCGATCGCCTTCGCGAGCAGCGTCAGCGACGAGACGAGGAGGGACGGCTCCCCGCGCCGCGAGACCGCCGGGGCGCCGTCGGCGCCGACGAGGTCGCCCGGGTCGAGGTCGGCGATCCAGTCGGCAAAGCCGCGCTCCCCGAGCTCGTCGACGCGCAGGAGCAGCTGGAGCGACCCTTCGAGGTCGTCGAGGTCGGCGAACGCGGTCCGTCCGTGCACCCGGATCGCCCGGAGACGGCCGGCGACCCGGAGCGGATGGGCCAGGTCCTCCTCCCCCGGCCGAAGCCGGGCGGCCGCGGCCCGGACGACGCTCGTCGCGACCCGGCCCGGGAACGACCAGGGGAACGGCTCGGTGCCTCGGGCCCGGAGCCGCCCGATCTTCTCCCGTCGCTCGTGCTCGAGCGGTGACTCCTCGACCATCGGCCTCGAACGACGAGCCCCGAGACGGCCGTGGGGGGATAAGTCTCGTCGCGCAGCGGCCTAGGAGACGGTCCCTTCGAGCGAGAGCCGCTCGACGCCGCCCGGCCGGAACAGCGCGAGGTGCTCGGGGACGGCCGGCTCCTTGCCCGCGGGCCGCGCCGGCTCGTGGAGGAGCAGGAACGTGCCGAGGAAGAACTCGGCGGCCGCATCGCCCCCACCGATCCCGTAGCTCACGTAGTCGGAAAAGTAGACGTGGATCTGGCCGGACCGGTGGCGACGGAGCGCGTCGAGGAACTTGGCAAGCTCCGCGGGTCCCTTGCGCTCGAGCTCGTCCAGCAGGTCGCGCAGCAAGGGCCGCTGGCTGATCCCCGCGAGCCCGTCGTACGCGAGGTAGACGGCCGGTCGCGGATCCAGCGTGACGACATCGAGGCGCAGCACGCCCTCGACCGGCTTCGTGCGCATGGCGAGCGGCCTACCCGCCTCGTGTTAAGAAGACTTCGCACCGCCCGCGGGGGCGGCCGGGCCCGGGGCGGGCGCGACGGGCGGCCGGAAGGCGCGCACGAGCCAGACCGCGCCGGCCAGCGCGAACAGACCACCCGCGAGCAGCGAGAGGAGGCTGTTCGTGACCAGGTACGACACGAACGAGATCATCGCGGCCCCCGCGAAGAGGCAGCCGGCGATCGCGCCCCGGGTCGACGGCTCCATGCCTCGCGGGAGCGGCGACGGGCTCCCGGCCCTTTAACCTACGGGCGACGGCGGACGGCGGTGGAGGAAGGCGGCCGGCACCGCGCTCGGTGCCGGGCGGGGCGAAGGGGTTCGCTAGTGGTCGTGGCCGCCGCCCGACGGGGGCGCCGGGCTCGACCTCTTCGACGCGATGACGTCGTCGATCCGGAGGACCATGTTCGCCACTTCGCCGGCCGAGCTCAGGGCCTGGCGCTTCACCCGGACGGGCTCGATAACGTGGAGCTTCCACATGTCCGTCACGGAGCCGTCGGCGAGGTTGATCCCGATGTTCTTGTTCGCCGCGGAGCCGTCGTGGGCCCGGCGCAGGGCGATCAGCACATTGATCGAGTCGTAGCCTCCGTTCTCGGCGAGCGCCCACGGCACCGACTCGATCGCCTGGGCGAACGCCTCGACCGCGAGCTGTTCGCGGCCGCCGACGGTCGCCGCCCACTTGCGCAGGCGGACCGACAGCTCGATCTCGGGCGCACCGCCGCCCGGGGCGACGAGGCCGTCCTCGAGCACGCTGCCCACGACCTTGAGCGCATCCTGGAGCGACCGCTCGACCTCTTGGGTCACGTGCTCCGTGCCGCCGCGGATCAGGATCGAGACCGAGCGGGGGTTCGAGCAGCCGGTGACGAACGTCATCTTGTCGTCGCCGACCTTGCGTTCCTCCACCTGGGCCGCCGTGCCCAGGTCGGCCGCGCTCAGCTCCTTGATCCCGGTCACGATCTTGCCCCCGGTCGCGCGCGCCAGCTTCTGGAGGTCGGACTCCTTCACCTGCTTCAAGGCGTAGATGCCGTCCTTCGCGAGGTAGTGGAGCACCACGTCGTCGATCCCCTTCTGGGAGATGACGACGTTCGCCCCGGACGCCTTCACCGCGTCCGCCATCCGGCGGAACGTCTTGTCCTCCTCGTCGAGGAAGCTCTGGATCTGGGCGGGGTTCTTGATGTTGATCTTGCTCTCGATCTCGGTCTTCTTGACCTCGAGCGCCGAGTTGAGGAGCGCGATCTTCGCGTTCTTGACCTCGGCCGGCATGCGCGAGTGTCCGCGCTCCTTGTCGAGGATGATCCCCTCGATGAGCTCCGTGTCCGAGATCGAGCCGCCGTGGCGCTTCTCGACCTTGATCTGGTCGACGTCCGCGACGGTCTTGCCGCCGCGCTGTTCCGCGATCCGGCGCACGGCGTCGACCGCGATCTTGGCGAGGTGGTCCCGGGAGCCGTAGACCCCCTTCGACCCCATCGCCGTCGCGGCGCAGTCGAGCAGGACCCCCTCGTCCTCGGCCTTGACGGCGACGCCGATCTCGGTCTCGAGGAGGCGCTTCGCCTCCGCGACCGCGAGCTGGTAGCCGCGCGTGATGACCGTCGGGTGGACGTTCTGCTCGAGCAGGGCCTCGGCGCGCTTCAACAGCTCGCCCGCGAGCACGACGGCCGTGGTCGTCCCGTCGCCGCACTGCTGGTCCTGCGTCTTCGCGACCTCGACCAGCATCTTCGCGGCCGGGTGCTCGACGTCGATCTCCTTGAGGATCGTGACGCCGTCGTTCGTGATCGTGATGTCGCCCATGCCGTCGACGAGCATCTTGTCCATGCCGCGCGGCCCGAGGGTCGTGCGGACCGTGTCCGCGATCGCCCGCGCCGCCGCGATGTTGTTCGCCGCCGCGCCCTTGCCGCGTTCGCGCTCCGTGCCTTCCTTCAGGATCAGAATCGGGGTACCCTGGAGCATTCTAGCTCACCACGATGGGCAAAATTGCCCTTCTATATAAAATAGTCGCGCCCCGCCCCCAGGGGGTCCGCGAGTCCCATAGCCGCCGGAGTACGCGCAGAGAGGCCACCCCCCTCACGATGTTCCTGCGATGCGCCCGATGGCTCGTCGGCACGCCCCGGGCAACCGTCGAGTGGACGAAGTACGCCCCGGCCGACGCCGCGACGAGCGGAGTGGAGCCCATGGGGGGACCGGTCATGTCGACGATCTTCAACTGAATCCCGGCCCACGATGTCCGGGGCTCGCGTTCGGCGGGTGGCCCTGCCGACGTTATTCCGGGCTCCTTCTCTGCACCTCGACGGTCCCACGGCCGCTGGGGCCCGCAGGCAGGTGGCCTTCAACGGGTTGGGGACGCGCGGTGGACGCGCGGGTCTTCCCCCTCGCCGCGCTCGGGGCCCCCCCGCGCTGCGCACAGAGACTCTAAGCAGTGGGAGCCAATCTCGCCCTCATGCCCCGTCCTCGGAAGGGTCCCGCCGAGAAGCTGCAGGTGATCGCGGTCTACTTCGAGCCGGCGGTCCGGAAGCGACTCGAGGAGATCGCGCCCAAGGAGCGCCGGTCGGTCTCCAATCTCGTGGCCGTACTGGTCGACGAGGCCCTCAAAGGGCGCAAGGCGAAGTGATGGATCGAGCGGTAGGACTCCTTCCTTCCCCCCGTTCTGACCTGCGCCCCATCCTCGGCAGCGAACTTCGATCGACCTAACGCCCGAGACCGGAGCGTCTTCGGAGGTCGTGAGTTCGCCGCGGGAGGGGATCGCTCGGACGTCATTGCCGAGCCTTCCGAGGCGGTTCCCAACCCCAGCTTCCAGGTCACCCCGATACTACATCTTTACGACAAATTCAGCGCACACGCTCACTTAGCTATAGAGTTACGACGAGCGGCCGGTCCCCGGCCCGAGCGGGGGCTCTACGGTTTCGGTGTCGCCAGCGAAACGGTTACCTTCGGGGGCAGCCCTCGGGAGTTCCTCCGGCGGCCCGGCCCCATGCAGCGTGTCCAC
This sequence comes from Thermoplasmata archaeon, assembly GCA_035502455.1. GTDB lineage: Archaea > Thermoplasmatota > Thermoplasmata > Lutacidiplasmatales > UBA184 > Lutacidiplasma. The sequence goes on along the minus strand of DATJUI010000011.1, from coordinate 33,219 downwards.
GTGGTCGACTCGCATACCGAGGGAGAACCGACCCGGCTCGTCGTCTCGGGCGGGCCGGAGCTCGGACCGGGCCCGCTGCGGGAGCAGCGCGCCCGTTTCGACCGTCAGCACGGGGAGTTCCGTCGGGCCGTCGTGACCGAGCCGCGCGCCGCCCCCTCGGTCGTGGGGGCCCTGCTCCTTCCGCCGGACGACCCCGGGCATCGCGCCGGGTTGATCTTCTTCAACAACCGCGGGACGCTCGGGATGTGCGGGCACGGGACGATCGGAGCGGCGGTCTCGCTCCACCATCTCGGACGTCTCCCCGTGGGCCCGCTCGTCCTCGACACGCCGGTGGGGTCGGTCCGGGCCGAGCTCCACGACCGCCAGTCGGTCAGCTTCCTCAACGTTCCGGCCCGACGCTCGCGGGCCGACGTCGCGATCGACGTGCCGGGGCAGGGTCGCGTCACCGGGGACGTCGCCTGGGGCGGCAACTGGTTCTTCCTCACCGACGCCGGGGATCGACGGCTCGACGCGGCGGAGGCCCCCGCGCTGCTCGCGTACACGACCTCGGTGCGCGCCGCGCTCGCCCGGGCCGGCGTGACGGGCGACGACGGCGCCCCGATCGACCACATCGAGCTGATGGGACCCCCCCGCGATCCCGGACACGATGCGCGCAACTTCGTGCTGTGCCCGGGCGGGAGCTACGATCGCTCGCCGTGCGGGACGGGTACCAGCGCGCGGCTCGCGTGCCTCCACGCCGCGGGCGCGCTCGCGGTCGGCGAGGTCTGGCGGCAGGAAGGGATCCTCGGCGGCGTCTTCGAAGGCCGACTGGTCGTCGACGCCGGGGTCCTCCGGCCCGAGATCCGGGGGTCGGCCCACGTGACCGGCGAGGGCGACCTCCTGCTCGAGGAGCACGATCCGTACCGCTACGGGGTGCCGGAATGACCGCGACCGACCGGTCCGCCCGCGATCGCGCCGCCCGCGCACGGGCGCCGTGGGATGGCGTCCTCGTCGCGCTGACGACCCCGTTCCGCACCGACCTCGAGGTCGACCTTCCCCGCTTCGTCGAGCACGCGCGGGACCTCGTCGCCCGCGGCGCGGACGGGGTGGTCGTCGCGGGATCGCTCGGAGAAGGCGCGGCGCTCTCGGGGGCCGAGCGCACCGCGATGGTGGCGGCCCTCGCCGAGGCGATCCCGCCCGGCCGTTCCCTCGTGGCCGCGGTCGGCGCCCCGTCGACCCGGGAGGCGGTCGCGCTCGCCCGGGCGCTCGCCACGGCCGGGGCGCGGGCGCTCCTGCTCCTGCCCCCGTACGTGTACCGCGGCGATCGCCGCGAGGTGCACGCGCACTTCGTCTCGGTCGCCCGGGCGACGGAGCTCCCGTGCATGCTGTACAACAACCCGGCCGCCTACGGCACGGACGTGAGCCCGGCGGAGGTGCTCGAGCTGGTCGCCGAGGCGCCGACGCTCACCGCGGTCAAAGAGTCCAGCGGGGACGTGCGGCGGGTCACGGCGCTGCGGGCGCTCCTCGGGTCGCGGGTCGCGATCTCGGTGGGCCTCGACGACGCCGTCCTCGAGGGGGTCCGCGCCGGGGCGACCGGGTGGGTCGCCGGTCTCGCGAACGCGCTGCCCGAGGAGTCGGTCGCGCTCTTCGAGCGGGCCAGGCGCGGAGATCGGTCCGAGGCCGACGCGCGGTACCGGTGGTTCCTCCCGCTCCTGCGGATGGACACCGTGCCGAAGTTCGTCCAGCTCGTGAAGCTCGTCGAGTCCGAGGTCGGCCAGGGCGAGGTGCGCGTGCGCCCCCCGCGCCTCCCGCTCGTGGGCGAGGAGCTCGAGGAGGCGCAGGCGACGATCCGCGCGGTCCTGGCGTCCCGGCCACCGTTCGAGCGCGCCCCGGAACGTCCCCTCGGTCCGGGCGGTGCGCGATCGCGCCGGGCCCGCTGACCCTTGGGAGGCGGCGGCCGCATGTACGGGTACAGCCCGGAGAGCCCCGGCTGCACCCGAGCGGCCTCCGCGTCGGCCACGTCCGGGGGCGCCGGTCCGGCGTCCTCCCCGAGGAACTCGGCCCGCCGCCCGGGCCGACGGGGGAACCCGATGACGGCCAGCGAAAGACCCGCGATCACGCGGATCACCCCCACGAACCGTCCCAGGGCGAGCTCGACCGCCCCCACGCAGGGAAACGCCTGACCGGCCGGCGGGGCGACCAGCCCGATCCCGACGCCCAGCCCGACCCCGACCGCGCAGAGGGCGACGCCGATCGGGAAGAGGGGGTCGATCCTCGACCACGCCAGGGAGGGACCGTGCCCGCGGGGCGGCGCGCATCTCCCCTTCGGAGGCTCGCCCGTGCGCCGCCGGCACGGTACCGGGCTCGGGAGCGTCGGCGGGCGCCGATCGATCCGGCCCCCGCTCACGTCGGTGCCGGTCGGGTTCCCAGCGCGCGGGCGAGCGCGAAGAACGCTTCGGGCGCGAGCTCCTCGGGCCGGCGGGTCGCCCAGTCGTCGGGCCACCCGGCCCGGGCGGCGAGACGCGCCGCGTCGGACCGGGAGGCGACGAGGCGCGGCAGCAGGTTCCCGAGCTGCTTGCGCCGCGCGGAGAACAGCGTGCGGACCGCGAGCTCGAAGCGGGGCACGGACGGGACCGGGAGCGGCCCGGGCCGGGCGGTGTGCACCACGAGACGGCTCTCGACCTCGGGCCGCGGCCAGAACGCCTCGGGCCCGACGGAGCGGAACAGTTCTGGCTCGCCGTAGAGGCGGGCGACGATCGAGAGACGGCCGTAGCTCCTCCCGCCGGGAGGGGCGGCGATCCGCTCGGCGACCTCGCGCTGCAGGAGGACGACGATGCGGGGGATCCGCCGCGCGAGCAGCCGCAGCAGGATCGGCGTCGCCACCGAATAGGGCAGGTTCCCGGCGGCCCGCTGGACGGGGGGGAGATCGATCGTGCGCGCATCCCCCGTCACGACCGCCGCGCGATCGCCGAAGGTCCGGGCGAGGAACGACGCCAGCGCGGGGTCCCGCTCGACGACCGTGAGGGGCGCGACCCCGCGGCGGAGCAGCGCCTCGGTGAGGATCCCGAGGCCGCCCCCGATCTCCAGCGCCGGGGTGCCCGGCGGCGAGGCGAGCAGCGCCGCCTCCGCGTCGGCCACGAACGGGTCGACGAGGAACGACTGGCCCCGCCCCTTGGACGGGGTCACGCGGAGGCGACCGAGCGCCGCCTCCACCTCCTCGGCCCGGTGGGGCACCGGGCCGGCGGGCGGGCGGGGCTCACGGCGCGACGAAGAGGCGGTACTTGTCCTCGACACCCGAGAGCTCCTGCTCGATCCGCCCGACGATCAGCTGCGCGGGCGACTTGAGGTGGAGCCGCTGCTCGATCTCGGCGAAGCTCGCGAACGGGGCGCGGCGCCGCTCGTCGACGATCTGCTGCATCGTCTTCTTGCCGATCCCGGGCAGGAGCTCGAGCAGGTGGAACCGCCGCGAGACGGCGGGCGCCTCGTTGAAGAAGCGCAGGTACCGGGGCGCGTTCGCCTCCACGATCCGCTCGAGGACCGTCGTGAGCTCGGTCCGGGCGGCGACGGTCAGCTCGTCGAACCCGACCCGGCGGCGCACGTGATCGATCGGGGGCGGCGCCCCGCCGGTCGCCCCCAGCGGCACCCGGCTCCCGGGGGCGAGCGTCACCCCCGGTCGGGGCACGAGCTCGAACAGCTTGAGCTCGTCCTCACCGATGGCGAGGGCAAGCGGCTCCCGATGGAAGCCGCGCTCGGTCGGGCGGCCGTTCGGCAGGTAGTCGAGGATGTACGCGAAGTTCTCCACGGGTCGCCTCCCCGCTCATCGGTACTGCGCCACGATCTCGAGGAGGCGGGTCACCTGGGCCTCGTCCAGCGTGACCCGCTCCCGCGAGAACAGGAGGCGGATCTCTTCGGGGTATTGCGGCAGGACGTCGGCGACCTTCACCGCGACGGCGGCGTCGACGTACGGAAGGCCCCTCAGCTCCTGCACGAGCTTGTCGGTCTGCTCCGCGGTGAGGCGCACGAACAGCTCGGCGTGCTGGAGCGCGAGCCCGGCCTCGCGGGGCAGCGTGCGGTGCGTCGCCTCCTCGGTGAGCAGGTCCTTCACGCGGGCGAGCGGCACCGGTTCAGGCATCGGTCGCCTCCGTGCGCGCGGCCGGCACGAGGTGGATCGGGTTCGCGATCAGCTCCTTGCGCTTGCGGCCGTCCAGGAACTCGATGCGGTAGGCCCGGCCCCGCTTCGCGACGACCGTGCACGTCCGGCCCTGGTAGCGGGGGTGAGGCTGGCCGTGGGGGTCCGACGGCTCGAGGACGACCGTCACCCGGTCTCCGACGGCGAACTCGCGGAGGAACCGGTTCACGGGCGGCATCCCGCGCTCGCGCACCGTCTTCGTGAACGTGCCGCGGCTCCGCGAGCGGAACCCCTTCGAACTCTTCACCATCTACTTCGCCTCCGGGTCGTGGATCTCCGTCACGTCGAGGAAGGCGACCTTGAGCGGGGCGCCGAGGAGACCGGCGAGGCTCGGTTCGGTGCGTCCGCCATCTCCCTCCACCCACTCCTTGACGTACGTGCCGGCTTCCGTTCGCAGGTCGAGCGTGAACTCCCCTCCGCCCGCCTCGACGAGCCGCGCGGCGACGACCCGCCGCGTCCGTACGCGGTCGGCTCGCCGGTGCGCGACGCGCGTCGGCGTGCGCTGGGCGATCGCTCGGACCGTGGCGAGTTCGAGGGCCTCATTAACCTTTGCCACCGGCACGTCGCCGCGCACGCCGACCCGGTAGCTCTTTTCCGGGTTCGCCTCCTTGACCCGCCGCACGTCGTCCGCGTCGGCCGGTCGCAGGTCGAGCACCTCCACCCGTCCAGCGGAGTCGGCGGCGATCGCCGCGGCGAGCGGAGCGAGGTCGACGCTCCGGCGCCGGGGCCGCAGGAGCTCGAGGACGAACGGACGGCCGTGGCCGAGCATCCGGGCGTCGATGTCCTCGCGGCCCATCCCGTGGAACCGGGTCCCCTCCGCGCCGGTCGCCGCGACGAGGGGCGCGCCGACGAGCTCCTCGACGCTCGTCGGGTAGGTCTTGCCCGAGCCGCCGCACGTCGCGCACCCTCGTCCGCCGCACCGGCGGCACGGCCACCGCGTCTGGGGGAGCGTGCGGTCGAGCTTGCGGTACCGGCCCTGGACGTACAGCGGCTGGACCGTCACCTCGACCCGGCCGACCGGCAGGTCGGCGAGGAACACGAGGTCGGGCCGGTCCGGCCCCCCGGCGGCGCCCGTGCGGGCCTCGAGGAGCTTGCCCCACTCCCGGTTGAACGCCGACCGGGCGCTCTCGGCCCACTCGCTGCCGATCTCGAGCGCGATCGCCTCCTCGTGGGCGAGGCGCTCCGGCTCCCAGCGGGAGCCGCAGGTGAACCGGTGCCACTCGCGGCCGTCCGCCGCGGCCTCGGCCCGCTCGACCCAGCGGGGGAGCCGATCGAAGACCCCCGCGCAGACGGCGCAGTCGGCCACCCCCGCGGGCCCGGCCACGCCGAGACGCTCGGCGATCCGGCGGGCCCGTTCGGGATTGCCGAGCCCGTGGCCCCACCGCCCGAACAGGCGGCCGAAGCATTCGGCGCAGAGGCCCCGGTCGAGCGCGCGCCGGGCGGCGGCCAGCACCGGGTCCGAGAGCTCGAACGTCGGGGGGTCGGCCATCGTCGCTCGGAGCTTCGGGGGTCGGTTAACGGTGTCGCGCCGCCCGGTGCGCGGGCGCGCGGCCCCGCGCCTGCGACGAACCCCTTTTACTCGGCGGTGGAGTGCCCCGGGGTCGATGGCGTCGATCACCCAGCAGGAGCTGGAGCGCGCGATCGAACGGACCTTGGTCGCGCACGGGAAGATCCCGGCCGCCGAGGCGCGGCCGATGGCCCGGATGGTCCTCGGGTACTTCGGCCTCGAGGACTCCGTCCTCGACAACAAGCTGTCGAGCGAGGACCGGGACCGGTTCTACCAGCTCGAGGAGGAGGGGCTGCTCACGAGCGAGGAGGAGGACGCGACCGTCTCCCGGGGGAAGACGTGGCGGATCCACTACTGGCTGCTCAAGAAGGCCCGCATCCGCGACGTCGGCCAGGCCGGCGAGGCGCCGCCCGCCGACGAGGCGGAGAGCGTCTACCGGTCGATCGGCGAAGCGGCGTGGCAGCGGCAGCACGACCGGCCGGCGGCCCCCCGGTAGGGCGACGTCACGACGGGCCGGGGGGACGGCTCGTCCCGGGGCGGTACCGGCCGGCTCCGGCGAGCAGGGCCGGGTAGTCGCTCGACAGGATCACGGCCCGCACGTGCTCGATCGCCGTGACCGCGAACAGGATCGCCGCGAACAGAGCGAGGATCGCCCCCGCGTCGAGGCCGATCCCCGTGATCCCGACGAGCGCGAGGATCGTCGCGAGGGAGGCGAGCGCGTTGAAGGTGGCGTGCATCGTCACGGCGAGCAGGTAGTAGCTGCCCGAGCCCGGGCCGGGGACCCCGAAACGGGACCGGGCGTAGCCGTAGCCGAACATGCCGGTGGAGCTCCCGTGCAGGAGGACGCTCGAGACGCTGCGGATGAGGATGAGGGCGATCCCGGCGGCGAGCCCGCCGACGACGAACGCCCCGAGCCCGTAGAGGAACGTCTCGAAGAATCCGAAGCCGAGTCCGACCGAGGCCCCGAAGACGGGTCCGTCCGCCAGCAGTCGGATCTTCGCGCGGTTGGCGACGACCCCGGACGCCTTGAGCGCCTCCTCGATGAACGGCGCGACCACGAGGACGAGGAACAGCGCCCCGGCGTTCGAGTTGCCGTTCAGGAAGAGGAACTCGGGGCCGGGGTAGTTCGTGCTCACCGCCGTCCCGAGCCCCACGATGACGGCCTCGAGCACCCCCGCGACGATCGTCGCGAACAGCGCGCCGTAGGCGAACGCTCCGAACAGCGCCCCCCAGCCGAGCGTCGCGTACCGCTCCGTCTGGCGCAGCCACGCGAGGTAGAGGAGCGCCGGCAGAAACGACACCAGGATGAGGAGGACCAGATCGAGGACTCCCGTCGTGACCGAGCTCATGCGCGCGCCTCTCCCGCGGGGTACGGGTAGAACCCTTCCCCCGTCTTACGTCCGAGCTTCTTCGCCGCGACCATCGTCCGCAGCAACGGGCAGGCCCGGTAGCGGCTGTCCTTGAAGCCGTCCCAGAGCACGTCGAGGATCGCGACGGCGGTGTCGATCCCGACGAGGTCGATCAGCTCGAACGGGCCCATCGGGTGGTGGAAGCCGAGCTTGTACGCGGCGTCGATGTCCTCCTTCGTCGCCACGCCTTCGTACAGCATCCACGCGGCCTCGTTGACCAGGACGGCCAGCGCCCGCGTCGTGACGAACCCGGGCGTGTCCGCGCTGGTCACCACCGTCTTGCCGAGGCTCGTCGCGAGCGAACGGGCCGCCGCGGTGACCTCGGGACGGGTCCGGTGGCCGGGGATCAGCTCCACGAGCGGCATCTGAAGGACCGGGTTGAAGAAGTGCAGGCCGACGAGCCGTCCGGGGTCGTTCAGCTCCTGGCCGATCGCCGTGATCGGCAGCGAGGAGGTGTTCGAAGCCAGCCACGCGGTCGGCGCGGCCGCCGCCTCGAGCTCGGCGAACACCCGGCGCTTGAGGGCGAGGTCCTCCGGCGCCGCCTCGATCACGACGTGGGCCGAGTCGGCCCGGCGCAGGCCGATCGCGAGGTCGATGCGGGCAAGGGCCGCGTCCCGATCCCCCGGCCCGATCTTCTGGCGCTCGACCGCGTGGTCGAGCGCCCGGCGGGCGTTCTCGAGTCCCCGTCGCGCGAGCTCCTCGGTGACGTCCTCGAGCGTCACGGGATAGCCGGCGAGCGCGCACTGGGCCGCGATGCCGCTGCCCATGATCCCCGCCCCGACGACGAAGACGCGGCGCGCGACCGAGGCCCGGGGATCGCTCTCCGCCTCCGTCGGGCCGGGGCCGATCACGGCGTCGCCCCGATCGGGGCCCACGCGGTCGGACGGGCGAGGCGGAGGTACGTGCACGCGCGGCACAGCTCGCCCGTCGCCGCCTCTCCGCAGGCCCGGCAGCGGTTCGGCGCCGAAGGGGCCGGGTCGCGCAGCAGCAGCTCGACCAGCCGGCGGTGGGTCGTGAGGAGCGACTGGCGGGTGCCCGGGCGGGCCTCCTCGAGCTGCCAGACGATCTCCCGGTAGAGGTTGCGGGCCGCGCGCCCCGCATGCGGGCACTCCCCGTGATCGAACGGGAGGCCCCGCTCCCGGGCGTACAGGAACACTTCGCGCTCGGGCACCGCGGCGAGCGGTGCCAGCCGGCGGACCAGCCCCGGTTGGGCGGTCCGGTGCGGCGCCATCCGAGCGAGCCGGTCGAGGTCGCCGTGCACGAGGTTCATGAGGACGGTCTGCGCGAGGTCGTCGAGATTGAAGCCGAGCACGATCGCGTCCGCGCCGGCGTCCCGGGCCGCGCGATTGAGCAGCTGCCGGCGCCAGACGCCGCAGAACGAGCACGGCACGGTGCCCGGCAGCTCCCCGGCGGCCCGATCGGTCGTGCTCCCGAGCTCCGCCTCGGCCCGCACGATCCGGTGCTCGACGCCCAGGGAGGCCGTGAGAGCGCGGGCCGACTCCACCGTCCGGTCGCGGTACCCCGCGATCCCCTCGTCCACGGTGATCGCGACGAGCCGGACGGTCGGACGCCGCTCGAAGTAGCGCCGGGCGAGGAACAGCGCCGCGGCCGAGTCCTTGCCGCCCGACAGCGCGACCGCGACCGTCCCCCCGGCAAAGCCGGGGATCTGACGGTGGAACTCCGCGCGGACGCGCGCGTCGACGGAGGCGAGGAAGTCGCTCCGGCACAGGTGGGCGGAGCGGTACGGCTGGTCGACGATCGCGGGCGCGTCGCAGAGGTCGCAGCGCACGCCAGCGCATCGCCGCGGCGATATTTACGTGGGACACGGCGCATCGTCTTCCTCTGCGTCCATACGCTTTAGTAAGCGACCCCGGGCAGAGAGCCGCGATGGCCTCCACGGTGCGGGTCGACCGCTCGGGCGCGATCGCGCGGCGGCCGCGGACGGCCCCCGCCGACCCCCCGGAGGTCGGCTCGTTCAGCGTCCCCGAGCTGGTGGGCCGGTTCCAGCGGATGCTCGAGGCCCAGGAGCGAAGCCCGTGCACGGTCAAGCAGTACGGCCACATCGCCCGGACCTTCCTCGCGTTCGCGCAGAAACCGCTCGACGAGGTGACGATCCGGGACCTCGAGGGGTTCCGCGAGTACCTCGTCCTCCAGCGGCACTACTCGAAGAACTCGGTGTACACGACGGTCCGCGGCCTCACCTGCCTGTTCCGCAGCTTCGGCTTCTCGGTCGCCGACCAGTTGGAACCCCCGCGCCGGCCCGAGCGCTTGCCGCGGTACCTCGCGGAGGAGGAGATGCACCGGCTGTTCGACGCGGTGAAGGCGTCGCCGCGCGACAGCGCGATCGTCCACGTCCTCGCGTTCGGCGGGCTTCGGGTGAGCGAGCTGTGCCATCTCCAGCTCGAGGACATCGAGTTCGAACGCAACATCCTCCACGTCCGGTCCGGCAAGGGCGACAAGGACCGCGAGGTCGTGCTCGAGGACCGCACGCGGGCCGCGATCGACCGGTACCTTTCCGATCGCCAGCTCGCCGGCGTCTCGAGCCTCCGCCTGTTCCCCGTCGGGCCGGTCACCGTCGAGCGGATCGTGCGTCGGGCGGCGGTCTCCGCCGCGATCCCGCGTCGCGTGACGCCCCACATGCTGCGGCACACGCTCGCGACCGCGCTGCTCTCGCGGGGCTGCGACATCCGCTACATCCAGAAGCTGCTCGGGCACGCCTCCGTCGCGACGACGCAGATCTATACCCACGTCGACACGACCGCGCTCCGCGAGGCGTACACCCGGGCGAAGCCGCAGTATTAACCGCGGGCGCCTCCCGGGCGACGTGGCCGACTCGGACGTCGACGTCGCGGTCCTGGGGGCGGGGATCGCGGGCTGCGCGCTGGCGCACCACCTCGCGGCCCGGCACGTCGGGCCGATCCTCCTCTACGATCCCGCCACCCCGGCCGCCGGCGCGACCGGGCGGGCGGCGGGCATCGTCACGGAGCAGCTGTGGGACCCGTGGGACGTCGAGGTCGCCCGGACCTCGAAGGCCGAGTACGCCGAGCTCGCGGGGCGGTGGGACCCGTCCGCGTACACCGTCAACGGCTTCGTACGATGGACGCGGGACGTGCGGACCGCCGCGCTCCTCGAGGAGTCGGTCGAGCGGCTCCGGGGGTGGGGCGTCGAGGTCCGGACGGTCGGCCCGGACGCGCTCGCCGAGCTCGTGCCCGCGGGCCGATTCGACGGCGTGCGCGGGGCGATCTACGGGCCCGACGACGCGGTGGTGACCCCGAGCGCGATCGCGGAGCTGTACGCGGAGTCGGCCCGCGCCCAGGGCGTCGACGTACGCCTCGCCGTCCCGATGCGGACCCCCGAGCGGGCGGGGGGCCACTGGCGCCTCCGCGTCGGGTCCGACACCGTCCGGGCGCGCCGGATCGTCGTCGCCGCGGGGGCCTGGTCGAAGCGGCTGCTGGCCGAGCTCGGCCACGCCCTCCCGCTCGTCCCGTATCGCACGCAGGCCGCCGTGCTGCGGCCCTCGGTCGCCGTGGGGGCGGCCCACCCGTCGCTGCACGACCTCGACGCGGACGTCTACGCCCGGCCCGAGTCGGGCGGGCGGATCCTGGCCGGGGACGGCACCGAGCACGTCGAAGCGGACCCGGACCGCTTCCCGCCGGGCGGCGACGCGGCGTTCGTCGCCCACGTCGCCGAGACGTTCGCGGCGACGGTGCCCGGGTGGGCCGACGCGGAGCTCGTCCGGGCCTGGGCGGGGGTCTGCACCGCGACGCCGGACCGCCGGCCGGTGGTCGGTCCCGTCGACGCCGACGCGGAGCTCTACGTCGTCGCCGGGTTCAACGGCTTCGGGGTGATGCGGGCGGGCGGCGTGGCGGCCCGGCTCGCGGAGGCCCTCGCCGCGGGCGCATCGTCCCCCGACGCCTGGGCCTCGCTGGCGCCCGTGCGACCTGACCGTCTCGCGGGCCGGCCGCTCTCGTTCGAGCCGAAGCCCGGATTCACCCTCGAGGGCGGGGATGACCCTCGACTCTGACGCGCGCCGGATCGCGGCGGCCGGGGTGCGGGCCGTGCGGGCCGGGCCGGCGGTCCGACACGCGCTCCGCCGGCGCGGGCGCACGGTCTCGGTCGGGGCGCGTTCGCTCCCCGTCGCGCCGGGCGGGACGGTGCACGTCGTCGCCCTCGGGAAGGCTGCCGGCGAGATGGCGGATGCGGCGCGGTCCGTCCTCGGCCCGACGACCCCGGGCGTCGTCGCGACGCCCCGCGGATATCCCGCTCCGAGGTCCGGGCTGCGCGTGGTCTTCGGCGAGCACCCGGTCCCGGGCCCGGGCAGCGTGCGCGCGGGGACGGCGCTGCTCGCGTACGTGGCGGCCACGGCGCCCGGCGATGCCGTGGTGTTCTTGCTCTCCGGCGGCGGCTCGGCGGTCGCCGAGCTGCCCGCCCCGGGACTGTCGATCGGCGACCTCGCCCGCACGACCGAGCTCCTGCTCGCCTCGGGCGCGCCGATCGGCGCCCTGAACGCGGTCCGGCGGCACCTCTCGCGCCTCAAAGGAGGTCAGCTCGCCGGGGCCGTGCGCGCGGACCGATTCGCGACGATCGCGATCAGCGACGTGATCGGGGACGCTCCCGAGGACATCGCCTCGGGCCCGACCGTGCCGGACCCGTCGACGTTCGCGGACGCCCTCGCGGCCGGCCGCACCTACGGTCTTGCGCACCGGCTCCCCGCGCCGGTCGCCCGTCGGCTCCGCGCGGGCGCGGCGGGCGCGATCCCCGAGACCCCGAAGCCGGGCGACCGTCGCTGGCGGGGCGCGCCGTACGTGCTCGCGGCGCGCAACCGGACCGCGGTCGACGGCGCCGCCCGGGCGGCCCGACGGCTCGGGTACGCGACCCGGGTCCTCCGCGCACCGGTCCTGGGGGAGACCTGCACGGCCGCCGACCGCTTCGCGCGGGCCCTCCTGCGCGACGCCCGCTCCCGGTCCGCCGCCCGGGTCGGGCTGGTCGGAGGCGGCGAGACGACGGTCACGCTGGGACGCCATCCGGGAAAGGGGGGTCGGAACCAGGAGTTCGCGCTCGTCGCCGCCCCCCGCCTCGCCGGTCGCGTGGCGGTCGTCCTGTCGCTGGGGACCGACGGCATCGACGGGCCGACCGACGCGGCCGGGGGGTGGACCGACGGACGGTCGCTGCGCCGCGCGCGCGCGATCGGCCTCGACCTCGAGCGGGCGATCCGGACCCACGCGGCCTACCCGGCGCTGCGCGCGCTCGGGTCGCTGTGGATCACGGGGCCGACGGGGACGAACGTCACCGACCTGCACGTCGGCCTGGCGGTCAGGCGGGCCGATCCGGGTACGGCGCGAAGTAGTCCGCGACGTGCGGCTCCTTCCAGTCGACGTAGACGGTCTTGAGCTGGAGGTAGTCGCGCACCCCCCAGACGGTCCCCTCGCCGCCGAGGCCGCTCTGCCGGAACCCGGCGTGGTACCCCTGCGGGTTCTCCGGTCCGACCCGATTGATGTACGTCTCGCCGAATCGGATCTCGCGGGCCGCCCGCTCGGCGAGGGCGAGATCGCGCGTGAAGACGTAGCTCGAGAGGCCGTAGCGGCTGTCGTTCGCGAGCCGGATCGCCTCGTCCCAGCCGTCGTAGGTGAGGACCGGGAGGACCGGCCCGAAGATCTCCTCCTGCGCGATCGCGTGCTCCTCGTGGACGTCCGTCAGCACCGTCGGGCGGTAGAACGCCCCGTGCTCGAGCGCCGGGTCGTCCGGCGCGGAGCCGCCGACGACGGGCGTCGCCCCTTCGGCGACCGCCCGCGCCACCTCGGCCGCGACCGCGTCGCGGGCGCTGCGGGCGTACATCGGTCCCACGTCGACGCCCGGCCGAAGGCCCGGCCCGACCCGGAGCGCCCGGACGAGCGCGGCGACCTTGCCGACGAACGCGTCGGCGACGGCGCGGTCCACGTAGCAGCGTTCGGCCGCGATGCACGCCTGGCCGGCGTTCCAGAAGCGGCTCCAGACCGTCGCCCGGGCGGCCCAGTCGAGGTCGGCGTCGCGGTGGACCAGGACCGGGGCCTTGCCGCCGAGCTCCAGCAGGCACTTGACGACGCCGGGGGCCGCCAGGTGCAGCACCTCGACCCCGCTCGCCGTCGAGCCCGTGAGGGTCACCGTCGAGCAGGCGCGGTGGCCGATCAGCGCCGGGCCCATCTCGGCGCCAGGCCCCGGTACGACGTTCAGTACGCCCGGCGGCAGCCCCGCGTCCCGCAGGACCTCGCCGAGGAGCAGCGACGAGAGCGGGGTGTTGCTCGACGGCTTCAGCACCATCGTGTTGCCGCCGACGAGCGCCGGCGCGATCTTCCGGGTCACCGTCGCGGCGGGGAAGTTCCAGGGCGTGATCCCGACGGTCACGCCGCGGGGCAGCCAGATCAGGCGCATCGTCTCCCCGGTCGGGAGGCCGCTCACCTCGTCGCCCGTCAGGGTCCGGGCGAACGCGGGGTAGTACTCGAGATTGTCGATCGCGCCGTCGACCTCGCCGCGGCTCTCGAAGAGCACCTTGCCCATCTCGCGGGTGATGAGGCGCGCGAGCTCCTCCGCGCGGCCCCGGAGCCGTTCGGCGGCCCGCAGCAGGATCTTCCCGCGGGCGGCGGCCCCGATCGCCTCCCACTTCGGTTGCGCCCGCGCGGCGGAGTCCATCGCGGCCCGGGCGTCGTCGCGGGTCGCCCGCGCCACCGTGCCGACCACGCTCCCGTCCGCGGGATCGATGACGTCGCTCGTCGCGCGCCCGTCGGGCGGGACCTCCGCATTGTCGATGAACAGTCCGTGCACCGCGGCCATGAACGCGCCAGCCGAGCGGCGCGTATACGATTGCCGCTGGGCGCTCAGTCGAGCGAACGGATCCGCTCGAGCTTCTCCAGGAACTCGACGCCTTCCCCGCTCGCCAGGGGGCGCCCGTCGTCGCGGACGAGCGGGAGTCCCGCCGTCGCGCACGCCGCCTCGGGCGTGGCGCCCTTCAAGAGCGCGGCCACGGCCACGCCCTCGCGCCGGCTCAGCGACGTCGACCCGAGCACGAACTCCTCGAACGCCTCGAAGGCGATCGGGCAGACGATGCGCGCGGTCGCCGCGATCTCGGCGGCGTAGAGCCGGATCTCCTCCTGGGCGTGCGGGTCGAGCCGCAGCGACAGGAAGTGGAGCAGGTTCCAGAGGTCGATCTTCCAGTACCACTCGGTGTAGTAGGCCAGCGGCAGGAGGAGCCGGGCGGTCTCCCGCGCCACCCCGTCCTTGAGCGCCCGCTGGTACGCGGCGTACGCCTCGGCCGAGGTGCGGGCGAGATCGTCGCGGAAGCGGCGGGCCACGTCGGGCGGCAGCGCCTCGTCCCGGCCCTGTCGGTTCCGGGACGACTGCCGCCGGATCTCCGACTCCGCGGGCAGCTCGAACTCGTCCGGCATGACGGAGAACCGGGCGCTGTACTCGTTCACCGAGGCGGTGCGGTGCCGGATCCACTGACGGGCGATGTAGATCGGGAGCCGGACGAGGAACTTGAACTCCACCATTTCGAACGGGGTCGTGTGGCGATGCCGCAGCAGGTACCGGATCAGCCCGCGGTCGTCGCGCACGGACCGGGTCCCCGCGCCGTAGGAGACCCGTGCCGCCTGGACGATCGAGGCGTCGTTGCCCATGTAGTCGACCAGCGCCACGAAGCCGTGGGAGAGGACGGGGTACCGGACCCCGATCCGGCGGTCGGCCTCGGGGACCGACGGCCGGACCATCGGGGCTTCGTCGTCGGACACGGGCGACGGAGGGAGAGGTCCGGGAATAAAGACGCTCGGGTGAGGGGGCGGAACCGTCCGGCGAAAGCCTATAGGGCAGACCCCGGCTCGATAGCCGCGGAGGGTCGATGGAGCGCATCTTCGTCGGCGTCGCGTGGCCGTACGCCAACGGCCCGTTCCACATCGGCCACCTCGCCGGCGCGTACCTGCCGGGCGACATCTTCGCCCGATTCCACCGGCTGAGGGGCCACGAGGTGCTGTTCGTGTCGGGCTCCGACATGCACGGCACCCCGACCCTCGTGACGGCCGAGCGGGAGGGCACGACCCCGCAGGCGATCGCGGAGCGGTACCACGCGGTCAACCGGGACGCGTTCGAGCGGCTCGGCTTCTCGTTCGACCTCTACACGAGCACCCACACGATCGTGCACGAGCGGACGGTCCAGGAGCTGTTCCTGACGCTCCTCGAGCACCGGTACATCCGTCGCCGCACCGAGGAGGCCGCGTACTGCCCGACGCACCGGCGGTTCCTGCCGGACCGCTACCTGATCGGCACCTGCCCGTACTGCGGCTTCGAGTCGGCGCGCGGCGACGAGTGCGACCGGTGCGGACGGCCGCTCGAGCCGAAGCAGCTCGGTGAGCCGCGCTGCTCGATCGACGCCACCCCGGCGGAGTTCCGCCCGTCCGAGCACTTCTACCTCGAGCTCGACCGGCTGCAGCCGAAGCTGACCGAGTACATCGCCGCCCAGGCGGACCACTGGCGGTCCGGCGTCCTCCGCGTCGCCGAGAACTTCCTGTCGGAGGGGCTGAGGCCCACTCCGATCACCCGGGACCTCGACTGGGGGGTACCGATCCCGCTCGACGGATACGGGACGAAGCGGTTCTACGTCTGGTTCGACGCGCTGATCGGCTATCTTTCGGCGTCGAAGGAGTGGGCGATCCGGGCGGGACGGCCGGAGGCCTGGCGCCGCTACTGGGACCCGCGCGAGCCGGTCCGCCAGTACTACTTCATCGGCAAGGACAACAAGTTCCACCACACGATCGTCTGGCCCGGCATCCTGCTCGGGGTGGAAGGGCTCGCGCTGCCGTACGACGTGCCGGCGAACGAGTGGCTCGTCGCCGAGGGGAGGAAGATCTCGAAGAGCCGGACCGAGGAGGCCGACCCGTTCGTCCCGTCGCTGCTCGCGCGGTACCCGCCCGACGTGATCCGGTTCTACGCCGCGCTGCTCGCGCCGCAGAACCACGACACCGAGCTCAACTGGACGGAGTTCCACCAGCTGCGGGACGAGGTCCTCGCGAACCAGTGGGGCAACCTCGTCCAGCGGACGCTGGTGATGGCGCGCGACCGGTACGCCGGGACGGTCCCGGCGCTCCCGGAGGATGCCCGACCCGAGGACGCGTTCGGCGGCGCCGCCCAGCGGCTGCGCGAGGCCCACGCCCGGATCACGGAGGAGTACGACCGGGTGCACCTCAAGGAGGCGCTCGATCTCGCCCTCGAGCAGGTCCGCGAGGCGAACCGCCGCTTCCACGAGGCCCGCCCGTGGCGGGCCGAGGATCCGGAGCGGGCGCGTATCGTGGCCGAGGCGATCTGGCGCGTGAAGGCGCTCGCGACGTGGCTCGCGCCGGTGCTGCCGTTCTCGAGCGCGGAGGTGTACCGGATGCTGGGCTACCCGCAACCGCCCGGGCCCGGGGACTGGGACCGGGCCCTGGAACCGCCGCCCGCCGGCCAGCGCCTCGGCGAGATCCGTCCGCTGTTCCCCCGCCCGGCGGGGGCGGAGCCGGCACCTCGCGCGCCGGTCCCCGCACCGGCGCCGGACGGACCGGCGCCGCTCGCGGCTCGGGCGGCCGAGATCCTGAACGCCGAGAACCACCCGGCGGCCGACAAGCTCTATGTCCTGCGGGTGGACGCGGGGGAGGCGACCCCGCGCACCGTCGTCGCCGGGCTGCGCGAGTCGTACCCGGCCGAGGCCCTCCCGCATCGGCGCATCCTGCTCCTCGCGAACCTCGCCCCGCGGACGATCCGGCGGGTGACCTCGCAGGGGATGGTGCTCGCCGCCGAGGCCGGTCCGCGCGCCGTCCTGCTCGCGCCGCCCGAAGGGGTCCCGAACGGCGCCTGGATCGACGGCGCGGACGGGTCGAGCCGCACGATCTCGTACGAGGAGTTCGCCGCCACCCCGCTCGCCGTCGGGACCGTCGTCGGCCCGGGCGCCGACGGCGCCGGCAGCCGGGTCGACCTGGGCGGTCGTCTCGTGGACGTCCCGGGGCGCTGGCCCGAGGGAGCGACGGTGGTCGTGCGGCGGCCGAGCGACACGGCGGACCGGGGCGACGTGCTCGGATTCGGGGAGGGCCGGGCCGCGGTCCCGGCCGAACCGGTGCCGATCGGGGCGAAGGTGCGATGAGCGACGGGGTCCGGCTCGACCTGCACGTGCATTCGGCGTACTCTCCCGACTCCCGGCTCGCGCTCGCGGCGATCGTCGACCGGCTGTCGTTCGCCGGGCTCCAGGGGTTCGCGCTCACGGACCACAACACGGTCGCGGGGCACCGGGCGCTGGCCGAGCTCCAGGCCCGCAACCCGAGCTACCTGCTGGTGCCCGGTGTCGAGGTCTCCACCGCCGACGGCCACATCCTCGGCTACGGGGTCGCGGCCGCGCCGCCCGCGCACCGACCGGCGGCCGAGACGGTCGAGTGGATCCGCGACCACGGCGGGGAGGCCGTCGTCGCCCATCCGTTCCGGCGGACCCACGGGGTGGGGCGCCGCCGGGCGACCACGCTGCCCGTCCGGGCCCTCGAGACCCGGAACGGCCACAACTCCGAGCTTGCGAACGCCCGGGCGGAGCTGCTCGCCGCGCAGCGGGGCCTCGGGGGGACCGGCGGGAGCGACGGCCACGAGCTCCGGGACCTCGGACGCGCGTTCACCCAGTGCCCGGACTCCGTCGCCTCGGTCGACGACGTGCTCGAGCTCCTCCGGCGCGGGCGGTCGCGGGGCGACGGCCAGTCGCTCGCGTTCCCGGGCCGGGCCCGGCTCTCGCTGCGCACCGGCCTCCTGTTCGTGTCGCGCGGGTTCCGCCCGCTCTGACGCGCCGGCCGACCCGACGGCTTTAAACCGGGGCCCCCCTCCCCTCCGCCGCGCCGAGGTGGCAGAATGGTTAATGCGACGGACTGCAGATCCGTTTCCTGGGGGTTCGATTCCCTCCCTCGGCTTGCGCCGGGGCGTCCCCGCGGGGGGCCCCGGGATCCCGCGCGGTAGCGCCGGGCGGGCCGTCAGACCGCGCGGGGGCCGACGATCTCGGAAAGGAACCAGGTCCGTCGTTCGGTCTCGTCGATCCACACCTCGATCAGGCTGGCCGTCGCCACGTCGCGGTGCCGGTCGCAGACCTCGTGGGTGGCCCGGAGCGACCGCGTGAGCGCCAGGCTGTCGTCGCGCAGCTCGACGAGCATCGCGGCCGGCTCGACGAACGGCCGGTTGTCGTCCTTGAGCCGCTGGTGGGCGGTGATGTCGCCGATCGAGTGGAGCGTCGGGGCCCCCAGCTTTCGGCTGCGCTCCGCGATCGGGTCGGTCATCGCGAACAGCTGGTCCGCGTGCTCGTCGAGGAGGAGGTGGTAGTCCCGGTAGTGCGGGCCGGACATGTGCCAGTGGAAGTTCTTCGTCTTGACGTACAGCGCGAACACGTCCGCGAGCAGGCGGCGCAGCTCGATCGCGATCTGCTCGATCCCCTCCGGCGCGAGGTCCGAAGGGACCTGCAACGAGGGATGGACGGGCTCTCCGCGGCTCGCGAGGGTGACTTTCGGCATCGACTGGCCTCCCGGTCCCCGGGAACGCCCCCGGCCGCTTCAAGCTGCCGACGGTCCCTCCGGGCCCGCCGCTCGGGTCGCCGTCGTCGGTAGCGGCCCGGCCGCGGGACCCTTGCCCGTTCGCGCGGGCGGCTCGAGCGGTCCCCCCGATGCGGGGGGGGCGGACCCCGAAGGTCGGCGCGGGGGGCCGAAGCTCCGGCCGGACGGGGCGTCCCGGCCCCGTCCGGCGGTGAAGGGGTTGGGTCCGCGGGGTTACGGCGGGGACCCGAGGTGCGCCCAGACCGACGTGAACCCGTAGATGACCGCCGCCACGCCCGCGAGCACGACGATCAGCAGGAACAGGCCCAGCAGCACCATCCACATCCGGGGGTTGTCCGGCTTCGGCCCCGACGGGAGCGGCTGGACGGACGGCAGCTGGGGGCCGACGATGAACCAGTCGATGAACAACGTCGCGGGGTACGCCATGATTGCCGCCGCTCCGTATCCGAGGTAGAGGAGGAACGTCTCGAACGGGTCGCTCGTGAGGTTGAGCAGGTACGCTCGCGAGCCGTAGAAGATCACGCCGGAGCCGAGGACCACGCCGAGCATGCCGACGAAGTGCGTCGGCAGCTTTCGGCTGACCGTGACCCCGAACGCGACCAGCAGGATCGCGAGCATGATGATCGGGTCGCCGAAGTAGATGTTGTAGGCGCCCGGGAGCGGCCAGGTGAGCTCGACCCAAAGTCCGAAGATGCCGGCGAGCCCCCCGAGGAGCCCCAGCAGCGTGGCCCCTTCGCGCAGGTGGCTCACGGCCCGGTCGGTGTCGTTGCGGCGGTAGCTCAGCCAGACCATGAACCCCGTGTAGAACACGACGGCCGCGATCAGCACCAGGAGGTCGATGATCAGCGTTAGATCGTCCAAGAACGACATGGTTCCTTCTCCCGCTCTTTTCCCAAGGTCCGAGGGACCTCAGGGTCGACACCCCACGGTCGGGAGGATATACGCTTCGTCAACAGAAACCCACCCGCCCCGACGAGAGCCCCGGCGTTCCGCCCCCTTATCTGCCGCCGGTCTTCATCGGCCGGGGGGCGGCCGAGCGCCGCCCCGTCCAAAGAGCGCGGCATGAGCGGGAGCGTGCGGCCGTTCGTCCCGGGGTCGGTCCGTTTCGGGGCGTGGGCGATCGGCGTCGGGGTCGTCCAGTTCGTGGTCGCGATGGCCGTGGTCCAGTCCCGGTACCCCGGCTACTCGCTGCTCACGAACTACATCAGCGACCTCGGCAACACCGCCACCTCGCCGTGGCACGCGGTGTTCAACGGCTCGATCATGCTGCTCGGCGCCCTCGCGTTCGTCGGGATCCTCGCGGCGTGGGGCGGCTTCCCCGCGGGCGGCTCGCGCCTCGCGGGTCTCGGTCTCCTCCTCCTCGCCAGTCTGTCGGCGATCCTCGTCGGGGTGTTCCCCGAGAACGTGAACCCCACGGTGCACGGGATCGTCTCCCTGACGGTGTTCGCGCCCGGGGGTGTCGGCCTCGTCCTCGCCGGGGCCGGCATGCGGCCGACGACCCACTGGTCGGGGTACGGGGGCGCGTCGATGCTGCTCGGTCTGATCACCCTCGCGTCGCTCGCCTACTACGTGCCGACCCAATTCGCCAACTCCACCTTCGATCCCGGCCTCATCGAGCGGCTGATCGTCGCCCCGATCCTCCTCTGGGCGCTGCTCGTCGCCGTGCACCTGGGACGGCTCCCCGTCCGCCCCCGGATCCGCCGGCCGCGGACCGGCTGAACGACCCCGGGACCGGAGCGCCGGGGCGAGAGGGGCGATGGACGCCGCACCGACCTCGGACGACCCGCTCGTCGTCCTCGGAGCCGGGTACGCCGGCCTCACGGTCGCCCACGAGGTGCACCGGCGATCGAAGGGCGCGATCCCGACCGTCCTGGTCGACCGCCATCCGCTGCACGTGCTCCGCACGGAGCTCTACCAGGTCGGCCGTCTCGCCACGGCCGCCGGCGACCCGGCGCGCTGGACGGTACCGCTCGCGCGGGTCCTCGAGCGGACCTCGGTAAGGACCGTGCAAGGGACCGTCTCGGGCATCGACCTCGCCGCGCGGACCGTCGCCGTTGGCCCCGGCTCGATCCGCTACCGCGCGCTCGCGATCTGCCTCGGCTCCGTCTCGGCGTACTACGGAGTCCCCGGCGCGGCCGAGCGGACCGAGTCGGTCTACCGTCTCTCGGCCGCGCAGCACCTCGCGGCGACCCTCGTCCGGATCGAGACGGCCTCCCGCGCGCTGCCGGGGGAGCGCCGGCCGCGGATCGTCGTGATCGGGGGCGGTTCGACGGGGACGGAGCTGGCGGCGGAGATCGCGACGACGGACTGGTCGAAGATCGTGGGCGAGGGGGCCCGGCCGCCCGACGTGCTGCTGCTCGCGGGGGCGCTGCCGTTCCTGGCCGGCCTGCCGCCGCGGCTCGTCGCGCACGCGCGGGAGATCCTGCGCGCGAGCGGGGTCGCGGTCGTCCACGGGGTGAACGTGACCGAGGTCGCGGACGGCCGCGTCCACACCGAGGACGGCTCGGTGTACGCGTGCGACGCGGCCGTCTGGTGCGCGGGGCTCGAGGCCCCGCCCGTGGTCCGCGAGCTGCCCGTCGCGCACGGGAAGGGCGGCCGGCTCGCGGTGGCGCCGACCCTGGCCCTGCCCGGCCACCCCGAGGCGTTCGCCGTCGGGGACGTGGTGGAGTTCCGGGACCCGACGACCGGCCTGCTCGTCCCGGGCACGGCGCAGGCGGCGCTGGCCGAGGCGCGGACCGCGGCGGCGAACCTGGTCGCCCGGTGGAACGGGAGCCCGCCCGAGCCGTTCCGCTACCGCGAGCGCGGCGTGATCGTCGCGCTCGGCCTCGGCGCGGCGGCCGGCTCGTTGCACCAGCTCACGATCTGGGGCAGTCCGGCGGCGCTCCTCAAGCGCCTCGTCGCGCGCGAGTATGCCCGGTCCGTCGGGCGCGGCGAGCCGCCCGCGATCCTGTAGGCCGCCCGAAACGGCATATGGCCGGGGGCCTCCCGGGAGCCGGCGATGAAGGCGCTCGTCCTGATCGGGGGGTTCGGCACCCGCCTGCGCCCCGTCACGTACGCCGTCCCGAAGCAGCTCATCCCGATCGCCGGCCAGCCGATGCTGTACCACGTGCTCGACCTGCTCCCGTCGGACGTCGACGAGGTGGTGCTCGCGACCGGGTACAAGGCCGAGCAGATCGACGCGTACGTCCGGGCGCACCCGTTCCGGGTGCCCGTGCGGACGGTCCCGGAGCGGGAGCCGCTCGGAACGGGCGGAGGCATGAAGAACGCCGCGGGCGGGCTGAGCGATCCGTTCTACCTGCTGAACTCCGACGTGATCGCCCGGGTCGATCTCGCCGCGGTCCACGCCCGCTTCACCGCGACGGGCGGGATCGGGGTGATGACGCTCGCCGAGGTCGACGACGTGCGTCCGTACGGGGTCGCCGCGCTCGGGCCCGACGACCGGATCACGGGGTTCGTCGAGAAACCGGAACCGGCCGACGCCCCTTCGCGCTGGATCAACGCCGGGCTCGCGGTCTGGAGCCGGCGCGCCGTCGACCGGATCCCGGCGGGGCGGGCCCTCAGCTTCGAGCGCGAGGTCGTGCCGGGCCTGCTGGCGGACGGCGTCTACGGCTACCGCCTCACGGGCTACTGGGACGACGCCGGCACGCCCGACCGGATCCTGAACGCCCAGCGGCTGCTCTTCGAGGACGGCCGGGGCGGCTCGGGGGCGCTCCCCCCGGGCGCGCGCGGCCGGGGCCCGGTCGCGGCGATGGAGGGGGCGACGGCGCCGGGGGCGTCGTTCGGTCCGTACGTGACGCTCGGGCCCCGCGTCACGGTCGATCCGGGGGCCCACGTCGAGAACTCGATCCTGATGGACGGGGTCCGGGTCGAGCGGGACGCCCGCGTCTCCGATTCCCTGCTCGGACCCCGCGCCGTGGTCCGCTCGGGCCACCGGATCGCGGGGCAGGTCGTCGGCGAAGGCGCCGAGCTCTGACCCGTCAGAAGGCGGGGCCGGTGACCACGACCTTCACGGCCTCGTTCGGCCGTCCCGCGAGCTCGAACGCCGCGGGGGCCCGGTCGAGCGGCTCGCGGTGGGTCACGAGGTCGTCGAGGCGCAGCTCCCCGGCGACCACGCGCCGGTGGACCTCGGCGATGTCCGGCTCCGTCGTGGCGTACGAGGGCACGATCCGGACCCCGCGCAGGTAGAGCTGCTGGAGGTCGACGTCGAGCCGGCTCCCGGGCTCGGGGAGGCCGAACAGGTTCACGGTGCCCCCGCGGCGGACGACCTCGGCCGCGGTGCGCACCACCGCCGGATGCCCGGTCGCGGCGACGGCCAGGTCGACCCCCCGGCCCCCGGTCGCGCGCTCGACGAGCGCCGCGACGGCCCCCGCCTCGCGCGGATCGACGGTGGCGTCGATCCCGCCGCGCTCGGCCGCCGCGCGCCGCAGCGGGGCGATCTCCGTGCCACCGACCCAGTCGGCGCCGAGCGCCCGGGCGAGGCGGGCGTAGAGGAGCCCGACGGGACCGAGGCCGAGGACGAGGACCGTCGCGTGCGGGGGCAGCCCGACGCGGTGCAGCGCCGTGAGCGCGCAGCCGGCCGGCTCGAGCAGCGTGCCGGTCGCCCAGCTCACCGACGGGTCGAGCGGGAGGATCGCCCCGCGCGCGACGTTCTCGGCCGGCACGCGGAACGACTCCGCGAACCCGCCGGGGTCGATGTTCGTCCGGGCGTAGGTCGGGCAGAACGTGAGGTCGCCGCGCGCGCAGACGTCGCACGCGAGGCACGGGACGTGGTGGTGCACGAAGACGCGCGCGCCGACCGAGAGGCCGCGGACGCCGGGTCCGATCGCCGCGATCGCACCGACCGGCTCGTGACCGAGCCGGCCGCCCGAGGACCGGTAGTTCCCCCGGAGCTTCTCGAGGTCGGTCCCGCAGATCCCGCAGGCGGCGAGCCGGACCGTGACCTCGCCCGGTCCGGCGACCGGATCGGGCGCGTCCGGGTCCACCCGCAGGGCCCCGGCGGCGTCCCAGCGGACGACCTTCATGCCGCGGCGCGGGCGGCCCGGATCGACGCGTCGACGATCTCGATCGCCTCGTCGATCTCGTCGCGGGTCACGATCAGCGGGGGGATGTACCGCAGCGTCGAGCGCCCGCACGGCAGGAGGATCAGCCCCCGCTTCACGGTCTCGGCGAGGACGCGGTCGCGGAACGCGACCGCCGGCGCCTTCGTCCGGCGGTCCGTGACGAACTCGGTGGCGGTCATCAATCCGAGCCCGCGGACATCGCCGATCTCCTCGTGCCGGGTGGCGAGCTCGCGGAGCCGCCCGAGCAGGTACGTGCCCTGGTCCCGGGCGCGGTCGAGCAGGTGCTCCTTCTCGATCACGTCGAGCGTCGCCATCGACGCGGCGACGGCGACCAGGTTGCCGCCGAACGTGTTCGAGTGCGAGCCCTGCGTCGTGAAGTCGAGGTCGGCGCGGAAGGCGACGGCCCCCATCGGCAGTCCGCCGCCGAGCGCCTTCGCCATCGTCACGATGTCCGGCACCACCCCGTGGTGCTCGATCGCGAACCAGCGGCCCGTGCGCCCCATGCCGGCCTGCACCTCGTCGTCGATGAACAGGATCCCGTGCTCGTCGAGGATCCCCTTGAGGGCGCGGTGCCAGCCGGCGGGCGGCACGACGTAGCCGCCCTCCCCCATCACCGGCTCGACGATCATCGCGGCGACGTCGTCCGGCGGGATCGACGTCTGGAAGTAGAGCTCCTTCAGGATCTTGGCGCAGTAGAGATCGCAGCTGGGGTACTCGAGCTGGTACGGGCACCGGTAGCAGTACGGCGCCGGGATGTGGTGACCGCCGCCGACGTACGGCCCGTAGCGGGCCCGCTGGACCGGCTTCGAGGTCGTCAGGGAGAGCGCGCCCATCGTGCGTCCGTGGAACGCCCCGAGCAACCCGAGCGTGATCGGACGCTCTCGATTCCACCGCGCCAGCTTGAGGGCGGCCTCCGCGCTCTCGGTCCCGCTGTTGGTGAAGAACACCTTCTTCGGGAAGTCGCCGGGCACGAGGCCGGCGAGGCGCTCCGCGAGCTGCGTCTGGTTGTCGTAGTAGAAGTCGGTCCCGGCGAAGTGGGAGAGCCGGCCGGCCTGCTCGCGCACGGCGCGCACGACGTCGGGGTGCGCGTAGCCGACCGCGTTCACCGCCACCCCCGACGCGAAGTCGAGGAGCCGGTTGCCATCGACGTCGGTGATCCAGACGCCCTGGCCGGACTCCGCCACGATCGGGCTCGTCTTCGTGCTCGTCATCAGGAACCGGCGGTCCCGCTCGATCACCCGCTGCGCGTTCGGGCCGGGGATCGGCGTTCGGATCACCACCCCGCGTCGGGACGGTCCGGGGCGTGCGTCGGACGGCGGCGCCGCCGGCGGAGGAACACTCTGGCTCATGGTCGACCCGCCGGCTAGGCTCGGCGGCGGGTTAAACGTTCGCGGTCAAGCCGGCCGCACGGACGCCTCCTCTGGAGCGTCTCCTTTTATGCCGACCGCCCGGGTCGCTCGCCGAGCGATGCCCCCCGGCGAGGACCGGAACGACCCGGAGATCGACGGGATCGAATCGATCGTGCCCGCGCGGGCCGTGCTCACCGAGCTCGCCCGCGGGTTCCTGCTCGTGCACGAGTCGAACCCGGAGCACGCGGTCCGGTTCGCGGCGACGTTCCTGCGGGAGCAGGCGGGGCGGGCGCCGTCGCCCCGCATCGAACCGGTCCAGAAGGTGTCGCTCGCACGCCTCTCGCTCGGCCGCCACTATCACGGGGCGATCGAGCCGGGCGGGCTACGCGTCGGTCCGTGAAGCGCCGGCCGGCCGGACGCGCCGGTAGGCCGCGAGGTCCGCCGGGAACGTCCGGCGCGTGAGCCCCAGCCGGACCCCGCGCGGGTCCCCGAAGAGATCCCCCGGGCAGACGAGGACCGAGCGCGCCGCGCAGCGCTCGGCCAGCGCCCGGCCCGAGCGACCCGGGACCCGGTCGAAGAAGACGGGCGCCGCCAGCTCGGGCACGTCGGGCAGGGCCGCGCGGAGCGTCGCCACGTTCGCCCGGAAGATCGCGCGCACGCGCGCTCCGATCGTCGCGCGCCGGTCCCACGTCGCGAGGGCCGCGGCCACGGAGTAGGTCGGGATCCGGTCGACCACGAGGTCGTGGAACCGTCCGAACGCGGCCGTCTCCTCCTCCGGGGCGACGACGAAACCGACCCGGATCGAATCGCCGCCGAAGAACTTCGTGAACGTCCCCGTACGGAAGACCCCGCGGCGGCCGGCCCCCGCGTACGTCGGGGACGGTCCGAACTCGCGGAACGTCTCGTCGACGAGGAGCCATCGGGCCCGGCCGGCGAATCGGTCGATCGCCGCGGCCTCGAGCGCGCGGCCCTCCGGGTTGCGGGGGTTCGAGAGCACGGCGTAGTCGGTGGCGCCGGGGGCGCGGACCGTCCGGAACCCCGCGGCGCGGGCGCCGTCCACGAGCGGCGGGTACTCCGGGAGCCCGACCCGGCAGCGCGGTCGGGCCGACGCTCCGCGCCGGCGGCGGGCCACGTACCACGACACCCAGCCGTTCCCCTCCGTCGCCCCGTGCGTCAGGAACAGGCGCCCCGGGTCGACGTCGACCGACGCGGCCAGCGCCCGTCGCAGCTCCGGGACGCTCGCGGCGCGCAGCTCCCGTGCGGACGGCCGGACCGGCGCGACCGCCGGGTACATCCCGGACTCGCCGAGGTTGTGCCGGCACCCCCGATGGTCCCAGACCCAGGCCGCGAGCGGGAACACGTCCGAACGCGAGCGTCCGTCGCTCTTGTCGTCTCGGTCCCCCTACAGGCCCACGGCGAGGCAGCCCCACAGCACCGCGAACGAGATCGCGGCGAGCGGCAGGGCGTACCGGGCGAACTCGCCCAGTCGGATCCGGACCCCCTGCTTCTCGGCCAGATCGACGACGATGAGGTTGCTGGCCGCCCCGAGCAGGGTGACGTTCCCGGCGAGCGTGCTCGCCCCCGCGAGCGCGACCCAGGCGATCGGAGTGCCCGCCCCGTACCCCAGGCCGGACAACCACGGGATCTGCAGGGCGACCCACGGCACGTTGCTGACGAGCTGGGGCCCCAGGAACGAGGTGCCGACGATCGCGAGCAGCCCGGCCGCGGGCTGCGTGGGGCCCGGGATCGGCACCGCCCGGTCGATGGCGCCGAGCACCCCGCCGGCGACCGCTCCTCCGACGACGAGGAACAGGCCGAGGAACAGCACGAGGACGCTCCAGTTGATGCGGCGCACCACCGGGCCGCGATCGCGCGACAGCGCGACGACCAGGGCCGCGCCCCCCAGCGCGACCTCCCAGCTGGGGACCGCCAGCCCGGGCAAGTACGCCGCGACCACGGACCCCCCCAGCAGTGCGACCATGGTCGCGGGGAAGATCGCGAGCACCGGAAAGCGCGCGAGGCGGCCGCCCCAGCCGCCCGAGGGGAACATCGGGATCCGAGGCGGGGGGCCCTCCGAACGGGTCTCCCCGGCGGCCCGCAACCGCGCGCGGAACGCCCATCGGAGGTAGACGGCCCCGATCGCGAGGTTGACGGCCGTCGGCACGAGCAGGTAGCGGAGGAAGGCGGCGACAGGGTCCGAGAGCCCGCTCGCGAGCGCGACGAGGAGGTTCTGGGGGTTGCCGAACGGCGTGAGGACGCTGCCGACCGTCACCGCGAACGCGAGGGAGAGCAGCAGCGGGACCGGTGGCAGGCGGGCCCGCCGCGCGACGGCGAGCAGCACCGGCACGCCGATGAGGACCAGCGCGTCGTTGAGCAGGAACGCGGAGGCGATCCCGAACCCCACGAACACGAGCGCCGGGAGGTCGTCCGCCCGCTTCGCCCGACCGAGGAGCCACCGGGCGAGGTGGTCGAGCGCCCCGGCGCTCTCGAGAGCACGCGCAAAGACGAACAGCGCGAGGAGGAACAGCAGCACCGGGAGCGCCGAGTCGAGCACCCCGCCAAGGTCGGAGAGCGGGAGCACCCCGAGCAGGAGCGCCCCGGCGCCCCCGAGCGCGAAGTCGATCCAGACGGACGGCCCCCGGCCGGTGAGCTGGCGGACGATCACGGCCAGGAACACGGCGGCGAGGAGCCCGGCGGCGAGGAGGTCCATGGTACGAGGGTCCGACCCACCGCGGCCGGCTACATAGTGCGCGTCGAGGGGAACGCTCTTCAATCGGGAGCTCGACCCGTTCGACGTGTCGGCCCCGGGACCCCGGGCACCGTCGGTGGACGTGGGCCCGAACGGACGCATCCTCGGCCTCTCGGCGGCCTGGTTCTCCGACGGGGCGCGGCGCCGGACCGAGGCGCGTCGGGCGGCCCGGTGCGTCGAGTGCGCCGCGCCGCTCCCGAGCCGCCGGACCCCCTACTGCTCCCGGCGATGCCGGTGGCGCTTCCACGGCCACTACTTCTGGGACTCCGCGCGGTCGTACGTGCTGCTGCGCGACCGGTACTCGTGCGCGATCTGCGGGCGGCGGCGCCGCGCTCGGGAGCTGGACGTCGACCACATCGTCGAAATCGCGGACGGAGGCGCGGCGCTCGAATACTCGAACCTCCGGACGGTCTGCCGCGACTGCCACCGGGCCAAGACCCGGGACGCGCGGGCGGCCCGGCGGGCGCGGCCCCGTCCGGCAGCGACGGGGTCAATTGCGCCGGCGTCGTGAGGCTCGCGCGAGGGCCGATGAAGATCGGGATCCTGGGCAGCGGGGACGTGGGGCGCGCGCTGGGGAGCGGGTTCGTCGGGACCGGCCACGCCGTCAAGATCGGCGCCCGGGAGGCGGGCCGTCCGTCGCTCGTCGCCTGGGCCGCGGCGACCGGAGGGGCCGGCGCGACCGGCACGTTCGCCGAGGCGGCCGACTTCGGCGAGCTGCTGGTCCTCGCGGTGCACGGCGTGGCCGTCGAGGACGCGATCCGCGCGACCGGGCCGCACCGGTTCGACGGGAAGATCGTGATCGATGCGACCAATCCGCTCGTGCTGGCGTCGGAGGCTCCGCCGCGGCTCGCCCGGGGCTTCACGACCTCGAACGGCGAGATCGTGCAGTCGCTCCTGCCTCGCGCGCGCGTGGTGAAGGCGTTCAACATCGTCGGCAACCCGTCGTTCTACCGGCCGACCTTCCCCGGTGGTCCACCGGACATGTGGATCTGCGGGGACGACGCGGCCGCCAAGGCGACGGTCACCGAGCTCCTGAGCTCCTTCGGCTGGCCGTCGGTCGTCGACCTGGGCGGGATCGCGTCGTCCCGCGAGCTCGAGTCCCTGTGCGTCCTGTGGGTGAAGACCGCGCTCGCGCTCGGCACGTTCGACATCGCGTTCAAGGTCCTGCGCAAGTAGCGGCGGGATCGCGCGGGGGCCCGGACGGCTCGGGATGGCTCCGACGGCCGCGAGATTAATATCCCGGAAGCCGGCAAACTGATGGCCGCTGGTCCCGATCACGCGGAGGAACCGGGTTCTTCCCGACGGACCGGCGAGGCGCAGATTGGACGACCCGACGGCCCGTCGACCCTCGGCCCGGGCGTACAGTCCCGACACCCGGGCCGCGCTGGACGAGCTCGACGAGCTCGCGCAGGCGCTCCATTGGACCGGCGGGGGGACGGGGCCGGACGACGACGGACCGGTCGCGGCGGCGGCGCCGACCGCGCCGACCGCGGAACCGCCCGTCGACGGGCCGGCCGAACTTCCCGCGCGGTACCTGGAAGCCCGGATCGACGCCGCGACCCGGGCGGCGAACGAGCTCGGCCACGCGGTCGAACGGCTCGCCCCCGGTTCGGACCTGGTCGAGCAGCACCTCCACGATCTGACCCGGGAGCTCGGACGGGCCGGGGACGAGCTCGAGTTCCTCTCCCGCGAGGTCGGGTTCGGCCTCGACGCGCCGACCCCGGTCGCGGCCGCGTGGGACGAAGGGACGCCGGGCTCCGGGCTCGGGGCGACCGCCGCGTCGGCGCGCGGGCCGATCGCCGCCCCGGCGGCACCGCCGGCTCCGGCCCCCTACCACTCGTTCACCGCGGCCACCTACGATCGCACGGTCGCGTCGCTGCGGTCGCGGCGGCGCCGGCTGCTGGCCTGGACGCTCGGCCTGAGCGCCGGGATCAGCATCGCGCTCGAAGGGGTCAACCTGCTCGCGCGCGAACCGGCGCCGCCGATCTGGCTCATCGTGCTGCCGGCCGTCTGGCTCGTCTCCGTGCCGTTCTTCTTCCTCGCGTTCGTCGGGACCCAGCGCACCCTGCGGAGCCACCGGCTCGAAACGGGCGTGGGATCGTGAGACCCCCCACGGTGATCTTCCAGATCACCGCGATCGGTCGGAACCACCGCGCCCTCGCCGAGAGCGCCCGTTCGGTCCTCTACTGGACGCGGCACACGGCGCGCCAGGGGTTCGTGCCGAAGCTCTGGCTCGTGGTCGAGCCCGAGGGGTACGCGAGCGCGCCGGCGACGTACGAGGCGCTGCGCACCGAAGGGGCGCGGCTCCTCGTAGTGCCGTCGACGTACCAGACCCCGCTCCGGACGCGGGGGAAGGCACGCGCGCTCGAGTACGCCTGCTCGATCCGACGGGGCGAGGGGCTCTCCGACCCGTCGTACTGGGTCTACCACCAGGACGAGGAGACGTGCGTCGGCGAGGACACGGTCGCGGGGATCGCCGAGTTCGTCCGCGGGCCGAAGCTCGTCGGCGTCGGGATCATCGTCTACCCCATCGACTGGTCCGGCTCGCCGAGCCACATCCAGGAGCTCACCCGTTCGTACGACGACTTCCGGGTGCTCGACTCGATGACGATGCCCGGGAACCCCTCGGCCGGGTTCCACGGCTCGCACATCCTCGCCCGGGCGGACGTCGAGGACGCGGTCGGTTGGGACACCCGCGGCTACTCCCCGGCGGAGGACCTCACGTTCGAGATCCGGGTCCGGTCGCGGTTCGGCTCCGTGTTCGGGGTCCTCAAGGGGTTCGCGTACGAGAAGGGCGCGTTCTCGTTGCGGGACCAGCTGACCCAACGCCGCCGGTGGATGCACGGGGTGCTGTTCGCGGTCCGCCGCTCCCCCGAGCTGCCGCGGTCCCGCCGCCTCTCGCTCGCGTATTCCGCGCTCTCCTGGTTCTCTGCGCTCCCGTCGATCGCCGTCCTCGTCGCGAGCGTGTTCCTCCACTACGGGCCGATCCTGTTCGTCACCGGGCTGTTCACGGGGTTCGTCTGGGTCTCGATGGTGACCGCGTACGTGGAAGGCTACCGCCTCCACGCCCCGTACCTTTCGCGTCGGGTGTCGTGGGCCCGCCTCGTCCTCCTCGGCCTGGTCGGCGCGTTCGTCGACGCGCTCGCCCCGTGGTACGCGCTCCTGACGCGCCCGTCGACCGGCGACTTCATCGCGAAGGACCATCCGGTCCCGGCCCCGACCCACCGGGTCCCCTCGGGCGGCGGGCCGTTCGCGCGGCCGCGCCTCGTCCACGGCGCGACCGACGGCGGGCCGGCCGAGGGGGCCGACGCGGACCGCCCTTCCCCCGGGATTCGCGCCCCTCGAGACCACTAGCCTAAGAGCCCCCGCGGCGCTGCTCCCTGCGTCAACGGGGTCGCACCGGCGTTTCGATGGTCGACTACAAGTGGATCGTCCTCTCCAACACGACGCTCGGGGCGCTCCTCGCCTCGGTCGACGGGACGATCGTCCTGATCTCGCTGCCCGTCATCTTCACCGGGGTCGGGGTCAATCCGTTCCTGCCGTCGAGCTTCCCGATCCTGATCTGGCTGCTGCTCGGCTACGGCGTGGTGACCGCGACGTTGCTCGTCACCTGCGGTCGGCTCTCCGACATGTGGGGCCGGACCCGGATGTACAACCTCGGGTTCGCGATCTTCTCGACCGGGTCGATCCTCCTGTTCGTCGAGCCGTACAGCGGGCCGACCGGGGCCTGGCTCCTCGTGGGCTTCCGACTGATCCAGGCGGTCGGGGCCTCGTTCCTGTTCGCGAACTCGGCCGCCCTGCTCACCGACGCGTTCCCGCCGAGCGAGCGGGGGAAGGCGATGGGGATCAACATGATCGCCTTCATCGGCGGTTCGATGGTCGGGCTCGTCGTCGGCGGCGTGCTCGCGTCGATCCCCGACCTCCACTTCGGCGGCTTCGTCCTGCCGACCTGGCGGATCATCTTCCTCGTCAGCGTGCCGATCGGCGTCGCCGGCACGATCTGGGCGTACGCCCGGCTGCGGGAGATCTCGACCCGCGCCGTCGGGGCGCGCATCGACTACGTGGGGAACGTGACGTTCGCCGCGGGCCTCACGCTCGTCCTCGTCGCGGTCACCTACGGGCTGCTGCCGTACGGGTCGTCCCCGACCGGCTGGTCGAGCCCGTGGGTGCTCTCGGGCCTCGTCGCGGGCCTCGGGTTGCTGGTCGCCTTCCTGTTCGTCGAGACCCGCGTCCCCGACCCGATGTTCCGGCTCGAGCTGTTCCGGGTCCGCTCGTTCGCCGCCGGCAACGTGGCGGCGTTCCTGGGCTCGATCGCCCGCGGGGGCATGATGCTCCTGCTCGTGATCTGGTTCCAGGGGATCTGGCTCCCGCTCCACGGCTACTCGTTCAGCGAGGTCCCCCTCTGGGCCGGGATCCTGATGATGCCGATGATCCTCGGCTTCCTGGTCGCGGGTCCGGTGAGCGGCTGGCTGTCCGACCGCCACGGGGCCCGCGTGCTCGCGACCAGCGGCCTCGCGGTCGCCTCGGGCACGTTCTTCCTGCTCGCGCTCCTTCCGCTCGACTTCGCGTACTGGGAGATGGGCGCACTCCTGTTCGTCCAGGGGATCGGGATGGGGATGTTCGCCGCCCCGAACTCCGCCTCCGTGATGAACTCCGTCCCCGCGCAGAACCGCGGGTCGGCCGCGGGGATGCTGGCGACCCTCCAGAACACCGGCCAGCAGCTGTCGATGGCGCTGTTCTTCACCATCGTCATCCTGGGGCTGTCGACCGGGCTCGGCACCTCGGTGAGCCAGGCGCTCGCCTCGGCCCAGGTCGGCGCGCCGGACTCCGGGATCCTCGCGGGGCTCGTGGCCTCCAACCCGACCGGGGCCCTCTTCGGGGCGTTCCTCGGCGAGAACCCGATGCAGGGGCTGCTCGCGGCGGCCGCGACCGTGCCGGGCTGGACCCCGCTCCCGCCCGGGGTCGTGGCCTCGCTCACCGCCCCCCACTTCTTCGCGACGGCGATCGGCTCGGCGTTCCACAGCGCGCTCGCCGAGGCGTTCCTGTTCGCCGGGTGCGTGACCGCGCTCGGTGCGTTCATCTCGGCGATCCGGGGGGCGCGGTTCATCTACGACGATCGGGCCGGGCCGACGACGAGCCCGACCCCCGCCCCCGCGCCCGCGGGAGCGATCGACACCTCCCCGACCGCCTCGCACCGCTGACCCCGCGCGGGCGCGCCCCCGAGGGCCGGGCGGCCGGGCGGAGGCGCCGCGGCGGCGCGCGGATCGACGGGACGGAGCGGCCGGACGTCGGGCCCGAAGCCGGTCCCCGCCGACCGGGTCCGCGGGCCGAGGCGCACCCAGGGAGCCGGGGGCCCGGGTTCGGACCGCGCCGGGAGGCGCGCGGGAAAGGTGGGCTCGGCCGGATTCGA
>DATJUI010000010.1:0-9112 GCA_035502455.1 Thermoplasmata archaeon | reverse complement strand
GAGGCGCCGGGCGAGCGCTCGCCCTCGTAAGCGCGTTCCGGCCCTCGAGAACAGCGCGCGGCCCGAACTCACAGCTTAAGACCGTTCCGGCGATTCCGAGCCCGTAGATCGTTCGTGGCATCCCGCATCGAACGGCGAGAGGTTTGCATCCGATGAAACGCCAGATGATCGATATGCTGGCGGAGCTGATCAAGATCCCGAGCGATCCCTTCTCCGACAAGCAGGAGGTGCTCGACTACGTCCAGTCGTTCACCGACCAGATCCACATGCGCAACACGCTCTTCGGCGACCCGTCGGCGCCGAGCCTGCTCGCGGAGTACGGGCAGGGCGGCGTCGTCCTCTCCGGGCACCTCGACACCCCGCCGGTCGGGGACTACTGGAGCTTCTCCCAGAGCCAGCTCGCCTCGGGCCGGATGTACGGGCGCGGGTCGGCCGACATGAAGGGGACGGTCGTCGCGATGCTCGAGGCGGCCCAGGACCTGGTCGCCCGGAAGATCCCCGTCGTCCTCGCGTTCACGACGGACGAGGAGACCGCGATGCAGGGCGCCACGGCGCTCGCGAAGACGCTGCCGATGCGGCGCGCGAAGGCGATCGTCGTGGGCGAACCGACGGGCCTGCGCGTCGCCTACGCCGAGAAGGGCGTCCTCGACCTCGCGATCGAGACCCGCGGGAAGGCCGCCCACGGCGCGATGCCCCACCTCGGCGAGAACGCGATCGGCAAGATGATGCGGATCCTCCGTGGGCTCGAGTCGTTCAAGGGGCGGATCGCGCACCCCGAGCTCGGGAGCGTCACGCTCAACATCGGCACGTTCAACGGCGGGACCCGCCTCAATGTCGTGCCGAACAAGGCGACGAGCGAGGTCGACATCCGGTTCCCGCCGCCGTACACGCCCGACCAGCTGTACCACGAGATCGAGGAGCACCTGCGCCGGATCAAGACGCCGTTCACCCTGCGCCGCATCCTCACCATGCCGGCGGTCCAGATCGATCCCAACGCGGAGCACGTCCGGCTCCTCCGCGACGTCGCCCAGGCGGAGACGACCGTCCTCGTCCACGCCTCGGAGGCGGTGCACTACACGCAGGTGAACCCCCGCGTGGTGATCTTCGGCGCGGGCGAGGAGGAGCTCTCGCACCAGGCGAACGAGTACGTGAAGATCGAATCGGTCGCGCGCGCGACCGAGGTCTACAAGAAGTACGCCCAGCGGCTCGCGGCGTCGCGCGCCTAGGCCCCGCCGGACCGGGACGCCGGACCCTCGCTGTGACGCCCGACGCACCCGGCCGCGGTCGGACCCGCATCGCCCAGCTGTCGACCCGGTTCCCGCCCGCGCCCGGCGGCGTCGAGCGGCACGTGGCCGAGCTGTCGCCCCGGCTGGGGGCCCGGGGCTACCGGGTCGACGTCTTCACGAGCGATCTCGTGCGGGAGTTCCCGATCGAGCGCCTGTCGCCCGACGTCCCACGGACCGAGACGACGGCCTACGGAGCGGTCCACCGGCTGAGGGTCTGGTCGCTCCCGGGAGAGCTCCACTACCCGTTCTTTCGGGGGCTGTACGCGGCGCTCGCCGCGTTCGGGCCCGATCTCGTCCACGCGCACACGTACGGCACGAACCAGGTCGCCGTCGCCCGCCGGTACCGCCGCCGGACCGGCCGCCCGTTCGTGCTGACCGCCCACTTCCACCCGATCTGGTCGATCCACGGCGGCTGGCTGCGGCACCGGATCCGAGGCTTCTACGACCGCCGCGTCGCCGGGCCGGTCGTGCGCGACGCCGCGCGGGTGATCGTCCAGACGCACGAAGAGGAGCGCCTGCTCCGGACCCTCGGTCTCCCGCTGCCCCCGGTCGAGATCGTCCCGCCCGGATATCGGCCGCTCCCCGCCCCCCCGCCCGGCCCGCATCCGTTCGGGGATCGGTACGGGATCGACGGCCCGTTCTTCCTCTTCGTGGGCCGGCTCGCGTCGAACAAGGGGCTGCTTGAGCTCGTGGCGGCGTTCCGGGCCGTCGCGGAGGAGGCGCCTGCGTTCCGGCTCGTCCTCGTCGGCACCGACGGCGGGATGCGCGCCCCGGCGGAGGCGCGCGCCCGGGCGCTCGGGCTCGCCGACCGGGTCCGGTTCGTCGGCCCCGTCGACGACGACGCGCTGCTCGCCGCGGCGTACCGGGAGGCCCGCGCGCTCGTCCTGCCGAGCGAGTACGAGGCGTTCGGGCTCGTGCTCCTCGAGTCGCTCGCCCAGGGACGGCCGGTGATCGCGTCGCGCGTCGGCGGGATCCCCGAGTTCGTGGAGGACGGCCGCGCGGGGCGGCTCGTGGCGCCGAAGGACGTCCCGGCGCTGGCGGCGGCGCTGCGGACCCTCGTCCGCGATCCGGCCCTCGCCGACCGGATGGGGGCGTACGGGCGCGACCGCGTGGTGCCCGCGTACGGTTGGGAGGCGGTCGCCGACCGGATCGCCGCGATCTACCGGGACGTGCTCGGCGCATGAAGGTCGCCCAGGTCGTGCTGCGGTTCGACGCCCCGGGGGGCGTCGAGACGAACGTGCGGGAGCTCTCCCGCCACCTGAGGTCCCAGGGGCACGACGTGGAGGTGTTCGCGTCCGACCTCTTCGACGAGGCCCGCTGGGAGCGGCGCACCGACTTCCCGCCGACGGTGGACGGCGTGCCGGTGCACCGGTTCCCGGTGCGCAAGCAGCTGGTCCCGCACCTGACCCTCCCGCTGATGGTCGGGCTGATCGACGCGCTCGCGCAGAGCGGCGCCGAGGTGATCCACGCCCACTCGCACCGCTACGGGCACGTCCTGCAGGCCGCCGCGGTGGCCCGTCGGTGCCGGATCCCCTTCGTGGTCTCCACGTCGTACCATCCCCCCGACCGCCGCGAGTCGCGACGCAACCGGGCGATCTTCCGGCTGGTCGACGTGGGGTTCGGCATGACCGCGTACCGGACCGCGCGCGCGGTGGTGGTGCAGTCCGAGGTCGAGGCGCGGCGGCTGCGCGAGTTCGCTCCCGCCGACCGCGTCCGGATCCTCCCGCCCGGGGTCGATCTCGCGGAGTGGGGCGAGGCCGCGCACGACCGGGCCGAGGGCCTCGACCTGCCCGCCGAGTACTTCGTCTTCGTGGGACGGTTGGCCCCGAACAAGGGGCTGCCGAGCCTCGTCGACGGGCTCGCGGAGATGCCGCCGGCGCAGCGACGGCCCGTCGTCTTCGTCGGCGCCGACTGGGGCGAGCGGGCGCTCCTCGAGGAGCGCGCGCGCCGTCGCGGGGTGGACGGGGCGCTCCGATGGCTCGGGCATCTCGCCGACCGCCGGTCGTACCGGGCGGTGATCCGCGGCGCCCGGGCGCTCGTCCTGCCCTCGGAGTGGGAGGCGTACGGGTTCGTGCTGCTCGAAGCGATGGCCGCGCGGACCCCGATCGTCGCGACCGCGGTCGGGGCGGTCCCCGAGGTCCTGGACGGCGGACGGCGCGGGCGGCTCGTGCCGTACGGCGATCCCGCGCAGCTCGCCCTCGCCCTTCGGTCGGTCCTCGAGGATCCGGCGGCGGCCCGACAGCGGGCCGACGCGGCGTGGGCGTGGGTCCAGGGCCTCGACTGGTCGGTCTCGGCCCGGCGGTTCGGCGATCTCTACCGCGAGGTCGCGGGCGGCGGAGGGGCCCGTCGATCGAGCCGGATCAGTTCGCCGCCCACGTGATCGAGGTCCTGGCCCGCGTCGCCCGGCGTGAACCGGGCCATCGCCCGGAGGATGCGCCCGACGAGGCCGAGGATCATGCGTCGCTCCCGGACGCGGCGAGCGGGGGTGGGCGCGCCGTCGGATCCATCGAGCGGTCGACCGTCCCCCGCGGCCCGTCGCCCCGGACGAGCCGGGCCGAATACATGGGGTTTCCCTCGCGCCGGCGGACCGCCCTGCGGGGCCCCGCCGGGGCCCCCCGGTCGGGGGCCTCGATGCTGGGCCGGGGACCGAACCGACCGGTGCCTCGGGGGTCCGCGCCCGGCGCCGCCCGCGGCGTCGCCGCGCGCGAACGGTAAAGAAGTCGGGGGGACCTCGGCGCAGGAATGCGCGCCCGACGGAATGCGGCGGCCCGGGCGGCGGACGGCACGGCGACCGACCGGCCCGCACCGCGGCGGTACCCGTCCGCCCATCGGGAGGTTCGGTCGCGGCCGTGAAGATCGTCCACGTGACCCTCCGGTTCGACGCGCCGGGCGGCGTCGAGACGACCGTTCGCGAGACGGTGCGCCGGCTGCGTTCCGCCGGCGAGGAGGTCGAGGTCTTCGCATCCGACCTCTACGACGAGGCCCGCTGGGCGCGGCGCGCCGACTTCCCGCCGACCGTCGACGGCGTACCGGTGCGTCGGTTCCCCGTGCACAAGCGCCTCGCGCCCCACGTCACCCTTCCGTGGATGGTCGGGCTGATCGACGCGCTCCGGGCGAGCGGCGCCGACGTGATCCACGCCCACTCGCACCGCTACGGACACGTGCTCCAGGCGGCCGCCGTCGCGCGGCGGTGCGACATCCCGCTCGTCGTGTCGACCCACTACCACCCGGCGGACCGGCGGGAGCCCGGCGTGAAGCGCGGACTGCTGCGGTGCGAGGACGTCGCGTTCGGGATGTCCGCCTACCGCGTCGCCCGAGCGCTGGTGGCGGAGTCGGAGCGGGAGGCCGGGCTCGTCCGCGAGTTCGCCCCGGGGGACCGGATCCGCGTGATCCCGCCCGGCATCGATCTTCGGGCCTGGGACGACCCGGCCGCCGACCGGACGGACGGCCTCGATCTCCCCGCGCAGTACGTGCTGTTCGTCGGTCGCGTCGCGCCGAACAAGGGGCTCTCGAACCTCCTCGACGCGCTCGCCCGGATCCCCCCGACCGCCCGGCCCCCGCTGGTCGTGATGGGCCCGGACTGGGGGGAGCGGGCCGTGCTCGAGCGGCGGGCCCGGGAGCTCGGGATCGATCGGGAGATCCGATGGCTGGGGAAGGTCGAGGGGGCGGGCGCGTACCGGGGCGTCGTCCGGCAGGCGCGGGCGCTGGTCCTCCCGTCCGAGTGGGAAGCGTTCGGGCTCGTCCTGCTGGACGCGATGGCGGCGGGCACCCCGATCGTGGCGACCGCGGTCGGAGCGGTGCCCGAGGTGCTCGACGGGGGGCGGGCGGGTCGACTGGTCCCGTACGGGGACCCGGGCGCGCTCGCCGACGCGCTCCGGGCGACCGGCGACGAGGCCGAGGCGACGCGCCGGCTCGTCCGGGCGGCCGCCGAGCGCGTCCGCGGGTTCGACTGGTCCGTGGCGACCGAGCGCCACCGGGCGCTCTACCGCGAGGTCGTCGCGGCGGCGCGAGGTGGCCGGTCGGCCGGCACGCGCCCGGCCCCCGCGTGATCCAGGGCGCGGTCCGCGTCGCGTCGCCCCCGCAGGGCGTCCGGGCCCGCGGGGCCCGGGGTCCCGGCCCGACGCGCGCTCACCCGGCGACCTCGTTCGCGTAGCGCCGGACGATGCCGAGCCCGTTCTCGAGGTTCTCGCGCGAGGCGGCGAACGAGAGGCGCAGGTGGTGGGCGCCGAGCGTGCCGAACGAATCGCCCGGGGTCGTGATCACCCCGCGCGCGAGCAGCGCGTGCGCGATGTCGTTCGCGGTGCCCGGCCAGCGCAGGCGCGGGAACGCGTAGAACGCCCCCTGGGGGGGCACGACGCTCACGCCGGGGATCGCGCGCAGGCGGCGCACCACGAGCTCCCGCCGGGCCTTGAACTCGCTCACCATCGCCCGCAGCGCCGAGCCGTCGGCGGCGAGCCCTTCGAGCACCGCCGCCTGGGCCGGCGTCGGCGGGCACGCCATGATCTGGTAGTGCATCTTGTTGAGCTCCACGGCGAGCGGGCGCGGGGCGACGAGGAAGCCGAGGCGCCAGCCGGTCATCGCGAGCGTCTTCGAGAAGGAGTTCACGATCACGACGCGGTCCGTCCGGCCCCAGAACGACGGCGCGGGGCCGTCGTAGACGATCTCCTCGTAGACCTCGTCCGAGACGATCGTGAGCTCGTGCGCCTCCGCGAAGTCGACGAGCTTCGCCACGATGCGGGCCGGGAAGACGGCCCCCGTCGGGTTCGACGGGCTGTTGACGATCAGCGCGCGGGTGCGCCGCGTCACGAGGTGCTCGAGCTCGTCGAGGTCCGGCAGGTAGCCCCGCTCCGCGGTGAGCGAGTACGGGACCGGGGTCGCCCCGACGAGCCGGGCGTGCGGCGCGTACAGCACGAAGCCCGGGTTGGGGACGAGCACCTGGTCGCCGGGGTCGTAGAGGGCGAGCGCCGAGGCCAGCAGCGCCTCCGATCCGCTCCCCGTGACGATCACGTTCTCCGCCGAGGTCGAGGCGAGCCGGTCGCGGTAGCGCTCGGCGATCTTCGCGCGGAGCGGGGCGATCCCGGCCGACGGGCCGTAGTGGTTCATCCCGTTGCGCACCGCGCGCACGAGCGCCTCGATGACGACGGGCGGCGGGTTGAAATCCGGCTCGCCGAGGCCGAGGTTGATCGCCTGCGGCGGCGCCCCCTCGAACATCCGTCGGATGCCCGAGAGCTCGGCCTCGCGGGCCCTCTGGGCCACCATTTCGCGGCCGACCCGCGTGCCCCTCTTTACCGTTATGGCGTTCGCGCGACCGGCGCGCGACGGTGCCGCACGCCTCGGCGGAAGGCACAAGCGACTTCTATCCGCACCGCTCCCCAAGACCCGGGGAGCGCTACGACCGTCACCGTCGTCCTCGGGGCGCAGTTCGGCGACGAGGCGAAGGGCAAGATCACCGACTACCTCGCGGCGTCGGCCCGCTGGGTCGTGCGCTCGGGCGGCGGCCCGAACACCGGGCACACGGTCGTGCTGCCCGAGGGGAAGGTCGTGCTCCACCAGCTGTCGGTCGGCGCGCTCCGGCACGGCGTCACCGGCATCAGCGGACCGGGCATGGTCATCCAGCCGTTCAAGGTCGAGGAGGAGATCCTCGACCTCGAGCGGCGCGGCCTCCGGCGCGGGGAGATCGTCCTCTCCGACCGCGCGCACGCGATCCTCCCCGTCCACGAGATCGAGGATGCGTGGGAGGACGACCTCCGCGCGCGCGTCAACCCCGAGGCCGGCCTCGGGACCACCCGCCGGGGGATCGGTCCGGCCTACGCGGACCGGTACGCCCGGTTCGGGATCCGGCTCGGCGACCTCGGCCACCCCGCGTCGCTCGCGGAACGCTTGAAGCTGCTGTACGCCACCAAGACGCACCTCGGGGACCTCCCGCCCGTCGACGACGTCGCCGCGCGGCTCGGCGAGGTGGCCGGCCGCCTCGCCCCGTACATCCGACCCGTCGAGCCGATGATCTGGGGCGCGCTCGACCGGGGCGAACCGATCCTGATCGAGGGGGCGCAGAGCGCGCTCCTCGACATCGACTTCGGCACGTACCCGTACGTCACGAGCTCCCACCCGTCGAGCGCCGGGGCGCTGATGGGGAGCGGCATCCCGCCGACCGAGCTCGACCGGATCGTCGGCGTCGCGAAGGCGTACACCACGCGGGTCGGCCACGGGCCGTTCCCCACCGAGGATTCCGGCGAGTGGGGCGAGTTCCTGAAGCGGGTCGGCGGCGAGCGGGGCGCGACGACCGGGCGGGACCGCCGCTGTGGCTCGCTCGACCTCGTGCTGCTGCGGTACGCCGCGCGATGGAACGGGTTCACCTCGCTCGCGATCACCAAGGTCGACACCCTCGGCGGGCGCGAGCAGGTGCCGGTCTGCGTCGCGTACCGGCTGCCCGACGGGAGCACCTCGCGCGACGTCGTCCCGTACGACGCGGCCGCGCTCGCGAAGGTCGAGCCCGTCTACGCGATGCAGCCCGGCTGGCCCGAGTTCCACGAGCACGCCCGGGAACACCTGCGGCGCGAGGGCGCCGCCGCGCTGCCCGCCCCGCTCCGGGCGTACCTCGACTTCGTCGGACGGGAGGTCGGGGTGCCGGTCGAGTACGTCGGGTACGGCCCCTCGCGCGACGAGACCGTCACGCTCGGCGTGCCCCCGCCCCGGCCCCGCCGGGCCGCCCGCGGTTAGACGCTCGTGGCGTTCGACCCGTTCCTGTACGCCGCGCTCGCCGCCGGGCTCCTCGCGGGCGCGGTCGTCCGACCGCGGTCGCCGTGGGTCGGTCGCGCCACGCTCGCCTCCGTGGTCGTGCTCGTCGGCCTCCTCGGGGCGTCGCTGGCGCCGCTCTCCGCCGCGACGCTGCTGCTCACGATCCCCGTCGCCCTCGGCCTCCTCGCCGCCATGCTGGCGGTCACCACCGCCCTCGCCCTGGGGCTGCGGCGGTTCGCGCCCCGGGCCGCGGGAGGCGGGGCCCCACCGGCCGGGGCGGCGCGGTTCCCGTTCAGTGGGGCCCTCGTGTTCGCGCTCGCGGCCGGGTACGGGGCGGGGCGCCTGGTCGCGCTCCCGGTGGCGGCGGCGATCCCGTTCGCGCTGTACGCCCTGCTGGCGCTCGTCGGCTTCGGCCTTCGCCTGACCATCGCCCGGCTCCCCACGCTGTGGATCCCCGTCACCGCCGCCCTCGGGGGGGCGACGGTCGCCGGGCTCGGGTTCGCGGCCGTCACGGGCACGCCGCTCGGGCCCAGCCTGGCCGCGACGTTCGGCTTCGGATTCTACTCCCTCGCCGGCCCGCTCGTCGCCGCGCGGGCCGGCGCGGCGCTCGGCCTGCTCGCCTTCCTGACGAACTTCTTCCGGGAGAACGTCACGATGGTGCTGGCCCCGGTCGTCGGGCGTCGGCTCGGAGGCGACGGCCTCACGGCATGGGGCGGGGCGACCTCGATGGACACGACGCTCTACTTCATCACGCGCTACGGGGACGCGGACGCGGCGACCCTCGCGCTCGCGAGCGGCCTCCTCCTCACGATCGTCGCGACCGTGGCGCTCCCGGCGCTCCTCAGCGCGCCGGTCTAGCACGTTTAGTCTCCCCGCGGCTCGCCCCGCCCGTTGGGCTCGTGGTCCAGCGGTTACGACGTCGCTCTCACACAGCGAAGACCGCCGGTTCGAATCCGGCCGAGCCCACCTTTCCCGCGCGCCTCCCGGCGCGGTCCGAACCCGGGCCCCCGGCTCCCTGGGTGCGCCTCGGCCCGCGGACCCGGTCGGCGGGGACCGGCTTCGGGCCCGACGTCCGGCCGCTCCGTCCC
>DATJUI010000009.1:0-37370 GCA_035502455.1 Thermoplasmata archaeon | reverse complement strand
TAATCGGCTCGATTTCACGTCAGGAAATCGGGGGAGATATACCACGCGCATAAATGCGCGTAAGTGCGCATCAAACTAAGCTTTCTAACGAAAGCAGGAACGGTCGGGCCCGGAGGCTCACTTCGGCGGTAGCGGACGGAACAGCGACTCCTTCCGCATGCGGAAGATCGCCCGTTTGTCGTCGACCGTGTACCGGGTCTCGAGCCACGGGTCGGCGACGTTCGAATACCCCCGCACCTCCCAGAACCCGGGTTCGTCCTCCCGCACGAACTTGAGTCCCCGTAACCACTTCGCTGACTTGTAAAAGTATCGGCGCGGCACGAGCATGCGCACGGGTCCCCCGTGCTCGGACGGCAGCGGCGCCCCCTCTACGGTGTGCGCGAGCAGCACGTCGTCCTCGAGCAGCGCGTCGTACGGCAGGGACGTGGTGAACCCCTGCTCGCACTCCATCACGACGAACCGGACCGTCGGACGCGGGCCGGCCGCCTCCGCCACGGCGCGGAACGGCACGCCCCGCCAGCGCATCCCGAGCTTCGACCAGGAGGTGACGCAGTGGATGTCGCAGGTCTCGTCGCGCTGCGGGAGGCGCAGCAGGTCCGCGAAAGAGAGGGTCGCCGGGCGGTCGATGTCCCCGTGGAGCTCCAGCGTCCAGGTCGAGGGGCCGAGCTCGCCCGGGACCGAGCCCGCGTGCAGGACCGGCCAGCGGTCGGTCACGATCTGACCGGGCGGGACGCGGTCGGACATCGGAGAGGAAGGGAGGGACCCCTATGCGCTCGTCGGTCGCCGCGCCCCGCGCTCAGCCGCGGACCTTGCGGATCGCGACCTCGTCCCCCGACCACGTAAAGGCGAGCCGGGTGCGGGGCTGCCAGCGCGCCCGACGGTCCCAGAGCGCGCCGACGAGCAGCGGGAGCCCGATCGACGCCTCGAGGTGCGCCATCGAGCGGGTCGCGGTCTTCGAGATCTTCCCCCACGACTGCGCCTCGTCGAGCGTGCTGCCCGACAGCCCGCCCCAGTGCGGCACGTCGGTCGTGATCTGGAGCGCGTAGAAGTGGCCCTCTCCCTCCCGGCCGAAGGCATAGTTCGCCATCACGATCCCGTCGTTGATCCAGTTCTTCGGGGTCCCGCCCCCGATGTAGACGACCGACGTCCGCGGGGAGTGGGCGAGGATCTGGACGAGCTCGTAGTTGTCGCGCACGGCGTCGAGGATGAACCGATCGGCCCGGCCGCGGTTCGCCTGGTAGTACAGGGTGAGGCCGATCCCGATCGAGCTGTCGATCAGCGCCGGCGAGAAGACCGGCACGCCGCGCCGGGCCGCCGTGGCGAGGATCGACGCGTCGTTCGGGAAGCTCGACCCGAGGAACCCGAGGTACTCCCGGGACGAGGCGGGCCGGCGCGGGAACCGCTCGGTGATCTTCCCGATCGCCCGGTCGGTCTCCTCGAACTTGAGCTCGTCGACGTACGTGTCGTAGATCCGGTCGAGGTACAGCTCGCGCAGCTTCACGTCGTCCGCCTGCGGCGTGCCCATCCAGTGGCGGCCCCCGATCGTCTGGTAGAGGTCCTGGTACAGCACGGCCCCCGTCGACACGACGACGTCGACGAGCCCCCAATCGACCAGGTCCCGGACGACCTCGCGGAGGCCCGCGGCGATGAGGGGGCCCGAGAGGCCGAGCAGGATCGTGGGGCGCTTCGGATCCCGCAGCGCGTTCTCCCAGACCTCGAGGCAGCGGCCGAGGTTCCGGGCCTGGATCGACGACGAGCGGAACTGATCGAGGAGGTCTCCGAGGCCCCCGGCGCCGCGCGTCGGATCGACCGGTCGGACGGTGCGTTTCAGGTACGGGCGGCGGCGCGCGGGGATCGACGGCGGCATCGCGGCCCCCATCCGGCCGCGGGGATATACGCTCGCTCGGGCCGGCATCGCCCCCGGTCCGCCGACGGGGCACAGATTAAATCCCGGCTCG
The DNA here is from genome assembly GCA_035502455.1 of Thermoplasmata archaeon. GTDB lineage: Archaea > Thermoplasmatota > Thermoplasmata > Lutacidiplasmatales > UBA184 > Lutacidiplasma. The sequence continues at coordinate 35,412 of DATJUI010000009.1, read as the reverse complement.
GCGAAAGGAGGTAGGAGGTACCGGGTGCCTTCTCTCCCCTCACCGGTCCTCCGCGTGCTCCAGGGCCTCGCGGAGAACTCCGGCCGAACGATCATCATCGCGGGGCCGGCGGTGAGCGGGAAATCGGCCCTCCTCGAGGAGATCCGGGAGCAGGTCGTCGCGAAGGGCGCCCGCGTCATCGCCCTGCGCGGCAGCTACCGGGGCCGGTCGGTCCCGTACGGGGCGCTCGACGGGCTGCGGGACGAACCGAGCGCCGAGGCACCGTCCGAGTCGGCCGACGAGGACGGGGCCGTGCCCGACGCGCCGATCATGCCGATCGCACCGGTCGGCTTCCTCCCCGAGCGGATGCCGCGCAGCCGTCGGGGCCGCGGCGACGGCCGTCGGACGTCGTTCCTGGGCCAACCGATCCGGGCCCGCGCGGCGAACGAGGGGAACCCGGAGGCGTACTGGCGGGAGATCCTGCCCGAGATCTCCGGCCCGACGGGCCATCCGGTCGCGATCCTGATCGAGGACGGCTCGCTGTTCGACTCGGAGAGCCGCGACTTCGTCGTCGCCCTCTCCCGGCACGCGCGGCTGCGCCCGCTGCTCATCGGCATCGTGCTCGACACGTCGGTGCCGGGGTACGTCGCCTGGGAGGACGCCTTCCTCGGCCGGGGCGACGTCGACTGGGTCCGGATCCAGCGGCCGTTGCCCGACCCCCGCGAGGCCCACCGGCTGAAGCGGCTGTTCGACGACACGCCCACCGTCACGCAGAAGGTCGTCGGGTACGTCGACCTGCTCGGCGGCTCGGTCGGCGAGGTCGTGCTGTCGCGGATCACGCGGCTCAACTTCTCCCAGCTCGCGGAGGCGATCCTCCCCGCGACCGAGGTCGGCCTCCTCAAGGTGCAGGACGGGAAGGTCACCCTCCCGCACCTCGCCTGGAACGGGCTCGTCGCGGACCTGCTGCCCGAGAAGCAGCGCGCCGAGATGCACCTCGAGATCGCGAACGCGCTCACGGCGCTGTCGCCCGAGCCGGGGCTCGCCCGTCGCATCGAGGTCGCCCGGCACTTCCTCGCCTGGTACCCGGGCCCGATGGCCCTGCGGCACCTCCTCGAGGCCGCCGAGCTGAGCCTGCACCTGCTCGCGTACGACTCCGCCGAGGAGCTGCTCGCGCAGGCGATCGGGTGCCTGGGGGCCGTCCCGCCCGCCGAGCGGACCTCCCTCGAGCCCGAGCTCAAGCTCTTGCACGCCCGGGCGCTGTTCCCCTCGGGGCGGCTCGCGGAGGCCGAGAGCGAGCTCCAGTCCGGCGTCGACGCCTCGTTGAAGGCCGGGATCCCGACCGAGGAGCTCGCGGAGTGGATCGAGCCGCTGATCCTCGACATGCGGGTGGTCGGGCCGCGGCCGTCGCTGGTCCAGACGCTCGTCGAACTCGTGGAACGCGGCCACGACTCCCGCTCGATCGAGCTCGAGGTGCTGCTCGAGGCGCTGATCGCCGAGTTCCACTGGGAGCGGGGCCGCACGGACGAGGCGCGGGCGGAGTCGCACCGGGCCGCGCTGCTCGCGCGGAAGCTGCCCGAGGGCCACCTCCAGGCGATCGCCCTCCTCGCGGTCGGCCTCTCGCGGATCGAGGGGTCCGGCGACGAGCAGGAGCTCGCGTCGCGGTTCCTCAAGGCGGCGCGCGCGCTCCTCGGCCGGTCGCGGCGATGGGAGCTCGACCACCTCGCGGAGGACCTCGAGGCGCGGCTGCTCGAGGTGCGGGGGGAGACGGCGCGCGCCCGGATCCTGCGCGAGCGCAGCCTGACGACCCTCCAGCGGCAGAAGCTGCCTCCGATCGAGCTGTACCACCAGCTCGGGATCGCCGAGATCCTGCTCGACGCCGGCGGCAAGGACGGGCTCGAGGGCGCCCTCGCCCGGGCCCACACCCTCGTCGACTCCCTCCACCTTCTGCCGCCGTCCCCGGCGCTGCTCCGGACGTGGCTGCTCGAGGGACGTCAGCTCGCCCGCTCCGACCTGGTCGAGGAGGCGCGGGACCGCTTCGCGGCGGTCGCCGAGGAGCCGGGCGCCCTCGGGATCCCGCGGCTGCGCGCCGAGGCGCTGCTTCGGCTCGCGCTGCTCGAGTACGCCGACGGCCGGGAGGAGGAGGGGGCCGCCGCCGTCGCCTCGCTCCGGCTCCCCGAGGTGCTCGCGTCGCTGCCGCGGCGCCTCGCCCCGATCGTCGACCGCGCGAAGGAGCTCGCGCCGACCAGCGAGCACGGGGGCGGCCCGCTGCCGCCGCCCGAACCGGCGGCCGGCCCCGCGTCACCCCAGGAACGCGAACGCCGACGGCGCGACCCCGTACGCGATCGTCAGCGCCCCCACTACCGTTAGCACGACGACCACGATCGCGTTGAGCCGCGCCTCGTCGATCCGGGCGCCGAGGCGCGCCCCGAGGGTGACGTCCCAGGCCGCGACGCTCACCAGCGCGAGCGCCCCCGCGGCGAGGACGATCGCCCATCCCCAGTCGGCGACGAAGACGATCTCGAAGATCATCGTGGTGTCGCCGAGCTCGAGCAGGAAGATCGTGAGGAACGCGACCGCGAAGGCGGAGCGCGCGTCGACGATCGGCCGGTCGGCGGGCGGCGTCCGGTGGAGGTACAGCCAGGCGGCGTAGGCGATCAGGAACGCGCCGCCCGCGATCCGCACGAGGCCGAGGCGCGACGGTCCGAGGGCGGTCGCCAGCGCCGCCCCCACCGTCACCGCCACGAGCGTCGACAGCACGAACGCCGCGGCCCCGCCCGCCCACGTCGGGAGCGGGCGCTGGCGGGCGGAGAGCGCGATCAGCGCGAAGCTCGTGCGGTCGAACAGCTCGAAGCCGCCGACGACCGCGACGACGATCGCGAAGCCCGCGAGCGCGCTCGCGTCCACGATGCCGCGACCCCCCGATCCGGTCAGGCGAGATGGTGGAGGAACTCGTCGAGCGTACGCTCGCAGTACGCGCAGCTGAGCACGACCGGCTTGCGGCTCGTCACCTCGAACTCGCTCTCGACGGGCTCGGGGGGGTGCGAGATGCAGTTCGGGTTCGGGCACCGGACGACGCCGACGATCCGTTCGGGCAGGTCGACCGACCGCTTCTCGCGCACCTTGAAGTCCCGGATGATCGAGATCGTCGCGGTCGGGGCGATCAGGGCGATCGCGTTGACGTTGCGTGGGGAGAGCTCCATGTTCTCGACCTTGACGATGTCCTTCCAGCCGAGCTTCTGAGACCTCACGTGGAGCGCGACGCTCACCGTCGAGTCCTTGTCGAGGGTCTGCACGCCGATGATCCGCAGCACCTCGAGCGCGAGCCCGTTGCCGATGTGATCGATGACGGTCCCGTTCTTGATCGGGACGATCTTGAGCTCGCGGACCACGGCGCTAGCCCCCCTTCGGCCGCGCGCCGAGGATCGCCTCGAGCAGCGCCATCCGGACCGGCACGGCCAGGAACGCCTGGCGGAAGTACGCCGCGTGGGTCGTCTGGTCGACCTCGGGCGCGATCTCGCCGGCCCGGGGCAGCGGATGCATGACGATCAGCCGCGGCTTCGCGTGGGCGAGCACGGAGTTGTCGATCCGGTACGAGCCCGCGACCTTGCGGTACTCGGCCTCGTCCGGAAAGCGCTCTTTCTGGATGCGGGTCACGTACAGGACGTCCGCGCTCTCCACGGCCCGGTGGATCTCGGGCTCGACAGTGACCTTGGCCCCGAGGTGCTCGAGCGGCCCCACGAGCTCCTCGGGGAGGGCGAGCGCCGGCGGCGAGGAGAGCACGAGGTCGGCGCCGAACAGCGCGAGCGCGTAGGCGAGCGAATGGACCGTGCGCCCGTACTTGAGGTCGCCCTGCAGGACGACCTTGAGCCCGGAGAGCGTGCCGAACGCCTCGTGCATCGTCGCGAGGTCGAGGAGCGTCTGGGTGGGATGCTGGCCCGCGCCGTCGCCGGCGTTGAGGACCGGCCGTTCCGAGACCCGCGCCGCGAGGCGGGCCGAGCCCTCGTTGGGGTGGCGGAGAACGATCGCATCGGCGTAGCCGCTCAGCATTCGGATCGTGTCGGAGAGGCTCTCGCCCTTGCGCATCGACGTCGCGCTCATGTCGGCGATGGTGATCGACGTCCCGCCGAGTCGCGCGACCGCCGACTCGAACGACAGCCGCGTCCGCGTCGACGGCTCGAAGAACGCCATCGCGACGACCCGGTCGGCGAGCGGGTGGGCGACCTTGGTGCCCTCCGCGTAGGGGATCATCTTACGCCCGGCGGCGAGCAGGGTCTCGATCTCGTCCCGCGAGAGGTCCCGGATCGAGATCACGTCACGCCCGCGGAGCGACATCGACGCGGGGAGGGAGCCGTCTCCTTAAAGGAATCTCCCGGCCCGTGCGCAACGCCTATCCCGCGGTTCGGTCCGCCCCCTCGTGGCCGGCGTCCGATGGAGCGGGACCGCCCGGCTCCTGTTCCTCGCCATCGTGGTGGCGTGGGGCTTCAACTACCTGTTCGTGAACGTCGGGCTGGGGGCGGCCAGCCCGCTCTGGCTCGCGACCCTGCGGGCGAGCGTCGGCGCGCTCGGGGTGCTCGCGATCGTGACGCCGATGGGCGCCTGGGGCACCCTCGACGGGGCCGGCCGCCGGGACGCGCTCCTCCTCGGGCTGCCGAGCACCGGACTGTTCTTCGGGCTGTGGTTCGTCGCCGCGGAGTCGGTGCTCCCCGGCGAGGCGGCCGTCCTCATCTACACGTTTCCGTTCTGGGTCGCGCTGCTCTCCGACCCTCTCCTCGGCCACCGGCTCGGCGCCCGCCACGTCGTGTCGATCGGGGTCGGGTTCGTGGGGATCGCCCTCATCGCCCAGGTCTGGGCGGTCTTCGGCGCCTCGACGACGCTCGCGCCGGTCCTGGAGCTGCTCGGCGCCGCCGGGGCGTGGGCGGTCGGCACGGTGGTCTTCCAGCGCCGGTTCCGTCCGGGGCAGATGGCCGAGGCGAACGCGTTCCAGCTGATCGGGGGCGCGGCCGGCTTGATCGTCGCGACCGCCCTGCTCGCGCCGACCCCGCTGCCCCGCTTCACCCCCTCGCTCGTCGCCTCGGTCGCGTGGCTGGGGATCCTCGGCACCGCCGTCGCGTACGCGATCTGGTCGATGCTGCTCGGACGCGTGCGCGCGGCCACGCTGAGCGCGTACGTGTTCCTCGTGCCGGTGGTCGCGCTCGGGGCCTCCGCGCTCTTCTTCCACGAACGCTTGACCGCGATCCAGCTGGCGGGGGTGGGCCTCGTCCTCGCGAGCCTCTACGGGGTCGGGACCGGACCCGACGCCGCGTCACCGATCGCCCCCGCGGGGGCGGGGCCGTCCGGGACCCCCGGGGAGCTCGGCCGTGCCGGGTCCGATGAGCCGCCCCCGGGCGGCTCGAACTAATTAGCGACGGGCGCCGTAGCGTCCCCGGTGCCCGTCGTCGACGCCCGCCTCCGCATCCAGCACCCGTGCCCCTACTGCGACGTCTCCGTCGAGTTCCCCCGGACGCTCCTTTTGCTGTGGTGCGACAACCGGCGCGACACGTTCCTCGTCTCCAGCCCGGACGCGGAGGAGCTCGCGCAGGTGCTGCGCCGGCTCCGGCGGGGCTTCCGGGCCCGGCCGCTGCTCCGCGAGGGGTCGGTGGCGATCGTCGTCGTCCCGGAGTTCGAGTGGGCCGAACCTCCGTCCGTCACCCGGCTCGCCCGGCGCGCCGGCCTCTGGGTGCTGCCGCCGGTGCTGTACGCCGACGGCCGCGAGACGTACCGCATCCTCGCGCCGGCCCGCGCCCGGCTGCACCGTCTCCTCGATCGCCTCCGCCGGCTGGGCGACGTCGAGCTGCTCTCGGTCACCGAACGCTCGGGGCTCGAGTCCGTCCGCGAGATCCCCTCGGGCGCGGTCCACTTCTTCGAGGGGCTGACCCCGCATCAGGTGCGGGCGATGACCGCGGCCGTGGAGGCCGGCCTGCTCGAGATCCCGGCGCGCACGAACTGGGCCGAGGTCGCGCGGGGGCAGGGGCTCGCGCGGTCGACGTTCGGCGAGCACCTCCGCAAAGGGCAGCGCCGGTTGCTCGAGAACAGCTACGCGACCCTCAAAGCCCGCGAACGGGACGAGTCGAAGCCCGTGCTGCTGCGCGCGTTCACCGCCTCCGCACACACACGGCTACGGCGCCGGCCGCCCCTCAGGGCGCCGCCACCAGCGAGCGAGTGGTGAGACCGGAGCCCGACGCTAAAGGCCGCGGACCGGTTCGCCGTAGAGTGCCTTTACGGGGCAGGCTATACCAATCCCTCTCGTGCAGCGCACGCCAATCGGACCCTCGCCGACGGCGCATCGGTCCTCCGGCTGGTGACGCCGACCCGCCTTCCGCGCTCGAACACACGCTTACCGCACCCCGCCGCGGTCGTGGGCGAGGTCAACTTCGTTTCCCCCCGGGGCTCCATGCCCGCGATGCCGGATTGACTGAACCAGCAGTGTCGCTACAATGCCGATGTAAACGAGAATCGCCACCAATAGGCCCAGGACCCAAGGGCCGTCCGGCCGTACGACAAGATTTGGGAAATCCCGCACAAGTCGTGGCACAGCGAATGCCATGCCGACTCCTCCGATGACTAGCAACGCCCCAAGCAGCTGGCGGATGAACACAGGCGTGGACCGCATGCGTCGATAATCCGACGACTCGACCCCGGAGAGGTCGAAGGTCATCTCGCGCATAGTCTGTAGCGACACGGGGTCGGGGCCTAAAGAGCCTCAGTCAAACCCTAAAGGGCACCAGCAAGATTGCCCGACTGGAGAGTCACGTTCAGGCCAAGTACGAATGTCGTGGTCAGCCCAGAGCGGCGAATGGGCGGCTCCGATGTCAGATTCATCCGGATTGTCGACCTCGTCCCTCCGCAGGGGGTCGTATCGTAATGTCTCTCGAGGCCAAGGTAACCCCAGGCACGAGAGGGCTCTCCTTTACATCCACCTGCATTCCGTGAACCCGGGCAGCTTCTTCGATTGCATCGCATGCGTCCTTGGTTAGCACGCAAAACCCGATCATCGATATCTTAAGCTGTGCTTTCACGGCAGTGTCATTCATCGAGAGATCGCTGAGATCCAATCTCTTATGCAGAGAACTCCAGTTCCAGTTCCGTCGACCACCGTCGGCCCAAAGCAGCGTGAAGCCGTCCGTCCGAATCTCTAGCATGACCGGCGCCCGGCCCCTGTGCTGGATAGAAAGCCACAGCACGTACGCGACCACTGCCTCGTAGAAGGCCGCTGCAAGGATGGCCCCAAACGCCTCCTGACCCGTGGTGTTCGAACTCAACTCGACCCAGCGGTGTACCAGGCTTGGAACAATGTATGCAAACGCAACCACTCCCATTAGAAGCAACGCCACGAGGACCGTGTTCAAAACCGCGCGGCTCGTCCTCTGTTGCGAGCGGTATGCCGCCTCGACAGCGGTCAAGTCGTAGACAATTACCGGCGCGGCTGTTGTGGACAATGTGCAATCACCCGACTGCCTGGGCAATCTCGTAGAGCGAGCCACCGGTGTCGAATAGTTGGAGTCCCAAGTTAACATAGAGGACAGGCCTGAGAGTCGTGGCGGTCTTCGGGTCACTGAGCGCGAGGCCCGTCTTGACTAGTCCCAGTATCCCGAAGCAAAAGCCGGCGATTAGGATGGGCAGCACAGGCATGGTCAGTTTGGCGATGATGAGCGCAATCCCGGCGAGATTCAGCGCAAAGGCGAGCGCGTTGAACACGAAGACTCCCACGGGCCCGTTGGAGGTCTGGACCAGCTCATACAAGTCAATCGGGAAGGCGACCTTGCACTCCGCGATCGACGCCACGAGAAGCGCCACCGTGGTCCATGCTGGTTGATTCGATCCCGATCCGCCCGTGTCCGGAGACAGGCCCCCCAGCGCCGGGCGCTGAGAGCCCGCTGTCCCGTTGAAGATCGATTCCACCGCGTAGACCGAGTTCGCCGTGAACGAGGAGAACGCCGACGTGACACTGTTCATCAACGCTTGGATAGCCAATCCCGCGAGAGAACCCACCAGCAGTCCGATCAGTAGGTCCGCGACGAACGATGGCCCGAGGTCGATGGTCGAGAGGACGGTGAGCACTGTTGCGACAACCGCCCCTAGCCCGAGCGCGGTCAGGAACAGGGGACCGCTCAGCGCGGTCCAGACCGCGTTCGCGTCTGTGGATGGGAGGGTTCCGTTCGCCACCACATCGGCCTCCGCTCGCGCGAACGTCGAGTTCACCGACGAGGCATACGCGGTGAACGCGCCCACGATAGGTCGAGTGATCGTCTCGAGGACGGTCGCGGCAAGCTGGATGAGATACTGCAAGAATCGATTCAGCTCACTCTCGATTAACTGTCCCACGTGGACGAGGGCAGCGGCGGTGCGGGCGACGACCTCGGCGTCGAGGGTCTCGGCCTCGTGGGCGAGATGGTCGAAGTACACCGTCGCCGCCTCGGCGACATCCCAGACCGTGTCGACCAGCGACTCCACCGTCCCCAGCGGGTTCGTCACGAAGCTCGTCACCGCGTTCCAGAACGCGCCGAACAGACCGCTCGACGGCGCCGCCGGGGCCTGCGCCGTCGGGGGTCCCCAGAGCCCGTCGCTCGGCTCCGTCGCGTTCGGGATGGCATACATCACGGTAGGAACGAGCCCCAGGAACTCTACCTGGGACGTCACCGATTCGAACGTCCCGTTCACCGTGTAAGGGCCGCCGGTCGTGTTGTCGAGAAGGCCCGCAAGGAGGAGGTCCAGCGTCGAGGTGTTGGGGATGTTGAGCGTTACGATCGACTGGATCGCCGAGGGCGCGCCCACGTCCTCGTACAGGTTCGGATTCGAGGGGAGTCCACCCCGGTTGCTCCCGGAGGCGGAGGGGGCCGGTCCGGCGCGAATTAGAGGCGAGGGGAGGGCGGGCCCCCCTTCACGGGAGGCTCATGGGGCTGACGAGGCGCCTACCGTATCCGCCACCTTCGGAGTGGCGGCACCGCTGGGGCACATGGGATGGCTCAGAATCGCCCGCGCCTGCCCAAAGGTCACGAAGAGCGTGTCCAAGGGGGAAGCGCGGCTACTCACGGTGCAGGCAACGTGGAAGCGAACCACCTTGATCTCCTTGAGATCGCTCCACAGCATCTTTTCTGTCGAGTGACCCCCGAACGGTCCGCGCCACTTGGCGTGAATGCCCTGAGAGGACAGCGTCACCGAGGTGCAGACCTGAAAAGCCAGAAACCACGCGAACAGGGCGCTGAGGGCCGCGTATCCTGCCAACCAACCGTACACGTCAACCCCCCGGAAGAAAATATTCCCGCTCCAGTAGAGTGGCAAGAGTACGACAAGGCTCATGACCCCAAAGATAAGGACAAATCCGAAGGTGAAGAAAGACAACCCCGATCCGCGAACAGTAACTGCCTCGTCAGGACTTGCCAACACCTCATACCTCCGCCATCGCTAAACTAGATTCTGCGGCGAGATTCGACCCATTAAAAACCCCACCTCCCCGCTACACCTATCGATTTTCCCCCCAACAAGAAGATTTCACGCCCCGAGCTCTGCCAGACCCGCTGCGATCCCGAGACCGTCCAATCCGACGCCGATCACTTGTTCGCCGAGCTGGTCAGCCTCCTTCATCTGTTGGAAAGCAGTGCCCAGTGCTGCGCCGGCATAGACGGCGCCTACGACGGAGATGCTGAACCCCAGCAGTCCGAGGAAGGACTCTTCCAAGCCGCCAACCAGGTGCCCAACTATGTCCAGGGCGATTGGCTCGACTCCACGACCTCCCGAACGGCCAACGGCTCCGGGTAGCTAAGGCACCAGCGGCCAACGTTAAGCCCGGAGGCGCCGTTTCGCGCCCGTGCTCGTCTGTCCGTTCTGCGGCGCGCCCGAGACCGACCGCTTCGACCTCGAGGACCGACGGTTCGTCGTCTTTCGCTGCATGTTCTCGCCCCGGATCGAGCCCGGGCTCTCGGATGCCGAGGTCGCCGAGCGGTTGCGCGCGCTCGGCCCGTCGGGCGCGGCGTACTTCCGCGGGACGTGCGACACGCTCCACGTCTACGTCACGAAGGGCGAGGGCGCTCGGCGGCTCGGGGCACCGGCCGCCGCGGGTCCGGATCACGAGAACCGGTAGCGCCGCAACAGGCGCGGCACGACGAACATCGCGACCCAGGAGTACTCCGCCCAGCTCACGCTCGCGAACGAGATCGCGATCGAGAGGACGAAGATCAGCGGCGTGACGAGGCCGCGGTCCGCGTAGTAGCGGATCAGGCGGGCGTCCAGGTCCGGGTCGACGAGCCGGTGGTCCGCGGTCGCGTAGCGCCACAGCCCCGCGAACGTGACCCCGGTGAGCGCCTGGGTCGCGGCGAAGAGGATGACCGCGTACTGGTCCCCCGCCACGCCGTACGTCGTGAACACCGTGAGCACGAACGGCATGACCGCGATCTCGAGCAGGATCGACATGTTGATCCAGACGACCGTCCCGTCGTACCGGCGCACGTAGGAGAACGTGCGGTGGTGGATCGTCCACCAGTTCGCGATCAGAAAGAACGCGAAGGCGTAGCCGAGGAACGTCGGCCAGTCCTGGGCGAGATGGGCGCCGAGCTGGCCCTCCGTGAGCCCGGTCGGGACCACGAGCGAGATGACGAGGAACGTCAACGAGAAGGCGAACACCCCGTCGCTGAGCGAGATGATCCGCGTGAGGTCCTCGCCCGGCGGGAGGCGGTCGTTGAACGGCAGCGCCGACCGGTCGTCCGCGGGCCGGCCGGCGATCTCGTCGTCCACGGCGGCGCCACGCGGCCGGGGCTACTTGTAGGCTCGGGCGCGGCGGTCGCCGCGCCGGGTCGAGGGGGCGCGGACCGCCGGGCGGTCCTCGGCGTCGACCTCGATCTCGACGCGCATCGCGGGGTCGACGAGCGCGCGCACCGCGACGAGCGTGAGCGCCGGCCGGACCGGCCGGAAGCGCTCGCCGAGCGCCCGCGCGATCGGCGCGAAGTCCCCGATGCGGGTCACGTAGACGCGGCCGCGGACGACGTCGGCGATCGAGCTGCCCGCCGCCTCGAGGGCCCGCTCGATGTTGTCGAGCGCGCGGACCGTCTGGCGGTACGGGTCGCCGCGGCCGACGACCGTGCCCCCGCGCCCGGTCGCCGTCGTGCCCGAGACGTAGACCCGCGCCCCCGAGCGGACCGCGCGGGCGTACCCGACCTTCGGCTCCCAGGGGGTTCCGCTCGCGACCCGCCAGCGGCCGTCGGCGCCGCGGACGCTACGGAGCGGCGCGGAGCCGGATCTTTTCGAGCGCGGCATCGGTCGGCACGAGATGGCGGGGCAGGCCGAGCTGGGCGGGGGTCGCCCCGAACGCGAGCCCGACGAGCTGGGGGAGGTGGAAGACCGGCATGTCGAGCGCGTGCCCGACGGTGCGGGCCGCCCGGTTCTGGAACGAGTCGAGCGAGATGTGGCAGAGCGGGCACGGCGTCGCCATGGCATCCGCCCCGTGCGCCTTCGCGTCGTCGATCTGGTGCGCGGAGATCCGTTGGGCGGTCTCCGCCTTCACGAACTGGATCGGAAAGCCGCAGCACATCACCCGGCCGCGGTAGTAGACCGGCGTCGCCCCGAGCGCGTCGAGCAGGTCCTCGAACGCGTGCGGTTCCTCGCCGCTCTCCCAGCCCATCTCGTCGGCCGGCCGCAGGAGGTGGCAGCCGTAGAACGCCCCGACCTTGAGCCCGTCGAGGGGCCGGACCACCTTCGCCCGGATCGCGGCCAGCCCGACGTCCTCGGTCAGCACCCGAAGCAGGTGCTTGACCTTCACCGTGCCGCGGTATTCGATGCCGAGCGGCTTCAGGGCTCCGTCGACCCGGCCTTTGACGGCGGGGTCCGCGAGGCGCACGTTCGCGAGGGTGAGCATCCCCTGGCACGTCGAGCAGATGGTGAGCAGGTCGAGCCCGGCCCGCTCGGCGATGGCGAGGTTCCGCGCGTTGATCGCCACGTTCAGCACTTCGTTCGCCTCGTCGACGAACCCCGAGCCGCAGCAGGAGAACGTCGGGAACTCGGCGAGCTCGATCCCGAGCGCCCGGCAGACCCACCGGGTCGCGAGGTCGAGCTCCTTGCCCGACTCCTGCGCGACGCAGCCGGGATAGTAGGCGAGCTTCACGGGCGTTCCTCCTTGGGATCGTCGAGCGCGGCGTAGATCTTCTCGATCTCGTCGAGCCCCTCGATCGGGTGCGGCCGGCGGGCGATCTCGGGCTTCTTGCGCCAGATCTTGAGCCCCTGGCCCGACTGGCGGAGGAGGCCGACCACCCCGTCCGTCTGGCGGACGAGCTTCATCTCGTTGAGGAGGCCGCGCTCGCGGATGTTCTCCTTGAACCCGATCGCGTGGCGCGAGCCCGGCTCCGTGCCGCCCTGGGCCGCGACCGCGAGCTCTTTGAGGTCCCGGATCCGTTCCGAGGGACGGACGTCCTTCGGACACGCCTCGGTGCAGAGGTGGCATCGGAGGCACAGCCAGAGGCCGTTCGGCTGGATGCGGGTGAGTCGTTCCGTCGACGCCGAGTCGCGCGGGTCGACGACGAACCGGTACAACTTCGCGAGCGCCATCGGCCCGGGAAAGCCGGCGTCGGCGGAGACGGCGGGACACGCCGAGTAGCACGCGGCGCACGCGATGCAGCGGGGCGTCTCCTGGAACCGCTCGACCTGCGCCGGGGTCATCGACGTCGGGCGGTCCGCGGGCATCGGGTGCTTCGGGTCCAGGATCAGGTGCGGCTCGATCGACTCGTACCGGCGCCAGAACGGCGCCTGGTCGACCACGAGGTCGCGCAGCACCGGCTGGTTGCGCATCGGCTCGATCACGATGCGGCCGTGCCGCTCCATCTCGGGCCCGACCTGCGTCTCGCAGGCGAGCCGGCTCTTCGAGTTGACCTGCATCGCGCACGAGCCGCAGATCGCGCTGCGGCACGAGTAGCGGAGCGCGAGCGTCGGATCGGTCTCGGCCCGGACCTGAAGGAGCGCGCTCAGCACCGGCGTGTGGGGCGCCAGGTCGAGCGTGTAGCGCTGGTAGTGGGGGGCCGAGTCCTTCGTCGGATCGAACCGGTAGACGTCGAGGATCGTCGGCGTCGTGGCCGCCGCCATCAGTACACCCGCTCCTTCGGCTCCCAGCGCGTGTACGCGACCGGCGCGTACGTGAGCTCGGGGCCGGTCGGTCCGCGCGTCGCGATCGTGTGGCGCATCCACCGCGCGTCGTCCCGCTTCGGGTAATCGGTCCGGGCGTGCGCGCCGCGGCTCTCGGTCCGGGCGTAGGCCCCGACCACGATCACCTCCGCGAGCTCGAGCATATGGCCGGTCTCGATCGCGTCGGTGAGGTTGAGATTGTAGACCTTCGACTGGTCGACGACCTTCACCCGGGCGAACCGCTCCTTGAGGGCGCGGATGCGGCGGAGGCCCTCGAGCAGGTCCGCCTCGGTGCGGTAGATGCCGACGTACTGCTCCATCGTCCGCTGCATCTCGGTCCTCAGCTGGGTCGGATCCTCCCCGTCGGTCCGGCTCGACCACGCCCGCAGCGGGGCGGCCGCCTCGTCGAGGTCGCTCGCCCGCATCGCGGGGGCGGGGGCGTGCTCCACATAGGCGGCGGCGGCGACCCCGGCCTCCTTGCCGAACACGAGCGTCTCCAGCAGCGAGTTGCCGCCGAGGCGGTTCGCCCCGTGGATCGAGACGCAGGCGGCCTCGCCGGCCGAGAACAGCCCGGGCACGTTCGTCGCGGCCTGGATCGTGGTGCCGATCCCGCCCATCATGTAATGCTGGGCGGGGTGGACCGGGATCGGCTGGGTGACCGGGTCGATCCCGGCGAAGTGCCGGGAGTAGTCGACGATCTCCTGGAGCCGGCTCTCGACCTTCTCGCGGCCGAGGTGCATGAGCTCGAGGTGGACGTAGCCGCCGTACGGACCGGTGAAGCCCCGCCCCTCCTTCACTTCCGTGACGATCGCCCGGGACACCACGTCGCGCGACGCGAGCTCGAGCACGTGCGGGGCGTACTTGGCCATGAACCGTTCGCCCTGCGCGTTCTTCAGGATCCCGCCCTCGCCGCGGGCCCCCTCGGTGATGAGGATGCTCGACTCGAGCAGCGCGGTCGGGTGGAACTGGACGAACTCCATGTCCTTGAGCTGGGCCCCCGCTTCGTAGGCGACCGAGATCCCGTCCCCGGTGCAGCTGTGGGCGTTGGTCGTCCGGCCGTAGATGCGACCGGCCGGACCGGTCGCCATCACGACCGCGGGCGTCTGGACCTCCTCGAAGTTGCCGCGGCGTCGGTCGAAGGCGATCAGGCCCTGGACGCGACCTTCGCGGACGACGAGCCGGGTGACATCCCACTCCTCGTAGAGCGTGAAGTCCTCGGTGCCGAGCCGCTCCCAGAGCGCCTGGAGGAGCGCGAGCCCGGTCCGGTCGGCGGCGTAGATGGTGCGGGGGAAGCCGGCGCCGCCGAACGCCCGACGGGCGAGCGAGCCGTCGTCGCCCCGGCTGAAGATCGTGCCGAAGTGCTCCATCTCGACGACGGTCGGGCCAGCCCGCTGGCAGAAGTACTCGATCGCGTCCTGGTCGCCGAGATAGTCGGACCCCTTCACCGTGTCGTAGATGTGCGTCTCGACGGAGTCCTCCGGGCCGACGGCGGCGTTGATGCCTCCCTGCGCGGCGCCGGAGTGCGAGCGCAGGGGATGCAGCTTCGAGATGATCGCGACGTCCTTCCCGGCCTCCACCGCCGCGAGGGCCGCCCGCTGGCCGGCGAGGCCGGCGCCGACGACGACGACCTCGTGCTTTTGCATGGCGAGCGGCCGCATCGCGTGCGAGACTTAAGCCGTGCCGTGGCGGACGGCCCGTCGGGCACGGTGCGCGGGGCCGAAGGGAAGCGCGACCACGAACTCCCCCGGGGTTCCTCGGTGGCTCGGGCGTAATCGGCGCGTGAGCCGTTATATAGCGAGCCCGGGTCTCGCGCTCCGCTTCCGAGTCCCGGGGGTACGATCATGCCAGGTGCGATCAGCGCGATGGACGAAGAGCGGCTGCTCAAGGGCACGACGACGATCGGTCTCGTCTGCAAGGACGGGGTCGTGCTCGCGACGGAGCGCCGGGCGACCGCCGGCACGATGATCTCGAACAAGCAGACCCAGAAGGTGTTCAAGATCGACGAGAACGTCGGCATCACGATCGCCGGGCTCGTCGGGGACGCCCAGGTCCTCGCGCGGTACCTGCGCGCGGAGGTCTCCCTCTACCGCCTGCGCCGCGGGGCCCCGCTCGGGGCCGAGGGGGCGGCCACCCTGCTCGCGAACATCCTCTCGGGGAACCGGTACTACCCGTACTACGCCTGGCTCATCCTGGGCGGCGTCGACGCGAAGGGCGGTCACGTCTTCTCCGTCGACCCCGCGGGCGGCTGCATCGAGGACCGGTTCGTCTCGGTCGGCTCGGGCTCGACGTTCGCCTACGGACTCCTCGAAGAGGGGTACTCGCGGGACATGTCGACGTCCGACGGGATCGATCTCGCGCTGCGGGGGCTCACGGCGGCGATGAAGCGCGACAGCGCGAGCGGGGACGGCTACCTCGTTCACGTCATCTCGGCGAAGGGCTACCGCGAGCTCGACGACGACGAAATTAATAAGCGTCTGAAGGCCCTCAAGATACCGTTGCCTCCCGCTCTCCCGTAGGGCGCGGGGCCGTTCGGCCGAACCCTTTCGCGCGAACCCCTTCCGCTGTGGATGAGTTTCGACTCTCTGATAGACCAAACCCGGGAAGCACTCAAGGAAGTGCTACCGGAGACGATCGAGGTCACCGACATCGAGCTGGAAGGCCCGCACATCGTCCTCTACACGAAGCAGCTCGACGCCTTCCTCTCCGGCGGCGACTACCTGCGCCAGATCGCGCAGCGGCTCCACCGCCGCGTGCTGGTCCGCAGCGACCCCGCCACCCTCATCGATCCGAAGGAAGCCGAGAAGCTCACCCGCGAGGTGATCCCGCCCGAGGCGGAGATCAACCAGCTGTTCTTCGAGCCCGAGACCGGCGAGGTGACGATCGAGGCCGCGAACCCGGGCGCCGCCATCGGGCGCGGCGGCTCGGTGCTCAACGACCTGAAGCGCCGGATCGGCTGGGTGCCGACCGTCGTCCGGACGCCGCCGATCCCGTCGAAGACGGTCGAGGAGGTGCGGATCCACCTGCGCAACTCGTTCGACGACCGCCGCTCGTTCCTGAAGAAGGTCGGGATCCGCATCGCGCGCGATCCGCTCCCCGAGAAGCTGTGGGCGCGGAACACCGCACTCGGCGGCTATCGGGAGGTCGGGCGGAGCGCCCATCTCCTGACGACCCAGAACTCGAAGGTGCTCGTCGACTGCGGGATCGACCCGGGGTCGGACCGCACGCCGTACTTCAACGCGCCCGAGCTGTTGCCGCTCGACTCGCTCGACGCCGTCGTCGTGACGCACGCGCACCTCGACCACTGCGGGCTCGTGCCGGTGCTCCTCAAGTACGGCTACAAGGGGCCGATCTACTGCACGGCGCCGACGCGGGACCTCATGACCCTCATGCTGCTCGACGCGATCAAGGTCGTCAACCAGGAGGCGCGGCGCGGCCTCTACGACTCGTCCCACGTCCGCGAGCTCGTGACCCGGACGATCCCGCTGCGCTGGGGCGAGACGACCGACATCGCGCCGGACATCCGTCTCACGATGCACAACGCGGGCCACATCCTCGGCTCGTCGATCTGCCACTTCCACCTCGGGGAGGGGGACCACAACCTCGCGTACTCGGGCGACATCAAGTTCGAGCGGAGCTGGCTGTTCAACCCGGCCGCGAACCGCTTCCCGCGGCTCGAGACGCTCGTCCTCGAGTCGACGTACGGGGGGTACCGCGACATCCAGCCCGGCCGCCAGCAGGCGAGCGACCAGTTCACGGCGCTCGCGAACAAGATCCTGTCGCGGGGCGGGCATCTCATCGTGCCGGTGTTCGCCGTCGGCCGCTCGCAGGAGGTCATGCTGGTCGTCGAGGAGCGGATGCGCAACGGCGAGATCCCGAAGGTCCCGGTCTACCTGGACGGGATGATCTTCGAGGCGACCGCGATCCACACCGCGTACCCGGAGTTCCTCAACAGCCAGCTTCGGACGCAGATCTTCCAGCAGGGCGACAACCCGTTCCTGTCCGACATCTTCCGCCGGGTCGACTCCGGCCAGATGCGCAGCTCGATCATCGACGACAAGCAACCGTGCATCGTCCTCGCGACCTCGGGGATGATGAGCGGGGGGCCGGTGATGGAGTACTTCCGGGGATGGGCGCCCGAGGAGAAGAACGGGCTCCTGTTCGTCGGCTACCAGGCCGAGGGGACGTTCGGCAAGCGGCTCCAGCGCGGGCTCTCCGAGGCGTCGTTCGTCGACGGGACCCGCCAGGCGAACGTGCCGGTCCGCCTCGAGATGGCGACGATCGAGGGGTTCTCCGGGCACTCCGACCGGGTCCAGCTGATGAACTACGTCGCGTCGCTCGACCCGCGGCCCCGCACGATCATCCTCAACCACGGCGAGGAGTCGAAGACGATCGACCTCTGCGCGAGCCTGCACAAGCGGTTCAACGTCGACTCGCGCAACCCGTACAACCTCGAGGCGGTCCGCATCCTGTAGCCCGCCCGGCGCGCGACCGGGCCGGCATGGACCAAACCATTTATACCGAGACCCGGGTCGATGCCCTCAACCGAGCGTCGCGCATACGTTCGGGACTGCATGCCGAGCTCCTCCCGCCGGTTCTTGGTCCTGGGCCTCGACGGCGGGACGTTCGATCTCCTCGACCCGCTGATGGAGGCGGGGGAGCTCCCGTTCCTCCGGTCGCTCGTCCGCCGGGGCCTCAAGGCGCCGCTCACCTCGGTCTACCCGGCGAAGACAATCCCCGCGTGGTACTGCTTCGCGACGGGGAAGGACCCGGGGGAGCTCGGCATCTTCGGCTTCACCGAGCCGGACGGCGGCCCGGCCCGCTCGCGGCTGGTCCAGACGTTCCGGCCCGCCGAGGCGCTCTGGGACCGGCTGAGCCGCCTCGGGCTCCGGGTCGGCGTGCTCAACCTCCCGCTGCGGAACGGCTACCCCGTGCACGGCTTCGTCGTCCCGGGCTTCTTCTCCGACGGCGCGGAGACGTTCCCCCGCGAGATCCGCTCCGAGATCGAGACCGCGCTCGGCTGCCCGTACCCGGGCGAGCTGCCGGTCTACCACGCGGCCGACCGCGCCGCCTGGATGGAGAGCGCGACCCGCGCGGTCGCGCAGCGCGCCCAGGCCGCGGAGGCGCTCGTCCGCTCCCACGCGCCGGACTTCCTCTTCGTGCTGTTCCGGGAGACGGACCGGGTCGAGCACCAGCACTGGCGGGAGCTCGAGCGACCGGTGGCGGAGATCCCGGCCGACCTGCGGCAGTTCTGGCGGGCCGTCGACGCGGCGTGCGCCCAGGTCGACGCGGCGTTCCGCGCGGCCGGGGGCCCCGCGATCACGCTCGTGCTGAGCGACCACGGCCACGGCGCCGTCCGCTCCGACTTCCTCACGAACCGCTGGCTCGCCGACGAGGGGTTCCTCGTCTTCACGGACGGGGACCGGCTCGGCGGGCGCAACCTCCTCGCCCGCACGATCCTCGCCTCCCAGCGGTTCGCGATCGGCCGGCGCCTCGCCCCGCGCGTCGCGGGCCTGCTCGAGTCCCGCCGCGAGCAGCCGATCGGACGGCTCGTCGCGGGCGCCACGTCGTTCGAGGAGATGGCCCCGCGGATCGACTGGCGCCGCACCGTCGCGTACTCGTACCCGGTCCCCGAGGGGATCTACCTCAACGACCGGAACCCGGATCTCACGCCCGAGCGGCGGGCGATCGTGCTCCGGGACCTCCGCGCCCGCCTCGAGGCGTACCCGGAGGCGCACGTCGAGGTGCTCGATCCCCGGTCGATCTACCGCGGCCAGCACTTGGAGCGCGCCCCGTCCCTCCTCATCCGGGTCGACGGGATGACGACCGAACCGTGGATGGACTTCCGCTACCCCCGGCCGCTGATCCGGGAGCGGCCCGAGTTCTTCTACGGGTCGGGCACGCACCGGATGAACGGCATCCTGATCGCCGCGGGCGAAGGGGTCCGGCCGGGCCAGGTGGCGGAGGCGCTGAGCCTCCTCGACGTCGCGCCGACGATCCTCGAGGGGATGGAGGGGGCGCCGCCCTCCGACCTGAGGGGGCGGTCGTTCGGCGCCCGCCTCGGCCTCTCGACGTAGCCCACGCCGCCGGAACGGAACGCTTTTCGCTCGGTCCCCCTAGTCGCCGCGGATGGCCGTCCGCTCGGTCGACATCGTCGCGGCCGGCCCGCCGTCCGCCGACCCGTACGACCCGGCCGCGCCGGCCTGGGCCCTCGCCGCCGGGTTCGTGGCCCGCGGGGCCGACGTGCGCGTCGTGCACCCGGTCGGCCCCGAGGCGGCCCCGCCCCCCGACGGCGTCACCGCCGTGCCCCTCGCCGACGCGCTGAAGCACCCCGGCGCCGCGCGCGAGCCGGTCGATCGCCTCGCGGCGGCGCTGCCGCGCCTGCGACCCGAGGTCGAGCTGATCGTCCGGGACCCGCTCGGCCTGGGTCGGCTCGGGCTCCGTCGGTGGAGCCGGGGCCGCCCGATCGTCGCGGGGTTCGTCCGGGGCCTCGAGACGGAGGGGCACGCGCGGGCCCACGCGGGGCCGACCCGCGGCTCCGTCGTCGGGCGGCTCGACGTCTGGCGGGACCGCCGCTCGGTCCAGCGCCTCGAGGCGGCGGCCCTCGCGGAGACCGACCTGCTGTTCTTCGACCGGCCGGCGCTCGGGCCGGTCCTCGCCCGGGACCACGGGGTCCCCGAGCGACGGCTCGTGCCCGCGCCACCCCCGGTCGCCGCAGCCGGCCCCGTACCGGGCCGGGCCGAGGCCCGGGGCGCGCTGCGGCTCCCGGCCGACGTCCCGATCGTGGCCGTGGCCGCCCCCACGGACGACGGGCCCGGGTCGGGCGTCGCCCCCGCGGTCGAGGCGTTCCGCCGGGTCCGGCCGTTCTTTCCGGGCGCCCGCCTCGTCGTCGTCGGCGCCGCGGCCCCGGCGGAGCCGGGGGTCGTGCGCGTGCCCGAACGGGACCGGGCGTCGTTCGAGGGCGTCCTCGCGGCGGCCGACGTCGCGCTGTTCCTCGGCCCCGCGATCGGGTTCGACCCGGGCGTCGTCCTCGCGCTCCGGGCCGCCTGCCTTCCGCTCGTCGGTCCGGCCGTCGGCCTGCCGCTCGAGCCCGGCGGTCTCGTCGGCCGGCTCGGCGGCGACGATCCGGCCGAGGCGGCCTCGACGCTCGCGGAACTGCTCGCCGATCCGGCGCTGCGCCGCGACCGGCTCACCGGAGCCGCGGCCTACGCGGCCCGCTACGCCCCGGCGCGCGTCGCGGAGACGGTCGAGATCGCGGTCGCGCGGCTGCGGCCGGCCGCCTAGCGCGGTTCGATCTCGTCGAGCCGCCACTCCGCGAACGCCCGACCGCCCGAGACGCGCCGGACCGTCCGGGGGACCCCGTCCCACGCGACCGACGCCGGGATCTCGCCGCGCTCGAGCGCGGTGAGGATCGCGCGGAACCGGCTCCGGAACGGGGCGAACGGGTCGTCGGCCCCGTCCGCCACCCACGGGCGCGCCGGCCTCAGTTCGACGACCCGCCCGTCGGCGACGCACCACACCCCGACGGGGGCGGCGCGGGTCGCGCGCGTCCGGCCCTCGAGGCGCTCGGCCGACCGGCGTCCCGCGAGGACGACCGCCGTCCAGTCCCCCCAGGCGCGGCGCCGGAGCGCCTGGGCGAGCACCGTCCGGGCGTCGCCGACCTTCGCCTCGACGAGCCCGACCTCGTCGCCCCGCCGCGCGACGAGGTCGAAGTAGTCGCCGCCGTCGAGGTCCCGCCAGGTGCGATAGCCGAGCGCGTTGAGGTGCGCGGCGGCGATCGCGACGATCTCCGCCTCCGCCGGGCGGCGGCGCGGGGCGCGGGGCGGCGTCACGCCCCGCTGCGAAGGAACCAGCGGTCGAGGCGGGCCCGGGGCAGCCGGATCACGATCGGCCGGCCGTGCGGGCAGGCGTAGCTCGCCTCGGGGAGCGCGCGCAGCGCCTCCAGCACGCGCCCCATCTCCTCGACGGCGACCGGGTCGCCGGCGCGGATCGCCGCGTGGCAGGCGATCGTCGCCGCGGTCCGCTCCTCGAGGCCGTCGGGCAGCGTCGGCCGTCCGCCGTCGGCGAGCTCGGAGAGCAGCTCGCGCAGGGCCGACGCCGGCGCCGTGCGGCCCCGGTACGCCGGGACCGCGCGGACCCGCACGTCGTCCGGGCCGAACGGCTCGACGTCGAAGCCCGCGGCCCGGACCGCCTCGCCGTGCGCGCGCAGCGCGGCGTGCTGCGCCCCCGTGAGGCGCACGGTCGCGGGCTCGACCAGCGTCTGCCGGCCGAGACGACCGCGTCGGCGCAGCGCGTCGTAGACGACCCGCTCGCTCGCCGCGTGCTGATCGATCAGCAGGAGCCCGTCGTCCGCCGCCGCGACCCAGTAGAGGGCATCGAGGCAGCCGAGGAGCGTGAGCGCCGGGTGGCCGCGGGCCGCCGCCACCGCGCGCGGGACGCGCGCCTCCGCCGGGGTCCCGAGGGTCCGCTGGACCGCCGGGGCCGCCGGACCGGCCGACGGCCGGACCGCCGCGCGATCGGGACCCGCCGCCGGGGCGTCCGGCGCGGCCGGCCGTGCCTCCGCGACCTGCGGCGCGTCCAGGAGCGCCTCGCGCACCCGGCGGCGGAGCGCCTCCGCGATCGCCCGCTCGTCCGCGAAGCGGACCTCGCGCTTCCCGGGATGGACGTTCACGTCGAGCCGTTCGGGTGCCACCTCGAGCCGGAGGACGCCGACCGGGTACCGGGCCCGCGGCAGATAGTCCCCGTACGCCGCCCGGACGGCGGCCGCCAGGGACCGGCTCTCGATCGGTCGCCCGTTGACCGAGAGGAACAGCCGCCGGGACGTGGCCGCCGAGAGCGTCGGACGGCCGAGCGCGCCGCGGACGGTCCCGCCCGGGACCGTCGCGGCGACGTCGATCTGCGCTCCGAGCAGCTCGGGGCCGAGCACGCGGGCGGCGGCGTCGGCGAGGCGCGCCTCGGGCGGGTACGCCGCGATCTCCCCGGCCTCGGCCCCGACCCGGATCCCGACCGACGGGTGGGCGAGGTACAACCGCTCGACCGTGCGGACGACCTCGACCTGCTCGGCGGCCGGGCTCTTCAGGAACTTGCGACGGGCCGGCGTCGTGGCGAACAGGTCCCGGATCTCGACGGTCGTCCCGATCGCGCGGCCCGCGGAGAAGGCCGGCCCCGGGCCGCGGGCGTCGGCCTCGAGGCCCCGGGCCTCCTCCCGCTCCGGCGGTCGGGAGACGATCCGCAGCCGCGCCGCCGTCGCGATCGCGGCGAGGGCTTCGCCGCGGAACCCGAGCGACACGATCCGCTCGATCGGCCCCTCGGGCGCGAGCTTGCTCGTCGCGTGCGGCGTCACGGCGAGAGCGAGCTCCTCCGGCGGGATGCCGCTCCCGTCGTCGCTCACCTCGATCCGGTCGATGCCGCCCCGCTCGATCCGCACCGCGACCGACCGCGCTCCCGCATCGAGCGCGTTCTCCACGAGCTCCTTCACGACCGACGCGGGGCGCTCGACGACCTCGCCCGCCGCGATCCGGTCGACGACCGACGGGTCCAGTCGGCGGATCGGCGATCGGGGCGCGGGCTCGGTCAGGGAGCGTCGCCTCCCGGGGGCCGGCTGGAGCGGGCGCGTGCCTGGAGCGCCCGGAGCGCCGCCCGGAGCTCCTCCGGGGCGAGCCGTTCGGGGTCGAGCCGGTCGAGCTCGGCGCGCAGCGGCGCCTCGGGATCCGCGGGGTCGGCGAGGAGGACGGCCTGGGTGTATCGGGCGGCCCGCTTCCCTCGGGCGGACGGCAGCCGGACCCCGTCGGCCTCGAGGCGTCGGAGCAGCCGGTCGGCCTCGTCGAGCACGTCGTCGGGGATCCCGGCGAGCCGGGCGACGTGCACTCCGAGGCTGCGGTCCGTGCTCCCCGGCACGAGGCGGTGGAGGAACACGAGGCCGCCCGGCTCTTCGCGCACGGCCAGGTGGGCGTTCCGGGCGCCCGGCAGCGCGGCGATCAGCTCGGTCAGCTGGTGGTAGTGGGTCGCGAGGACACTGCGCGCGCGCGTCACGTCGTGCAGGTGCCGGAGGATCGCCCAGGCGAGCGCCAAGCCGTCGAACGTGCTCGTCCCCCGGCCGACCTCGTCGAGCAGGACGAGCGACCGGTCGTCCGCGTCGCGCAGGATCTCCGCGACCTCGCTCATCTCGACCAGGAAGCTCGACTTCCCGCGGCCGATCGCGTCCGTGAACCCCATCCGGGTGAACAGCTTCGTGACGAGTCCCACCCGGGCGAACCGCGCCGGCACGAACGACCCGGACTGCGCGAGCAGCACGAGCAGCCCGACCTGGCGCATGTACGTCGACTTTCCGGACATGTTGGGGCCGGTGAGGACCAGCAGCCGCTCCCCCGCGCCGTCCAGCTCCGTGTCGTTCGGGACGAAGGCGGCCCCGAGGTCCTGCTCGAGGACCGGGTGCCGCCCGTCGCGGATCACGAGCCCGCGGGACGCGTCGACCGTCGGGCGGACGTACCCGCGGGTCTGCGCGAGGCGCGCGAACGCCGCCAGCGCGTCGAGCTCCCCGACCGCGCGGGCGACGGCGTGGACGGCCGCGACGTGCCGGTCGACCTCGGTCAGGAACTGCTCCCACGCCGCCCCCTCCGCCTCCTCCGCGCCCTCGCGCGCCTCGCGGACCTCCCGTTCGAGGGCCTCGAGCCGGTCCGTCGTGTACCGCTCGGCCTGGGCCACGGTCTGGCGTCGGCGCCAGTCGGCCGGCACGCGGGCGAGGTGCGGCCGGGTCACCTCGAGGTAGTACCCGAACACCTGGTTGTACCCGATCTTGAGCGTCCGGATCCCGGTCCGCTCGGCCTCCGTCCGCTCCAGGGCGGCGAGCGCGGCGAGGGCCGCCGACTCCCGGGACCGCCACCCGTCGACCTCGGGCGCGTACCCCGCCCGAAAGCGTGGACCGTCGTCGCCCGGCTCCAGCGCGGCGTCGGGGAGCGCCGCGCGCAGCAGCTCCACGAGCGCGGGCGGCGCGGCAAGCGAGCGGGCGATCCGCTCGAGCACGGGCGGCGCACCGGGGTCGGCCAGCCGCGGGACCAACCGCGCGGCGGCCGCGAGCCCGGCTCGCAGCGCCGAAAGCTCGCCGGGCCGGCTCCGTCGCCCCGCGATGCGGGAGGCGGTGCGCGCGACGTCCGGGACCTCGCTCAGCGCACGGCGGAGCGTCTCGAGACCGGCCCCGCGCGCCCGAAGGTGCTCGACGGCGTCCTGCCGCTCGCCGATGGCGCGGAGGTCGGCCAGCGGGTTCGTGAGCCAGAAGGCGAGCGTCCGGCGGCCGGGCGGCGTCACCGTCTCGTCGAGGCGGTCGAGTAGGGTCGGGCCGCGCGGATCGTCCGGGTTCATCGGCCGGACGATCTCGAGGTGGCGCAACGTCTTCGCGTCGAGCACGAGGCGGCGTCCCCCCGGGCCGCGGGCGACGAGCGCGAGGTGCGGGAGGAGCCGCGGCTGCGTCGCGCGCAGGTAGGCCGCGAGGCGCCGGTCCGCCTCGACGACGAGGGGGCCCGCGCCCGTCTCCGCCGGGAACGCCGCGGGCAGCTCGGCCTCGGCGAGCGGCGGGGGAGCCGTCTCCAGGCGGGCGGACGGATGCTCGCGCCGCAGGCCGCCCGCGAGGGCGGCGCCGTCCGTCCGGACGTCGTGCCAGAGGATCTCGCGGGGCTGGAGCGGGGCGAGCGCGCTCAGGAGGCCGTCGACATCGGGGCCGTCCGCCGGACCGTGGAACCAGTCGCCCGTGGTGATGTCGACCGCCGCGAAGGCACCGGCGCCGTCGCCGTCGGCGACCACGCACGCCAGGAAGCTGTGGTCCGGACCGCCGAGG
This sequence comes from Thermoplasmata archaeon, assembly GCA_035502455.1. GTDB lineage: Archaea > Thermoplasmatota > Thermoplasmata > Lutacidiplasmatales > UBA184 > Lutacidiplasma. The sequence goes on along the minus strand of DATJUI010000009.1, from coordinate 10,466 downwards.
ATCCGGTCCTCGACGACCGTGCCCGGCGTCACGACGCGCGTCACCTCGCGCCGCACGAGGCCCTTCGCGAACCGCGCGTCCTCGACCTGGTCGCACAGGGCGACCTTGTAGCCCTTCCCGACGAGCCGGGCGAGGTACGTCTCGACGGCGTGGTGCGGCACCCCGGCCATCGGGACCCGGCCGCCGCGGGCGTCGGGGCCGCGCGCGGTGAGGACGACGTCCAGCTCCCGGGAGAGAAGGCGGGCGTCGTCGCCGAACGTCTCGAAGAAGTCCCCCACGCGGAACAGCACGAGGTGGCCCGGGTACCGGGCCTTGACCCCCGCGTACTGGTCGAGGAGCGGCGTGGACGGCGCGGCCTCGGACATCGTCCCGCCGGCGAGCGAGGGGCGGCTTATAATCCGGTGCGAAGGTGCCGGAACGGAGGGGGTCGGATGGCCGGCGCCGCGACGTCCGCCCGGCCGTCGGCGATGTACGCGCGGCTCGCGTCCCTCTACGACGCGATCTACGCCGAGAAGCCGTACGCCGCCGAGGCCCGCCGACTGGTCGCGGTCGCGCGCCGGTACGGCCGCCGCCGCCCGCGCGACTGGCTCGACGTCGCGTGCGGGACCGGACGTCACCTCGCCGAGCTGCGGGACCGGTTCCACGTGGTCGGGGTCGACGCGAGCGACCGGATGCTTCGGATCGCCCGCCGCCGGCTGCCCGGGGTCCGGCTCGTCCGCGCGGACCTGCGCACCTTCGACCTCGGCGCCCGGTTCGACGTCGTCAGCTGCCTGTTCAGCGCCATCGGCTACCTGCGGACCGGGGCCGATCTGACGGCCGCGTTCCGGAACTTTGCCCGCCACCTGCGGCCCGGGGGCGTCGCCCTCATCGAGCCGTGGCTCGCCCCGGACGAGCTGCGCGGCCCGAAGCACATCGGGATGAACGTCTACCGCGACGACCGTCTGCGCGTCGTGCGGATGGGGGTGCTCCGGCGCCGGGGATCGCGGTCGTACCTCGACCTCGACTACCTGGTGGGCATCGAAGGGCGCGGGATCGAGCGGTTCCGCGAGACCGAGGTGCTGCGGCTCACGCCGCGCCCCGAGCTGTTCGAACGCCTCCGCGCCGCCGGGCTCGCGCCGCGCGGCGTGGGACCGGGGCCCCGGGCGCTGATCGTCGCCCGGGCGCCGGGCGGACGCTGAGGGGGAGATTCGAACTCCCGTGGCGAGACCGCCACCAGCTTTCAAGGCTGGCGCCTTACCGGACTAGGCTACCTCAGCGCGGGACGGGCACCGAGCGCGACGGGATTAAACCCTCCGACGGGCCCGCGGGCGATGCAGGTGCCGGGAGATCCGCGACGGTCCGGTCGGGGCCGTTCGATTCGAACCCGGGTGGTCAGCTTGGAGGGCTGACATCCTACCACTAGATTACACCTGCACGACCGCCCGCGAGCACGGCGGCGACGGAGGGTGGGGTCTAATTCCTTTCGGGGGCCGCGCGGACCGCCGGCGCGGTGAGGTCGACGAGCGCCACCCGTTCGAGCACGAGGCCTTCCCACGCCGCCGTCGGGACCGCTCCCCGCTCCGTGGCGCCGATCCCGAGCCGTTCGAGCAGGTCCGCGTCGACGGGACGCGGATAGGCAGCGGGGTCCGGGACGAGGCCGAAGCGCGGCACCAGCTCCGCCGGGTCGAGCGGCCGCTCGGCGACGACGACGATCGCCTCCGTGTCGTCCGTCACGCCGACCTTCTTGAGCGCCCGCGGCAGCTGGTCGTCGCCCGCGACGTAGAGCGCGAGCTCCGCGCTCCGATCGCGCAGGCGGCGCTCGCCCCGCGCACGCGACCGCCCGAGGTGCGCCCACGCGGAGAGGAGGTGTCGCTCGCCGGCGATCGCGCGGGCATCGAAGACGGCCACGAGGTTCGGGGTCTCCTGGGCGATCGTCCGCAGCGTCGCGACGAGCGCGGCGGTCGTCGGCTGCCCGGTCGCCGGACGACGGGCCCCCGCGGCGCGGAGCGGTCGTTCCTCGGGCGGGGGCAGCGGGGGCACGGCTCACTCCGTGAGGAAGCGGAGGAACTCCGCGCGGGTCCGGGGGGCGAGCGTGTAGTTCTCCCGCTTCTCCCGGCCGATCGTCGAGGTCGGGGTCGGACCGTAGTCGTGCCCGGGCAGGACCACGAGGGCGTCGTCCAGCGCGCGGATCCGGCGGTGGAGGCTGTCGTACATCTCGGACGGGTCGCCGCCGGGGAGGTCGGTCCGGCCGCACTCGCCCACGAACAGCGTGTCGCCGGTCGCGACCTGACCCTCGAACAGGTACAGCACCGAGTCCGGGGTGTGCCCCGGGGTGTGCACGACCTCGAACCTGAGCCGGCCGGCGGTGAACGCGTCGCCGTCGTCGACCGGGAGGTCCGGATCGAGCGGGGCGACCCGGTGCGCGACGACCTTCGCGCCCGTGCGCTCGCGCACGTCCCGGTTGCCGGCGACGTGGTCGGGGTGGCTGTGGGTGTTGAGGATGTAGCGGACCTTCGCGCGGCGCCGGTCGATGGCGGCGAGCACGGGGTCGATGCCGAACGACGGGTCGATCACGACCCCGTCACCCCCCTCGTCGTCGAGGACGAGGTAGGTGAAGTTGAGGTACGGGCCGACCCGGAACTGGTCGAGGATCACGGCGGTCCCACGGGGGGTCGCTATTTGACCCTGCCCGGAATCACTCGCCGGTCGGTGTCGTGGGCACGCTGCGCCGGCCGGTGACGGCATCGAGCACGACCCGACCGTCGGCGCTCTCCGCGTACCAGTGCGGGACGAACACGAGGGCGAGGGGTCCGAGCCGGAGGTCCCCGGGCGACGGCGGGACCCGGCGGGTCTCGATCACGAGGGCGCCGCCGTGCTGCTCCGTGTGGTCGACGTGCACCGTGTGATGGCGGCGGATCGCCTCCACGGCGACCCCCACGGCCTCGGACGGTCCGAGCTGGGGGTCGAGGCGCTGGTGCGGCTCGGCGACCCCCCGCACGAGCTCCCGCTCGCCGTCGTCCCAGATCTCCGTCGCCCGGGTCAGCGCGTTCACGGCGACCAGTCGTCGGACGACCGGGCCGCTCTCGCCGTGCGGGGCCGCGGGCCGGACCCGGTAGGCCGCCACGTAGAACGGCACGAGACGGAGGGTGACGCGCGGCGCGTCGATGCCCGCCAGGAGCTCCGCCTCCGCCCGCCCGATCCGGGGGCGCACCGTCCGCTCCCCTTCGGGGGCGAGCGCGTACGGGGCCTCGAGCGGCTCGCCCGCGCCCGGGCCCGGTTCGGGCGGGGCGGGCCCGGGCAGCAGGAGCTCCCCGAGCGCGGGGCCGAGGGTGGACGGGTCCAGCAGCTCGAGGCCCCGATCGGCCGCGAGCGCGCGCGCCGCCGCCCCCGGTTCGTCGTCGTAGACGACCGTTCGATGGACGGCGCCGACGGGGAAGATCGGCTCGAGCTCCGCCGGGGAACGGGGCGCCGCGACGAGGAGCACCGCGCGCCCGTCCCGCGCCCGCGATGCGAGCAGTCCCTCGGGCCGGCGCTCCAGCCGGTAGCCGGCTGCCTCGAGGAGGGCGCCGAGGACGGAGGCCGGGCGGTGCACGGGCGCCACGCCGAGGACGACGCGACCGCCTCGTTATCTCGGTTCCGCTCGTGAGGTCGGCCGCGGCGGGCCGGGGGGCGGGGGCGGAGGTCGGCGTGTCGCGCTACTGGCTCGGGTGCTCCGGCTGGGCGTACGACGACTGGGTCGGCCCGTTCTATCCGCCCGGCACGCCGCCCGGGGAGTTTCTCGAGCGATACGCCCGGGTGTTCCGGACCGTGGAGGTCGACTCGACGTTCTACCGCGCCCCCGGCCCGTCCCTGGTCCGCCGGTGGGCGGACCGGACCCCCGACGGGTTCCGCTTCGCGCTCAAGGTCCCCCGGGAGGTCACGCACGAGGCGACCCCCGACGCGGGCGAGGTGCTCGAGCGGTTCGTCGCGAGCCTCGAACCGCTGCGGGCGGCCGGGAAGCTCGGTCCCGTCGTGCTCCAGTTCCCGCCGTCGTTCCGCCGCGACCCCGGCGCCGGCCGGCTCGAGCGGCTGCTCGCCCGGGTCCCCCCGACCTACGCGCTCGCGGTGGAGCTGCGCCACCGATCGTGGTGGGTCGACGCCACGCGGCAGGCGCTCGCCGCCCGACGGGCCGCGCTGGTCTGGTCGGTGCTGCCCGCGGCGTCGCCGCCGGACTGGGTGACGGGGGAGTTCCTGTACGCCCGGTTCGTCGGCGACCGGGCGCTGACCGAGTTCGGCGGCGTGCAGCGCCCGGGCCGGACGGCGATGGAGGCGATGCGCGCCCGCTTCGACGGGGCGGGCCGGGAGATCACCACGATCTTCGCGTACTCGAACAACCACTTCATGGGGTTCGGCCCCGGGTCGACGGCCGAGCTCGCCGCCGTGCTCGGAGCGCCGGTGCCGGATCTCACGCTCGCGGCGCGCGCGCCAGGGCAGCGAACGCTCGACACCGGCTAGGGCCGCCGTCCGCGCGAAGGGTTTTTAGGTCGATTCGGGTCCGACCGGTCGCCGATGGCAGAGGCGGTCACGCTCCGGGTGGCCGAGGCGTTCCAGCAGGACATCGGGCTCGGCACCGCCCGTCTCGATGTGCAGACCCGGCAGCGGCTCAAGGTCGGGCTCGGGGACATCGTCGAGATCCGGGGCCGCAAGCCGACCCCCGCGATCGTCAGCCGCGCCCAGCCCGACGACGAGGGCAAGTCGCTCGTCCGGATCGAGGCCGTCGTGCGCCGCAACGCCGGCGTGAGCATCGGGGACCGGATCTCGGTGCAGCGCGTCGACTGCCCGAACGCCGACGCGATCACCATCGCCCCGATCTACGCGGGCTCGGCGCGGATGGACCTCGGGCCGGGACTCGAGAGCTTCGTGGCGAAGGCGCTCGCCCGCCGCCCGTTCGTCCGGGGCGACGTGTTCGTGATCCCCGGGGTGTTCCTGATGGGCGGTTCGCTGCCGTTCATGGTCGTCTCGACCCAGCCGAAGGGGATCGTGCAGGTCGCCCCGTCGACGCTCATCACGATCAAGGAAGAGACGGTCAGCGAGACCGAGGTCGCGGCGCCGCGCGTCTCCTACGAGGACATCGGAGGCCTCACCGAGAAGCTGGGGCGCGTGCGCGAGATGATCGAGCTGCCGCTGAAGCACCCCGAGCTGTTCGACCGCCTCGCGATCACCCCGCCGAAGGGGGTCCTCCTCTACGGCCCGCCGGGCACCGGCAAGACCCTGATCGCGAAGGCCGTGGCGAACGAGGCCGGCGCCCACTTCATCGGCATCCAGGGGCCCGAGATCATCTCGAAGTACTACGGCGAGAGCGAAAAGGAGCTGCGGGAGAAGTTCGAGGAGGCCGAGAAGAACGCCCCGAGCGTCATCTTCATCGACGAGCTCGACTCGATCGCGCCCCGGCGCGACGAGGTCGTCGGCGAGGTCGAGCGGCGCGTCGTGGCCCAGCTGCTCACCCTCATGGACGGCCTCTCCGGGCGCGGGAACGTCATCGTCATCGCGGCGACGAACCGCGAGGAGGCGATCGATCCCGCCCTGCGCCGGCCCGGGCGCTTCGACCGCGAGATCGAGATCGGCGTCCCCACGATGGAGGGCCGGCTCGAGATCCTTCAGATCCACACGCGCGGCATGCCGATCGAGGGCAGCGAGCGGGACCGCGAACGGATCCTGAAGGAGCTCGCGGCCCAGAGCCACGGGTTCGTCGGCGCCGACCTCTCGTCGCTCGCGCGCGAGGCCGCGATGAGCGCGCTGCGACGGTACCTCCCCGAGATCGACTTCGACCAGCCGATCCCGATCTCGCTGCTCGAGCGGATGAAGGTCACCGAGCAGGACTTCCGGGGGGCGCTCAAGCAGATCGAGCCGTCGAGCCTGCGCGACGTGGCGGTCGAGGTGCCGTCGACCCGGTGGGAGGAGGTCGGCGGCGTGGAGCGGGTGCGCCGGATCCTCGAGGAGTCCGTGGAGCTTCCGTTCAAGAACCCCCAGGTCTACCGGCACATCGGGATCGAGCCGCCCCGCGGGATCCTGCTCTACGGCCCGCCGGGCGTCGGGAAGACCCTGCTCGCCAAGGCCGCGGCGACCGAGAGCCAGGCGAACTTCATCTCGGTAAAGGGCCCCGAGGTGATGAGCAAGTGGGTCGGGGAGAGCGAAAAGGCGATCCGGATGATCTTCAAGAAGGCGCGGCAGGCGTCCCCGTCGATCGTCTTCATCGACGAGATCGACTCGATCGCGCCGCGCCGGGGCCTCCAGACCTCGAGCGGCGTGACCGAGCGGATCGTGAACCAGCTGCTGACCTCGATCGACGGGCTCGAGACGCTCGAGCGCGTGCTCGTGATCGCGGCGACCAACCGGCCGGACATCATCGACGAGGCGCTGCTGCGCACGGGGCGGTTCGACCGGCTCCTGTACGTGGAGCCCCCGACCGCGGCGGGCCGGAAGGAGATCCTCAAGGTCCACACGCGCCGGATGCCGCTCGCCGACGACGTCAGCCTCGACGACCTCGCCGCGCGGACCGAGGGGTACGTCGGGAGCGACCTCGCCGCCCTCTGCCGCGAGGCCGGCTTGACCGCGATCCGGGAGAACCTCAAAGCGTCGCGCGTCACGCGCGCGCACTTCGACGCGGCGCTGAAGCAGGTCCACGCCTCCGTCGACCCGGAGAACCTCAAGTTCTACGAGGAGTTCGAACGGCACATCCTGCGCGAGCGCGCCGGACGCCGCGGCGCCGAGCCGGCCGAGGGGATTTACCGATAGCCGGAGCCGACCCGGGCGGTCGCCGATTTCCGTGCCGGGCAAGCTATATGTAGCGGAGCCAAGTTCGCCGCCCCGCCTCCCCTAGGGGGGCGACCGTACGGGAGACGTGAAGCAGTTGGTTCGGGACCTCTATCGCCCCGCCCTGTGGGCGCTAGTGGTCGTTCTGCTGGTGGCAACGCTGGCGACGATCTCTGGTGCGCGGGCCGCCTCGGCTGGCTATACCCTGACCGGATACGCGGAGCAGCCGGGGACGGTCTCCCCGCCGCCCGTGCCCGCCGGGGTACAGGTCGACCTGGTGTCCCGCGCGTCCGGAGCCGTCTACACCACGACGGTGACCGGGACCGGCGGCCAGTTCGTCTTCACCGCTTCGGGGACCGGCGGTACGCTGATGCCCGGGTACTGGGGTGTGTACGTGCCCGCCGAGGGGAACGTGTCGCTCTCGGGCTGCCCCGAGTGCGCGGTCCTGCCGGCCGACCAGAGCCCGCAGTACGCCTACGAGAACGGCACGGCCCTGACGACGACCCTCTACCCGTCGTACGTGACGAACGTCACGGTCCTCCCGTACACGGCGACGGTCTCGGGGAAGGTCCTGGACGCGGGCGTCGCCCAGAAGGGCGCCCAGGTCAAGCTCCTCGACCCCAAGTTCAACGGCCTCGTGCTCGCCCAGAACAACACGACGACGTCGGGGAGCTTCGTGCTCCAGGGCGCGCCCGCGGGCACCTGGGTGCTCGAGACCGAGCTGCCCGGCCCGACCCCCGCGTTCAACTACACCTCGGTGACGCTCGCGCGCAACCAGGCGCTCACGCTCTGGACGAACATCTCGAGCTACCTCGTCTCGGGGTACAGCAACCTCGCCTCGAACCCGGGGACCCACGTACCGACCGGGGGGAACGTGACGCTCTACGATCCCGCCAACGGCTACATCTACTCGGCGGCGACGTCGCCCGGCGGCTACTACGGGGTCGGCACCTACCCCGCGAACTTCGTCTCGGGCACCCAGCCGTTCGACGTGATCCTCTCGTCGATCGGCTACCAGACCAGCTGGTACGCGCTCAACGTCTCGGCGACGGCGAACGTGACCTACCAGCGGAACGTGCTCGTGCCGACGCTCGCGCCCGCGAACTCGGGGAACTTCACGACGATCCTCAACTTCTCGGCGTTCAACCGGGCGGTCGGCAACGGGACCGTCTCGGTGTCGACCACGGCCCGGCTCGGCAACGACTCGGTCGTGCCGACGCTCGCGAACGCAACGGTGGGCCAGTTGTGGGGCCAGCTCGGGCTCGACCTCGCCCACTCGACCTCGTTCCCCGCGACGGACCTCTCCCAAGTCTACGCCTGGGCCAACTCGACGGGGCCGTTCCTGCCGGTCCAGCAGGCGGGGCTCTCGCTGAACGGGACGCCGTACATCTCGCCGAAGAGCGCGGAGAAGCTCACCTCGTTCGCCTCGACGTGCACGGGCTCGTGCGGGCTCAACAGCGACGCGAACATCACGCTCGGCTGGAGCGGGACGTATCCGCTGAACGCCTCGGTCGGGAGGAACAGCTCGACCTACACGATCTCGTTCGCCTTCCCCCACCCGTCGAGCTCGAATGACGTCTACAACTACACGTTCGTGCTGCCGACCGGCTACGCGCTCGCCGCCGACACGCAGCCGCCGACCGGTGCGAAGCTCACCGCGAACGGGCCGGACCACACCTGGACGACGTTCACGCTGACGTCGCTCCCGTCCGCCACCGCGCTGACGACCGCCCAACTGTCGATCGTGAACTTCACGTCGATGACGGCGAACGTGAACATCTCGGAACGCAACTTCGCGTTCTCGCGGGCGAACGTCCTCAACCAGACCCACGGCAACTACACCGTGATCGTCGGCGTGGGGCAGAACGTCACGTTCAGCGCGCTCAACTCGACGTACCCCACCGGCACCAACGGGACCAAGTTCGTCTGGAACTTCGGGGACTCGAGCCCCCTGGTCACCACGACCTCGCCGACCACCTGGCATACGTACGCGACCGCGACCGGCGCGACCAACTACTCCGGTTCGGTGACCGTGACGAGCTCGGGCGGTCTTCAGAACTCGACCACGTTCTACGTCTGGGTCGGCCAGGGGCCGGCGACCGCGGTGCTCGCGACGAACGCGACGGCGCGGCAGACCCGGGTCGTCGCGAGCACGACGTACTACCAGGTCAATTGGTCGACGGTCCTGCGGTTGAACGCGACGTACAGCACGGCCGACATCTCGCCGACCTCGCCGGTGAAGAACGTGATCTCGGTCGCGGTCTTCTCCGTGGCGGGCCAGGGGTTCAAGTCGACGACGATCACGAACCTCTCGCGCAGCCTGAACGCGAACCCGCTCCAGAACATCACCTACCAGTTCCTCGGGGCCGGAGCGTACCTGTCGAGCGGGAACGTCGCCGGCAACCGCATCCCGTTCCTCGGCTGGCAGTACAACATCACCCTCACGGTCTGGGACGGGACGGGCCAGTCGGCGACGACCACCGTGGTGGTCCTCGTGAACGACACGCAAAAGCCGGTGCCGGCGTTCCAGATCGTCAGCGGCGCGACGGGGAAGCCCGTGACGGGCTCGGGGGTCGTGGAAGGGGCGAACTTCACGGCGAAGATCCTCCTGAACGCCTCCAACGCGACCGACCCCAACAACGGGTCGATCGTGAACTACAACTGGAAGATCTCGAACACCGCCAACTCGAGCTTCGTCAACCTGACCGCGAACGTGACGTCGGTCCGGCCGTTCCCCGCGTTCTGGCTGTCGCCGCAGCAGACCCCGTACACGATCAACCTCACCGTCCTCGACCGCGCCGGCAACAAGGCGTACACGACCCAGACGCTCACCGTGTCGGTGAACGCGACGACCCGCCCGATCCTGTCGTCGACCAACCTCACGGCGCCGGGCTCGTACACGGCCGGTTCGTCGAGCACGATCTACGTGAACGTGACGGTCGGCGGCGGGGCGAAGGCGGTCGCGCGGAACGTGACGGTCAGCTTCTATCTCCTGCCGCCCAGCGGCACCGGTACGCGGATCTACATCGGCGGATCGCCGAACACCGTCCAGTTCTACACCTGGACCGGCGGGGTCGTCAATTCGACGCCCTCGTGGACCGGCGTGGTCCCGAGCCTCGGCTACAACGTGACGGTGCGGGCCGAGATCTCCTGGAGCCCGAGCAAGTCGGGCAACTACGTGCTGTACGCGAACGCGACGGCCTCGAACGAGTACGCCGCCAACTACAACTCCGGGCCGCAGACGGTCTCGCAGTCGATCACCGTCAACCCGAACCCGACGACCCAGCTGCTGGAGTACGCCGCGATCGCCGCGGCGGTGATCGTCGTGATCGCGCTGATCGTGATCCTGTACCGCCGGCGCTCGCGCGGCGGGGCCACGCGGTCCACGACGGGCCGCGGCGGCCTCGAGCGCGCCAAGAAGTCGTCGGACGACGACGAGGACGACGACGACAAGTAGGGGCGCGAGAGCCCCCGAGCGAACCCGTGCCCTCCGCCCGGCCAGCGCGCCCGGCGCCTAGGCGCCCGGCGCGGTCGGCTCACCCGTAGGGACCGACTTCGTCGAGCAGGTCGACGTGCGTCAGCAGCATGCGCCGGCAGCAGTACCGGTGCAGCCCGAGGGCGTCGAGCACCGATCCGGCGGGCTCGCCGCGGGCCGTGCGCTCGCGGTACTCGTCCCAGTGCTGGCCGATGACGGC
>DATJUI010000008.1:0-21880 GCA_035502455.1 Thermoplasmata archaeon | reverse complement strand
GTACAATCCCCACTCCCACCAGTGGAGCCTCAACTGGGCCAGCCGTCGGGTCGGCACCGTGGACCCGCCGATGGTCGGCGAGTTCCGGGACGGCATTGGGGCGTTCTACGGCTCGGAGGCCGTCGACGGCCGCGTCGTCCTGGCCCGGAACCGATTCCTCGAGATCGCTCCGGATTCGTCGTGCTTCGAACCGGCGTACTCCGCGGACGGCGGTGAGACGTGGGAGACGAACTGGGTGATGCGATTCACCCGGACCGACGTCCCGCGCGTCGCCCCCGAGCGGGCCGAGCGGAATCGGGACGGGGAGCGCGGGGACGGGTCCGCCCGCTAGCGGATCCCGAGCTCGCGTCCGGCCTTTTCGAAGGCCGAGATCGCGAACGCGAGATCGTCGTCGGTCAGCGCCGCGTTCATGATCGTGCGGATCCGGGCGCGGTCCTTCGCGACCATCGGATACACGATCGGTAGCGCGAACACGCCGAGCTCGAAGAGCCGGTCGCTGAGTTGCTTCGCCTTGTGGCTGTCGCCGACGAGGATCGGCGTGATCGGGGTCTGGCTGTGGCCGGTGTCGAACCCGAGGTCCCCCATCGCCTGCTTGAACCGCCGGGTGAGGTCCCAGAGCCGGCGCACGTGCTCGGTCTCCTGCTCGAGCACGTCGATCGCGGCCAGGCAGGCGGCCGCGACGGGCGGCGGATGGGAGCCGCTCAGGAGCCACGTGCGGGACTTGTTGTACGCGAAGTCGACGAGGTCCCGCGAGCCCGAGATGTGGCCCCCGACGACCCCGAACGCCTTCGAGAACGTCCCCATCTCCACGTGGACGAGGTCCCGACCGAGCCCGAAGTGGGCCACGATCCCGCGACCCTCGGGGCCGAGCACGCCCTCCCCGTGCGCGTCGTCGACGTAGACCATCGCCCCGTGGTCGTGCCCGAGCGCGGCGATCCGGTCGAGCGGGGCGATGTCGCCGTCCATCGAGAACACCCCGTCCGTGATGATCAGGATCCGCCGGTACGCGGGGGTGTGCTCCTCGGCCCGGGCGAGGACCCGCCCGAGGTCGTCCGCGTCCCCGTGCCGGTAGACCGCCCGGTCCGCGCGCGAGAGACGCACCCCGTCGATGATGCTCCCGTGGTTGAGCTCGTCACTGACGATGAGGTCGCCCTCTCCGGCCAGCTGCGGGATGAGGCCCGCGTTCGTCGCGAAGCCGCTCTGGTAGACGAGCGAGGCATCCGCGCGCTTGAAGCGGGCGAGCCGTCGCTCGAGCTCGACGTGCAGGTCCATCGTCCCCGCGATCGGGCGGACGGAGCCGGATCCGACGCCGTGGGTCCGGGCGGCCGCGATCGCCGCCTCCTTGAGCCGCGGGTGGTTCGACAGTCCGAGGTAGTTGTTCGAGCAGAACATGAGGACCCGGTGGCCCTCGATATCGCACCAGGGCGCGCTCGGGCCGTTCAGGGTGTGGAGCTTCCAGTCGGTCGCGGACGCCACGAGCTCCTGGTACTCCTGGGCCAGGAACGACGTCGGGTCCCGCATCTCACCACCGTGCCTCGAGGGAGACCTTCGCCGCCTGCGTCGATTGGATGAGCTCCATGGCGCGGGGGAGCTCGGCGAGCGGGACCCGGTGCGTGATCATCTTCGCCATCTTCTCCCGCAACCCGGGATTGGCGACGAGGTTCTTGACCTGGTACCAGGTCTCGAACATCCGTCGTCCGTAGATCCCGTGCACCCGGGCGGCCTTGAAGATCATCGCGTCGTTGATGTTGAGCGCGACGTCCCGATCGAACAGCCCCAGCAGCGACACCCGGCCGCCCGGGGTGAGGGCCTCGAAGGCGAGGCGCATCGAGGCGGGGTGGCCCGACATCTCGACCGCGACGTCGACGCCGTTGCCGTCGGTCTCGGCGAGGATCGTGCGGGCGAGGCCGTCCCCTTCCGTCACGGGATTGAAGACCCGGTCCGCGCCCATCTGCCGCGCGAGGTCGATCCGCACGCGGTTCACCTCCGTCGCGAAGATCTTGCGGGCTCCGATCTGGCGGGCGACCGCGATCGCCATGAGCCCGATCGGCCCGGCCCCGGTCACGAGCACGTCCTTCCCCGCGAGGTCCTCGACGCTGTCCTCGGGGAGCAGCGCGTGGACGGCGTTCCCGAGCGGCTCCTGGATCGACGCGAGGGACTGGTCGAGGGCCGGGTCGTTCTTCCAGGCGTTGATCTCGGGGAGGACCGCGTACTCGGCGAAGACCCCGTCGTGATCGATCCCGAACACCTGGACGTTCTCGCAGATGTGCATCTTGCCGCGCCGGCACGGATAGCAGGTGCCGTCGGCGAGGTGCGTCTCGGCCGAGACGTGGTCGCCGACCTGGAGATTCTTCACCCCTCGGCCCACCTGGACGACCTCCCCTCCGAGTTCATGGCCGAGCGTAAGGGGGAGGCGCTTCACGTGCGACTGCGCCCACTCGTTCCAGACCCAGATGTGGAGGTCCGTGCCGCACACCGAAGAGGCGCGGACCGCGACCTTGACCTCGTTCTCTCCGGGTTCGGGCTCGGGGACGTCTCGGATCTCGGCCCCGGGCGCGCGCGCGGACTTGACCCACGCCTTCACGAAGCACCGCCTGCGCCCGGGGGAGGGACTTCGCCCCTTAACGATTCGGTGGATCTGTGGGGGCGCCCGGGTCTGGGACGACTCCGGGGCGACGAGGACCGGTCCCGCGGACCCGCTATGCCGGGAACGCGCCCGTCGCGGGCACGCTGGCGGAGGTCGGGGCGCCCCGCGGGGGTTCGAGGACGGCGCGTACCCGCACGGGGACGTGGGCCCGCTCGAACAGGACCCCGACCGGGCACGTGCGCACGGTGAGCCGTAGGCACGTGTCGACCTCCTCGATCGAGGCCGAGGTCGAAAGGTGCAGGGTTCCCCGGACGGCCGTCACGGTCGGGGCGCCCTTCGGGCGCTCGGCGGTGAGGCGCACCGAGAGGGCGTCGAACGCCAGACGGCGGCGCTCCGCGACGAGCGCGAAGATCGTGGAGATGCAACCCGCGAGCGCGAGCGCCTGCAGCTCCAGCGCGGAGGTGCCGACATCCCCCCCGCCTTCCTCCCGTGGAAGATCGACCAGGAGCTCGTGCCCCCGGCCGTCGTTCAGTCGGGACCGGTACCCGCCTTCCCAGATCGCCGTCGCGTGCATGGGCCCGCCGGTGCGCGTCGGCGCGTCCGTGGAGGAACGGTACGCGATCCGCCGGGCCCTTTCGCGCCGAGCGGATCACGCCTTCACGGCGTGCCGGATCTTGTCGACCAGGTCGGGCGTCGGGCTCGCGATGCCGTGTGTCGACTTGGCGTGGGCCGCCGCGATCGCCAGCACCTCGTTGGTGTCCTTGGCACCGCGCACCTCGAAGCCGCAGCTCATTCCCAGGTCCGCGCACTTGAAGCTCGACATCGTCCCCTCGAGTGCGAAGCCCGGGCGGAACTCTTGACCTCCCCGTCGAGCGCGATTGACCGATCGGTCCTCGCCCCACGACCCGAGGCCCGGCGGCGGATCGGGACCGACCGGACGACGTCGCCCAAATGTAAATATACTTGACAGTCAATATGGTTGACTAATGACGACGCCGTCCCCGAACCGAGACGCCTACCGCGACGTGCCGCTCTCCGCACTGCTCTACGTGACCCGTGGCACCTACACCGCCGCGGTACGCCGAGCCCAGGACCGAATCGGATGTGGGGGAGTCCCCGCCGCGGGGGAGGTCATACTGAACGCGATGGAGTGGAGCGGAGCCTCGCTGGAGTCGGTGATCCGGTTCCTCGGTATCACCAAGCAGGCGGTCAGCCAGACGGTCGAGACCCTGGTGGCGCGCGGCTACCTCGAGCGTGCGCCCGACCCGGCCGATCGGCGCCGGGTCAAGCTCACCCTCACCGAGCGCGGGCACGCCGCCGGCCGGGCCGGTCGGGCCGCGATCGAGCAGGTCGACCGCGAGCTGCTCGCGCGCGTGGGCCCCCAGCAGCTGAGGCATGCCCGCGCCACCCTCGTCGCGCTCCTCGAGATCAAACGGAAGAACCAGCGCGCCGACGGCCCGGAGGGGGCATGACGCCGCGGCCGCTCGCCCGTCTGGCGGACCGGGACGACGACTACGCCCGACTCGGCCTCCAGCGGGGCCAGGTCGCGCCCTGGGAGGACGGCATGCGGACCTCGGGCGGACGGGGGAGCTACGAGTGGTGGTACTTCGACTCGCATCTGGAGGACGGCACCTCCCTCGTGATCACGTTCTACACGAAGTGGATCCTGCAGCCGAAAGGCCCCGAAGCGCCGATGGTCATCGTCAACCTCGACCGGCCCGGTAAGCCGACCCAACAGGTGACCGTCCACGCCACCCCGGAACAGTTCCAGGCGAGCAAGGAGGGCTGCGACGTCCGACTGAAGGACTGCTCCTTCCGGGGGGACCTTCACACCTACCACATCAAGGTCGTGGGCGAGGGGCTCACGGTCGAGGCGGAGCTGGTCGGGCAGGTGCCTTCCTGGCGCCCCGGGACCGGCTTCAGCTACTTCGGAGCCAACGACGAGCACACGTTCGCCTGGATGCCCGCGGTGCCTCAGGGGAGCGTGAAGGTCACGCTGACCGAGGGAAGCTCCGCGCCCCAGACGCTCACCGGGATCGGCTACCACGACCACAATTGGGGCGACGTCGTGATGTCGAAGCTCCTCAACCACTGGTACTGGGGCCGGGCGCAGGCCGGCCCGTACTCGGTGATCGCGGCGTACCTCTACGCCACCGACGAGTACGGTCGAACGGAGCTGCCGCAGATCCTCATCGCCAAGGACGGCAAGGTCGTCGCCGACCAGGCGTCCAAGGTGCGGCTCGTCCTCGAGGACGTGTCCACCGACCCGAAGAGCAAGAAGCCGGTGGCCAACCGCGTGATCTACGACTACGCGCAGGACGAGCGGGTCCGCTACCGCGTGATCTTCCAGCGCAGCCAGACCATCCTCGACTACCAGCTCGCGGACACGGTCACGGGGATCAAGCATCTGCTCGCCCGTATGGCGGGCGTCGACGGGGCGTACCTCCGCTTCAGCGGTTCGGTGACGGTCGAGAGATACGAAGACGGGCAGCGAGTCGAGCAGGCGAGTGATCCCGGGATCTGGGAGCTGATGTATCTCGGCCATGTGGAGTGAAGAGCCATGCCGAAGCACGCACGGAGCGGCCGCCGACCGCGAGCCTCCGCGTCCGGAGGAGCCGCGATGACCCGGGCGCCCCGAACCCCGACGCCCCGGTCCAAGGAGCTCGACTTTTCGAAGGAGCTCGAACGCCTGCTCGCCGGCACCGGGGTTCGTCCGTCCGACACCGGTGGGCGGATCACCTTCGTCGGCCAGGACCCGATCTTCCCGAGCGCGATCCGGCTGGGCTCCGTCTTCGCGCTCTCGGCCATGGCGGCCGCCGTCGGCGCGGCCTCGATCTGGAAGCTGCGTTCGGGCGAGGGCCAGGACCTCTCCATCGACCTGCGCCGGTCGTCTCACGGGATCGATCCGGAGCTGACCTTCGGCCCGACGCTCAACGGCTGGCCGTATCCGAACCCGATCGGGAACGCGCACCCGTTCTCCGTCTTCCCGTTCGAGACGAAGGACGGTCGCTGGGTCTACCCCTCGGCCGTCTACCCGGCCCAGCAGTTCGCCTGGACGAATTTCTTCAATTGCGGGGCCAACCACCACAGCGTCGCGAACGCGATCAGCAAGTGGGACTCGCTCGAGCTCGAGAACGCCGCCAACGAGGCCGGCCACACGATGTGCATCGCTCGGACCGCCGACGAGTGGGCGAAGCACCCGCAGGGCCAGTACCTGGCCGGGGAGCCGGTGATCGCCGTGCGGAAGATCGCCCAAGGTGATCCCCAGCCGTTCGGCCCCGGCGACCGGCCGCTCAGCGGGGTCCGGGTGCTCTCCGCGACGCACGCGGTCGCCGGGCCGGTGGTCGGGCGCACGCTCGCGGAGCAGGGGGCCGAGGTGCTCCAGTTCAATCGGGTCGACGACTTCGAGCACGCGTGGGTGTACGACGACGCGAACGTAGGATTCCGTTCCACCTACCTCGACCTGCGCCGCCCGGACAACGCGGCGAAGGGCCGTGCGCTGGCGAAGCAGGCCGACGTCTTCGTCGACAACTTCCGTGGCCGCAAGCTCGCGAACTTCGGCTTCGACCCGGAGCAGCTCGCCGCGGACCACCGGGGCATCGTGGTCGTGAGCGTTCGGTGCTACGGTTGGGGGGGCCCGTGGTCGGAGCGGGGCGGCTTCGACATGCTCGGCTCCTCCGCTTCGGGGGTGGCGATGGCCGAGGGCGAGAACGGGAAGCCGTCGATGCCTCCGACCGCGCTGATCAACGACTACGTGACGGGCTACATGGGCGCGGCCGGCGCCGCCGCGGCCCTCTACCGCCGGGCGAAGGAGGGCGGAAGCTACCACGTCACGGTGAGCCTGACCCGCAACGCGATGTGGTATCTGTCGCTCGGCCTCGTCCCGCCCGAGGAGCGCACCTTCGCCCTGAACCCGTTCCGCCAGTACGAGTCGCTCGTGTCGAAGCCCGCGGAGCTGGTGCCGATCGTGATGAAGCTGCGGCAGCGCCTGCTCCCGCCCGAGGTCATCGAACGCGACACCCCGCTGGGCCGGCTCCGGCGGCTCGCCCCCGCGGTGCATTTCTCGCGCACCCCGGGCGGTTGGAGCGATCCGGTCCTCACCCCGATGGGGGCTGCGCCGCCGGCCTGGCTCCCCGGCCGCCGGCGCTGAGCGGGGACGGTTCCCGGGGGCGCGGCCGGGGCGCGCCCCCCCGCCCGGCCGCCTCCGCGGCCGGCCCCGGCGGCTCCCGGCGCCCGCGCCGCTCGGCCGGTGCCCGATAGGAAAGCCGTAAGTCGCGCCGGGATTCCGGCCCTTCCACGTCCGCGGACATCCCGGTCTTCACGCGCCCGTCGACGCAACGACGCAAGCGCCACTCGCGCACCGTCGGCTTCGTCCTCTACCAGTCGCTGTATGCGCCGTTCGTGCTCGTGCGCAGCGTCTACCGACAGCTCGCGATCCTGGTCGCGATGTTCCTGGCCGGGGCCGCGATCTTCTCGTACTACGAGCACCTGCACCCGGTCGACGCCTTGCTCGCCTCGGTCTCCACGATCACCACCATCGGGCTCTACGTGCCGAACGGCGGGAACTTCTCGACGCTCAACGAGAGCGAGGCGGTCCTGCTCATCGTCCTGATCATCGTCTCGGTCGGGGCCGCGGCCTCGCTGCTCCAGGGCACCGTGAGCTCCGTGGTCAACGGGGACCTCGCCCGGGGGGCGGCCGAGCGCAGCCTCATCCGGCGGATGAAGGGGCACGTCATCGTGTTCGGGTACTCCCACCTCGGCCGCTACGTCGCGGAGAAGTTGGGCGAGCTCGGGATGGACTGCGTCGTCGTGACGCGCGACCCCGCGATCTACGAGACGCTCACGAAGCAGAAGACCCTCGCCGTCCTCGAGCGCGAGAACCGCCCGATCGCGACCCTGCGGGAGGCGAACGTGGAGACGGCCGCCACCCTGGTGACCGCCCACGAAAAGGACCCGGACAACATGCTCGCGATCATGAGCGCCCGGCGGCTGCGCCCCGACATCCGGATCATCTCCGTGGTCCACGACGAGGAGCTCGCGGAGACCGCGAAGACCGCGGGGGCGGACGTGGTGATCCCGTCCTCGGTGTCGGTCGGCCACCTGCTCGCGCTCTCGGCGACCACGAAGGACCTCGTGGGGATCGTGTTCTCCGAGAAGGTCGGGACCCGCGAGATCGCGCAGTTCTCCGTGTTCCGCGCGTCGAAGCTGATCGGCAAGCGCCTCCCGGAGCTGACCGTGTACGCCCACGTGATCGGGCTCGTGCGGAACAACGAGCTCGTGCGGGACCTGTTCGATCCCGCCCTTCGGGTCCAGCAGGACGACACGCTCCTCGTCTTCGGGGATCCGGCGGGGCTGCAGGGGCTCGAGCGCGCCGCCGAGGCGACCTGAGGTCGACCCCGGAAGCCCGGGCCGGTCAGCCGGGCGCGGCGGTTCGCGGATCGTCCTCGGGCCGCGCGTACGTCGTGGCGGTCGGACCCGTGCCGACGATCTCGATCGTGTAGCCGCCCGCGGGCGCGAACTGAAAGTGCGGGCGTCCGGCGCCCACGAACACGCTCCCGCCCGGGGGCACCTCGGCGAGCGAGCCCGCGTCGAACCGCTCCCCGAACCCGATGGCGAAGGTCCCGTCGATCACCGTGTAGACCCGGTCCTCGGGGTGCGCATGGGGCGCGACGCGCAACCGCGCGGGCGACCGGACCCGGACGGCGAAGATCCCCGCCCGGGCCGGGTCGCCGTGGAGCACGGCGATCTCGGCCCCCGGGGGAAGGTTCGGGTGCGGCTGCCACCGGAGATCCGACGGTCGGAGGACCACCGCGCGCGCGTCCATGTCGCGGGGCACGCGGCCGGCCCTTAAGGCCCGACCGGGGCCCCCGCCCCGCGCCGGTCCGGTCGGCTCAGCGCGGGGGCAACCGGGCGACGACCGACGCGGCCGGCTCGACGTCGCAGAGCGCGCGGAGCGTCGCGAGACCCTGCGCCCGGCCGTCCGGCGACATCGAACCGACCGCGTCCTCGACGACGAGGGGCAGAAAGCCGAGGTCGATCGCGTGGCGGGCCGTCCCGAGAATCCCGGCCTCGGCGCTGACCCCGGTGAGCACCAGCGTCGCGATCCCTCGGAAGCGGAGCATCGCCTCGAGCGGAGTGCCCACGAAGAAGCTCGGGGTCGTCTTCGGGAGGACGAGCTCCTCCGGCTCGGGCGCGAGCTCGGGAAGTATCGTCCAGTCGGGCGACCCGGGCGTGAGCCGCAAGCCTCCGGCCGGGATCCCGCGCCGCGCCCAGGCCCGGGCCATGGCGGGGTTCCCCCAGGCGGGGGGCGGCATCGTGTGCTGGCTGTAGACGACGGGCAGACCCCGCGCCCGGTACGCGACCAGGAGCTCGCGGATCCGCGGGACGATCTCGGCGCCGTTGTAGGCGCGGCCGGCGATCCCCCGCTGCATGTCCCAGACGACGAGGGCCGAGGCGCCGAGGTCGAGCGGAGCGAGCGACATCGCGCGCGTAGGTCGACGGCCGCGAAAAGCTGTGCCGTCGCGTGCTCACGGGGACGGGGCCGATCGGGCCGGAGCGGCCACGATCTCCGTCCAGCGGAAGACGGCGAGCTTGAGCTGGTCGAGCACCAGGGCGACGGCCGCGACGAGGCCGAGCAGGCCGAGGACCAGCCACGGGGAGACCGGCGCCATCAGCACGCCGAACGTCGCGAGGACGCCGAGGACCGTGAGGTCGATCGTGGTCGCGATCCAGAGGGCGTTGCTCGGGCGGGAGGCCCAGAACCGGCCCCGTTCGCGCATGAGATAGAGCGTCGCCTGACCGGAGAAGACGAGGTCGAGGAAGATCACGGTCTGCAGCGTCGCGAGCGGCCAGCGCAGGACGTCGGTCCCCACGACCACGAGGGAGAACGAGAGGCAGAGCCAGCCGGCCGCCATGACGCCCCCGACCGTCACGAGCCGACGGACGTCCCACCGGTCCGGCGAGGGCGAGACGCGGGCGCGGTCGGTCCCGACCGACATGACGACGAAGTCGTTCGCGAAGATCATGAGCAGGATCAGGAGCGGCGTCGTGACGAACAGACCGGTCGCCACGAACGCGAGCGAGAGCAGCACGACCTGTTCGATCGTCTTCGAGATCTTGTTGAGCATCCACGTGAGCATCCGCCGGTAGACCCGGCGGCCGGACTCCACCGCGGAGACGATCCCGCCGAGACCGGGACGGGTGAGCACCAGCTTCGCCGACGCCTTCGCCACGTCGGTCGCGCTCGCGACCGCGATGCCGACCTCGGCCTGCTTGAGGGCCGGCGCGTCGTTGACCCCGTCGCCCGTCATCCCCACGATGCGGCCGGCGGCCTGGTACGTCCGCACGAGCCCGAACTTGTCCTCGGGGTAGACCCCCGCGAACCCGGAGTACGCCACCGACGCCCGGGCGAGGTCGTCGCGCGTGCCGATCGGGCCCGGGAGCCCGAGGTCCTTCGCGACGGAGCGCGCGGTCGACGCGGCGTCGCCCGTGACCATCACGACCCGGATGCCGAGGCCATCGAGCCGTCGGAGAAGCGCCGGCGCATCGTCGCGGATCGGGTCCTCGAGCGCGAGGACGCCGATCCATTGGAGCGCGCCCTCGGGCCCGGCCCCGACCGCGAGGAGGCGGAACCCCTCGGCCCCCCGCCGTTCGACCCAGTCGTCCGTCCCGGGAGGGCGTTGGACGAGCGTGGCGATGATCGCGGGCTGCCCGAGCACGACGTGCCAGGGGACCCCGCCGTGGTCGATCCACGCCTCGGAGCGCTTGGTCGCCGGCTCGAACGGCACGATCCGCGACCGGGCGTAGGCGGGCCGGGCGCCGTGCGCGGCGGCTTGCAGGATCGCGAGGTCGATCGGGTCCTGCGTCGACGGGTCGCAGGCCGCGGCGGCGAGGGCGAGCAGCTCCGCGTCCCCGCCCGGGTCGACGGAGCGGACGTCGGTGACGGTCTGCCGGTTCTGGGTGAGGGTACCGGTCTTGTCGGAGCAGAGGAGGTCCATGCCGGCCGCGTCCTCCACGGCCGAGAGTCCCGTGACGAGCACGCCCTCGTCGGCGAGGTGCCGGGACTCCAGCGACGAGGCGACGGTGAAGGTCGCGGGGAGGGCGACCGGCACCGACGCGATGAGGAGGATGAGCACGAACGGCCCGAGGAGGATCAGGCTGACCCCCCGGGCCAGCCCCGCGCCGACGAAGACGACGACCAGCGTGGCGTCCAGGATCAAGAGGTACTGGACCACCTTCAGCATCAGGTCCTCGAGGTGGCTCTGCGCGTGGGCGGTGCGCACGAGCTCGGCGGTCCGGCCGAAGTAGGTCGTGGCGCCGATCGCGGTGACGGTCGCCGTCGCCTCGCTCCGCCGGACGACCGACCCCGAGTAGAGCGTGTCCCCCGGCCCGTGGGTCACGCTCGTCGACTCCCCGGTGAGCATCGACTGGTCGACCTCGACCGATCCCTCGTCCACGTGGGCGTCCGCGGGCACGATGTCCCCCATGCGCACGTGGATCCGATCGCCGGGCACGAGCTCGCGGGCCGGGCAGCTCTTCCAGACGCCGTCGCGCAGGACCCGGGCGAGCACCTCGAGGCGCTGGCGCAACAGGTCGACGGCCGCCTGGGCGCGGCGCTCCTGGAGCGTGGAGAGGACGGCGTTGAGCAGGAGGAGGCCGGCGAGGATGGCGGCCTCCGGGACCTGGTCGAGCGCCGCCTCGAGGACGAGCGCGGCCTCGATCATCCACGGGACCGGGCCCCACATCTGCCGTAGTAGGACGCGCACCGTCCCCGGCTTCTGCTCGGGGACCTCGTTCGCCCCGAACCGCGCGCGCCGCCGGTCGACCTCCGCCGCCGAAAGCCCGCCGGGCGGCGTCGGGGGAAGCACGGGAGCGGTCGGCGCGGCGCCGCCGGGCGGGGTCGTCCCGGGCTCCCCTCCCGCTGCCATCGTCGTCCCCGTCCGCCCCCCGCTCGGCTGATCCCGGTGCAGCGCCGTCAGGGGCGGCGCGCACCTCGCCCCGGGCGCGGGGGCCGGCGGGTCGCCCGGTGGTCCCGGGCCATCGCCCGGGCGAGGTTCCGCCCGAGGTGCGCGAGCTCCCGTTCCGCCTGCGCACGCGGGGGTTGATCGGGGTAGAGCGCGGTGGGCCGGTGCCGCATCCCGCGATCGGGGCGCGTCCGGCCTCCGGGCAGCGAGCCGAGCCGGTCGTCGAGGCTCGCCTGGCGCACGTGGCCGATCGACTCCGCATGCCAGCGGTTCGGGGGGAACGTCTCGACGCTCGTCCGCCGCCACCGCCCCCCGCCCCGGGTCCACGCGAGATCCTCGAAGGCCATGCCCCTCGGCGTGCGGTCCAGGAGGCGCCGCTCGTACCGCTCGCCGGCCCGCAGCGCGTCATCGGGCCGGTAGTCCGTGCACCCGGCAAACTCGAGGTCGCCCGGGAGGTCGAACTCCGCCCGAAAGCCGTGCGCGGGAGGCGGCCCCCGAGGCATGCGGGGGCGGAGCCCGGACGGCGAGATAACGGCGCACCCGGGATCCTCGGCACGCCGTCAATTCGGCTCGACGCCCCGTACTTAGCATGCCCGGGCCGTGCTCGACCGGGTGGAGACGATGGCGAGCGCTGCACGCCCGACGGTGACCGAGGTCCCTTCCCCGAACGAATCCCCGGGGCGCAAGGTGTACATCCCGCCCGGCCTCCCCGGCAGCCTCGTGAGCGTCAAGCCGCGGTACGAGAACTACCTCGGAGGTCGCTGGGTCGCGCCCGCCCAGGGCGGCTACATGGTCGACCTCACGCCCGTGACGGGCCGGCCGATCTGCGAGGTGCCCCGGTCGACGGCCGAGGACATCGAGCGCGCGCTCGACGCCGCCCACGCCGCCAAGACCGCCTGGGGCGAGACGTCGCTCGCCGCACGGGCGCGCGTGCTCAACCGCATCGCCGACGCGATCGAGCAGAACCTCGAGATGCTCGCCGTGACCGAGACGTGGGAGAACGGCAAGCCCGTCCGCGAGACGCTCGGGGCGGACATCCCGCTCTCGGCCGACCACTTCCGCTACTTCGCCGGCGCGACCCGGTCCCTCGAGGGGTCGTCGACGGAGATCGACCGGGAGACGGTCGCGTACCACTTCCACGAGCCGCTCGGGGTGGTCGGCCAGATCATCCCGTTCAACTTCCCGCTCCTGATGGCGGCCTGGAAGATCGCCCCGGCGCTCGCCGCGGGCAACTGCACGGTCGTGAAGCCGGCATCGCCGACCCCGTGGTCGATCCTGAAGCTGCTCGAGGTGATCGGCGACCTCGTCCCGCCCGGCGTCCTCAACGTGGTCACCGGCCCCGGCGGCGAGATCGGGAAGGCGCTCGCCTCGAACCCGCGGATCGCGAAGATCGCCTTCACGGGCGAGACCGTGACCGGCCGGCTCATCATGCAGTACGCGGCCCAGAATATCATCCCGTCCACGGTGGAGCTCGGCGGCAAGTCGCCGAACCTCTTCTTCGAGGACGTCCTGGCCCACGACGACGAGTTCCTCGAGAAGGCGGTGGAGGGGCTCGTGCTCTACGCGTTCAACAAGGGCGAGGTCTGCACGTGTCCGTCCCGGGCGCTCGTGCAGGAGTCGATCTACGAGCCGTTCATGGCGCGGTGCCTCGCCCACATCCGGCACATCCGCGAGGGGAACCCCCTCGACACGACCACCCAGATGGGTCCGCAGGTCTCCCGCCAGCAGCTCGACAAGGTGAGCTCGTACGTGGAGATCGGCCGGCAGGAGGGCGCGCAGGTGCTCGTCGGCGGCCGACGGGCCGAGATGCCCGGCGACCTCGCGGGCGGCTACTACTACGAACCGACCGTCCTCAAGGGCGACAACAAGATGCGGGTCTTCCAGGAGGAGATCTTCGGGCCCGTCCTCGCGGTGACGACGTTCAAGGACGAGGCCGAGGCGATCGAGATCGCCAACGACACGCTCTACGGGCTGGGGGCGGGCGTCTGGACCCGCGACGGCGCGCGCGCGTACCGGGTCGGCCGCGCGATCAAGGCGGGCCGCGTCTGGACGAACTGCTACCACCTCTACCCGGCGGGCGCCGCCTTCGGCGGCTACAAGATCTCCGGGGTCGGCCGCGAGAACCACCGGATGATGCTGGAGCACTACTCCGAGGTGAAGAACCTGCTCGTCAGCTACAGCCCGAAGCCCCTCGGGCTCTTCTCCGAATGAACGTCCCCGAGCGGGACCGGGGGGCGGCCCCGGCCGCCCCGGTCCCCCGGGTCGCGGCGACGTCGCGCGCCCGCGCCGCGCTCGCGGAGCTTCGCCGGACGGTCGGACCCGTCGCCCTCTTCCAATCGGGAGGGTGCTGCGACGGGAGCCTTCCCCTCTGCTTCCCGGACGGGGAGATCGAGCTGGGCCCGAACGACCTTCGCCTCGGGTCGGTCGACGGCACGCCCGTCTATCTCGACCGCCGACTGCTCGCCGTCTGGGGATCGAGCCAGTGGATCCTCGACGTCGCCGACGGGGCGCCCGAGGGGTTCTCCCTCGCGGCCGGCCCGGAGGCGCACTTTGTCGCGCGGGCCCGCATCGTGGCCGCGGGGGCGTTCCCCGATCTCGAGCGCGCGGCGGCCGCCCCGTAGCGGGCTAGGCGGTCGTTCCGGCCAGCACCAGCGCCCCGGTCACCCGGCCGGCCTTCAGATCGGCGAGCGCGCGATTCGCCTCCGCGAGCGGCCGAACCTCCACGGTGCTCTCGAGGTGGAGCCGGGTCGCGAGGTCGAGGAACTCCTGCGCGTCGATCCGGGTGTTCGCCTCGACGCTCGAGATCGTTCGCTCGCCGAAGAGGAGCCGGTCGTAGTCGATCGGAGGCACGGGCGACATGTGGATGGCCGCGATCGAGAGCCGACCGCCGCGGCGGAGCTCGGCCAGGGCCTCGACGACCGTGGGCCCGGTGGGAGCGAATACGACCGCGCCGTCGAGGCTCGGACCTTGCCCCGGCCCCCGGACCTCCCCGGCAAGCACGGTCTCCGCGGCCCCCAACCGACGGGCGAGCGCCAGGTGCTCGGGGTTCCGCGAGTAGGCGACCGTCTCGTAGCCGAGGCGGGCGGCGAGCTGTAGCGTGAGGTGCGCCGAGCCGCCGAAACCGAAGAAGCCGATGCGCCGGCCCGGGCGGGGCAGGGCCGCCTTCAACGCCCGGTACCCGATGATCCCCGCGCAGAGGAACGGGGCCAGCTCGGCCGCGTTGCCCGCGGGCAGCCGGACCAGGAACCCCTCTTCCGCGAGGACCTGCGAGGCGTAGCCTCCGTCCACCGAGTACCCGGTGAACAGCTTCTGCTCGCAGAGATTCTCCCGGCCCTCGAGGCAGTAGAGGCACCGGCCACAGGTCCGATGGAGCCACGGCACCCCGACGCGTTCCCCGACCGCGATCGTCCGTACCTCGGGCCCGACCTCCGCGACGCGGCCGACGATCTCGTGCCCCGGCACGACGGACGGGACGAGCGGCGGAAGGTCCCCCTCGACGACATGCAGGTCGGTCCGGCAGACCCCGCACGCCTCGACCGTGACCCGCACGTCGTGGGGGCCGAGCGGGGCGAGGGCGCGCTCCTCGGGGACCAACGGGCCGGTCTCCACCGGGGCGGGCCGATGGAGCACCATGGCGCGCATCGCGCCCGGGGCACGGCCCGCCGCGACAAAAGCTCAAGTCCGAGGAGACTACCCGGTCCGAGAGGTCCCCGCCCGTGACCACGGCCGCGTCCGGTTCCCGCTCGTTCCGCCTCGCGCTCGTGCAGATGGCCTGCGGGCCGGAGCCCGACGCGAACGTCGCGACGGCGGTCGACCGCGTCGAGGAGGCCGCCCAAGCCGGCGCCGAGCTCGTCGTGCTGCCCGAGCTGTTCCGCAGCCAGTACTTCTGCCAGCGGGAGGACCACGCGATGTTCGACCTCGCGGAGCCGATCCCCGGCCCGACGGTCGAACGGTTCCGAGAGGTCGCCCGCGCCCGCCACGTCGCGCTCGTCGTCCCGCTGTTCGAGCGACGCGCCCCGGGGCTCTACCACAACACCGCCGCCGTGCTCGACCGCGACGGCACGCTCGCCGGTCGGTACCGCAAGATGCACATCCCGGACGACCCGCTCTACTACGAGAAGTTCTACTTCGCCCCGGGCGACCTCGGCTTCGAGAGCTTTCCCTTGTCGATCGGCCGGATCGGGGTCCTGGTCTGCTGGGACCAGTGGTACCCCGAAGCGGCTCGCCTCACCGCGCTCACGGGGGCGGAGCTGCTCGTCTATCCGACCGCGATCGGCTGGCACCCACACGAGAAGGGCACGCACGGGAAGGACCAGCTCGATGCCTGGCGGACGATCCAACGCGGGCACGCGATCGCCAACGGCGTGTTCGTCGCCGTCGCGAACCGCGTCGGCCATGAGACCGGGGACGTCCGGGGCGATCGGGCGGACGGCCCCGGGATCGAGTTCTGGGGGGGGTCGTTCGTCGCCGACCCGTTCGGGCGCGTGCTCGCCGAGGCGTCCCACGACCGCGAGGAGATCGTCTACGCAACCGTGGATCCCGCCGAGATCGCGCGGACGCGCCAGCACTGGCCGTTCCTGCGGGACCGCCGGATCGACGCGTACGGTCCGCTCACCCAACGGTTCCGGGACCCGCCGTGATCGGCCCCGTCCGCCGCGCCCCGGGCGGCGACGGTCCGGGACGGCTCGGCTTTCGCGTGCCGGGCGAGTGGGAGCCGCACCGCGCGACGTGGCTCGCGTGGCCGCACGAGCGCTCCGACTGGCCGGGCCACTTCGCGCGCATCCCCAAGGTCTACGTCCGCATCGTTGCCGAGCTCGCGCGCGGCGAGACGGTCCACCTCGTCGTGGAGTCGCGCACGGCCGAGCCGAGGATCGCGCGCCGGCTCGCCCGCGCGGGCGTGCCCGCGGAACGGGTCGCGTTCCACCGGTGGCCGACCGACCGCTCCTGGATCCGCGACTCGGGACCGACGTTCCTGACGCGGCCCGGGCGCCGAGGGCGTCCCGGGTCGGTCGGTTGCGTCGCCTGGCGGTTCAACGCGTGGGCGAAGTACGCCAACTGGCACCGCGACGCGCGGATCGCGCTCCGGGTCGCCCGGGCCGCCCGCGTCCGGGCGTGGGAGCCGCGGTGGCACGGTCGCCGGGTCGTGCTCGAGGGCGGCGCGATCGATGCGAACGGGGCCGGCGTCCTCCTCACGACCGAGGAGTGCCTGCTCGGGACCGAACAGGTGCGCAATCCGGGCATGGGCCGCCGCGACTGGGAGCGGCTCTTTCGCCGGGTCCTCGGCGTGCGTCGCGTCGTGTGGCTCCCCCGCGGGATCGAGGGCGACGACACCCACGGCCATGTCGACGATGTCGCGCGGTTCGTGGGGCCCCGGACGATCGTCGCGCCGGTCGAGGACGACCGACGCGACCCGAACCACCTCGCCCTGCGGGCGAACCTCGTGCGGCTCGGCGAGGTCGGTCCGGCCGAGGGCCTTCGCGTGGTCGAGCTTCCGATGCCCCGCGCCGTCCGGCTCGGCCGCCAGCGGCTCCCCGCGAGCTACGCCAACTTCTACGTCGCCAACGCCGCCGTCCTCGTGCCGACGTTCGACGACCCGGCCGACGCCGAGGCGCTTCGGGTCCTGGGGCGCGTCTTCCCCGATCGCCGGATCGTGGGGATCCCCAGCCGCGACCTCGTGGTCGGGCTGGGCACCCTCCACTGCCTCAGCCAGCCCGAGTTCGCACCGCCGCGCGCGTAGCGCGTCGTTCCGGTTTCCCCCGTCAAACTTTAGAGGTTCGCCCCGTTCGCGGGCCGTTCTTGGGCTGTTCTATGACGCGTCCGACGCTGGTCCCACGATCTCGGTACGGCGCCGCCGCCCGCTCGCGCGAGCCGCCCGCATCCCGGGCCGGCCCGCGTCGGCCGCGAGAGCGGGGGCGCCTCGCGTGAGCACGCCCGGTCCTACCGAGACGCCACCGCCCCCTCGGAACGGACTGGGCGCGTTCGCCCGTTGGGTCCGGCGTCCGGACCTGAGCGGGGCCCGCAGCCTCTACCGCTGGGCGCTGATCGGCATCACCGTCGGGGTGATCGCGGGGCTCGTCGCCGTCGCCTTCTTCGAGGCGCTCACGCTGTTCAGCAACACCGCGCTCGGCCTGATCATCGGGATCAAGCTGCCCGCCAACGGCGTCCCGCCCGGCGGCACGTTCTCCTGGACGACGAACCCCCGGACGTTCTTTCTGCTCCCGGCCCTGATGGCCGGCGGCGGGCTCGCGGCCGGCGGCCTCATCCTCCTCGCACCCGAGGTCGAGGGCCACGGCACCGATCAGTCGATCCGCGCGTTCCACCGGGGCCGGGGGGCGGTCCGCTACCGGGTCCCGGCCCTCAAGTTCCTCGCCTCGGTCTTCACGATCGGCACCGGCGGCAGCGGCGGACGCGAGGGCCCGACGGCGCAGATCGGGTCGGCGCTCGGGTCGTTCGTGGCGAAGCCGCTCGGGCTCTCGACGCAGGAGCGCCGGGTCGCCCTCATGTGCGGTCTCGGCGCCGGGATCGGGGCGATCTTCAAGGCGCCGTTCGGCGCCGCGCTCCTCTCGAGCGAGGTGCTGTACCTCTCCGACTTCGAGCCCGCCGTGATCATGCCGTCGATCATCGCGTCGGTGATCTCCTATTCGATCTTCGGCGGGTTCGAGGGGTTCGGCCCCGAGTTCGCGACGCCGGGCGTCGGGTGGACCCCGACCCAGCTGCCGGTCTTCGCCCTCCTGGGCGCGGTCGCCGGGCTGCTCGGGATCCTCTACGTCGTCACCTTCTACCGCACCCGCCGGGCGTTCCGGGAGAGCCGGATCCCGTTCGCCCTGCGGCCCGCCGTCGGGCTCGCGATCGC
This sequence comes from Thermoplasmata archaeon, assembly GCA_035502455.1. GTDB lineage: Archaea > Thermoplasmatota > Thermoplasmata > Lutacidiplasmatales > UBA184 > Lutacidiplasma. The sequence continues at coordinate 3,477 of DATJUI010000008.1, read as the reverse complement.
GGGCGCCCTGTTCACCGGCCTCTACTATCTCGACCCGCAGGAGAACCACCTCCTCGCCGTCGGCGGGATCGGGATCGGCTACGGGATCGTCCAGTGGCTGCTGTACCAGGGCCATCTCGGGTTCTTCATCCTCCTGCTCGTCGTCGGCCTCATCTTCGTCAAGATCGTCGCGACGTCGCTGACGGTCGGGTCGGGCGGGAGCGCCGGCCTCTTCGGCCCGGCGATCGTCATCGGCGCCCTCGTCGGGTTCTCGACGGTCAGCTTCGTCGACCTCGCGTTCCCGTCGTTCGCGACGTCGGGCGACGTGACGGCGTTCACGATCATCGGGATGATGGCGTTCTTCGGCAGCGTGTCGAAGGCGCCGATCGCGACGATCCTAATGGTCGTCGAGATGACGGGGTCCGAAACGCTGCTCGTGCCGGCGATGGTCGCGATCTTCATCGGCTACTACGTCGCGGGCCGCTACCACCTCTACGAGGAGCAGGTCGAGAATCGGCTCGCGTCCCCCGCGCACACGACCGAGTACTTCGCGGAGTTCCTGCGGCGGATGCCGGTGTCGTACGCCGTCGGGCGGGACGTACCGACCGTCGTCCCGACCGCGAGCGTGGCCGAGGCCGGGTTCTCGCTCGCCCGCTCGCCGTACCCCGTGCTGCCCGTGGTCGAGCACGACCGTCTCCTCGGGGAGATCCGGCTCGGCGACATCCTCGAGGTCCCGCCGGGGCTTCGCACGCAGCAGACCGTCCGGTCGATCCTGCAGGAGACGGTCCCGACCGTTCCGATCGAAGGGAACCTGCTCGAGGCCGTCGGCCTCATGGACTCGGAAGGGGTCGATGCGCTCCTCGTCACCGACGCGAAGGACCCGCACCACCTCGAGGGGATCGTGACCCGCGAGGCGATCGCGCGGTTCCAGCGCACCCCGCATCCGGAGCGCTGACGGTGCGGACGGGACGGCCGTCCCAACACGCTTAACGCGGGGCCTCCCTGCCCCCGCGAATGGAGGGCGTCCTCCCGATCCTCGGCGTCCTCTTCTTCGTCTACCTGATCGCGCGCGCCCTGGGGGAGGTCGCCGAGCGGCTCGGCCTGCCGGCCCTCGTCGGGGAGATCGTCGCCGGGGTCGTGATCGCCAACGTCGTGGTGGGCTCGTTCTCGCTGCCCTCGGCCCTCGACCTGAGCGCGGGGACGAGCACCGGAGCGGTCAACCAGCAGATCCTGACCGCGCTCGCCGACATCGGGGTCGTCTTTCTCGTGTTCGCGGTCGGCCTCGAGATCCGGACCTCCGAGCTGCTCTCGGTGCTCCGGATCTCCGCGCGGACGGCGACGTTCGGCATCCTGGTGCCGCTCGGGCTCGGGACCGGGTTTCTCCTGCTCGTGGAAGGCCTCGGCAGCACGCTCCCCGCGCTGTTCGTCGGCACGGCGATGGTCGTGACGAGCCTCACGGTGACCGCCCACTTCCTCCGGGACCGTGGCCTCCTCGCGACCCGGGAGGCGCGCGTGATCCTGGGGGCGGCCGTGATCGAGGACATCGCCGGCGTCGTACTGCTGACCACGCTCGTCGGGATCGCCGCGAACCGGATCCACGGCCCGATCGACCTGATCGTCCAGGTCGGCGTCGTCGCCGCCTTCGCCGTGGCCCTCGTCGGTTTCTTCCTCTACGGCGCGCCCCGGATCGCCCGGCGCGCCGCGAGCTCCCGGCGCGCGGCCGCGGTCGCCGCGGGGGTCCGGACCCCCCACGCCGCGCTCGTCCTCGCCATCCTGCTCTGCCTCGGCGCCAGCGCGCTCGCCGCGTCGTTCCAGCTCGCCTCGATCGTCGGTGCGTTGTTCGTGGGGATGGTCCTCGCAGAGTACCGCGACCGCCTCGCGCTCGGGACGGCGTTCGAAGCGCTCACGACGTTCTTCGTGCCGTTCTTCTTCGTCACCATCGGGTTCGAGGTGTCGACGGGGGACCTGCTCCTCGCGTGGCCGATCGCCGCGGCGGTGACGGTCCTCGCGGTCGTCGGGAAGCTCGCGGGAGCGGCGTTCGAGTCGCGCGACCTCGGCCGCTCCGCCGCGCTCCGCGTCGGGGTCGGGCTCGTTCCGCGGGCCGAGGTCGGGATCATCGTCGCGTTCGCCGCGTACGACGCGGGCGTGCTGTCGGCGACCTACTACACGGCGATCGTCCTCATGGCGGTCGTCACCGCGATCCTGGGGCCGCTCCTCCTGCTGCGGCTCTACCGTACGCCCCCCGCGCCGGTCGCCGCGCCGGCGCCGCCCGACCCGGCCGGACCCCGCGCCCAATAACCCTCAAGTAAGCGTGGTCGGGTTACGGGTCGAGCCGATGCCGAGCGACAAGGCCTCGGGCCGGGCGGATCTGCCGCTCGCGGAGGGGTCGAACCCGACGGCGCAACTCGTCGATCGGATCGAGGAGGAGCTCGACCTCCTCGCGCGCAATGTCGACATCCTGGAGAAGCTCGCGAAGAGCCCGCCGACGGGGATCATCCGGCTCAGCGAAGCGCTCCACCTGCCGATCCACAAGACCCGCTACTCGCTCCACCTCCTCGAGCGCGAGGGCGTGATCCAGCCGTCGGCCGACGGGGCCGTGGTGACGGAGAAGGCGCGGGCGTTCTGGAGCGAGCTCAACCTGGCGCTCGACCGGATGCAGGTGACGGTCGCCCACCTCAAGGAGCGCGCCGCCGGGCACGAGATCCGGCCGCCCCCGGGCCGGAAAGGCTATTAGAGCGGCCCCGGCTCGGCGCGACCGGTGCCGCCGTAGCTCAGTGGCAGAGCGCTCGGCTGTTAACCGAAGGGTCAGCGGTTCAAACGGCGGGCGGTCCCGGGCCGCCCGTCGGAAACTCCGCTCGGCGGCGCCTTCGGCGCCCGGGGTCCGGGCGACACGGGGAAGAGGGCGGCGGTCTACCGCGTCTCGGGGCCCGTAGCTTAGCGGCCTAGAGCGTCCGGCTCATAACCGGTCGATCGGCGGTTCAAATCCGTCCGGGCCCATCCCGTCAGAGAAAGTGCCGCGCTCCGGGCAACGCCCCCCGCGTGCCCGCTCGAGCACGACGACCTAGAGGAACTGAACCGGCGCTACGCCTCTCTGCTCCGCTCTACCTACCTCCGTCCCGCGGAGCCCGGGCCGGCTTCGGCCGGCCCAACCCTTTCGCCTTCACTCTCCCCCCACGGACATCGAGGCTCGGCGGGCGCCACGTTAGGCCGGCTCGGGCGGGGGGAGCAGGAACTCCGACCTGCGGTTTCGCCTGAGCCGGCGCCCGTTCTCGTCGTCTGTACGACCTGCCGTCAGCCCATCCGTCGGAACGAGACTCTCGGGATCTCGTTCTGCCCGATCCATGGACTCTCCCAGCCGTTCTCGTTCATCCCGCTCAGCCAGAGACGACTTCGGGAGGCCTGAAAAGTGCACGACGCGCGCGGGACCTCTCGGGGTCTCCCTGCCTCACCAGCGGGACCCGCCTCTCCGTCAGAGACCACTTCCCCCCGGACCCCCGC
>DATJUI010000007.1:0-53187 GCA_035502455.1 Thermoplasmata archaeon | reverse complement strand
CCGGTCGGGAGGCGGCTGACCGTGGAGTTGTCCGTCGGGACCCACAGCCACGTCGGGGCCTTCACGCCGAGGGGGACCTCCTCAAAAACACCGTACAGCGTGGAGGTACCGCCCGAGCCACCGCCGGGCAGGTCGACCTCGATGGGAGACCCGCCCACGAGGTCGTAGGTGACGTTGTACTCCAGTTCGTTCCCGCTGTCGAGGTGGGCCGGTTGCGGCCATCCGCTCAGATCCTCCGAGACCTCGAGCGAGACGCTCTGATTCTGCTGGGTCTGCGTCGCCGGGAGCGTCGTGTTGTAGTCGTTGACGGTGGCGTTCGGCGGGGTCCCCACGATCGCCTGCGTCGACCAGTTGTCGACCTGGATGGCACGCCCGGCGTCGTTGGTGTAATTGTCGAACATCCGGACCGCGTAGCCCGTGCCGCCTCCCTCGTCGCTCAAGTTGGCGTACACGGAGTGGAACTCGAGGCCGACGTCGTAGAGCGGGTCGACCCGCGCGCCGTCGGCGATCCCGTCGTCCGGGGTGGAGGCGGCGAGCGGGTTCGCCCCCCACGAGAGCTTGCCCCAGACGGTCAGCGTGCGGTCCCCGTCGTACTCCCCCGTCACGGCCCGCAGCCAGCCGTCCGACGCGAGCGCCGCCTTCACCCCGCTCAGGTTCTCGAAGGCCCCGAGCGCGCTCTCGCTCCACAGCACGGTCGCCGCCCACGGAGAGCCATCGCCGCTCCGGAGGCCCGCCCGCGGCGTCGGCGTGAGGTTGGTGCGGTCCGTTCCGTTCGCGACCCCGCCCGGCAGGGCCGCGAACGGGTTGTGGCTGTTCTCGTACCAGTACTCGAACCCCGAGGTCGGCAGCCTCGCCGTCGCGACCGGTCCCAGGTCGAACGTGAGGTTCCACGTGTCGAGCAGGTGGCTCCCCGCGGTATCGACGGTGTTCGGGTCGAGGTCGTACTCCTTCTCCACGTAGTCGCTCACGAGCCCGTTCGTCGCGTAGTCGGCCGGGTCCGCCGTCACCCGCTCGTTCGCCGTCGCCCCCGACGCCGTCGTGGTGGTAACGGTCCAGCCGAGACCCTTTTCCAGGTTCGTGAGCCCGTCGCCGCTCGAGTCGGCGAGATACTCGAACTCCACGGCCGTGCTCGTCACGTTCATCGCGCGGCCGCCGAGCGTGTAGTTGAGATCGACCCAGACGGTGTAGCTCGTGTTCGTCTGCGGCAGGGTGACGCCGTGGAGGATCCCCACGCTGGACGTCGGCGTGGACTCGAACTCGGAGGTGTTCGTGAGGGGGACCTCCACCGTGGAGCTCCGGTTCTGCCAGAACAGCACGCCGTTCTGGAACTCCGCCGACCGCTCGAGCGAGGTCGGCATCTCCCACGAGATCGAGGCCCCTCCGCCCGTCTCCGTGATCGAGTCGTACGCGTCGTCCCACTCCGTGAGACCGAGCACGTGCGGCGTCTCGAAGCTGTGCTCCGAGCTCCACATCGACTTCTGGATGCATCCGCTCCCGACCCCGACCCCCACGGAATAGTCGTAGACCGCGAAGTCGTCGAGCCCGTGCAGCACGACGGAGTAGTTCCACTGGGTCGACGAGAACCCCTCCGTCACCTCGACCCCGGGGATCCCCGAGATCGTGAAATTGAGCCCGGTCCCGAACTCGTAGTACGTCATCTCGCCGAGACCCGTCGCCGAGGCGGCCCACTGGACCTCCTCGGTCGACGTCGACACCTGCGTCGCCGTGGGGCCAGAGACGAACGAGATGCTCGGCGGCGTGAGCGTGAAACTGCAGCTGACCGACGCGACCTGGGCCGGCTGAGTCACGGTATTCCCGAACGAGATCGCGGGGCGGTCCGAGGACGAAGAGGACCCGGCCTCGCTGCGCGCGACGACCGTCGCCGTGTACGAACCGGTCGGGAGCCCCGTGAACGCCGTCGAGACGTCGGCGATCACGTACGCGCTGCTCGACCACTTCGTCGACGCGCCCCCCGACTCGTTGAGCCATAGCGCGTCCTCCGCCAGCATCGTGTTGTTCCAGTACGCCGTCAGGGTCGGAGGCGATCGGCTACCGGAGACCCACTTCCCCGCCAGGAACGTCGCGCCGCTCGGAGAGGAGGGGGTGACGTTGACGCCGAGCGTCGTCGCCGTGGAGCCGCTCAGCGAGCCCGAGATCGAAGCCGGACCGAGCGTGTCCGGCGACTCCGGCATCGTCGTATTGATGCCGCACACCAGCGAATACTCGTGCAGATACTCCCGGTACGTCGCCGTGTACGTCCCGCTCCACGAGTAGTGCGTGTACGGCGTGAGGTTCGTGAGAAACACCGACGGAAGAGCGCTCGAGCTCGCGAAGTGCACGGGGCTGCCCCCGTCCACGGATACGTTCGACCACCACGCGACCGGGAGGCTGTAGTACGTGTAGGTCAGCCCGGACTTGAGATCCCCGTCGATGCACTGGTACCCCACGTTGTCGACATACTCCGGGAAGCCGGGGGTCGTCGATAGCTCCGCCGTCGACGGATTGAGCGGCGTCGGCGTCACCGCCACGCTCCACGACTCCGAGTCGATCGACCCGCCGGTGGAGACCGTCGCCACCGGGACCGCGTTGGCGGAGCCTCCGAGCGTCGGGACGAGCGCGAGCGGCGAGGCCGTGACCGCCACGCCGAGCGCGTTCAGGAGCTGCGCGGCCGCCACGGCGAGGTAGATGTTGGGCGAAGCCACCCCCGTGGCGCCCGCCAGCTCGGAAGTGCTCGTCGGAGACGACCCCTCCGACGTCGAGACGGCGACCCGGGTCACGGCCGGGATCGTCGTGCTCAACGTCTCGTTCTGCGCGGCCTCGAGCGCCGAGTCGCCTCCCTTCGAAAGATCCGTGGTCGTCGCGCTCACCGCGCTGCCCGTCGACGTGTTGAACGACGTCTCCGCACCCGAGGTCGCCGGACTGAAGTCCCCGGGTACGAGCGGATCGGTCAGCAGGTGGTCCAGGTTCGCGAGCGACCGGTTCGCGGACAGGAAGTCGCCCGAGTACTCGATCGCCGGGCCCCCCGGGCTCGACGCGTCCGTCCACGCGTAGAGCGGTCGCCCGAGCCAGTCGACCGCGACCGCCGGCGGGCCGGCCGAGTAGCCCACGCTCGCGTCGCCGCCGCTGTCGGGCAGCGCCCCCACCGGTTCGAGCAGGGACCCGTTGGCCGAGTACACCGCTTGATCGACCTGCCAGCTCCCGTTGCCGTTGTCGCGCCACGTCGCGAGGAGATCCCCGTCCGGCTCCGGCGCCACCGCCGGGTCCTGCACCGACCCCGACGACGGGAAGGCCGGGTAGGGTCCCGCCCAGTCGGCTCCTCCGTTCGGAGAGACGACGTCCTCGGCGACGACCCGCCCGTCGACCCGGTTCGTGTACAGGACGAAGAGGCTGCCCCCCACGGAGGTCGCCGCCACCTGTCCCACGCTCCCTCCCGCGGGGTACAACATCGTGTCGCCCATCTGGTCGAGGACCGAGGACGGCGCCGACGTGTTCAACGCGGCGATCGTCGTCGGGGCGCCGAACGACTCCCCACCGTTCGAGGAGACCCAGGCAACGACCGTCCCGGACCCTGGCTCGGAGGCGACCACCACCGTCGCCATGCCTTGGGCGGTGAGGACCGAGCTCACGCTCGCGTTCTGAACCCCGGACGGGGCGAGCTCGACGGACGTATACCCTCCCGCCGGAGGCCCGAGCCCGGACAGCGTGAGCTGGGTCGCGTAGAGGGCGTCGGAACTGATCGTGGTCGCCACCGGGTTCTCCGGACCCGCGGCAAGGTCGGTGAGCGTCCCCGAAAGGTCTCCGCGGTAGGTCATCGAGTCGCCTCCGTTCGTGGTCGACTCGATCGCCGTCTCTACGACCGGCGAACCATCCTCCTCCTCGAAGGTCGTGAACCCGACGACGAGCGTGGATCCCATCTCCGCGAGCGAGTCCGCGGTGATCACCGGGCAGGTCGACTCGCACGGCAGCGGGGCGACGATATTGAGCGGGGTGTCCCAGGTGAGATAGACCGACCGAGCCGCCACGCAGCTTGGCCCGCTTCCGCTGATGCACGGCGAGCCCGTGTACTCGGCCGCCGCGTCCGCGGCCGAATAGCCGCCCGTCGCCAGCCACAGCTCCTTCGACGAGTCGTTCGCGAAGAGCAGGTAGTCGTCCCCGGTCGCGCTCGCGACGATCCGGACCCCCGTCGGCGCCGTGGACGGGGTGAGGTTCGACGGGAACGGGTACATCGACGGGGCGACACTGTACGGGTACTCCGGCGCGGGAGCCGGGTTCGTGAGGTCGGTCGAGAGGTGGGAGGAAGCGCTCGAACCCTCGCGCGCAGTGCTCGACGAGGGATCCACCGAAGTGGTGAGAAGTACGAGGACGCAGAGCACGGCGACCGATCCTGTGAGCCAGAACGGAAGCCGCCGGCCCGGACGTCTCGGTCCGTCGAGCGGCCAAGCCGCCGGGACCGGGACCGCTATCGGGGGAGAGGTAACCGGGTCCTGCGGTGACACTTCGGCGCCGCCCGCAGAGCCGAGACCCGGTGCATCGGCATCCGCAACCCTGGGATGTGTTGCCGATACTTTAACATGACGAAACAAGCTGCGGTGTCACGCCGCCGCGGAGCTCGCCTCCCCCGTCGAGCCACGGTCCGTCCACCGGCAGGGACGGAAAGGCCCTCTCCGCCCCGGGGCGAACGGTCGGGTACCGGGACCTTCCGAACCCCTCGTCGGCCTCGAAGCTATGGACGGGCTCGACTCCACGACCTCCCGAATGGCAAGAGGCTCTTAGCGGCCAGAGCACTAGGCGGACACGCGCGGGCCGAGCCGGGCGCCGAACAGCCCGAGCCCCTCGCGGCCGACGGCGCGGCTCGCGCGCCGACGCGCCCAGGCCCGCAGCCCGGGGCACAAGGTCCGGCTGCTCCCGTGGTCGACGATCGCGACGCCGCCCTCGGCCATCTTCGGGTCGAGCGCGCGGAACTCCCGACCCGCTTCCCCGCACTCGTGCGGCACATCGTAGACGAACATCTCGACCCGGGGCAGTCGTTCCGCGAGGTACGGGATCAGGTCGGCCTTGTCGCCCAGCGTGAGATCCCAGCGATCCCGAAGATCGTCCGGGATGGCCCACCCGGGATTCCGTCCGGGCGGGAGCGTCCACGACGAGTACGAGCGGCCGGTCCGCCGGTTCTTCGGGAACGACGGGAGATCGATCGAGTGGAGGGTGCCGGCGCCGTTCCGCGCGAGGGCCTTCAGGAGATAGGCCGAGGAGACGCCGGACGACACGCCAACCTCCACCACGTGCCGGGGCCGGAGCAGCCGGGCGATCGTGTAGAGCTCCTCGGGCGCGTCGATCTCGACGTACGAGGGGCGTCCTTCCGCGCGGTGCTCGCGCGCGATGTGCTCGAACAGGGAGCGGTCGTCGCGCAGCTCCGCCGCGATCGCGCGGCACCGCGGTTCGTCGACGCCCGAGAGCGCCGCCGCCCACGTGAGATCGGTATCGTCCTCGACCTGCATCGCCGTGCCTCGCGCTACTCCTCGAGGCTCTCGGTCGAGCCGAGCCACTCCTGGGGCCGCTCGACCTGCGGCCGGACCGCGGCGATGCGATCGAACGCGGCATCGAGCGGGATCGACCGGGCCCGGTGGAGGTACCACGCGGCGCCGAGGGGAGAGCGGCGGACCCCGTGCCCGCAGAAGACGATCACCGGCCGACCGTCCTTCCGCGCCCGCTCGATCTCCTTCGCGAGCCGATCGAGGTTCGACCGGTTCGCGCCGTCCGTCGCCCCATCGTAGACCGGTATGTGGGTCGCGCCCGGCACGCCGTCCGGCGCCTCGTCCAGTACGCAGAACCGCGCGCCCTCGAACTCCACCGCGTCCTTCCAGCCCCCGACGAACAGTCCCGGCTCGACCTCGCTCGCCCGGGAGACCGCCTTCTTCGTCGCGCCCTTTCCGCCCTTCGCCTTCGCCATCCTCGGCCTCGGACTCGAGAAGGCGACGGACCACCAACTAGCTACGCCCGCCCGGGGGCGGTGGCTGGACTAGGGGATCGGAGGGCAGAAGCCCGCCGGACGCGGCACGAGCCGACGGGGCGGCTCGCCGCGGCCTCGGTGGCAGGCCGTACGTTCACTCGCGCCGGTTCGAGCCCGCGCGGATGAAGTGATGGCAGGAAACGCACCACGGGGCGAGGCCGCGCTCGACGGACCCGGCGGGCCGCTCGACGGCCACCACGAACCCCGCCGCCCGACAGCTCGTGCAGCCGCACGTAGGCTTGTCCTGGACCACGGCTTCCATCGGCCGATCGCAGTCCTCGCACACGGCGGGGGATAGGCGCGGATTCGAGAAGTACTTTCCGACGGGATCGGCGCGGCTCGGCGAGATCCGCCCGCCCGAATCCGCGCGGTGCGCGCGCGGAGCGGCGGGGTTTCCCGCCCAGCGACCGAGGTCGCCGGGCGGGCGGTCCGTCGGTCGCCCGACGGACCGGCCAGGTCGTGGTCGTAAGCCCCATTCTGTTCGAGGCAGCATTCGACTCCGCGCTCTCCTCGACGGTCGGGGAAGCTCCTCCTCCCGTCAGTCAGGGCTTGCTCCCGGGGAGACGGCCGTTTCAACATATCCCGAGGGAACCTCCGGTGCGGCACCTTCCTCGTACCCTCGGGCTGTGTCGTTTCTGCTCCGGAGCTCGGACTCTCGCCCGTCGGGCTCCCACCCGACCCCGTGCTTCCCGGAGTGGGGACTTTCCTCAGCGGCCGGCCGTTGCCGGCTCGGTCCACCGTCAGCTGCCCACCACCTCCTGGCAGGCGCGCAAGCTCTGCCCGGGGCCAAAAAGGCTCCGGTCCGCTCGGGGAAAGAACGAAGAGGGGCCGCGGGGTCGCCGCGCGCGATGCCGGCGACCCCGATCCCCGCCGCGGCCCCCGACCGGGCCGCGACCCTCCCGCGCCTGGTCCCGTGCCTGCTGCTGCGCAACGGCCGGGTCTGCCTGCCCGGCACGGACGGGCCGAGGCCGGTCCGCACCGCCGGCGGCGGCTTCCTGGACCCGTTCGACGTCGTGGACCAGTTGACGCCGAAGTATCGGGTGCTGTACGTCGTCGACCTCGACGGGATCGAGCACGGCGACGCCCAGCTCGATTACCTTCAGGAGCTGTCGCGCGACATGAGCCTCTGGGTCGACGCCGGCGTGCGCCGCGCCGACCAGGCGATCGACGTCCTCGTCGCGGGCGCCCGCCGTGCGGTGCTGTCGAGCGCGTATCTCGAGGGACCGCGCGAACTGAAGCGCGCCTGGCGGCTCAGCACCGAGTACCTCTTCGAGATCGAGATCGCCGGTGGCTCGGTCGTCGGCGCGACCGACGGTTGGACGGTCCACGATCCCTACGAGATGCTGCGCGCCGTGCGGGAGGTCGGCCTCGAGCGGTTCGTCGTCTCTCCGCGCGGGGTCGACCCGGACTGGAACCTCATCCGCACGCTCACGCCGCTCGGCCCGACGTGGGTCGACGGCTCCTTCGCGCTCGACGACGAGCCCCGCCTCGCCTCGGCCGGCGCCGTCGGCGGGATCTTCCACCTCACCGCGCTGCTCGGACAGATGGCGTCCGCGGCGGCGCCTCCGCCGGAAACCCCCGACGCGCCGTGATGAGAACGAGAACCAGCTGATCCGTGAGGAATGATGGGCGAGCTGAGCGCCCGGGGGCCGGCGGCCGCGACGGGCGGGTCGCCCGCGGGCTAGCGCGGCGGAGCGTCCGGCGGCGGGCTCAGCCAGTCGACGGTGACCGGGGCCGTCGGCGGCGACCCCGGGGAGCTGCCGAGGCGCAGCGTCGCCTTGAGCTCGCGCGAGAGCCCGTTGACGGCGAGCCAGAGATCGGAGAACGTCGCCGCGTCCCCGCCGGCGGACGGGGTCGCGGTCGCTCGGCCGCCCGAGATCGCGACCGCGTCCCACTGCCGGAACGCGACCGCGAGGGCGCGGGCGTACTTGCCGTGCGACGCGCTCCAGCGGACGGGGTCGCGCGCGAACTCGCGGCGCGCGACCTCGCCCCGGCGCGCCTCGTCGGCCGTGAGCTCGAGATAGGCCGCCTCCCGCGCGACGCGGTGGAGGCCGTCCGGCTCGACGGGCCGATCGAGCAGGTCTTCGAGCGTGATCGACGCGGGGGCCCCGGGCGCAGGGGCGACGCCCCCGGACCGGAGTGCCGAGACGCCCCGGGCGAGCGCCTGGGCTGCCAGGATCAGGTGCGCCGTCCCCTGGCGGTACTCGCCGGACTCGATCGCGAGCTTCCCGGCGGCGACGAGATGCTCGTCGCATCGGCGGACCGCCTCGGCGGCATCGGTCGGCGAGCGCGACTCTCCCTCGGTCGGCGCGTGGGGCGTCGTTTCGGACACGGTCCCTCCCGGCGGGACAGTCGGCGCCCACGGCCGAGGAGATACATCTTTTTACCTACCGGCGAAGTCCGCGCCCGAACTCGCACCGATGCCCGACGCACCCCTCCTCCACCTCCGCCTGCCCGACGGGCACCATCTGACCGTCGCGCCCGGGACGACCGCGGGCGAGGCGTTGCGGCGCTGGCGGCCGAACGAGGCGGGGGCGTTCCTGGCCGCGCTCTGGAATCGGCAACCGGTCGATCTCGCGCGCCCGCTGGAGTCGGACGGCGAGCTGGCCCCGCTCTCGTTCGAGGACCGGGCGGGCCGGGAGATCCTCCAGCACTCGGCGGCGCACCTCGTGGCGAAGGGGCTGCTCGAGGCGGTCCCCGAGGCGCGCCCGACCGTGGGGCCGCCGACCGACGACGGCTTCTACTACGACTTCGACGTCCGCCCGCTCACGCCCGGGGACCTCGAGGCGGCCCGATCCGCGATGGATCGGTCGGTCCGGGCCCGGGAGCCGTTCGTGCGCCGCGTAGTGGCGCGGGAGGAGGCCGAGCGGCTGTTCGCGAACAACCCCCACAAGCTCGGCTACATCGCCGCCACGCCGCCGGACGAGCCGATCTCGGTCTACGAGACCGGCGCGTTCGTCGACCTGTGCCGGGGACCGCACGTGCCGGACACGGGGTGGCTCGCCGGCGTCCACCTCCTCGGCTTCTCCGCCATCACCTCGGGGGAGGAGGCGAAGGGCCCGTCCCTGCAGCGGGTCCGGGGGATCGGGTTCCCGACCGACGCGGAGCTCCGGACGTACCTCCAGGGGCGGGCGGAGGCCGAGGCGAGGGACCACCGGCTGATCGGGCAGAAGCAGGACCTGTTCTTCTTCTCCGAGGCGGCCCCGGGGTTCCCGTTCTGGCTGCCGCACGGGATGGTCCTCGTCCGCGAGATGGAGCGGTACGTCACGGACCACCTCCAGCGCGCCGGGTACGTCGAGGTCCGCACCCCGCTCCTGTTCGCGAAGAGCGTCTACGAGACGAGCGGACACTGGGACCACTACCGGGAGAACATGTTCCTGACCGAGGTCGACGGCCAACCGTTCGGCTGGAAGCCGATGAACTGCCCCGGCGCGATGCTGATCTTTCGATCCCGGGCCCGGAGCTACCGGGAGCTCCCGTTGCGGCTCGCCGAGTTCGCGCCCCTCCACCGGCTCGAGGCGAGCGGGACCCTGCACGGTCTCTTGCGGGTCCGCGAGCTCGTCCAGGACGACGCCCACGTGTTCGTCACCGAGGATCAGATCGTCGCCGAGCTCACGACCCTGATGGAGTGGGTCCGGGACGCCTTCACGACGTTCCGGCTCGCCTGGTCGTACGAGCTGTCGACCCGACCGGCCCAGTTCCTCGGCGAAGCGGCCGACTGGGACCGGGCGGAAGCGCTGCTGGAGCAGGTGCTGAAGGCCTCGGGCGTCGAGTACCGCGTCTCGCCCGGCGAGGGCGGCTTCTATGCGCCGAAAATCGACATCCACATCCGCGACAGCCTGGGCCGGCCGTGGCAGACGGGCACGATCCAGCTCGACTACCAGATCCCCCGGCGGTTCGGGCTCGAGTACCAGGGGGCCGACGGAAAGCTGCACACCCCGGTCGTCATCCACCGCACGATCTTCGGCACCTGGGAGCGGTTCCTCGGCGTGCTCACCGAGCACGTCGCGGGGCGTTGGCCCCCGTGGCTCGCGCCGATCCAGGTCCGGGTGCTGCCGGTGACCGACCGCCACGCCACGGCCGCCCGGGGGTTCGCGGAGGAGCTCGCCGCCGCCGGACTACGGTTCGACGTCGCGGGCGCGGAGGAGTCGCTCGCGAAGCGGATCCGCACCGCGGAGCTGGACCGGATCCCGTACATCGCCGTGCTCGGCGACAAGGAGGTCGCGGACGGCACCGTGGCGGTGCGGGTCCGGGGCGCGAAGGAGCACCGGATCGAGTCGCGCCCCGCGTTCCTCGACTACGCCCGGCAGCGGGTCCGCGACCGGGCGTTCGACCCGTAGCGGCGGTCAGGTCCGCCGGGTGCGCCGCGCCTCGATGCGCGCGGAGAGGAAGGCGGAGTCGACCTCGGCCGAGCCCATCTGGTGCTCCGACCGGAGGTGGTCGCGCATCCGGGCGAGCTCGATCGCGGTGCCGCAGACCTTGCACGGGACCCGGGTGCGACGGGTGGCGGTGTCCCGGCCGACCCCCGACTGCATGCGCGAGCCACGCCCCCCGCTCCTAAATACCCGCCGCCGGAGCGGTCCACCGCCGTGCGGCCCCCGCACAAGGCTTAATTATCGTCCCCCCTGAGACGCCCCGACCTTCGAGGGATCGCGCATGGGACTCTCCACGGGCCAGATCGAGCTGTTCGTCCTCCTCGCCGCATTGATCGGGCTCGCGTACGCGGGCGTGCAGACCTGGCTCGTCCTCCGCGAGGACGAAGGGACCGACCGGATGCGCGAGATCGCGGCCGCCATCCGCGAAGGGGCCATGGCGTTCCTCCGGCGCGAGTACACGGTCGTCGGGGTCGTCGCGGTCGTCCTCGCGGTCGTCATCGCCTTCGCGTTCGGGATCACCGGCGACGGCGGCCGGCTGGCGATCGGGTTTGCGTTCGGCGTCGCCGGCAGCGCGTTCGCCGGCGGGGTCGGGATGCTGGTCAGCGTCCGGGCGAACGTTCGGACCGCCGCCCACGCCCGGAAGGGCAGCCTCCCCGCCACGATGGCCTACGCGTTCCGGGGCGGCAGCGTGACGGGCCTCGCGGTCGCGGGCCTCGCCCTGCTCGAGCTCGTCGGATTCTACTGGGCGTTCGGCGGGAACGTGCCGGACATGGTCGGCCTTTTGTTCGGGGCCTCGCTGATGAGCCTGTTCGCGCGGGTCGGCGGCGGCATCTACACGAAGGGGGCGGACGTCGGGACCGACCTCGTCGGCAAGGTCGAGGCCGGGATCCCCGAGGACGACCCGCGGAACCCGGGCGTCATCGCGGACAACGTCGGGGACAACGTCGGCGACTGCGCCGGCATGGCGGCCGACCTGTTCGAGACGTACGTGGTGACGGCGCTGGCGGCGATGCTGCTCGCGTACCTGATCGGCAGCCTCACGACGACGGGCGGGAGCCCCGTGAGCGGCCTCACCACCCTCTTCCCGAACGCGATCATCTTCCCGCTCCTCGTCTGCGCTTGGGCGATCGTGGCGACGATCATCGGGACGTTCTTCGTCCGGATGCGCCCCGGCGGCACGATCATGGGGGCGCTCTACCAGGGGCTCGGCGCCACGACGGCGGTCGGTCTCGTCGGCCTCTACGTGCTCGACTACTACTTCATGAACGGCAACGCGGGGATCTTCGTCGCGACGGCCGTGGGCCTCGTCGTCATGATCCTGATCGTCATCATCACCGACTACTACACGAGCGCGAAGTACGCGCCCGTGCACCGCATCGCCGAGGCGTCGCAGGCCGGCGCGGGCACGACCGTCATCAGCGGGCTCGCGGCGGGCCTCGAGTCGGCGTTCCTCCCCGGGATCGTGATCGTCGCCGGGATCCTGGCGGCGTACGGGGCGGCCGGCTGGTACAACGGCTACTCGGCGACGCCGGACCCGTACTTCGGGCTCTACGGCGTCGGCCTCGCCGCCGCGAGCATGCTCTCCGTGACGGGGATGATCATCTCGATCGACGCGTTCGGCCCCATCACCGACAACGCCGGCGGGATCGCGGAGATGGCGAACCTCCCCAAGGAGGCCCGCGACATCACCGATCCGCTCGACGCGGTCGGCAACACGACCAAGGCGATCACGAAGGGCTACGCGATCGGCTCGGCGGTCCTCGCCGCCCTCGCGCTGTTCGCGGCGTACACGTTCGCCGCCGCGAGCCACTGGGGCCAGCCGTGGGGGGCGTTCACGAGCCTTCTCACGCTGAGCACCCCGCTCGTCCTCGTCGGGCTCGTCATCGGCGCCGTGATCCCGTTCTTCTTCACCTCGTTCCTGATGAACGCGGTCGGGATCGCCGCGGAGAAGATGGTCTTCGAGATCCGCCGGCAGTTCAAGGAGATCGGGGGGCTGCTCCAGGGCACGGCCCGTCCGGACTACGGGCGGTGCGTCGACATCGTGACGGTGACGGCGATCCGCCAGCTCGCGGTCCCCGCGCTCATCGCGGTCGTCACGCCCCTCGTCGTCGGCTTCCTGTTGGGGCCGGTCGCGCTCGCGGGCCTCCTGCTCGGCGTGATCGTCTCCGGGTTCCCGCTCGCGCTCACGATGACCACCGGGGGGGCCGCCTGGGACAACGGCAAGAAGTTCATCGAGCAGGGGAACTTCGGCGGCAAGCACTCGGAGGCGCACAAGGCGGCCGTCGTCGGCGACACGGTCGGCGACGCCACCAAGGACACGGCCGGCCCGGCGATCAATCCCCTCATCAAGGTCGTCAACACGATCTCGATCCTGTTCATCGCGCTGATCGTCGCCCACTCCGTGATCGGGATCTAGGCGCGGCGGCCCGCCCTTCCGCGCCGGCACGAGCTCCGTCGCCGCGTCGCGGAGGCCGCGCCCGGCCGCGGGCGCCCCCTCGCCGCCCGCGCAGCGGCCGGCCGAGCCGGTCGCGGGGGAAGGCGAGCGCCGCGGCGGGGTCGGGCGCCCTCCCGAGGAGGGCGTCGACCCGCCGGAGCTGAGTGCGCGCGGGCCCCGGTAGCGGCCCGGCGGGCACCGGCCCGCGATCTAGGCGTAGTGGCTCAGGCTGCTGCGCTCCTTGCGCGCCGCCTCGCCCTGCTCGCCGCGCTCCTCGCGCTTGCGGTCTCGCTCGCACTCCTCTTCGGAGACCCAGCGGAACTCGAGGTCCTCGGGGTGATCGTGGGCGATGAACGCCCCCGCCTCGAAGGCGCTCGCCAGCAGCTCTTCGAGGTTGTCCCCCTCGTTCCCCTCGAGCCGCCCGGCGGTCCGCCAGTACCAGTCGGGGGCCTTCCCCGAGACCTGCAGGTACTCCGTGATGAGGTCGTAGATCGAGCTCTGTTCGTCCGAGAGCCGGACGTGGAGGTGCTTGTCCCGGTCGGGGTCGGCGGGCGGTTCGGAGGGGGCCATCGGCGGGGAAAGGCCCGGGGTCGGTATAACGCCCCCCACCCGGCCGGGCGGCGACCCTTCAAGAGGCGCGGCGCTCTGCCGCGCGTCGACCGTGTACAACCCCAACGAAGCGCCGCCCCCGCCGTCCCCCGCGGGCGAGGCGAGCGGCCGGAACCCGCGGTACGTCTACCTCGTCGGCCGGCTCCGCACGCGCCAGATCACGATGGAGGAGGCGACGGAGCTGTTCGCGCTCATGCAGGCGATGCTCCGCGCGAGCGAGGCCGCCCGCTTGGCCGCGCCCCGTCCGCCGGCCCCTCCGCCCCCGAGCCCGATGGCCCCGACGACGCCCCCGCCGCCGCCGCCCGCGCCGCCGGCCACGGGGTCGGACGATCTGCTGCTGGTCGGGATCCTCGCGATGGGCGCGGGCGCCGGGCTCCTCGCCGCCCTCTCGAGGCGCATCGAGCAGGGCCCGACCGTCCGGCCGGATCCGACCGCGAAGTCCCCGTAACGGAGCCGGATGCCGACGGGATCGTTCGTCTTCGCCCACCTGGCCGACGCGCACGTCGGCGCCTGGCCGCGCGACCCGGCCGTCCGGGCCGCCCTGCGCGAGAGCGTCCTCGCGGCGCTGAGGACCGCCGACGAGCGCGGGGCGGAGTTCCTCCTGATCTCGGGCGACCTGTTCCACACGCCCGTGCCCGACCCGGGAGAGGTCGCCCCGGTCGCCGCCGCCCTCCGCACGCTCGTCGACCACGGCCGCCGGGTCTACGCGATCTACGGCTCGCACGACTACGTCGCGCACCGGACGAGCTGGCTCGACGTCCTCGCCGAGACCGGCGTCTTCCTGAAGGTCGCCCCCGAGGCGGTCCGGACGGAGGGGACCCGGTGGACGCTCCCGTTCACCGTCGACGAACCGACCGGCGCCCGGATCGCCGGGATCTCGGGGCGATCGCACGGCCTCGACCGGACGTACTTCCGCGCGGTCGACACGGAGGCGTTCCGGGCCGAGCCCGGGTTCAAGATCTTCCAGTTCCACGCAGCGGTCGAGGAGTACCTCCCCGCGTCGCTCCGGGAGCACATCCACGGCGTCCGGGTCGACGATCTGCCCGCCGGGTGCGACTACTACGCCGGCGGCCACATCCACTACTCGTACGAGGGATCCGGGCCGGGCGGCGGCCTGCTCGTCAACCCCGGGGCGGTGTTCGGCACGAGCCGCACCGATCTCGAGAACGCCGCGGAGGGCCGGACCCACCAGGGGCTCGTGATCGTCTCCGTCACCGACGGCCGTCCGTCGGCGGAGTTCGTCGACACCGCGCCCCGGGACGCGGTGCGGCTGGTCGACCTCGACCTGACCGGAAAGACGGCCGAGGAGGCGCGCGCCGCCGTGTCGGAGCTCGTCACCGCCGACGCGACGCCCGGCACGCTGCTGTTCCCCCGGCTCCACGGCGCGCTGGCCGACGGGAGCGTCGCCGCGCTCGCGCTCGCCGACGTCGCGCGGACCGCGGGGAAGGGCGCCGCGACGGTCCACTGGGACGTGCGCGACCTCGCGCCGGCGCCGGAGGACGGCGCCCCGGCCGGCTCCGATGCCGACGTCGAGGCCGCGGAGATCGCCCGATTGATCGCCGAGAGCCGGCTCGAGGAGGCGTGGTTCCCGCCCGCCGACGCCGAACGGCTCGTCCGCGACCTGTTGCGGGAGCTCGGCGTGCCGAAGGCGGACGGCGAGTCGCGCACCGACTACGCGGCGGCGCGCCTTGCGATCGCCCGGGCGCTGCTCGGCGTCCGCGCGGAGAGCCCCGGCTGACGGAGCGCGATGCAGCTGCGTTCGCTCTCGGTCCGCAACGTGCGCTCGTACGAGGCCGGCGCCCTGCGCTTCGAGCCGGGCGCGACCCTGCTCGTCGGCGACGTCGGCGCCGGCAAGACGAGCCTGCTCTACGCGATCGAGATGGCCTTGTTCGGCGCGGCCGAGGTCGACGCCGCGTACCTCGTCCGCCACGGGGCCGCGCACGCCGAGGTCACCGTCGGGTTCGCCGACGAGGCGCACCGCTACTCGATCTCCCGGCGGTTCCGCCGGCTCCGGCGCAAGGGGAAGGAGGCGTTCGAGGCCGAGCGGTTCGTCTTCACGGTCGACGGCGCCGAGACCGCGTACTCGGCGACCGAGCTCCGCCAGCGCGTGATCGAGCTGCTGGGGTTCCCGGACAACCCGAACCCCCAGGCGCACTCGGACCTGTGGCGATGGGCGGTCTACGTGCCGCAGGAGCGGATGCGCGAGATCCTCGCCGCGAAGCCCCAGGAGCGCCTCGAGACGGTCCGCAAGGCCCTCGGCGTGGAGCGATACCGCACCGCCGCGGAGAACGCGGGCGAGCTGGCGACCGACCTCCGCCGGACCGCCCAGACGCGCCGGGCCGAGGCGGACCGGCTCCGCTATTTCGACGAGGAGCTCGCCACCTGGTCCGCGGAGGGCGACCGGCTGCGCGACGAGCGGACCCTGCGCGCCGAGGCCGTGCGGGAGCGCGCTGCGAAGGCGGAGGCCGCCCGGACGCACCTCCGCGCGGCGGACGCCGCCCTCGGGGGCATCGAGGCGGCCGGTCCGGAGCGCGAGCGCCTGCTCCGCGACGACGCAGCCGACGCATCCGCGCTCGACGAGCGGGCGGTCGCCCGTCGCCGCTGCGCCGAGGAGCTCGCCCGGGCGGCGGAGGAGCGGGACGCCGCGGGCGGGGCGGGGACCGCTCCCGACGAGGCGGCCACCGCGCTCGAGGCGGCGGAGCGGGACGTCGGGACGCGCCGCGCGGCGGTCGACGCGCTCGCGGGGGCGCTGCGATCGCTCGCCGAGGCGAGGGCGGGTCGCCAGCACACCTCCCGCCGCCGGGCCGAGTGCGCGGAGGCGGAAGGACGGACGGCGCGGACCCTCGCCGAGGCCCGGACGGCCCTCGAGACCGTGGCGGCCGACGGCCCGACGAAGGAGCCGACGGCGCCCACCCCCGAGACGGTGGCGAGCCTCGAGGCGCAGATCGAACGGGCCCGCGAGCGGGAGAGCGCCTCCGCGGCCGAGGCGGTGCGCGCGCGGTCCCGCCTCGACGAGCTCGACGAACTGCTCCGGGCCGGTCGGTGCCCGACCTGCGGCCAGTCGGTCGCGGCGTCCGAGTTCGCCGACCACCGCGCCGCCGCCGTCGGGGTCGCCGAGGCCGCACGAGCCGCCCACGCCGCCGCCGTCGCGGAGCGGGCCGGGGCGGAGGAGGCCCTGAAGAGTCGCGAGCGGTACGAGCGGGCCCGGGACCGCTGGCGGGACGTCGAGGCCCGCCGGAGCACCGCGCGCGCCGCCGTGGCCGCCGCCGAGGAGGCCCATCGCCGGGCGGTCGCCCTCGCGGCCGAGTCGGCCGCGGACGATGCGCGGGCCGCCGCGGCGCTCGCCGCCCTCGCGCCCCGCGAGGCGGAGGAAGCGACGGCCCGGGCGCAGCTCGCGGTGGCGGAGCGCGACCGCGAGGCGGCGCGCACCGCGCTCGCGGCGGCCCGGGCGCGCGACGACCGCGCCCAGGCCGCGCGGGAGCGGATCGCGGCCCGCACCGCCGAGCTCGGACGGCTCGACCTCGAGCTCGCGGCGATCGCGGAGCGACGGGCGGCCCGTCGACCCCGGATCGACGCGCTCGACGCGACGCTCGCCGGGGCCGACGAGCTGCGGCGCGCCCGCGAGCGGGCCGACGCGGCCGCGCGGTCGGCGGACCAGCTGCTCGAAGCGGAGCGGACCGCGCTGGCCCGGCTCGATTCGCGGCTCGACGAGGCGACGCGCCGCGTCGCGACGGCCGAGAAGGGCCGGGCGGAACGCGCCACGCTCCGGGCCGAGGCGGACCGGCTGGAGCGGCAGGCGTTCTGGGTCGGGCATGCGTTCCACGACGCGCTGCTCCGGATGGAGCAGCGGTTGCTCGCGCACGCGAAGACGGCGTTCGAGCGGAACTTCGCGCGCTACTTCGCGACGCTGCTCGACGATCCGTCGATCGAGGCGAGCACCGACCTCACGTTCACCCCGGCCGTGACGATCGACGGCGTGTGGACGCCCGCCGACGCCCTCTCGGGCGGGGAGCGCACCAGCCTCGCGCTCGCCTTCCGGCTCGCGCTCGCGGGCGTCGTCCGCACGCTGGGCGGGCTCCGGCTGTCGACCCTGCTGCTCGACGAGCCGACCGACGGGTTCTCCCCGGAGCAGGTCGTGCGGATGGGCGAGCTGCTCGACGAGCTCGCGCTCCCCCAGGTGATCCTCGTGTCCCACGAGGGGCAGCTCGCCGCGATCGCCGACCGGGTCGTCCGCGTCGAGAAGAAGGACGGCCGATCGGTCCTGCGCCCGACCGAGGGCGCACCCGGGGCCTGAGCGTTACGCGAGGAACGCCCGAAACGTGGGCTCGTCCCACGGGGGCCGCTGCGCGACCTCGAGGTTCTCCGACAGGTGCTCGGTGCGCTTCTGCCCGACGAGCGGCCCCAGCGTGCCGGGCGCCGACCGGGCGAACTGGAGCGCGGTCTGCGCCGGGCTGAGCCCGTTGCGCTTCGGTCCGTTCCGGGCGAGCTGCCCCTGGTGGAGCGGGACGCTCGTGAAGCAGCCGAGCCCGAGCTCGGCGGCCGCACGGAACAGAGTCACGCGCCGCCCGGCGACCGGCTGGTTGGCGACGGCCGCCGCCTCGGGCATGCCGACGTTGAACGGGAACTGCAGGTACCGGAACCCGTGCTCCTTGCCGCCGGCCGCCCGGGCGATCTCGACCGCGGTCTCGACCGGGAAGAACCCCGGGTCGTCCGGCGGCCGACGCAGGCAGTCCCAGGTCGCGAGGCCGTACGCCCCCAGCGTGCCGTCGGCCCGCCAGCGCTCGTAGAGCCGGAACGCGGCCTCGAGCCGGCGGGCGAACGCCTCCGCCCCCACCGCGACCAACTGCGCGTCCGGCCCGTTGTGGAGGTAGAGGAGATCGATCGTCGCCACTCCGAGGTTCGACCGGCTCCGCGCGAACTGGTCCGCGAGGTACGACGGGCTCATCGCGTGGCTCCCGTCGACGACGTCCGCCGGGTCGAGGTGCCCCGGCGCGACGAGCTCCCGCTCGATCCAGCGGTCGGGTGCGATCCGCGCCTCCCCGTCGGGCGCGAGGTAGCCGGCCTTCGTCGCGACCAGTACCTCGTCGCGCGCGACCGAGCGCTGCGCGACCAGCCGAGCGAGGGCGCGGCCGATGCTCCGCTCGGACCGCTGGTGTCGGTAGTTGATCGCCGTGTCGATGACGTTGACCCGCCCCGACGTGAGGCAGATCGCGACCGCCTGCTCGACCGCGAGATCGGTCGGACCGTCGGGGGGCCCGATGTACGTGCCGAGGCCGAGCGACGAGACGGTGAGCCCGAGCGGCGCCTCCCGAAAGTGGGCGGCGGGGAGCTGGCGCTCGCGGATCGCCCGCGCGGCGAACCGCCGGGTCCCGGCCGGGCTGGCGGCACCGTCCACCGCGGGCACGTCCGGGGTTTGCGCCCGGGCTCAAAAGGGGGACGGCACGCCCTCGGGGCCGGTTACTTTCAAGAACGGCCCGGGTCTCGCGGCGCCGCTCCGATGCCCCGGCGGAAGTACGGACGGCTCCGCAAGCCGATCCCGCCGGTCCCCGTGGAGAAGTGCCGCTTCTGCCGGCTGAACCGACCGTGTCCCACGCACCCGCGCCGGTCGTGAACCGGGCGAGGCCCCCCGGGGGGGCGACGGAATGCGACCGAATCGGCCCGGGGGGTTTATCTCCCCCCTCACGGGTCGGGGTCGCATGGGCCGGTGCCGCGGTCGTCGGCCGCTCGCGACCGGGGCCGTGCTCGTCGCCGTCGCGCTGGTGCTCGGGTTCGCCCCGACCGTCGGGACGCCCCATCTCGCCTCGGCCGCGCCGTCCGCGGGGGGGTCGGCCGCAGGGTTCGGTGCGCAGGAGCTCACGGCGGCGGAGCACTCGCTCGGCCCCTCCGCTCCGCCCGCGCTCCCGGTCGGCCGGGGCCCGTCCGGGGCCGGGGCGGCCCCGACGAACGTACCGGGCCCGGCGTACCGATGGGTCGCCGCCGCGACCCCCAGCCCCGGCCCGAGCGCGCGCGCCTATCCGGCGATGGCCTGGGATCCGGTCGACGGGTACGTCGTGCTGTTCGGGGGCTACCTCGCGTCGGGCGTTCCGGGCTTCGACACCTGGAGCTATCTCAACGGGACGTGGACGAACCTCACCTCGGAGATCTCGGGCCATCCCCCGTCGGTGTACGCCGCCGGGTTCGCCTACGATCCGAGCGACCAGAAGATGATCCTCTTCGGGGGAGACATCCGCTCGGGGGTCCGCACGAACTACACCTGGGCCTATCACGACCTGACCTGGACGAACTTCACGTCGTCCTCGGGCCCGGCGCCGTCCCAGCGGGTGCTCCCGGGCATGGTGACCGACTCGACCGCGGGCGACATCGTCCTGGTCGGCGGTTTCGTCAGCGGGCCGGTCGGCGCGACGGCCAACGATACCTGGACCTATGCCGGCGGGCGATGGACCAACGTCTCGTCCGCCGTGCCGCTCCCCCTGCGCATCTTCGACGGCGTGACGATGGCCGACGATCCGGCGGCGGACGGGGTCCTGCTCGTGACGCTCGCGAGCGAGAGCGCGACGGGCGACCCCCCCCTGTTCGCCGCGACGTACGTCTATACGGCGGCCGGGTGGCAGAACCTTACCGCCATCAGTCCGAACGCCCCGTTCACCGCGGGCCTCTTCGGTGCGCCGTCGGTCGGATATCTTCCCGCCTCGGGCGCGGTCGTGGTCTACGCCGCCGGGATCTCCAACCGCTCGGGCGGGATCCTGTTCGGCCAGTTCACGTACGAGTACGCGAACGGTGCCTGGACGAACGTGACCCGGACGGCCGGGGCCAACGTCGCCCCGCTGCTCGCCTGCGGGACCGCCGTGGAGCCGTACGACTCGGCCCTGATCCAGTTCGGCGGAGAGAACCTCACCACCACCAACGAGACCGACGCGCTCGTCTACTTCGCGGCGCCGCCGCAGGTGACCGCGACCGTCTCGCGCGCGACCTCGGACATCGGCGCGACGCTCGCCTTCCACGGGACGGTCGCGTACGGGGTCGCCCCGGTCGCCCCCGCCTGGTCGTTCGGCGACGGGAGCGGCGCGGCGACCGCGAACGCCACCCACGCCTACGCCGAGCCGGGCGTCTACACCGTGAACCTCACGGCGACCGACGGGGTCGGCGCGACCGGCCGCGCGTCGGTCGCGGTCGCGATCAACCCCGCGCTCCTGGTCGCGATCGTGCTCCCGCCCGGCGGCGCGACCGCGGGGAGCCCCGTGGGGATCGTCGGCGTGCCGTCCGGCGGGACGGCCCCCTACACCTGGTCGTGGACCCTGGGCGACGGGTCGATGGGGGGGACGTCGGCGATCGTCAACCACACGTACGCCGCCCCGGGCGCGTACGAGATCACGGTCACCGTGACGGACGCGATCGGGCACGTGGGGGGCGCCATCGCCACGATCAACGTGTCGGCGGCGCCGAGCGCCCCCACCGTCAGTCTCACGTCGGGGATCGGACTGGGGCTGCTGATCGCGATCGTGGCGCTCGCCGCGGTCGCGGTCGTGCTCGGGGTGCTGCTGGCGCGCAAGGGCCGCGGAAGTCGGCCCCCGCCGCCTGCCTACGGAACGCCCGCCCCGTCGGCCGCGCCCCCGCCGCCGCCCCCGCCCGGCGCGCCTCCGCCTCCGTAACGGCGGCTACGCGGCCGGCTCGGTCGGCGGCCGCTTGCCGACCAGCAGGGGCGTGGCGACGCGCTCGTGGAACCGGTCGGCGACATGCCCGATGCGCGCGGCGACGCGGGGCGAGAGGCGCCGGCGCGTCCGCCCCAGCGCGGCCTCGAGGCCGAACCGCGCCTGCTGCCAGCGGTAGAGCGTCTCGGGGTAGGCCGCCTCGAACAGCAACGACCGGCCGCCCGCGCCCTTCGACGCCCGCCGCCGGCCGGCGAGACGCTCCTTGACCTTCTCGTGGAACCGGGTCCCCGGGATCGGCACCGCGATCGACACCGAGTACTCCTCGGGGCTGAACCGCCGGAACAGCCGGAGCGTGGCTTCGATGTCGTCGAGCGTCTCGCCGGGGAAGCCGAGCATGAGGAACCAGTACTGCCGGATCCCTTCGCGGCGCAGCGCCTCCGCCGTCCGCTCGACCTGGGCGAGCTTCGTGCCGCGGTTCATGAGGTCGAGCATCTTCTGGCTGCCGGACTCGACGCCGACGTAGACGCGCGCGAGGCCGGCCGCGCGCATTCGGTGGAGCAGTTCGGGTTTGAGCAGGTCGACGCGGGCGAGGCACTCGAACTTAAGGTCGAGCCGCTCGTCGATCATCCCGTCCAGCAGGCGTTCGATCCACGGGCGCGAGATCCCGAACACGTCGTCGCAGAACCGGACGTAGTCGACGCGGTAGCGCTCCTTGAGCGCCCGCAGCTCCTCGAGCACCCGTTCGGGGGATTGCTGGCGGAACGACCGGCCGAAGGTCGGCTTCGAGCACCACGAGCAGTCGAACGGGCAGCCGCGCGAGGTCAGCACGGCGGCCCGGCGCTCGCCGGTCGAGCGCTCCCAGCGCCCGAGGTACTCCTCCATCGCGACGAGGTCCCACGCGGGGAGCGGCAGGCGGTCGAGCTCCCTCAGGAACGGCCGCGCGGGGCCCCGGACGAGCCGGCCGCCCCGTCGGGCGACCGTCCCCGGGAGGCCGACCGGGTCGTCGCCGGCGTGGACCGAACGGGCGATCTCCACGAGCGCGTCCTCCCCCTCGGCCGGGACCACGAGGTCGAAGCCGGCGGCGAGGTACGCCTCGGTTCGGGTCGCGGCGTCCGGCCCGCCCGCGACGCTGCGGGCGCCGACGGCCCGGGCCAGCCGGGCGATCGCGTGCGACCGATCGGCGGTGAGCGTCTTCGTGTGGACGCCGACCACGTCCGGGCGGAACGCGCGCAGGGCCCGCTCGACCGGGCGGACGTCCTTCTCGAACGTCAGGTCGACCATCCGGACCTCGACCCCGGCGTTCCGGAGGTACGCGCCGAGGGTGAGCAGGCCGAGCGACGGGTACAGCTCGACGAACTTCCGCTCCATCGGGTCCTCGCGGGCGAGGTACGGATCGACGAGGAGGACCCGGGGCGGCCCGGCGGGGGCGGCCGCGGCGGCGCTAGGCATCCGGCCGCCTCCGGCGGGGGACCGGACGGCCGCCCGAGATCGCGCCGACCGGACAGTACGCGACGCACCAGCCGCAGTCGGTGCAGTTCGGGTGCACCACCAGCCGGTCGGGCCGCAGCTCCATCGCATCCGGCGGACAGACCCCGGTGCAGAGCCCGCAGAGGACGCAGACGTCCGGGTCGATGGTGATCACGGGGCGCTCCCGGAGACGGTGGGCGTCCCCGTTCGACCCGTGACCGCGCTCACGTCGCCGCCGCGGTCGCCTCGGGATGGAGCGCCTTCCCGAGCGCCGCGAACCCCGTGAGCGCGCACTTGATCCGCGCGGGCGACAGCGGGATGCCGAGCTGCTGGAGCACGTCGTCGCGCGTGAGCTGGCCCGCCTCGTCGACCGTGCGGCCGACGAGCCGGTCGGTCAGCATCGAGGTGCTCGCCACGCTGATCGCGCAGCCGTCGCCCTCGAACCGAACCTCGCCGATCCGCTGGGTCGCGGGGTCGACCTTGAGCCGGAGCGTGATGTGGTCGCCGCAGAGCGGGTTCGACTCCTCGCCCTCCCGGGTCGCGTCGGCGAGCGGCCCGAAGTTGTGCGGGTTCCGGTAGTGCTGGAGGATGACCTCCTGGTACATGTCCCACGCCATCGGATCCCCTCACGGGAAGCACCGGGCCACGGTATAAATCGAAGCCGGCCGCCGCCCGCCCCCGCGCCGTTCCGGACGCACGGGCCCCCGAACCTCCGTTCATGTTATAAGCACCCCGCCGTGTGTAAATCCGATGGCGGCCGCCACGTCGCGCTACGAGGCCTGGCTCCCCGAGACGCGCATCGAATCGCTCTCGCGCAGCCTCGCCGATCCGGTGCCGTTCGCGAAGTCCCGGCACGCCGACTACGAGCGGTTCCTGCGGCTGCCGATCGAGCCGAACCCGCTGTACCGCGGGTACGGCTACTTCACGAACGTCGACCTCACCGGCATCGACCCCCTCGCCACGGGCGCCCCGGTCCCGCTCCCCCCGATGCTGCCGCGCAGCGTGCGGGTCGTCCACGACGCGTCGGGCACCCGGATCGAGCTCTCGCCCGAGGCGCGGGCGCTCGGCGTCCGCGCGACCGCGCTCGCGGAGATCTGGCGGTCGGGCGACGCCGAGGTGGGGGCGTTCCTGCGGGGGATCGAGGAGCCGGCCGACAGCCTCTCGGCCCTCGCGACGACGGTCCTCAACCGGGGGTATCGCCTCGAGATCCCGGACCGGTACCCCGAGCCGCTGAGGATCCAGGAGATCGTGGTCCTTTCCGTCCCCCACGAGGCGCTGTCGGTCCGCCGGCAGATCCGCGCGGGCGAAGGGACGCAGCTGCTCGCGACCGAAGAGGTGTTCAGCACCCCCCAGGTCCCCGACGGCCAGCGGCTGTACGCCGCCCTCTCCGACCTCGACCTCGCGGACGACGCGAAGGCCGTCTACCTGACGGTCCACGCCCCCGACCAGCGGACGGTGTCGATCTACCGGCGCCGCGCGAACGTGGGGCCCCGCGCCCGGCTCGCATGGGTCTGGAACGGCTGGGGCGGGTTCCGGACGAAGGTGCGGAACCAGACGACCTTCACCGGCGCCGGCGCGAAGGTCGACGACCTCCAGACGTTCTTCGGCGAGAAGGTCCAGTCGTACGACAGCGCCGTCGACTTCACCCACGTCGCGACCGACACCCACAGCCAGTCGATCACGCGCGGGGTGTTCCGCGACGAGGCGCGCGGCATGAGCCGCGGGCTCGTGCGGATCGAGCCCGAGGCGCGCAAGACGGTCGCGCTCGTCTCCGAGCACGCGATGCTGCTGTCGCGCGGCGCGCGCTCCGACTCGATCCCGATCCTCGAGATCCTCTGCCGCGACGTGAAGGCGACCCATTCGAGCTCGGTCGCCCCGGTCGACCCGGAGAAGGTGTTCTACCTCGAGTCCCGTGGGATCCCCGAGCTCGAGTCGGTCCGGATGATCGGCGAGGGGTTCCTCGCCTACGTGCTCGACCGGGTGCCGATCGAGGGGATCCGCGACCTGCTCTACCCGCACCTCGCCGCCCGGTGGGACGGGAAGGCGCTCTCCTGGGGCCCCGGTCCGTTCCCGACGCTCCCCGCGCTGAACGTCACCGGGACCGACCAGGCCCCCGAGTGGCGGTTCGACGCGAAGCTGAGGTGACAGGGGCGCGGGCGGTGCCGCTGATCCTCGATCCCGATGCCTACGAGGCGGCCGCGCTGGCGGCGCTGCGGGACCGGATGCTCGAGGGCCTCGCCGAGGTCGAAGCGGGGCTCGCAGCCCCCCGCGGGAACGTCCTCGATCCGGCGGGGATCGAGCTCGCGCGGGAGCTCGTCCGCGCGGCGCGCGCGGCCGTCGGGAAGCCCGGGGCGTCCGACCGGGCGCGCCGGGCGGCGGAGGTCAACCTCGCGTACGCCGCGATGCTCGCGGCGATCGATCTTCAGAAGTGCCACACCGACGTGCCGCGCGTCCCGTCGCCCCGGAAAGGGAGCCCGGCCGAGCGGCCCGGCGCCGGCTCTACCCGACCGCGCCGGTCATCTCGAGCTGGATGAGGCGGTTCAGCTCCAGCGCGTAGTCGACCGGGAGCTCCTTCGCGAACTCCGCGAGGAAGCCCATCAGGATGAGGTGGATGGCGTCCGACTCGGTGAGCCCGCGGCTCATCAGGTAGAAGATCTGCTCCTCGCCGATCTTGCCGACGACCGCCTCGTGGGTGATCGTCGCGTCCTCCTCGTGGATCTCGTTGTACGGGTAGGTGTCCGACCGACCGGTCGCATCGGGGAGCAGCGCGTCGCACCGGACGGCCGCCTTCACCCCCGTCGCCCCCGGGGCGACGTGGAGGAGGCCGCGGTAGCTCGTCTGGCCCCCGCGGATGGCGATCGACTTCGCGATGATCTTGCTCGAGGTGTCCGGCGCGGAGTGGACCGCCTTCGCGCCCGAGTCGATGATCTGGCCCTCGCTCGCGAAGGCGACCGAGAGGATGTCGGCGCGCGAGCCGCGCCCGCGCAGGTAGACCGACGGGTACTTCATCGTGATCTTGGACCCCATGTTCCCATCGACCCACTCGACGAGCGCGTTCTCGTAGGCGACGGCGCGCTTCGTGACGAGGTTGTAGACGTTCTTCGACCAGTTCTGGATCGTGGTGTAGCGCAGCTTCGCGTACGGCTCGGCGACCACTTCGACCACCGCGGCGTGCAGCGAGTCGGTGGAGTAGATCGGAGCCGTGCAGTTGTGCACCGAGAATCCCTTCACGAGGTAGGTGTTGTTGTCCCCCGCCACGTGGAAGTTGTAGACGTTGCCGTGGTACGGCGTCCGCTCGATCGCCCGGATCGGGACGAGGAACGCGTTCCCGCTGCGACGGACCGACTCCGCCCGCTCTCCGACCTGGTAGTGGACGGTGTAGAGCTGGGGGTGCGAGATCACGCGCCCGTCCTGCATCGTCTCCTCGAACGGGGGCCGGACGTCGATCGTCGCGTAGATCCCCTGCCGGGCCTGGAGCTCCTGGACCTGGAACGCGAGCTGCTTCGAGATCGTGAGGACGCGGTGGACGGTTCGACCGTTCCGCGCGTAGACGTTCCCGTCGCCCTCGTAGTAGCGGTCGAGCAGCCGGCGCTGCTTGGAGGGCGGCAGCTCCATCACGGTCTTGCTGAGCCGCTGGGTCCCCGCGAGCTCCCCCGCGTGCGCGACGCAGAACGCGTACAGCTCCTTCGAGTACACCCCGACGGTCCGCGCGTGCTTCTTCGGCTCGGGGTACGACCAGGGCTTCTTGCCCGTGACCTTCTCGAGCGCGACCGCGAGCCGATCGACGTACTCCGTCTCGTCGAGGTGGAACGTGAACGTCACGGCCTCGCATCCGTGGATGCGCTGCGCGCACCCCTCGGCGAGGTAGTAGCCGAGGACCGTGAGCTCGGCCTCCCCGAAGGCCGGATCGTCCCGCACGGTGCGGTTGATCGGGTAGTGGATGAAGTCCCCCTCGGAGAGCTCTCCCGCGGGGACGAACTCGGGGGTCGCCGCGAGCAGTTTGTGGGGATCCACGTCCGTCGGGGGTCGGGTCGTCCGTTCCGACACTCGGACCTTCGACCGCGGCACGCAGAGGACCGGGTGCTCCGGCGTGAGCTGGAACCGGTTCCCGATCGACTCGGGCGTGATGTTGATCATCTCGCCGTCGAACGAGCGGACCATCGTCTTCTCGACCGACGTCTCGACGCCGTCGCTGTTGAGGACCGGTCGCCCGGTCTCGATCGCCTCGATCGGCACGAGCTCGTCGCCGACCAGTACTTCCTCGCCCGCGGGCAGGCAGCCTTCGAGGTAGTGCACCTTGGCGCCCTTGTCCGCGATGATCAGGGTCCGCTCGAACTGGCCGACGTTCTTCGCGTTGATGCGGAAGTAGGCCTGCAGCGGGATGCCGGCGTCCACACCGGGCGGCACGTAGACGAAGCTGCCGCCGGACCAGACGGCGCTGTTGAGCGCGGCGAACTTGTTGTCGTTGAACGGCACGACCTTGCCGAAGTACTTCCGGACGATCTCCGGATGCTCCTTGACCGCCGTGTCGGTGTCGGTGAACAGGACCCCCTTCGCGGCGAGGTCCTCGCGGATCTTGTGGTAGACCGTCCCGCTGTCGTACTGCGCGCCCACCCCGCCGAAGAACTCCCGCTCGGCCTTCGGGATGCCGAGCTTCTCGAAGGTGTTCTTGATGTCGGCCGGCAGGTCGTCCCAGCTGCGCTTCGTCTCGCCCTCCAGGAGCGGGTTCGCGTAGTAGGTGTAGGCGTCGAAGTCGATCTCGGCGAGGCTGGGGCCCCAGTCGGGCATCGGCCGCTCGACGAAGTGGTCGTACGCCCGGAGGCGGTACTCCCGCATCCACTCCGGTTCCTTCTTGAAATCGGAGATCTGCTCCACGACCTCCCGGGAGAGGCCCTTCGCGATCCGAAGCCGGTACGTCTCGGGATTCTTGAAGTCGTAGCGCGTGTAGTCGAGCGGCGTGATCTCGTTCGCGGTCTGCGCCATGCTACGCCTCGACCAATTCCATCACATGAGTGTATTTAAATCAGAGGTCGTCTGCGCCGCGACACCCGGTGCCCTCTCAGAGGAGCGGCTACCGGGGGCGCCCGTGTAGGAGCGCT
The DNA here is from genome assembly GCA_035502455.1 of Thermoplasmata archaeon. Lineage (GTDB taxonomy): Archaea > Thermoplasmatota > Thermoplasmata > Lutacidiplasmatales > UBA184 > Lutacidiplasma. The sequence goes on along the minus strand of DATJUI010000007.1, from coordinate 25,546 downwards.
CGCGACAGCTCAGGACGCCGACCGCTTCTCCGCGAACAGCCGAGCGACCTTCTCGAGCGCGTCGAACATCCGGTCGACCTCATCGACGGTGTTGTACAGGTACGGGCTCGCGCGGGTGAGGGCCGGCACCCCGAGCCGCTCCATCAGCGGCTGGGCGCAGTGGTGACCGGCGCGAACGCAGATCCCCTCTGCGTCGAGCAGGCTCGCGACGTCGTGGGGATGGGCGCCCCTGAGCTCGAACGAGAAGACGGCCTCGCGGTCGCCCGGCTCGGGCGGCCCGAAGTAGCGGAGGCGGTCGCCGAGCCGGTCGCGGGCGCCCGACACGAGACGCGCTTGCAGGGCGCGGTCGTGGGCGCGCAGCTCGTCCCAGCCGATCCGGCCGAGGTAGTCGAGCGCGGCGGAGAGTCCGATCGCCCCCGCGACGTTCGGGGTCCCGGCCTCGAACCGGGCCGGCGCTTCGCGGTAGCTGACCCGATCGGTGTGCACCTCCCGGATCATCTCGCCGCCGCCCATGCACGGCGGCAGCGTCGCGAGCCGGTCGGTCCGCCCCCAGAGCACGCCGATGCCCATCGGACCGAGCGTCTTGTGGCCGGAGAAGGCGAGGAAGTCGGCCCCGAGCGCCCGCACGTCGATCGGCCGGTGGGGCGCCGATTGCGCCGCATCGACCACGACCAGGGCGCCGACGGCGTGGGCCCGCTCGGCGATCTCCCGGATCGGGTTCACGGTGCCGAGGACGTTCGAGACGTGCGTGACCGTGACGACCTTGGGGTGCTGGGCGAGCAGACGGTCGAGGTCGTCGAGGTCGATCCGCCCCTGGTCGTCGATCCCCGCGAAGTCGAGCTCGACCCCGGGCGTCTCCCGCAGGAAATGCCACGGGACGATGTTCGAGTGGTGCTCCATGACCGTGGTGACGACCCGGTCGCCCCGCCGCAGGTACCCCCGGGCGAGGCTGGTCGCGACGAGGTTGATCCCCTCGGTCGTCCCTCGGACGAACACGATCTCGGCCGGGTCGGCGGCGTTCAGGAACCGGGCGACCCCCTCGCGGGCGGACTCGTAGGCGTCGGTCGCCTCGACGCTCAGCGCGTAGACGCCGCGGTGCACGTTCGCGTTCTCCTCGCGGTAGTACCGGTCCTCGGCCTCGATGACCGCCGTCGGCTTCTGCGACGTCGCCGCCGAGTCGAGATAGACGAGCGGCTTCCCGTGGAACGACCGGCCGAGGATCGGGAAGTCGGCCCGCACCGCCTTTACGTCCATCGTAGGCCCCGGCCCCTCCGGCCGCATCGGCGGCTCCGGCTCAGGTCGCCGGGGGGAGGCCGAACTTGACGAAATCGTACCCCTTCGCCTCGAGCTCCTCGGCGAGCTCCCGGCCGCCGGAGAGCGCGATCGCGCCGTCGACCATCACGTGGACCCGGTCGGGCTTCAGGAACTTGAGGATCCGCTGGTAGTGCGTGATCACGAGGAAGCCGGCGTGCGCGCCGCGCTGGCCGTGGATCTTCGCCACCGCCTCGCCGACCGCGCGCACCGCGTCGATGTCGAGCCCCGAGTCCGGCTCGTCGAGGATCGCGAACGTCGGCTCGAGGGTCGCCATCTGCAGCACCTCGACCCGCTTCTTCTCGCCGCCCGAGAACCCCTCGTTGAGCGAACGCTTGAGCAGCGCCTCGTCCATCTCGAGGTAGCTCAGGTGCTCCTTCAGGTCGGCGTCATACTGCTTCGTGTTGGCGGTCTGCGCCGTGTGGCGCTGCATGTACGACGTCCAGAGGAACTTCGAGAGCGACAGTCCCGAGACCTCCTGAGGGTACTGGAATCCGAGGAACAGCCCGGCCCGCGAGCGCTGGTCGACGGTCATGGCGAGGAGGTTCTTCCCGTCGAGCAACGCCCGGCCCTGCGTCACCTTGTACTTCGGGTGGCCCATGAGCGCGTAGGCGAGCGTGCTCTTCCCCGAGCCGTTCGGCCCCATCAGCGCGGTCAGCTCGCCGCTCCGCAGGGTGAGCGTGACCCCCTTCAGGATCTCCTTGCCCGCCACCTCGGCGTGGAGGTCTTCCACCACGAGCGTGTGGGTCGCCGGCTCGTTCGCCATTCGGATCGACCGTACGAGCCGATACCGTTATTTAAGCATGGCGTGGTGCGTAAATCGGACGGGCCGGAGCGGAGGGCACCGAGATGGGGATGGACGCCGAGAGCGCGTCGCTCGAGGGTACCCGGGGTCGGATCCTCGAGGAGCTCGCGACCGCGCCGCGCACCGCGCGGGACCTCGCGAAGACGCTCGGGATCCAGGAGAGCGCGGCCCGCGGCCACCTCGCCCGGATGGAGGAGCGGGGCCTCGTCGTCCCGTCGTTCCGTCGGGAAGGGGTCGGGCGCCCGCGCAAACGCTACCTGCTCACCGGTCGGGGCCAGGACCTGTTCCCGAAGAAGTACGATCTGATCCTCGACACGCTCGTCGACGAGCTGCTCGATCGCGAGGGCGAAGGGTACGTGAGCGCGCTCTTCGCGGAGTCCGCACAGCGACTCGCCCGCACGGTCTCGCGGGAGATCCCGAAGGGCGTCACGGTCGAGGAGCGCGCGCGCCACATGGTGGCGGCGCTCAACCGGCTCGGGTTCCGCTGCACCGTCGAGCGGACCCCCGACGGGCACTTGAGCATCGTGCGCACCAACTGCATCTTCCGGCACAGCGCGCTGTCGCACCCCTACCTCCTGTGCGACGTCTTCGACAAGCACCTGACCGAGTCGCTGCTCGGGGAGACCGGGATCGATCTGCAGGACTCGATCGGGCGGGGAGGGATGCGGTGTACGCATCTGATCCCGCTGCGGTAACGCGGCGCGCTCCCCTCGAGGCACCGCGCGAGAACGGCGCCGCCGAGCGGGATGCCCTCCTCGCCGCCGTCGGGAGGACCCCGCTGCTCCCGCTCGGCCGGCTCGTCGCGGCGGAGGGCAGTCGCTTCGAGCTGCTCGCCAAGGCCGAGTTCCTGAACCCGAGCGGATCCGTGAAGGACCGGGCCGCCCTCGCGATGGTCGAGACGGGCCTCGCGGACGGCCGGCTGGGACCGGGCCGCACGCTGATCGACGCGTCGAGCGGGAACACGGCGGTCGCCTACGCGATGCTCGGCGCGCGCCTCGGCTTCGCGGTCGAGCTCGTCCTCCCGCGCAATGCGCACCCCGAGCGCGTCGCGCGGATCCGGGCGTACGGCGCCGAGATCCGGTTCACCGACCCCGGCGACGGGACGGACGGCGCCCAGCGCGAGGCCCGGCAGCGCGCGGCGGCCGCGCCCGACCGGTACTACTTTCCCGACCAGTACAACCACCCGGCCAATCCGCTCGCGCACTTCCGGACCACCGGTCCGGAGATCTGGGCGCAGACCGACGGCCGGGTCACGCACTTCGTCGCCGGCGTGGGGACCGGCGGCACGATCAGCGGGACCGCCCGGTTCCTGAAGGGGCAGCGGCCGACGGTGCGCGTCGTCGCGGTCGAGCCGACCGGTCCGATCCACGGGCTGGAAGGGCTGAAGCACCTACCGACCGCGCTCCTCCCCTCGACGTACGACCCGAGCTGGATCGACGAGACGGTCCGGGTGGAGACCGAGGCGGCCGAGGAGGTCCGCGGACGGCTCGCCCGCGAGGAGGGGCTCTCGGTCGGCGCCTCGGCCGGCGCGGCGGTGCGCGCCGCGCTCGACGTCGGCCGCCGGCATCCCGGCGCGGTGGTCGTGACGATCCTGCCGGACGGGGGGCATCCGCCGGAGCGGGAGGGGCCGTGAACGAGATCCGATTGGCGCCGCCCCTGATCGCGACGATGGAGGCCCACGCCCGCGCGACGTACCCCGACGAGTGCTGCGGGATGCTGATCGGTCCGGTGCCGGCCGGCGACGGCCCCCGGATCGTGGAGGCCGTCGAGCCCGCGGCCAACGAGTTCGAGGGCGAGCGCCGGCGCCGGTTCGTGATCCCGCCCGAACAGCTCCGTGCGACGGAGCGCCGGCTCGAAGCGAGCGGCCGGGGCGTGGTGGGGTTCTACCACTCGCACCCGGACCATCCCGCCCGGCCGTCGACGTTCGACCGCGATCACGCCTGGCCGTGGTACGCGTACCTCGTCCTCGGCGTCCGGTCGGGCGCCGTGGACGGGCTCGGCGCCTTCGAGCTCGATCCGGAGTCGGGCGAGTTCGCCGAGCGTCCGATCGTGCGGTCGGACGGTGCCGGTGCGGGGCCGGTGGCCTCGGGGAAAGCGAGCGCCTAAGAACGCTCGGGGCGAGAGGGAGACGATGGCGACGGTCACGATCCGCATCCCGACCCCGCTGCGCCCGTTCGCGGGCGGGCACGCCGAAGTGGCGGTCGAGGGGGCGACGGTCGGGGCCCTGGTCGGCGCCCTCGCGGCCGAGTACCCGTCGCTCCGTCGGCATCTGTTCACCCCCGACGGCCAGATCCGCCACTTCGTGAGCGTCTACCTGAACGACCAGGACGTTCGCGGCCTCGCGCGCGAGGCGACGCCGGTGAAGGACGGCGACCGCGTCGCCATCGTGCCCGCGATCGCCGGCGGGGCTCCCGCCGGCCGCGCGACCCGGGACCGTCCCGCCGGGGCGCCCGACGCCGTCCGCGCGGAGGCGCCGTTCTCCCGGGACGAGCTGCTGCGGTACAGCCGGCACATCCTGCTGCCCGAGGTCGGGCTCTCCGGCCAGAAGAAGCTGCGGCGCGCGAAGGTGCTCGTCGTCGGCACCGGCGGGCTCGGGTCGCCGACGGCGCTCTATCTCGCGGCGGCGGGCATCGGGGAGATCGGGCTCGTCGACTTCGACACGGTCGACCTGTCGAACCTGCAGCGCCAGATCCTCTACACCACGCCCGACGTCGGCCAGCCGAAGCTCGCCGCGGCGCGGGCGCGGCTCGCGGCGATGAACCCCACGATCCGCATCGTACCGCACGAGGCGCGCCTCACGTCCGAGAACGCGATGGAGGTCCTGCGTCCGTACGACCTCGTCATCGACGGCACCGACAACTTCCCGACCCGCTACCTCGTCAACGACGCCTGCGTGCTGCTGGGAAAGCCGAACGTCTACGGGTCGATCTACCGCTTCGAGGGTCAGGTGAGCGTCTTTGACGCCCGGCGCGGGCCCTGCTATCGGTGCCTCTACCCCGAACCGCCGCCGCCCGATCTCGTCCCGTCGTGCGCGGAGGCCGGCGTCCTCGGCGTGCTGCCGGGCGTCGTCGGCGTCCTCCAGGCGACCGAGGCGGTGAAGCTGATCCTCGGGGCCGGGGAGCCGCTGATCGGCCGGCTCCTGCTCTACGACGCGCTCGCGATGCAGTTCCGCGAGCTCCGCCTCGAGAAGAACCCGGAGTGCGCGCTCTGCTCGACGCATCCGACGCAGACGGGGCTGATCGACTACCTTCGGTTCTGCGGCGTGCCGGGGTCGGAGGCCGCGGCCCACGGCCCCGCCGCCCCCGAGATCGGGGCGAAGGAGCTTTCGGCCGCGCTCGCGGGCAGCGATCCGCCGCTGCTCGTCGACGTCCGGGAGCCCGAGGAGTGGGACCTGGGCCACCTGCCCGGCGCCCGGCTGATCCCGAAGGGCGAGCTGACGGAGCACCTGGACGAGCTCACCCGGGCCCGGGAGATCGTCCTCTACTGCCGCAGCGGGGCCCGGTCGGCGCAGTCGACCCGCCAGCTGCTCGACCTCGGCTTTTCGCACGTGCGGAGCCTGAAAGGCGGGATCCTCGCGTGGGCGGCCGAGGTCGACCCGAGCCTGCCGGCCTACTGATCGAGCGTCCGGCCGGCCGCCGCGTCCGACCGCGGGTCGCCCACGTCGACCTCGAGCCGGCCCGTGTACGAGCGGACCCGGCGCGACAGCTCCCGGGCGAACGTCGCCGGGTCGCGGGGCGAGACGAACATCCCCGCCGGCTCGGCCGAGACGAGCAGCCCGTCCGGTTCGGTATGGAGCGCGTCGAACCGCCCGACGATCGGGCTCCACATCCGGCCCCGCCACCCCCACGACCCGGTGAAGCCGGTCGCGCCCAGGTCCCGTAGGCGCGCGTACTCGATGCGCCGGACCTTCTCGAGGTCGAGCCGGCCGCCGCCGAGCAGGCGGACGGCGTGCAGGTACCGGTCGTCGATCGTGTAGCGCGTCGAGAGGTACCGGGCGAGGAAGAAGGCGAGCGCGGCGACGACCGCGATCGGCACCCACGCCCCGGAGCCCGAGAACGAGCCGCGGAGCAGGACCACGACGAGGACGATCAGGAACGCGTAGACCCCGATCACGACGCCCGAGAACCGCCCGCGCGTGCGGTAGCGGCCGCGGCCGTCGAGCGGCACGGCGGGCCGATCGGCCGGGGGCGCCCGGGAGGGGGCGGCCCCGCCCGCGCTGCCGGACCCCGCCGCGCCCGTCGTCGGATCGCCCCGTCCCTACGCGGCGCGCCCCTACTTACGCTTCTCGCGCGGCCGGAGGCCGCTACGGCGCCTCGTAGTAGTACTCGCCCCGCTCGCGCTGCTCCCGGTCGAGCACGGAGCCCTCGCGGTTGATCCGCGGCCGCAGCGTCTCGGCGTCGCGCCGGAACGTGATGTCGACGGTCGACAGCAGCCGGTTCATCCCGTCCCGCATCGGGTACGGGCCGTCGCCGCGCCCGCGGGCGAAGTCGGGGGTCTCGGGCCGGAACACCATGAGGGCGTCGGAGGCGAGGTCGAGGAAGTAGACGTCGTGGTCGACGACCAGCGCGGTCGCCGCCTGGTGCTCGACCTGCCGGCGGATGAGGCGGGCCATCGACATCCGCTCGTCGGCGTCGAGGTACGCGGACGGTTCGTCGAGGAGATAGAGCGTCGCGGGGCGCGCGAGCGCGAGCGCCACGGCGGCCCGCTGGAGCTCGCCGCCGGAGAGGTCGGGCAGCGCGACGTCGAGCACCTCGTCGAGGTGAAGGCCCGGGACGAGCTCCCGCTCGAAGAGGCGCGCGTCGAACGTCGGCTCGGCGGCGAGCGCGACGGCGCGCTCCCGCAGGCTCGCCGACTGGGTCGCCTTCAGGTACTGGGGCTTGTAGCTCACCGTCACGCCGGGCGCGACCGTGCCGACCGTGGGGGGTTCGACCCCCGCGAGCATCTTCACGAACGTCGTCTTGCCGGTCGCGTTCGGGCCGACGATCCCGACGGTCTCGCCCTTCGCGAGCGACCCGGCGCCGACCCCGAGGTGGAACCGCGGGTACTCCTTCTCGAGCGCCGGGAACTCGACGAGCCGGTTCGGACGCGCCGCCGGCTTCGGGGGATGCGCCACGAACCGCACGGGCTCGGTCCGGAAGCGGACGTTCTCGTCTTTGAGGTAGCCGGTCAAGTAGGTGTTGATCGCGGTCCGCATCGGCAGCGGGTGGCCGACGACGCCGAACGCCGCCGGCTCGCCGTACAGGAGGTGCGCCTGGTCCGCGAGATAGTCGAGAAGCGCGAGGTCGTGCTCGACGACGATCACGCTCGCGCGCTGCCCGAGCTCGCGCAGGAGCCGCGCGACCTTGAGCCGGTAGACGATGTCGAGGTAGCTCGACGGCTCGTCCACGAGATACAGATCGGCGTCGGTGGCGAGCGTCCGCCCGAGGGCGGTCAGCTGGAGCTGGCCGCCGGACAGCTCGCCGAGCGGGCGGTCCCGCACGGAGCCGAGGCCGAGCGCGTCGAGCGCCGCGGCCGCCCGGGGCCCGTCGCCGACGTAGCCGCCGACCGTCGTCGGCTCGTCCGACAGCCGGTCCACGTACTGCGGCTTGAAGACCGTCCGCAGCTCGCCCTTCGCGACCCGGTCGAAGTGGGCCCGGAGCGCGGTGCCCCGGTAGTGCTCGAGCACCTTGGGCCACGTCCCGGGGTGGTCGAAGTCGCCCAGGTTCGGGACCTCGACGCCGGCGAGGATGCGCAGCGCGGAGCTCTTCCCGGTTCCGTTCGGGCCGAGGATCCCGGTGATCCCCCGCGCCGGCGGGAGGGGGAGGCGGTACAGCCGGAAGCCGTTGTACCCGTACCGGTGGACGATCTCCGACGGGTCGGCCTCGGGCGTGTTCAGGATCTTGATCGCGTCGAACGGGCACTTGTGGACGCAGATCCCGCAGCCGATGCACAGCGTCTCCGAGATCACCGGCTTGCCGTTCGGCCCTTCGACGATGCACTCCTGACCCATCCGCACCGGCGGGCAGTACGCCTGGCACTCCCACTGGCACTCCTTCGGGTGGCAGCGGTCGTTGAGCAGGATCGCGATCCGCGCCACGCTACGCCCCCGTGCGGTCGGCCGCGATGCGCCCGTCGTGCATGGCGATGTGCCGCCCCGCCCGCGCCGCCACGGTCGGATTGTGCGTCACGACGATCAGCGTGGCCGACCGCGCCGTGCGCACCCGCTCGAGCAGGTCGAGGATCGCCGCGGTGTGGGTCGAGTCGAGCTCGCCGGTCGGCTCGTCGGCGAGCAGCAGCCCCGGAGCGTTCGCGAGCGCCCGTGCGACGGCGACCCGCTGTTCCTCGCCGCCCGACAGCTGGTGCGGGAACGCCCGCTCCCGGCCCGCCAGCCCGACCTCGTCGAGCAGGTCGGCGGCGCGACGCAGCCGCTCCGCGCGGGGGACCCGGGCGGCGCGCATCGGCAGCTCGACGTTCTCGCGGGCCGTCAAGGTCGGCAGCAGGTAGAACCGCTGAAAGATGAACCCGACCCTCTCGAGGCGCAGCCGGGCGCGCTCCCGCTCGGAGCCGGCCCCCACGGAGACCCCGTCCCACTCGATCGAGCCCCCGGTCGGTCGGTCGAGGAGCCCGAGCAGGTTGAGGAGCGTCGTCTTCCCGCAGCCGCTCGGTCCCTCGACCGAGACGAACGCGCCGGCGGGGACCGTGAGGTCGATCCCGCGCAGCGCCCGGACCTCGTCCGGGCTCCCGCGCCCGTAGGTGCGCTCGACCCCGCGCAGTTCGACCGTCGGCGCGCCGGCGCGCCCGCTCACCGCAGCGCCTCCGGGATCTCGATGCGCAGCGCGGCCCGGGTCGCCACCGCGGACGCGAGGACCGAGAGCCCCAGGATCCCGGCCACGATCGCGCCGAGGAGCGCGGGGGAGAAGATCGCCAGGGACGCCGCCTCCTGGACCGTGGAGGTCCCCCACGCCGCGAGGGCGGCGACGATCGCCCAGCCGGCGACGACCCCGACGATCGCGCCCAGCGCGGCCAGCCCGAGCCCGTCGGCCACGATCCCGCCGGCGATGCTCCGACCGGACAGGCCGAGCGCCCGCCGGATCCCGATCGACCGCCGCTCCGCCTCCACGCGGCGCAGCTGGACGAGCGCGAGGAACATGAGCCCCACCGCGACCCCGACCGAGGAGAGCGCGAGGTAGAACCCGGTCAGCACGCCGCTCGCGGCTTCGAGCTGTTGCGCCTCCTGCGAGAGCTCGCTCACGCCGTAGTACGGGACCAGCGACTGGATCTCGGCCTCCACCTGGTTCAGGGCGGCGGGGTCCGTCGCGACCGCCCCGGTGACGGCCACCTCGATCGTGTCCGCCGCATCGGGTACGGGCGTCGACGCGCCCGCGGCGTACCCGGTCATCCCCTGGAGGTCGGAGAGCGGCACGAGGATCGCGAACGCCCCGGTCGGTCCGAGGAGGCTCGGCGGCACCCCGAACGTGCCGGTGACGTTGTACGCGACCGCGTCCGACCGGTTCGCGGTCGCCGCGAGGTCGAGCTGCTCGCCCGGATGGACCCCGGCGGCGATCTCGTACGGCGTGGAGACCATCACGTCGTACGTCGCCGGGCCCGTGTACGTCCCGTTCGCGTAGTGGACGAGGTCGGTGGGATCGCCCAACGGCAGCGGGTCGGGGAAGAGACCGCTCTCGGCGGGCCCGAGCGTCGCGGAGAACGCTCCGGGTACGACCCCCTCCGCGAGGACGGGCGTGGCCCCGCCGGTGCCCACGAACGCGTCGACGGCGATCGACAGCACCGGCGAGGCGGCGGTGACCGACGCGATCGCGTCGATCCGGCCGGCGAGGCGGTGCGCGTTCGCGATCCCGTGGAGCCCCGAGGCGCTCACCGAGATCTGGTAGCCGGCGTTCTCGAGCTCCGAGATCTCGTGCTGCGAGACGCCGCCGCCCACGCTCACGAGCACGACGGGCAGCGCGACCGCCGCGCCGATCGCGGCGATCGCCAGCACGACCTGCAGCCGGGAGTGGCGGAGGGCCCGGCCCCGCGCCCAGGCGCTCACGGGGCCCGGAGCTCCTCGGCGACGGGCAGCTGCATCGCCCGGCCGGCCGGGGCGATCGCCGCCGCGAGCCCGACCGCGACGACGAGGGCGATCCCGGTGAGGATCACCGAGGCGTCGAACGCCACGAAGGAGAACCCGGCGGGCAGCCCGGGAACGAGCCGCAAGAGGACCGCGTTGAGGGCGTAGGTGCCGACGTACGCGACCGCGAGGCCGACCCCCAGCCCGAACGTCGCGAGGAGCAGCGACTCCTCCACGACGAAGCCGCCGACCCGCAGCCGCGAGTACCCGACGGCCCGGAGGAGGGCGAGCTCCCGGCTCCGGTCGTCGACCGACATCTGAAGGACGGTCGTCGCGAACAACGCCGCCACGACGACGCCGATCACCCCGACGAGCGTGCCGAAGGTCCGGTAGAGGTTCACGACGTGCTGGATCTCCCCCAGGATGTCGGCGAGGGTGAACACCGAGAGCTGCGGGAACCGCGCCTCGATGCGGAGCTGGTCGGTGCTCGCGCTCGTCGGATCGTTGAGGTGGATGAGCAGCAGCGACGCGTAGTCGGTCGACGGGGTCCCGCCGCCGACGAGCCCCTGCATCTCGGACAGGTAGAGGAAGGCGAGCAGCGCGGAAGGGATCAGCCAGAACGGCCCCGAGATGCCGACGACCCGGAACGGCGTGGCGTTCGCGAACCAGCCGGGCAGCTCGGACGGACCGGTCGGGGAGACCGCGCTGGCCCAGACGATCGAACCGACGGTCGCGCCGAGCACCGTCGCCAGCCCCTGGTCGAGGACGATCTCGTGCGTGACGGGTCCCGCGTACGTCCCGTTCGCGTAGTGGGGGTCGCCGGGGAGGGTGAACCCGGTCCCGTTCGAGACGTCCGGGACCTGGATCCCGCCGTTGTCGTCGGGGATCCAGCCGACCGAGCCGGAGCCCGTCGTCGACCAGCTTACGGGGACGTCGCTCGCGTTGGACCGGGCGTAGAGCGACTGGTTGCCGAAGACGAGGTCCCCGACGAGCCAGGGGCTCGCCACCTCGATGTTGGAGTCGTTCGCCGGGATCTCGGTCGCCAGCCGGTGCGCGTCCGCGATCGGCGGGAACCCTCCGCCCGAGAGGATCGTGGTGTTGGCGCTCGCCGCCAGGAGGTCGACCCCGCTGGCGTTCGCGAGGGTCGTCGCGCTCGACTGGATGCCGGCGCTGATCGCGAGGAGGACGACGACGAGCCCCACCGCGAGCCCGATGCCGAGGGACGTGAGCGCCGCCCGGCCCGGTCGTCGGCGCAGCGCGTCGAGGGCGTACGGCACGTTCGTTCCCGTCGGCTACGGCGCGCGTTCCCCGCGGAGCTCGCCGAGCGCGACGCGGTGCGACGCCTCCACGTTGTACTTGTGGATCGACTCCTCGCTGACGGTGCTCGCCCGCGCGACGACGGCGTCGGGAAGGTCGGGGAACCGGTCGGGGAGGCTCGCGAGCAGATCGCGCAGCACGTCCTCCACGAACCTCGGCCGCCGATGGGCGCGGAGCACGACCTGCCCCTCGTCGCCCCGCTTTAAGATGGCGTAGGTCGGGCTCGACTGCGCCGCCTCGATCGCGTCGACGATCGCGTCGACCTCGACCGTCGGCGCGCCCCCGAGCTCGAGGACGAGCCGGGTCCGGTTGCGCTGGTTGTGCGTGATCATCGGCAGCGACGCGAGCCGGGGGTCGGCGAGCAGCGGGAACTCCCGGGTGAGCGCCTCCCGGCACGTCTCCATCGCGCACGGACAGGCGGTCATGCCGACCGCTTCCGCGCCGACCGCCCGGTGCACCGCGACCGCCCCGTCGACGCTCCGCTGCGCTTCGGCCTCGGCGATCAGCGTGTAGTCCTCGAAGCTGCGCTTCGCGTCGGACACGCCCTGGCGCCGGAAGTACTCCGCCGACGCGCGGACCGTCGCGTGCGTCGCGGAGACGTGCCGGTGCAACAGCTCGCGGGCGATCTCCGAGCACGTCGCCTCGAGGCTCTCGGTCGGACGGAGGACGGTCTCGTCGACGATCTCGGCGAGGATCTCGGCGTTGCGCGAGAGGTCCGAGCCCTTGCGTTCGGACGGGAGGTCGACCGCGACGTCGAACGTCACCGCGAGCGTGTTCACGCGCTCCGGCCGCTTCACGGCGAGCGGCTTGCGGATCCCCGAGAGACCGACCGACCGCAGCGAGAGCCCGCCGCGGGCCGGCGCCAGGGCGTGGACGTCCGTCATCGGCCGCTCCACACGGAGTTCGGTTAAACGGCTTTACTCGGCGGACCGGCCGCCGTCCGCGGACCCGCGGCGAGGCCTTATACGCCTCGGGCCGCTCGTCGGGCCGATGGCCGAACCGATTCCCGTCCCGAACGCCGGCGCCCCCGCCGCCTCCGAGCCGGCCGGCCCGTACGCCGAGCGCGAGCGGCTGATCCTCGAGAACCTGAAGCAGATCTACGATCCCGAGATCCCGATGAACATCGTCGACCTCGGGCTCGTCTACGGCTTCGAGTGGGCCGGGGACGACGTGAAGCTCAAGATGACCCTCACGGCGCCCGGCTGCCCCGTCGCCGGCATCCTCGCCGAGGAGGTCAAGGCGGCGATCGAGAAGGTCCCGAACGTGCACGCCGCGTCGGTCGACATGATCTGGGATCCGCCGTGGACGCCCGAGCGGATGAGCGACTTCGCGAAGCACCAGTTCGGCTACGCGTGAGCCCGTGACGCCGCCGGCGGGCGGGCCGGTCGAGGTCCGCGAGATCCGGTGGAACGACCTGACGGACCTCACGGAGTCGTACTACCGACTCTACGACGAGCGGGCGGCGGGCGTCCCGATCGGGATCACCCTCTTCGCGCGCCCGCCCGGGTACGACGAGGAGGTGGCCTGGTTCGCCGGCGTCTACCGACGGGCGCTCGCCGGCGATCTCGTCGTCCGGGTCGCCGAGGTCGACGGCCACGTCGTCGGGAACTGCATGGTCGGCCGGGTCGGGCCGTCCGCCGCCTCGGAGGCCGGCCACGTGGGCGAGCTCGGGATCCTCGTCCACCGCGACTATCGGGGCCGGGGGATCGGCGGCGCGCTGTTGCGGGCGACCCTCGACGCGTGCCGGGGGACGTTCGAGATCGTCCGGCTGTCGGTCTTCTCGATCAACACGGGCGCCGCCGCGCTGTACCGCCGGTTCGGGTTCGTGCCCGTGGGCCGGATCCCGGCCGCGGTCCGCCGGGGGACCCAGTACTTCGACGAGGACGTGATGGTCCTCGACCTGCGCGCCCCCGCGGCGAAGGCTTAAGCGCGGACGGCCGTCGCTCCCCGCCGATGCCGACGTCGGACCCGTGGCGCCGCGAGCTGCTCTCGGAGCGGGCCGCCAAGGACGAGTTCATGGCGCGCCACCCCGAGTCGCCGTTCGTCAGCGGCCGGGTGCCGTTCCATCCGCTCCGCTACTTCCCTCCCGATCCCAAGTTTCGGGTGCGCGCCCGGCTCGTCCGCCGACCGGTCCCCGAGGAGGCCTACCTGCGGACGAACCGCGACGGCCAGGCGGTGATGCGGTACCTGGGAGACCTCACCTTCCGGCTCGGGGGGCGCGAGGTCGCCCTCCGCCTCTACCACGCCGGCGAGGGCGTGGGGGCCTCGGTGTTCGTGCCGTTCCGCGACGCGACCAGCGGCACGGAGAGCTACGGGGCGGGGCGTTACCTCACCCTCGAGCTCGACCCGTCGGACGAGTACCAGCTCGACTTCAACCGGGCGTTCAACCCGTACTGCGCGTACACGGACGACTTCGAGTGCGGCTTCCCGCCCGCCGAGAACGACCTGCCCGTGGCCGTACGCGCGGGCGAGCGCGTCTGGGCGGCCGACCGCAACCCGAAGACGCCGTCGACCGCGCTGCTCGATCGCGAGAGCCGGGCGCTCGGGCGCCGCGTCGGGGCCGCGCGCCCGCGGTCCCGGGCCTCCCCGGCGCGGTCCCGCCGCGCTACGGGTGGAACGTCGCGAGCACGCCGTTGATCACGAACTGAACGCCGACGGCGGCGAGCAGCAGCCCCAGCACCCGGGTCATCGCCATCAGGCCGACCCGGCCGAGCCGCCGCAGGATCGGCTGCCCGAAGCGCAGGATCAGGTACGTGAGCCCGGTGGTGATCCCGATCGCGACGAAGGTGGCCGGGACGATGAGCGGGTCGTTGCCCGCCGTCCCTTCGTAGATCATCACCGTGGAGATCGCGCCCGGGCCCGCGAGCAGCGGGATCCCGAGCGGCACGACCGCGATCTCGTCGCGGCGCTGCAGGGCGTCGTCGTGGTCGGCCGGCGTGAGGCGCGTGCCGCCGATCCGGCCCTGGAGCATGTCGAAGGCGACCATGAACAACAGGATCCCGCCGGCGATCTCGAACGCGGCGAGCGTGAACCCGAACGCCTGGAACAGGAAGCGGCCGACGAGCGCGAAGAGCCCCAGGATGCCGCCGAGCACGAAGACCGAGCGGTGCAGGATCACCTTGCGGTCGGCCTCGCCGAACCCCTCGGTCAGCGTGACGAAGAACGGCAGCGTCCCGATCGGGTCGACGATCGCGAAGACGGTGACGATGATCGCCGCATACACCGCGAGGTCGGTCATCGTCGGTCGCCCGGGCCCGAGCGACGGGGAGCGGAGCGGCGCTTCAACCCTTCGGTGACCCGAACGGGCATCGGCCCGCTACCGGACCGCTGCCAGGATCCGGTTGCGCCAGGCGCCCCAGATGACCTCGGCCTCGCGAAAGCCGGCCCGGTCAAGGAGGCGGAGGTGTTCCGAGGTGCGGGCCGTGCGGACGGCGTGGTGGGCGCTTGGGTACCGGAGGCGGCGCAACGCCGCCTCCGCGCGCAGGCCGGGCTCGTGCGTGACCGATCGCCAGAACGCGCTCCACGACTCGCCGGCGGGCGCGGCGCGCCGGGCCCACTCCCGTCCCGCCGCTCGGGCGAGCCGACGGAGCTCGCGCGCCCCCGGCTCGAACTCCAGCTGATCGGCGTTGAGGAAGATCGCGCCACGGCGGAGCCGCCGCGCGAGGACCCGATAGAGCGCGGCGAGCTCGTCGGTCGTGAGCCAGTGGAGCGCGGTGCTCGACACCGCGGCGTCGAACGATCCCCGGGGGAGCGCCCGATCCCAGCCGTCCGCCCGCAGGTCGGCATCGACCCACGTGAGGCGGCCCCGCTGGTCCCCCAGGGCCGTGCGCCCGAGCGCGAGCAACAGCGGGTCGTGATCGACCGCCACGACCCGGGCCCGTGGCCGGGCCGCGAGGATCCGCTCGGAGAGCGAGCCGGTGCCGCATCCCAGGTCGAGCACGCGGCCGCGGGCGGGTACCCCGCGCTTGAGCGCGCCGATCAGGAAGTCGTAGCGCGCCTCGCGGAGCGGGACGAGGTGGGCCTGCTGGGCGTCCCACCGCCGTCGCCAGGCGCGCGCCCGCGCCACGGTGAGCACCGGCCCGGCCGTCATGGTCGCACGTACGGCTACGGGCGCATAGCGTTTCGGCGGGCGGACCGCCGCGGTCCGGGGGCGGCCCGACCCCGGACCCGCGCCGCGCGCGACGGCGCGGTCCGACGCCGCCGCCGGACCGACGGCCGGATCTTCCCGGGGGCGAGGTCACGGCCCTTCAGTCGAAGGACCACCGGCTCCCGGTCGGGGTTCGCGAGCAGCAACCGGTACTCGCCCGGCAACTCCGGGGCGAAGTGGATCTTCGCCCGGCCGGCGAGGCGGACCCGCTGGACGTACGGGCCGTTCGGATGGCCGATCAGCACCACGAACGAGCGGCCCGGGCGAGGGTTGTCCAGCCTCACCTCGATCTCGCAGGACGGCGCCTCGAGCTGCATGTCGATCCGGACGGTGGAGACCGGGTCGAGCACCAGGAACTTCGGGAGGTCCCTCAGGGCGAGCGCCACGCTGGGCGACCCCGCTCGCGGGGAAAGCGTTGCGGTTCGAACCGCGGACCCCTGCGCCGCACGTTAAATCGGCCGCTGCCGTCGGGAAGCCATGGCGGCCCAGCGAACGGCGCAGGCGGTATGGGAAGGCGATCTCTTCCACGGTCACGGCACGGTCCAGTCGACGAGCGGCGCGTTCGGGGCCCTCCCGGTCTCCTGGTCCGCCCGGACCGAGGCGTCCGGAGGCAAGACGAGCCCCGAAGAGCTGCTCGCCGCCGCGCACGCCGCCTGCTTTTCCATGGCGCTGTCGAACGGTCTCGCGAAGGCCCAGCACCCGGCGCAGAAGCTGACCGTGCGCGCCACGGCCACGTTCGACAAGGTCGGCGAAGGGTTCAAGGTCACGACCTCCGAGATCGAGGTCGCGGGCAAGGTCCCGGGGATGTCGGCGGCGGAGTTCGAGGCGGCCGCGAAGGCGGCGGGCGCCGGCTGCCCGATCTCGGGGGCCCTCAAGGGGAACGTCGAGATCCGCGTCCGGGCGACGCTGGAGTGAGCGTCCGCTAGCGGGCGCCGAACTCCGCGAGGGATCGCTGGACCCGCCGCGGCTCCGACGATCCCTTCGCCTTCGCGCCCGGCGCGGACCCCGGGGCGGAGTCAGGGTCCTCCGCGAACCACTCGGCCACGTCGGCCGAGCCGGGGTCGATCGCCAGCAGGTAGCCGAGCTCCTCCGGGGTCAGCTCGAGCTCGCGGACAAGCAGCCGCGCCGTGCGCCGCAGGGCCGGGCCGGCGTGCGCGCCGCGGGCCGCGAGGAACACCCCTTCGAGCATCGGCACGAACGCCTCCCGGCTCTTCCTTCGGGAGGCGTGGAGGCGCGCCCCGACCTTGGCGGAGAGCGAGTCCCGGACGGCCCGCGCGCTGCGGGAGCGGCCCATCTCCCCGAGGAACTGGGGGAACGACGCGTTCGAACCGATCGGAACGGGCGCGTCCCGCACCGTGAGCGACACGCCGCCCGTGAGCAGCTCGGACGCGTAGCTCCAGAGGCCGTAGACCCGCCAGCGCCGGGCCCGGGCGAGCAACAGCTCCGCCGCGGCGAGCGTCCGGAACGCCGCCTCCCGATGGACCGCATCGGGGGCAAAGCGCGGGATGTTCTCCTCGACCCACGGCAATAGATCGTCCGGCGTCGCGTCGATCCGTCCGCGGATCTCGGTGGCGCGGTAGTACCGGGCCGAGCTGAGGAGCTCCGCGGCGACCAGGCCGAGGTCGACGGTCACGTCGCGCGTACCGAGCAGGGAGAGCTGGAGGGGGCCCGCCGGGACCGCCGCGACCGCTTCGAGGTCGTTCATCGCCGCCCGCAGGTCGCCCTGCGCCCGGCGGACGATGGCGTCGATCGCGCCGTCGGCGAGCGCGATGCGCTCGCCCCGCGCCACCGCCGTCAGGCGCTGGGCGATCTCGCTCGGGCCGATCGGATAGAACCGGATCCGGGCGACCCCGGAACGAAAGACGGGCGAGTAGCGGATCAGGCTGCGATCGTCGTTCACGGTCAGCACCACGGGCTGCCGCGTCGCCCGAACGAGGCGCGCGATCGCCGCGAGGCCCCCCCGGTCCGAGACATCGTGCTTCGCCCCGACCGATCGCCACTCGTCGAGGTCTCGCGCCGCCGCGGGGAGCTTCGCCCAGGCGGACCGTCCCGGCGTCCGGGGAACGTCCGCCCAGCTTCCGAAAGGGGTCGTCCGCGGGGCCCGGCCCAGCCCCCAGGCATCGTTGAGGGCGGCGATCGCGCCGTACCGCCCCCGCAGGAAGTCGGGCAACGGGGCGGGCTCCGGGGTCGCCCGCGGCGTCTCGGTGAGCCGACCCGTGAGGCAGTCGGCCTCGTCCAGCAGGATGAGGGCGCGCGCCGGCCGCCGTGGATCGTGCGTCGCGGAGAGCGTGTGGGTGATCGAGGCGCGACCGGCGACCGCGTCGAGCGCGGACTCGTTGCGGGCGTCGGAGGCGTTCATCTCCACGACGGTCCATCCGAGCTCCTCGGCGAGCGCGAGCGCGGCCGACGTCTTCCCCACACCGGGCGGGCCGCTGAGCACCGCCGCCCGCAGCGCCGGAGGGGACCCGGCGGCCCATCGGGACGCCCACGTCCTGAGCTCGTACCGGGCCCGCGCATTCCCGACGAACTCGTCGAGCCGGTGCGGACGCCAACGTTCCGCGAGCGGGCGCGGGTCCCGTGCGACGGACACCACGGCCGTTCGAAGCCCCGACGCGCTTAAGCCGTTGCTCGAGAGAGCGGGGGTGGCTCCCGACCGATGTCCGCGAACCCAGCGCCCCACCCCGTCGCGCCCGGCCGACGCCTGCTGCCCGGCGCGGGTCCCTCGGTCTCCGCGGTCGCGATGTCGGTCGAGCCGGTCGGGGCGACCGCCGGGGACCGCACGATCGCGCTCCTTCAGCGGGCGCACCGGGCCGGGGTCACGACCTTCGACGTGTCGGGCGCGCGGAATCCCGCCCTCGGGCTCCAGCTGGTCCGACGCGCGTTCGCGGATTCCGAAGGACCGCTCGAAGTGTTGATCGACCTCTCGCCCGAGCGGCTCCTCGGCGATCGCACCGAACCCGCGACGGGCGCTCAAGCGTCCGAAGGCGTGGTGTACGACGAGCTGCGCCGCGTCCGGGAGCGCGTGCCCGGTCGAACGACGGTGATCGCCCTGCTGCCCCCGCCCCGGATCCCGAGCGCGGGGGCCCTCTTCGCCACGGCGGTGCGGAGGGCCGTCGACGACCGTCTGCTGCAGGCGTTCGCCCGCCGATGCCCGGCGCCGGGGCGCCTACCCGAAGCGGAGGAGGCCCGGGGGACCGCCGACTCCGGGACGTTCGCGGGTGCGCTCTCGCTGCTCGAGCCCGAGCTCGTGGGACCGATGCGCGACCGCGCGGCGCTCGGGCCGGCCGCCCTCATCGCCCTCGACCCGTTCGCGGCGGGTCGCCTCGACGGGAGCGCGTTCTCCGCGGCGCTCGGCACGCGGACGCCCGACCGCCCGCCCCCGACGGTCCGGGCGCTCCACGAGGCGTTCGATCCGGTCCTCCGTCTGGGGTTCCTCACCGAGGGGACGTCCCGTTCGCTCGCGCAGGCCGCGCTGAGGTTCGTGACCCAGTGGTCGTGGGTGGCGACGGTCGTGATCCCGATGCCGACGCCCGAGCGGTTCGACGAGATGCTCGCCGCCGCGTCGACGCCCGCGATCTCGGAGGCGGAGCTCGAACGGATCGCGGCGATCTGCGACGGGGTCGCGGCGCCGCGGGCCGGCCCCGGGGCGTGAAATATCCGCGGCGGCTCCTCGGAGCATGCTCGCGGTCGGCGAGATCGCGCCGGAGTTCTCGGGCACCACACAGGACGGCGCCCCGCTCTCGCTCGCCGCGCTGCGGGGCCGGCGCGTGGTGCTGTACTTCTATCCGAAAGCGAACACCACGGGTTGCACCCTCGAGACGAAGGGGTTCGCGACCCTCTACCCCGACCTCCAGCGGGCCGGCGTCGCGCTCGTCGGCGTCAGCGTCGACTCGGTCGAGAGCCAGCACGGGTTCGCCGAGAAGTGCCACGCGGAGTTCCCGCTGGTGGCCGATGCCGATCGGTCGATCGCGCGGGCGTACGGGGTCCTCGGGCTCCTCGGCCTCGCGAAACGCGTGACGTTCTTCCTCGGACCGGACGGCCGGGTCGAGGAGCGGGTGGAGGGGATGCTCCCCCGCGCGCACCTCGAACGCGCCCGGGCCCGCCTGGGGGCCGGCGCCGGCCCCACGAGCTAGCCCCGGCCCGAACCGTCTAATCCCGGCCGCGGCTCGGGACCGCGGAGCGTTCCGATGAAGATCCAGAAAGTGGAGCCGATCGAGGTCGCCGCGCCGTCGGACGAGCTGTCGTCGCCCTGGAGCTCGACGGTCATCCTCGTCCGGGTGACGACGAGCGACGGCGCGGTGGGGTGGGGCGAGGCGCCGACCACCCTCATGACGCACCCCGTCCGCGAGAGCGTTCCCGAGGTCGCCCGGTTCTACGAGGGCCGCGAGCTCGAGGACCACGCGGCCGCGCTGCGCGAGTTCGAGCGCTACTCGTTCTACCGCTCCCGCTCGATGGAGGCGACGAGCGCGCTGTCGGCGGTCGACATCGCGTGCCACGACCTCCTCGGTCGGGCGCACGGGGTCCCCGTCTCGACGCTGCTCGGCGGCGCCATCCGGGACCGCGTGCGCGCCTACTCGAACGGGTGGTACTCGGACTGCATCGAGCCCGGCGAGTTCGCGGCGAAGGCGCGCGCGATGGTGGCGAGCGGGTTCCGGGCGCTCAAGTTCGACCCGTTCGGCGACCAGTACCGGACGCTCTCCCCCGAGGGCCTTCAGGCCGCCGTGGCCCGCGTCGGCGCGGTGCGGGAGGCGGTCGGCGAGACGGTCGATCTGCTGATCGAGTACCACGGCCGATTCTACCCCGAAGCGGCGATCCGCGCCGGACGCGCGCTCGACCGGTTCCACCCGCGGTTCGCCGAGGAGCCCGTCCTCCCCGAGCTGTGCGACCGGCTCGCCGAGTTCCGGGCGAAGGTCGCGACGCCGGTGGCCCTCGGCGAGCGGCTGCTCACCGCGGCCGACTTCGAGAGCTTCCTGGTCCGGGGCCTCGTCGACATCCTGCAGCCCGACATCACGAACTCGGGGGGGTTCAGCTACGGGCGGGAGATCGCCGGGGTGGCGGCCGCGCGCGGGGCGCCCGTCGCCTACCACAACGCGTTCGGGCCGGTCCAGACGGCGGCGACCCTCCAGATGGACGCGGTGCTCCCCACGTTCTTTTTGCAGGAGAGCTTCGAGGCGAGCTGGCCCGCCTGGAAGCGGTCGCTCGTCCGCGGCTACGAGGTCGAGGATGGCGGCTTCCGCATCCCGCGCTCGCCCGGGCTCGGGATCGAGGTCGACGAGGCCGCCGTCGAGCGGTTCCGTTCCGACGCCGTCGATCCGATCGGCCCCGAGCCCCCGTGGGTCATCGCGGGCACCTGGGTCCGCCGATCCGGCGGGGCGGCCCCCTCGGGGGCGGGCGCCCCCCGGGCGCCGCGGTCCGTAGGCGCGGGGGCCGGATCCACGCGCCGGGCCGATCCGGTCAGGCCGGAGGCAGCGCGTCCACGGTCAGCGTGACCGCGTACGTGCCGGTCGCGTTGCCCGGGACCCCGAGGGTGAACGTGATGAGCGCCCGGTCCGCGCCCGCCGCCACCGTGTGCGGGAGGGCGGGGCTCGACGCGGCGATGGTGAAGGGGGGCGTCGGCCCCACGGTGTAGACGGTGTGGTTGGCGTTGTCGAGATTGTCGAACATCCACGAGACCGACCAGCTGCCGCCGACCGCGACCTGCATCGGATACCCCTCGGCCGCCGTGTAGTTGATGAAGCTCGGTCCGAACCAGCCGCCGCCCCCGGCCAGGCTCCCCTGCAGGATGTGCAGCTCCACCTCGGAGACGGTGATCGTCGCCGACGTGGACGGTTTGAGCACGAGGACCCCGGCGGCGACGAGCGTGACGAGCACCACGAGCACGATCGCGACCGCCCCCACGCCGAGCCACAGGACGAGGCGCTTGCGGGGGGTCCAGAACCGCGCCATCTGCTTCGGGTCGCGACGCTACGATCGTCCGCGGGACCGGTCGCTCGACCGGGCGATCAGATCCCCGTCGGGGGGGCCAGCGAGTAGACCGGGATGGTCGCGAGGAGGGTCGACGGCGTGCCCGTGTAGGTGAGGTAGATCGTGCACGCGCCCACGCTCGTGAAGCACCACGGGGGCGCGCCGTGGTAGTCGTCGAAGTCGGCCTGCTCGACCGGGATCGGGTCGCCGTGGCTGAGCTGAAGGCACCCGGTCGCCGGGTTGTAGTCGGCGAAGCTGATGCCGCCGGCCATCGCCACGCACTCGAAGTCGATCGGCCACCCGCCGTTGTGGATGTAGAGGATGAAGGTGTCGCCGTTCTCGAGGCCGTCGCTCGAGGCGCCGATCGGCACGAAGATCCCGAGCCGGTTGTAGAGGGAGCTGAAGGCGCCCCCTCCGTAGCCGCCGGCGTCGAAGTTCCCGCAGTAGCCGAGGTAGGGGGCATCGGAGGCGGCCTGCGTGGTCGACCCGGGGTACCAGACCATCGAGGCGAGCGAGCCGTTGACGAGGACGGTGCGCCCCCCGGTGCTCGAGTCGTTGTTGCAGACGAACGTGAGGTCGATGTCGGCGAGCGGGAGGTACGACGGCGAGTGGCTGGCGACGATGATCTGGGAGGTGTTGAGCAGCGAGTAGTTGCCCGTGATGGCGCCCGACGCGCCGTCGCCACATTCCCCGTACCACGTGCCCGAGTTCGGTCCGTCGTCGTAGTCGCCGACCCAGTCGCGCGAGGCGGCCCCCAGGTAGCCTCCGCTCAGCGGGTAGTCGCTGAGGGTGTACCCCCACGGCTGGCAGTCGGTGGGGTCGCCCCAGACGGGGTTGCTCCCGCCGGTCCGGATCACGAACCCGACCGAGACCGGGGCCGTGGGCAGCGCGAGGCGGAACGACCAGAGGAGCGCGCCCGCCACGATCGTCATCGCGATCAGCAGGATGGCGCCGATGATCTCGGCGATGGCCCGGCGCGGCCGGCGCCGCCAGCGTCGAACGAGTACCATCGGTGTATTCATCCGTGGGAGGCGGATATCAAGTTTGTGGGACGCCGGGTCAACTTCAAAATTCACAGTGACACGTCGGATGGGGTCAAATACGCGCTGTGAACATTCTGCACACGGGACCGCCCGCGGCGGCCCAGGGCGCCGAGGCGCGGTCGGAGGTCGAGGGTGAGTCGAGCGGAACCCACGGTCCGCGGGGAGTCCCCGCGGTCGGCGCGTACTGCGTTCGGGGCGACCGCGCGAGAGGCCCAGCGGCACTCCGACGGTCGTAGCGGGGGTCGGGTCCACAAACCGGTCGGCCCGCCGCGGCGGCGGTCCGGTTCGGCGCGGGGCACGTGCGGGGGGACGGAACGGGAGCGATGACGGAGGCCGTGGAGAGCGGCGCAGCGTCGAGCGCCGCGCCGCGGGCGGCGGTCTCGGATCTCGCCCAGTTCCGGACGGTGACCGTGAGCCAGCTCACGAACTACCTCCGGACGTACCGGTTCCTCGGTCTCCTCGGGTTCGTCGCGCTCATCTCCGTCCTCACGATCGCGTTCGAGCTCCACGCCGGCGTCACGGCGACGCGGATCGCCCAGCTGAACCGGAGCTCGGAGTACCTGAGCAATTTCCTCGCCTACGCCGGGCTCTGGATCGTGATCTCCGCCGCGTTCTTCGGCGGCGACGCCCTGAGCGTCGACTTCTCGACGGGCGCGGGCTACTACATGCTCGTCCTCCCGATCAAGCGGAGCGTTCTGCTCGCTGGCCGGTACGCGGCCGCCACCGTCGTCACGCTCGCGATCGTGGCGATGTACTACCTGTTCGGGCTCGGCGGCGCGA
This sequence comes from Thermoplasmata archaeon, assembly GCA_035502455.1. Lineage (GTDB taxonomy): Archaea > Thermoplasmatota > Thermoplasmata > Lutacidiplasmatales > UBA184 > Lutacidiplasma. The sequence goes on along the minus strand of DATJUI010000007.1, from coordinate 2,132 downwards.
TCTACTTCTTCGGAGGGGGTACGATCGACTGGACGAACCTCGGCCTCTCCCTCGCGATCGCCGTCCTGTTCACGTTGTCCGCCCTCGGCGTCGCGTTCTGCATCAGCGCGGTGTTCCGGTCCCCGTCGTCCGGGGTGCTCGTGACGATCCTCGTCCTGTACGTGGGCCTCACGACGCTCCAGGGGGTGCTCGAGCTCGCCAACGTGGAGCCGTGGATGTCGCTCACGTACGGCGGCGGCGCCATGGCCGCGGTCCTCGACACCGACTTCCTCCACTACCAGACGGTACCGCTCGGCGAGGACCAGTTCTACACGATCTGGAGCGCCTCGGTCTCGGAGGGCGTCGCGATCATGGCCGCGTACGCGGCGGTCTTCCTGCCGCTCAGCACCTTCCTCTACTACCGCAAGGAGTCGACCGGATGAGCGACGTGACCGTGGAGGCGCTCCACCTGTCGAAGTCGTTCGGCCACGGCCCGCCCGCGCTCGACGACGTCTCGTTCGAGCTCTCCGGCACGGGAGCGATCGGCTATCTCGGCCCGAACGGGGCCGGCAAGACGACCACCCTCAAGCTGCTGGTCGGCCTGCTGCGACCGACCCGCGGCGAGGTGCGCATCAACGGGCACTCGCCGACCGCGGACCGCAAGCGCGCCCTGTGGGAGATCGGGGCGCTCGTGGAGACCCCGGAGCCGTACCCGATGCTGACGGTGTACGACGCGCTCGCCACGGTGGGCCTCGCCCGGGGCCTCCGACGCGAGAGCGTCGATGCGGAGATCGACCGGTGCCACGGCGCGCTCGAGCTGCCGCCCTTCGGGCGCCGGGTGGGCGCGCTATCGAAGGGGCAGCGCCAGCGGGTCTCCCTCGCGGCGGCCCTGATGGCCGACCCGAAGGTCCTCCTGCTCGACGAACCGACCAGCGGGCTCGACCCGGCCGAACGGGTCCTCGTGCGGCGGCTGCTGGTCGAGCTGAAGCGGGACCATCTCGTGCTGATGAGCTCCCACCAGATGTTCGAGGTCGGCGACATCTGTGACGAGCTCATGTTCCTCGACCGCGGACGGTTATTGGTGCGCGACCGGGTCGACCGGATCGCGGAGCGCGTGCAGAACCGGGAGGTCGACGTCGAGTTCTCGGAGCCGGTCGACGCGGCCCGGATGGAGCCGATCCGGCAGCTCGGCGCGACGCTGCGACCGCTCTCGGACCGGCGCTGGCGGATCGCCTTCGCGGGAGTGGACGGAGGCCGCCCCGGCGTGCTCGTCGCGTGCCAGCGCGTCGCACCCGTCGTACAGTTCGCCAACACCTTCTTGGTGGTGGAGGAAGCCTATCTAGAGCTGATCGGCCGCTCCACGTAGCCCCCGCATGTCCGCTCCGGGTCTCCGCACTGCCTCCGCTCCGCCGCGCGAGGAGCCCCCGCGCCCCCGGGCCTCCGAGTTCCGCGCCGACCGGACGAACCGACGCCAGCGACGGGCGGAGCTCGTCCTCACGATCGTCGCCGTCGCCGCGATCGCGACCGGCGCGGTCTGGCTGGTCTTCGGCCCCCCGGTCCTGCCCGGGAGCTCGGCGCCCGGCGGGAGCCCGAACGCCCCGCCGATCCACGTCAACTTCGGGGCCCCCGTCGCCTCGTCCGTCCCGTGCGGCGGAGGCGGCAACGTCACGGTCGAACGGATCCCCTGGATCAACACGACCGAGCCGATCACGACCGGGGAGGCGGAGCTTCGCCTGATGGAGATCTACGACGGCGACTACCTGAGCGACCCGGGCGCCGCGCCGAACGTCAACGCGTCGAGCGTGTGCACCGGCGCCGTGCCCAACCCCTCGGCCCGCTGGTACGCGGTGCTGCAGGGCAGCAACGGGACCAACGTCCTGTCGTACACGGTCCCCGGGGGCTGGGCGACCGTGTCGGGCGGCGACTGGAACCTGCCGATCCCGGACGGGGACTCGCTCGTCGTGGTCGAGAACCCGAGCCTGGTGGCCAGCGGGTTCGCGATCTCGGTGGTCGGGTTCGCGAACGGCTCGCCGATCACCGGCTCGGTCGTCCTGTGACCCGCCCCGAGAAGCCGCCAGAGAGGATCGAACTCCCGACCTGCTGATTACAAATCAGCCGCTCTACCGACTGAGCTATGGCGGCGCGCCTCGCCC
>DATJUI010000006.1:0-307519 GCA_035502455.1 Thermoplasmata archaeon | reverse complement strand
GGGATAACTGAGTTGTCTCCAGCAAGAGTCCCTATCGACCTGGAGGCTTGCTACTTCGATGTCGGTTCTGCCTATCCTGGTGGTGCAGCAGCTACCAAGGGTGGGGTTGTTCGCCCATTAAAAGGGATCGTGAGCTGGGTTTACACCGTCGCGAGACAGGTGTGTTGCTTTTTGGCGGAAGTGCACGGGTCTCTGACGAGAAGGTTCCCACAGTACGAGAGGAACGGGGAATCGGCGCCTCTAGTCCATCAGTTGTCCGGCAGGGCATCGCTGAGCAGCCACGCGCCACGGGATAAGGGCTGAAAGCATCTAAGCCCGAAACCCCCTCGAAAAAGAGAGACCTTCAAGGACATTCGTAGAAGACGAGTTCGATAGAGCCGGGGTGTACGCGGAAAGCCTTCGGGCGATCCGTTCAGCCCGCGGCCACTAACGTCCGCAGCTACGTACCCTGGTTTTGCTTGGCAGTTACACAGAACGCGTGTGCAACTTTTTCCCCGGAAAGAGTCCGCGGGCGGACCCGCCCGGTCGGGCGCCGCTAGCGGCCGCCCGGCCCGCGCCCGCGCACGACGCGGGCGACCGGGACGAGGAGCCAGCCCCACGAGGCGCGCCCGACGTCGAACGACGCCCGGCCCATCCAGCGGGCGGCGCGGGCCCGGTCGGCCGCGAAGCGCGGCCCGCCGAGGATCCGCGCCCCGGATGCGGCGAACATCCCGATCGCCCACAGCGGCCAGATCCAGTAGTTGAGATGGCTCACGACGGCCGAGGCGGAGCTGACGCTCGCGCCGGCCGCGCACGTCGGGCTCGAATTGAGGTAGATCGCGTGGCAGACGACGCCGGACGCGTCGAGCAGCGCGAACGGCACGAGGAAGGCGACGGTCACGGCCGCGGCGAGCGCCGCCTCCCACCAGCGCCGCAGGACGAGATAGTAGACGACGACGAACGCGTTCGCGAACTGCTTCACGCCCAGCGCGACGATCTCCGCGGCCCGCGATCCCGCGCCCCGCGGCAGCGTGAAGGCGATCGTGAGGAGGGCGAGCGGCACCGGGTCGTTGAAGCCGTTCGCGGCGAGCAGCGCGACCCACGGGCTGCCGACGAGCACGAGCGCCATCGGGCGCCGCCGCGCGAAGTAGAGGATCCCCGCCCAGGCGAGGAGCGCGGTCGCGCGGTAGTCGACGTACGGGATCGCGAGCAGCGGCAGCAGCGGCAGGTAGACGTACCCGACGTTGAGGGTGTACGGCCCCGTGCCGTACTGGGTGTACGAGAGGTGGAGCGCCCCGCCGTAGAGGTTCGGGAACAGCGCGGCGAACGCGGGGGTGGCGTACGGCTCGTCCGTGAGCCCGTTCAGGTACCCCGTCGCCGCCGAGACGATCGCCAGGGCCGCGGCGAACCCGATCCACGCGGCGAGGAAGATCGGGTCCCGATGGAGCTCGAGGCGGAACGCGACCGTCGCCTCGCCCAGCACGGCCGCGCACAGGAGGGGCGCCGCCCACGGCGAGCCGAGGATCGGCGCGTGCAGGAAGACGAGGATCAGCCCGTACGCCAGCGCGCCGAGCCCGAGGCCCGCCGCGGCGCGGACGGCCGGGGCGGCGCGCGCCGCGCCCGCGCTCATCGGGCGCGCCGCGGGCGGGTCGTCGGCGGCATCGCTCCGCGCCCCCGGAGCGCGTCCGAGTATGAGGGTGACGCCCGACGCGCGGGGGGAGGGAGTTTAGGGGCGCCGCGCCTCGGGAGGCCGTGCCGAGCCTAGGGGTCGCGCGCAGCCAGTGGCCGGTCGTGGCGTGGATCCGGCTCAAGGTCCCGCCGCCCGAAGCGCCGACGATGCTGACGAAGGGCCCGCCGCCGCCCCCCGACCCTCCGCTCGAGATCCTGGCCGCGAACCCGGTCCCGACGGACCCGCGCAAGCGCGTCTTCGCCTACGAGGAGGACCGACCGGACTGGACGATCCGGCTCGTCTGGGACGCCGACGACCCCGAGCTCCTCGAGGCGGAGTGCCGGGCGCCGATCTACGGGGGTCGTCTGCCCCGCGCGGAGGTCCCCCGCTTCTGGGCCGCGGTGAAGCAGCTCGTCGCCCCGCTCGGCCCGCTCCCCGTCGACTCCGCCGACCCGCGGCCGTAGGGCGGGGGCGCGCATCCTAAAGGCCGGTGGACCTGGGTCCGGCCCATGCTCCGCGCGACGTTCCTCCACCTCCCCGGCGTCGGGCGCGTCACCGAGGCCGCGCTCTGGCGGGCCGGGGTCCGGGACTGGCGGGAGCTCCCCCCGCGGGCCGGGGCGCTCGGCCTCTCGTCGGGGGCCACCGACCGGCTGGGGCGCGAGCTCGCCGCGAGCGAGCGGGCGCTCGCCGCGCGCGACGTGGGGTTCTTCGGGCGCCGGCTCCCGGACGAGGAGGGCTGGCGGGTCTATCCGGAGTTCGCCCGGGAGGCCGCGTGCCTCGACATCGAGACGACCGGGCTCTCGCCGTACGAGGGGATCGTCACGGTCGTGGCCGTGCACGGCGCCGGCACGACGCGCTCGTTCGTCGCCGGCGACGACCTCGAGGAGCTGCCGGCGTACCTCGGCCGCTTTCCGGTCTGGGTGACGTTCAACGGGAGCCGCTTTGACGTGCCGTTCCTCCGGGTCGCGTTCCCGCAGCTGGTGCCGCCCCCCGTGCACATCGACCTACGGTTCCTCCTGTACCGCCTCGGACACGCGGGCGGCCTCAAGCGGATCGAGCAGCGGCTCGGCCTCGGCGACCGGTCCGGCGTCGAGGGGGTGAGCGGCCTCGACGCCGTCCGGCTGTGGCAGGAGTACCGGCGGGGGAACCGGTCCGCGCTCGATCGGCTGGTCCGGTACAACCGGGCCGACACGGTGAACCTCGTGCCGCTCCTCGATCTCGCCGCGCGCGAGCTCGCGCTCCGCCTGCTGGGCGCGCCGGGGCCGGACGCGCCGTCCGTCGCGCCGGCCCCGGCGCTCGCACCGGCGGAGCCGTAGTCCCCATGGTCGAGCGGCCCGCGATCGCGGTCGTCGTCGGCGCGTTCGGCCGGCGGACCCACCTCGTCGACGCGGTCCGGTCCGTGGGGGCCCAGACGATCGACCGGGCCCTCTTCGAGCTGGTCGTCGTGAAGGACTTTGCGGACCCCGCGATCGAGGCCACGCTCGCGACGGCCGGCGCGACCGTCGTGGAGAGCCACGAGACCGAGCTTCCGCGCTTCCTCCTCGCGGGCGTGCGCGCGTCGTCCGCCCCGCTCGTCACGTTCCTCGACGACGACGACCGGTACCGGCCCGAGCGGCTCGCCCGGGTGCTCGAGGTGGTCCGGGCCCACCCCGACGTCGGCTTCTACCGCAACCGCGTCTCGGTGATCGATCCCGGCGGCGCGCCCGTTCCCGCCCCCGCGTGGCGGCCGCTCGAGACCGACGCGGCGTTCGACGCGTCCGGCCCGGTGTGGGTGCCTCCCGACGGAAAGGCCGGGCTCGCCGAGCTCGCGCTCGGGCGGACCCGGGTCTCGTTCAACTCGAGCTCGATGGCCGTCCGGCGCGAGCTCCTCGACGGGGTCGGGGCCGACCGGTTCGCGGCGCAGCGGCTGCCGGACTCCGCGCTGTTCTGTCTCGGGGCCCTCGGCCCGTACGGGCTCTACCTCGACGACCGCCGGCTGACGGAGTACCGCCGCCATGCCGACAGCCTGACGGGCCGCACCGGGTTCCTCGCGCTCGGGGCGGACGGGTACCGACGCCTGGCCGCGCTCGCGCGCGGGCTGGGGGGCCCCGAGCTCGCCGCCCGGTTCGCGCGGGAAGGGGACCACTTCGAACGGATGTACCGGGGACGCACGGTCGTCGAGGGGGTGGCGGCCGACGTCGGCCGGTCGCGCGTCGCCGCGCGGACGGCCGAGTACCTCCGCTACCTCGGTCGCCACCCGGCGGAGCGCGCGCTCACCCTCGACGTGTGGGGATCGGCCGCGTACGGCGTCGGGTACGTCGTGGCGCCCCCGCTCGCCCGCCGCGCGCTCGCCGTCCGGTCGGCGGGCGGGGGCGCCTAGGCCGGGGCGCGGCCGGCGACCGCCGGGCGAAATCCGGTCGGCGGGGCCGGGATCGCGACCCCGCGGGGCGGACGGGCGGCGCGGATGCGCGCCGCGGCGGCGGCGCAGTACTCGGCCGACGCGTCCACGTGCAGGTAGTGGCGGCCGAGCCGCCGGGCCACCGCCGCGACCGTGCCCGTGCCCCCGAACATGTCGAGCACGACGTTCTGCCGGTAGCTGTAGAACTTCACGAGGCGCTCGATCAGCGCCTCGGGGAACGGCGCCGGGTGGCCGCGGCGGACCCGCTCGGGCGGGATGTGCCAGAAGCCGTCCGAGAACCGCTCGAACTCCTTCGCGGCGATGTCGATGCGGGCCGGGTCGCCCGGCAGCTTCCACTGGCCCTTCGAGAAGACGAGGACGTACTCCCACGACGGGATCACGTGCGGGTTCGAGGGGCTGCGCCAGCTGCCCCACGCCGTGCGGCGGCCCATCGTCTGCTTGTACCAGATGATCTCGGTCCGCATGATGTAGCCGAGCCGCCGCAGGTCGGTCGACAGGTCGTGGTGGATCGGCCGGAACTCCTTGATCGACGTCGGCGCGACGTTGAGGACGAACCGGCCCCCCGGCACGAGCACGCGGTGGAGCGACCGCCAGACGTCGCGCAGCCAGGACAGGTAGGCGTCCGGTGCCTGGGCGTCGGCGTACCCCCGGTACGCGACCCCGAGATTGTACGGCGGCGACGTGATCGCGAGGTGGACCGACTCGGCCGGCAGCCCGTCGAGCACCGCGCCCGCGTCGCCGCAGACGACGCGATCGAACGGGCGGGCGTCGTCCGTCATCCGGTCCCCGCCCGATGGAGCCGGAACGCCTCGGGCACGGCCAGCAGGAACCCCGGCACGAGCGGGAGCGCGCCCGCGCGTCCCGCATCGGCCCAGACGAAGCGGTCGTGCTCCTCGGGAGCGAGCCGGATCGGGCCCCGGGTGCGCGCGGCGCACAGGTACTCGATCGCGACGACCCGGATCGGCCGGGCCTCCGCGTCCGCGGTCGCGAACGTCCCCACGTGGAACGGCCGGCCGATCGTCACCTCGAGCCCCGTCTCCTCGCGGACCTCGCGGCGGAGCGCCCCCTCGGGCTCCTCGCCTTCCTCGACGGAGCCGCCGGGGAACTCCCACCGCCCGGGGAAGTCCGTCACGCGCCGCAGCAGCAGCAGCTCGCCGTCGTGGAAGATCGCGCCCCCGACGGCGACCCCGGCCCGGAGCGGCGCGCCCACGCCCGAGGGAGCGAGCGGAAGGCTTCAGGATTTGGCCGCTCCCCCGGGAGGGCGTCCGCGCCCGGCGGTCGCGCGCGCGGTCCACCAAGCGTATAATCTCCGCCGGTTCGACCGTCCCGAACCGTATGCCGGTCCGGATCGCGGTCCCGAAGGAGACGGCGGCCGGCGAGACGCGGGTCGCGTCGATCCCCGAGGTGACGCAGCGGCTCCGCAAGCGCGGGCTCGAGGTCGCCGTCGAGGCCGGGGCGGGGACGGCCGCGGGGTACCCCGACGAGACGTACCGCGCCGCCGGGGCGACGATCGCGTCCGACGGCGGCTCGGTCGTGGACGGCGCCGCGATCGTCGTGCGGGTCCAGCCCCCGACGGTCGACGAGGCCCGCCGGCTCGCCCCCGGCACGATCGTGATCGCGACGATGAACGCGAGCCGCAACCTCGACCGGGTGGCCGCGCTGCGCGACGCGAAGGTGACGACGTTCGCGCTCGAGCTGCTGCCGCGCATCACGCGGGCCCAGGGGATGGACGTGCTCTCCTCGCAGGCGACGGTCGCCGGCTACCGGGCCACGCTGATCGGGGCGGAGCTGTGCCCGAAGTTCCTCCCGATGCTCACGACGGCCGCCGGCACGATCCGGCCGGCGAAGGTGCTGATCCTCGGGGCCGGGGTGGCCGGGTTGATGGCGATCGCGACCGCGAAGCGCCTCGGCGCCCTCGTGGAGGCGTACGACGTCCGGCGGGCGGCCGGCGAACAGGTCCGCAGCCTCGGCGCGAAGTTCCTCGAGCTGCAGATCAACGCGGAGGGCGCGGGCGGCTACGCCCGCGAGCTCACCGACGACGAGAAGAAGCAGGAGCAGGAGATGCTCGCGAAGGCGATCGCCGACGCGGACATCGTGATCACGACCGCGAACGTGCCCGGCCGCAAGGCCCCGCTCCTCGTCCGCAAGGAGACGGTAGCGCGGATGCACCCCGGGGCGTGCGTGGTCGACCTCGCGGCGGAGAGCGGGGGGAACTGCGAGCTCACGCAACCGGGCCGGGAGGTCGACGTGGGCGGCGTCAGGATCGTCGGCCCGCTCAACCTCCCGGCGCAGCTGCCGTACCACGCGAGCGCGATGTACGCCCGCAACGTCCTCGCGTTCCTCGAGCTCCTCCTCGACCCCAAGGGGGCGCTCGTGACCGATTTCGCCGACGAGATCCTCGCGGCGAGCCTCCTCACGCGCGACGGGGCCGTCGTGCACGCGCCGACCGCCGGCCTCCTCGCCGGGGCGAAGTGAGATGGCCGCCGACCTCTGGACGGCCCTGTTCATCGCCCTCCTCGCGGCGTTCACCGGCTACGAGGTGATCAGCCGGGTACCCGTCCTCCTCCACACCCCGCTCATGAGCGGGTCGAACTTCATCCACGGGATCGTCCTCGTTGGGGCGATCGTCGCCCTCGGATTCGCCACGACCCCGCTCGAGCAGGCGATCGGGCTCGTCGCCGTCGTGATGGGGGCGCTGAACGTCACGGGCGGCTACGTGGTCACGGTCCGCATCCTCGCGATGTTCGACCGGTCGAAGTCGAAGGACGGCCCGAAGTGACCGCCGTCTGGGTCCAGGAGGCGATCGACGCGGTCTACGTCGTCGCCGTCCTCGTCTTCATCCTCGGCCTCAAGGGGATGAGCGCCCCCGCGACCGCGCGGCGGGGCATCGTCTACGCGGGGCTCGCGATGTTCCTCGCGGTCGTCGCGACGTTCTTCAGCCCCGGGATCTCGAACTTCCTCCTGATCTTCGTCGGCGTGGCGATCGGCGGCCTCGGCGGCTGGTACTGGGCCCGGGTCGTGAAGATGACCGCGATGCCCCAGATGGTCGCGGTCTTCAACGGGATGGGCGCGGGGGCCGCGGGCGCGATCGCCGCGGTCGAGCTGCTCGGGAACCTCGGCGACCACACGATCGCCGCGCTGAGCATCGCGGGCGGAGTGATCGGGTCGATCTCGATCGCGGCGAGCCTCATCGCGTTCGGGAAGCTGCAGGGCTGGCTCCCGTCGAAGCCGATCGTCCTGCCGGCCCGGCAGGTCGTGAACACGGCGGTCCTCGCGCTCGGGGTCGCGTTCGGGATCTACGCCATCGTCGTGCTCCAGACGATCTGGCTGCTGCCGTTCTTCGTCCTGCTGCTGCTCTACGGGGTCCTGCTCGCGCTGCCGATCGGCGGCGCCGACATGCCGGTCGTGATCAGCCTCACCAACGCCCTCACCGGCGTCGCGGTCGGCCTCGACGGCTTCGCGCTCGTCTACGGACCCCTCGGGGACGCGGGGTACGCGATCGTGATCGCGGGCGTCCTCGTCGGGTCGGCGGGCTCGCTGCTCACCGTGCTGATGGCGCGGGCGATGAACCGGTCGATCGCGAACGTCTTCTTCGGCGCGTTCGGCGCGACCGAGGAGACGGGCGGCGCGGTGACGGGGTCCCTCAAGCCGATGCAGGCGTCGGACGTCGCGGCGCTGATGGCGTACGCCAACCAGGTCGTCATCGTCCCCGGCTACGGGATGGCGGTCGCCCAGGCCCAGCAGAAGGTGAAGGAGCTCGCGGACCTGCTCGAGGCGAAGGGGGTCCCCGTGAAGTTCGGGATCCACCCCGTGGCCGGCCGGATGCCCGGGCACATGAACGTGCTCCTCGCCGAGGTCGGCGTCTCGTACGACAAGCTGTTCGACCGCGACGAGATCAACGCCGAGTTCCCGAACACGGACGTCGTGCTCGTCATCGGCGCGAACGACGTCGTGAACCCGGCGGCCCACCGCAAGGGGAGCCCGCTGTTCGGCATGCCGATCCTCGACGTCGAGCAGGCGAAGAACGTCATCGTGAACAAGCGGGGGCAGGGCAAGGGGTTCGCCGGGGTCGAGAACGAGCTGTTCTACCGGGAGAACTGCCACATGCTCTACGGGGACGCCCAGAAGGCGATCGGCGACGTCGTGAGCGAGCTCAAGAAGCTGTAGGGGCCCCCCGCCCGGCCGCGAGCTCGCCGCGCCAGAGGTCGACGAACAGGCCGACGAGGAGGCCCGTGAGCACGATCCCGAGCAGCTCGTACGGCCACCAGACGCCCGCCTGCTGACCGAGGTACGGGTACGCGAGATCGTAGTTCGCGGTCCCGACGACCGCGATCCCCCACAGCCACCAGCGGGGCCGCGCGCCGAGCAGCGCGACGGGCACGAGGCTCACGAGGATGTTGAACGAGAGGAACTGGGTGAGCAGCGCGACCCCGGCGAGCGTGATCGCCATCGCCCCGAGCACGCTCCGCGACCTCCACCAGACGACCAGCACGAGCGCGACCGTGAGGACCGCCTGGCCGACCGCGAGCCCGTCCCCGCCGGGGAGCCAGCCCTGGTGGCCGAAGAGGCCGAAGACGTTGAGCGAGAACGACCGGCGGTTGAGCTGCTCGAAGAAGACCGGGCCGAGGAACGCGTTCCCCCAGACGGCATAGCCCACGGCCGTGAGCCCTCCGAAGACCCCGACCGCGACGACGACGCCGAGGACGGCCCGGCGGAACCGACCGGCGCCGGCGGCGATCGGGAACAGCGCGGGAAAGCGGCCGGTCGCGAGGAAGCCGCCCACCGCCGCCGCGAGCGGCTCGTGGCGCGCCGCGAGGTACGCGACGAGGAGGACGGCCGCGGGGACGAGCGCATTGGTGGCCCCGTCGATCTGCGCCGAGACGAGCGGCAGGAAGAGGAGGGAGGTCGCCACGACGGCGGTGACGTAGCGCCGGTCGGGGCCGGCGAGCGCCCACGTGAGCGGGACGACCGCAAGCGCGACCGCGCCCCAAACGGCGGCGACCCCCGCGGCGCCGCCCAGGCTGCCGATCCCGTCCAGCCCGAGCACCGCGAAGCCGTACGGGACGAGGATCGTGCCGCCGCAGTTGGTGACCGAGAACGGATCCGTGCCGCGGAGGAACGCCTGCCCGCTCGCGACGAGCCCGAGGATGTCGCTCGGGCCGTGCCCCGAGCAGCCGTACAGCCCGTAGGCGAGGTCGAAGCCGATCACCGAGGCGTAGGCCGCGGCGCAGACGAGCAGGATCAGCTCCCACCGCAGCCACGACCAGTCGCCGCGGTCGGAGAGCCGCCGGCCCCATCGGTCGATCGTCGCCCCGAGACGGGCGCCCCGCGGGGTGCGGATCCACAGGAGGACGAAGCTCACCGACCCGAGGAGCAGGACGAAGGCGAGCGTCACGAGCTCGAGCGAAGTGACCATGGCGCCGCCGGGGGCGATCCCGGAGCGGGCCGAACGGCCCTCGCTATTTCACGGCTCGTTCGAACGGCGCCCACGCCCCCGGCGGATTAATCTCGGGCGGCGATGGGGGTAAGGGGCCCGTTCGTGCCGACATGGGACGACTTCTTCATGGCCCAGGTCGGGGCCTCCGCGGCGCTCGCCGGGCTCCTGTTCGTCGGCCTCTCGATCAACCTCCCGAAGATCCTCGCGAACCGGTCGCTGCCGGATCGGGCGGAGAAGGCGCTCGCGGTCCTCGTGCTGATCCTGTTCGAGTCGTCGCTCTTCCTGATCCCCGACCAGTCGGCGACCGCGTTCGGGACCGAGCTTCTGGTCACCGGGTTGGGCGGCGGAGGGCTCGTCCTCCTCCTGAGCTACACGGTACTGCGCGACGCGGACCCGCCGTACCGCCGGCCGGCCCGGGCCGAGCTCGGCTACGCCACGGCCGTGGTCGCCCTGTATGTGCTGGGCGGCGCGCTCACCGTGGTCGGGTCGCCGTACGGCACGTTTCCCTTCGTCCCCGCCGTCCTGCTGAGCTACCTCACGGCGCTCCTCGACGCCTGGGTGCTGCTCGTCGAGATCAACCGCTGACGCGGCGGCGCGATGGGCGCGGCCAGATTCGAACTGGCGACCTTCACCGTGTCAGGGTGACGTCATAACCGCTAGACTACGCGCCCAACGCTCGGCGGCCACTGGGGGTCGGCTCATAGCGATGACGCCGCGGGCTAGCCGTAGCCGCCCGGATACTGCCCCGGGTCCGGGTGCGCGTTCCAGTTGTAGTAGCCGGTCGACTGCCGCTGGGCCTCGGTCGACTCGCGCTGGAGGCCGCCCTGGAACGAGCCGTACGCCTCGCGGATCTGCTCCTCGATCGAGCGGGCCCGCTGGAGCGCCTCGCGCATGTGGCCCGCCTCGAGGGTCGGGCTGCCGCCGACGGCCGCGAGGTCGCCGGCGGTCCGGATCAGCCCGCCGAGCTCCCGGAGCCGCAGGGTGAGCGCGTGGCGCCGCCCGTCGAGCACCTCCGCGCGCCGACGGGACTCCTTGATGAGCTCGTAGACGGCCTCGCGGGTCGCGGGCCGGATCCGCCCGTCGGTCGCGATCTCCTGGGCGCAGAACTGGGCGAGCCGGATCCGGTTCGGCTCCGTGTCCGGCATCGCCGTCTCGAGCAGGACCTCGTAGCCGCCGCCCGCGATCCGCGACCGCAGCGGCGAGAGGATGCGGTGGATGTCCTGGATGTTCACGGCGGCGACGAGGATGAAGTCGCACGGGACGCCGTCGACGCGCACGGCGGCCCCGCCCGACTGCGGGTTGCGGCCGGTGATCGGGAACCGCTTTTCCTGCATCGCGGTCAGGATGTGGCGCTGCAGGTAGCCGAGGTGGGGCAGCTCGTCGATGAACAGCACGCCCTCGTTCGACTCGTGGATGGCCCCCGCGATCACGCGCTCGTACGGGAGCGTCCCGAGCTGGGGGTGGCCGCCGTACGGATCGTGGCGGACGTCGCCCAGGAGCTCGGTCTCGCTCGCCCCGGTCGCCATCACGAACGTGTTGCGGTCGAGCTTCACGAGGACCTTGCGCGGGCTCTCGTGCTGCAGCGTGCGGCGGCGCTCGAGCGCCCGCTGGTCGAGGACCTTGATGCGGTCGCCCGCGCGCTCGTACGCGACGACCTCCTCGACCCCGTCCCGCAGCCGCGTCGTGCGGACCGACTCCTGGGGGTTCCCGCCCGGGCTCACGGTGAGCTCGAGGATCCCGCCCACGAGATCGCGGAACGGGTTGCCGCTCCCGGCCACGCCGGGGACGACCTGCTTCATGTTCCCGCAGCTCGGGCAGAACCGCTCGGTCGGCAGCGAGTAAAAGCTGCACCGCGCGCACCGGTAGCCGAGCCGTTCCGCGACGGACGCGGGCGCATCGGCCGGCGCGATCATCTCGCCCTCGACCGACCGCGCCGCCTCGCGCTCGCGGTAGACCTCCTCGCGGGCGACGACCTCGATGCTCGGGCGCTCCGGGTTCTCGGGGTTGTGGACGACCCGAAGCTCCGTGCGGGGCCGGTCGAGGTGGAGCGCGAGCGCCTGGGCCGTCATCGACTTGCCGATGCCGGGCGGGCCGACGAGCAACAGGTGGCGTCGCTGGTACGCGGCGATCCGGGCGATCTCGACCGCCTTCTCCTGGCCGATCACGCGCTCGAGCGGATCGGTCGGGATCGGGACGTCGTCGGTGGTGTCGATCTCGTCGATCGACGCCGGCAGATGGCGGGTCGCCTCGGTCGCGGTCACGGACGGAGAGGGAGAGGACGGGAAGTCGGAAAAAGGTTGGTCGGAGGGCGGCAGGGCGCCTCCGACCGTCCCGGCCCCGTCAGTGGGGGACCGGCGCGAGGTCCGCGCGGGTGAAGACGCGGACCTGCTCCGGCATCTTGCCGATCGGCCCCAGGCGGGTCGCGACGACCGTCCCGATCCCCTTCTCCTGGGCGACGTCGAGCAGCCGCTGGCTCACGATCCCATCGAAGACGACCGCCTTCGCGGGCGTGCCGAGCGCCTGGAGCGACTCGATGAGGTCCTTCACCGGCGACTCGCCCACGACCGCCTCGTTCTCCCCCACGAACAGGGCGCGGGAGGAGTTCTCGACCTCGCCGAGGAGGTCGAAGTAGTGGGCGAGGTCGGGCGGGAGCGGCGGGGTCGGCAGCGCGGCCGGGGGCGGGGGCGGCGGGGGTGGAGCCGGCGCCCGGGGCGGTGGCGCGCGGTCCCGGTCGCGCTCGCGGTCGTCGCGACGGGGGCCGCCGCCGTTCCGCTCGTCGCGCCGGTCGCCCCGGGGGGCCCCGCCCTCGCCGCGTTCCTCGCGCGGCTCCCGGGTCGAGCCGGTCGACTCGAATCCGCTCATCTCGAGGTACTGGTTGATCGGCATCTTGTTGCGCAGGCACTTCAGCAGCTGCTTCTGCGTGAGCTCCTCGACCTCGCTGCCCCGCGGGGCGCGGGCGACGAAGTCGATGTCCATCGTCTGCAGCATCTCGCGCAGGATCAGCTCGCCGGCCCGGTCCCCATCGGTGAAGACGGTCACGGTCTTGCCGCGGGAGAGGTCCTTCACGGTCTGCGGGACGCTCGTCCCCTCGACCGCGATGACGTTCTTGATCCCGCAGCGGAGCAGGTTGAGGACGTCCGAGCGGCCCTCGACGACGATCAGCGCGTCGGCCTGGTCGATGTTCGGCCCGGCGGGGAGGTGCTCCGGTCCGTAGGTCGTGATCTCGTCGACCTGGACGGCCTTGCGGACCGCTTCGGTGAGGTCGAGCCCGACCCCCTTCGACTCCTCCTGGAGCCGGCCGAGGATCTCCTTCGCCCGCTCGACGACCTTCTGGCGCTTCGAGATGCGGATGTCCTCGACGCTGACGACCTCGATCTTGGCCCGGCACGGGCCGATCCGGTCGACGGTCTCGAGGCCGGAGGCGAGGATCGCGGTCTCCACCTGGTCGAGCGACGACGGGATCACGATCTCGCCCTCGCTCTTGCCCTTGCGGCTGTCGATGTCGACCTCGATGCGGCCGATCCGGCCGGACTTCTGGAGGTCGCGGAGGTCGAGCTCGTCGCCGAGCAGCCCTTCGGTCTGTCCGAACACGGCGCCGACGACGTCGGGCTTGTCGATGACGCCCTCGGCGGCGATGCGGGCTCGGATCTGGTATTTCGCGGCGCTGGGATCGTTGGTCATGCTGGGTTCTCCTGTGGAAACGCCCCGGTCATGCGGGGGTCCTCGGGGAACGATCTAGACCGGTACCGAGCCGCCGGGCGATGCGCGGAGCCTACGACAGACGGAAGGGCGGAACATGAGTCGTGAGTCCGGATCTCCTGGCGACGTCGGGACCGAGCCCGGCCGTCCCCGGAGGGTGCTTTCCGTTCGACAAGAGCCGGCCAGGGTATTTAAGCGGGACCTACGCGCCGGACCGCCGCCGGCCGACCGACGCCCGCCGCCGAGGGTGCTCCGCGCGTGGGGGCACACGGTCTTTATAGCGGGCACCGCTACGCCGCCTCGGAGCCGTACTCCAATGGCCCGTCGTGGCGCCCCCAAGGTCTCCCCCGTCCCCGAACCCGGCACGCCCGCCCCCGAACCGCCGCTGGCCGACGACCGGTTCGTCGACGAGCTCAAGGCGGACCTCGCGCGCACCCACGAGGCGGCCGGCGCGAAGGGCGGCGAGGACCTCACGCACCGCGCCGACCTCAACCGGCGCCTGCTCCAGGACCTGTGGGAGGTCCACAACCAGTTCGAGGAGATCTCGGTCCACCTCACGATCGATCCGTCCCAGACCCTCTTCGCCACGTTCGCCGAGTACCCGACCACGTGGACGTTCAAGGACAACTTCGACTTCGGCGCGGTGAAGACGATCGAGCTCATGGACCGCGCCCAGGGCTGGATCGGGTTCACCCTGCGGTTCTGGTACTACCGGACCCCCGAGGGCCGTTCCCGGCTGCGGGGGATCTTCGAGTGGAGCGAGGGCGAGAGCTACCACCGCTACTCCGGCTGGATGCGGATGATGAGCCAGGCGGTGCTGTACGACGCCCCGGACGACGAGGTCGACCTCCGGGAGGTCCACCGGGTGCTGAAGGACGTCGTCGTGCACTGGTACGGCGCCCATCTCGAGCGGTCCCCCGAGTCGTTCGTCGCGCACCTGAAGGAGAAGTACCCGAAGGGCGCGTCGTACGCGAAAGAGTCGTACCGCTAGCGCCGGGTCGCCCGAGGCTTGAAATAAGCCGGTCCGCCTTGCGCCGCCCCGGGTCGTCCGCGGCTCGTCCGTCGGGCCGCGACACCGGGGCGGGGGGATCCGAGTGGCCGGCGATCTGCGCGGACACCTCGTCGCGTACTTCGAGGAGCAGCACAAGCTCGTGGAGGCCGGGGCGCTCCAGCTCCTGCTCGCGACCCCCCAACCGCTGATCGTCTCCCGCGAGGTCGTGGAACGGGTCGGACCGGCGTCGCCGTTCGTCACCCGGGAGATCGTCGAGGCGGCGCTCGCCGAGCGTCGCCCGCGCTCCGCGGCCGCGGCCCCGACCCTCGCCGACGCCGCCCCCCCGGGGGCGCGCCGGGTCCCGGCCGCCCGGTTCGAGACGATCCGCGAGGGGTTCACCGGTCCGCCGATCGCGAACCAGCCGCTCGCCGCGTACGAGGCGCTGTTCCAGTCGCGCTACCGGGCCCTCGCGCGCCTGCTGCGCGGTCGTCCGCAGCTCCCGAACGTCCGCCCCGTGCGCGAGCTCCGGGCGGCGGAGGGCGACGCGTCGGTGATCGGCATGGTGCGGGAGGTCCGCGAGACCGCCCAGCGTCACCACCTCGTGCTGACCCTCGACGACGAGACCGGCAGCGTCGAGCTGCTCGTCCCGAAGGACTCGCCGGCCACGCGGGTGACGTTCCTCCCCGACGAGGTCGTCGGCGCGCGGATCCAGTTCGCGAAGCAGCCGAACAAGCTGCCCCGGGTGGCGGCGGTCGAGCGACCGGATGTCCCCCCCACGCGCCCGGTCGGGCGGGCCGCGTCCGCTCGCCGCGTGCTCCTCCTCTCGGACCTCCACGTCGGGAGCCGCTCGTTCCTCACCGACAGCTGGGCGGCCCTGGTCGCCTTCCTGCGCGAGAAGGGGCCGTACGCCGACCTCGCGCGCTCCATCGATCACGTGGTCGTCGCGGGCGACCTGGTGGACGGCATCGGCATCTATCCGCGCCAGGAGCGGGATCTCGCGATCCCGGACGTCGTCGAGCAGTACGCGGAGCTCGGCCGCCGGCTCGCCGAGCTGCCGGAGCGGCTCTCGATCGTCGTCGTGCCCGGCAACCACGACGCCGTATGCCCCGCCGAGCCCCAGCCGCGGCTCCCTTCGAACCTCGCGGCGCCGCTGCCCGCCAACGTCCACCCGCTCGCGAACCCGTCGACGTTCGCGCTGGACGGGGTCGTGGTCACCGCCTACCACGGCCGCAGCTTCGACGACCTCATCCCGGCGCTGCCGGGCGCCTCGTACGACCGGCCCACCGACGTGATGAAGCGGATGCTCCAGAGCCGCCACCTGGCCCCGATCTACGGCGACCGCACCCCGCTCGCGCCGCTGCCGTACGATGGCCTCGTGATCGACCCGGCGCCCGACGTGCTCGTGACGGGCCACGTCCACACCTTCGGCATCGACCGGTACCGCGGCGTCCTGCTCGTCAACGCCTCGACGTGGCAGGCGGAGACGGAGTACCAGAAGATGCGCAACATCGCGGCGGTGCCGGCGCGCGCCGCGGTGGTCGATCTCGCGACGCTCGGGGTCGTCGGGCTCGACTTCTCGGGGCCGAGCCCGACGGCCGTGGGGACGGGCGCATGAGCCCCTAC
Organism: Thermoplasmata archaeon; assembly: GCA_035502455.1. Classification (GTDB taxonomy): domain Archaea; phylum Thermoplasmatota; class Thermoplasmata; order Lutacidiplasmatales; family UBA184; genus Lutacidiplasma. Next base: position 291,723 of record DATJUI010000006.1, on the reverse strand, counting down.
CCGCCCGAGCCGGTCCGCGCCGTCGGGCCGATGCGGATCGTGCTGACCGCGTACCCCCGCCGCGAGGACGCGCTCGAGGCGGCCCGCGCGGCCGTCGAGCGCCGGCTCGCCGCCTGCGCGAACGTCCTCGCGGCGGAGTCCCGGTTCGCCTGGCGCGGCGCGATCGAGGCGACGACCGAGTCGCTCGTACTGTTCAAGACGGTCCCGAAGCGGGTCGGCGCGCTGTTCGCCTTCCTCGAGTCGACGCATCCGTACGAGGTCCCCGAGATCGCGGAGCTTGACGTGCCGCGGATCCATCCGGGGTACCTGCGGTACCTCGCGGAGACGCTCGACGCCTCCGCGCTCTCGCCGCCGGCCGCGGCTAGGCGTCGGGGAGGACCGCGAGGCCGGGGAGTTCCCGGCCCTCGACGAACTCGAGCGCGGCCCCACCGCCCGTCGAGACGAACTGGAAGCTTGCGCTGACCCCGAGCGCCTCGGCGACCCGCGCGGAGTCGCCGCCCGCCGCCACGTGAAAGCCGGGCACCGCCCCGAGCGCCCGAAGGACCTCTCGCGTACCGTCCGCGTACCGCGGGTCCTCGGCGAGGCCGAGCGGCCCGTTCCAGAAGACGGTCCGGCTCCCGTCCAGCGCCGCCGCGAACCTCGCCCGCGTGGCGGGGCCGATGTCGCGCGCGCGGGCATCGTCGGGCACCTGCCCGAGCTCCACGACCTCGGGGGTCTCGCGCCCGGGCCGCTCGACCACGAGGTCGATCGGGAGCACCACCTCGGTGCCGGCGCCCCGCGCCGCCTCCGCGAACCGGTCGATCGCCGGCGCGAGCCCCGGCTCGACCGGGGTCGCCCCGAGCCGAACGCCCCCGGCCGCGAGGAACGGGAACGCGAGCGCGCCGCCGATCAGCAGGGCGTCCGCCCGGCCGAGGAAGCTCTGCAGGAGCGGCAGCTTGTCCGCGACCTTCGCGCCGCCGACGAGCACCGCGTACGGGCGCTCCGCCCCCTCCCGCAGCCGCGAGAGCTCGCGGACCTCCCGCGCGACCAGCAGTCCCGCGAAGGCGGGGAGCCGCTTCGGCACGCCGACCGTCGAGGCGTGGGCCCGGTGGACCGTCCCGAACGCGTCCTCGACGAACAGCTCGCCGAGCCGCGCGAGCTGGGCGGCGAAGCCGGGGTCGTTCGCCTCCTCGCCCGGATGGAACCGGAGGTTCTCGAGCAGGAGGAACTGGCCGTTCTCGAGCCGGGTGGCGAGCTCGAGCGCGTGGATGCCGACCAGGTCGTCGGCGAGCGGCACCGGCTGGCCGAGGAGCGCGCTCAGCCGGTGGGCGATCGGCCGCAGGGACAGCGCCGGGTCCCGGTGCCCGTCGGGCCGGCCGAGGTGGCTCATCAGGATCGACCGGGCGCCGGCCGCCCGCAGGTGGTTGAGCGTCGGGAGCGCCTCGACGATCCGTCGATCGTCGGCGATGTGGCCGCCCGCGTCGAGCGGGACGTTGAAGTCGACGCGGACCAGGACCCGACGGCCCTTCAGCGGGGCCGCGTCGATCCCGCGCTTCTCGGCCATCGGTCCGACCGAGGGTCGGCCCGCTAAGACGGTTGTGGGCGCGCGCGCGCCCGCACGTCGGCCACGATCGCCCGGGTCGCCGGCAGATCGAGCCCGTGCGCCGCCCCGGCCGCGAGGATCGCCCCCGAGATCGCGTCGATCTCGGTCGGCCGTCCCCGGTCGAGGTCCTGGAGCATGCTCGAGCGGTTGGCGGCCGTCGCGCGCACGACGCGCTCCCAGTCCGCCTCCGCCTCGCGCTCCGTGACCGGGATCCCGGACGCGCGGGCGGCCCGAACCGCCTCGTGGAGGAGCGTCATCGCCCGCGCCCGCCACGGGGCGGCGAGCAGCGCACCGTTCTCCACGCCCCCGATCGCCGTGAGCGGATTGATCGCCCCGTTGACGATCGCCTTACGCCAGAGCTCGGTGGCCAGATCGTCCACGAGCCGGACCGAGATCCCCGACGTCCCCAGCAGCGCCGCGAACCGGTCGACGGGGGTCCCGCCGGGTCCCGAGCCCCCGGGGAGGACGACCTCGCCGGTCCCCCCGGCCCGGACCTCGCCCGGCCCGATCCAGGTCGCGGGCAGGCTGTTCACGGCCCGCACGGTCCAGCTCGCAGGGTGGCTCCAGCCGCCCCGCTGAAGGGCCCGCTCGACGACCGCCTCCACCCCGAGCCCGTTCTGGACGAGCAACAGCGGGACCGGGGGCCGGACCGCCCGGGCGAGCGCCTCGGCGGCCGCCTCGAGGTCGAACGTCTTGACCGCGAGCACGGCCGCATCGAACGCGGAGGGCTCCGGCAGCGACGCCACGGCGTCGACCCGCACCGGGCCGGGCTCCCCCTCGATCGTGAGCCCGCCGTGGCGCAGCGCGGGCACCGTGGCGGCCCGGGCCACGACGGTGACCGCGTGGCCGTGGGCGGCCAGGCGCGCCGCCAGCAGGGTGCCGATGGCGCCGGCCCCGACGACGACGACCCGCACGGCCGGTCCCGTCAGCCGAGCCGCCGGACGAGGTCGGTGAGGCCCGGGGTCTTGCCCCAGTCCCGACGCAATAGGCCCAGCAGCTCCTCGTAGTAGCGGACCTGCTCGCGGGCCTGCCGGACCTTGAGGCCGAGGTACTCCTCCTCGCGCCGGAGCCGGGCGACCTCGGACCGCAGCTCGCGCTGCGAGCTGAGGAGCACCTGCTCCCTATCGGCCAGAGTAAGCGAATGCCGTCGCGCCACGTCCGCTCTCCATCCTGACGCTGGTCGGCCGCGAGGCGGCCAGCGCCTCGCCGGTGTTCCGCAACCGCACGAGCTCCGCCTTGACCCGGCGGAGCCGGACCTCGAGGCGGCGGCGGCGCTCCCGGATCTCCTCGAGCGAGCGGCCGAGCGCCTCCATGCGCCGGCGCCACTTGTCCCGCTCCTGCACGCTCAGCAGGACCGAGTCGACGTCGACCATGTGACGGCGCCACGCCCCCGAGGTCGAATCAACCTTTCGGCCGACGGGTCTCGCGAGGGCTCACCGTTATGCCCCGCCCGGCGGTGAACCCGCCGGTGCCCCACGGATGAGCGCGCTCAGCAAGATCGTGGTCCTCGGAGCCGGCAACATCGGCGGATCGCTCGCCCAGCGGCTCGCGGAGATGGACCTCGCCGCGGAGGTCGCGCTCGTCGACATCGTCGACGGCCTGCCCCAGGGCAAGGCGCTCGACATCCAGGAGTCGGCGCCGATCCTCGGCTTCTCGACGAAGGTGACCGGCTCGACCGCGCTCGACGCGATCGCGGGCGCGGACGTCGTGATCGAGACCGCCGGGCTCGCGCGCAAGCCCGGGATGAGCCGCTCCGACCTCCTCGAGAAGAACGCCGCGATCGTGAAGGGGCACGCGGAGGCCGTCCGCGCGAAGGCGCCCCAGGCGGTCGTCGTCGTCGTGACGAACCCGGTCGACGTGATGACCTACTACTTCTGGAAGCGCAGCGGGCTCCCGAGCGCCCGGGTCTTCGGCGAGTCGGGGACGCTCGACACGGCCCGGTTCCGCACGTTCGTCGCCGAGGCGCTCGGGGTCGCGCCGCGGGACGTCACCGGGTTCGTGCTCGGCACCCACGGCGACACGATGGTCCCGATCCTGTCGCTGACCAGCGTCTCGGGGGTCCCGCTCGGGCGGCTGCTGCCCGCCGATCGCCTGGCCGCGATCGTCGAGCGGACGAAGCACGGCGGGGGCGAGATCGTGAACCTGCTCAAGACGGGGAGCGCGTTCTACGCCCCGTCCGCGTCGCAGGCGGAGCTCGTCCGCGCGATCGCGAAGAACGAGCACCGTCTGCTGCCGGCCGCGGTCGCCCTCGACGGCGCGTTCGGCGAGAAGGACGTCTACGTCGGGGCCCCGGCCGTCATCGGCCGCCAGGGGATCGAGCGGGTCGTGGAGGTCGAGCTCTCCCCGCCCGAGTGGGACGCGTTCCGCGCGAGCGTGGCGGCGGTCCGGGGCGACCTCGCGATCCTCGGGAAGCTCCCCGGGTAGGACGGACGGTCCCGATGGCCGAGACGAGCGCGCCGAACCGCGGGCCGGTCGAGCCCGTGGAGATCAAGCGGCGGCTCGGCACGCTGCGGATGACGACCGACGCGAAGGAGCACGCGCACATCACCGTGAAGCCGGAGATCTGCGCGCGCTGCCCGCACTCGTTCTGCACGTTCGCCTGCCCCGCCCAGTGCTACCAGCGGATCGAGGGTCGGCTCGTCTTCCGCTACGAGGACTGCGTCGAGTGCGGCGCCTGCGACATCGCGTGCGACCAGGGCTCCGTGACCTGGACGCTGCCCCGGGGCCCGTACGGCGTCCGCTACCGGTTCGGCTGACCGTCCGCGGGCGGGCCGGGGCCGGCCCGCGGGGGGCCCCCCACGTTCCGCTGCAGGCGCAGCTTAAAGCGGCGGACCGAAGCTCGGCTCCCGCGGAGCGACCACGACGCCTCCCGCGGCCTCGACCTCGGAGATTCCGTCCCTCTTCCCGTACCGGGTCCGACCGGGCCAGGAGGCGATCCTGGCCGAGGTCGCCGCGATCGCCGCGCGCGGCGGTCCGCTGCTCGTGAACGCGCCGACGGGCAGCGGGAAGACCGTCGCCACCCTCGCCCCGCTCCTCGAGCACGCGGTCCGCGCCGATCACAAGATCCTCTACCTCGTCCGCACCCACTCCCAGGAGGTCCAGGTCCTCCACGAGGCGCGCACGATCGCCCACCGGCTGGACCGGCCGATCCTGGCGGTCGGCCTGCAGGGCCGGGCCCGGCGCTGTTTCCTGCTCGAGAACGTCGCCGAGGTGAAGGGGGCGACCGCCGAGGAGCACGGGAAGCTGTGCGCCGACCGCAAGCGGGCGACCGACCGGGCGATGCGCGGCGAGGCCCCGATGTCGCCGCCGCCCGAGCTCCCCGAGGACGGCGAGATCGACCTCGCCGACCTGGACGGCTGCCCGTACTACGCGCGCGTCGTGCAGTCCGACCTCGAGGCCCTCGAGGAGCGGTTCAAGGAGCAGCTGCCCGCCCCGCACGAGTTCGAGAAGTTCTGCCGGGACGAGAACCTGTGCGCCTACGAGCTCTCGAAGAAGCTCGTGCCGCACGCCCATCTGGTGACGGCGCCCTACGCATTCTTCTTCCATCCCCACATCCGGCGGTCGCTGCTCGACTGGATGGGGGTGCCGCCGGAGCGGATCGACCTCGTGATCGACGAGGCGCACAACCTCCCGGGCCACCTGCGCGAGCTCACGACCGTCGCGCTGCCCCAGGAGTCGGTGCGCCGCGCCCGCGCCGAGGTCGAGGAACGGGGCGACTTCCAGCTGCCGGACGGACCGAGCGCGACCCGCCTGCTCGACCTCGTCGGGGCGGCCGTGGAGGAGCTGATCCACGCGCTGGCGCGGGACGACGACGCCGTCCTCCCGCCGACGGTCTTCGAGGACGCCCTCCTCGCCGCGCTCGGCGGGACGAGCCACCGGCTCGACACCTGGCTGGGCGCGCTCGCCACCTGGGGCGAGAACCTGAAGGAGGAGCGCCGCCGCGAGCGCCACCTGCCCCGTTCGTGGGTGCACACGGTCGCCCTCACCCTGCTCTCCTGGCCGCAGCTCGAGCCGCCGACCTACGTGAAGGTCGCGACGCGGCTCCCGCGCCCCGCGCTCGAGGCGTACGCGCTCGACGCCTCCGGCCCGGCCGCGCCGATCCTCGACTGCCACTGCTCGGTCCACCTGTCGGGCACGCTCGCGCCGCTCGCGGAGTATCGGGACGCGCTCGGCCTCGGGGCGCGCGCGCGGCTCCTCGACGTGCCCAGCCACTTCCCCGCCGAGCATCGGCGGTACCTCTACGATCCGACCGTCACGACGCGCTTCGAGGAGTTGCGCGCCGACCCCCGCGCGATCGCCCGGCTGTCGGACCGGATCGTCCAGGTGCTCGAGGCGCTGCCGGTCAAGACCGCGGTGTTCTTCCCGAGCTTCGAGCTCATGCAAAAGGTCCTCGAGGCCGGCCTCCAGACCCAGCTGCCCGGGAACGTCTTCATCGAGTACTCCCGGATGCCGATGGGCGACCTCTGGCGGTCGATCGAGGGGTGGAAGAAGGACCCCGGCAGCACGGTGCTGCTGGGCGTCGCGGGCGGCCGCCTCTCGGAAGGGATCGACTACCCCGACGAAGAGCTCGAGGCGGTCGTGCTCGTCGGGATCCCGTACCCGCGTCCGACCGCGAAGCGGGAGGCGCTCCGCCGGTACCTCGACGCGACCACGGGCCACGGGTGGGAGTACACCGTCCAGGCACCGGCCCAGCGGTCGATCCAGCAGGCGATCGGCCGGATGATCCGCTCCGAGCACGATCGGGGGATCGCGATCGTGCTCGACCGTCGGGCCCCCACGTTCGCCGCGGCGCTCCCGGGTCTCGTGCCGGTCGGGGACCTCGCGGCGACGGCGCAGGCGTTCTACGGACGCCGGGCCCGCTGGTCGCGGACCCCGGGCCGTCCGGCCCGCGGGCCGGAGCCCGCCGACGCTTCGCCCCACAACCCCTAATAGGGGGCCTCGGGCCTCGGCCCCGCCGTGATCATCACCCGGACCCCGCTGCGGATCAGCTTCGCCGGCGGAGGGACCGATCTCCCGTCGTTCTATCGGGCGTACGGGGGCGGGGCGGTCACGAGCGCGGCGATCGACAAGTACGTCCACGTCCTCGTCAACGAGAAGTTCGACCGGTCGATCCGGGTCGCCTACTCCCGGACCGAGAACGTCGAACGGCTCGAGGACCTCCAGCAGGGCCTCGTGCGCGAGGCGATGCATCTCGCCGGCCTGCGCGAGAAGATCGAGATCCACACGATCGCGGACATCCCGTCGGAAGGGACCGGGCTCGGCTCCTCCTCGACGCTCACGGTCGGGCTCCTGAACGCGCTCTATGCCTACCGGGGGATCCTGAAGGGCCCGGCCGAGCTCGCCGAGGAGGCGTGCCAGATCGAGATCGAGCGGCTCCACGGCACCGTCGGGCGGCAGGACCAGTACATCGCGGCATTCGGGGGGATCCAGCACTTCGCCTTCCACCCCGACGACACGGTGGCCGCCTCCCCGATCCCGCTCTCGGCCGCGGACCGGGAGGCGCTCAGCGACCACCTCTCCCTCTTCTACACGGGGATCACCCGCCGGGCGGAGGGGATCCTGCGGGGACAGGACGCGCGCACGGAGACCAACAAGGCGGCGCTCTTGCGGATGCGGGAGCTCGCGAACGAGGCGCGCTCGGCGATCCTCGCGCGCGACTTCGCCGGCCTCGGGGCGCTGCTCGACGAGGGGTGGGCGCTCAAGCGGGGGCTCACCGCCGGGATCTCCAACGACGCGATCGACGCGCACTACGCCGCGGCCAAGGCCGCGGGGGCGTTCGGCGGGAAGATCACGGGCGCCGGCGGGGGCGGTTTCCTCCTGTTGCTCCACCCGCCCGAGAGGAGCCGTCAAATAGCGGACGCCCTCTCGCCGCTCGAGCGGCTGCCCGTGCGGATCACGGCGGAAGGCTCGCGGATACTCTTCGTCGGACGATGAGCGACCTTTCCTCGCTGGAGCCGTACCTGCGCGAGTACGTCGCGGAGACGAAGGCGACGCTCGACGCGCCGTACCTTCGGGAGGCGCTCGCCCGGATCGTCCCGATCTTCCTCCGGGCCCGCGACGACGACCGGACGATCTTCTTCTGCGGGAACGGCGGCAGCGCGTCCACGGCCTCCCATTTCGTGGTCGACATCGCGAAGGGGACCCGCCGCTCGATCGCGCCCGGGTCGGAGCCGCCGCGCCGGTTCAAATGCCTCGCCCTCAACGACAACGTCCCGAGCCTGATGGCCTGGGCGAACGACGCGGACTTCTCGCGGGTCTTTGCGGAGCAGCTCAAGGACCTCGCCGGGCCCGGCGACGTGCTGGTCGCCATCTCGGGGAGCGGCAACTCGCCGAACGTCCTCGAGGCGGTGGCGACGGCGAAGGCGATGGGGCTCACGACGATCGGGCTCGCGGGGATCGGCGGCGGAAAGCTCCGGGGGATGGTCGACGTACCGCTGGTGGTCCCCTCGAACAGCATGCAGCACACGGAGGACCTCCATCTGGTGGTCCTCCACTTCCTGACCGCGTACCTGCGCGACCGTCAGGGCCTTGCGTGACGGGCCTGCGGGTCCGCGACTATATGGTGCTCGAGGTCGAGCACCTGCCCGCGACGGCGACGGTCCGCGCCGCGATCGAGCAGCTGCTGCGGGGCCGCCACCACGGCCTGCCCGTGACCGACGGCGCCGGCAAGCTGGTCGGCTTCGTCAGCGCGAAGGAGCTGCTGCGGCACGCCGAGGAGGGCGACACCCCGCTCACCCGGATCATCCGCCCGGGGACGTACACCGCGAGCCCCGAGACCGCGCTCGACGACGCCGCCCGCGTGATGTTCCGGTTCGGGCTGCGCGATCTGCCGATCATCGACGCCGAGGGACGGCTGTGCGGCCTCATCGCGAACCTCGACGTGGTGCGCTCCCACTTCGAACGGGCGTCCCCGGCGAAGGCGGACACGCTGAAGCACCTGCTCGCCGAGCGCTACGGGCTCCCGTTCGCCTTCCACCGGGGCCTGGTGCCGATCGACCGGCTCACCCCGACGCAGTGGAAGGTCTTCGAGGACGAGCTCGAGGGCCGTCGCTACGAGCTCGAGCGCGGGTTCGCGGAGCCGGTGCTGGTGGTCCAGAAGGGGGAGGTCTGGATCCTCGTCGACGGCCACCACCGGGCGCTCGCGGCGCGGGAGATGGGGCTCACGCAGCTGCAGGCGTTCATCCTCACCTGCGAGCGGCCCGAGGAGTTCGCCCGGCAGGAGACCGGCTTCGAGCGCGTCGCCCAGGAGCACCACCTGCGCACGGTGAACGACATCGAGGTCGACCACGCGACCCACCACCCGCTCGTCGAGGTGACGACGCAGCTGATCCGTCGGTTCGAGCCCCGTCCGGTGCGGGACCCGTCGTCGAGCGCCTAGGGGTCGGCCCCGGTCGGTACCGAGCCGATAAGAAAGGGGCCTCCGTCGGACCGGCGCCCGATGGCGCTGTTCGGCCTCCCCCCGCTCGGCGTCAACGACTCGCTCGTCACGTTCGTCATCATCGCGCTCGCGATGATCGCGGTCACGATCTTCGTCCTGAGCCAGATCCTCCCGGTCGCCGGCCGGCCCCCGCTGGTCACCCAGGCGTTGATCGGGCTCTTGGTGATCTTCAGCGGCAGCATCCTGCTACTGAGCCTGCTGTTCGTCTTCCTGAACCCGGACGGCACCTCCGCGTGGACGCTCGTGCTCCTCGCGTTCAACTTCATGATGATGGGGCCGGTCGGCGTCTGGTTCATCGGCCTCGTCCTCTACCGAGACCGGCGGATCGACGCGCGGTCGTGGATCTGGCCCGCCGCCATCGCGCTGGTCACGACCGGGTCCGAGGCGATCATGGGGGTGCTGTTCGTGGTCGGCTCCGGCGCGGGGTCCACGTGGGCCGCGGCGTTCGCGCTCGGGCTCAACTCGGTCTGGTACTTCTGGTCGATGGGCGCGATCATGGTCGCGCTCGTCGTCTGGGCGCCGCTCGCCCGCCTCGAGCGCGGGGCGCTGTTCGCCCTCACGGCATCGAGCGTGCTCGCCCCGTGGGTGACCGCCTACCCCACCGCCGGGGGTCTCGCGATGGGCCTCCTCATGACCGTCGTCTTCCTCGGGCTCGTCCATCGCCTCGGCCAGCCGCGGGCGGGGCTCGTCGGGGAGCTTGGCCTGCTGTTCGGGCTGGCCGGGGCGTTCCTCGCCACCGCCGTGGCCGGGTTCTACGTGGCGGCGGCGAGCGGCTCGATCGCCGCCGACCTCACGTTCGGCGGCGTGATGGCGGCGGTGATGACGGTCGAGGTGGCGTACCTCTTCCGCCGCTTCTACCGCGGGATCCCGGGCGTGCCGTGGGTCGCACGGGCGGTGAACGACGTCGAGCCGGCCGACCTCGTCGCGAGCCGGACCTCGGGACCGCTCGGCCCGTCCGCCCCGACCGGACCCGCCGCGCCGCTGCCGCCCCCGGCGGCGAACCGCTGACCGGGGCGGATTCGTACACGCTCGATATCAACCGTGCCCGGGTCCTCGCCCCGTCAGGAACGCCCGTGACCGACCCGTCGGCCCGACGACCGCCCGGTCCGTGGCGCCGCGCCGCCCCGTGGCTCGTCGCGGCGCTCGTGCTCGCGACGATCGGAGTACCCGCCAGCGCCGCCGCCCTGCGAGTGGTCCGCGTCGCCCCCGAGATCGGCTACGCCGTGGCCGAGTCGACGCTCGCGGTCCCGATCAACATGACCGACGCGCCCGCCTTCGTCCCGTCCGGCGCGAACGTTCCGGCGGGCGCGACCGTGGCGTTCACCCTCCAGAACCAGGGGAACTACTCCCACTCGTTCACGCTCTCCGCGGTGCCGAACTTCAAGCTCAGCCCCAGCTGGACCCCGACCCAGGTCGACGCGTTCTTCCAGCAGAACGGCTCGCTCGCCAACGTGACGGTGGCCCCGCACTCCACGGCCAGCGCGAACGTCTCGTTCCCCGCGACCGACGCGCTCGACGCGTTCGAGTTCGTCTCCATCGTGCCGTACCAGTTCCAGGCCGGCATGTCGGGGGTCATCAACGTCACGTCGACCGGACCGGGGCTCGAGGTCCAGGAGGGGACCGTGAACACCCCCGCGTTCGTCCCCAACGAGCTCGCCGCGAACGCCTCGCACTTCCCCGTGGTGGTGAACGTGCTCGTCACGAACCAGGGGACGCTGCCGCACACGTTCACCGTCGTCCCCCAGTCGAACGTCACGATCACCTACTCCAACTTCACATCGTACTTCCAGCAGCACGCCCCGCTCGCCAACGTGAACGTGCCCGCGAGCACCGGCGGGAGCGTCTGGGCGAACTTCACCGTCGGCGCCGCGGGGATCTACATGTACATCTGCGAGATCCCGGGCCACTTCCAGGCCGGGATGTTCGGGCTCCTCTACGTGGGGATCCCGCCGCCCCCCGCGCCCCCGGCCCCGTCCACGGCGATCGTCCAGGGATGGATCCTCGTCGGCGCCGGGGCGCTGCTCGCGGTCGGGATCTCGCTGGCCGCGGTCACGGCCTACGTGGGGCGGTTCCCGTCCGAGCCGAAGGGGCCGCACGGGGGCCACGGTCCCTGAGCCGAGGCGCGGGGGCCGGTCGGCGGCCGGCCGCGCTCAGGTGATGACGAGGAACGAGCGCATCGTCCCGTGGAACTCGCCGCAGAACTCGGTGCACTGGATCAGGTACGAGGTCCCGGGCGCCGCGTTCGGTACGGAGAACGCGAAGTAGTTCATCCGACCCGGGATCGCGTCGATCCGGACCCCGAGCGCCGGAATGTTGAACGAGTGGATCACGTCGGCGCCGGTGACGTTGATCTGCACGACGGCGCCCGGTGGCGCCCATAACGCCCCGCCCGACACCGAGTTGGTCGTGGCGTCGTAGGTCGAGTTGAAGCACGTGTCGTTGGAGTAGCAGAACTCCCAGTACCACTGGTGGCCGGTCACGTCGACGTACTCCGTCGGATCGGACGGCAGGGCGTCGAGCTGGTACAGCAGCACGGTCGAGTACGCCGCGACGCCGGCCAGCAGCGCCACGACGGCGAGGGTCCACGCCACCTCGAGCTTGTTAACCATAGCGCCGCCGCCGGACCTTCGGGTCCCGGAACCGGATGACCGAGTAAGCGAGGAACGCGAACGTCACGATCGCGCCGGCGACGCTGATCCCGATCATCACCCAGACGAGATTGTTGGTGAGCTCGAGATTGGTCTCGCCGCTCGCGATCAGGCCGGCCACGGGCGCCAGGACCCCGAGCGCCCCGCGCGCGTGCCACGGGGGGAGAGCGGCCACGGCCCGGGACGGTGGGGGCAGCTACATATTCTCGGCGTACGAACCGCAACGGGGGTCCGGCCCGCCCGTCGGCGCCGGACGCGTACATACAGAGGGGCTTTGAATCGCACCCCCCGTTGGCCCGCCGTCCGTCCCCTTCGGTAGGTCGATGATCGTCAGCAGGACCGGCGCGCGACGACTGCAGGCCGTGGCGGTCGCCGCGGCGCTCGTGCTGGGCGGCTTCGCGGTGCTGCTGAACGTCGTCCCCGTGAAGGCGGAGAGCGTCGACGCGAACGGAGCGACCACCTTCCAGATCACGGCGACCGACATCGGTCCGTTCACGCCGAGCACGATCAGCGACGTCGCGAGCGGCGCGAACGTCACCGTCACGTTCACCGACGCCGACTCGGGCCCCCACACGTTCACGATCTACGGGCGACAGGGCGTGGTCCTGCCGAACCCGACGACGATCTCGCCGGCCGCCCTCAACGCGCTCGTCTACGGGAACGCCACGTACCGGCCGATCGCCAACGTCAACGCGACGGCCTTCGACGGCGCCCAGTTCACCGCGACGTTCAACGTCCCCCAGCCGGGGTGGTACGAGTTCATGTGCATGGAGCCCGAGCACTTCCAGTCGGGCATGTACGGGTTCATCTCGTTCGGCGAGCCGCTCCCGGCGAACCTGAGCGTGAGCTCCCCCGACACCGGGCCCGGGGCCGCGGTGTTCATCATCGTCGGCACGATCGTCGCGCTCGTGGTGATCGCGATCGTCCTCGGGTTCGTGGTCGGTCGCCGGCGGGGATCGGAGTTCGAGATGCCGCCCGAGCGGCTCGGTTACCCCGAGCCGGAGCAGCCGCTCCCGCCCCCCTCGGGGGACGAAACCGCGCCCCCGGGCGGCCCGCCGATCCGCTGAACGGGCAGCGCAACGCTCAAATCCCGGGGCTCGAGTAACCTACGAACCTTGTAGTAGGTTCGGGGTTACGAAATGGCCTGGGGAACACCGAGTCGCGAGCGACGCGTCCTGAAGGCCGGCCACTCCTCGATCGCGGTCACGCTGCCGAAGCCGTGGGCGGAGGCGATGAACCTCCGTCCGGGGGACCTCATCGTCTTCGACCAGAACGACGACGGCACGCTGTACCTGAAACCGGCGCCGGTCCCCGGCGCGGTCGCCGAGGTCGTGCCGTTCCTCGTCCAGGCGCGCGCCTTCGAGACCCCGGGGGTGCTGGAGCGGCTCGTCGTGGGGGCGTACCGCGTCGGGCACGACTCGATCGAGATCCGCACCGACGTGCCGCTCTCGAGCGATCGGCTCGAAGAACTGCAGCAGGCGGCGCGGGGGCTCCTCGGCGTCTCGATCGTGGCCCAGGAGCCGAACCGGATCGTGCTCCAGAACTTCATCGACCCGTCGAAGTACGGCCTGCCCCAGCTCGTCCAGCGCATGAAGATGATCCTCGTCGCCTTCCTCGAGGAGATGGAGGAGCTCCTCCAGCGGCGCCAACGCAGCCGGCGGATGACCGCGCTCGAGGAGGAGGCGAACAAGGTCCTCGCGCTGCTCGTCCGTCAGCTGTTCCTCGCGAGCCGGGACTGGTCGCTCGCCCGTCGGATCGGCAGCCCCGACCCCCGTCAGCTGCTCGAGTGGCGCGTCGTCGTCCACGCGCTCGAGGAGCTCGGCGACCTGTTCGGCAGTACCCTCGAGGCGCTCAATCTCGAGGCGACGCAGCTGCCGGGGGCGACCGCGACCCAGCTCGCCGCGTTCCTCCCCGAGGTGAAGGCCGAGCTCAAGTCGGTCGTCGACGCGCTCATGCATCCGTCGCTCGACCGCGCCTGCGAAGCGTACCACGCCAGCGCCCGTCTGAGCGCGGGGATCCTGCCCGCGTCGGAGCGGCGGGGCCCGAGCGCTCGGCGGGCGCCGACGGCCGCCGCGTCGCACCTGCTGCAGCGGGGGGCCGGCTGTCTCTCGCTGCTTGCCGAGATCGCGATCGACCGGGCGGTCGCCTCCGGGACCGACACGATCCTCGTCGAGGCGGCCTAGCCGCCTTATCTGACCGACGTACGGACCGACCGGATTCGTTCGGTCCTCCCGTACGAACGGGAGATGGTTCGACCCCGGGTGGTCGCGGGGGGGTTAGACCGTGTTCGACTCCATCGACGACTGGCTGATCATCGCCGTGGTCGCGGGGATCCTGTTCTACGGATCGAGCAAGATCCCGCAGCTGGCCCATAGCCTCGGGCGTTCCGTCGGGGAGTTCAAGAAGGGTCGGATCGAGGTCGAGAAGGAGATCAAGGCCGACCAGGCCGCGCAGGCCTCCGGACCCTCGACCCCGGCCCGCTGAGCCCGCGCGATCTCGCCCGGCATGCGCGCAGGCGATCGAACGGAGCGCACCCGAACGGCCCCCTCCGAACCCGAGGTCCGGGCCCCCCGTGGGGGGTGCCGGAGTGGCTGATGGGCGATCTCGAGCGGATCCTCGCCGTCCTCAACGAGGTCCGCCGCCGGGTCGTGCGGATCGGCGTCGTGCTCGCCGGCATCTTCGGGTTCCTGCTGTTCTTCGAGCTCGTCCCGGTCCAGGTCCACCTGTTCGGCGCTCTGCTGCCGCTCGCCTACCCGTGGCCGAGCCCGTTCTACAACGTGACCGCCCAGCTGTTCCAGCCGATGGTGGCGTTCATGCTGCCGCCCGGGGTCGAGCTCCTCAACGTCGGCGTCGGCGACTCGATCGTCGTGCAGATGGAGATCGGCCTCCTGCTCGCGCTGATCCTCGGGATGCCGTGGATCGTCCACGAGGTGGGGGCGTTCCTCGTACCGGCCCTGCGGAAGAACGAGCGGATGCTCGTCCGCCAGATCGGGATCCCGGCGACGGCGCTGTTCGCGCTCGGCACGGCCATCGGGTTCTTCTTCATCACACCGTTCACCTTCCGGCTCCTGTTCCGGTACGTCGCGGCGATGGGCCTCGCGCCCGTGCTGGGCGTCCAGGACTTCGTGACGTTCGCGCTGCTCTACTCCCTCGCCTTCGGGGTCGTCTTCGAACTGCCGGTGTTCGTCTACGCGCTGACGCGCCTCGGCGTGGTCCGCGCGTCCGCGTGGAAGAAGCACTGGCGCGGGGCGGTGATCGCGTCGCTCGTCTTCGGGATGGTGATCACGCCCGACAACTCCGGCATCACGATGCTGCTGATCGCCACGCCGATGATGGGCCTGTACTTCGGCGGCGCGTACTTCGCGGCCCGTTGGGAGCGGCGCCGCGACGCCGCCCGGCCGCCGCCGGCGCTCGCGGGGGCCGCGTGAGGTAGGGCGATGGCGCTGTTCTCGGACATCGACTGGGTGATCCTCCTCGCCATCGGGGCGTTCCTCCTCTTCGGACGGGACAACTCGCAGGTCCTGCGGACGCTCGGGCGCTGGTACGGCCGGGCGGGCCGCCTCAAGCAGGAGATCCTCGAGGAGTTCTCGCGGGCGGCCGACCTCCCGTCGCCGACCCCCGGCCAGCCGTTCTCCATCCGGGGGGCGCTGCTCGGGCTCGACCCGCCCGCGACCGTCCGCTCGGGGATCCCGGCCGCCGTCCGGCTTCCGCCGGGGCTCCCGCCCGCACCGGCCCCCGCGCCGCCCGAGCCGGCGAGCCCGTGGACCGGCGGCTACCCGACCCCCGTCTGGAGCTCGACGGTCCACGCCGGCGGATGGGACCGGGAGGTGCGCCCGTGACCCTGGGGCCGCAGGAGGTCGTCGATATCACCGACGTGCTCGTGATCCTGATGGGGATCGGCATCACCTGGCTCGTCTACCACCACAGCGACCGGGCCGAGCTGCCGGGCGAGGCGATCGAGCCGCCCCCCGGCGAGGTCGATGACGCGCTGCCGGACACGCGCGGGAGGACGCTCTGATGCGCGGCTTCGACTGCGCCGCGAACTGCCCGCTCGTGCCGACGGGCCGACCCGCGCTCGACTGGCCGGTCGGGCAGGTCCACCGCGTCGCGGCGGGCGAGGAGGAGGTCGACGAGACGAAGCGCAACGTGCTGAAGCTGGTCGCCGTCGCGGCGCTCGTCGGAGCCGGCGGCGGCGGGCTGGTCGGCGGGACCCTGCAGTACGTGCAGCCGCCGGTCGTCGGGATCTCCGCCTATCCGCGGACGCAGCTCGTCGACGTCAACGGGACCCCGCTCACCGTCGACGCGGTCGAGTCGGAGTACAACGTCGGGACGGCCGACCTGTTCCTGTTCAACTACCCGCTCCAGAACGAGCCGAACTTCCTGCTGAACCTCTACCCCGCCAACGGCCAGGCGCCCAGCGCGTCCAACCCGGGGGCGCAGAACGTCCCGGGCGGGGTCGGCACCCACGGGTCGATCGTCGCGTACAGCGGGATCTGCCAGCACCTGGGCTGCCCCGCCCCGGCGATCTCGTACTATCCGCCCGGGACCTGCCCGAAGACGTTCGGCAGCCTCTCGTTCTACATCCACTGCTCGTGCCACGGATCGACCTACGACGTCACCAACTCGGCGTCGAACCTGACCGGGCCCGCGGTCCTCCCGCTGCCCCAGGTCGTCCTGGACGTCGACTCGGACGGGGTGATCTACGCGATCGGCGAGAACGGCCCGCCGGTGAACGGGCACCTCAACACGCTGCAGGGGGACTACGGGGTCGGCACCTCGAGCCAGCTCACGCGGGAGTCCCCGGTGATCCTCTGCTCGTTCCCGTCGTAGGAGGGCCGAGTGGCGTTCTCGACCTGGTACAATCGGACCCTCAACAAGATCTGGGGGTTCGTCGAGGATCGCACCTCGATGCGCAAGTGGGCGCTCCGTCCCCAGCCCGAGTTCACGTTCAAGCCGTCGTACTGGACGGGCGCGTTCGTCGTCAACGCCTTTCTCTACCAGGTCGTCTCGGGCGCGCTGCTCCTGCTGTACTACCAGCCGAGCACGGGCACGACGCTCACCGCGTGCGGCCAGGCGGTCGGTGCCCAGTCCGCCGCGCCGGCCGCATGGTGCTCGACGTACTACATCATCCACTCCGTCCCGATGGGCTCGCTCCTCCTGTCGAGCCACCTGTACGGCGCCTATGCGATGATCTTTCTGATGTTCGTCCACTTTTTCCGCGGCTACTACATGGGCGTCTACAAGGCGCCCCGCGAGTTCTCCTGGATGGTGGGGACCCTCCTCCTCATCACGACGATGGGGATGGGGTTCACGGGCTACCTGCTGCCGTACACCCAGATCTCCTACAACGCGACCAACGTGGGGCTCGTCCTCGCCCTCAGGCTCCCGACCTTCGGCCCGCTCCTCGGACCGTTCATCCTGGCCGACGGGACGTCGCAGGGCCTGCTGTCCCGGATGTTCGATGCCCACGTACTGCTGCTGCCGCTCGCGCTGGCGGCGCTCCTCTACGCGCACATCGCGCTGTTCGAGTCGCACGGCATCGCGCCGCCGGCGTCGTCCGATCCGACGCAGCGCCGTCGCTACACGACGAAGGACGACGAGCGCCACGTCCCGTTCATGCCCCACATCTTCTGGTACATCACCAAGTGGGGACTGCTCTACGTGGGCGTGCTGCTGGGCATCGCCGCCCTCTGGCCGTGGTCGCTCCCCACGTACTACGGCAATCTCGCCGCGGCCGCCTCGGTCACCGAGCCGGATTGGTACTTCCTCTGGTTGTTCAAGCTCGTCGACTTCTACGGCGTGACCCCGGTGATCGCGGTCGGCGCGACGACCGTGCTGATCCTCTTCGTCCTGTTCCTGCCGTTCCTCGACCGCTCGAAGCGCACGCACCCGCGGGACCGTCCGTTCTTCATCTGGCTCGCGACGTCGCTGCTCGGCTTCTTCATCGTGATGACGGTGTGGGGCGGCGAGACCCCGGGGGTGCAGATCCTCCCGACGCTGGTCGCGGAGACGATCGGGCCGATCTTCCTCGTGAACGGCCTCGCCACCGTCCTGTTCCACTGGCGGTACGTCCGCAGCTACAAGCGCCGGCTCGCCGCCCGCGCCGCGGGCTACCCCGGGGTCTACTCGCCCGGGAGCGTCGGGGTCCCGACGGGAGCGCCGGTCGGCGCCGCGGAGGCGAAGGCCGTTGACTGAGCCGGACGAGCGGCCCACCTGGCGGACCGGCTGGCTGTGGGCGATCCTCGGGATCTTCCTGGTGATCGGGACCGTCGGGTCGGCCACGGTCGTCTACGGGCTCCTCGGCCTGTTCGCGGGGCAATGGATCGACGCGGTCGCCGTGGTCGTGGGCGCGGTGGTCGCGGTGCTCGCGTTCCTGTTCCTGGTCGGGATCCTGTACCGCGTCGATCGGTACCGCGGAGCGAACGGACGGAAGGTGATGCTGTTTGAGTGACCCGCCCGACGACGCCGAGCTGCGGGCGATCCGTCGGCGCGTGCTGAACCTCTACGACACGGTCACGTTCCTGATGCTGCTCGGCATCGCGCTGCTCGTCGTCTACGCGATCCAGATCGGACCGCTCACCTCGCCCGGCGCGCAGCAGTCGTTCGGCTACGCCCTCGCCCTCATGTTCCTCATGGCCGCGCTGATCGTCCACATCGTCGACCGGACCTACCGCGTCTGGCCGCTGGGCCGACGCTTCGCCCCGTCCGCGCCGGGCCCGGTCTCGGTCCGGTCCCAGGCCCGGTTCCTCGCGCTGCTGACGCTCGCCATCGGAGCGGCGGCGATCGCGTACGTACTAGGGAGCCTTATCGCATGAGCGCGGGAGGAGCCCCGTGACCGTTCCGACGACCCCGCTCGTCGTCTCGGTCCTGATCGCCGCGCTGACCGGGTTCCTCGTCTGGCTGTTCTACTACCACGGGACGTGGCTCGTCCCGACGATGAAGAAGTGGCTGTTCACGACGGACCACCGCCGGATCGGCATCATGTACATCGTGACCGGCATCGTGTTCTTCTTCATCGGCGGGATCTACGCGACGCTGATCCGGACCGACCTCGGGCTCGTGCAGGGGCTCGGGATGGACCCGCAGACGACGCTCGGCATCACGCCGGACGTCTACTCGACGCTGTTCACCGAGCACGGCGTGCTGATGATCTTCATGTTCATCATCCCGACCCTGGCCGGGTTCGGGAACTTCCTCGTCCCCTCGATGATCGGCTCGCGGGAGATGGCCCTCCCGCGGATCAACGCGATCGCCTTCTGGATGATCCCGCCGGCCGGCGTGATCCTGATCCTGTCGAACGCGTACGCCGGGTGGACCGGCTACGTCCCCCTCACGCTCCAGTCGTTCGGGCCGAACCCGTACGGGGTCGACCTGTGGATCCTCGGCCTCCACATCCTCACGATCTCGTCGATGCTCGGCGCGATCAATTTCCTCGTCACGATCCTGAAGCACCGCGCGCCCGGCGTCCACTACTGGAACATGCCGCTGTTCGTCTGGGCGACCCTGATCAACTCGGTGCTCCTCATCTTCGCCCTCCCGTCCCTCTCGATCGGGCTGACCTTCATCCTCTCGGACCGGAACTTCGGCACGCACATCCTGGCCTCCGTCAACGGGACGCCGCTCGGCGGCGCGCTGCTGTACCAGAACATCTTCTGGTTCTTCGCGCACCCCGAGGTGTACATCATGGTCCTGCCGGCGTTCGGGATCATCTCGACCGTCCTGCCGAAGCTCGCGCGCAAGGACATCTTCGGCTACGGCGCCATGGCCGTCTCGCTCGGGGCGTTCGCGGTGCTCTCGTTCGCCGTCTGGGAGCACCACATGTTCGTGACGGGGATCTCCACGAACGTCCGATTCGTCTTCATGCTCGCCACGATGGCGATCGCGGTCCCCTCGGCGGTGAAGACGTTCAACTGGGTCGCGACGCTCTGGGGCGGGCGGATCTGGATGGCCCTCCCGATGTGGTTCTCCGTCGCGTTCATCACCGGGTTCGTGATCGGCGGCCTCTCGGGCCTCATGCTCGCCTCGATCCCGATCGACTACCTCTACCACGGGACGTACTTCGTCGTGGCCCACTTCCACTACATCCTGCTCGGTGGGACGCTGATGGCGATCTTCGCCGGGATCTACTTCTACTTCCCCATCATCACGCGCCGCTGGTACAACCAGAAGCTCGGCCACATCCACTTCCTGCTCACGTATGTCGGGGTGAACCTGCTGCTCTTCCCGATGTTCATCCTCGGGGCCGAGGGGATGCCGCGGCGGGTCTACACGTACCTGTGGGTCGGCAACTTCCAGGCGCTCAACTTCCTCTCCACGATGGGTGCGTACATCCTGGGGATAGGCCAGCTCGTGTTCGCCTACAACATGGTGTACTCGTACTTCGCCGGCGACCCCGTCACGACCGCCGACCCGTGGGGGGAGGAGCTCGCCGTCAAGATGACCGGCCCGGTCGCGCAGCCGGTGCCGCAGCCGCTCCGCGCCCCGACCCCGATCCCGACCGTCGCGCCCGCGCCGGGGGCGGAGAGCCCGTAGGAACGGTATGGGACGCGGCCACGACCTGTTCCGCATCGTCGCCGTGCTCGCCTGCGTGCTTTGCTACTCCACGATCCTGCTCGGCGGCAACGTGATGGCGAGCGGCGACGGGCTCGCCTGCCCGCACTGGCCGACCTGCTTCGACAACGGCAACCTCCTGCCGGCGTTCCAGGGCGGCGCGGCCGTCGAGTGGAGCCACCGCGTCTCGGCGTTCTTCCTCTCGGTGACGGTGCTGGTCCTGGCGGCCCTCGCCCTGGCGTACGAGCGGACCCGTCGGATCCTGATGAAGCTCAGCCTCGTGTCGCTCGGCCTCGTCGTCACCGAGGCGCTCCTGGGGGGCCTCGTCGTCGAGAGCGGCCTATTGGCGACGCTGATCCTGGTCCATCTCGCGATCGCCACGGCGCTGTTCGGCCTCCTCCTGATCCTCGCGCTGCTCGCGAACCTCCGCGAGATGCCGCGCCGCTGGATCGAGTGGGCCCGGCGGGCGACGACGGAGACCCCCGCCCCCCGTCCCGCGACCGAGCCTTGGCCGTCCGCGCCGGCGCCGAGCGACCGCCCCTCGGGCGTCGGCCGGCCCCGCGAGGGCTAAGTTCGGCGCCGGGGTCCGACCGGCGCCGCCATGGCCGAACCGTCCCCCGCCGCCCCCGCGCCCGCCCGGGCAGCGGACTTCGTCACGCTCACGAAGCCGGGGATCACGGCGCTGATCGTCGCGGTGGCGATCGGCGGGTTCTTCCTCGCCGACCCCCGCACGATCGACTGGACGCGGCTCGCGCTGCTCGTGGTCACGGGGGCCACGGCGAGCGCCGGCGCCGCGATGCTCAACCACTACCTCGACCGGGACCTCGACCGCCGGATGAAGCGGACGGCGGGCCGGCCGCTCGCGGACGAGCGGATCGCGCCCGGCTCGGTCGCGGCCGTGCTGGGGCTCGCGCTCCTCGCCGCCGGGATCGGCGGGGCCACGGTGCTCCTCAACCCGCTCACGGGCTTCTCGATCTTCCTCGGCGGTCTCACCTACGTCGTCGTCTACACGGTCTGGCTGAAGCGCCGCTCGAGCTGGAACATCGTCATCGGCGGGTTCGCGGGCAGCGCCCCGGCGCTCGCCGGGAGCGCGGCCGCGACGGGGAGCTGGACCGACGGGGCGATCGCCTTCGCGATCCTGGTCTTCCTGTGGACCCCCCCACACTTCTGGAGCCTCGCGCTCCTCCTGAAGGACGACTACGCCCGGGCCGGCCTCCCGATGCTCCCCCGGATGGACGACGTGGCGTTCTCGGGCAAGGTCGTCGTCGTATCGGCCGTCCTGCTCGTGCCGGCGGCGATCGGGGTCGTCCTCACCGGCGCCGTCGCCTGGCCCATCGGGGTCGCCCTCGTCGCGCTCGGGGTCGCCTTCGTGGCCGCCACGGCCCCGCTCTGGCGGAACGTCGCGCGGCCGGCGGCGCGACGGGGGTTCCTGTTCTCGGGGCCGTACCTCCTCGCGATCGTCCTCGCGATCCTCGCCAACGTCGCGCTCGTCCGCGCCGGCGTGCCGGCGCTTCCCTGACCCGCGCGCCGCGCGGCGGTCGGCGCAACCTTATCTCCGCGCGCCCGCTCGGTAGTCTCCGTGACGAACTCCGACCGGGTCGGAGGGCCGGCCGACCGCCAGCGGACCGCCGAGAGCGCGCTCCGAAAGCTCGGGTACGCGCGGATCGCGCCGGCCCGGAGCGACGCGGAACCCGCGCCCGCGTTCTGGGTCCAGGAGGCGGGCGTCCCCCGGCGCACCTTCCCCGTCTTCGTCGCCCCCGGCCCGAGCACCGAGATCGCCGACGGCATCGACCGGTGGGTGGCCGGTGCCCGGAGCGACCGCCGGTCGCACCGGCGGGCGATCTTCGTCGTCCCGAACGACGCCGCGGCCGAAGCCGCCTGGGCGCGGCTCGCGGGGGCGCCCGGTTCGACCATCGACCACGAGGTGTCGATCTTGGTGATGCCGTCCGGCGCCCCGGCCCACTTCCACCTGCGGATCGCGTCGCCGAAGGAACTGCTCCAGATCGCGACGGGGATCGTGGTCGGCCTCTTCCGGCGCGCCCAGTCGACCGAAGGCTCGAGCCAGGTCGACTTCGAGGAGCTGCTGGCGCTGCTCCAGCAGCGCTTCGGGATCGACGTGCAGCGGTCGCTCGGCGTGAAGTCCGACGAGGATGCGCTCTTCCTGCTCTACCAGCTCGCCCAGCGGGACGCCTACGCCCCGGGCGATCCGGGATCGAACCTCCACCTCCTCGTCCTCAAACCGAGCGGACCGTCCGCCCGGCTCCCCTGGTTCGCGGCGTAGCCGTCGAACCGAGCCGTTAAGAATCCGGAGCCGGTCGAGGACCCGATGCCGGGCGGGGCGGCGCCGTACTCGACGCCGTACACGCGCACCCCCGGCGGGTCGAGCCCACCGCCCGCGACGACCCCCGAGGAAGGCACGTCCGACCTCTGGACGTTCTTCTGGCTCGCGCTCGCGAACACCGCGATCATCGCGGTCGCGGGCATCGCCGCGTGGTGGTTCGTCCACTAGCAGCGCGCGCCGACCCCAACCATTATCTCCCAAGGCCCGGTCGAGGCGGCCGCCGGCGCGGCGTGGGGCCGTGGGGTAGCTTGGACCATCCTTCTTGCTTGGGGTGCAAGAGACTCCGATTCAAATTCGGACGGCCCCACCGGCCGCGCCCCACGGGTCGCCTCATGTAGGCGGCGGGCGCTCCCGGAGCGATGCCCCGGCGGTTCGTCGCGGAGCGGCGGCGCGACCCGTACTACCGCGCGGCCCGCCGGCAGGGCCTGCGCTCGCGCGCCGCCTTCAAGCTCGCGTACCTGGACGACCGGTTCCGCCTGCTCGCCCCCGGCGCGCGCGTCCTCGACCTGGGGGCGGCCCCCGGCGGCTGGTCGATGGTCGCGCGCGAGCGGGTCGGTCCGGGCGGGACCGTGGTCGCCGTCGATCCGCGCCCGGTCGAGCCGATCGAGGGGGTCCGCTTGGTGCGCGGCCGGGTCGGCGACCCCCGGCTCGCGGGCCGCCTGGGGGCCGCGAAGTTCGACCTCGTGCTCTCCGACATGTCGCCGCGGATCAGCGGCGCGTACGCCACCGACCATGCCCGCAGCGTCGGCATCGTCCGGGACGGGCTGGGGCTCGCCGCGGAGGTGCTGCGACCGGGCGGCGCCTTCGTCGCGAAGGTGTTCGACGGCGACCTCGTCCCGTCGCTCGAGCGGGCGCTCGCGGACGCGTTCGTCCGCGTGCGCCGGACGAAGCCGCCCGCGTCCCGGGAGCCGTCGAGCGAGCTCTACCTCCTCGCCTTCGGATTCCGCGGGGGACCTTCCGCGACGCGCGCCGACGTGGCGCCGGCTGCGTCCGATATATAGGTTCAGCAGTTACCCCCTGCCCCCGTTCTGAGGCCTGGTTACTCGTGATCCGTTTTGGACCGGCGGGAATCCCCCTCTCCTGCAAGGGCCGCACGCTCCGGGACGGGATCGCCGACGTCCACCATCTCGGGCTCACCGCGATGGAGGTGCAGTTCATCAAGGTCAATCCGCTCACGCGGCTCGCGCTCGACGAGGAGGTCGGCAAGCTCCCGTCCGCGCTGCCCCAGCAGCTGATCGTGAACGTCGGGGCGGCCGACCACCAGGGCGGCATCCCGAACCTCGCGGCGCTCACCGCCCCCGTGAAGCGGAAGGACTCGCTCACGACCCTGACGTGGAGCCTCGCGAAGGACGCGGCGGACCTCGACCAGACGAAGACGCTCGCGCGGGCGCTCGACACCGACCTCACGCTCCACGCGCCGTACTACGTCGACTTCTTCGGGTCGAGCGACGCCCGCGAGCAGTCGACCCGGCAGATCCAGTGGGCCGGCGTGCTGGCCCACGGCCTCGGCGCGCGCCTCGCCGTCACGCACCTCGGGTTCTATGGCGGCGGGGATCGGGCCGACTCGATCCAGCAGCTCACGGAGATCGTGACGGATCTCGCCGACTGGCTGCAGAAGTTCTCGAAGGGGAGCGTCCGGCTCGCGATCGAGCCGAGCGGGCACCCGGACGTCTTCGGCTCGCGCGACGAGGTGCTCGAGCTCGCGCGCCACGTGAAGGGCACGGTGCCGGTCCTGAACCTCCCGCACCTCGCGGCCCGGGAGCGCACGACGTTCGAGGAGGTCGAGTCGCTCGCGCCGGTCGTGCGGCAGTTCGTCGAGGCGACGAAGGGGCCGCTCTACCTCAACTTCTCGGGCGTCGAGTTCTACGGACCCGGCGAGTTCCGCCTGACGCCGATCAAGCGCGGACTGGTCCGGTTCGACCCGCTGGCGGAGATCCTGGCGGAGCGGGACTACGACGCGACCGTCATCTCGAGCTCGCCGCTGCTCGAGCACGACGCGATGTACATGAAGCTCCTCTACGAGCGGGCGCTCACGCGCCGGTGGACGAAGCAGCACGCGCCGCCGCCCGCGAAGGGGCCGCCGAAGCCGGTGCCGCCCCCGCGGCCGAAGAGCCCGCCGCCCCGGCCGGCGGCCGCGCGTCCGGCGCGCCCCGCACCCCGCCCGCGTCCGAAGGCGAAGGAGGCCCGGCCCCGTGACCGATCCCGGCGGCGATAACGGCTCGACGTTCGTCCTCGCCCAGCGGTACCTCGCGGACCGCGTCACCGTCGCGCTCGACCGCGTCGATCCCCGGGCGGTCGGCCGCGCGGTCGAGATCCTCTCCGCGGCGCCCCAGATCTTCGTCTACGGCGCGGGCCGCAGCGGCATCATCGGGCGGGCGTTCGCGATGCGCCTCGTGCAGCTCGGGCTCCGGGCCTACGTCATCGGCGAGAGCGTCACCCCGATCGTCCACCGCGGCGACGCGGTGTTCATCCTGTCGGGCCAGGGGGAGAGCTACTCGAGCATCCAGACCGCGAACATCGTCCGGCGCGAGGGGGCCGAACTGGTCGTCCTGACCGCGCGGGGCACGTCGAAGCTCGCCCACACCGCGACCCACCTCGTGGCGCTCGACTTCGCCGAGGACCCCGACCGGGCCCGGTTCGCGCCGCTCGGGACCCTGTTCGAGCTCGCGAGCCTCCGCCTGTGCGACGCCCTGATCGCGGAGCTGATGCGCGCGCGCGGCGAGACCGAAGCGACGATGCGCCGGCGCCACGCGATCATGGTCTAGCCTGGCGCCGGCCGAAACCTTATGCGCGGGTCCCCCTCATCGGCGACCGTGCCGCGCGCCGAGCCCGCCGCGATGACGCTCGTCCCCGTCCCGACCCGGTTCTTCGTGACGAGCGGGAAGGGGATCAACAAGACGAGCGAGCTCAACGCGTTCGACCTCGCGCTCCTGCAGGCCGGCATCGGCGAGCAGAACCTGGTGAGCGTCTCGTCGGTGCTTCCCATCGGGATCCGGCAGGCCGACCGCGTCCCGATCGCCCGCGGGGCGATCACCCACGCGGTGCTCGCCCGGTACTCGGGGGGCGAGGGCGAGGTGATCAGCGCCGGGATCGCCTACGGGTTCCGGACCGACGGCCAGGGCGGCTACGTCGCGGAGGGTCACCTCCACGGCACCCAGAAGTCGCTCAAGGAGTTCCTCAAGTGGCGGATGGAGGAGATCGCGCACTTCCGCGGCGTCGAGCTGCGGCGGATCCACTACCGGACCGAGGAGCTGTCGATCCCGATGGACCACTACGGGGTCTGCATCGCCGCGTGCGTCTTCCTGCCGTAGGCCGGCCCCGCGCCTTAGAGGAGCTTGCGGAACAGCAGCTTGTCCTCGAGCGAACCGTCGATCGCGAGCTTGCGGGTCACGATCGCCTTCATCGGGCCGATCTCCTTGCGGACGAGCCCCTCGAACGTCGCGACGTCCGTCGTGATCGTGAGGTCCGCCGGCTGGCCGTTCGCGCTGCGCAGATCGACGAGCCGGCCGTCCTGGAGGTCGACCGCGTAGCTCCGCTCGTCGGTCAGGCGCACGACGATCGTCCGCGCGAGCCCCTTCAGCTCCTCCGCGACGGCGGGGTTGCGGGCCGCGTGGCGGTTGAACCGATCGACGATCGACGCGAGCGTCTCCTCCACGGTCATGGTCCGAAGGAGTCCAGCGTCGGAGCCGACCGAGCGCGCTTAACCCTTTGCACGGGCGCCCACGACGCCCGGAGCCAGCGCGGCAGCGGGCGGCCGGCGCGCACCGCGGCCTCCACGAACGCGCACGTCGTAGGATCGGACGGGTAGCCCGAGCCGACGCCCTCGCCGAGCCGGCGGCGGAGCGCGGCCACCGCGCGGTCCCGACGGACCTTCGCAACGATCGACGCCGCCCCGACGACCGGCTCCGTCGCGTCGGCCCGATGCCGCGCGACGATCTCGACCTCGCCCCCGACGAGCGCCGAGAGTCGGCGCTCGAACCGGCCCGCGTTGGGGTCGCAGGCGTCGACGACCGCGACCGCGGGCCGCACCGCGCGGACCAGGCGGGCGAACGTGGCGAGCTCGAGCTCGTTGAGGCCGTGGTGCCGGACCCAGCGATCGATCGTGGCCGGGCGGAGCGCGACCGAGTGGAGCGAACCGAGCCCCGCCAGCCGTCGGTAGACGACGGCGCGGGCGCGGGGAGTGAGCGCCTTCGAGTCGCGCACGCCCGCGGCGGCGAGCCCGGCGATCCCGTCCTCGGGCAGGCAGAAGCCGCCGATCACGAGCGGGCCGAGGACGCTGCCCCGGCCGGCCTCGTCGAGGCCGAGCACGAACCGCTCGCCCGTCGCGACCGCCCCCTCGGGGATTCCGCCAAAGAGTTAAGGCACGGTGGTCCACGGGAGCCGATGGCGCTCGACGGTCTCTCGGTCCCGATCCCGACGCTCTTCGCCGACGACGGCGCCGTCGACCTCGGGCGCAACTCCCGCTTCGCGCGCACGCTCTCGGACGCCAAGGTCGACCACCTGTTCGCCCTCGGCACGCTGGGCGAGTTCCCCCTCGTCACGGACGACGAGCGGACGAAGCTCGTGGACCTCTGGGTGCAGAGCGTCTCGGGAAAGACGGACGTCTGGGTCGGCTGCGGTGCCCCCGCGACCGCCCGGGCCGTCGCCTACGCGACCGAGGCGGAGAGCGCGGGCGCCGAGGCGATCGTCGCGGTCGGGCCGTACTACCTCAAACCCACGGTGGCGGCGCTCGGCGGGTACTTCCGCGCGATCCACGAGGCGATCACGGTCCCCCTGCTCGCCTACAACATCCCCGCGTTCGTCGGCTACGCCCTGCCGCCCGACCTGGTCCATGCGCTCGCGCGCGACGGGGTCCTGGCCGGGATCAAGGACACCTCGGGCTCCCTCGAGAGCGTCCGCTCGTTCCTCGCGGGCGCGCCGGACGGATTCGCCGTCTTCCCCGGCGACGATGCGCTCGCCGCGGCGGCGATCGCCGCGGGCGCGGCGGGGGCGGTGATGGGGATGGCGAACCTCGTGCCGGCGCTGTGCGTCGGGCTCGTCGCGGCCGCCCGGGCGCACGAGGCGGGCCGCGCGACGGAACTGCAGGGGCTCGTCGACCAGCTGGTCGAGGTGACGCGCGCCGGCCCGTTCCCCTCGGTCGACAAGTTCCTCGCCCACCGCCTACGGGGGGCCGACGTCGGCTACCGGGCGCCGTTCGGGCCGCTCGCCCCGGAGGAGGAGGCGGCGGTCCTCGCCCGTCTGGCCCCGATCGAGGCGCGGCTGAAGCCGTTCCTCGGGAAGTGACGATGCGCGCGGCAGTGGTCCACCCCCCGCGGCCCGGGGTGGCGATCGCGGACGTGCCCGCCCCGGTCCGGACCGCGGGCACGCTCCGCGTGCGCGTGCTCGAGTGCGGGGTCTGCGGGACCGATCACGACATCGTGACCGGGAAGTACGGCGCCGCCCCGGCGGGGAGCGACTATCTGATCCTCGGCCACGAGAATCTCGGCGTCGTCCGGGAGGGCGATCCGTCCGTGGCGGGGTGGAGCCCCGGCGACCTGGTGGTCGCGACGGTCCGCCGCGGCTGCGGCCGCTGCCGGTTCTGCCTCGCGAACCGGTCGGACTTCTGCGAGACCGGGGGGTTCACCGAACGGGGGATCGGCGGCGCCCCCGGGTACATGGCGGAGGAGTACGTGGAGACCCCGGAGTATCTCGTGCACGTCGACCCGTCGCTGCGGTCGGTCGCGGTCCTCCTGGAGCCGCTCAGCGTCGTCGAGAAGGCGATCTTCCAGGGGCAGCGGGTCCTCGACCGCAAGGAGCCGACGCCCGGGTACCCGCGGACCGCGACGCCCACCGCGCTGGTCGCGGGCACGGGCGCGATCGGGATGCTCGCGGCGTTCGTGCTGCGCGTGCGGGGGTACGACGTCACCGCGATCGACCGCCACGACGACGCGACGCCGGCCGGCGTGCTGCTCCGCCGGGTCGGGGCCCGCCACGTGAACGTGGCCCAAGGGCTCGCCGTGCTGGGAACGTCCGGCTACGATCTCGTGGTCGAGGCGACCGGCTCGGTGTCGCTCGACTTCGGGCTCGCGAACGTCCTGGGACCGAACGGCGTCCTCGTCCTCACCGGGATCCCCGACGCCTCGGTGCCGCCGACGTCCGTCGCGGCCGGCGTCCTCTGGCGCGAGGTCGTGCTCGGCAACCGGGCGATCGTCGGGTCCGTGAACGCGAACCGTACGTACTTCGAGGCCGGGCTGCGCGACATGCTCGTCTTCGAGGCGAAGTGGCCGGGGGCGCTGGCGGCGATGATCACCCGGCGCCGCCCGCTCGCCGAGGTCGGCACGGCGGTCCAGGAGCTCGGGGCCGGTTCCATCAAGACGGTTCTCGAGGTCGGCGGCGCCGCGGCCGGATAAAGGTCATATAGGCCACCCCGCTCCGAACGCCCCTCGGACGGTCGTCATGGGAACCTGGCAGGGACGCTCGAAGCGCAAGCGGACCGGCGGGCGGCTCCGGCCGATCCGCAAGAAGCGGCGGTTCGAGATCGCGCGCGAGCTCCAGACCGCCACGCTCGGAGCGGGGACCGTGAAGCAGTACCGGGTCCGGGGCGCCAATCTCAAGCTCCGGATCCTCACGACCCAGACGATCAACGTCTTCGACCCGGCGACGCAGAAGATGCAGCGGGCGAAGGTGATCACGGTCCGGGAGAACCCGGCGAACCCGAACTACGTGCAGCGGAACATCATCACGAAGGGCGCGATCCTCGAGACCGAGCTCGGGCTCGTGCGGGTCCGGTCGCGGCCGGGCCAGGACGGGGTCCTGAACGGCGTGCGCCTGCCGGCGCCGGCCGCCTCGGCCTGAGCGTCCTAACCCCCGGGCGATGCCCGACTACTTCTACGTCTATCCGGCCTACCTCGCGAAGGGGCTCACGCGGGAGGAGGGCCGCCGGCTGCCCGAGTCGGCGACGCTGACCGACGTGACGGCGGAGGAGATCGCGGCCGCCGCGAAGCGGCTCGGGGCGAAGGCCGAGGTCGAGGCCGACAAGCACTACCCCCGTCAGGCCCATCGCTTCGGCGGGCGGGTCAAGGTCACGAAGCGATCGGGCTCGACGAAGACGGCGTTCCTCCGGGCCGTCGCGGCGGAGCTCGGCCGGCAGCGGGCCGTCGCGGGGAAGCGCTGACGGATGGAAGAGCCCGGCACCGTCTACGTCACCGGGACCGCCGGGGCCGGCAAGACGACGTTCGTGCGCGCCTTCGGCGAGTGGATGCGCCACGCCGGCTACGAGGCGACGGTCGTGAACCTCGATCCCGGCAGCGAATCCACCGAGGGGGAGCCCGACATCGACATCCGCGAGTGGGTGCGGCTCGCGGACCTCCAGGACGAGTACGGCCTCGGGCCGAACGGCGCCCAGGTCGCCGCGGCCGATATGATCGCGCTCAAGATCTTCGAGGTGAAGCAGGCGATCCAGGAGCTGAAATCCGACTACGTGATCGTCGATACGCCGGGCCAGATCGAGCTGTTCGCCTTCCGCGAGGCGTCGCGCGCGATCGTCGACGCGCTGAGCGGCGACCGCTCGCTGATCGCCTTCCTGTTCGATCCGGCGCTCGCCCGCACGCCGTCCGGGTTCGTGTCCCTCCTCATGCTGAGCGCGACGGTCGAGTTCCGCTTCCGCCTGCCGATGTCGAACGTCCTCGCGAAGTCGGACGTCCTGCCGCCGGAACGGCTCGCGGAGATCCTCGGCTGGTCCGACGACCCGAGCCAGCTGTACGAGGCCGTCACCCGCGACGCTCCCACGCCGGACACCCAGCTGTCGACCGAGCTGTTCCGCGCGATCGAGACCATGGGGCCGCTCACCGGCCTCCTCCCCACGTCGGCGAAGGACGGGAGCGGGCTCGACGCGTTCTACCACGCCTGCCAGAACGTCTTCGCGGGCGGCGAGGACCTCGAGCCGTCCCACGCGCCGTCGAGCGACTGACCCGTCAGCCCTCGGTGAAGAAGAGCCCCATCCCCGCGGAGGCGGCCTCCTCCTCGTCCTTGAACCGCCGGTAGAGCGGCTCCGCCTCGGCCGGCGGGAGCTTGGTCCCGACCGCCCCGAGCAGCTCCGCCGCGCGCGCGACCGGCGCCTCCGCCCCCTCGACGAGCACGTAGACCGCGTCGGCCGGTCCCCCGAGGGCGGACGCCTCCCGGACCTTCTGGCTCTGCCGGGAGACCTGGTCGTCCCGGAGCACCTGGTCCAGCTCGGTCCGCTTCGCGCTCGGGACCGTGAAGATCGTCCACGCCATACGCGGCGGTCGACCCCGCCCCCCTATTTGGGGGTTGTGCGGCGCGGGGCGAACGCAGAAGAGCGACGGGTCGGTGCGGGGGCGTGTACGCGCGGACGGACCCGGCGCCGGTGCTGCTCGTCGGCGCCGCCCACGTGGTCGACCTCTCCGGTCCGCTGCACCGGCTGCTCGACGCCCGCGTGCTCGACGGGGTGGCGATCGAGCTCGACCGGGAGCGCGCCGAGGCGATGTTCGCTCCCGAAGGGCCCGGGCGCACCGCGCGGCGCGGCCCGCTCCTGCCGCGCTTGTGGGGCCGGATCCAGCGGCGACTGGGCGCGGAGCTCGGCGGAGGGCCGCCGGGCGCGGAGATGAAGGTCGCCGCGACGATCGCCCGGGAGCGGGGCCTCCCGCTGTTCCTCGTCGACGATCCGATCCGCGACACGCTCGCGAACCTGCTGAGGGCCCTGCCCGTGAAGGAGCGCGTGATGCTGCTCGCGAGCGCGTTCGCGGGGCTGTTCGTCCCGGCGCGGGTCGTCTCGAAGGAGATGGAGCAGTACGCGGCGGCGCCCGAGGCGTTCACCGACGAGCTGCGGCTCGCGAGCCCCACGCTCGCGCGCGTGCTCGTCGACGACCGCAACGAGCACATGGCGGCGCGTCTCGCCGACCTGCGCGCCCGCGGCTTCGGACGGATCGCGGCGGTCGTCGGGGACGCGCATCTGCCGGGCCTCGCGGAGGCGCTGCGCCGCCGCGGCGTGCCGGTCGAGACCGTCCCGTTCTCCCGGCTGCGCGGGCTCACAGGACCGTCGGCGTCCCCTGCGTGACGTCGGCGACCGCGCGCTCGAACGCGTCGGCGAGCGCGGCGATCTCGGGCGCGGCGTACTCCCCGAGGCGTCCCGCGTCGGCGAGCTCGGAGACCGGGGGCGCGATCGGCAGCCGGGCGAGGACCGGGATCCCGTACTGCTCGGCGACCGACCCGACGCGGCTCGGGCCGAACGCGGCGATGCGCGTGTGGCAGTGCGGGCAGTCGAGGTACGCCATGTTCTCGACCACGCCGAGGAGCGGGACGTGCAGGTCGCGGGCCATGTTCATCGCCTTCTTGACGATCAGCGCCGCCAGGTCCTGCGGGGTGAGCACGAAGACCATCCCGTCGATCGGGATCGTCTGGAAGACGGTGAGGGGAACGTCGCTCGTCCCCGGGGGCATGTCGAGCAGCAGGTAATCGAGCGCGCCCCAGTTCACCCCGCCGAAGAACTGCGTGATGAGCCGGGTGACGAGCGGGCCCCGCCAGATCACGGGCGTCTGCTCGTCCTCGACCATGAACTGCGAGGAGACGACGGGGATCCCGGAGGCGGTCGCGGCGGGCTCGATCCCCTCGCCCCGGTCGGTGAGCGGTCCGGTGAGGCCGAGCAGCTTCGGGATCGAGGGCCCGGTGATGTCCGCGTCGAGGATGCCGACCGTGCGGCCGCGCCGGCGCAGCTCGGCCGCGAGGAGCGCCGTGACCGAGGACTTCCCGACGCCGCCCTTGCCGCTCCCGACGGCGACGATCCGTCGGATGCGCCCCTTATCCATCCGCTGGAGGACGCCCCGGCCGCCGGGCCGGGCGCCGCCGGTCGGCGGCGGCGACGTCGGATGCGGGCCCGCAGGCGGCCCCGGTGCAGCCATCCGGCGGTCGCACGGGGGGGTCGCTATATAACGGACGGCTCGTCCGGGCGCCCGGGGGCGCACGATGACGGTGGGACGATCCCCGGAGCTCGAGGAGCTGTTCCGCCCGGCCTCGGTCGCGGTGATCGGCGCGTCCAACAAACCCGGGAAGGTCGGCACGAGCCTGTTCCGCAACGTCCTGCAGGCCGGGTTCCGGGGCGTCGCCTACCCGGTGAACCCGGCCTGGAAGAGCGTCTCGGGCGTGCGCTGCTACGCGAGCGTCGCCGACCTCCCCGAGACGCCCGAGCTCGCGGTCGTCATCGTCCCGGCCCCGAACGTCGCGGACGTCGTCGACCAGCTCGGCGCGCGCGGCACCCGCGGCGTCGTGGTCATCTCGGCCGGCTTTCGGGAGGTCGGCGAGGCCGGGGCCGCGCTCGAGCGGGAGGTCGTCGCCCGGGCGACGCGGCACCAGATGTCGCTCGTCGGCCCGAACTGCTTCGGCGTGCTCAGCACAGCCGAGGACGTCAGCCTCAACGCGACCTTCAGCGAGAGCCTTCCGCCCCGCGGGAACATCGCCTTCGTGTCGCAGAGCGGGGCGCTCTGCGCCGGCATCCTGCAGTATGGCATCGCGGAGCGGATCGGCTTCTCGCGGTTCGTGTCGGTCGGCAACCGCGCCGGGGTCGACGAGAACGACCTGCTCCACTCCCTCGGGGCCGATCCCGCGACGAAGGTGATCCTGCTCTACGTCGAGAGCCTCGCCAACGGGCGCCGGTTCCTCGAGGCAGCGCGCGAGGTCACCGAGCAAAAGCCCGTGCTGGTGATCAAGAGCGGGCGGACCGCGGCCGGCGA
The DNA here is from genome assembly GCA_035502455.1 of Thermoplasmata archaeon. Classification (GTDB taxonomy): domain Archaea; phylum Thermoplasmatota; class Thermoplasmata; order Lutacidiplasmatales; family UBA184; genus Lutacidiplasma. Next base: position 258,440 of record DATJUI010000006.1, on the reverse strand, counting down.
GCGGGCCGCGCGCAGCCACACCGGATCGCTCGCCCAGTCCGGGCGCGACCAGCTCTACGACGCGCTGTTCGCCCAATCGGGGGTCCTGCGCGCCGACACGCTCGGCGACCTGTTCCGGACGGCCAAGGTCTTCGCGTCGGGGCTGCGCCTCGACGGACCGCGCCTCGCGATCCTGACGAACTCGGGCGGGCCGGGGATCGTCGCCGCCGACGCCGCGATCCGCAACCAGCTCGAACTGCCCGCGCCCTCCCCGCCGGTGCGGGACGCGCTCGCGCACCGGCTCCCGTCGATCGCGGCGATCTCGAACCCGCTCGACATGACCGCCGACGTCGGCCCCGATCAGTACCGCGAGACGCTGGGCGCGCTGCTCGGCACGACGGAGTTCGACGGGGCGCTCGTGATCGCGACCCCGACCGGGACGATGACCGGGTCGTCGGTCGCCCAGGCGATCCTCGACGCGAAGGCGAGCACCCCGAAGGCGATCGTCGCCTGCCTCTTCGGCCTCACGGACCTCGCGCAGGACGTCGCCTTCCTGGAGGAGCACGGGGTCCCGACGTTCACGTTCCCGGAGGAGGCGGTCGAGGGGCTCGGCAGCCTCGCGCGGTACCATGCCTGGCGGACCCGGCCCCGCACGCAGGTGCGGAGCTTCCCGGTCGACACGGCCGCGGCCGACGCGACGGTCGCCGCGGCCCGGGCGGCCGGCACGAGCGTCCTCCCCGAGTACGCGGCCCGATCGCTCCTGCGCGCGTACGGCGTCGAGTTCCCGAAGGTCGCCCGCGTCGCGAGCGCCGACGAGGCCGCCCGGGCGGCCGACCGGATCGGCTACCCGGTCGTGCTCAAGGTCGCCTCGCCGGACATCTCGCACAAGACGGACGTCGGCGGCGTCGCGGTCGGGCTCGCCGACGCGGACGGCGTGCGGTCGGCCTGGACCCGGATGGACCGGGCCGTGCGCGCCGCCGTCCCGACCGCCCGGATCGAAGGGTACGAGGTGGAGGAGCAGATCCAGGGCGGCAAGGAGGTCCTCATCGGCGTACAGCGCGACCCGGACTTCGGCCCGATCGTCGTCTTCGGGCTCGGCGGGATCTATGTCGAGGTGCTGAGGGACGTCACCTTCCGCCTCGCCCCGATCCGGCCCCTCTCGGCGGAGCGGATGGTCGAGTCGGTGAAGGCGTTCCCGCTGCTGCGGGGGGTGCGCGGCGAGGCGCCGAGCGACCTCCCGGCCCTCGAGGAGGCGATCGAGCGGGTCTCGCAGCTCGCGATCGAGCGGCCCGAGGTCGCGGAGCTCGATCTCAACCCGCTGATCGTGCGGCCGACCGGGCACGGCGTGGTCGCCGTCGACGCGCGGGTCGTGCTCGCTCCGCCTTCCAGATCGGGACCGACGCCTTCAGCTCCTCGATGAGGTAGCGCGCGGCCCGGAACGCGGGGTCGCGGTGCGGGCAGGCCGCGCCCACGATCACCGAGATCTCCCCGACCTTGAGCCGTCCGCTCCGATGCCAGAGCACCACGCGCCGCGCCCCGAACCGGCGCTCCGCGATCCCGGCGATCGCGCGGAGCCGCGCGAGCGCGAGCGGGCCGTGGACGTCGTACACGAGCGCCACGACCCGTCCCGCCGGCGTCGGATCGGGCCGGACCCGGCCCGCGAAGATCACCACCCCGCCGACCCCCGGGCCCTCGAGGGCCCGCTGCGCGGCGGCGCCCGAGAGCGGGCGCGTCGTGAGCCGGATCGAGGCGCTCACGGTCAGCCGCCCCCGTACGGGGGGTGGACCGCGACCTCGTCGCCCGGGCGCACGCGCTCCGTGAGCCGCGAGAGGTATCGCCCGTTCCGAACGAGCCGGCTGACGGCGAGCGTCCGGGCGAGCTTCGGGTAGCGGCGCGCGAGCTCGTCGACGAGCGCCCGGGCGGCGAGCCCCGGGTCCGGCACGTCCACGACGAGGCGGCCGGTCCCCGCGGTCTCCCGCGCGGGGCCGAACAGGAGCACCGTCACGGTCCCCCGGGCCATCGGGAGCGGACGGGGGCGGCCGCCCTTAGGATTGGCGGCCGCACCGCCCCGACCGCCAAATGGGATATACGGACGGACGATAGAACGCGTCGATGCCCGAGATCTCCGTCCGCGCTGGCGGCCAAGCGGGGGACGGGATCGCGTCGATCGGCGAGACGATCGCGCGCTGCTACTCCCGCATGGGACTCCACGTCTTCGGGATCAACGAGTACCAGTCGGTGATCCGGGGCGGCCACGTCTGGTACCAGGCGCGTACGTCCACCGAGCGGCCGTACTCCCAGGGCGACGGCGCCGACGTCCTCTACGCGCTCGACCGCCAGACCGTCGACGTCCACGCGGCGTTCCTGCGACCCGGCGGGTTCGTCATCCACGACCCGGAGAAGTTCGTGATCGGCGACCTGCCCGCCGGCGTGCGCGCGCTCCCCGTCCCGACGCTCGAGATCGCCCGCAAGTACACGAGCCAGTCGATCCTCCAGAACGCCGCCGGGATGGGCGCGGCCGCGTTCCTGGGCGGGATCCCGCTCGACGTGCTCCACCAGGCGCTCTCCGACTCGTTCGGGCGTAAGGCCGGCGACGTCGTCACCTGGAACCTGGGGGCGAGCGAGGCCGGCTTTACCTACGCCCAGCAGCACGCGAGCGTGCACCCGAACGCGCCCCCGAAGGGCGGGCCCCCGAAGCTGCTCCTGACCGGCAACCAGGGGATCGCGCTGGGGGCGGTCGCGGCCGGCTGCAAGTTCCTCGCCCAGTACCCGATGACCCCGGCCTCGTCGATCATGCACTGGATGGCGGCGCATGCGACCCAGGCGGGCGTGGTGGTCAAGCAGGCCGAGGACGAGCTCGCCGCGATCAACATGGCGATCGGCGCGTCGTTCGGCGGCGTCCGCGCGATGACCGCGACGAGCGGCGGGGGCTTCGCCCTGATGGTCGAAGCCCTCGGCATGGCCGGGATGACCGAGACGCCGCTCGTGGTGGTCGAATCGCAGCGGTCCGGTCCCTCGACCGGCCTTCCGACCAAGACCGAGCAGGGCGATCTCAACCTCATCCTCGGGGCCGGGCAGGGGGAGTTCCCGCGGGCGGTCCTCGCGCCGTCGACGCCCGCAGAGGCGTACCGGGCGATGATCCGAGCGTTCCGGCTCGCCGAGGACTGGCAGACGCCCGTCATCGTGGCGAGCGATCTCCACCTCTCGGAGAGCCACATGACGGTCGACCGATCCGAGATCGATCTCGACGTGGACGTGCCGTCGCTGTTCACCGTCGAGCCGAACGGGCACGAGTACAAGCGCTACCAGTACACCGACTCGGGCGTCTCCCCCCGGGCGTTCCCGGGCCAGCCCGGGCTCAACTTCATCGCCGGGTCCGACGAGCACGACGAGCGGGGGCACCTCATCTCGGACGTGAAGTCCGGGATCCCGGTCTGGGTCGCCGAGCGGCAGCGGATGATGGACAAGCGCATGCGCAAACTCCACGGGCTCGCCGCGCAGGGCGACCCCCCCACGTTCGAGGGGCCGGCCGACGCGGAGCTCACGTTCGTCGCGTGGGGGTCGACGATCGGGGCGATCCGCGATGCGATGCCGATGCTGGCGAGCCGCGGCCACCGGACGAACCTGCTGTCGTTCCCGACGGTCTACCCGCTCGACGCACCGCGGGTCACCGCAGCCTTCGCCCGCACCCGCGCGACGCTGCTGGTCGAGGCGAACTACTCCGGGCAGTTCGGGCGGTTGCTGCGCACCGAGACCGGCATCCACCTCACGAACCGGCTCTTGAAGTACGACGGGGAACCGTTCTATCCGTACGAGATCGTGGCGCGGGCGATGGAGGTGATGGCGCATGGCGGACAGTAGCGCGGCGCCGGCTCCCGCGACCTCGGGCCCCGCGCTCCCGATCGTCGGCAAGTCGGACACCAAGCCGACCTGGTGCCCCGGCTGCGGGGACTTCGGGGTCGTCGCGGCCGTCGAGGGCGCGCTGAAACGCCTCAAGATCCCGAGCCACGACGTCGTGATCGTGTCCGGCATCGGCTGCTCGTCGAACCTTCCGCACTTCCTGTCGGCCTACGGCTTCCACGCCATCCACGGGCGCGCGCTCCCCGTGGCGGAGGGGATCCGCTGGGCGAACCACGGGCTCACGGTGATCGGCACCGGGGGCGACGGGGACGGGTTCGGGATCGGCGTCGGCCACTTCGTCCACGCGATGCGTCGGAACGTCGACCTCACGTACGTCACCATGGACAACCAGATCTACGGGCTCACGACGGGCCAGGCGAGCCCGACGTCGACGATGGGCCAGAAGACGAAGTCGACCCCGCTCGGCGTCATCGAGAACCCGATCGACCCGATCGCCCTCGCGCTCGCCGCCGGCGCCACGTACGTGGCGCGCGGGTTCTCGGGCGACGTGAAGCAGCTCACCGACCTCGTGGCCGGCGGGATCCAGCACAAGGGGTTCGCGCTCGTCGACGTCTTCAGCCCGTGCGTGACGTATAACAAGCTCAACACGTTCGACTTCTTCCGTCAGCGCGTCTACAAGCTCGAGAGCGCGGGCCACGACCCGACCAACCTCCCGGCCGCCTTCCAGCGCGCCCTCGAGTGGGGCGACAAGATCCCGATCGGCCTGTTCTACCGGACGGAGCGCCCGACGTACGAGGATCTCGAGGAGGTCCTCGCCGCGGGACCGCTCGCGCACCAGCCCGCGGGCGCCCGGGGCCGGCCCGAGCTCCTCGACGACTTCCTCTGAGCCCCGGGGCTCAGCCCGCGTACCGTTCGAACAGGTACGCGTCCCCCGCGTGGTCCAGCACGGCGAACTCGTCCGGATCGGCCAGCAACGGCGCCGGAGAGAAGGCGGGCCACAGGACCGTGCTGTTCCCGGTCACGATCACGTAGCCGACGTCGAGCGACCCGAGCGCCGACTCCCCCGAGGCGTTCAGCGTGCCGTTGGTGAGCTGGCTCACGAGCAGCCGGTACGACGCATTGAGCCACGGCCATCCCGGGACCATCGGGAACAGCAGCACGACGTCCGCGGCGTAGCCGGGCAGGAACTGCCCCGCGCTGCCCGGCGCGACCAGGACCCGGGCCCCCGACGGCAGATGGGCGCCGGCGTAGGCCAGCACCGACAGATCGTCCGCCGTCACGTTCCCGAAGTCCTGGTACAGGTCGCGGAGCACCACCGGTAGCGCGGTCGGCGTGAGCACGAGCCCCGGCACGACGACCGCGACCGCGAGCGCCGCCGCCGCCGCGACCGTCGCCCGGTCCTCCGGGCGCCCGGGGAGCCGCCAGCGGGCCCGGCGCGGTGGGCTCCGGCCGGCGGTCGGCGTCCGGGCGCGGGCGGCGGCGATCGCCTCGAACGCCAGCGCGAGCGGCAGGACCGCGACGATCCCGTAGAGGGCGAACAGCCAGATCGACAGCTCGGCGCTGCTGGTCAGATGGGCGTACGCGACGGCCGGGCCGAACCCGCTCCCCGCGGCGACGAGGACCCCGAGCAGGGCGACGATCGCGACGATCCCGGCGCCGAGCAGGAGACGGGCGGTCTCGAGGTAACGCCCGAGCGGGCTCGCCCGCGCCGCCCAGAGCAGCAGGCCCGCGCCGGCGGTCAACAGCAGGGCGAGCTCGACGGTGAGGAGCGGGATCGACGACAGCGCGACATGCTCCGGGCCGAAGAGGTACGGATCGACGCTCGCGACCCAGCCGGTCGGGGAGAGCCCGGTCGCGGCCCCGGGCGGCGGGGCCCCGCTCCCCGACACGTACCCCGGGCTCCCGATCCCCTCGGCGAGGACGACCCACGTCGGCACGAGCGCCACGAGCGCGGCCCCGGCCGCGAGCCCCCATCGGGCGAACCAGCGGCCCGCGGCGCCCGCGTAGGCGGGCCGGGCGAACGCGCCCGCCACCAGGACCGCGAGCAGCAGCCACTGCGCCCCGACCGGGTTCAGCGCCGCCGAATAACCCGCGACGAGCCCGAACGCGGCGGCGTCCGCCCAGGTGGGGCCGGGGCGACGGACCCAGGCGACGCTCTGTCCGAGCAGCAAGAGGACGAGCGGGAACGCGACCACGAAGTCGTTGCTGCCCCCGGTCATGCCCCGGGTCCCCGGGCCGAGGAACGCGAGGCCGAGCGCGAGCGCGACGCCGGCCCGGTCGGTGCCGAACCACCGCCGGCCGACGACGAATCCGCCCAGCGGAGCGAGGCCGAGGAACAGCGGGGTGACCAGGAGGGAGGTGCGGGCCGCCGGCAGCCCGAACAGGAGCTGGGCGGAGCCGAGCCACACGGTCGTGCCCTGGGGGTACAGCAGCCCGACCGGGGCGTACGGCGCGAACGAGAGGGCGATCGAGTGATGCTGGAGGAGCAGCGCGGTGTACAGGGTGAGCAGGCTCGAGTCGTAGGTGTTGCCCGTGCCGACGGGAAGGGCGACCGCGAGCTCGAGGCCGAACAGCGCGAGCGCGCTCGCGAGCGCGAGGAGCGGACCGGGTCGGACCGTGCGGGCGAGCGCCGCGCGCGCCCCGCCCGGGCGGCGTCCCCGGCCCCCGAGGTACCACCCCAGGACCACCGCGAGGCCCGCGACCGGAAGGCCGACCAGGAGCGCGAGACCGAAGGCGCCGATCGGGAGCGCCGCGACCAGGTAGACGGCGGCGCCCCCGAGGTAGAAGTCGAGGAGCCCGCGCTCGATCGCGTCGAGCCCGCGCCACGCCCCGACCCATCGCGCGGCGGCGAGGCGGACCGCCTCTCCGACGACGACCGCCATCGCCGCGAGCAGCAGCAGTTGGACGGCCCACGCGGCCCCGCCCGGGCCGGGAACGGACACGTCCGACGGAGCGCCCTCTCGGTATAAGACCGGTGCCGGCGCGACGCTACGTATTTACTCTCGGGCGGCAGCCCTCGACCGGGCGACCTTCGTGAGCAATTCCGACGACGCGGTCCGGGAGGGACTGTCGAGCGTCACGCGGGGGACGCTGTTCCTGCTCGTCGCGACGATCGCCTACGTCGGGATCAACTTCGTCTCGCGGGTCATCGTCGTGCGCAACACCACCCCCGGGGAGTGGAACGCGTTCTCCCTCGCGCTGACGCTCGCGGGCGTGATCTCCGCGCTCGGGACGCTCGGGCTGCCGAACGCGATCGCGCGGAGCCTGCCGTACGCGACGGGCGATCCCGCCCGGCGCTCGATGGTCCGCGGCACGCTCGTGCTGAGCGCGGTCGCGGGGGCGGTCGGCGCGATCGGGCTGTTCTTCGCGGCGCCCGCGCTCGGGAGCGCCCTCGGCTCGGCCAACCTCTCCCCGGCGAACCTCACCCTCGCGCTCCAGCTGTTCTCGGTGACGATCGCGACCTCGGTGGTCGCGACGGTCGTCGCATCGATCTTCCAGGGGTACGAGGACGTGACGCCGAACGGGCTGTTCGTCCAGATCATCAACCCCGCGCTGTTCGTGGGCTTCCTGGTCGTCTACCTCGCCCTCCCGCCCCGGGGGCTCAGCTACGGCGAGGCCCTCACCGCGTACGCGGCGGCGAACGTCGCGAGCCTCGCCCTAATCCTGGTCTACATGCTGCGGCGGCTGCCGCGCCGGCTGCCGGCAGGGGTCGGGGACCCGAAGGCGCTCCGCCAGCTGCTCACCTTCGCGGCGCCGCTGTTCGTGGTCGGCGTGATGAGCACGCTGATGGGATCGGGCGACACGCTCGTCCTCGGGGTCTACCACTCGAGCGAGGTCGGGACCTACTCCGCGTCCCTCACCCTCTCGCGGCTGCTCACGGTCGGCATGACCGCGGCGGCCTACATCTTCCTCCCCGTCGCGACGCGGTTCCACGTGCGTCGGCAGACAGGGAGCGTCGATCTCACGTACACCACGGTCACGAAATGGATGATCCTGCTGTCGCTCCCATTGTTCCTGGTCTTCTTCTTCGTCCCATCGGAGTCGCTCGATTTCGTCTACGGCATCAGCTACACGGCGGTCACGCTGCCGCTCGATCTCACGGTGTTCGGCGCGTTCGTCACCACGCTCCTGGGGCCGGGCCCCACCGTCCAGGTCGCGTTCGGGCGGACCCGACTGTTGCTGTACAACGCGGTCGCCGCGGGGTCCATCGACGTCGGGCTCGCCTTCGCCCTCGTGCCGACGTGGGGGTACGTCGGCGCCGCCGTCGCGTGGGGGACGGCCAACGCGGCCTACTCCGCGCTGTCGATCGCCGAGATCGCCGTCCTCGACAGGGTGCACCCGTTCCGGCAGCACTTCGTGCTACCGCTGCTCGTGACCGGCGTCCCGTCCGCGCTCGCCCTCTACCTCGCCCGGCCGTTCCTGGCGGTCCATAGCCCGCTGATCACCCTGCCCCCGATCGCCCTCGGGATCGCGGGGCTGTTCCTCGTGGTGGTCCTCGTCACCCGGAGCGTCGACGTCGGCGACGCGATGCTCCTCGACGCCGTCGAGCGGATGCTGGGCCGGCCCCTCCCGTGGGTCCGCCGGCTCGGCCGTCTCGGGCTGCGGCGGGCCCTGAACGGGGCCCGTCGCTGACGGGGCGCGCTCGCCCCGGACGTGGTCGACGAGCAGCAGCACCACCCCGCCGGCGAGCAGGAAGAACACGTACTCCGCGAGCGTGTTGGCGGTCCCGCTCGCCCCGCCGGCGTCGACCGCCGCGGTCACCACGAGCAGGGCGAGGGCGGCCCCGATCGGGTAGCGGGGGTCCAGCCGGGCCCATACGGAGTAGACGAGGTAGACGGCGAGGAGGCCGAGGAACGTCGCCGCGTACGGGAACGTCACGGGCGCGGGACCTCGCGCCGGCTCAAAATCGTATGCCGAAACGCGCGGGGCCCGGGCGCGGAATCGGTCCGGCGGCACCGGCCGTATAACCGCCCCTCGGGCTCGTCAGGTTTATACAGAGCCGCCCGCATCCGACGTTGGAAGGTAGGGCCCCCGACCCTCAATGAGCTCACCCTCGCGCGCGCATCGGATCGTGCCGGCCGTACTCGGGGCCGGGATGCTCGCCGTGATCGTCGCGGCCGGTCTGAGCGCGAACTCGGGCGCGGCGCTCGCCCAGTCGGGCTGCGCGTACAACAACTGCCCGTCGTCGTCGACCCCGTTCCCGTGGTGGCTCGTCGCCGTGATCGTCGCGATCGCGGTGGTCGCGCTCGTCGCCCTCCTCCTGGTCACCCGGAACCGGCGCCGCCGGCCGCCCGCGTCCACCGCCCCGCCGCTGACGGCGTGGAGCGGGGGCCCGGGCCCGGCGGGACCGGCGAGCGGCGCGCCCCCGGCCGGACCCGCGGCGGCGCCCGTCGCCCCGGCCGCCGCGGCGCCGGCGTACCTGGAGACCCCCGAGGACGTCACCACCGCCGCCCCGCCCGTGGCCGTGCCGAGCGCGGCCGCCGGGGCCGCCGCCGGTGCGGGGGCCGCCGCGGCCGGGGAGTCGGAGCCGGACATCGATTCGCTGATGGCGGAGCTCGACAAGATCAGCGGCGAGATCCTGAAGCGGGCGCCGAAGAAGTCGTCCGAGCCGCCCGAGAGCCCGCCCCCCGACGAGGAGTAGGTTTCCCGCGGGGGAGGCGCCCGTTAAGAGGGGCGCAGGGGTGGTTTTTCCGATGCACGCCGCCGCCCCTCCGGCCGAACAGGAGCTCCTCGCCGAGCTGCACCGGGCGGTCGCGGCCGCACCGGCCCGCCCGCGGGAGATCGAGGTCGGCATCGCGCTCTCGATCGCGCTGGGCCGCCAGCGGCCGGCGGTCGCGTGCGGGGGCTGCCAGACCCCGCTCGAGTTCGAGGGGATCCCGGCCCGGACGAACGCCCAGCTCCGAGCGCCGTTCCGCCTCGTCTACGACGGGCCGTCCGCCCGCTAGCCGGCGCTCGGACCGAGCGGTTCGCCGGGGGCGAACTCCGGGCGGACGACCCGGCCGGTCGGGGTGCCGACGTACTCTCCGTCGCGCACGATCGCCTCCCCGTCCCGATAGTGGAGCTGGGGGAAGATCGCGTCGCCCCCCTCGAACGGGGTCCACCCGCACGGCGACCGCAGGCGCCGGGCCTCGATCGTCGTCCGGACCTTGAAGTCGACCACGAGCAGGTTCGCGCGGTGGCCCGGGGCGATCCGGCCGAGGGGCTGCCCGAACCAGCGGGCGGGCCGGTCGGCGGCGGCGGCGACGAGCACCGCGAGCGCGAGGTCCCCGGTGCGGACCCGGGCGAGGAGCAGCGGCAGCATCGTCTCGAGACCGGGCAGTCCGCTCGGGGCGTCGGCGAACGGCCGGTCCTTCTCCGACCGGGCGTGGGGGGCGTGGTCGCTCGCGAGGATCGGCACCTCGCCGCGCGCGAACATCGCCCAGAGCGCGGCCCGGTCGGCCTCCGACCGGAGCGGCGGGTTCACCTTGCCGGCCGTTCCCACGCGGCTGCGGTCGGAGAGGAGCAGGTGGTGGGGCGTCGCCTCGAACGACACGCCGGCCGCCCGCAGCCGGGCCGCGCTCGACGCCTCCGTGACGTGGGCGACGTGGAGCCGCAGCGACGCGGGCGCGCGGGCGACGAGCGCGCCGATCGCGGCCGTCTCGGCCGCGGGGGGCCGATGGGCGTTCCACTCGGCGAGGTCCCCGGGCCGACGGCCGTCGTGGAACGCCCCCGGGTCCTCAGCATGGACGCTGACCGGCAACCCGAGCGGCGCGAGCCGTTCGAGGAGCCCGGGGACTGACGCGAGGGCCGGGGGATCCGGGATCCCGGTCGTCGGGGCGAGGTAGAGCTTGAAGGCGCCCGCCCGCCGGGCGAGCGCGGCCCGTCGCGCGGGCCGTGCGGGCGAGGCGTAGAGGAGCACGTCGACGGCCGCCCGGCCCGGCACGAGGGCGGCCTTCTCCTCGAGCGTCTCGGGGTCGGTGACGGGGGGCGTCGTATTCGGCATCTCCCCGACCAGCCCGACGCCACCGAGGGCCGCCTCGACCGTGGCGGTCGCGAGGTTCTCGATCCCGCTCTCGGGTCCGGGCTCGCGGGCGTGCACGTGCACGTCCGTCGCGGCGGGCAGGATCACCCGATCGCCGACGTCGGTCCGTGGCGCGCCGGACCGGACGCGCCCGATCGACTGGATTCGCCCGTCCGGGCCGATCGCGATCTCGACCGGTTGCAGCCGGCCCCGCACGAACGCGCGGCCGGCGAGGATCCAGGCGGGCTCCTCCCGCGGCGCATCGGACGCGCGGGTGGCGCGGCGGCCGACGGGCGGGACCATCGCGGGGGGGGACGCCTCCCGTCCTATAGCCCCGCCGGCCGCGCACGGCCAACCTATTTCTCGGGGGGGCGGCTCCCCCCGACGAGGGCCGGCGTGGCGAAGCGGGTGCCGCTCACCTATGCGGCGAGCGGCGTCGATGTCGGGTTCCGGGCCCAGGCGCTGAAGGGGCTCCTCGACGCGGTCCGCTACCGGCCGCCCGCCGACCACGGACGCCGGGTCGATCTCCCGGGACACTTCGCGGGCCTCGTCGAGATCGGACGCGAGACGATCGCCGTGACGACCGACACCGTCGGCTCGAAGGTGATGCTCGCCGAGGCGCTCGACCGGTGGGAAGAGGTCGGCGAGGACCTGGTCGCCGTCAACGTGAACGACCTGGCGGCGGTCGGCGCGCGGCCCGCCGGTCTCGTCGACACGATCCTGTGCCCGCGGCCGGATCCCGAGCGGTTCCGGGCGCTCGGCGTCGGGGTCGACCGCGGGCTGCGCGCGGCGCGGTGCGCGCTCCTGGGCGGCGAGACGGCGGTCGTGCCCGGCCTCGTGACGGGGATCGACCTCGGGGCCACCGCGATCGGGTTCTTCCCCCGCGGGCGGAGGCCGGTGACCGGCGAGCGGATCCGGGTAGGGGACGTCGTGATCGGCCTCCCGTCGACCGGGTTCCACGCGAACGGCTACACGCTGCTGCGGCGGCTCCTCGCGGAGGCGAGGGTCGATCTCTCGCGCCCCCGTCCGGGGAGCCGGATCCCGGTCGGCGTGGAGCTGCTGCGCCCGACCCGGACCTACACGACGTTCGCGGAAGCGATCGCCGATCGCCCCGAGGTCCACGGCTTCGCCCACCTCTCGGGGGGCGGCGTGCGGAACCTCAGCCGGCTCCATCCCGGGGTCGCGTTCTCGCTCGACCGGTGGCCGACGGTCCCGCCGGTGTTCCCGTGGGCCCAGGCCCTCGGCCCGATCTCGGACCACGAGATGTTCCAGACGTTCAACATGGGGATCGGGTTCGCGATCGTCGCGGCCGCGCGCCGGGTCCCGGATCTGCTGCGCCGGCTCGCCCGCGCGGGCGCCCGCGACGCGGTCCCGATCGGGACCGTGCGGTCCGGCCGCGGCGTCCGGGTCCCCGGATTCGGTCTCACCTACGAAGGGTACGCCTGATCGGGCCGCCGCGGGGAGAGCCGATATGGCGACCGTTCGCTCGGGGCCTGCGTGATGCTCGCCCGGCCCGCCCGGGCCCTCGCGGTCGGACTGGCGCTCGGGGCGGCGCTGCTCTGGGCCACGTACTACCTGTTCGTCCTCTGGGCGTCGCCCGCGGCGGCGCCCTCGGCGGTCCTCGTCTACCCGTTCGTCGTCGGGGGGATCGCGTACGCGGGCTACGCCGTGGGCACGGGGCACGCGCGGGCGTTCCTCGCCCTCTGGGCGAGCCCGGCGGCGTACGGGCGGATCGGGCTGCTCGTCGCGATGCAGGTCGGTGTGCTCGCCGCGACGTACCTCGCGGGGCCCGTCGACGCGTCGTTGCTCTCGCTGATCGGCGACGTGGTGATCACGCCCGTGATCGTGGCGTACCTGCTCGGGATCGGGCGGGCCCACGTCCACACCGCGCTGTTCGCCGTCGGTCTCGTCCTCAGCCTCGTCGGGGGCTCGCTCACGATCGTCGCCGGCGGGCGGCTGACCACGGTCACCGGCTGGGCCTGGCTCGCGGTCGTCGCCGTGCCGTTCGCGGTCGCCTTCTACTTCCTCCTCACGGCCCGGGAGAACGAGCGGACGGCCCCGAGCGCGGTGGTCGCGCAGTCGATGCTGGGCGCGGCGGCGGTGACGGCCCTCCTGGCCCCGCTGCTCCCCGGTGGGCTCGGCGGGCTCGTCCGGGTGCCCGCGGTCCCGCTCGCGTTGCTCGCGCTGACGGGGATCACGAGCTTCTTCGTGGCACCGGTGCTCTACTTCGTCGCCATCGGCCGGGCGGGGCTCGTGGTCCCCCCGATGCTGATGACCGCGATCCCGGTCTTCACCCTGCTCCTGTCGGCCGGGATCCTCGGGATCGCGCTCCCGCTCCTCGGGGTCCTCGGCATCCCGGTGGCCGTCGCCGGGGCGCTGCTCGCCCTGCGGGGCGAGTCGGCCGAGGACGGCCCCGCGGTGCGGGCCGCGGGCTAGGGGAACTCGGCGAGCGACCGGGTCGTCGTCCGACGCTTCGCGGGCTTCGCGATCTCGGCGACCGGGGTGTCGAGGCCGGCGGGCGTCCCGTTCGTCGGGGCGGCCGCCGGGCGTGCGTCGCTCCCGTCGCCGCCGAGGCGCTGCTGGTGGCTACCCCGCAGGAGCGCGGCGGCGTCCCAGTCGAACACCTCCGTCACGCGGGCGAGCGTCTGGGCGACGCGGTCGGCGTAGTACTCCCAGTCCGGCTCGGCCGGGAACGCCCGACCCTCGATCCACGGCTCGATTGCCTGCGGCGACTGGGTCGAGTCCGTCACCACCCAGGCGACCTTCATCCCGGGGATCACGTCGTAGCCCTCCTCCCGCAGGCGGCGGAAGACGCGCAGGAACGGGAGGTTGTCGCGCGTCGACTCGTTGTACTCGCTCTCCGCGCGCACCGCCCGCGCGATGACGAGCCGCTCCACCGGGACCTTCTTCGCCCGGACGGCCTGCACGAGCTCGCGCGAGCGACGGACCGCCCCGTCGGTGTCGCCCTTCAGCACGAGGTCGAACACCTCGAGGAGCGCCTCCGACTGGTAGTCGAAGGCGTCGGTCCGTCGCGTCTCGTAGCCCCGGACGACGACCTCGTCCTGGGGCCAGACGGTCCGGCCGACGTACCGCTTCTTCGCCCCGTGGGAGAAGAACGACTCGTAGACCGACTGGAACTCGAACGTCGCGCCCTCGTGGGTGAACCGCTTCGCGATCCCCTCCCCGAACGCCCGCGCCCCGTCGAGGGTGTCGACGGGAGAGCGGACGAAGACCGAGTCGGTGTCGGAGTACACCACCTCGTGACCATCGGCCTCGAGCGCCCGGATGATCGACGTGATCGCCTCGCGGGCGAAGGCGGTGATCGCCGCGCCGATCTCCTTGTTCGTGAACCGGTAGAAGCTCGAGGCGAGCACCCCGTAGAAGGAGTTCATGAGCACCTTGACCGCGTTCTGCAGGCCGTCGTAGTACGCGCGCAGCTCCGCGGTCTCCGCGGCCCGCGACTCGGCCCGGAACCGGGCCCGATCGGCCATCAGGTCGGCCAGGATCGCCGGGATGAGGCCCCGTCGCACGTCGGGCGAGAGGAACCGGGCGCCCGACGGGGCGATCGTCGTCCCTTCCGGCGACAGCGTCGTGAAGCAGAGGTTCCGGCTGATGATGATCGACGGATACATCGACTTGAAGTCGAGCACGACCACCCACCGGTAGAGGCCGGGCCGGATGGCGTGGACGTACCCGCCCTCGATCGGGGCGTCGCGGGTGGCGCGGTGCGAGGGCAGGACCCCGACGCCCTCCCGGTCGGCCCGGGGGATCAGCATCGCGTCGATGAACAGCGAGGTGCGCCCGTTGAGCCCTTCTTCGAGCGGGAGGCGGGCGACGGTCGCGAGATCGGCCGCCTTCTCCATCGCCCGCAGCCGCACGAGGATGCGCAGCGCGAGGTCGGCGTCGTGCTCGCAGTACTCCATGACCCGTTCGGGGTCGTTCGCCCACTCGGCGTCCATGTTCCGGCGGTCGACGTCCAGCTTCGTGTCCCCGAGGAGCGTGCGGGCGACGTACTGGAGCGTCTCCTGCTTCGGGTGGAGCTCGCGGCGGGCCGACCACCAGGCGTCGGCGATCACCCGACCGGCGACCTTCCAGAGCCGGTCGCCCATCTCGCGGGGCTCGGACCGCTCGCGGCCGAGGGGGAGCACGGCGAGGCCGACCGCCTTCGCCCGCTCGACCAGGAGCGGCAGGTCGTAGCCGCCGATGTTGTAGCCGGTCACCACGTCGGGGTCGTCCTCCGCGACCTCGCGCGCGAACCCTTCGAGGATCGCGCGCTCGTCCGGACCGCCGAGCCGGAACGTGCGTCGCGCCCGGCCGCCGCCCTCGGCGACGCCGCAGATGGTGAAGATCGTTCGGTTCCGGATCGAGTTCTCGATGTCGAACGACAGGATCCGCCACGCGGGCCGGAACGGTTCGGACGGCCGCACGTCCCGGCCCCCCTCGGTGACGACCCGGACCACGCGCGGCACGGTGTAGCGGGCGCGGATCTCCGGGGGCTCGTCCTCCCCGTCGAACGCGACGGTCAGGCCGAGCCCCTTGTCGTAAAGGAACCGGTGGACGAACGGGATGTCGCAGGCGAGCACGCTCCACTCCTCGCCGTGGCGGCGGAACTGGTCGCGGTACTGCGGTACCAGCCACGGCCGATGCAGGGTCACGCGGATCGCGGGGCGGTCCTTCCCGCCCGCCCAGGTCGTGAGGTCGGTGACCTCCACGATCTCGGGGTCCTTGCGCAGCCGATCGCGGACCTCGTCCGTCGGTTCGGTGATCACGAAGTACGGCCGGAAGCCGTAGTAGCGGGCGACGATCGCCTCCCCGGACCGGGTCCGCCCGAACAGCTCGACGACGACGCCGTCGTCGACCGCCTGGTACGAACCTTCGAGCAGGAACAGCTCGAACGGCTCCACACCGCGATAGGCCCGGCCTCGGTTATGGGCCTTGCGCGCCGCCCCGGAGGTACGCGCCGAGGCGGCCCACGTCGAGCTCCCATCGCGTCGCGTACCGGCGCGACCGCAGGGCGGCTGCAGGGTGGAGCAGCGGAAAGACGGCCGGCGCCGTCCCCGGGCGCACCCGGCCCGCCGCCTTCGTGACCGGGGGGGCGGTGGGGTCGAGCGCGCGCAGGGCGTGGGCCCCCAGGGTCACGAGCAGCCGCGGTCCCAGCCACGCGAGCTGCCGGTCGAGGTAGGGCCGGCAGGCGCGGGCCGCGGCGCGGTCGAATCGATTGGCGGGCGGTCGGCACTTCAGCAGGTTGAGCACCCCGAACTCGCCCGGCGCGAGCCCGATGCGCGCGATCGCGGCGTCCAGCCGGCGACCGGCACGGCCGACGAACGGGACGCCGGCGAGGTCCTCGTCCCGCCCGGGCGCCTCGCCCACGAAGACGACGGTCGGCCGGAGGCTGCCCCGGTACACGACGACGTGCGTGCGCACCGCCCCGAGGGGGCACCGGCGGCACGCCTCGATCTCCCGCGCGAGCGCGCGCCACGCCGCTCGATCGGCGGGCGCGCGGGGCCGGTCGTCGCCTTCGGTCGCCACCGACCGTCCTCGGCGGTGCACCCGGCAGGCCGACTTTAAATAGACCGGCCCAGTGGCTCGGCCCCTTCGCCGATGCCGCCTCCCTCGGGCCTCAACACCGCCGGTCGGCTCGCGACCCTCCGCCAGCGGCGACGCTGGTCGGACCGGTACTACAAGCGCCGCACCCTGCACCTCAAGGAGCGGTCGGACCCCCTGGAGGGCGCGCCCCAGGCCCGCGGGATCGTGATCGAGAAGGTCGGGGTCGAGGCGAAGCAGCCGAACTCGGCGATCCGCAAGTGCATCAAGGTCCAGCTGATCAAGAACGGTCGCCAGGTGACGGCGTTCGCGGTCGGGGACGGCGCGATCAACTTCATCGACGAGCACGACGAGGTCCTGGTCGAAGGGATCGGGGGACGGATGGGCCGGTCGTACGGCGACATCCCCGGCGTCCGCTACAAGGTGATCCAGGTGAACAACGTCTCGCTCGACGAGCTCGTGCGCGGGCGCAAGGAGAAGCCGGCCCGATGAGCTCGAACCCGGAGTCCCTGCGGCCCCCCGAGCCGGCCCAGGAGGAGGCCGGCCCGATCGTCGCGCGGCCGCAGCCCCCTCCGCCGCCGCCGTTCGCGATGCCCCCGCTGTTCGGGAAGTACCCCTTCGAAGGCGTGGAGGTCCACGACCCGGGGCTCCTCCCGTACCTGTACCTCCATCCGGTCTACGCGCCGCACACCGAGGGCCGCCTCGCCGGGCGGCCGTTCCTCAAGACCCGCATGCACCTCGTGGAGCGGCTCGCGAACCACCTCATGAAGGGCGGCAAGTTCACCGGCAAGAAGTCGAAGGCCCTCGCGACCGTCCGCCGGGCGTTCGACGAGCTCGCCCAGAAGGACGGCAAGAACCCCCTCCAGCTTCTCGTGGACGCGGTCGAGAACGCGGCCCCCCGCGAGGAGATCACCCGGCTCCAGTTCGGCGGGATCTCCGTCCCGCGGGCCGTCGATGCGTCGCCCGCCCGCCGGCTCAACGTCGCGATCCGGAACCTGGCGCTCGGCGCCATCCAGGCATCGCACAAGTCGACGAAGCCGATCCACACCTGCCTCGCCGATGAGATCCGACTCGCCGCGAAGGGGGATCTCACCTCGTTCGCGGTCGGGCGCAAGGAAGAGGTCGAACGCGTCGCGCAGTCGGCGCGCTAGGACCGGAGGAGCCGACTATGACCCACATTCGGGCCGAGCTGGCGAAGGCCATCCCCGAGATGATGCGGAACGTCGACCGCATCCGCAACATCGGGATCGTCGCGCACATCCACCACGGGAAGACGACCCTCTCGGACAACCTGCTCGCCTCCGCGGGGATGATCTCGAACGAGCTCGCGGGCAAGCAGCTGCTCCTCAACTTCGACGAGCAGGAGCAGGCACGGCTCCTCACGATCAACAACGCCGACGTCTCGATCGTTCACGAGTACGAGGGGACGAACTACCTCATCAATCTCATCGACACCCCGGGCCACGTGGACTTCGGCGGCGACGTGACGCGCGCGATGCGCGCGGTCGACGGGGCCGTCGTGGTCGTCTGCGCGGTCGAGGGGGTGATGGCCCAGACCGAGACCGTGCTGCGGCAGGCGCTGCGGGAGAAGGTGAAGCCGGTCCTGTTCATCAACAAGGTCGACCGGGCGATCAAGGAGCTCCAGCTCACCGCGGACGCGCTCCAGAAGCGGTTCACGGGGATCATCACCGAGGTCAACGAGCTCATCCGGAAGATGGCCCCGGAGGAGTTCGTCGACGAGTGGAGCGTCGACCCGCGCGACGGCTCCGTCGCCTTCGGCTCGGGCTACGACAACTGGGCGATCAGCGTCCCGTACATGCAGCGGACCGGCGTCAAGTTCCCCGACATCATCGAGTACGTGACGACCGGCCGGACGAAGGAGATCGCCCAGAAGGCGCGCATCAACGACGTCATCTTCGACATGGTCGTGCGGCACCTCCCGAGCCCGCACGTCGCCCAGAAGTACCGCATCCCGAACATCTGGAAAGGCGACATCGGGTCGACGGTCGGGCAGGCGATGCTCTCGACGGACACGAACGGCCCGACGGCGTTCATGGTCACCGACATCACGATGGACCCGAACGCGGGCGAGATCGCGACGGGCCGGGTCTTCTCGGGCAAGCTCCAGAAGGGGATGGAGCTCAACATCGTGGGGACGAAGATCAAGAACCGGATCCAGCACGTCTCGTTGTTCATGGGTCCCGAGCGGCTGATGGTCGACGAGGTCACCGCCGGCAACATCGGCGCCGTGATCGGCCTCACCGACGCCTTCGCCGGCACGACGACGTCGACGGACCCGGGCATGGTCCCGTTCGAGGAGATCCGGCACGTTTCGGAGCCGGTGGTCACCGTCGCCATCGAGCCGAAGCGGATGGCCGACCTGCCGAAGCTCATCGAGACGATGCGCAAGGTCGCGAAGGAGGACGCGAGCCTCCGGGTCGAGATCAACCAGGAGACGGGCGAACACCTCCTCTCGGGGATGGGCGAGCTCCACCTCGAGATCACCCAGTACCGCATCGTCAACGACTACAAGGTCGAGATCGAGGCGTCGAAACCGATCGTCGTCTACCGCGAGCTCGTGAAGCACGCGGGCGGCCCGTTCGAGGGGAAGTCGCCGAACAAGCACAATCGGTTCTACTTCGAGGTCGAGGCGCTGCCGTCCGGGGTCGTCCAGGCGATCAAGGACGGGGAGGTCCCGCAGGGTAAGTCGTTCAAGGACACGAAGACCCTCGTCACGAAGCTCGAGGCACTCGGGGTCCCGCGCGACGAGGGCCGGGGCATCGTCGCCGTCGAGGGGACGAACATCCTGTTCGACGTGACGAAGGGGATCCAGTACCTCAACGAGACGATGGACCTGATCGTCGATGCCTTCAAGGAGGCGATGAACCGCGGACCGCTCGCGAACGAGCGGGTCTACGGCCTCAAGGTCCGCCTGGTCGATGCGAAGCTCCACGAGGACTCGATCCACCGCGGCCCCGCCCAGACGATCCCCGCCGCCCGCTCGGGGATCTACGGGGCGATGGTGCTCGCCGACCGGCTGCTGCTCGAGCCGTTCCAGAAGGTCACGGTCAACGTGCCCCAGGAGGTCCTCGCGGGGGCGACCCGCGAGCTCCAGCGGCGGCGGGGCGAGATCCTCGACATGACGAGCGTGGGCGACCTCCAGACGATCGTGGCGAAGGTCCCGGTCGCCGAGATGTTCGGCTTCGCCTCGGACATCCGCAGCGCGACCGCGGGCAAGGTCCTCTGGTCGACCGAGTCGCTCGGCTTCGAGCCGGTGCCCGCCGAGCTCCAGCCGAAGGTCGTGGCGGAGATCCGGCAGCGGCGCGGGCTCAAGCCCGAACCGTACGACGCGGCGTACTACTCCGGGTAGCCCCGTCGGCGACGTCCCCGAGCGCGGCCCCCGTGCGGACGGGCCCGGTCCGGTGTAAGCTACTACGGGCTGAGTAGCTCTGGACCGGGGGCCGGGCGGGGCGAACGCGGGCTAAGCTACTACAGGCGAAGTAGGTGGATCGGCCCTAGGCGGACGCGTCGCCGACGCCCAAGCTACTACGACTTGTAGTACGTTCCCCGACCCGCGCGGGCCCGGCGAGCGCCGCGTCGAGCGTGCGCTGCCCCCGGGGCCGGGGTCCCTCGGCCGACCGCGACCGGAGCGGCCAGGCGCCTTCGTGGTCGAGCAGCCAGCGCTTGCGCCAGAGGCCGAGCCCGTAGCCGGTGATCGACCCGCAGGCCCCGACCACGCGGTGGCACGGGATGACGATCGGGATCGGATTGCGGGCCATCGCGCCGCCGACCGCCCGGGCCGACCCGACGAAGCCCGCGCGCTTCGCGAGCTCCGCATAGGTGACCGTGCGTCCCGACGGGACCTTCACGAGGGCCGACCAGACCGCCCGGTCGAACGACGACGCGGTATCCGGATCGACGTCGAGCTCGAACCCGTCGCGCTTGCCCTGGAAGTACTCCTGGAGCTGCCGGGGCGGGCTCCCGGACGGGAACGGGGCCTTGCGCCGCACGGCGCCGACCGGGACCCCGGATTGCGACACGCCGTTCTCGAGCAGGTCGACGACGCGGACGCTCGAGCCGCGGTACGCCATCCGGAACACGCCGATCGGGGTCGATACGTCCGCCACCTCGATGGACGCCTCGGGCATGGCCGGGGCAGCGCCGTGCATGCTTATCTCGGTTTCAACCGGGGGCGTCGAGCCCGTGGGGGCCGATGCGGAACTCCGCCGACCCCTCGGGGAGCGAGCGGTGCTTCACGAGCGTGACCCGGCGGCGGGGGCCGGGGAGCCGGTCGAACCGAAGGATCGTCTTCGCGGCGTGGTTGAGGAACGAGCCGCCCAGCGGTTCGAGCGTGCCCTCCTTCAAGCTCCGCCAGACCTGGTTCGTGATCAGCACGGGGACCCCGACCTGGAGCGCGGTCGCCACGAGGTCCGCGACCTCGAGGACGAGCGACTCGCGGGCCGTGTCCTCGTCCGAGCTCGACAGCGAGAGCCGGTAGTAGAACGTCGCCGAGTCGACGACGATCAGCCCGACCGGCCGCTTCCCGTCCCGCGCGAGGGCGCACGCGGTCGCGACCGCGCGACCCTGGGCCGCGAGGTCCTTGGGCGTCGAGAGGAGGAACCGCTTCAAGATCCGCTCGAGGTCGTCGCCCGCGATCGCCCGGAGCCGGTCGACGCTCACGCCCTCGGTGTCGACGTAGAAGACCCACCGCCCCGCCCGCGCCACTCGGACCGCGACGTCGAGGCAGAAGAGCGTCTTTCCGCTCCCGCCCTCGCCGTACAGCTCGGTGACGCAGTCGGCCTCGAGGCCGCCCCCCAGCAGCCGGTCCACGGAGGCGATCCCCGTCGCGAGCCGCTCGGGGTCCACGGGGCCCGACACGTGCGGCGGGACTTAGTCTCTGGGGCGCGCCGTGCCGCGGGGCGGTCGGTCCGCGGCGCCGATCGGATAGGCGATCCCGAGCTCGGGCGGGCACGCCGCCGGCCCGGCGGCCGCGAACGCTTCCGGATGCTCGGTGTGGATCGGGTAGACGGTCCGGGCGCCGCTGGCCCGCACGAGCTGGAGGAGCTCCGGGCCCGAGGCGTGCCCGCTCGCGTGCAGCTGGTGGAAGACGAGGCCGAAGTGGTCGAGCCAGTTGTGCATCACCTGGTCGGAGACGTCGTCCTCGCTGAACGGCTCGCTCATCGAGTGGAGGAACGGGCTCCCCTTCGGCGGCCGCAGGTCGATGAGCTCGGTGAACTGTGCGAAGTCGAGGGCGAGGAGATACTGCCGCCCGTGGGCCCGCAGCTCCTCGGCCGGCACCGCGCCGTCGAGGAACGGCCGCTCCCAGAGGCCCGTGAGCCGCTTGCGGCGCGCGTACACCGCGATCCCCTCGGTCCGGCCGGGCACGGGGATGGCGCCGGGCGGGAGCCGCGGGGCGATCTGCGCGAGCAGGTGGGCGGTGCGGGTGGAGACCACGAGCGATCGGTGCGCCGCGCGCGCGGCGTCGTGGAGCGTCCGCAACCGGTCGAGGTCGCGCGGGTAGGTGCACGCGAGGGCGAGCGCGTCGTGCCCGTCGATCACCCCGTCCGCGGCCCGACGCACGCCGTCCTCCGACAGGTTGCGTCGGGGATCGGGCCCGGCCCGGGTCCCCTCGATCAGCAGCGCGTCGACCGGCTCGGCCCCGACCGCCGCGAAGAAGCGGTGGGTGTCGTCCGCCCGTGGGCCGTGGTGGCGAAAGTCGCCGGTGTACGCGAGCGTCCCTTCGCTCGTCCGCACGAGGAAGCCGTAGGCGAACGGGATCGAGTGGTCGACCGGGTACGGGACGACCTCGATCCGGCCGACGCGGATCGGCGACCGGTCGGCGAACAGTTCCCAGTGGTCGTGCTCGCCGTACTTCATCCGGGTGGTCGTGCCGATCGCGTCGAGGAGCGCCTTGGTCCCCGCGCCGACGTGCACGGGGATCGCGGGATCGATGAGGCGCAGGTACCCCGCGTGGTCGGCGTGGGCGTGGCTCACGAAGACGGCGGTCACCTCGGGCGCTCGGTACGCGAGGTCGGCGTCGGCGAGCGCCTCCCGGGAGTACAGTCCGCCCAGCCGCGGCAGGAGCCCGAACTCGAGCAGGTCCTTCGCGGGCGAGGTCGAGCGCGGCTGCAGGTAATCGACGTAGTACTGCTCGATCTGCGGCGAGAACGACGGGCCGAAGTCGAACAGCACGCGGTCGGGCCCGTCCTCGACCAGGATCTTGTTGCCTCCGATCTCGCGGACGCCCCCCAGGAACGAGACGGTCGGCGGGCGCATCGGGCGCGGAGCGACCGTGCGCTCTTCACGGTTTGGTCGCACCGGCGGGCGAAGCCGTAAGTGCGGAACGGCCTCTACGCGGCCCGATGGGGCTCGCGTACGTCGGGATCCGCGTCACCGACCTCGACCGGTCGATCCGATTCTACGCCGAGGGCCTCGGCCTGCGCGAGCGGGGGCGCGGGACGATGGGGCACGGCGGGGTGTTCGTCGGCCTCGAGGACCCGACGACCGGCCAGCAGCTCGAGCTCAACTTCTATGCCCCCGACTCGCCCTACGCCACCCCGTACTCGCCCGGCGAAGGCCTCGACCACCTCGGGTTCGAGGTCGAGGACGCGCGGGCGACGATCGCGCGTCTCCGCGGGCTCGGCGCCCGCGTCGCCGTCGAGCCGTGGCTCGAGGCGGGGAAGTACTGGATCGGGTTCGTCGAGGACCCGGACGGCCTGTGGGTCGAGCTCCAGAGCCCGGCGGTCCCGGGCGCGGCGCCGGCCCCTAGCGGGCCTTCAGCACCTTCTTCACGTTCGGGTGCTCCTTCGTGAAGATCTTCCCGCCGCAGTTGTCGCAGCGGACGCCGAACAGGTTCGCGTCCGACGGCAGCGCCTCGCCGCATCGAATGCATCGGAACATGGTCGTTTCACGCCGGGAGCGGCCTTAAGGGTTGCCCGCAAGGGGCTCTTTCTCGGTGCGGGTGATCGGCGGCGGCGCCTGGAAGACGTACGCGTTCGATGCGAACCGGGTGCCGCAGCGGCGGCACTCGAAGACGCCGCTCGCGACCCGGTGGAGGGTCGAGGTCGAGCAGCGCGGGCAGGCGGCCGGGCGCCCCCGGGCCCGGTCGATCTCGATGACGCGCCGGCGGATCCGGATGCCGTAGCGGGCCCCCATCCAGCCGGTGGGACCGACCTTCTTCGTGCGCTTGCTCATCCGGGCCCCCCGCGGGCGATCGCCCGCAGCCGGTCGCCGTGCGCGAGCGCCCGGCGCACGACGTCCTTCACGTCGTCCGGGGAGAACGCGCCGACGAGCCCCTTCTGCATCGCCACGACCCGCCCGGTCTCGTCCGTCGCGACGGTGAGCCGGCCCTGGCCCGCCTGCTCCTCCTCGAACGTCGGATCGACGACGATCGCGTCCCCGAGCCGGACGAACGTGCACTCGATCGGCAGGTGCTGGACATCGAGCGGGTAGTCGGATTCGCCGACCTCGAACCGCTTCGCCGGCACCGTGGCGTGGGCGAGCGCGGTCACGGCCGCGAGGCACGCCGTGTCGATGAGGTTGCCTCCGTGGTCGAGGACGTGCATGTCGACGTAGCAGACCCAGGTCTTCTCCCCCGGCGTCACCACGAGGCGGGTCAGGTCGACCGTCTCCGCCGCACGGATCGCCCGGTCGACGACCCGCGACACCTCGATCGCGCCCGGCTGGGGCGGTCCGGGCTCGAAGATCGGGCTCGACAGCGGGATCAGCTCGGCGTTCGTCGTGAGGACGCCCGCGTTCGGGGTGTCGGGGAACGGCTTCCCCGGCTCGAGCTTGATGCCGGCGAGCACGGCCGTTTCGCCGATCCGCGCGAGCGCAGAGCCGTCCGCGGTGACCACGAAACCGGGCTCGACGGAGACCGGCCGGTACTCGTCGGGCCCCCGCCCGTCGAGCCGCTTGCCCTCGGCCGCCAGGTCGAGGATGTGCGTCGTCAGGATCTCGGCGGTGACCTCCTCGCTCATGCCGCGCCTCCGGGCGCGGGCGCCGCGTAGCGGGCCCGCAGGGCCGCCTTCATCCGCTCGTAGATGTCCCGGCAGCCCTTCACGCCCAGGTCGAGCGATCGGCCGAGCTCCTCGGGGGTCATGTGGCCCTCCATCTGGAGTAGCACGAGCCGGCCGGACTGCGGGACGAGCGCCATCGGGAGGTCGGCCTCGCCGAAGTTGTCCTCCTCCTTCTTGAGATCGAGCGCGATCTGGCCCGCGACCTTCCCGACCGCGACGGCCGGGAGGAGGTCGACCATCGGGATCCCGGCGTCCGCGAGGGCGACCGACGCCGCGACGACGCCGGCGCAGCGGGTCCCGGCGTTCGCCTGCAGGACCTCGATGTAGATGTCGATGCTCGTGCGGGGGAACTCCTCCACGAAGACGACCGACTCGAACGCCTCCGCGATCACCTTCGAGATCTCCTGCGAGCGGCGGTCGAGTCCCGGGCGCTTGCGCTCGTCCACGGAGAACGCCGCCATGTTGTACTTGCACTGGATCACGGCCTTGTTGTTCTGCTGCAGGTGGCGCGGGTGGACCTCGCGCGGCCCGTAGACCGCGGCCATCACCTTGTTCGCGCCCCACTCCACGAACGCCGACCCGTCGGCGTGGTGAAGCGCCCCCGCCCGGATGGCGAGGGGTCTCAGTTCGTCCAAATGTCGCCCGTCGATCCGGAGCCCCTCGGGGCTCAGCAGGACGGGGACGTCCTTTGCTCCTACGCTGCCCATCGTTCTCTCTCCTTGGAATGTTACGGTCCGCCCCGGTCCTCGGGGGGGTCGGTCGACGGTCCGGCGGCGCGGGGCCCGTCCAGATCGAGCGGCTCCGCGCGCCCCGGTCCGATCGGCCCCCGGGCGTCGGTCGGGTCGGTGCTGGCGAGGTAGCTCTCGACCTGCTCCGTGAGGCCGGGCCGCATGCCCTCGTCGTCGATCAGCCGGAGGACCTGGACGACCCGGGCGACCGACTCGGCCGGCCCATCGACCCAGATCCGGCCGTTCTGGCCGACGGTCATCCGGACGCCGGTGTGGTTCAGGATGGTCTGGATCATCGATCCGTTCCGCCCGACGACCCGGCCGACCCGCGCGGGGGCGATGCGCACGATCGTGCCGCCGTCGAGCTTTCCCAGCCCCTCGCCCTGCATCGAGACGCCGATGCGGCCGGTGGCGTCGAGGCTCTCGACCCGGACGACGACCGCGTCCCCGACCTTGAGGAACCGCTCGGTCTCCCCGACCTCGATGTTCCACGGGGTGCCGGTCATGTGGAGCGGCGCCCAGCGGGGCGCCCCGATGTCGAGCAGCCAGAACGTGCCCTGCACGTCGGTGACGGTGCCGAGCACGACGTCGTCCGGCTTCGGCAGGTATCGGCCGGAGAGCGGGACGACCCGGGCGAGCGGCGGGCGGGGCGAGTAGAGCCCGAGGACGCTCGCGTAGACCTTGCCGCCGACCCGGTACGTGCCCGGGCCCGGCTTCAGCCCGTGGCTCGGGAGCTCCTCACCGGGGAGGACTAGTACGCGATCCCCGGAGGGATGCGAGGGGGCACCCTCGCGGCCACGACGACGGTGGCCCGGCCGATGGTCTCGAGACATTCGCTGTGCTGCACCGAGCCGCGCGACCGACGGCGGTTATTTAACTAAGGCGGTCTCGGCGGCCCCTTTCGTGCGGGCGTTGAGCTTCTCGTAGAGCTCGGTCTGGACGCCGGCCGGGATCTCGAGCACCCCGCTCCACGAGCCGTCGCCCATCCACTGCTCGTCGAGGAGCCGGCCCATGCCCTTCAGGTCCCCGATCACGCGAGGGTAATGCTGCGCCGGCAGCCGGATCCGCACCTTCACGACGTCGAGGCGGATCGGCAGGAGCGGCCTCAGCTTCTGGAGGACCTCCTGGACCTGGACGTCGACGGGGCGGAACGGGTCGACGTGCACCTTCGCCTCCTGCATCGCCGCCTCGATCCGCGCGGGCGGGTGGGGGGCGCCGGTCTGCGGGTTCATGGCGTTGCGCGCGATCGTCGCCACGATCTGCTTGTGCTTCGCCCCCTGCAGCTGGTGGCGCTGCTCGGTCGTGACCTGCACCTCGCCCTTGAGGACGATCTGCTTCGCGATCTCGGGGACGCTGCGGGTGTGGAAGATCCGCTCGAGGTGCTCCTCCGAGATCTTGTCGCCCTTCTTCGCGTCCTTGAAGACGTGCTCGAGGGCGAGCTTGTCGGTGAGGTCGACCGACTTGCCGTCCTTGAGGTCCTGGACCGCCTGCGGGTCGACGAGGACCTCGAAACGGGAGCCCTGGGTCTCCCACCGCGCGATCACCGCGTCGTCGACGTTCACCATGGGGCCGACCCGGTCCCGGACCGCCGCTAGGAGCGGGACGACTTCCCCGCCGGAGCGACCGGCGGCAGCCGCTGCACGAACTTCTGGATCTCGTCGGGAGAGAGCCGGGTCATCCCCTCGCCCTCCTGGACGGTGCAGACCTCGACCTGGGCGAGGCTGCCGCCCTCGTCGAGGCCGCCGCGCAGCCCCTCGAGCGCGAGCAGGATCGCCCCGTCGCGCTCCATGCCGGGCTTGTACTTCTGCTCGAACAGGTCCATCACCGGACCCTTGTTCCCGCCCGTGCTCGCTGCCTTGAAGCTGGTGAGGGACCCGGACGGCTCGGTCTCGAACAGGTGGACGCCCTCGTCGTCGTAGCCGCCAACGAGCAGGGCGGTCCCGAACGGTCGGACGCCCCCGAACTGCGTGTACTGCTGCTTGTAGTCGCAGATCCGCCGCACGAGGAGCTCGACCGACATCGGCTCGGCGTAGGTGACGCGGTTGACCTGCGCGGCGAGACGGGCATAGTCGACCAGGACCCGGGCGTCGGCGACGAGGCCCGCGGTGGCGCACCCGATGTTCTCGTCGATCTGGTGGATCTTCTCGAGGCTCGCCGCCTCGGCGAGCTTCGGGTTCGGGATCCGCCGGTCGGCGATCAGGACCACCCCGTTCGCGTAGACGACGCCGGCGGTCGTCGCACCGCGGCGGACCGCCTCGCGCGCGTACTCGACCTGGAAGAGCCGGCCGTCGGGCGAGAAGACGGTGATGGCCCGGTCGTACGCCATCTGGCCCGGTTGCATCTCCATCGTTCGCGCTCCCACGCGGGCACTGAGGGGCCCTTTATAACGCGAACGACGGCGGTAACGCGCCGTTCAGCCGGTGGCGTGGCTTCCGCCGTCGCCCCGACGACGTCGGCCGCCAACGGTAAGTGCCCGACCGCCCCGGTCGGGCGATGGCCGACGCCCCCGCCCCCGAGCGCGCCCGCGGGGCCTCCCGTCTCGCCGGGGCGGCCTCGACGTACCTGCGGAGCGCGGCGGAGCAGCCGATCGACTGGCACCCGTGGGGGCCCGAGCCGTTCGCCCTCGCCCGGCGCACGGGGCGTCCGATCCTGCTCGACATCGGCGCGTCGTGGTGCCACTGGTGCCACGTGATGGACGAGGGCACGTATGCGGACCCCGAGGTCGCCCGGCTGCTGGACCAGCTGTTCGTCGCGGTCAAGGTCGACCGGGACGAGCACCCCGAGGTCGACCGCCGGTACCAACGCCAGGTCGGCGCCCTCACCGGGGAGGGCGGCTGGCCGCTCACCGGCTTCCTCACGCCGGACGGCGCGCTGTTCCTCGGCGGGACGTACTTCCCGCCGACGGACGGCCACGGCCGACCGGGGTTCCGTCGGGTGCTGAAGGAGGTCGCCCGCCTCTGGCGGGAGGAGCCGGAGCGGATCGCCCAGAACGCCGATGCGATCCGCCAGTCGATCGAACGGATGCGAGCCGCCCGGTCCCCCGCGGCGGTCCCCCTGGCCGCCTTCGTCGAATCGGTCGGGGGCGAGCTCGCCGGATCGTTCGATCCCGCCCACGGCGGGTTCGGCACCGCGCCGAAGTTCCCGCACCCGACCGCGATCGAGTTCCTGCTCTGGGATGCCTTCCGTTCCGGGAACCCCGACAGCGCGATGCGGGCCCGCGAGACGCTCGTGCGGATGGCGGACGGCGGCGTCTACGACCAGCTGGGCGGAGGGTTCCACCGCTACTCGGTCGACGAGGGCTGGCACGTCCCGCACTTCGAGAAGATGGCGATCGACAACGCCCACCTCCTGGCGGCATACGTCGACGGGGTCCGCAGCCTCGCCGAACCGCGGTTGGAGGAGATCGTCCGTGGGATCGTCGGCTGGACCCGCGAGGTCCTCGGCGATCCCGACGGCGGGTTCGCCGCGAGCCAGGACGCCGACAACGCGCCCGGGGACGACGGGAGCTACTTCACCTGGAGCCGCGCGGAGCTGCGCCAGCTCCTCGACGGGGACGAGCTTCGGCTCGTGAACCGGTTCTTCGGGATCGGGACCGACGGGCGCATGCCGCACGACCCGGACCGCAACGTCCTGTTCCGGATGCTGCCGCTCGCCGAGGCGGCCGAGGGGCTCGCCGGAACCGAGCCCCCGGAACAGACGCTCGCCCGGGCGACCGGGCGTCTGCGGGCGGCGCGGGCCCGGCGGCCGGCCCCGACGGTCGACCGCGCGCTGTACGCGGACCTCAACGGGCGGTACATCGGGGCGTTCGCGCGCGCCGGAGCCCTCCTCGGGGACGCGACGATCGTCGCGGACGCCCGTCGGGCGGCGGACCGCTTCCTCGGGCGGGCGTACCGGCCGGACGTCGGGGTGGCCCACCGTCTCGCCGTCTCCGGCGGCGAGGGGCACGGCCTGCTCGAGGACCAGGTGGCGATGGCGGGGGGGCTCCTCGAGCTGGCCGGCACGGTCGCCGAGCCCCGGTATCGGTCGGCCGCCGTCGAGCTGCTCGGGCTGATCGACCGGGAGTACCGGGGGGAGGACGGTCTGCTGCGCGACGTCGCCCCCCGTCTCTACGACGGCCCGCAGGTCGCGGGGCTCGGGGCGCCGTCGTATCCGCTCGAGGACAGCCCGCACCTGGCGGCGAACGCCGCCGCCGCGCTCGCGTTCCTCCGCCTATACGCGCTCGACCACGACGAGGCCTGGCGGGCCAAGGCGGCCGGCCTGCTCCCTCCGATCGCCCGCCGGATCGGCACCGCCGGGCTGTTCGCGGCGGGCTCGGCGCTTCCGGCGGGGCTGCTCGAGACGCCGACCGCGTCGATCGTCGTCGAAGGACCGCCGGACGCCCGCGCGCCGCTCGTCGCCGCCGCGCGCCGGGCGTACCATCCGAACCTCTGGGTGTTCGACGGACGCCCGCCCCCGCCGTTCTCCCTACCGGACGGGCTCGCGTCCCCGGAACCGAGCGGGGTCGCCCGGGCGTTGGTCTGCGTCGGACCGGTCTGCCGGCCGCCGATCACCGACCCCGCGGAGATCGCGGCCGTTCTGCGGGCGACGGCGTCGGGGCCCCCGTAGGGAGCTCCCCCAGGTCGGTCCCGTCGAGCAGGTACGCGCGGCAGGTGCCCCGGGCGAGGAAGCGACCCCACAGGAACGAGCGCCCTCGGGCGGGACGGGCGCGGTTGAGCGCCTCGGTGCCCGCGATCGGGTTGAGGGCCGGCACCACGACCAGTTCCCGGGCCGCGATCGGGGCGCGCCGCGTCCGCCGGCGGCGCCGGGCGGGCGGACCGGGCAGGGTCGCCCGGAGCCAGACCGGCCGCTTGCCCGAAGGGTCGTCGGCCGTCGGGGCGAGCCGGTACCCCGGATGGAGGTGGCCCACGACCAGGCGGGGGGCGCGCAGGACGGCGTTGGACGGCCAGCGATGGCCGTGGAAGATCCCGACCCCGTCCACGACGATCCCCCGCGCCGGGTGGACGACGACCTCGGCGGGCAGGTGGCGCACGAGCCCGACGTCGTGGTTCCCGAGGACGACGTCGACCGCCAGGCCCTCCCCGAGGAGGGCGCCGCAGAAATCGAAGATCGGCCGACGGAGCGCCGGGGGCGTCCCGACGATCGGGTGCTTGACGTCCCCCGCGAGGACGACCCGATCGGCCCCCGTCGCGCGCGCGGCCGCGACGAGGAGCGCGGCCATCGACTCGGCGTTCGCACCGGGGGGGCCCCCGGGCCGCTCGCGCGTCCCCCCCAGCCCGAGGTGGACGTCGGCCGCCACGAGGAACGGCCGATCGGGCCGCCGCGGGGGCGCGACGCGCAGGATCGGCCGGTCCGGCAGGGGACGGAGCGGGCTCTCCACGCCCGGCCGAGCGGTCCCGCGGCCAAGAGCGTTGGCGCGGCCCCGGGGCCCCGTCCGGGCGGCGGGCTCCGAGAGGACGAACCCTCGCCTTTTATATAGAAGCGACAGTGGCATGGGGTGCGAAGGACCGTGGCGGGGAACCGGGAGCGGTGGATCGATCGGATCCGTAGCTCGCTCGAGCGCGCCGGCTTCTACGTCGCGGCGACCCACGGCGTCCGGCCGTCGAGCTTCGACCTCGCCGCGCGACGGGACGCGACGCTGCTGCTGCTCAAGGTCCTCAAGAACATCGACGCGCTCGACGCGGACGAGGCCCGTCGCCTGCTCGAGCTCGGGCGGCTGTTCCCGGCGGTCGTGCTCGTCGTCGGGCGCACCTCGGGGGCGTCGCAGCTCGACCCCGGGGTCGTCTACACCCGCTACGGGGTGCCGATCATCACCGAGGAGACGCTCGAGGAGTACCTCGAGAAGGCGCTCCCCCCGTTCCTGTACGCGAGCCCCGGCGGCACGTTCGCCCGCATCGACGGGGCCCGCCTCCAGGTCCTCCGGCGGGCGCGCGGTCTCTCCTTGGGGGGCCTCGCGGCGATCGCCGGCGTGTCGCGGCGGGCGATCCAGCTCTACGAGGACGGCGCCGGGGCCGAGGCGAGCGTCATCGAGCGGATCGAGGCGTACCTGGGCGAACCGATCGTCCGGCCGATCGACCTGTTCGGACGGACGCGCTCCGCCCGGCCCGCCGGTGCGGACCGCCCGGAGCCGGCCGGTCCGGAGCCGAAGGACCGGACGGGCGAGCACACCCTCGCGTCGACCGGGGACCCGCAGCGCGACGATGTCCTCCAGCGACTGGACGGGCTCGGGCTCGAGGTCGTCGTGACGGTGCGGGCCCCGTTCGACGCGCTCGGGCGGACGCCCGGGATCCTGCTCGCGGGCGTGGGCAGCCTCCGCAGCGCGCTCCACCGCGCGGAGGTGCTGCAGGGGCTCGCGCGCGTCGCGGAAGGCCACGCGATGTTCGTCGTCTGGGAGACGTCCCACCGGGCGACGATCGACGGGGTGCCGGTCCTCTCGGTCCGCGAGCTGAGGCGGCACCGGGACCGGGACGACCTCCTCGAGGAGATCGAGGAGCGCGAACGCCCGTGATCGTCGCCCGGGTCGACCCGCCGGGCGGGATCCTCCTCGCCGCGCCCGTCCGCGGGCTCGCGGCGGAGAGCGGCAGGCTCCTCGGCGAGCTCGCGGCGTACGACCCGCGCGCGATCGGCCTCGGGGTGTCGGCCGAGGAGCTGCGGAGCCTCACGAACTACTTCGTCACGAGCGAGTCGGAGCCCGTCGTCCCGCTCACGGAGAACGAGGCGAGCGAGGTGCGGGGCCTCGTGCGGTTCGGGGAGGTGCGGGTCCCGAACCCGTCCGTCGTGGAGACCCTGCGGTTCGCCGCCGACCGCCACCTGGCGGTCGAGGCGCTCGACCCGAGCGACGAGCGGGCGGCGAGCCTGTTCACCGAGCACATCGGCTACGTGGAGCTCGTGCGCCGGACCGTCGCGGAGCGGCGCATCGGGCGGAACCCGCCGGCGCCGTCGAGCCCGGACGAGTTCGCGCTCACCTGGGACGGCGAGGTCGCCGGGGGGCGCGGGTCGCGGGCGTTCGCGCAGGCCCGCGATCGGCACCTCGCCCGAGCGGCCGCCCAGCTCGCCCGGGAGCAGGGGCGGATCGCGGTCGTCGTCGACCGCGAGCGGTTCGACTCGGTGCGCGCGCTCCTCGCCCGGCCCGCCTCCGCGGTGCTGGCGGACGAGTAGCGTTCAGTCGACGCGCTCGAGGACGCTCGCGATCATCGCGCGGGCGGCCCGTCGGAACTCGTCGAGCGA
Source organism: Thermoplasmata archaeon (assembly GCA_035502455.1). Taxonomy (GTDB): domain Archaea; phylum Thermoplasmatota; class Thermoplasmata; order Lutacidiplasmatales; family UBA184; genus Lutacidiplasma. The sequence goes on along the minus strand of DATJUI010000006.1, from coordinate 226,086 downwards.
TCCCTCGTTGACGAGCATCCCGTCGGCGAGCGCGAACGCGTTGCCGATCCCCCACTTGAGCTCCCGGCGGTCGCGGTCGTAGAACTCCTGGAGATCGGCGCTGTCGTCGTTGCGGCCACGGCTCGTGAGCCGCGCGTGGCGGGTCTCGGGCGACGCGAAGATGCCGAGGACGAACAGGTCGCCGAAGTTGTGGCGGAAGACCGACACCTCGCTGTCCGAGCGGCACCCGTCGACGAGCATCTTCGTCTCGGTCAGCTTCGGGAGCGCGCGCTGCGCCCAGATCCCCGGCCCGTGCTTGTCGCGCTCCTCCGAGGCGACCCGGCCCAGGCTCGCGTTGTTGAGCGGGAGGTTGCGTCGGCGCGTCTCGTCCCGGACGAGGTCGCCCATCTTGAGCGTCGCGAGCCCCATCGCGCGCGCCACGACGACCAGCTCGTCCTTGCCCGAGCCGGGCATCCCGACCGTGACGATCAGTTTCATGGCGGAGGGGGTCGATCGTCGGGGTCGCTCGCGGGGGCGGCCGCCTTCGCCTGGAGGTGATCGGCGACGTCGGACTCGGTCACGAGCTGCAGGCGGTCCGCCCGCTGGCGGAACGCGTTCGCCTCCTGCTCCTCGAGGCGCTGGGCCTCGTTGTACCGGTCGACCTTCACCTTGAGCTCGGCCGCCTTCTGGGTCTTCGTCGCCGCGCGGAGCTCGAGCGCGCGGGACTTCTGCTGTTTGTCGACGATCTTCTGCTGGAGCTTGCGGACGCGGTAGTGGAGCGCCGTCACGTCGGAGCCGACCGGCGCCCCGCCGGTCTTGTCCGTCGCCTGGGCGATGTCGCGCTGGTGCTGCTTCGCCTCCTGCTCGATCTCGGGGATCTCGGCGAGCACGCGCTGGCTCTTCTCGCGCAGCAGCGTCGACTGGTGCCGCAGCTTCTCGATCCGCGTGTTGAGGCGCGACGCCCGCTGCTGGGCCCGCGCGGCCGCGCGGTCGTGGCGGGCCGCGAGCTCGCGCAGCTTCGTGATGTCCGCGTACTGCTGGCCCATCCAGCGGGACTGTCGGGCCGCGAGCGGGCTGGCGGGCGCCGCCGGAGGCGGGTTCCCTCCACCGCTCGACATCGAGGGGAACGCACTGAGACCCGAGTTATAGCAGTTATTCTACGCCCGCACCGCCGCCGCGCGGGGGACGGGGAACGGCGCGCGCCCCGCGGAGTCGGGCCTCGACCTCCGCGGCCGGCAGCCGGAGCTGCTCCTTCGAGTCCCGGGACCGCAGCGTGACCGTGCCCCGCTCCGGGCCGTCGCCCACCGTGCCCCCGTCGACCGTCACGCAGAACGGGGTCCCGGCCTCGTCGCTACGGTAGTACCGTTTGCCGATGGCCCCCGCGTCGTCGTACTGCACGACGTGGCCGGCGTTGGCGAGCTCGTCCGCGAGCCGTTCGGCGAACGCACCGTGCTCCTTCGGGATCAGGGGAAAGACCCCGACGGCGGTCGGGGCGAGCCAGGTCGGGAGCCGCCAGACCGTCCGGTCGCCGTCCCGGCCGAGGTGCAGGTCCGCGAGCGCCCAGACGTTCCGGTCGACGCCGAAGGTGAGCTCCAGCACGTGCGGGAGCACCTTGTCGGCGCCTGTCGGCGTCACGGCGAGGTCCTTCCCGGAGCCCTGCCCGTGCCGGCCGAGGTCGTAGTCGCCCCGGTAGTGGACGGCCCCGACCTCGCGGAAGCCGCCGAGGCTGTCGAGCCGCACCTCGGCGTCGAACTGGATCCGGTTGTAGAACGCCCGTTCGGCGTCCGACTTCTCGAGGAACCGGATCCGCTCGGCGGGGTAGCCGAGGACGTCCCGCAGGAACCGGTACGTCTGCGCGAGGTGGTAGACGTAGAACTCGGGGAGGTCCCCATCCGCGACCAGCGCCCGGGCCGGGATCGGTTCGGGCCGCTCCTCGCCGGCCTCCCGGCGCGCCACCCGAAGGACGGGGATCGGCTCGTCGGCGACGCGGGAAAACGGCACCGGGAACCCCTTCGGGTCGAAGAAGATCTGGAGCTCGGCCTGGGTGAACGCCCGCATCCGGAACAGGAGCTGGCGGGGTGCGATCTCGTTCCGGTACGCCTTCCCCACGACGGCGATCCCGAGGGGCAGATGGCGGCGGCCGACGTCCCACATCCGCGCGAACCCGAGGTAGCTGCTCTGCGCGGTCTCGGGACGCAGGTACGCCCGCTCCCGGCCGGTCGGCCCCCAGTCGAGGCCGAACATGAGGTTGAACGGCCGCGGGACGGTGAGCGCGAGCGAACCGCAGTTCGGGCACCGGAGCTGCCGGGCCCGGATGATCTCCCCGATCTGCTCCGGCCGGAGCCCGTCGACCCCCTCGGGGCGGACCTTTTCGAGGACGGTCTCGGCCCGGAACGACTGGTGGCACTGCTCGCACGAGACCTCGGGATCGGTGAAGTTCTCGAGATGGCCCGAGGCGCGGACGACCGCTTCGGGCAGGATCTCCGCCGGATCGATCCGGTAGTACCCGTGCGCGAGCCCGACGAACCAGGCGGTCCACGCGTCCTCGACGTTCCGCTTGAGCGCGGCGCCGAGAGGACCGTAGTCGAACAGACCCTGCGCCCCGCCATAGATCTCGGCCGTCGGCCACAGGACGCCCCGCCGTCGCAAGAGCGCGTACAGCTCGTCCAGCTTCACGGCGCGCCCTCCGACGGACCCGCATCGGGTCCGACCCGGACCATAAGGTGTTCGGTGGTGCGCGTCACGACCTGGTAGGCGGGGTCGTCCGGAGGGAGCCGGAGGACGATCGGACGGGCCGGCGAGCCCGGGGCGATCCGACCCGCCGCCGGGGTGCCGAGCCACCGCCACGGCTCGACGAGCGCGGCCCGGGCGAGGAACTCGGCGGAGACCGGGCGGTGGCGCAGCCGCGAGCCGATGTACGCGAACTCGAGCTCCCGCCAGATCGACGGGGAGTGGAACATCGCGTTGTCGGTCCCGAGCATCGTGGCGACCCCCAGCCGCTCCATCGCGCGGAGGTCGGGCTGCCGGCCGAACAGGGCGTTCGAGCGCGGGCAGACCGCGACGGTCACGCCGGCCTCCCGGACCGCCGCGAGGTCGTCGGGCGTCGCCCGCGCGAGGTGGACGAGCAGGTCGGGGCGGGGGTCGAGGTACGTCTCGGGCGGCTCGCGGACCGCCTCGCTCGCGTGGAGCCCGAACCGCTTGCCCGCGGCCCGACAGGCCCGGGCGACCGTCCGGCGCGTCGCCTCGGTCTCGTCCCGGGCGCTCGACAGGCCGACGCCGTCGCCCGCGCGCACCACCGCCGCAAGCTCGACCGGATCGATCGGGCGGGCGAGCGGTCGTCCCAGGACGACCGCTCGGACGGGGGAGCCCCGGGCCGCCTCCCGGAAGACGGCGATCCCGTCGAGCCCTTCCTCGCGGAAGTCGACCGTGAGGCCGACGCGGGCGCGGGCCATCCGGGCGAGGGCGGCGCGCACGGCGCGGACCTTGGCGGGCCGCGGGGTGTCGCGCAGCAGGCGGAACTTGTAGCCGCCCGGGGTGCCGACCAGGCGCGCGAGCGACCCCGAGGGCGGCTCGCGCACCGAGACGGCGTCCCCGAGGTGAGTGTGCCCGTTGCCGGGCGACGGGATGACGATCCCGCGGATCTTGCGGTCCCGGCCGTGCGTCGAGTCCGTCCCGGGTCGTCCGACCTCCACGACGCGCCCGTGGCGGAAGCGGACGTACGCCGGCCGGGGCCCGTCCGCGTCCAGGACCGCGCCCTCGACGAGCATCGTCGCCGGGGAGGTTCGGGCGCGCTTAAGACGGCGCACGACGCGGCGAAGGGCTATCCGAGCGCGCGCCTCCTCGCCCCGCGCATGGACCGCGGCGCGACCGACCGGCCCCGGCAGCTTCTGGTCGCCGGACACGTGAACGTCGACCGGTTCCTCACGGTCCGCCTCTTCCCGGCGCCGGACCGCACCGTACCGATCGAGGGCCACCGGGTCGCGCTCGGAGGCACGGCCGCGACGATCGCCCGGGTCGCGAGCCGCTTCGGCGTCGCCTCGGGACTGGTCGCCCGCATCGGGGAAGGGTTCCCCGCGAGCTTCCTGGAACAGCTCGACCGGGAAGGGATCGATCTGCGAGGCGTGGAGCGGGTGCCCCGGGTCGGCACGCCGACCTGCTACATCGTCGAGGACGAGGACGGCGACCAGCGCACGTTGATCGATCAGGGGCCGATGGCCCGGGCGGCGCGCGCGCCGCTCCCGGGTCGGTGGATGGGCGAGTACGCCTGGCTGCACCTCGCTACGGGAGATCCGGCCTACCACCTGAGGCTCGCCCGGGCCGCCCGACGGGCCGGCCTTCGGGTCGCCGCCGATCCGGCCCAGGAGATCCACTACCGGTGGGACCGGACCCGGCTGCTCGCGCTCCTGCACGACTCCGAGATGCTGTTCGGCAACCGGTCCGAGATCGCCCACGCCGCGGGGTTCGTCGGGGCGCGGGACCCGGGCCGTCTCCTCGCGCACGTCCCCCTCGTCGTGCGGACGGAGGGGACCGACGGCGCCACGGCGCTCTCCCGCGCCGGGACCGTGCACGTCCCGGCGCGTCGGGTGCGACGGGTGCGGTCGATCGTCGGCGCCGGCGACGCGTTCCGGGGCGGCTTCTACGCCGGGTGGTTCGCGGGCGAGCCGCTCCGGGAGTGCCTCGGCGCCGGCGTGCGATCGGCCGCGGAGTGGGTCGAGGGCCGCGAGCGGCCCGTGCGGGGCTGAGCCATGGAGATGCACGCGTTCGGCCGGCTGCTGCCCGTGGCGACCGCGCGCCGTCGCCTCATGGCGGCGGCCCGGCCGATCGCCCGGACGGAGGAGGTCCCGGTCGAGGCGGCGTTCGGGCGCGTGGCGGCCTCCGCGATCCGCGCGCCCGTCGCGATCCCGCCGTTCGCGCGCACGACCTGGGACGGCTACGCCGTCCGTAGCCGCGACACGGCGTCGGCGGGTCCCCGCGCGCCGGTGGAGCTTCGGATCGTCGGCGAGGTGTTCGCGGAGCAGGCGTTCCCCGGTCGCGTAGGAGCCGGCGAGGCGGTGGCGATCGCCACCGGGGGGGCGATCCCGGACGGCGCCGACGCGGTCGTGATCTTCGAGGAGGTCGAGGAGCACCCCGACCGGATCCGGCTGCGCCGACCGGTGGGTCCGGGCGAACGGATCTCGCCGCCCGGGCACGACTTCCCCCGCGGGGCGCGGCTCGCCGGCCGCGGCGACGTGCTCCGGGCCACGACGCTCGGCGCGATCGCGGCGTGCGGCCTCGCGCGCGTCCGCGCCTACGCCCGACCGATCGTGGCGATCGTGCCGAACGGCAACGAGCTGCTGGCGCCCGGAGAGGCGGGGGCGAAGGGCCGGATCTACGAGAGCAACAACGCGACGATCTCGGCGGTCGTGCTCGCCGCCGGCGGGGTGCCGCGGGCGACCGCGCCGGTATCGGACGATCCGGTGGCGATCGAGCGCGCCCTGACGCGCGCGCTCGCGACGGCGGACCTCGTGATCTCCACCGGTGGGAGCTCGGTCGGCGAGCGCGACTACCTGCCCCGGATCCTGCCGAAGTTCGGCCCGCTCCTGTTCCACGGCATCGCGGTGCGCGCCGGCAAGCCGACGCTCGCCGCCCGCGCCGGCCCGAAGCTCGTCCTCGGGATGCCCGGCCACCCGACCTCCTGCCTCGTGAACATGTACTGGCTCGTGCTCCCTGTGCTGCGGAAGATCGCCCGCCTCCCCGGCCCCGGTTGGACCGCGATCCGGGGCACCCTCGGCAGCGACGCGGTCGCGCCGACCCCGGGACTCGCCACCGTCGTGCCCCTCGAGCGCCGGCCCGACGGACGCTGGTACTCGACGTTCCGCGGCTCCTCGGTGATCACCAGTCTCGCCGGCGCGACCGCGTTCGCCCTCCTGCCGCCCGGCCGACGCGTCGTACGCGCCGGCGCCCGCCTGCCGATCTACGAGCTCGACCCGCCGCTCGGCCTCGGCGGCCTCGCGCGCGCCGTCCCCAACCGTTAAGGGAGCCGACCCGGTCCTCCGCCGTGGCGCGCGGCGACCTTCGCATCGCCATCCTCGCGATCGAGGGAACGAACTGCGACGAAGAGCTTCGGACCGCCCTGGCGACGCTCGGGGCCCGGCCCGAGATCGTCTATCTGAACCAGCTCGAGGGGCGGGACGTCGAGCCCGCCGCCCGCCGGTCGCTCGACGCCTACGACGCCCTGTTCTTCCCCGGCGGATTCTCCGCCGGCGACTACGTCCGGGCGGGGGCGATCTTCGCGGCGCGCGTCCGCGCGGCGATCGGGCCCGAGCTCGAGGCGTTCGTGCGGAGCGGGCGTCTCGTCGGTGGGATCTGCAACGGATTCCAGGTGGTGACCGAGCTCGGGCTGCTCCCCGGCCGCCCCGGGGGCCGGCTCGGACGGCCGGACGCGGTCCTGATGACGAACGACTCCGGTCGCTTCGAGTGCCGGCCGACGTTCGTCGCGTGGCAAGGGGGCGCCTTTCCGGCGCTCCGGGGGCTCCCGAACGGCACCCGGTTCCAGTTCCCGTCCGCCCACGCGGAAGGCAAGCTCGTGCTGGGGGGCGACGCGGCCCGTCGTCGGCGGGAGCTCGAGGACTCCGGCCAGATCCTGTTCCGCTGGGTCGACCCCGACGGGGGCCCCGCGCGCTACCCGTGGAACCCGAACGGCTCCGAGGGGGACATCGCCGGGCTCACGAACCCCGAGGGGAACGTCTTCGGGCTGATGCCGCACCCGGAGCGGTCGTTCTTCCGCGATCAGGCGCCCGACTGGACCCGGGCGGACGTGCCCTCCGGCCCCGGGGACGGCCAGCGGTTCCTCGACGCGGTGCTGGCGCACGCCGAGCGGGCCCGCTAGCGCGGCCCGCGACGAGCCCGAGCCGCCAGACCTCGAGCCGCTCTCCCTCGAGCGCGCGCCCGGCGACGACCGACAGCGTGCCCCGCCGCCGCCACGCCCGCCGGAGCCGACGGCGGGCCGCCGCCGGCGCGAGGGAGGAGACGACCACGAAGGCGGTGCCGCCGGGGGCCAGGTGCCGGGGCAGACGGGCCATCAGCCGTCGGGTCGGCCCGAGCCCGTCGGGGCCGCCGTCGAGCGCGACGTTCTGCCAGCGGACCGGATCGCGCGCGGCGGGGCGCGTCGGGAGGTACGGCGGGTTGAACAGGATCCGGTCGAAGCGCCCGAGCCCGCGCGCGAGATCGGTCCGGACGAGGGCGATCGTCAAGCCTCCGTCCCGCGCCGCGGCCGCGAGGCGCCGCAGCGCGTGGGGGTTCACGTCGGTGGCGGTGGTCCTCGCCCCGGAGCGGGCGGCCGCCGTGGCGAGCAGCCCCGAGCCGGTCCCGACGTCGAGCACGGAGACGCCGGGCCCGGCCGCGGCGAACGGGAGCAGGAGGAGCGTGTCCTCGCGCGGCGGATAGACCGGCGCGGCGCCGTCACCGACCGCCGGCTCCTCGGTCGTCACGGAGGCTTCTTATTCGCTCCGCGCGTAGATAACGCCACTAACGGTGTTCTTCTCGATGCCTCGACGCCTCTCCCCTCCAGTGAAGATCGGGATCACGGGTCTGCCGGGTTCCGGAAAGACCCAGACCCTGCTGCGCATCATCCAGCTGCTCGAGGAAGAGGGCGTCCGCGTCGGCGGGATGGTGACCGAGCCGATCGTGGAGCGGCAGCGACGGACGGGGTTCAAGATCGTCAACTGGGCGACCAAGGAGGACGAGGTGTTCGCCCGGGAGGGACTGAAGTCCCGGATCCACTCCGGACGGTACGGGGTCAACCTGGAGGCGCTCGAAGGGCTCGGCACGCGCGCGCTCGCCGAGGCGCGCGAATCGGCCGACGTGATCGTCATCGACGAGGTCGGCAAGATGGAGGTCGAGAGCGACGTCTTCACCCAGGCCGTGATCGACACCCTGGACGCGAAGAAGTCGATCGTAATGACCCTCCATAAGAAATCCCGGAACCCGCTCCTCCAGGACATCCGTCGGAGGGACGAGCTACGACTGCTCGAGGTGACGCCGATCAACAAGAACCTGCTGGCGTTCAAGATCGTCCACCTGATCACCGGTCGCGCGCACTAGCGGACGGCCGGGAGGGCGCGACCGAGCTCGCGCTCCCGCCCGTCCCGCCCCGTCGGGGCCCGGGGGCCCGCGCGCCCGCGTTCTACAACCCGGCGATGGCGCTCGACCGGGACCTCGACGTCGCGGTCGCGCGCGCCGCGCTCCCGGCCGACCGGCCGGCCCGAGGCTGGGAACCGACGGCGGCGACGGGCGTGCGCGGGCTGCGGCTGCTCCACGAGTCGGGCCGGTTCGTCCGGTTCGAGCTGACCGAGCGCGACCCGGTCGGGTTCGCCGTGCTCGCGCGGAACGCGGCCCGGTATCCGGGCGCCGCGCCGGTCCTCGGGGACGGGCGGCACCCCCCCGTCGGTCCCCCCGTCGACTACGTCGATCTCGACCCGTACGGCTCGCCGGTCCCGTTCCTCCCCGCCGCGGTCGCCGCGCTGGCGCCCCGCGGGTGGCTCGCGGTCACCGCGACCGACCTCATGGTGCTCGCCGGCGCGCAGCCGCACGTGACCGAGCGGAAGTACGGCGCCCGCCCGGTCCGCGGCCGGCTCGGCCCGGAGGCCGGACTTCGGATCCTGATCGCGTACGTCGTGCGGTGCGCCGCCGAGCGGGGCCGGTCCCTGGCGCCCCGTCTCGGCTACGTCGGCGGCCACTACCTGCGCGCGTACTTCGAGGCCGTTACCACCCCGGGGCCGGACCGGAGCGGCCTCGTCGATCCGGCCCGGTGGGACGGGCCCGACCTCGGCGCGCGCGGGCCGTTCGGCCCCCTCTGGCTCGGGCCGCTGCTCGACCCCGCGCTCGTCGACCGCCTTCGGGTCCCGGATCCCGCGGCGCGGCCGGCCGAGGCGGCCCGGCTCCTCCAGCGGTGGCGGGAGGAGGCCCGGGTCGACGCCCCGTTCTACTACGAGGCGAACGTCGTCGCCCGGGCCTTGCGGCTCGACCGACCGCCGCCGCTCGGGGAGCTCCTCGCCGCGCTGCGCGCGGCCGGGTACGGCGCCGCGCGGACCCACGCCCGTCCCGAGGGGTTCCGGACCACGGCGCCCCGGCGGGAGGTGGAGCGGATCGTGGCCGCTCAGTCCCAGAACGCGCGGGTCCGGGCGTAGGCCCGCTCCGCCCGCAAAAGCTCGGTGAAGAACGCGTCGTCGTCGCGGTAGTGCCGGGCGAGGAGCCGGCGCGCCGTCTCGGGCCCGACCCCCCGCGCGGCGAGGGCGTACAGCGCGCGCTCGCCGTAGTGGGCGAGCAGCTCCGCCGTGGTGTAGCCGCTGCGCACCAGCGCCTCGGTCGCCTCCGCCACGGCCCGGGGCCGTTTCGGTCGGGGCCGCTTCCCCCCGGGGGTCGCGGGGGGGCGCCACTTTCGGTTCGCGTAGCGGGAGAGCCGCTCGATCTCCGCCTCCCGACGCGGCGACAGGACCGCCGAGAGCGCCCCGTGGCAGCGCAGGCACCGGCTCCCGCCCTCGGTGCGGTACCGCGCCGGCGTCGTCGTGCGGGTGAACCCGCAGCGCAGGCAGACGAGGGCGAGCGGCTCCTTGTCGAGCCGCTCCCGGACCGCCTTCAGCAGGGTCGGCGGGGGCGTGTCGGGCACGGCGCGCCAGCGCAGCCGCTCGAGCGGGAGGTCGGTCAGCGGGGACGCCGGCACGGCGACGATCGCGAGCTCCCCGTCGGCGAGCCGCCGCAGCACCTCCCCGGCGTGGTCGACGTCGAACCGTTCGTGGAGCGTCTTGTCGAGCGCCTCTTCGCCGAGCGGCGTCATCCGGCTCCCCTCGAGCAGCGGCTCGAGCGAGCGGAGGTCGCGCGGGTCCGCGTCGGGGGGGACGACGCCCAGCTTGCGGGCGACCGACAGGAAGACCCAGCGGTAGTCGAGACCGGTCGGGACGAGCCGGTCGACGAGCGGCGCGAGGGCGGCGGGCTCGATCCGGAGCGCGTCGGTGAGCGCCGCGTCGTCGATCGCGATCGGCAGCTCGAGGACGAACCACGTCGGCTCGACCGCCGCGACCTCGACGCGGGCGCCGAGCCGCGCGGTCAACAGCCCGGCGGCGGCGAGGGCCAGGGTCTCGTTCGTCCGAGTGCCGAAGCACGCCCCGTAGACGGCGAGCCGGCCGTTCGAGCTCACCGTGACCCGTGCGTCGGTCGGCATCCCCTCGGGCCCCGGCGCGAGCGCGGACCGGGCCCTCAGCCGCGCGCGGTCGTCGACCGAGATCGGATACTCGTCCCACGCCCCGGTCCGCCGCAGCCGCCCGATCTCCTGCGCCACGTCGTACGGTACTGGCAGGTCCTCGCCGGCCCACCGCGGTTCCTGCCCGATCTCCTGCACCGGCTCGACGAGCAGCTCGCCGTCCCGGTACTCGACGACCTTCCACGTCCGGCCGTGGAGCAGGAAGATCTCCTCGGGCTGGGCGAGGATCTGGGTCAGCACGAACCGCTCGTCGAGCGTCCCGATCAGCCGGCGGGTGGCAAGGTCGCGCAGCCGGTACGTCCGTTCGTCGGGGATGAGGGAGAGCGACGCGTAGAACCGCGCCAGCGTCCCGCGGCCCGGCGCCAGCGACTCGCCCGCGTCCTTCGCGAGCCGCAGGTGGACCAGGTAGTCGAAGAGGCCGTTCCACTCCTCGGTCGAGAGATCGGCGACGGCGGCGGCGTGGCCGAGCCGCGCGATCAGCGTCGCGCGGGCCGTCGGGCCGTCCGCGCGGAGCGTCGCGATCGTCTGCTGCGCGGCCGCGAGGCGGTTGCGGGTCCTCCAGCGGACCGGTTCGACGAGCCCCGCGTCGGCCCGGCGGGCGAGCACCGCGGCCTCCTCGAGGTCGTCGTCGTCGAGCGCGAGGACGGTCCCGTGGATCGTACGGTCGAGCCGGTGCCCCGAGCGACCGACCCGCTGGACGAGCCGACCGACCTGGTGCGGCGACCCGAACTGGAGCACGTGATCGACGCTCCCGATGTCGATGCCGAGCTCGAGCGAGGACGTCGCCACGAGCGCCCGCAGCCGCCCTTCGCGGAAGCTCGTCTCGGCCTCTTCGCGGACCTCGCGCGAGAGCGAACCGTGGTGCACCGCGATCGGGAGTTCCGGGGCGAGCCGGTGAAGGCGCGCGGCCAGCCCCTCGGCGGTCGGGCGCGTGTTGACGAAGATGAGCGTGGTCCGGTGGGCCCGGATCTCCGCGACGACCGTCTCGAGCGCTCCCAGGAGCGTCGCGTCGGCCTTCAGTTCGGCCGCGAGGGCCGGATCGATCGACGTGGCGGAGGCGGGGGTGCGCCGGGCCGTGAGCTCGAGCGGCCGCCGCTGACGGGCCACGTACGTCACCGCCTCGCGCGGGGCCGGCGCGAGGAAGCGCGCGACGTCCTCGGGGTTGCCGATCGTCGCCGACAGCCCGATCCGCCGGACCCGACGGCCGGCGAGCGCGTCCAGCCGCTCGAGCGAGAGACCGAGCTGTGCCCCCCGGTCGTTCCCCACGAGCTCGTGCACCTCGTCCACGACGACCGTTCGCACGTGGGCGAGCGCGGACCGGAGCCGGCGCCCGACGAGCAGCAGCTGGAGCGTTTCGGGCGTCGTGAGGAGCAGGTCGGGCGGGGACCGCGACTGGGCGAGCCGGGCCGACGTGGGGGTGTCGCCGTGACGGACCGCCGCGGTGAGGCCGACCTCCCGCACGAGGGCGACGAGTCGCTGCTCGAGGTCCCGGTTGAGCGCCCGCAGCGGGGTCACGTAAAGGACCGAGATCGGGTCGGTCGGCGCCCCGAGCCGGCGGGTCAGGATCGGCAGCAGGACCGCCTCGGTCTTTCCGGTCCCGGTCGGAGAGAGCAGCAGGGCGTCCCGTTCGTCGTGGACGAGCGGCAGCGCGAGCCGCTGGATCTCCGAGAGCTCGGTGAACCCGCGGCGCGCGACGAGGTCGACGAGCCGGGGGTCGATCCCGGGGACCTCCCAAGCCGTCCGGGCCATCGTTCGCGCCGCACCCGGCCCGGAGGAATAAGCCGTCCGCCGCGCGCTACGGCTCGGCGGGAGGCTCGAGGTCGAGCATCCGCAGGCCCCAGCTCTCGACGAGGGGCCGGCCGAAGGTGCGACCCGGGAACGTCTCCACCACGAGCTCCTGGAGGACCCCGACCGTCGCCTGCATCAGGTGACCGCCCACGAGCCGGTGGTCCGGGCCCGCGGCCGCCCCGTGGAGATGGACGGACGGCGCCCCGTCCGCCCGCGCGATCGTCCCGTGCAGGGCCACCACCTCGTGGGGGACGGTGAGCTCGAGCGGCCGGTACTGCTGCCCGTCCCAGTAGCCGAACGTCGCGCGACGGAACATCCCGATGCCGAGGACGATCGCGGCGGCCCGCACGTCCTCGCGCCGGGCGAACTCCGCGATCGCCCCGAACAGGTCCTGCCCGTCGTCCAGCCGGAGCATCCAGCGCGACCCGTCCCGGACCGACTGCATCGGCGGCGCGAGCGGGAGGGCCGCTATCTCGATTTCGCTGGGCAAACGGTATGGCGGCGCCGATTCTAGCGGGCGGCCCCATGACCGCTCCTCTCGTGACGCTGCAGGCCCCGCGCCCGGTCCCCGACGTCGTGGCGGAGATCGGGCGCGGGGGTCCGGCCCTCGTCGCGCTCTCGGGCGGGGTCGACTCGGCGCTCGTGGCGTCCCTCGCGGCCGAGGCCCTCGGCGCCCGGGCCGTCGCGGTCACGCTCGAAGGCCCGGCGGTGAGCCGGGCCGAGGTCGAGCGGGCCCGGGCGGTCGCGCGGGCGATCGGGATCGCCCACCGGGTCGTCCCGGTCGACCCGCTGGCCCGCCCCGAGTACCGGGCGAACCCCGCGGACCGCTGCTACCACTGCCGCGTGGTCGAGACCGCGGCGCTCCGGTCGTTCGGCACGCCGGGCGCGATCGCCCAGTACCTGGACGGCGTGCAGCTCGACGATCTCGGCGACGATCGACCGGGGATCCGGGCGATGGACGAGGCGGGGTTCGCCCACCCGCTCGTCTGGGCCGGGTGGAGAAAGTCGGAGGTCCGTGCGCGCGCGCGGGAGCGGGGCCTTCCGAACTGGGACCAGCCGTCGGACGCGTGCCTCGCGTCGCGGATCGCCCACGGCCGGTCGATCGACGCGCCGTTGCTCCGCCGCATCGAGTCCGCGGAGGCGTGGCTGAGGGCCCAGGGCTTCCGTCAGGTCCGGGTGCGGGTCGACGGCGAGGACGCCCGCATCGAGGTGGGGGCCGAGCAGGTCGCCCGGCTGGAGGGAGCCCCGTGGGCGGACCGGGCGGTCGGCGAGCTCGGGCGCCTCGGGTTCCGCCGGGTCACGATCGATCCCCGCGGGTACCGGCCGAGCGGAGGCCCGGCGCGATGACGACGCCCGCGGCCGGGCCGACCGGCCGGGAGCTTCCCGGCCGCTTCGAGCTCGTCACTGACCTCGCCCCGCAGGGCGACCAGCCGCGGGCGATCGAGGAGATCGTCGACCGCGTGACGCGCGGCGAGAAGTTCGTCACCCTGCTCGGGGTCACGGGCAGCGGAAAGACGTTCACGATGGCCCACGCGGTCGCGCGCCTCCAGCGCCCGACGCTCGTGATCAGCCCGAACAAGACGCTCGCCGCGCAGCTCGTGAGCGAGTTCCGGGCGCTGTTCCCGAACAACGCGGTCGAGTACTTCGTGAGCTACTACGACTACTACCAGCCCGAGGCGTACGTCCCGCAGATCGACCTCTACATCGAGAAGGACGCGTCGATCAACGAGGAGATCGACCGGCTGCGGCACCGCGCAACCCAGGCGCTCCTCTCCCGGCGGGACGTGCTGATCGTCGCGTCGGTGAGCTGCATCTTCGGGCTCGGCTCGCCCGAGGACTACCGCGCCTCGGTGGTGGCGCTCGAGGTCGGCCGATCGATCGGACGCCAGGCGCTCGTGGAGCATCTCGTCCGGATGAAGTACCAGCGCAACGACATCGAGCTGCGGCGCGGCCGGTTCCGGGTCCGCGGCGGCACGATCGACGTGATGGGCGCGGGCGAGACCGTCCACCGGATCGTGCTCGAGGGCAGCTCGGTCGCGGCGATCGTCGAACTCGACCCGGTGACCCAGGAGGAGCGGCGGGAGCTCCGCTCGCTCACGATCTTCCCGGCGACCCACTTCCTCACCGTCGACGAACGGCTGCTGGGGATCCTCCGGGAGATCGGGAAGGAGCGGGACGAGCGGGTCGGCGAGCTGAAGCGGGAGGAGAAGATCGTGGAGGCCCAGCGCCTCCAGGGCCGGGTCGATTACGACCTCGAGATGCTCAAGGAGACCGGCTACTGCTCGGGGATCGAGAACTACTCCCGCTACTTTGCCGGCCGCAAGGCGGGCGAGCCGCCGTACACGCTCCTCGACTTCTTCCCCGACGACTTCCTGGTCTTCCTGGACGAGTCCCACGTCACGGTCCCGCAGCTCCAGGGGATGTACAAGGGCGACCGAGCCCGCAAGGACAACCTGGTCGAGTTCGGCTGGCGGCTGCCGTCGTGCCGGGACAACCGACCGCTGAGGTTCCCGGAGTTCCTCGAGAAGGCGCCCACCGGGGTGTTCGTCTCGGCGACCCCCGGCCCGTTCGAGCGGAAGGCGTCGAAGGGGGTCGTCGAGCAGATCATCCGGCCGACGGGCCTCGTCGACCCGCCGATCGAGGTCCGGCCGCTGGCGGGCCACATCGCCGATCTCGAGCGGGAGCTTCGGGCGTGCGTCGACCGGGGCGACCGCGCGCTCGTGACGACGCTCACCAAGCGGACCTCGGAGGAGCTCGCGAACTACCTCACGAACCGCAACCTCAAGGTCCGCTACCTCCACTCGGACGTGGAGACGCTGAAGCGCGTCGAAGTGCTCCGGGACCTTCGGCTCGGCCGGTTCGACATCCTGGTCGGCATCAACCTCCTGCGGGAGGGGCTCGACCTCCCCGAGGTGAGCTTCGTCGCGATCCTCGACGCGGACAAGGAAGGGTACCTGCGCAGCGAGACGTCGATCGTCCAGACGGCGGGCCGGGCGAGCCGCAACGAGCGCGGGAAGGTGGTGCTGTACGCGGACCGGGTCACCGGCTCGATGCGCCGGGCGATCGACGAGATGGCCCGACGGCGCGCCGCCCAGATCGCCTTCAACGCCGAGCACGGCATCGTGCCGGAGTCGATCCAGAAGGAGGTCCGATCGCTGCTCGCGGCCGACGAGACCGCGCCGAGCGGCGACCGATCGACCGCCGGGCTCGGGAAGCGGTGGAAGGGCAAGCTCGACCTCCTCCTCGCCAACCTCGAGGAGGAGATGCGGCTCGCGGCCGAGCGGCTCGACTTCGAGGAGGCAGCCCGCATCCGCGACCGGATCCGCGAGATCCGCCGCGACGCCGAGGAGCGCCAGACCCAGCTGTTGCGGGCGCGGTAAAGGCTCTTTGCGCGGGCCGGCAAAACCGCTTTAGCCCGAGGCCGCTCCGACGGGCGTGCCCGCGTCCCGTCCGATCGCCTCCGACGGACTGCCCGGCCTGCGCCGCAGCGGCTCCGTCACCGAGCTCCTGTTCCTCTACGCGTGCGCCACGGAAGGACCGACGCAGCTGCGCCCGATCGCCGAGCACCTCGGGCTCACCGTGCAGGCCGCCTCGCACTCGTTCCGCCAGCTGCGCGAGCGCGGGCTCATCGCCGTGCGGGACGGGCGCTACCTCCCCACGGTCGAGGGGATCGCCTGGCTGCACGGGACGCTCACCGGACTCGCCGCCGACGTGCGCGCCCGCCTCGACCGGCTCCACGTGATCCGATCGACCCGCGCGCTCGCCGCGGCCGACCTCGCCGCGGGCGCCCCGGTCTCGATCGAACTGAAGGACGGACTGCTCACGGCGCGGCCGGGGGCGGACGGACCGTCGCGCGGTCGCGCCGCCCGGCCGGCCGCGCGCGGCGACCTCGTGGAGATCGACGACCTCGAAGGCATCGTGCGCATCGCCCCGGCCGCGGTCACGGTCCGGACGATCTCCGAGGCGGACCTCGGCGACCGCCGCCTCGACCGGTGGATCGCGTCGTCCCTTCCCGGCGCGGGAGGGTTGCTGGCCGCCGAGGGCCTCGAGGCGTACCACGCGGTCCGCCGCTTGGCCGACCGCCCCGTGGTCCGGTTCGGGGTCGCCGCCGCGGCCCGGGACGCCGCCCGGCTGGGGGTCTCGAGCACGGTGTTCGTCGCCGAGCGCGACCTCGCCCGCCTGCTCGAGGCGTTCGCGCCGGGCGAGCCCCCGCGACTCGCGGTCCTACCCGTCCGGGGCGGCCGCGAGCCGGGGGGCCGGCGCCGCGACCGCGGCGGTCGGCCGGCTCGCCAGCGCCTCCAGTAGTCCGGCCGTCCCGAGGACCTCCACGGCGCCGCGCGCCCGAAGCGCCGCGTACGTCGCGCTCGCCGCCCCGCCGGTGAAGTCCCGCGCCGCGATGCCGGGCGGCCCGGCGAGGAACACCGGGACCCGGCCCGCGAACGGGAGGACGTCGTCGAGGTTGGGGGCGTTGAACGGCCCGATCGGGAACGGGGCAACCACGATCGCCGCCGACTCGCCGAGGAGCTCGCGGTTGCGGGCCCGCGCGGCCGGGCCGAGCGGAGCGAACGGCACCTCCACGGCGGCCGCCAGGCCGAGCGCCTCGGCCGTCTCGAGGTCGGAGTCGAGCAGCGGCAGCACCCCGGTCGAGACCCGGTAGCCCTCCTCCGCGAGCGCCCGGAGGTACGGGGCGGCGCTCCCGCCGCCCCCGACCACGTGCACGCGCCCGCGCCCGGGCGCCCCGACCGGCCGCCCCGGGTCGGTGAGCAGCTGCTGCGGGATCAGGTAGGGAAAGCCGGTGCGGGCGTCCCGGCGCAGGTCGGCGACCACGCCCCAGACCTGGGCGAGGAGCTCGGTCGAGAGGACGTCGCTGGGGGGGCCGTCCGCGACCAACCGACCCCGGGAGAGCACGACGACCCGGTCGGCGAACCGCGCGGCGAGGTTGAGGTCGTGGATCGCCGCCAGCACGGTCACGCCCCGGTCCCGGACGAGGGCGCGCACGCGGCCGAGCAGGTCGAGCTGGTGCCCGATGTCGAGGTGGGAGGTCGGTTCGTCGAGCAGGAGGACCGGCGCCGTCTGCGCGAGCGCCCGGGCGAGCACGGCCCGCTGGCGCTCCCCGCCGCTCAAGCGGAGGATCCCGTCGTTCGCGCGGTCCGCGAGCCCGACGTCGCGCAGCGCGCGGTCGGCGATCGCGAGGTCCTCCGCGGTCTCCCCCTCGAGCGCCCCGTGGAAGGCGAACCGCCCGTAGAGCACGTAGTCGCCGAGCCGCACGTCGTCCCGCGGAGACTCGTCCTGGGGGACCCACGCGACGTGGCGGGCGCGGTCGACGATCCTCAGGGCGTCGACCGTCCGGCCGAGGAGCTCGACCGCGCCCGGGTCGGGCGCGACGAAGCCGAGCGCCGTCCTCAGGAGCGTCGTCTTCCCCGAGCCGTTCGGTCCCGCCAGCGCCACGAACGTCCCCGGGGCGACCGCGAACGAGACGTCGTGGAGCGCGAGCCGGTCCCCGAAGCGGACGGTGACCCGCTCGAACCGGAGCGCGGGCGCCGCCGTCACGCGGCGCCTCCCATCGTCGTCGTGCGACGCTGCCGGTACAGCAGGTACAGGAAGAACGGCACCCCGGCGAACGCCGTGAAGATGCCGAGCGGGAGGACCGACCCCGCGAAGACCAGGTAGGAGAGGTCCCGGGCCGTGAGGAGGAAGATCGCCCCGACGGCCGCGGCGCCGGGGAGCACGATCCGGTAGTCCGACCGACCGAGGCGCCGGACGATGTGCGGGGAGACGAGGCCGACGAACCCGATCACGCCGGTGAACGCGACCGCGACGGCCGTCGTCATCGAGGCGAGCAGGATCACCCGCAACCGGACGCGGCGCGCGTCCACGCCCGCGCTCTGGGCGACGTCGTTGCCGAGCTGGATCAGGTTGAGCTCCCGGCCGTGGAGCGCGAGGAGCGTGCCGAGCACCAGGACGGCCCCGAAGGCGATCCCGTCGACCGTCCAGCTCGCGAGCCCGAGGCCGCCGAGCAGCCAGAACGTCACCTGCTCGCTCCCCGTCGGGTTGTACAGCAGCAGGAGCGACAGGACCGCGGAGAGCAGGTTCGAGAGCGCCACGCCGGCGAGGAGCAGGGTCTCGACCGAGCTGAACCGGCCCCGGGCCACCCCGAGGATCAGCAGCCCCGTCGCGATCGCCCCGACGAAGGCGAACAGCGGCAGGAACAGCTCCGCGTCGGCGACCCCGATCTGGTAGACGTAGAGGGCGGCGGCCCCGATGGTCCCGCCGCTCGAGATGCCGAGGAGGAACGGGTCCGCGAGGGGGTTGCGGAAGATCCCCTGGAGGGCGGCGCCCGAGATCCCCAGCGCCGCGCCGACGATCAGCGCGAGCAGGATCTCGGGGACCACGAGCTGCCAGAGGATCACCTGGTACGCGCCGCATCGGAGCGGCGAGATCGGCGTGCCGGCGCACGGGTTCGGGAACAGGGCCCCGCCCGAGAGGTAGTGGAGCAGGATCTGGCCGACCGCCCGCGGCGGCATCTCCACGCTCCCGAGGAGCGGCGACAGGACGAAGACGAGCAGGAGCGCAACGACGACGAGGAGGCCGATCGAGAGGCGGTCGGCCCATCGCGGGGCCGGGGCCGAGCGCGCCACCGGCCGGCCCCGCTCCCTCCGCCTACAGCTGACCCGGGTTGAGCACGTTCGCGAGCGCCGGGATCCCCTCGAGGATCATCGTGGGGTCGGGCTCCGTGAGCCAGTTCGAATCGATGCCGGTGACGTTCCCGGCCTGCACCGCCCCGAAGCTCGACCAGAGCGGCCCGGCCGCGTAGGCGCTCTCGTTGAGGCCGTACCCGGTCCCGTAGACGATCCACGCGGGGTCGTCCACGAGCACCTGGGACGGGGAGAGCTCGGGGTACGCGACGGTCGCGCCCGCGGAGATGCTGGCGCCGCCCGCGATCTCGATCAGCGACTCGCCGAACGTCGACGGGCCGAACGTCCAGTAGCCGTTCGAATCGACGGAATAGGTGACCAGCACGGTCGGGAACGTCGTGAGCGAGTTGTCGAGCTCGGTCGCGTTGTAGAGCGCGGACGTGAGGACGCCGTCGAGCGTCGCCGCGACCGCGCCGACCCCGAAGATCTCCCCGACCAGCGTCACGTCGACCAGGATGCCGCTCAGCGTCGGGGGCTGGAGCATGACCACCGGGATGCCGAGCGTGGCCGTGATCTCCTCGACCGCGGCGACGGAGACGATCGTCGAGGCGAGCACGAGCTGCGGCGTCACGTTCACGAGCGACGTCGGGTCGAACGTGGGGCCGACCTGCACGCACATCGACGACGAGAGGTTCCAGAGCGCGATCTGGTCGGCCGAGTAGTCGTCGGCGAGCCCGCCCAGCGCCGCCGCATAGCAGTCGACCCCGACGACGTGGCTGCGGAGGCCGAGACGATAGACGATGTCCATGATGCTCGGCGAGAGCACGGCGACCCGCGCCGGGTCGTACGGGACCGCGACCTTCCGGCCGAGGTCGTCCGTCACCTCGATCGAGTTCGGGCCGGCCGAGGGGGACGCGGGCCGCAGGGCGTAGAGGCCGGCCGTCGCCACGACCGCGACCCCGGCGACGACCAGGATCGCCACGACGAAGACGGCGGCCGAGACCGTGCGGCGGGCCGGGGGCGCGGGCGGCGGGGGGGCGTTCAACGACATTAGATTTTTAGCAAACACTCTTTCACATAAGGGTTTCCCCGGCCCGGGGGACGGCGGACGCGCCCACGACAAAGGATATCTCTCCCGGGGCTCCCGGGGGCGCCCGGAGGGAGCATAGGCTAATCTGGCAGACCAGCGGGCTCCAGTCAGGGCGGCGCGTGCGCCGCCCTGTGAAGGTTTGGGTCTGCGGAGGGACGCCCCACGTCCCCGTGACGAGTGACTGGAGCGCGCGGAGAGACCCGCATATCGGGGTTCAAATCCCCGTGCTCCCACCTCTCCTCCGCGGACCGTTCCGGGCCGCCGGTCCGGCCCCGCGCGGCGCGACCGGGCGGGGGGAGTGACGGCACGTTGGCCGCTCCTCCCGGCCCTCCCCGGCGCCTCGCGGATCGCGCGACGGCGGGCCGCCGGCTCGCCGACCGCTTGACCGCCTGGCGCGCGGAGGACCCCCTCGTCCTCGCGCTGCCCCGCGGGGGGGTCCCCGTCGGCTACGAGGTCGCGCGGGCCCTCGGGGCGCCGCTCGACGTCCTCGTCGTGCGGAAGATCGGGGCACCCGGCAATCCCGAGTACGGCCTCGGCGCCGTGGCCGAGGGCGGGTTCCTCTACCTCGACGCCGAACGCGTGGCGGAGGCGGGGCTCTCCGAGCGGGCCTTGGCGCCCGAGATCCGGGCCGAGGAGCGCGAGGTCGAACGCCGAGCCCGGGTGTACCGGGAGGGCCGCCCGCGCACGCCGCTCGCCGGGCGCACGGTCGTGCTCGTCGACGACGGGGTCGCCACCGGGGGCACCGCGATCGCGGCCTGTCGGGCCGTGCGGGCGGCCGGCGCGCGCCGCGTGGTCGTCGCCCTGGGCGTCTGCCCGCCCGACACGGTACCGGCGCTCGCGCGGGAGGCCGACGCGGTCGTCACCGTCCTCGAGCCCGCCCCGTTCTTCGCGGTCGGCGAGTGGTACGACGTCTTCGACCAGACGAGCGACGCCGAGGTGCTGGCGCTCCTCGCCGCGGCGGTCCGCCGCTAGCCCGGCCGCCTACGCCGGGATTGGGACGGGTTCGGACGACTCCCGCTCGCGCCGGAGGAGCAGCTCCCAGCGGCGCCGCACGTCGGCCTGGATCCGCGCGATCTCGTCGTCGGTCAGGTGGTGGAACCGCCCCTGGGCCCGGAGGTACTCCGCGACCGGCTTGAGGGTGCCCGTCTTGCGGGTGATCCGGTACCGACCGCGCTCGACCTCGTAGAGGGGGAAGAGGCCGGAGTCGGTCGCGAGCCGCCCGAGCTCGATGGTCGCCTCGCTCGAGTAGCGCCACCCGGGCGGGCACGGGGTCAGGATGTGGAGGAAGCGGGGACCCGTCAGGTCGCGCGCCCGCTCGACCTTCTTCACGAGGTCCTCGGGGAACGACGGGTTCAGCGTCGCCGCGTAGACGGGATCGTGGGCCAGCACGATGCCGAGGATGTCCTTCTTCGGCTCGGGCTTCCCCCGGGACGTCCCCTCGACGGGGGTCGTCGTCGTCCACGCCCCCTGCGGGGTGGCCCCGCTGCGCTGCACGCCCGTGTTCATGTAGCCCTCGTTGTCGTACATCACGTAGATTGCGTTCGTCCGTCGCTCGAGCATGCCGCTCAGCGACTGCAGCCCGATGTCGGCGGTCCCGCCGTCGCCGGCGAAGCCGACGACGTTCACGTCCTGGAGGCCGAGGGCGTCGGCGGCGGCCCGCAGCCCCGAGATCGAGGCGCCGGTCGCCTCGATCGGGTTGTCGAGGACACCGACCCCGAGCGCGGTCGTCGGGTACGGCGTCGCGATCACGGTCCAGCAGCAGGCCGGGATCGACAGGATCGTCCGCGGACCGAGCGCCTTGAGGACGAGCCGCATCGCGAGCGCCGGCGCACAGCCCGGGCACGCCGCGTGGCCGGAGAACATCAGCTCGGGGGCGGGGATCGTGAGCTTAGCCATGGGCGAGCGCCTCCTGCTCCTCGAGATCGATCCAGCGCGGCTCCGTCGACCCGCCCGCGAGCAGCGCCGCGTACATCCGGCGGACCTCGCCGGGGGTCACGTCCCGTCCGCCGACCCCGGCGAGGAACCCCGCCACCGTCGGCCGGTGCGGGCCCCCGTAGAGGGCCGCCGCGACCTCCGTGGCGGCCGGGCCCTGGCCACCGAACGTGTAGGAGCGGTCCATGACGCCGATCCGGTCGACGCCCGCGGCGAGCGCCGTCAGCTCCGCGGACGGGAACGGCCGGAACAGGCGGAGCTTGGCGAGCCCGACCTTCTGCCCCGCCGCCCTAAGCTCGTCGACGACCCCCCGGGCCGTCGTCGTGGCGGTGCCCATCGTGACCAGCACCGCGTCGGCGCCCTCGGTCCGATACGTCGGGACCGCGCCGCCGTGGCGACGCCCCGTCGCCCGCGCGTACTCCTCCTCCACGCGCCGGAACACCTCGGGCACCCGCTCCATCGCCCGTGCGGTCTCGCGCCGGAACTCCACGTAGTGGTCGGGCCCGGTGAACGAGCCGAGCCGTCCGACGGTCCCCGGGACGAGCACGGCCCGCGCGTCCCGCGGCGGCAGGAAGGCGTCGACCGTCGCGGGATCCGGCACATCGACCGGCTCCACCGTGTGGGAGAGGTAGAAGGCGTCCTCGGTGACCATCGCGGGCAGGCGCACCAGCGGGTCCTCGGCGAGCCGGTACGCCTCGAGCACCGTGTCGAGCACCTCCTGGTTGCTCTCCGCGTAGAACTGGATCCAGCCCGTGTCGCGCTGCGCCATCGTGTCGGTGTGGTCGGCGCCGATGTTCCACGGCGGGGCGACGGCCCGGTTCACGACCCCCATCACGATCGGCGCCCGCATCCCCGACGCCCAGTGGAGGAGCTCGTGCATCAGCAGCAGCCCCTGGCTCGACGTCGCCGTGTAGGTGCGCGCGCCGAGCGCCGCCGCGCTCACGCAGACCTGCAGGGCGCTGTGCTCGCTCTCGACCTTCACGTACTGCGCCGGGAGATCGCCGGCGGCGACGAACTCCGCGAGCTTCTCAACGATCGTCGTCTGGGGCGTGATGGGGTACGCCGAGATCACCTGAGCCCGCGCGAGCCGGACGGCGTGCGACTGGGCGTAGTTCCCCGAGAGGACCTGCCGCGTCATGCGCTCGCCTCCGGCGCGGTCGCCACCATCTCGATGGTCTTCGGCGGGCACTCCTCGGCGCAGATCCCGCACCCCTTGCAGTACGCGAGCCGGATCACGGGGTAGCCGAGCGCGTCGAACCCGACGGCGTCGTCCGGGCAGAACTTCCAGCAGAAGTTGCACCGGGTGCACCGCTCGGGGTGCACGACCGGGGTGAGCGTCCGCCATGCCGCGGTCCCCAGCTGGGCGCTCGGGGCGGTCGCGATCGGACCCTCGGGGAGCACGAGACGGGGCGGGCCGGCCGCCCGTCGGACGACGGGTCCCCCCGGCAGCGGCGGCGCCTCGCGGACGGCCCGGTAGCCGTCCTCGGCGGCCCGGACGTTCTCGGCCGCCCGCGACGGGACGAACCGCTCGACCGCCGTGCGGAGCGCCGGCAACCCGACGACGCCCGAGACCCGGGCGAGCGCCCCCAGGACCGCGGTGTTCACGATCGGCGTCGTCGGCGTCCCGAGGCCGTTCGCGACCGCGATCTGCGTCGCGTCGACGGTCGCCCGACGGACGCTCGCGGGCGCCCCCACCTGCTCGGGCCGGAGCGGGGTGTTGACCAGGAGAAGGCCGCCGTCCGGGAGGCCGGCGGTCACCGGGACCGCCGTCAGGAGGCCGGGGTCGAGGACGACGACGATGTCCGGTTCCTCGATCGACGTGCGGAGGAGGATCGGACGGGCGTCGATCCGCGCGAACGCCGTCACCGGGGCCCCGCGACGCTCGACCCCGAAGAACGGGAAGCTCTGGGGCTCCTTCCCGTCCAGGAACGCCGCTTGGGCGAGCAGTTCGGACGCGATCACGGCCCCCTGGCCGCCGCGCCCGTGAAAGCGGATCTCGATCATCGCCGGCCCGACCGGACGAGGCCGACCGCAACAGATGAAGCGGGGGTCAGCTTCGGTTGACGAGGAGCTTAACGCGGCGACCGCGGAGGAGGGAGCATGGTGGGCATCCGAGCGCTCGCGAAGATCTGGCACAACGGGACGCTCGTCGACTGGGAGTCGGCGCGCGTGCACGTCCTGACGCACGGGCTGCACTACGGCTACGCGATCTTCGAGGGGATCCGCTGCCACGACACGCCGCGGGGCTCCGCGGTGTTCCGGCTCGAGGAACACCTCGACCGGTTCCTCAACAGCGCGAAGGTCTACCGGATGCGCCTCCCGTACGACCGGGCCGCGCTCGCGGAGGCGTGCGTCGCCCTCGTCCGGGCGAACGGCATCCCCGAGGCGTACCTCCGACCGATCGCCTTCTCGGGGTACGGGGAGATGGGCCTCGACCCGACGAAGAGTCCGGTCGAGGTCGCGGTCGGGATGTGGGCGTGGGGGGCGTACCTCGGCCAAGCCGGGGTCGAGCACGGCGTGCGGGCGACCGTCTCGAGCTGGGTCCGGGTCGACTCCCGGTCGCTGCCGCCCCAAGCGAAGTGCGCGGCGAACTACGCGAACTCGGCGCTCGCCAAGATGGAGGCGACGAGCGCGGGGTACGACGAGGCGATCCTGCTGAACGGGGCCGGGATGGTCGCCGAGGGCCCCGGCGAGAATATCTTCCGGGTCAAGAACGGGGTCGTGAGCACCCCGCCGGCGAGCTCGGGGATCCTCCGCGGGGTCACCCGGGACTCGGTGATCCGGTTCGTCGCCGACGAGGGCCTCACCTTCCAGCGCACCGACTTCACGCGCGAGGAGCTGTTCACCGCGGACGAGCTCTTCTACAGCGGTACCGCGGCCGGGATCACGCCGATCCGCGAGGTCGACGGGCGGCCGATCGGCACCGGCGAGTACCCGATCACGCGCCGGCTCCAGCGACGGTACGACGACGCGATCCACGGTCGGACGCCGCAGTACGATCGGTGGCTCACCTACGTGGAGGCCGGGGTACCCGCCCGGTCCTGACGGGCCGGGGGAGGACCGAGGGGGACCCGTGAGCGCGGCCGGCGATCGGTCCCCGGTCCTCCCCCTCCCGCACGCGCGGGGGATGGAGCTGCTCGACGATCCGCTCCTCAACAAGGGGACCGCGTTCTCGCTCGAGGAACGGCTCGCGCTCGGGCTGGACGGCCTCCTGCCGCCGCAGGTCGAGTCGCTCGACGAGCAGGTGGGCCGCGCGTACCGGGCGTTCCTCCGCAAGCCGGACGACCTCGAGCGGCACATCTACCTCCGGGCGCTCCAGGACACGAACGAGGTCCTGTTCTACCGGCTGCTGCTCGACCACCTCGAGGAGATGGTGCCGGTCGTCTACACGCCGGTGGTAGCGCTCGGCTGCGAGGAGTTCAGCCACATCTACCGTCGCCCGCGCGGCCTGATCCTCGCCTACCCGTTGCGGGAGTCGCTCCCCGAGCTGCTGCGCAACCGCTCCCACCGGGAGATCGACGTGATCGTCGTCACCGACGGCGAGCGCATCCTGGGCATCGGGGACCAGGGCGCGGGCGGCCTCGGGATCCCGATCGGGAAGCTCTCCCTGTACACCCTGATCGGCGGGATCCGCCCGGAGCGCACGCTCCCGATCGCGCTCGACGTCGGGACGAACAACCTCGAGCGCCTCCGCGACCCCGAGTACCTGGGGTGGCGGCACGCGCGGGTGACCGGTCCGGACTACGACGCGTTCATCGACCGGTTCGTCGCCGCCGTCCAGCAGGAGCTGCCCGACGTGCTCCTCCAGTGGGAGGACTTCGCGATCGACCACGCCCGGCCGATCCTCGAACGGTACCGCGACCGGCTCCTCACCTTCAACGACGATATCCAGGGGACCGCGGCGGTGGTCCTCGCCGCCCTGCTCCGGGCCGTCGGGATCTCGGGGACCCGGCTCGTCGACCAGCGGATCGTCCTCCTCGGCGCCGGGTCGGCGGCCCTCGGGGTCGCGGACTACGTGCGCGAGGCGATGGCGCAGGAGGGACTGCCCGCGGGCGACGCCCGGCGGCGGTTCTGGCTGGTCAACTCGAAGGGGCTGCTCGAGACGCGTCGCACGGACCTCACCCCGGACCAGCGCGGCTACGCCGCGCCGTCCGAGGAGGTCGCCGGCTGGTCGGACGGCGGCGCTCCGATCGACCTGGCCGCGGTCGTCCGCCACGTCCATCCGACGATCCTCATCGGCCTGTCGACCGTCGGCGGCGCGTTCCACGAGCCGATCGTACGCGAGATGGCGGGCCACGTGGCGCGCCCGATCATCCTCCCCCTCTCGAACCCCACGGTCCGGTCGGAGGCGGCCCCGGCCGACCTCTACGCCTGGACCGACGGACGCGCCCTCGTCGCGACCGGGTCGCCGTACCCGCCCGTCGAGCACGGCGGGAGCCGGGTCCGCATCGCGCAGTGCAACAACGTCTACATCTTCCCCGCGCTCGGGCTCGGCATCCGGGCGAGCCGGGCCCGCCGGGTCACCGACGGGATGATCCTCGGCGCGGCCCGGGCGCTCGCCGAGCATCCGGCGGTCGCCGCCGCGACGGACGCCGCCCTGTTGCCGGCGCTCCCGCAACTGCGGGCCGTCGCGCGGGACGTGGCGATCGCGGTGGGCGAGGCCGCCGAGCGCGACGGGGTCGCCCCGGTCGTGGACGGCCGGGTGCTCCGCGCCCAGGTCGAGGCGGAGCGGTGGACGCCGGCCTATCCGGTCTACGACACGCGGCCGGCGGCGAGCGGCTGAGCGCTCACGGAGCGGGCAGGACGGGCACCGGCCGCGCGAGGTAGGCGCGGATCCGCGGCTCGAGCTCGGCCCGCAGCGGTTCGGAGTCCGCGACCTCGCGGGCGAGGGCCGTCGCCGACTCGTCCGTGAGGGTCCGATCGGAGCTGCGCCCGACGACCCGTTGCTCGAGCTCCATCCACGCGCGGTCCGAAAAGGCGATGCTGCGCAGCAACGACCCCAGCAGCTGGGCCGACCCGAACTGGCCCCGCGCGTACCCCTCGAGGGCATCGTGCAGCGCGCCGACCCGCTCGGCCATGCGCGCCGGGTCCTGGCGGACCTCGCGGTACTGCTCCTCCTCGGGCGTCACGGGCAGGCCCGCGGACCCCGCGCGGCCGAACCGCCGGTGCCTCGGTCGCACCGCGCGGGCGGCGTCGAGCGGCGTCGCGATGAGCAGCCGCTCGAGCCGCCGCTCGTAGACGTCGTTGAGGTACCGGTTCCACAGCTCGACCCCTTCCCGGAGGTACGCCGGGTCGAGCGCGACCCCGGCCCACAGCCGCTCGGCGAGCTCGCCGGCGCGCCGGTAGAGCGGTTGCAGGACGTCCCGGTCCTCCCGGGCGAGCTCCTCGGCGAGGTCCCGCAGGGTCGCCGGCGCTCCGGACGGGATCGGCGGGGAAGGGGCGGCCATCGGGGGACCTCCGGTCCGGGGTCACATAGGCACGCAGTTAAATCGGTTTGACCGGGGCGGTCCCGGGGGCCGGACGCTCCCGCGAGAGCTTCATACCCCGGCTCGCGGTCCCTCCCGCGTGCCCGCCGCCCACCGTCCCCGTCGTCCCGCCCGCGCCGCGACGTCCCGGCGCGCCCCCGGCCGCCCGGCGTCCGCCCGTCCGTTCGTCTACAACGTGCGCGTCGCCGACGTGATGACCCCGCGCCCGGTGCTGGTGGGTCCGGACGCCTCGCTGTACGACGCGCTGGTGCTGATGCGGACCCACCGCATCTCGGGGCTGCCGGTCACCGACGCGTCGCGGCGCGTGCTGGGCGTCGTCAGCGAGAAGGACCTCGCCCGCGTGATCCTGGGGGCGATCGGCGTTCCGGAGCTCCGCGGGGTCCTCGACACGCTGATGCTCGAGCCGATCGCGCAGCCCGACCGCGCCTTCGCGACGATGCGGGCGACCCTCGAGACGGCCCGGGTCCGTTCGGCGATGACGTCGCCCGCGAAGGTGGTCGCGCCCGACGCGGCGCTCGAGTCGGCGGCCGAAGCGATGCGCGACGACGCGATCCGCCGCCTGCCGGTGGTGCGAGGGGGCTGCCTCGTCGGCATCGTGACCCGCACGGACCTCGTGCGGGCGATGCTCTCCGTGCCGGCCCGCCCCTCGGCGGTCCGGCCGCCTTAGCCCTCGCGCAGGGTCCCGAGCGTCGCGAACGCCTCGTTCGCCGCCGCGATCGAGCGCTCCGTGTACCGCTCGAGGGCGGTCCGCCGAGGTTCCGAGAGGACCAGGCCCGGCAGGCCCCAGTGGTGGGCGACCCAATCGCCCGGGCGCACCGCCCCCACCAGCGCCGGGTCGTGGGGCAGCCGCCGCTCGCGTTCGCCGACGAGCCCGAGGCGGCCGTCCCGCGGCGCGAGCCCCGGGCCCCGGACCGTGAGCTCCCCCGGGGCGGTGTCGACGACCTGCCCCCACGAGGGTCGGCACGCCTCCATGTTCGCGACCGTGGTGGGCACGTGGCCGGTGACGTTCCCCACCCCGACGAACAGCACGTGGAACGCGTGGTGGGGGATCGGGGCGCGGGGCAGGTGGGCGGCGAGCCGATCGGCGAGCGGCCGGGGCAGCCCGCGCCGGACCAGGCGGTCGAGCAGATCGACGAACTCGGGTCGGCCGAACCGGTCGAGCAGCGCGTTCCCGATCCAGTACGCCTCGACGACCTCGGCATCGAGCGGGTCGCGCCCGGTCCGCTCGGCGATCAATTCGAGGTACGGAGCGAGCGCCTCGAACCGGAGGAGCGCCGCGCGGGCCGCGTCCGTCCCCTCGCCCCGGGTGGCCGCGCGGTAGAGCGTCGCGTCCGCGCCTTTGGGTCCGCAGTACGCAAGGCGGCTCGTCGCAAGGCTGAACCGGGCGCAGAGCGACACGCCGTCCATCGGCGGTCAGGCCGGTGGGGATCGCGCGGCGCGGCGCGCGAGCCCGACGACGGTGTCGCGAAAGCCCTGGGGCCCGATCGCCACGGCGACGCCCGCCGCGACGACGAGGGCGCCCGCGACCTCGCCGACCGTGAACGACGCGCCGGCCACGAAGAGGCTCAGCCCGAGCGTGATCGGAAAGCCGAGGACGAGGACCGACGTGGCGGTCCCGACGTCGACGCGCTTCAGGCCGGCGTACCAGCTCGCCACGAACGCCGCGAGCAGCAGCGCGCTGATCGCGACCCACCCCCACTGGCCCGGCGAGAGCGCCCCCACGGCGCCGAGCTGGGCCGTCGCGACGAGGTAGACGACCAGGAAGCCGGCGCCGAAGCCCATCCGGCCGAGCCCGACCGTCGTCGCGCGAAGGTCCCGCAGCACGCGCCGGGAGAGCGTGTACTCCGCCGCCCACAAGAGCGTCGCCCCGAGCACGTAGAGGGTCCCGGGGGTCCAGAGCGGGGCGACGAGGGAGAGCAGCAGGACGTTGCCCACGAGGAGCAGTCCGGCCGCGATCGCCCACCGCGCCGAGATCCGCTCGCGCAGGAAGACGAACCCGAAGACGGAGGCCATCAGGAACAGGGTGCGGTAGACGAACGACGCGGTGGCGGCGCCGCCCGCGCCGGTCGCGAGCGCGAGCCCGTGGAAGAACAACAGGAACGGGATCGCGCCGCCCACGAGCCCGATGATCGCGAGCGCCGCCCAGTCCCGGCCGCGCAGGCGCGGACCCGAGAAGCCCCCCGCGACGAGCGCGACCGGCACGAGCAGCCCCGCCGTGGCGAGGTTCCGCACGGTCACGAAGGCGTCCGAGTTCGTGCCGGCGACCGCGTAGAAGTTCACGAACGTGGAGACGCCGCTCACGAGCGCGGTCACGAGGACGAGCCCGAGCCCGACGCCGCGGATGCGGTCGGCGTTCGTCGACCCGAACATCGTGCGGTCCCTCGATCAGGGCGCGGCGGTCGGGTCGGCGGTCGCGGCGCGGCGGAGGTGCTCGCCGACCTCGCGCGCCGCCGCGATCGCCGCGAGCGCCTCGGGCTCCGCGATGCGGTCGGTCGCGAAGCCGGCCTGGACGAGCACGTACTCCCCGACCTCGGCCTCGGGCGTGTACAGGAGGCTCACGCGGCGCTCGAGCCCGCCGAAGTCCACGCGCGCCCACCGGGCCCCCGTCGCGTCGGTCTCCACGCCCTCGATCCGGGCGGGCACGGTGAGGCACATGCCACGGCCCGAACCGGCGGCGGGATATCAACCCCTCGTCGGGCCGGGGGGCGGCGCCCGGTCGTTCCCGGGGACGTCGAGGCTCACGAGCACGATGCGGTCGGCCCCGGGCGCGGTGGGGTCGGGATCGACGTCGATCTCGAGGCGGGCGCCCTCCGCAACGGTCCCGCGCGCCGCGATCGGCCAGCGGCCGGCGATCCCCGGCCCGTCCAGGTGGGAGAGCGCGCCGACCCGCAGGCGCACGCAGGTGACCCGGTCCGCCGAGGCGCGGGCGGCGACCTCCGCGACGGAGCGCAGGAGGTCGCGCAGCAGCGCCTCCTCATGCATCGGCGATCCCCGCCCCGTCCGGCGCGCGGCCCCCGGCCGCCACCGTCCGCTCGATCGCCGCCACGACGATCGCCACCGCGCGGTCGACGGGCGGCGAGAGACCCCACCCCGGGCCGACGTCGCCGGCCTCGATGCCGTACGCCCGCAGCGATCCCGGGAGTCGCCCCAGGGCGCGGCCGAGGCCGACCGCGGCCCCGAGCGACAGGCCGTGGGTCGAGTGCGTGCCGCTCGGGACCGCGCGCCGGTCGGCGAGGGGGTCCCACCGCACGATCGACCCGGGGGGCTGCCCCGACCGCACCGCGTCGAC
Organism: Thermoplasmata archaeon; assembly: GCA_035502455.1. Lineage (GTDB taxonomy): Archaea > Thermoplasmatota > Thermoplasmata > Lutacidiplasmatales > UBA184 > Lutacidiplasma. Next base: position 195,650 of record DATJUI010000006.1, on the reverse strand, counting down.
GGCGATCGCGAGCCCCGCACCGTCCCATCGTTCGACGAGCTCGGCGGGGTCCCCCGGCGCGACGAGCACCTCGGCCCGGTCGCGGAGCGACCGGGCGAGCCGGCGCGCCGACTCCACGCCCGCGCCGTCGTCCCGGCGCGCCGCGTTGCCGAGGCCGACGATGACGATCCGACCCGGGGGTGCTGCGCGGGGCGGACCGGCCATACCCGCGGTCAGTCCCGCTCGAGCGAGAGGGTGAGGAAGTGCGTCGCGCACGAGATGCACGGGTCGTGGTTGCGGATCGCCTGCTCGCAGGCGGTCGCGAGCGGCCCTTCGTCGAGGTCGATCGACCGGGCGACCAGGTGACGAAGGTCGTCCTCGATCCGCTTTTGGTTCTGCGAGGTCGGGGCGACGATCTTCGCCTCCGCGATCGTGCCGTCCGCGTGCAGGCGGTACCGGTGGTACAGCATCCCGCGCGGCGCCTCGGTGATCCCGGCGCCGACCGCCCCCTCCCCGGGGGGACCGGGCTCGACGAAGGGGGCCGCCGGAGGCGCGTACGCGTCGACGATCGCGAGCCCCTCCTCGCAGGCGAGCACCACCTCGAGCGCCCGCACGACGATGCTCCGGTACGGATTGCGGACGGGTCCGTCGAGCCCGAGCTCGTGGGCGAGCGCGGCGGCCCGCGGCGTCAGGCGGTCGCGGTTGAGCGCGAACCGGGCGAGCGGTCCGACGAGGTACGCCCCGGCCCCCTTGCGGACGGACTGCAGGGCGTGCGAGTACGGAGCCTGGACCTCCTCGAACTCCTCCTCGAACCGCTCGGGAGGGAGGCGGACGCCGCGGCTCGAGACCACCTCGCCCTCGTTCATGGGGTACTCGGTCTCCGAGCGCAGGGCGACGAACTCGTAGTCCTCCTCGACGTCGGGGAAGTCGAGCCCGGCCGCGAACCGTGCCGTCGCCTCCGCGAGCCCGAGCGCGCGCTCGAGCTCGGGCCGGAACGCGTCGAGCTCCGCGCGGCTCGGGCACCGATAGAACCCTCCGACGCGGACGTTGATCGGGTGGATCTCCCGGCCCCCGAGCAGCTGCATGAGCCCGTTCCCGACCTTCTTGAGCGCGAGCCCCTGGCGGACGAGCTCGGGCCGGTCGTTCGCGAGGCGCACGGCATCCGGGTACCCGAGGAAGTCCGGGGCGTGGAGGAGGTAGATGTGGAGCGTGTGGCTCTCGATCCACTCCCCGCAGTACAACAGGCGTCGCAGCGCGCGCACCGCGGGATCGATCGGGAGCGCGAGGGCGCGCTCCATCGCGTGGCAGGCGCTCATCTGGTAGGCGACGGGGCAGATGCCGCAGATGCGGGCCGTGATGTCCGGCGCCTCCGCATACGCCCGGCCCCGAAGGAACGCCTCGAAGAACCGGGGCGGCTCGAAGATCCGGAGCTGAACCTCCTCGACGGTCCGGTCGTGGATCCGGACCCGCAGCGCCCCTTCGCCCTCGACGCGGGCGAGGTACTCGACGGCGATCGTCCGATCGGTCACGGGGGCGGCTCCGGCGAGGCGACCGAGTCGGCCGCCGCGCGGAACGCCGGGGCGGCGGCGTTGAACGTGCGGAACACCCGCTGGACGGCCGACGGAGGCATCCCCAACCGCGCGAGCCGGTCGATCAGCGACGGCGCGTTGGGGGTGTCCATCGGGCCGAAGCACCCGTAGCAGCCGCGGTCGAACGAGGGGCAGATCGCGCCGCAGCCCGTCTGGGTGACCGGTCCGAGGCACGGCGTGCCGCGGGCGACGACCACGCAGACGTTCCCCCGTCGCTTGCACTCGACGCAGACGCTCTCGGTCGGGACGTTCGGGGCGCGGTCCGCGAGGAACGCGAGGATCACCTCGATCAGCTGGGCCTTGTTGATCGGGCACCCGCGCAGCTCGAAGTCGACGGGCACGTGGTCGCGGATCGCCGTCGAGGTCGCAAGCGTCTCGATGTACTCGGGCCGCGCGTAGACCAGCCGCCGGAACTCGTCGATCGAGCCGAAGTTCCGCAGCGCCTGGATCCCCCCGGCCGTCGCGCACGCCCCGATCGTCACGAGGGTCTTCGATTGGGCCCGGATCTCGCGGATGCGCCGGGCGTCGTCCGGGGTGGTGATCGACCCTTCCACGAGCGTGAGGTCGTACGGTCCTTCGATCTCGGCGGAGCTCGCCTCGTGGAAGTTCGCGATGTCGATCGCCTGCGCGAGGGGCAGCAGCTCGTCCTCGCAGTCCAAGAGCGTGAGCTGGCAGCCGTCGCACGAGGCGAACTTCACGACGGCGAGCCGGGGCCGCGCCGGGGGCACGTCACGCCTCCCGGAGTGCGAGGCGCTCCCGGATCGCCTCGTACGGAAAGATCGGCCCGTCGCGGCAGACGAAGTCGGGGCCCCACTGGCAGTGGCCGCACAGTCCGACGGCGCACTTCATGTTCCGCTCCATCGACAGGAAGATCGCGTCCTCGGGGACCCCGCGGGCCGCGAGCGCCTGGGCCGTGAGCTTCATCATGATCTCGGGACCGCAGAGCAGCGCGACCGAGCGGGCCGGCTCGAACCGGGCGTCGGGCAGACGGGCCGTCACGAGCCCGACATCGCCGTACCAGTCGCGCCCCGCGGCGTCCACGGTCACTTGAAAGCGCAGGTCCGCCCGGGCGCGCCAGCGCTGGAGCTCGCCGTAGTAGACGAGGTCCTTCGGCGAACGAGCTCCGTAGATCACTTCGATGCGGCCGTACCGATCGCGGTGGCGGAGCAGCTCGAACAGCGCGGGCCGCAGCGGCGGGAGGCCCAGCCCGCCGGCCACGATCACCACGTCCCGGCCCGGCGCGCGCTCGAGGGGCCAGCCGACGCCGTACGGCCCGCGGACCCCCAGCGATTGACCGGGCGCGGTCCGGGCGAGGGCGGCGGTGATCTTCCCCGCCGAGCGGATCGTGTGCACGAGCTCGTCCGATCGTCCCGTGTCGCCGCAGATGGAGATCGCGACCTCGCCCACCCCGAACCGGTAGAGCATGTTGAACTGCCCCGGGCGGAACGGCGGTACGCGCTCGCCCGGCGGCGGCTCGAGCGCGAGCGTGACGGTGTCGGCGGTCTCCTCGACGCGGCTGCGGACGGTATACGGCCGGGGCAGAAAGAGGCCCGCCCCGGTCGGGGCCGCGGGCGCCGCGTCAGCCGCCATGGACGTCCAGGATCTGCAGGCGGGCCATCTCGAGCCGCTCGCCCATCACCGGCACGAGACGGCGCAGGAACCGGTAGCCGTCCCGCGGGTCGTCGTCGAGCGCGCGCACGAGCGGTGCGGCCTCGATCTCGAGGACCCGGGTCGCCTTCACCGCGCGGGCGTCGAACCGCCAGCGAAACGGCGCCACGAGCCACGACCAGCCCAGGATCTCGCCGGGTCCGACCGTCTGGATCGTGAGGCGGGGTCGCTCCGGGCTCACGACCTCGAGCGCGACCTTGCCGGCGAAGATCAGCACGAACCGGTCGGCGAGGTCCCCTTCCCGAAGGATCAGGTCGCCGGCGGCGTACGTCCGCTCCCGCGCGTGCCGGGCAATCCGCTCGACGAACGCCGCGGGCAGCTCGCGCAGGAACGGGTGCTGCGCGGCCCCGACCGATCCTCCGTTGAAGCTCATCGTCGCGCCTCCTTCGGGGCCGGCACCCGCAGCGCGGCGACCTCCTCCGTGAGGTCGATCCCGACGGGACACCAGGTGATGCAGCGCCCGCAGCCGATGCACCCGGACATGTCGAACTGGTCCTGCCAGCCGGCGAGCTTGTGCGTGAGCCACTGGCGGTAGCGGGCGACGGGGCTCTGCCGGACATGCGCGGTATGCAGCTGCGAGAACTCGAGGTTGAAGCACGAATCCCACCGTCGCCAGTGCTCGACCTCCTTCCCCGACAGATCCGGCACCTCCTCCGTGGTGTGGCAAAAGCAGGTCGGGCACGCCATCGTGCAGTTCGTGCACGACAGGCACCGTCGCGCGACGATCTCCCACCGCGGATGCTCGGGCTGCCCGAGCAGGAGGTCGTGGACCCCTTCCGGGTCCATCGCCCGTCCCATCGAGCGGGCCGCCGCGTCGACGCGCGCGTCGGCCGCCGCCGTCTCCTCCGGAGTCGCCGCGCGGAGCGGGAGGGCAGCCGCGACCGCGCGGCCGGCCTCCGTCGTCGCGACGAGCGTGAAGTAGTGGCGGCCCCCGTCGAGCACCTCGGTCAGGGTGAGGTCCGCCCCCGACCGCACCCAAGGCCCGGTCTGCATCGACACGCAAAAGCAGGTCCCGCCCGCCTGGCCGCACTGAACGGCGATCGTGAGCGCCCCCGCGCGCCGGGCGCGGTAGCCCGGGTCGTGCACCCGGCCGTCGAACACGGCGTCGGAGACGCGGAGCGCGGCGATCTCGCAGGCGCGCACGCCGAGGAACGCGAACGGCGGCCCCTCCACGGTCGCCGCCTCGATCGAGAAGGAGTCGCCTTCCGCCCGGGCGGTCCACAGCCGCTCGCGCGAGGGGAAGAGGTACTTCTTCCAGCTGTGCGGTCCCACGTTGTAGCCGAACAGCGCGCCGTCGTCCCGCCGCTCCAAGCGGTAGCGACCCGCGTCCTGCCGGTCCGTCCAGCCGATCGGGAGATCGGCCTCCCGACGGATATCGCCGTAGACGATCGCCCCGTCCCGGACGGTCGGACCGACCACCCGGTAGCCGAGCGCCGTCAGTCGGTCGAGCAGCTTCGGAAAGTCGGCCCGCGCGAGCACCTGCGGCGCGGGCGCGACGGTCTCGGGCATCGATCCGACCTTCTCCCGAAGGACGGGCCGGCGAAGGGCCTCGGGACTATCTCTCTGTTGGTCAGCCGCACTTGACGCCCGCGCACGCCGGGGCATCGCCACGCTCTAATCGCGCGCCGCCGTGGCCGGGCCGATGCGCAGCGTGCGAGAGATCGGCGACCAGCTCGGGCTCTCCGCCGAGCTCGTCCGCCCGGCCGGCGCGGAGGCGGGGAAGGTCCCCGTCGCGGCGGTGCGCGAGCGGCGGGCCCACGGGACCCGCGGCAAGCTCGTCCTCGTGACCGGGATGACCCCGACGCGGCACGGCGAGGGCAAGACCGTGACCGTGATCGGCCTCACGGACGGTCTCGCCGCGACCGGCCACGGCGCCGTCGCCTGCCTGCGCCAACCGTCGCTCGGACCGGTCTTCGGCGTGAAGGGGGGCGCCACGGGCGGCGGCCGCGCCACGGTCGAGCCGTCCACGACGATCAACCTCGGGTTCACGGGGGACATCCACGCGGTCGCGACGGCCCACAACCTCCTCGCGGCGCTCGTCGACAACCACATCTTCCACGGCAATCCCCTCGGGCTCGATCCCGCGCGGATCCTGTGGCCCCGCACGCTCGACATGGAGGACCGCGCCCTGCGGCACGTGGTGACCGGGCCGCCCAACGACCCGCGCCATCCGACCGAATCCGGTGCGTTCGTCATCGCCGCGGCGTCGGAGGTCATGGCGATCCTGGCGCTCGCGGGCGACTACGCCGACCTCCGGCAGCGCCTCGGGCGGATCCTGGTCGGCGCGCGGACCGATGGATCGCCGGTGCGCGCCACGGACCTTCGAGCCGAGGGCGCGATGGCCGCGGTGCTGCGGGACGCCCTCGAACCGAACCTCGTGCGCACCGCCGAGGGCGCCCCGGCGATCATCCACGCGGGCCCGTTCGGCAACATCGCGCACGGCACCTGCAGCCGCCTCGCGATCGAGCTCGGGCTCTACAGCACCGAGTACTGCGTGGTCGAGGCCGGGTTCTCGACCGAGCTCGGCGCGGAGAAGTTCGTCGACATCGTGACCCCCGTGCTCGGGACCGACGTCGACGCGGCCGTGCTCGTCGCGACGCTGCGGGGGCTGCGGGTGCAGGGCGGGGCGCCGGACGATGTCTCGGGCCAACCGAACCTCGCAGCGCTCAAGCGCGGGCTCGAGAACCTCGAGCAGCACGTGGCGAACCTCGCGGCGCTCGGCCTCGCCGGCGTGATCGCCCTCAACCGGTTCCCCGGGGACAGCCCCGAGGAGATCGAGGCACTGCGCGAGTTCGGCCGCGCCCACGGGCTCCCGGTGGTCGAGTCGCGGGCGTTCGCGGACGGGGGCGAGGGGTGCCGCGAGCTCGCCGACGCCGTCCGCGCGGCGGCGGCGCTCGGCCGCCGCAGCCACCCGCTCTCGCCCCCGACCGCCGGCCCGGTGGAGCAGCTCCGCGCGATCGTGACGCGGCTCTACGGGGGGACCGACCTCGCGCTGTCGCCCGACGCCGATCGCGACCTCGCGGCGATCGCGGCGATCGGGGAGCTCGCCGGCCCGGTCTGTGTCGCCAAGACCCCGCTCTCCCTCTCCGACGACCCGCACCGGCTGGGCCGGCCCACCGGGTTCACGAGCCCCGTGCACCGGTTCACCCGGAGCGCCGGCGCCGGCTTCACCGTCGCCTACCTCGGCTCGATCGAAACGATGCCCGGGCTCCCCGCGCACCCGGCGTCGGAGAAGATCGACCTCACCCCCGACGGACGGATCGTCGGGCTCGGGTAGGGGGGAGCTCCGACGCCGCTCGAATACACCGGGGTGCGGGTCCGGGACCTCGATCGCGCCCTCCGGTTCTACGGGGAGGGACTCGGACTCCGCCCGGGGCGCACCGGCCGAATGGCCGCCGGCGGCCGGTGGTGCGAGCTCACCGACCCCTCGACGGGCGGGGTGCTGGAGCTCAACTTCTACCCGGGCGAGCCCCCGTACCGGGAAGGGGACGAGCTCGACCACCTCGGCTTCCGCGTCGAGGGGATCGACCGGGTCGTCGAGCGGCTGATCGCCCTCGGCGCGCAGGTCCGGATCCCCCCCTTCGAGGAGGGGGGCGATCGGATCGTCTTCCTGGCGGACCCGGACGGGATCTGGATCGAGCTCTACGAGACCGTCCGCGCCGACGAGCCCCCGACGTCCCGATCGGGCGCGTGACGATCGCCGGACGCTACGGGGCGCGTTCGGCGACGGCCGTCGGAAGGTGCCGCGCCGCGCTCGCCGGAAGGCTCACGAGCCCGAGGAACAGGCAGAGGATCCCCAGGAACTCGGCGTAGTACAGCGCGACCGGGAACGAGGCGATGTAGAGGGTGCCGCCCGCGCCGAGGATGACGGCCCCCGCGGCCATCAGCACCGTCTGCCATCGGAAGTTCCGGCGGAGCGACAGGTACGACGCGGCCAGGAGGAGGACCGTCGCCGGCCCGGTGACGAGCGAGGAGACGAGGAGGACGTTCGTGGGGAGGGCGCCGCTGATGATGCCGCCCGCGACCGCGTCGGTCGGGATCGGGGTCGCGAAGCCGACCGCCGCGACGGCCGCGCAGCTCCCGAGCGTCCAGGCTGTGTAGGCGGCCTCGAGCCGGGGTCGCGTCAGGATCCGCGTCGCCCCGAGGGAGAGGACGCCGACGATCGCCGCCGACAGCACGACGTACGCCTGGAGGAGCGGTCCGTTCACGTAGCCCGAGTACACCACGGCCTCGATCGCGACCGCGGCGGCGGCGAGCGCGAGCCCGCTCCCCCACATGAGCTGCGGACGGGACCGCGTGCGGGCGAACTGGACGACCCCCCGGACGGCGAGCCCCGCGAGGAGCAAGGTGAGTCCGAACAGCGAGATGCCGATCCCGAAGCGCTCCGCGTCCACGACCGCCCCGAGCGCCCGACGCGTGGTCCCGTCGGTTAAGCCCCCTCGGTGGCTACGGTCCGTACCGTTCCGGCATCGCCGTCCACCGGACCCGGGTTGTCGGCGTGTCCGCTACGGGCCGGTCCGTGAGGGAGAGCCGCCGTCCCGCGCCCGGGTTGTCGCGTCCCGAGCGTCACAGACCTTAAGCCCCCCCGCCGGCTGATAGGCTCGCGAGGAACATCCATGGTGCACGTCGAAGTCCGCCCGGCCGCGCTCGAGCAGGTGCGCTCGCTCATCCGCGGGCAGAAGCCCGAGGTCGGGGTCCGCGTCTACGCCCAGCCCGGGGGAGGCGGCTGCGGATGCGGCGGCGGGAGCAGCGCCATCCAGTTCGGGATGGCGTTCGCGAAGCCCCGGCCCGACGACGAGGTCGTCCGGATCGACGGATTCGCGCTGCTCGTCGATCCCAACAGCACCCGCTACGTGGACGGCGCGGTGATCGACTACGTCGAGAACCTGAGCGAGTCCGGCTTCAAGATCACGAACCCGACGCTGCCCGAGCCCGACGACGCGGGCCGGTCCGGGGGCTGCGGCTCCTGCGGGTCGAACTCGGCGAACGGCGGCGGGTGCGGCTGCGGTCACTAGCGCTCCGGGCCGACCCGCCGGCCCTCGGTTCGGCGCCCGTCAAGTACTCGACCTTCGTTCGCCCCGCCCCATGACGGGCGAGGCGCTGCGCAGCGAGGACCTCAAGAAGGTCTACGCGACGAAGGGCGCGCCGCCGGTGACGGCGCTCGGCGGCGTCTCGATGTCCGTCCGATCGGGCGAACGGGTCGCGCTGCTCGGGCGCAACGGCGCGGGGAAGACGACGTTCCTCAAGATCGCCTCGACCCTCCTCCGCCCGACCTCGGGAACGATCGAGGTGTTCGGCTTCGACGTCGACCGGACCCCCGAGCGGGCCCGCCCGTTCATCGCGGTCGTGCCCCAGGAGGGAAAGCCGTTCTTCCACCTCACCCCCCGCGAGCAGGTCTACACGTACCTGCGCGCCCGGGGCCTCGCGCGCGAGACCGCGCGGTCGCGCACCGAGGAGTCGCTCGAGCAGATGGGGCTCGCGGACATCGCGGACCGGCTCAACATCACGCTCTCGGGCGGCCAGCGCCAGCGGACGATGGTCGCGACGGTCATCGCGACGCAGGCCCCGCTCCTGTTCCTCGACGAGCCGACGATCGGCATGGACCCGTTCGCGCGCCGCGACGTCTGGCAGTCGCTGCGCTTGCTCACGCAACGCGGATCGACGATCCTGCTCACGACGCACTATCTGGACGAGGCGGAGGCGCTCAGCGACCGTCTCTACATCGTCGAGCGGGGCCAGGTGCTCGTGAGCGGCACGGCCGAGGCGCTGAAGCGGTCCGTCGGCGGGTCGATGAAGGTGTCGCTGCCCGAGGGGGCGCCCCAGATCGAGTCGTTTCGCCCCTTCGGTCCCTGCCTCGCGGACGGTTCCGCGCTCACGATCCTCGTCGACCCCGAGCGGCTCGGCGAGGTGATGGACGTCGCCGTCCGGGCCCGGCTCCAGGCGACCGTCGGTCCGGTGACCCTCGAGGAGGCGTTCCTCCGCGCGGTCGGGAGGTCGATCGATGAGGACTGAGACGGTCCTCCCGTCGTGGCCGACCCCTCCCGCGACCGCGCCGTGGCGCGCGTTCCGCGGCCTGTTCGCCTTCCTCTGGACGGAGGTGCTCGTCCAGGCGCACGAGGAGCTCGCGACCGCGACGGCGATGGTCACGCAGTCGGTGCTGCTCGTCTTCGTCTGGATCCTCGACCCGGGGCTGCTCGGGGTCGCGCTGGTGGGCGCCGTGATCTTCTCGACGTTCGCGATGGGACAGCGGGTGCTCAACGAGGCCGCCTACATCCGCATCGACCACAAGGCGAACGACCTCTACCTCGCGAGCCCGCTGTCGCCCGAGGCGTACTTCCTCGGGATGGCCGGCGGGATCCTGCTCGTCTACGCGACGCCCGTCGCGGTGATGGGCGTGCTCGCGGTCACGATCGCGCACCTGACGCTCGCCGAGGGGTTGCTGCTGGTCGCCCTCGCCGGGGCCGTCTGGGTCTGCGCCGCCTCGATCGGCTACGTCTTCTCCACGTTCTTCCGGGACAACCGGGCGATCTGGGCGTACTCGAGCCTGTTCTTCAACGTCTTCGGGGTGCTGCCGCCGGTCTTCTACCCGCTCGGCCTCTTCCCGGCGGCGCTGCGGCCCGTCGCCCTCCTCATGCCGCCCAGCGCGGCCGCGGCGCTGATGCAGGGCGCGATCGGCGCGGCCTCGCTCACCCCCGGCGACATCCTCCTCGCGGGGGGCGGCCTCGGGGTCGAAGCGGTGGCCCTGTTCGCCTTCGCCATCTACTGGGCGCGCCGGACCGTGCGGGGGGTCTGAATGGCGATCGCCGAGAAGAGCTTCCTGCCCGTCCCGCGCCAGGGACGGGCGGTCCCGGCGTTCCTGCTCGTCGGGTGGCGGTGGATCAGCCGGAACCCGGCCGTCACGATCACGCCGGTCCTGCTGCCGTTCATCTTCCTGTACTTCCTCTCGCTCATCTCGCCGCCGTCGCTCCTGCCGCTCGAGATCGTGGGCGCGATGCTGTTCACGATGCAGAACATCGGCAGCTGGGTGCTCGGCGACAGCGCGACCTGGCGGATCGAGTGCTCGATCGAGGACATGTTCGTCGCGAGTCCGCTCGGGCGGATCCGCTACCTGTTCGGGATCGCGCTCTCGAACCTGATCGCCATGGTGCCGGCCCTGACGGTGCTGACGGTCCTGCTCGCGTACTTCGGCGCCGCGCACGGGACCCCGCTCACCCCGTTCGCCGCGCTCGTCCTCGTGGGGAGCCTCGCGGTGCTGTGGGTGCTGTTCTCGTCGATCGGCATCGCGATCTCGAGCCGCGTGCGGACGCAGCGGGAGATCTGGCCCGTCGGCAACCTCACCTTCACCATCCTCGGGATGCTCTCCCCGCTGTACTACCCGATCACGGCGCTGCCGCCCCTGTGGCAGGCGGCCGCCCACTTCCTCCCCACGACGTACGCGGCCCTCCTCGTCCAGGGGGCGCTCGGCATCACCCCGGCCACGAGCGGCCAGATGCTGGAGTACGCGGGCCTCCTCGCCGCCTGCGCGGTCGGGGTGCTGGCGATCACCCTGCGCCTGTACCGGTGGGGCGAGCGGTGAACGGACGCGAAATGTTCATGCGGAGTGCCGCCATCTCCCCCGCGGTGCGCTCACCGGTCGGATCGGCATTCGGGCCGCGGACGTCCCCTCCGGGGGCCGCCGGGGCCGGTTCGACGGCCCGAAGGTGCTGACGTGCCGAACGACGAGTTCGACGAGATCCTTTCGGCGCTCGACCGCGAGTCGGCGCGCATCCGGGTCCGGGCGGAGCCCCGCCGGTACAACAAGCCCGCGACCGTGATCTCGGGGTTCCCGCCCGGGGTCGACCTCGCGGAGACGACGCGGGCGCTCAAGAACCGCCTCGCGACCGGCGGCTCCGTCGTCGACGGCGAGGTGTACCTCCAGGGGGACCACCGCGCCCGGATCCGCGACGAGCTCGCGCGGCTGGGCTTCGACCCGCAGACGATCGAGATCTCCGACGCCGCGCTGCCGAAGCGCGGGCGCCACTAGCGGACCCGGCGGCGAACCGGCCCCGGTTCGGGCCGTTCCCGCGCGGAATGCGCACCGCTCGGCGCCGATTGTGCGGGCCGTCGAGGGTATATCCGCCGCCCGGTCCGGGAGGGGCGGAGCTCCCATGGCGGCGTACGCGCACCCCGAGGTCCTCGTGGAGACCGATTGGCTCGCCCAGCACCTGACCGACCCGAAGGTCCGCGTGCTCGAGGTCGACTACGACCCGGCGGCGAACTACGTGCTCGGCCACGTGCCGGGCTCGGTCCTCGTCGACTGGCGTCAGGACATCAACGACCCGGTCGCGCGCGACATCCTCTCCCGGACCGCGGCGACCGAGCTCCTCCGCCGCGCGGGCGTCGACGACGACACGACGGTCGTCCTGTACGGGGACTTCAACAACTGGTTCGCCGCGTTCGCCTTCTGGGTCTTCGCCTACTACGGGGCGTCGCACCTCAAGCTCCTGAACGGCGGTCGCAAGAAGTGGATCGCCGAGGACCGGCCGTTCACGAAGGAGCCGACCCAGGTGGCGCCCGGCCGCTTCGAGGCGAAGGCCCCGGACGCGAAGCTCCGCGCGTACTTGGACGACGTGCGCAAGGTCCTGCCCGAGGTCCACGCCGGCCGGTTCTCCCTCATCGACGTGCGCGGTCCGAAGGAGTTCTCGGGCGAGATCACCGCCCCGCCGGAGTACCCGACCGAGCACGCCCAGCGCGGCGGGCACATCCCCGGCGCGAAGAACATCCCGTGGGCCCAGGCCGTGAAGGACGACGGGACGTTCAAGTCGCGCGAGGAGCTCGAGGCGCTGTACGGCGGCAAGGGGGTCACGGGCGCGGCGCCCGTGATCACGTACTGCCGGATCGGCGAGCGGTCGAGCCACACGTGGTTCGTGCTCCGCTACCTGCTCGGTTACCCCGACGTCCGGAACTACGACGGGTCGTGGACCGAGTGGGGCAACCTCGTGCGGACCCCCATCGAAAAGCCGTAGGGGCGGCTCAGCCGCCCGGCCGGCGGCGGGGCCGGGGCGTCGCCTCCTTGCGGACGAGGAACTGGTGGAGCGCCCCGTCGGTCCGGTGGGCGAGCAGCGACTCGCCGGTCTGGTCCGACCATCGGACCATCTCGATCGGAGAGGTCGGATCGTCGGTCACGAGGCGCACGACGGTCCCGGCCGGGCGGCGGGCGAGCTCGTCGTTCAGCTGGGCGAGCACGGCCGAGCACTCGAGGCCGATCTCGAACATCTCCAGGTCCGGGGTCGCGGGCCAGCAGTCGATGCGCTGGCGGCGGATCCGCTCTTCGAGACGGTCCGCGATGGCGGACGCCGTCTCGAGGCGGAGGCCCGGTTCGGCCGGGTCCAACGGGCGGACGCGCACGACCCACCCGTCCCCGTACGGCGCGTCGTTGAGGAGGCGGGGCCGCGCCGGGAGCGCGGGATTGCGCGCCACGATCGTCGCGGTGACGGGAAGTCGGACCGCGCCCGTGAGCCGGACGCTCTCCACGGTCGCGACGCTGCGGCCGCGCGCGATCGCCCCGTCGACCGGCCGGTAGGCGAACGCCACGAACGGACCGGCGAACGCGGCGAGCGTCCCGAGGACGCCGAGCGTGGCGGTCCCGTCCGGCCCGTCCTGCCACCAGACGTCGAGCTCGAGATCGTAGCGCCGGTCCTCGGGGAGCGGGCAGTGGCGGATCTCCACCTCCCGGGGAGGCCGGACGCGCTTTTCACGTGGCGCCCGACAACCTATTTCCCCCGCCGCCTCCCTCCGCCGGCCGCATGGCGGCACGGACCGACTGGGGCGGGGGCGCGGCCCCGCGGCGGGCCGCCCGGTGCCGGTGCGGGCACCTCCCGACGCACCACATGGTCGTCGTCCCGACGGCGAGCGCCGTCGGCTTTCAGCTCGCGCCGACCGGTCCGTGCGCGATCTGCGGCGAGGCGGGCTGCCGCCGGTTCCAGCCGGCCGGACCGACGTGATCCGTCAGCCGTACGCCTGGCGGATCAGGAAATCCTTGAGGTGGTGCAACCGCTCGTCCCAGAAGTGGAAGTGCCACGACCGGGCCTCCTCCCAGGCCTCGCCCGAACCCCAGCCGACGTGCTCGAGCGTCACGTCGATCCCCTCGGGGGACTCCTGGAGGCGCACGTAGACGTGGGTCCGGGGCGCGGGGCGGTTCATGAGCGCGTCGAACGCGGGCGGCGCGAGCCAGCTGAAGCCGACGTCCACGTCGGGGGTGAGCGTGAGGACGCTCCCCCGGCTCGCGAAGGCGGGCTCCCCCGCGAAGGTGAGCTCGTAGGCGCCGCCGACGTGCGGCTCGACCCGGGCGCCGCTCGCGAGCCAGCCGCGGATCTGCTCCGGGTCGGTGAACGCCTTGAAGATCATCGGCACCGGGAGCGGGACGGTCACCTGGATCAGGATCGGGTCGAGCTCCTCGTCGGCCACGGGGCGGCCTCGGGCTCCCGGGCCTAAAGGGTTTGCGCGGACCCCCGGCGACCCGTCCGGTGGCTCAGCGGTCCGGGTTCCTCGGGAGCGTGGTGCCGCAGACCTGGCAGGTGCGGCGCAACGACGCGTTCGAGGCCCCGCAGCGGGGACAGACCTTCGCCCCGTGCACCGCGCCCTTCGGACCGACGGGCGGCACCCAGCGCGAGAGCGCCGAGAGCCGTTCGTTCTCGGCGGAGCGCGAGCGCGCGAACACGACCCCGGCGAGCACGGCGCCGACGACGGCCCCGAGGACGAGGAGCAGCCAGAGCGGGACGCCCGCGAGGGGTCCCGGCGGGGTCGCCACGGCGATCGACGGCAGGACGGTCTGGTTCGTCGCGCCGAGGCGGTCCGTGACGGTGAGCCGCGGGGCGTAGGTGGCGCCGCCCGCGTACGAGTGCGTGACGTTCGCCCCGTAGCCGACCGTGCCGTCGCCGAACGTCCAGGTGTAGTTGTACCCGCCGGCGCCGCCGGTGGCGTTCGCCCGGAACGCGACCGAGCTCCCGCCCGTGGCGGAGGTCGGGTCCGCGAGCAGGCGGATCGCGATGGGGGCCACGGCGACCGAGACCGAGGCGGTCGCCGAGGCGCCGTGGCTGTCGACGATCGTCACCGAGACGGACTCGGTCCCGGCGCTCGGGAACGCGTACACGACCGACGCGCCCGTTTGGGTCGTCCCGTGTCCGAAGTTCCAGACGATCGAGGGGTAGCTGCCCGAGCCGTTCGCGGGGAGCGCGCGGAAGTCGAGCGACGTGCCGGGGGCGGCCGCCGAGGCGCTCACGGTGGCGGTCGCGGTGAGGGGAGGATCCACGGTGACGACCGTGTCCGCGGTCACCGTGACGCCCGCGCCGTCGACGCCCGTGCACCCGGCGACGAAGGTGCCGGCCGACGCGTAGGCGTGGGTGGCGGTACCCCCAATCTGCGAGCTGCCGTCGCCGAACGTCCAGCTCAGCGTGACCGTCCCGGTCCCGCCGGAGGCGGTGCAGTTGAAGGCGATCGATTGGCCCGCGTCGACGGCGGTGCGGTTGAGCGACGGCACGACGGTCGGGTCCGGGCTGACGGCGATCGCCGCCGCGCCCGTCGCCTCGCTCGCGAGCGAGTCGGTGACCCGGCACCCGACGGTCTCCGGGCCGGGGACAGCGAACTGCAGTCCGAGCGTGGAGTTCCCGGCCGCGTAGGCGCTCCCGTTGATCGACCACGCGTAGGCGAACGGCGACTGGCCGCCCGACGGCGTGCACTCGGCGAGATCCGGCTGCCCCACGTCGATCGCCGAGCGGTCGACGTCGACCGAGGCGCTCAGGGCCAGCACCGTGCCGACGGTGAGGGTGTTCGACGGGGTCGTGGTGGTCGTGCTGCCGGTCGCCCCGCAGCCGAGGCAGTCGGTCGTGTTGAGGTAGAACGCGTAGCTGCCGCCGGCGGTGAGGCCCGAGATCGTAGTGGACCGCACCGTCGCGGTCGTGGTCGAGTAGACGAGGGCGAACGCTCCGGCCCCCGCACGCTCGAGCACCGAGAACGACCCGAACGACAGGAGTCCTCCGTACGTCGCGTTGTCGTTCCAGTTGAGCTGCACCGAGGTCGAGGTGACGGCCGAGCTCCACAGGTACGCGACGGTCGGCTGCACGACGAGGAGGACGTTCGAGGTCGACGTCGCCCCGAGGTAGACATACTCCGTGACCTGCCACCAGTAGCTCGCGCCCGGCGAGAGCGACCCGACCGCGAGGCTCGTGGTGCTTTCGCTCGTGACGACGCCCACGACGACGAACGGTCCCGAGGCGCCCGCCGTGGAGACGGCGACGGTGTAGTTCTCGAAGAGGCCGCCCGGGTTGGTCCAGGAGAGGCTGACCGCCGCGGGGGTCGCGCCGGCTTCCGAGAGCGTCAGCGCGGCGTCCGGCGAGCGGCCCGGCCCGCGGGCACCGACGGGGGCCCGTGGGGGCGCCGCGACGGCCCCGGCGACCGGGGCCGTGGCGGTGGGCCGGGCGGACGACGCGATCGGCACGGCCGCGGCGGAGGTCGCGACGAGGGCGAGCACGATCAGGACGACCCCGAGGACGACGACGGCGGAGACCCGGTTGAATGCCGCGCGGTGCATGGTTCCGCTCCTCGTCTGGCGGGCCATGGGGGATATAATTTCCTCCGAGGCGGGCCACGTCGCGGCACGGCGCGGGGGCGACCTCCCGATCGGCGGCGCGCGGGCGACCGGCCCGTTACTGAATTCAGTAACGGTTATCTCGGCCGGACCTCTGCCCGTCGGGTGTTCAGCCGCCGCGAACGCGAGTACCTGCGCCGGCTCGCTCACCCCGGCGTGCCCGCACCGACCCGAGACGCCGACCTTCCGAGCCCGGTCTATCGACGCAAGCTGCGGTGGAGCGTGCGCCGCAAGGCGGGCGCGGCGCTCGACGACTGGGAACTGCTCGCGGCCGCGTCGCGCGTCGAGCCGCGGCTGCTCTCGTCCGCGCCGGAGTCGGATCAAGTCCCCGTCCACGCGGAGCCGATCGCCGCGGCGATCCAGTACGTCGCGCGCCACCTGCGGTCCCCGCCCCGGCCGCCCGAGCCGCACGCGCCCCGGAGGGAATGACCGTGGTCGGCCCGCTCTTCTGGGCGGCGGTCGCGATCGGCGCCGTCGTGGCGCTGCTCGCCGCGTACTGGGGCCTGTGGGCGGCTCGGGCCAAGCGCCGGACCGGCACCGCGAGCCTCGTCCAGCGCGCCAGGCTCACCTGTCCGAAGTGCGGGCAGACGTTCGACTACGACTTCGTCCCCGGGGCCGCCGTGACCGCGATCCGCCTCGGGTCGAGCCGGTACCTGCGCTGTCCGCGGTGCGGGAAGTGGTCGACCTTCGACCTCGTCCACCATCTCGAGCCGCCGGGGCCCACCCTGCCGCCGGGGTCCGCGTAGCCCGGCCCGCCGCCCGTCTCCGACAAGGTCTATGAGGCCGTCGCCGCCATGGGTCGCCCGAGCGGCCCTTGGTCGAATCGGGTGACTCGCAGGTCGCCGCGCCCCCGAAACCGGCCGTCCCGGCGCTCGCCCACTCGCTGCCGCTCAGCTCCGCCGCGGTGTTCTTCGCGAGCCTGCTGATCCAGCTGCTCGGCGTCGTCGCCTCCGTCGCCCTCACGAAGAAGATCGGGCTCTCGGAGGCCGGCGTCACCCTGCTGGGCACGGCGCAGTTCTTCCTGCTGATCGGCTCGTCGGTGAACGGCCTCGCGGACCTTCGGCTCGGCACCGCGTACACGTACTTCCTCGCCCGCGGCAAGCCGCCGCGCGACAACACGACGACGTACCTCGTCGTCGGGATGGCGATGGACGCCATCGCCGTGATCGTCCTCTTCGTGGTCGCGCCGCTGTCGGTCGGCGGCTCGGCGCTCGTCTACGGGACGAGCGAGTGGTTCGATCTCGGCCTCTTCTTGCTCCTCCCGATCCTCTGGTCGTTCTCGGGGCTGTACAACAGCCTGTTCATCGGTCTCGGGAACTCGCTGAAGGCGCAGTACCCGTCGCTCGTCGAGTCGATCGTCCGGCTGCCGGTGCTCGTCTACGTCGCGTTCTACTGGCAATCGATCGAGGGGATCGCGGTCGCGTACGTGATCGGCGCGATCAGCTCGACCCTCTTCAGCCTGCCCGCCCTGCTGCCGCAGCTCGGCCGCTTCCGCTGGAAGGAGGCGACCGCGATGTTCCGCTTCTCCTGGCCGCTGATGGGCAGCCTGTTCATCAACTACGTCGTCACGAACCTGACGCCGTTCCTCGTGGTGACGCTGAGCACCGCGCAGCTCTCGATCTTCCTCTGGGCGAACGGGTGGCGCATCCTCGTCCTGTCGTTGCCGGCGGCGGTCACGACGCCGCTGTTCCCGTACCTCGCCGGGCTCCACAAGACCCGCGAGTTCGAGGCGTTACGTAGAGGGACCTGGCAGGCCCTGCGCTACTCGGCGATGCTGCTCGTCCCCGGGGTGGTCGCCCTGGTGACGTACCGCTACAACTTCCTCAACGTCTTCGCGACCGGGTTCTACGCCGGGCCGGGGGCGCTCCCGCTCGCGCTGCTGGTCATCGGGGCGATCCCGCTCGCCCTGAGCCAGATCATCCAGTCCGCGATCAACTCGATCGGTCGGCAGCGGCTCGAGCTGTACATCACGAGCACCCAGGTGGCGGTCCTGCTCGTCGCCGTCGTGATCCTCCTGCCCCCGAACGGGATCTTTCCGGTCTTCTACCGGCTCTACCCGGCCAGCCTCGACCCGGGCCTCATCGCGGCGTCGGTCGCGATCCTATTGTCGTCGATCGCCGCCCTCGCGCTCAACACGTACTTCATGGAGACGCTCATCCGCGTCCACCTCCGCCCGAGCCCCATCGCGGCGATCGTGGTGAGCGCGGCCGGCTCGTTCGGATCGCTCTGGCTGCTCAACCACCTCCACCTCTTCCCCGTCAGCAACTGGTACGAGCTGCTCGCGGCGGTGCTCATCGGCTTCACGGTCTACTTCCTGGTCCTCGCGGCCGTCGGCGAGCTGACCCGCGCGGACGTCCGGCTCATCGGCCACCAGCTCGGCCTGCCGGCGTGGCTCTACGGACCGCTCGCCCGATTGTGCTGGCGGAGAACCTCCCCCGACCTCGCGCCGGTCGACCTCAGCGCGGCGCGCGGCTTCCAGTCGGCCGAGCTCCCCGACACGTTCACCGGCACCCGCGAGCTGCCCGACGTCGCCGAGATCACCCCGGACTCGGAGCGCGTGCCGCCCGAGGGTCCGAAGCCGTGAGCCCGGGCCCACCGCCCCGCCCACCTTCGACGGGGGTGCTCGCGCCCGGGGCCCCGGACCGTCCCGAACACGGGGTGCCGGGGCGAGCGGGCTTGCTCCGCTCGGGGAGTCTACCCCCTCCGGTTCGCCCCTGCCCGAACCGGCCCCCGATCTCGGAGGGACCGGCCCGGCGGGGGTCGTTACTGGCGGCTCCGCCCCCGAGCGCCCATCCGCCCCGGCTCTGACCTTCGCGAGCTCGAGGTCCGCGGCGCTTCTGGCACCATCCCCGACCCGCGCGACGACGGAGCCATGGCACGGGGGGTGGGGCGCTCGCCCCTTGCTCCGGAGGGCAACGGCCGCGTCGAGCGCCCCCACCCCGGGCGATCGCCGGGGGGCGGCGAGCACAAATCCGATGCGCCGCTCCCGGGATCCGCGGCTCGGGGATGCTACGTGAAGATCCGGCGGCTCCTCCCCACGGACTGGCCTGCGTTCCGGGCCCTGCGGCTCGAGGCGCTCAAGGCCGATCCGCTGGCGTTCGGCAGTACCCGCCGACGCGAGACGGCCTACCCCGAGCATCGGTGGAGGGAGTGGACCCAGAGCGGAGCCGCGGGCGATCGGTCGGCGACCTTCGTCGTCGAGACGGAGCCCGGCCGCCTCCTCGGGATGGCCGGAGTGTTCACCGACCGCGGCGAGTACCATGTCTGGGGGATGTGGGTCTCGCCCGAGGCCCGGGGTCGGGGGCTGGGTCGCGACCTGCTCGACCGGGTCCTTGCATGGGCCGGGTCGACCCATCCGGAGCGGCCGGTTCGTCTCGACGTGAACCCCGTCCAGACGGTGGCCGTTCGGCTGTACGAGAGCCGCGGGTTTCGGCCGACCGGCGTCCGCCGTCCCCTCGGCCACGACCCGCCCGCGCTCGTCGAGGAGATGGCGCGTGAGCCGGCGGGGGCCCCGGTCCGCCCGCGACGGCGTCCGGCGGTCCGACGTCGGGGCGCCGCATGAGGCGGCGCGCGCCGCCTCGGCGACCGGTCCCTCCCGAGACGAACCCGACGGACGCCGGCACCGGCTTGGGGCGCGCCCGTCGTCCGACCCGGCGACCGCCGAAATGGACTGGTCGGGATTTGAACCCGAGGCCTCCGGTTTGCAAAACCGGCGATCTTCCGGACTGATCTACCAGCCCATGGCGCGGCGGCGGAGGGACGGCCCCCGCCGTTAGGCTTTCGGGACCGCCCCGGGGGCCACCGCCTCCCAGACCCGGTCGAGCTTCGGGACGGTCGGTCGCCGCCGGATCTCGCCGGGCGGCACCCACTCGCACCGCGTGTGCTCCCAGTCGAGACGGACGGTCGTGCGCGCCACCCGGAAGCGGAACGGGTGCACGACGAACACGCGCGCCTCGTCGCGCGCGAGGACCGGCGCACCCGACGCGGCGACCCGGACCTCGTCGCGCGCGAGCCCCGTCTCTTCCTCGACCTCCCGGAACGCTTGGTCGATGGCCGTCGGCTCCTCGAGGTACCCCGACACCCCGGCCCATCGGCCTTGGAAGCTGCCCACCCGATCCGATCGCTCGAGCAGCAGGATCGCGCCGTCCGAGCGCTCGAGGAAGACCGTCACGACCCCGACCTCCTCCACGCCGGGGAGCACGAACGTCCCCGCGTCGCCGTCGACCTCGATCGCCTCGCCCTCGCGGACGAGGTCCGCGTCCACGCCCGCCAGGGTCGGGACCCGGACGTCCTCGGCGCGCCCCTCGGGGATCCCCTGGAGGACGACCGCCTCGGTCGAACGGGGCAGCGGTTCGGTCGGCGGCCACCACAACGCGGGCAGGCTCAGCACGTCGCGCGCGCCGCTGCGGTCCGACCCCCAGGCGAGCGGGTCGGTCACGAGGTGGACCGTCCCCGCCGCGCGTCCGGGGTTGAGGCCGAGCGCCGGGAGCGACACGCCCTCCCCAGCGCGGCGCGGCTATTCGAGCGTTCGCCCGCGGCCGTGGGAAAGGCCCAAGAGGGTCGCCGCGGTCGCGCGCGCGTGCGCCTCAGCGCCTTCTCCGTCGTCGACGCCTACCCCGGCGCCCCGGCCGCCGAGGACCGCGTGCGGGAGGTGGTGGCCCTTGCCGAGAGCGCGGAGGCGGGCGGGCTCGCGAGCCTGTGGATCGCCGAGCACCACTTCCAGCCCGCGGGCGTCTGCCCGGCGCCACCGGTCGTCCTGGCCGCCTGCGGGGCCCGCACCCGGCGGCTCCGGCTCGGCGTGCTCGTGAGCGTGCTGCCGTTCCATCGGCCGATCGAGCTCGCGGAGCAGTACGCCGTCCTCGACCGGTTGATCGGCGGTCGGCTCAACCTGGGGGTCGGGAGCGGCTACATCGCGCTCGAGTTCGAGGGGTTCGGCATCGACCCCGCGACGAAGCGGGAGCGGTTCGAGTCGGCGCTCGCGACGCTGCTCGACGCGTTCGCGGGCCGACCGGTCCGGGCCGACGCGCCGGGGGCGACCCCGGTGACGATCAACGTCCGTCCGGTCCAGGCTCCGCACCCGCCGATCTGGATCGCCGTGCAACGGCGGGAGGCGATCCCGTTCGTGGCCCGGGCCGGCCGCTCGATCGCGCTCATCCCGTACGCGACGGTCGCCGGGATCGACGAGCTCGCGGCCGAGATCCGGGAGTATCGGGCGGCGCAGCCCGACGGGGCCCGCGGAGAGGTCGCGGTCGCCGTCCACGTCTACGCGGGCGACCGGCCCGACCGCGCCCGGGCCGCGCTCCAGCGCTACCTCGACAGCCGGCTCGCGACCCAGAGCGCCTTCTACCAGGAGAAGGTGCGCCGCGACCCGCGGCACGCGACCGCGGCCGCGATCGAGGCGTCCGGGTTCGCGCCGATCGGGACGCCCGCCGAGGTCGCCGACGCGCTCGCGGCGTTCGAAGCCGCCGGGGTCGACGAGCTGCTCGGGATCTTCGACTTCGGCGGCCTCGCGCCCGCCGAGGTCGATCGCTCGGTACGCGCCCTCGGGGCGGCCTGGGCCGCTCGGCCGTAGCTCCCCGGCGACGACCGGAGCCGTCGGGATGCACGCTCCGCTACCTCCCGGGCCCGTCCGAACGCGCCTTATCGGCCCGTGCCTCTCCCACCGAGCGGAGCGTGCCCATGCCCGAGATCCTACCCGGCGTGCATCAGGTGGAAGGCGTCGACCCGTCGCCCGACTTCTCGACTCACGTCTATCTCGTGAAGGACAAGGGGAGCAGCTGGACGCTGATCGACACCGGGCTCCCCGGGGCGAGCCGCGCGATCGCCGCGTACCTCGAGAAGATCCACGTCGCCCCCACGTCGGTGCACAAGATCCTGCTCACCCACCTCCATCGGGACCACACGGGCAGCCTCCGCGCGATGCTCGACCTCACGCGGGCCCGCTCGTTCGCCCACTGGATCGAGGCCGCGTACATCGCCCAGGACCCGGCGTACGACGGCCCCGGAACGCCCCCGGCCGAACCGGTGACCGTCGACGAGGCGTTCAAGGACGGCGACCTCCTCGACGCCGCGGGGGGCCTCATCGCCTACCACACGCCGGGGCACACCCCGGGACACTCGTCCTACTACCAGCCCGAGCGCAAGCTGCTCTTCTCGGGGGACCTCTACTTCGTCAACGACGGCAAGCTCGTCCTGACGACCCCCGACTTCAGCCACCACATCCCGACCGCCCGGATCTCGGCCCGGCGGATGAGCCAACTATCGGTCGACTCGTTGCTCACGTACCACGGGGGACCGATCCTGAAGAACCCCGGGCCCGCGATGCACGGGGTCGAGGCGCCCGGCCACCGACGGACGTGAACCCCGCGCGACCTCCCGGTGCGGAGAGCGATGGGACTGGCCAGATTTGAACTGGCGTCTCGGAGTCCCGAACCCCGAAGGATGGACCAAGCTACCCCACAGTCCCGCGGAGGGCCGACCACGCTCGTCGCTATTTGAGGATGCGGCCGGGAGGAGGTCGGGCCCCGTTTCACGATCCCTCCGACGGTCTATACGCTCCGGCGGCTAGTTTCGGTCGATCCGATGGCCGAGGCCACGACGCCGCCCATCCCGGGGCTCGCGGCGGTCCCGTCGCTCTCCTGGAGCATCCCGGGCCTGCGCGAGGACCCGACCCTGTGCCTGCGGTGCCGCTCGGCCCAGCTCCTCTGCGGCAAGCCGATCTGCCCGATCCTGCTCAAGTACCACGCGTTCGAGCGGACGCTGCCGATGGTCGGCGGGACGGCGCTCGACGGCTCGTCGCCCCCCGGGCTGTTCGTGGGCCGGTTCGGGTACCCGTCGGTCGCGGTCGGCCCGCTCCTGAGCCCCGAGCACGGTTCGACCGAGCTCTACGACACGCCCGAAGAGTGGGTGGGGCGGTCGGTCCAGGAGGTGATCGGGTTCCGTACCGGGCTCGTCCGGGGGACGACCCGGGTGAAGGTCACCGACGCGGAGCGGCCGATCCCGATGCTCGAGGAACTGCAGCTGCTCGGGATCGCGGCCGGATCGGTCGAAGGGGAGGCGGAGTTCCGGCGCCCCCCGCGGGGTCACCTCGCGCTCTCCGACTCGACGCCTCCGTTCGGTCCCTCGGCACCGATCGAGCGGATGCGGCTCGACGTCCGACGGGTCGATCCGCATCTCGACCGGATGACCTCGGACACCGACGCCAACGCCCGGATCGCGGTCGGCGAGCTGTACCACCACGGCGTCCGGGTGAGCAAGATCCAGCGGGCGTTCAGCGTCGGGACCCTCGGGCGTCGCGGCCGCCGGCGGCTCGTCCCGACGCGCTGGAGCATCACGGCCGTGGACGATCTGCTGTCGAAGGCGAACCTCGATCGGGTCCGGCGGTTGCCCGAGCTCGGCGAGATCGAGCTCCACGCGCTCACCGCGCTCGACAACCGCTGGCTGATCGCGCTGCTCCCCGGGGCGTACCGGTACGAGTCGATCGAGGCGTGGTACCCGAACACCCTGTGGAACCCGAGCACCACGGAGGTCGTGATGGGCGGCGACCACGAGGGTCCGAACGGCCGGACGACGTACGCGTCGATCGGCGGCTGCTACTACGCCGCGCGCCTCGCCACGAGCGAGGCCCTGCTCGCGCGGGGACGGCAGGCGGGGGTCGTCGTCCTGCGCGAGGTCCACCCGGGGGAGATCCTGCCGCTGGGCGTCTGGAACGTCCGCGAGCACGTGCGGGCGGCGATGGCGACCCGGCCCGAGCGCTTCGCCTCGCTCGACGGGCTGTTCTCGCGGATCCGCACCGCGTTCGCGATCCCGCTCGAGCGATGGCTGCGCTCGAGCGCCGTGCTCCACGAGGCGCGTACCCAGCGCCGGCTCGACGACTGGCTCGGCTCGGCGGCGGGCCCGCCTAACTGAAGCGGGCGCCGCACCGGCCGCAGAACGTGTCCGTCGGGGTCCGCGCGGTCCCGCACGAGGGGCAGACGGTCGGCACGACCGGCCGTCCGCATCCGCGGCAGAACCGGTCGTCGGCGAGCAGGGGGGCGCCGCAGTCCGGGCACCGGGCGGCGCTCGCGACCCGGTCGGCGGTCGTGCCGGGGTCGGTCCCCGCGCTCAGGAGCGCGGCCGCCTGGACCGACCCGGTGGCCGCCCCGATCCGCGTGGCGGCGGTCGGCGGGAGCGACTCGACCCGGGTCCCGAGCTGGCGGCGGCCCTTGAGGGCGAGCCGGAACGCCTCGGTGAAGTCGGCGCGGTTGAAGGCGGCCCGGGCGTCCTCCCGGCTCGCCGCGGCGGCCGCGACCGGACCCGCCCCGGCCGGGCCGCCGGACGCGGCGGCGAGCTCCTGGTCGAGCAGGTGGAGCTGGAACTGCGACTCGGCGCGGTTCTTCGGGACCGACGGGCCCGCGGCCGGGACCGTCGCCTCGGCCGTGGCCGGGGCGGTACCGCTCGACCGCGGCTCGGGCGCAGCGGGCCCCGGGCCGCCCGCCGGCGGGGTGGCTGGCCGCGGCCCGGCGCCGCGGCGGACGGCGACGAGCGTCTCGTGCGCGGTCTGGGCGAGCTCGTACGCCCGGTCGAACTGGCGCA
The DNA here is from genome assembly GCA_035502455.1 of Thermoplasmata archaeon. GTDB lineage: Archaea > Thermoplasmatota > Thermoplasmata > Lutacidiplasmatales > UBA184 > Lutacidiplasma. The sequence continues at coordinate 171,215 of DATJUI010000006.1, read as the reverse complement.
GGTCGAACGCCGCCTGCGCCTGCGCGATCTGGGCGCGCGCCGGGGCGACCTCCGTGCCCTGCCGCGCGAGGATCTCCGCCTCCCGGCGGGCCATCGCGATCCGGTTGTACGCCCGGTCGGGGGCGAGCGCGGGCGACTGCTTGAGCTCCTTCAACAGCTGCTCGCGCCGCTGCCGCAGGCGACGGGCGATGAGGAAGTACAGGCCGACCGAGACCGCCCCGAGGATCACGATCGCCACGAGGGCGACGAGTTCGAGGGAGCTGAGCGGCATCGCGTCGGGCCCTCCGCCGGGGGCTCCGGCGGGCGCGGCCGGCGCTGTACTGCGCGGGCGGGGTATTTAGACCGCCCGCCCCGGGCGCGGACGCTCCCGGGCGATCAGAAGACCGACAGCTTGTCCGTGAGCAAGAGCCGCGGGATCTGGTCGATCCGGTCGAACCAGCCCTGCGCGACGGCTTCCGCCTTCCCCTTCACCTGGGCGAGCTTCACGCCGTCGGCCGGGAGGATCTGGAGGCTCGCGACCTGCGGCTGGTCGACGGGCTTTCCGATCTGCGAGAGGATCCGCACGTGGACCTCCTTGACGTTGCCCCCGGTCTCCTTCACGATGTCGTTCGCGATCAGGTTGCCGAGCAGGTTGTAGATCTTGCCGACGTGGTTGACGGGGTTCTTGCCGGCGGACGCCTCGAGGCTCATCGGCCGGCACGGGGTGATGAGGCCGTTCGCGCGGTTGCCGCGCCCGACCGAGCCGTCGTCGCCCGCCTCCATCGAACAGCCCGTGACCGTGAGGTAGTAGCGCCCGAGCTCGGGGTCGTCGGCGGTGTTGACGTCGATCGCGACCGTCCGCCGGGTGAGCTTCGCCGCCAGGTCGGCGAGGCGGTCGCGGACCTCGTCGCAGACCGACCGGTACTCGGTCGGGTCCGCGATCTCGGAGTCGACGAGCGCCGCCGCGACCGTGAGGTGGATCGCGTCGCCCTGCCGGTACCCCATCACCTTCACGTCCTCGCCGAGGGCGTGGAGCTTCTTCTTGAGCTTGAGCGTGAGGTACCGCTCGCTCTCGAGCACGAGCCGCTCGAGGTCGGAGAACGGGGCGAATCCGACCCCGAACGACGTGTCGTTCGCGAGGACCGCCTTCTGGTCGAAGACCCCCCGCAGATCGACCGACCCCTGCCCGATCCGGCAGTCGAACTCCGCCTGCTGCTCGACGTTCAGGTGCGCGCAGACCGACCCGACGTACCGCTTCGCCGCCTCGATCGCGGTCTCGCGGTACGGCAGCTTCTCGCCGTTGACCTCGGTCGTCGCCCGGCCGACGAGGAGGAGGTAGATCGGGTTCGTCACCTTGCCGCCGCCGAACTTCGGCTCCGACGCCCCGCCGACGACCTGCGTCTCGTCGGTGTTGTGGTGGAGGATGCGGCCGTACTCGTCGAGGTACAGCTTCGAGAGCGCCCGGCTCACCGACTCCGAGACCCCGTCCGCGATCGAGTCGGGGTGCCCGAGGCCCTTGCGCTCGACGAGCTCGACGGCCTGGTCCTCGATGTGCATCGTGTGGAGCGGCTCGATCTCGATGTTGCGGGCCATGGGTTGCACTCGGTCGGCGGAACATGGGGTGGGTTTAACGGTTGCGCGACGCGGCTCCCCGGCGGAACGCCTCGGGACCGTCAGGGGTTGTGCGCGGCGAAAATCCGCTTCACCATATGCGGGCCGGCGCGCACGAACCCGAGCGCCCCGTAGTACGCCCGAGTCCCGACGGCGCTGCGGACGAACAGCCGATCGAACCCGTCCGAGCGGGCCCGCGCCTCCGCGGCGGCCACCAGCGCCCGGCCCAGCCCCCGGTGCTGGTACGCGCTCGCCCGGTCGCCCGGGTCCCCGATCGCCACCTCGGGGCCGAGGACCTTGAGCTCCCGCACGACCGGGGCGTCGAGCCCCCCGACCGTCGCCGCGGAGGGGAACCGCAGCCGAAGGAACCCGGCGACCGTGTCGGTCGCGGGCTCCTCGAACGCGAAGAAGACCTCGCGGCCGCCGCCCGCCCGATAGTCGGTCGAGGTGAGGCGGAACGACGCCCGGTCGGGGGCGGCGCTCCGGCCGACCTCGCGGCACCGCAGGCACCGGCAGCGGCCCCCCTGCGCCGCGAGGCGGGCGAGGGCGCGCTGCCGCAGGTTGCTCGTCCGGACCCCGGCCGCGAGGAGCCGAGACGGGATGTCGCGCTGGATCCGGTGGATCCGGACCCACGGCGGGACCGCGCGCTTGATCGCGGCCAATAGCTCGGTCGCGGTCTCCGTGTCGTACGGCGCGTACCGCCCGGCCCGCCACTCCTCGTAGAGGGGGGTGGCCGGCAGGACGAGGGTCGGGTAGATCTTGAGAAAGTCCGGCCGCAGCTCCTCCGAGCTCCAGAGCCGGGCGAAGTCCTCGAGGTCGCGGGCGGGGTCCATCCCGGGCAGCCCCAGCATCATGTGGTAGCCGACCTTGAGCCCCCGATCGCGCGCCTCCCGGGTCGCGGTCGCCGCGTCGGCCGCCGCGTGGGCCCGCCCGACCGCGGCGAGCACGTCGTCGTGGAGGCACTCGACGCCGATCTCGACCCGCGTCACCCCGGCGTCGAGCAGGAACGGCAGCACCCGCCCGTCGCACCAGTCCGGCCGGGTCTCCACGGTGAGGCCGACCATCCGGCGGGCGGCGCCCTCGTTCTGGGCGATCGCGTCCCCCAGCGAGGACGACGCGGTGCCGTTGAGCCCGTCGTACAGGCCCCGGAGCACCTCTTCCTGGTAGGCCCGGGGGCGCGCCGGGAACGTGCCCCCCATGACGATCGCCTCGACCTTCGACGTCGGGTGCCCGATCGTCTCGAGGGTCGCGAGCCGGTGGGCGGCGATCGCACGGGCGTCCCAGTTGAACTGCGCCCCGCGGAGCGCCGACGGTTCCTCGCCCGTGTAGCTCTGCGGGCTCCCGAGATCGAGCCCCCCGGGGCAGTAGCTGCACCGGCCGTGCGGGCAGCGGGCCGGGGCGGTCATCACCGCGACCACGGCGACCCCCGACAGCGTGCGGGTCGGCTTGCGACGGACCGCTCCCGCGTACGGGGCGGCGTCGTCCGGCGAGAGCGCGTCGAGCCACGCCACGTTCGACGGCAGCGGTCCGGACGACCGCTCCCGCGCCCAGGCGACCTTCGCGCGGTGGATCGACTCGGGGGTTCGGGGGCCGTCGTTCAGCGGTGGAGCCACGGGCGGGTCTCCCCGGTGAGGACGTACGGCGCCTTCTGCAGGTCGGCGACCGTCCGCGAGCCCGTCAGGAACATCGCGACCTTGAGCTCGTGGACGAGCAGCTCGAGCTCGGTGCGCGTCGCCTCGAAGCTCGTCGACGCGGCCCGGAGCACGCCGCCCGCGGTGCCGGCCGCGGTCGCGCCGAGCGCGATCGCCCGCGCGACGTCGAGCCCGCTGCGGACCCCCCCGCTCGCCACGACCGGCAGGCCGAGGGGGACGAGCTCGAGGACCGAGACGGGGGACGGGATGCCCCAGTCCCAGAACGTCCGCCCGACGCGGGCCTCGCGTTCCGCGCCCTGCTCGACGGCCCGGTAGTGCTCGACCGCGGCGAACGAGGTGCCCCCCGTCCCGCTGACGTCGAACGCCCGCACGCCGCGCTCCTTGAGCTGCCGCGCGACGGCCTCGGAGATGCCGGCGCCGGTCTCCTTGACGAGGACGGGGAACTCCTGCGCGAGCGCCGCGATCCGATCGAGCGCCCCCCGCGCGCGCCGGTCCCCTTCGGGCTGGACCATCTCCTGGAGGAAGTTGAGGTGGATCGCGAGCACGTCCGCGTGGATGAGATCGAGCGCCGCCCGGACCTCCGCGGGACCGACGACGGGGTCGCCCGGCCGCTGGGGGATGATCTGGGGCGCGCCGATGTTGGCGAACTTGAGGGGCACCGCATGCCGCGCGACGACCGCGTAGCTCTCGGGGTACTGGCCCTTCAGCACGGCGGCCCGTTCGCTGCCGACGCCCATCGCGACGCCGACCTCGGCCGCCGCGCGGGCGAGGTTCTCGTTGATCTTCGCCGCGTCGGGAAAGCCGCCGGTCATCCCCGTGATGACGATCGGGGCCTTCAGCCGGTGGCCGAGCAGCTCGACCGAAGGATCGATCTCGGTGAAGTCGAGCTCGGGGAGGGCCCGGTGCACGAGCTGGACGTCGTCCCAGTAGCGGTAGCGTCCCTCGACGTCCTTGCCGAGCACGACCTTGACGTGCTCCGCCTTGCGGTGCGAGAGGTCGAGGCCGGTCGGGTCGGGCGGGCTAGCGGGATCCGGCGTGCGCCCAGCTCCCGTAGACCGACTCCCCCCGGATCGCCCGCGCGAGCGCGCCATCCGTGAGTCCGCTAATAAGAACTGCGTCCGCGCCGGCGGCGGCGATCGCCCGCATCGCCTCGGCCTTGCCCCGGATCCCTCCCGTGACATCGGCGACGCCCGGGGCCGGCCGCAGCCCCGCGACCGTCGCCTCGGTGATCTCGGGCACCACGGTTCGACGGCCGACGGCGGGCCCCGAGAGGACGCCCGGCACGTCGCTCACGAAGACGACCCGGCCGACGGGCATCGCCCGGACGAGGGCGAGCGCGATCGTGTCGGCGCTCAGGATCGACGCGTCCCACGCGAGATCGGGGACGACGTCGCCGAACGACACGGGGAGCAGCGCGCGCTCCAGCGCGGCCACGAACGGCGTCGTATCGAGCGCGTCGAGGACGCCCGCCCGGTTGCGCGCGAGGCCCGCCATCGGGAGCGACGCGGGCGCCGTGCCCGCCGCGACGAGGGCGCGCAGGACGGCGAGGTGCAGCCGCCGGACCTCGGTCGCGACGATCGCGCCGCCGCGCACTCGTTCGGCGCGGGCGGATCCGGGAGCGGGCGGTCGGGCGAGCCCGAAGCGTCGGGCCCCGGGGTGCCCGAACGAGCCGGCCCCGTGCAGCAGGACGACCGAACGGGACCGGCCGCCCTCGGCGACCTCCGCCGCGAGCCGGGCGAGGAGCTTCGGCCGCAGCCGCTCGATCTCGCGCTTGCGGGTGATCACGCTGCCGCCGAGCTTCACGACGACGATCGGCCGGGCCGGCGCCGCAGGAGAGGCCATCGATCGCTCGGCGCCGCTAGGCGTGGTCCCAGCCCATGCGCGGGCTCAGGAACATGAGCGCCCCGACGATCACCACGGCGACGCCCGAGAACCAGACCCACTGCTGGGTGAGCAACCAGTACGAGACCATGAACAGGCCGCCGCCGCACAGGACGGCCGACAGGACCACCCACGGGATCGAGATCGGGCTCACCGTCGATCCGTGCGCCGTGTTGGGTCCCGCCTCCGAGGCCGCCATCGTCCGATGGAACACGGGTCCCCTTCAAATCGGTTCGGTCGAGCCCACGGGGTGCCGCGGGGCGGTCCGGGCCGCTCGACGTTGCCTGACGACGCCGGCGCGCGCTTTCGGCATCCAAAGTTAGATATGGCGCGCGAACCTCGGCGACCCCGCCCGAGGCCCCGGGTAGGCTCTAGCGGTGTCATCGGCTCCAGCAGAACGCCCGAGCGACGCATCCGCCGTCGGTGCCCGTGACGCGAGCCATCCGACGGTCGCCCCCGTGAGCGACCGTCCGTCGGGGGGAGGACCGGCCGGCGCGACGAACGCCTCCGCGCCGTCCCCTCCCCCCGGCACGTCCACGGCCGCGGGGGAGTTCCTCGACTCGATCCTCGCCGCGAAGTCCGACCTGTTCCGCGGCAGTCGCGAGGTGCTGCGCGACTCGTACGTCCCACCGCGCCTGCCGCACCGGGAGGACGAGATCCGACAGGTCTCCGAAGTGCTCGCGCCCGCGCTGCGGGGCGACGTGCCGTCGAACCTGCTCATCTACGGGAAGATCGGGACCGGGAAGACCGCCGTCGTCGCCCAGGTCCGCCAGGACATCCAGCGCCGCGCGGAGCCGTCCTCCTCGCTCACGTTCGTGACCGTGAACTGCGGCAACATCGACACCCCGTACAGCCTCCTCCAGACGATCGGCAACACGTTCGCTCGCTCGGACGGCGAGCGGATCCCGACGGGGTGGGCGCTCGACCGGGTCCAGGCCGCGATGCGCCGGCTGATGGACGCGAAGGGCGGGACGATCCTGCTCGTGCTCGACGAGATCGACCGGCTCGTCGCCCGCAGCGGCGACAACGTGCTCTACACGCTGAGCCAGATCAACACCGAGCTCGAGAGCGCCCGGCTCGTGCTGATCGGCATCTCGAACGATCTCAAGTTCACGAACCACCTCGACGCGCGGGTCCGCAGCCGGCTCAACGAGGAGAAGATCCTGTTCCCCCCGTACGATGCGCCGCAGCTGCAGGACATCCTGCGCGACCGGGCCCGCGAGGCGTTCCGCGACGGCGTGATCGATCCGGGCGTCGTCGAACGGTGCGCCGCCTACGCGGCGCTCGAGAACGGCGACGCCCGCCGGGCGCTCGCGCTGCTCCGGCTCGCGGCCGAGATGGCCGAGCGCGACCACGCGAAGCGGATCACGGCCGACCACGTCGTGAAGGCGAAGAACCGCCTCGAGCAGGACATCGTGGTCGAGTGCTGCCGGACGCTCCCCCCGCACTGCAAGGTCCTGCTGTACGCGATCCTGCAATCGTCCGAGCGGCGCCGCACCGGGGTCCTGACCGGCGAGGTCTACGACAGCTACAAGCGGCTCGCCGAGCGCCTCGGCCTGCCCCCGCTGCACGCCCGCAGCATCTCGAACTACGTCTCCGAGCTCGAGTCGCTGGGGCTCATCCGGGCGACGATCGTCTCGCGCGGTCGCGGCGGCCGCACGCGGGAGATCCTCGTGGACGTGCCGATCTCGACCACGATCCCCGCGCTCGAGGAGGACCCGTTGCTCGCACCGATCGGCCGGCCGAAGTCGCGCGGCCAGACGCTGCTCACCAACTTCGACAACCCGAACCGCACCGGTCCGTTCTGACCGCTCCGACCGCCCCCGGGGCGTCCGGACCCCGTCTCCCCCGCGAAAGGAAGTCTTATCCCCCCGAACTCGCGTGAAAACGTCGGCCCCCCACGGGGCACCGTGCTATGGTCGACCGATCGAACGCGTTCCGCACCGCCGCGCGCCTGGCCGTCGTAGGCATCGCCGCCGTCCTCGTGCTCTCCGCAGCGCTCCTCCTCGCGCCGGCGCGGGCTACGTCCGCGCCGACCGCCCTCGTCCCCGCGTCGGGATCGTCCGAGCAGTGGGCGTTCGGCGGGATCGCGTCCGAGTCGTACAGCTGCGTGAACGCGTCGTGCTTCTCCGGCGGCAGCCCGCCGGCGGGCACGTACTCGATCGCCCTCCAGTACACCATCGAGTGGGCCGTCCTCTACACGCAGACCAACGTCTCCGCGACCCAGACCATGTACGAGGCCGAGGCGGCCCTCTCCGCCTCGTTCGCCTACGCCCTCACCGAGAACACGACCCACCTGACCGTCTCCCTCGCGGGGAAGGAGACCGCCGCGGGGTTCACGAACGTCTCGAACGTCAGCTCGGTGTGGATCAACGCCGGCGGGCCGATCGGGCCCGCCACGGCCCTCGGGGTCCTCAACGCCGCCTCGACCGAGGCGTTCAACTTCTCGGGGAGCGCGACGTTCGCGGACGTCAACGGCTCGGGCTCGTTCGACTTCGACCTCGGCGCGAACGAGGCGAGCGCGGTCGGCTTCGCGTCGAGCCTCGGGCTCGTCCCGCTCGACCCGCAGCCGGGCGAGTCGTGGAACTCGTCCGCCGCCTATACGGCGTCGGGCCAGTGGACCTCCGGCTACTCGATCTCGGAGTCGGTCGAGGGCGCGTCGTACTCGTCCGGCAACTGGACGAGCGGCGCGGTCGCGCCGTCGGGCACCCTGGCCGTGAACGGGGCCGACCTGGGCGTCGAGACCCTCACCGACAACTACACCCAGCCGCCGACGACGACCACCGCCCAGCTGATCCTGCTCGAGTTCGGGACCGGCGCCTTCGGGGCCGAGGACGGCTGGCTGTTCGTCCCGTCCGGCCAGTTCGCCCCGTTCGCGAACGTCACGGCGGCGAGCGCCCTCCTCGCGGCGCCCGGCCGCATCGTCGCGGCGGTCGGACCCGACCAGGGCGGCGCTTCGTTCGCCGCGAACGAGAGCGCCTTCTACCGGGCCGGCCACGGCTTCATCGGCACGAGCGGCAGCGGCAACAGCTCGACGGTCGGGGAGTCCGGCGGGCCGACGATCACCGTGACCGCCGGCCCCGAGCCGACGAGCGTCGCCCAGCAGCAGTACGCCGCGATCACCTCGGGCGGAGCGGCGTCCTCCCCCGCGGGCTTCCCGTGGGCCTTCCTCGTCATCGGCGTGGTCGTGGCGATCGTCGTCGTCGTGGGGGCCATGGGCATGGTCCACCGATCCCGTCGCCGACGGCCGCCCGCCGCGATGCCGGCGGGGCAGGTCGCCCCGATGTACGCCGGGGCCGCCGGCCCGACCGGCCCCCCGGCTCCGACCGGTCCCGCCCAGCAGGCGCCCGCCGGGTGGGCCGCCGCGTACACGGCGGCGCCCAGCGCGATCGCCCCTCCGCCCGGTCCGGTCTGCCCGAACTGCGGCCAGCCCGGCACGTACGTCGCCCAGTACGGACGGTACTACTGCGCCACGGACAAGGCGTACCTCTGAGCGGTCCGCGCCCGCCCGGCGCCCGGGCCGCTACGGCCCGGCGGTCGCGCGCTCGATCTCCGAGCCCGCCGACGCCGTCCCGAGGTCGGCCGCGCGTCGGCGGGCCCGTTCGCGCTTGAGCTCCCGCAGGTCCCGGTCGAACTCCTTCAGTTCGGCCGCCACCCGGCGCACGCGGACCCGGGCGATCCGCTCGATCGCCGCGATCTCGCGGTCGAGCAGGTCGTCCGAGCCGCGGAAGCCGCTCATGCCACCGACTCGGCGTCGATCTGGGCCTTCTGCAGCTTCGCCGAGAAGTCGACGAAGACCGTCTTGATCTCCGAGAACTCCTCGAGCGCGACGCTGCCGGCCTCCCGTCCGCCGTTCCCCGTGTTCTTGATGCCGCCGAACGGCAGCTGGACCTCGGCGCCGATCGTGGGCGCGTTCACGTACGTGATCCCGGCCTCGAGGTCGTCGATCGCACGGAACGCCCGGTTGACGTCCCGCGTGTAGATCGACGACGAGAGGCCGTAGCTCACGTCGTTCGCGATGCGCACCGCGTCCGCGTAGTCCGTGGCGCGCAGCACGGCCAGCACCGGGCCGAAGATCTCCTCCTTCGAGATCCGGGTGCCGTGGGCCGTCTCGAAGATCGTCGGCTCGAGGAAGTAGCCGCGGTCGTAGGCGCCCCCGGTGAGCTTGTGGCCGCCGACCCGCAGGCGGGCCTCGCGCTTCCCGATCTCGATGTAGTCGAGGATCTTGCGCTCCTGGTCGGCGGACGCGACCGGACCCATCCCCGTCGCCGGGTCGAGCGGGTCGCCGACGGGGAAGCGGGTGAGCCGGTCGACGAGCATGCCGAGGAACGTGTCGTAGATCCGCTCGTGGAGGATGAGCCGGCTCGTGGCCGTGCACCGCTGCCCCGAGGTGCCGAACGCCGCGAACAGCACGCCGTCGAGGGCGAGCGGGAGGTCGGCGTCGTCCATGACGATCATCGGGTTCTTGCCGCCGAGCTCCAGGTGGACCATCTTGAGCTGCTGCGCCCCGCGCACGTAGACCTCGCGGCCGGTGTCGACGCCGCCCGTGAACGAGATGCCCCGCACCCGCGGGTCGTCGATCAGCGCGGAGCCGACCGTGCCGCCCCCGCCCGTCACGAGGTTGAGCACGCCGGGCGGGAGGCCGGCGTCCGCGTAGGCCCGGACGACCTCGGCCCCGCAGCGCGCGGTGTTCGAGGCGGGCTTGAAGACGACGGTGTTCCCGGCCACGAGCGCCGCGGCGATCTTCCAGTTCGGGATCGCGGTGGGGAAGTTCCAGGGGGTGATGCACGCGACGACCCCCTTCGGCTGACGGACGGTGAGGCAGAACTTGTTCCGCAGCTCGGACGGGACCGTCTCGCCGGCGAGGCGGCGGCCCTCCCCCGCCATGTACTCCACGAAGTCGATCGACTCCTGGACGTCGCCGAGCCCCTCGCTGATCACCTTGCCCATCTCCTGGGTGACGATCCGCCCGAGCTCGGGCTTGCGCGCCTTCAGGAGTTGCGCGGCCGCGAGCAGGAGCTCGCCCCGCTTCGGGGCCGGGGTCGACCGCCAGCCGGCGAAGGCGCGGTGGGCGGCGGCGATGGCGGCGTCCGCGTCGCGGGCGGTCCCGGCGACGAACGAGCCGACCGGCTCGCGGGTGGCCGGGTTGATCGTCTCGAACCGCTTCGCCCCCGGCGGCGTCGTCCACTTCCCGTCGACGAACAGCCCGTACTCCTGCACCATCTGCCGCCTCCCCGCGCGCGCCCGACCGGGCGCGAGGGTACATAGGGGTTGCCGGCGCGGGGCGGTCCGGCCCGGCCGCCGGGGACAAAGACTTTCGGGGGGAGGCCTTGGCGGAGGGCGTGATCGACGTCGAGCGGCTCCGCAAGGAACCGAAGCGGGTCGAGGAGAACCTCGCCCGCCGGCGGAACCCCGAGTACCTCCGTCTCGCCGTCGAGGCCCGGAGCGCCGACGAGGAGTACCGGGCCGAGCTCAAGGAGGCCGACGCCCTCCGCAAGCGCCGCAACGAGCTCGGTCGCGCGATCGCGGACGCCCGGCGGGCGAACGCGGAGGCGGCCGCGCTCGAGCGCGAGGCGGGACTCCTGCCGGATCGGCTCGCGGCCGCGGAGGCCCGCGAGGCGGAGGCGAAGGCCCGACGGGACCGGGCGCTCCGTCGTCTCCCCAACCTGCTCGACGACGCCGTCCCGTACGGCAAGGACGACTCGGAGAACGTGGTGGTCGCGACGTGGGGCGAGCCGCGACGCACCGCCGACGGGCTCCGGCCCCACGGGGAGCTGCTCGAGGCGCTCGGGCTCGCCAGCTTCGACCGCGGGCGCCGGGCGAGCGGGGCCGGCTTTTACTACCTCACGGGTGCGGCCGTCGACCTCGACCTCGCCCTGCAGCGGTTCGCGCTCGACCTCGTCAAGGAGCGCGGGTTCACGCTCGTGGAGCCTCCGCTCATGCTCCGACGGGGCCCGTACGAGGGCGTGACCGACCTCGCCGACTTCGAGAACGTGATGTACAAGATCGACGGGGAGGAGCTCTACCTCATCGCGACGGCGGAGCACCCGCTGGCCGCGATGCGGGAGGGCGAGATCCTCGACGAGGACGAGCTGCCGATCCGCCTCGCGGCGGTGACCCCGTGCTTCCGCCGCGAGATCGGCGGGCACGGGGTCGACCAGAAGGGGATCTTCCGCGTGCACCAGTTCACGAAGGTCGAGCAGTTCGTCTTCGCGCGACCCGACGACTCGCCGGCCGTCCACGAGGAGATCCGTGCGAACGCCGAGGAGGTCTTCCGGCGGCTCGAGGTACCCTACCGCGTCGTGAACGTCTGCACGGGCGATGTCGGCACGGTGGCCGCGAAGAAGTACGACATCGAGGCGTGGTTCCCGCGGCAGCAGGCGTATCGCGAGGTCGTGAGCTGCTCGAACTGCACCGACTACCAGGCGCGTCGGCTCGGGATCCGGATGGGGAAGGCCGGGCGGCCGGACAAGATCGTCCCGCACACCCTCAACTCGACGGCGATCGCGACCTCCCGGGGGCTCGCGGTGGTCCTCGAGCAGTACCAGCAGCCGGACGGCTCGGTGACGGTCCCCCAGGTCCTGCGTCCGTACCTGGGCGGCCTCGAGCGGATCGGGCCGGCCGCCCCGGGCTCGTGAGCGGCCAGCGTCGGCTCGACGAGTTCCTCGCCGACGCCCCGGCCGTCGCCGAGCCCCCGCCGTCGCCGGTCGGGCGCGCGCATCCCGAGGTCGGCCCGGCGGTCTGGGAGGTGCGCGACGGCCGGGTCGAGCACCCCTACCTGCGGCCGGGCGAGCTGCGGGCGCTGCCGTTCCAGCTCGACCTCGCACGGATCGGCCTCACCGAGGACCTCCTCGTCGTGCTGCCGACCGGGCTCGGCAAGACGGTGATCGCGGCCCTCGTCGCGGCCGAACTGCTCCGCCGGTCCGACGGCAAGGTGCTCGTCCTCGCGCCGACGCGGCCGCTCGTCCAGCAGCACGCGGCCTCGTTCCGCCGGTGGCTCGTGCCGCTCCGGACCGCCCAGTTCACCGGCACCGTCCGCCGACCGGTCCGGGAAGGCGCCTGGGAGACGGCCGACCTCGTCTTCGCGACCCCCGAGATCGTCCAGAACGACCTTGCGGCCGGCCGCTACCGGCTCGACCGGGTCGGGCTCGTGGTCTTCGACGAGGCCCACCACGCGGTCGGGAAGTACGTCTACGTCCCGATCGCCGCGCGCTACCGCGCGGAGCGCCCGGCCGAGGGCCGGGTCCTGGCCCTGACGGCCTCGCCCGGGGGCAAGGGCGAGCGGATCGAGGAGGTCGTGGGCGCGCTCGGCGTCGCCCGCATCGAGGCCCGCGCGCGGGAGGACGCGGGCGTCGCCGAGTACGTGCAGCCCGTGGAGGTCGACTACCGCTGGGTCGAGCTGCCGCCCGACGCGAAGCGGATCCGGGCCCTCGTCGAGACGGCCGCCCGAACCACCGCCCGCAAGCTCCAGCGGATGGGGTACCTGCGCAAGAAACCGATCGGCTCGCTCTCGGTGAAGGACCTGATCGCCCTGCGGGCGGAGATCTTCGCCCGACCGGGCCCGATGGTCCGCAAGTTCGGGCCGCTGTTCCACCAGCTCGTCCTCCTGCACCTCCACCACGCCCAGGAGCGGCTCGAGACCCAGGGGCTCGCGCCGTTCCTCCAGTACCTCGACCGGGTCGCGGCCAAGCCGAAGCCGAGCCGCGGCGACCGGGCGTTCCTCCGCCTGCCCGAGGTCGAGCAGGCCCGGGCCGAGGCCGCCGAGTTCCTCCGCTCGACGAAGGAGCCGTCGCACCCGAAGCTCGACGCGCTCGCGGAGCTCGTCCGGACGACCGTGGCGACCCGTTCCGAGCATCCCCCCCGCGTCCTCGTCTTCGCGCAGTACCGCGACACGATCCAGAGCATCCAGGCGCGGCTCGAGCTCGACGGCTTCGTCGTCGGGCGGTTCGTCGGCCAGGCGACCCGCGACCCCGAGGACAAGGGGATGAGCCAGAAGGAGCAGGCCCGGGTGCTCGACGGGTTCCGGCAGGCGGCGTTCCCCGTGCTGGTGGCGAGCAGCGTCGCCGAGGAGGGGCTCGACGTGCCGGATGTCGACCTGGTCGTCTTCTTCGAGTCGGTCCCGAGCGAGATCCGCGCGATCCAGCGCCGGGGGCGCACCGGGCGGACGTCGCTCGGCCGGGTCGTCGTCCTCCTCACGCGGGAGACCCGGGACGTCCAGCACCAGGTCGCCGAGGTCCGCCGCGAGAAGGCGATGCGACGGATCGTCCGCCGGCTCTCGACCGAGGCGCGCCGTCGGCGCGCGGGCGCGGACGCCCCCGGGCCGGCGGGCCCGTCCCCCTCGTCGGGGGACCCTTAAACGTTCGGTCGGCGCGTGCGACGGTGCCACTCGGTCGCCGAGGCTAAATAGCGTGCGCCGGGTCAAACGCGCCAACGCCCATGGCCGTGCTCCAAGCGCTGGCCGACAACCTCGGTCTCACGGTGCTCACCGTGATCGCGGTCGCGCTCTCGCTGTACCTGGTCTACGCGATGATCCACCCCGAGAAGTTCTAGGGGGTCGATGACGTTCGACATCCGCTCGCTCTGGGACGTCATCCTCGTTGTCGCGCTCATCGTCGCCCTCGCTCCCTGGTTCGGGAGCTACCTCGGCCGGGTCTACCTCAACCGCCCCGCCTTCGGGGACCGGGTCTTCCTCCCGATCGAATCGGCGGTCTACCGCCTCCTCGGGACCTCGCCGCGCCGTTCCATGCGCCCCCTCGAGTACATGGGGGCGCTGCTCCTCGTCAGCCTCGGCGTCTTCCTGTTCCTCTACGTCTGGTTCCTCTACCAGAACCTCCTGCCGTACGATGCGACCGGCGTCCCGGGGATGAGCTGGTCGCTCGCCTTCCAGTCGGCGGCGAGCTTCACCACGAACACCGATTTCACCCACTTCTCGAACGAGTCGCAGATCAGCCTCGGGTCGGAGATGATCCCGTGGGGGCTCGCGCTGTTCACCTCCGCGGCGACCGGGCTCTGCGCGTTCGCGGCGATGGTCCGCGGCTTCATCCGCAAGGACGGGACCGTCGGGAACTACTACGTCGACATGGTGCGGACGGTCCTCCGCCTGCTCCTGCCGCTCGCGTTCGTCTTCGCCCTCGTCCTCGTGCTGATGGGCGTCCCCGAGACGATGACCAACACGGTCCTCGCGCACCCGCTCACCGGCGGGACGCAGACGATCTACCTCGGACCGGTCGCCTCGTTCCAGTCGATGTCGTTCCTCGGGACGAACGGCGGCGGCTGGTACTCGGCGAACGCGGCGAGCCCGTACGCGAACCCGTCGGCGGTCTCGAACCTGTTCGAGACGGGGATCATGATGCTGATCCCGTTCTCGACGCCGTTCGCGTTCTCGCAGATCGTCCGGCGCAAGAGCGAGGGGTGGCCGTACATGGCCACGATCCTCATCGTCTTCGCGATCGCGCTCGGGCTGTTCGTCGCGTACCAGGCCGCGGCGAACCCGGCGCTCTCCCCGGTCCAGTTCTTGGGCTCGGCGACCAACGGCTACCCCGTCGGCCAGGAGACCCGGTTCAGCCTCCCCGAGGGCTCGCTGTTCCAGGTGGTGAGCGTCTACTCGAACGTCGGCGCGAACAACATGCAGATCGGCGCCCTGCAGCCGGTCCCCCAGATGGTCCTTTTGTTCGGGATGTTCACCCAGAGCACGCCGGGCGGGGAAGGGACCGGCTTCGGGACCCTCTTGCTGTTCGCGGTCCTCGCGATCTTCATCGGCGGCCTCATGGTCGGCCGCACCCCCGAGTACCTCGGGAAGAAGATCCAGACGCAGCACGTGAAGTGGGCCGCGCTCGCGCTCCTCATCCATCCGGCGATCATCTTAGTGCCGTTCGCGGTCGCGGTCGTCGGCAACCAGACGGGCATCGTCGAGCCGATGTCCCTCTCGGCGTCGGCGCACAACTTCACGGCCGTGCTCTACGAGCTCACCAGCGAGGCCGCGAACAACGGGAGCGCGCTCGGCACCACCGGTCCGTTCAACGACACGACGGTGTTCTGGAACGTGACCGGGGCGATCGTGATGCTCGTCGGCCGGTTCGTGCCGATCTGGGCGATGGTCCAGCTGGGCGGCGTCTTCGCCTCCCAGGAGGAGATGCCGCCGGGCTCGGGGACGTTGCGGACGGCGAGCGTGACGTTCACGATCTACCTCGTGCTGATCCTGATCATCATCTCGGCGCTGTTCTTCCTGCCGGTCCTGGCCCTCGGCCCGCTCGCCCAGATCGTGGGGGTCTAGATGGCGGCGGAGCTGATCCCCGAGCCCGGCGCGAAGGTCTCCGTCCGCCGCGTCCCGCACACCTCCTGGCGCCGGGTGCTCTCCGATTCGATCAAGATGTTCGACCCGCGCGAGCAGGTGCGGCACCCGGTGATGTTCACCGTCTACGTGCTGTTCATCTTCCTCGCGTTCCTTACCGTCTACCCGCGGCCGTTCCCGGACATCGTTCGGTTCTACAACGCCGGCTACTACCTCGACGTCACCGTCATCCTGTTCCTGACCCTCTGGTTCGCCCACATCTCGGAGGCGATCGCGGAGGCCCAGGGCCGGGCCCAGGCCGACAGCCTCCGCGAGATCCGCAGCGGCCTGCGCGCCCGCCAGGTCCTCCCGGACGGCTCGCGGCGCTGGGTGCCGGCCGACCAGCTCCGGGTCGGGGAGACGATCGAGATCCAGGCCGGCGAGCCGGTCCCGATCGACGGCGACGTCACCCACGGGGCCGCGCTGATCGACGAGTCGATGATGACCGGGGAGTCCGCCGCGGTCATGCGCGAGAGCGGCGGTGACAAGACGAGCGTCCTCGGGGGGACGCGCCTCCTCCAGGGGACCGTCACCGTGCGCGTGAGCGCGGTGCGGGGCGAGTCGTTCCTCGACCGGCTGATCCGCCTCGTCGAGGGCCAGGGCCGCGAGCCGACGCCGAACGAGCTCGCGCTCGGGGTCTTCCTCGCGGCGCTCACGGTGTCGCTGTTCGTGGTGGTGCTGTCGTTCCTCTACCTCGCGAACTTCACCAACATCGTCAGCGTCGACGTCGCGACGATCATCGCGCTGTTCGTCTGCCTCATGCCGACGACGATCGGGGCGCTCCTGCCGGCGATCGGGATCTCGGGGATCAACCGGGTCGCCCGGTCGAACGTCATCGCGAAGTCGGGCAAGGCGATCGAGGCCGCGGGCGATCTCGACACGCTGATCCTCGACAAGACCGGCACGATCACGGTCGGCAACCGGCTCGCGGTGCAGTTCGTGGCCGGCCCCGGGGTCCCCGTCGAGCAGGTCGTCGAGTGCGCGATGCTGGCGTCGAGCCTGGACGAGACCCCCGAGGGCCGGTCGATCGTGCGCCTCGCCGCCCGGCGCAACGTGCCCGTGCGCAAGCTCGAGATCGGGACGTTCAAGGTGATGCCGTTCACGCCCGAGCGGCGGATGAGCGGGATCGCGCTCGCCGACGGCACGGAGTTCTTCAAGGGGTCGATCCAGGCGATGGAGCAGTACGGCGCCCCGCTCGGCCCCGAGCTCACGAAGGCCGCCGCGGACGCCTCGGCGCAGGGGATGACCCCGCTGGTGCTCGCGGCCGGCAAGCGGTCGGTCGGCCTCGTGATCCTGAAGGACGTGGTGAAGCCCGGCATCCGCGACCGGATCCGCGAGCTGCGGACGATGGGGATCCACACGATCATGTGCACGGGCGACAACCGCCTCACCGCGGCCGCGATCGCGCGCGAGAGCGGCGTCGACGAGTACATCGCCGAGGCGAAGCCCGAGACGAAGCTCCTCGTGATCGACCGCGAGAAGAAGCGCGGGCGGCTCGTGGCGATGAGCGGCGACGGGACGAACGACGCCCCGGCGCTCGCCCGGGCGGACGTCGGGCTCGCGATGAACAACGGGACGAGCGCCGCGAAGGAGGCCGGCAACATGGTCGACCTCGACAACGATCCCACGAAGCTCATCGAGGTCGTCTCGATCGGCAAGCAGCTCCTGATCACCCGCGGGGCGCTCACGACCTTCTCGATCACCAACGACGTGGCGAAGTACTTCGCGATCATCCCCGCGATCTTCGTCGCCGCCGGGGCGACGGCGCTGCCCGGGGTCTCGGTGCTCAACGTGCTCGGGCTCAGCAACCCGGACCTCGCCGTCCTCTCGGCGCTCCTGTTCAACGCCCTCGTGATCCCGATCCTGATCCCCCTCGCGCTCGCCGGGGTGCCGTTCCGCCCGCGGAGCGCGATCGATCTCCTCCGGCGCAACCTCGTCTACTACGGCATCGGGGGGCTCGTCGGCGCGTTCGCCGGCATCAAGCTGTGCTATCTGCTGCTCGCCTGGATGGCCGGTCTCCCGATCTTCGTCTGGCTGTCGACGGGCGTCCACCACTACCTGCCGCTGGGAGGGCTATGAACGGCTCGATCGACGGCTCGCTCTCGCTCGACCCGACCGTCGACCCCGGCGCGACCGCGCCGGTGCCCCCGCGGGCGCACTCGGGCGGCGGGCACGTCCGGGCGACCGCGGTGTTCCTGGTCCTGATGATCGTCCTCGTGGGGCTGGTCTACCCGTTCACCACGACGGCGGTCGCCCAGCTGATCGACCCGCACTCGGCGAACGGCTCGCTGCTGTACTACCCGAACGGCACCCTCGCCGGCTCCGAGCTGATCGCCCAGAACACCTCGGCGCCGTTCCTGTTCTGGGAGCGGCCGAGCGGGACCGACTACAACACGACGCTCGGCGTCGCGACCGACCCCGGTCCGACCGACCCGGCCCTGCTCGCCCTGCTCAACGAAACGATTGCGTACATGAAGGAGTATGGGAACTTCACCGTGAACGCGACGCTCCCGTTCTGGTGGGTCGCCCCGTCCGCCTCGTCGGTCGACCCGGACCTCACCCCCGAGGCGGTGCTGGTCCAGGTCCCCCGCGTCGCGGAGGCGAACAACCTCACCGTGGCGGACGTCACGGGGCTCGTGAACGCCCACATCACCCAACCGCTCGTGCCGTTCCTCGGGGTCGCGTACGTGAACGTGCTCGAGCTCGACCTCGCGCTCGTCGGGATCACGGGGAGGACGTAGCGTGTACCGCCAGATCCTGCTCCCCGTCCAGGAGGCGAGCGAGGTCGAGCCGCTGATGCGGTTCGCCGCCATGCTCCTCGACGCCGACGGCGAGCTGCGGGTCCTCCACGTGATCCCCACGACGACGCTCCCGCAGGTGACCCGCGCCTGGCGCGCCTCCGTCAACCTGGTCGTCCCGGCCCACGAGGCGGGCGCGGCCCTCGACGTCCGCGTCGAGCCCGAGGTCCGGGCCGCGACGGACGTTCCCGGCGAGATCCTGGAGAGCGCCGAAGCGCACGACGTCGACGCGATCGCGCTCACGCTCGGCGGGGACCGGCGCAGCCACAACCCGTTCGTCGGGCACACGGCGAGCGGGATCCTGCAGCACGCGCACTGCGACGTGATCGTCCTCAACCGGCTCGCGCTGGCCGCGGACCGGTTCCCGCGGATCCTCGTCCCCGCCTACGAGACGCCGCCCGCCCCCCGGGTGATGCGCGTCGCGGAGGAGCTGTCGGTCCGCAACCAGGGGATCCCCGTCATCACCCTCTCGCTCGGCGCCCGGACGTCGGCCGGCGACCGCGCGGACGTCGAGGAGCGGAGCCCGCGCGGGATCGCGATCACCCACAAGCACTCGTTCTTCCCGGCCGCGACCCTCGGGCGGCGCCGCCGCCTGCCCGAGGTGATCGTCGAAGCGGCGGCCCGCGAGCGCTACGGGCTGCTCCTCGTCGGCGAGGAGACCGACCGGGTCGCGAGCCCGCTGCTCACCCGCCGATTCCTCGAGGAGCTGTTCCGCGCGGCGCCGTGCCCCGTCCTCGCGCTCCGCGTCTAGGCCGGACGATGGGGGAGCTCGCGTTCGTCGGGCTCGGGCTCGGCGACGAGGGCGGCCTCTCCCGCGACGCCTGGGCGGCGCTCCGCGGGGCCGAGCGCGTCTTCGCGGAGGAGTACACGGCGGTCGCCCCCGCGGGGACGCTCGACCGGATCGCCGCCGAGCTGGGCCGGCCGGTCGAGCGCCTCGGGCGGGCGGACGTCGAGGCGGAGCGGCCCGTGATCGACGCCCTCGCCCGCGCGCCCCACGTCGCCTTCCTCGTCGTCGGCGACCCGTTCGCCGCCACCACGCACGTCGCGCTGCGGCTCGCCGCCGAGGCGGCGGGCCACCGCTGGCGGTACCTGCCGGCGGCGAGCATCGTGACCGCGGCGCCCGGATACCTCGGCCTCATGCCGTACCGGTTCGGCCGGCTCGTCTCGCTGCCGCTCCCCGAGCCGAACTTCGCGCCCGCGTCCCCGCTCGACCAGATCGCGGCGAACCGCGCCCGGGAGCTCCACACCCTCGTGCTCCTCGATCTGCGGCCCGGGGAGGGCCGGTACTTGACCGCGGACGGGGCGGTCCGGCTGCTCCTCGAGCGGGACGGGGGGGCGGGGCGGCTGCCCCCGACCGCGCTCGGGGCCGTCGCGGCCCGGGTCGGCCGACCGGACGCCGCGGGGGCGTTCGGGCCGCTCGCCGCGCTGGGAGGGTACGACTTCGGGCCGCCGCCCCACGCGCTCGTCGTGCTCGCGCCGACCCTTCACTTCGAGGAAGAGGCCGCGCTGGCCCGGTTCGCCCGGACCGCCCCCTAGGCGGGCGACGCCGACGGGCCGGTCGTAAGGAGGGCGTCCGCGAACTGGCGGATGCGGAACGGCCGGAGGAGGACGACGTTCGGCCCCTGGGCGGGATCGGTCGCCGGAGGGGGCGGCCGCGACGCGGGGGCGACCAGGATGACCCGCAGGGTCGGGACGATGGCGCGGGCCGACGCCACGAGCGCCGAGGGGCTCCCCTCCGCGAGGTTCACGTCGGTGACGAGCAGCGTCGGCCGGTGGTCCCGGAGCAGCTCGAGGGCCTGGGAGGCGCCCTCCGCCTCGCCGTCGACCCGCACGTGGTGGAGCCGCAGGAGCCCCCGCAGGAGGACGCGCGTCTCCTCGTCGCCGGCTACTACGATGGCGGAGGAGGCGTTGGAGTCGGTCATGGGTACGGTGGTGAGCGTGACGCCGGGTACGTCGGCACCCGGCGCCGACGCTAGACCATCAAACGTCCTCGTATTTTTTCTTTCGCCATTTACCGCAGGGTGAATCACGGGGCTTCACGACTCCCGCACCCCCCAGTCCGCGACCCCGGCCGCGTGCAGGAGACGGTCGAGCGCGGCGTGGTAGCCGGCCGCGGGCACGTTCAGGAGCGCGCGGATCGGCGGCGCGAGCGCGGTGCCGAACTCCTGCTCGGTCGGCGAGAACTGCCAGGCGTGGGCGCCTCCCCGGTCGAGCGCGACGAGGAAGCCGAAGGCGAGGCCCCGCTCCTTGCCCTCGCGGGGCAGCGACTGGACGATCGAGCGCTCGGCGCCCGTCGGGCCGTGCGTGCGGAACTCCCGGGCGATCCGGTCGACCCACGCGGCCTCGGTCGACAGCGACCGGTAGCGGGGCAGCTGCTCGAGGAGCTCGCGCTCCTGGCTGCGCTGCTCGAGGCGCTTCAGGATCTCCGCGACCCGGCCGGGGGCTCCCCGGGCGTCCTCGATCAGCCGGTGCGCCTCCTTCGGGTCGGGGACGATGGTGCGCACGATCTCCTCCGCGTGGTGCGGCCACAGCCGCTCGAGGGCCCGGCTCGCGGACGGCTCGTCGACCTCGAAGTAGCCCCCGGTCCCCTCGAGGACCTTCTCGAGCGCCCGCCGCTCGATCGGGGAGGGGTGGAGGGCGTCCAGGAAGGCGGCGAGCTGCGACCCGTAGCAGACCCCGCCCGCCACGAACGTCGGCCGGTTCGTCCGCTCGATGCGGGCCTTCGCCTCGTCGAGGTAGGCGTCGAGGAGCTTCGCGTCCGACAGGCGCCCGAGCTCGTAGCCGCGGCGGAGCGCCTTCGACAGCTCGGGGAGGTCCGCGTGGACGCAGTCGGGGCCGCCGCGGCAGTCGACGTTGAGGTGGGCGGAGACCGGGAACTCGGCGCTCGGGTCCGGGACCGCCGCGCCCCCCGACAGGGCGCCGAGGAGGTGGCGCTCGTCCTTCGCGCACTTGCGGCACGCCCGAAAGACCCTGTCGGCCCCCGGGACGGCGACCTCGAGGTACGGCCGGGGCTCCCGGTCCTTGAGGTGCACGCAGTCGAACCGGTGGTGCACCGGGTCCTCGAACAGGCGGTACGGCAGCTCCGCGATCCGCTCGGTGAGGTACTCGGGGGGTGGTCGGGGCGACCGCCCGGTGGCGTAGAGGGTGCGCCGGGTGGCGAAGAAGTGGAACCCCCGCCGGGACCACTCCACGTAGCCGAGCAGGAGCCGGTCCGGGTCGTCCCCCTGCTGCACGGCGACCTCCGACTCCCGCGGCGCCCGGGCGAGCGACGCGTACGACACCTCGCCCCCCGCGGTGGGGAACGCGACGACGACGGGGGAGCCCGGGTCGAGGTAGAACTTGAGGACGCCCGCGAGGGACCGGGCGAGCGGATCGCCCCAGTGCGTGAGCCGCTGGAGGCGCTTATCGTCGTCCCGGGCGCTGCGGACCTCCTCGAGCTCCTCGCGGAGCTTGTCGAACCGCTCGGGCGGGCACTCCTCCGTCCGCCGCGGCAGGAGGCCGTCGATCGACCCCCGGAGCGTCTTCGCCCGCGCGAGCAGGTCCTGCTCCCGCACCCCCGACGCCCGACGGATCCGTGGCATGACCGCTCCGAGCGCGGAGCGGCCCCCCGTACATATTCCCGCGGGGGGAACCGGTCACCGACGGCAGAGGGCCGCGAAGTTGCGGAAGATCGCGGTCCCGCCCTCGGTGTGCTCGACCTCGGGGTGGAACTGCACCCCCCACAGCGGTCGGGACGGGTGCGCCATCGCCTCGATCGGGCAGCCGGGCGAGTGGGCGAGCACCGGCCAGCCGTCCGGGGGCCGCACGACGGCGTCGTTGTGGCTCGCCCAGACGCGGAGCGGCGAGCCGAGCCCCGCGAACATCGGGTGGTCGGGCCGGTCGACGGTGAGCGGCACGGCGCCGAACTCGGGCGATCCCTGCGCCACGCGTCCGCCGAAGTGCCGGGCGAGGAACTGGTGGCCGACGCAGATCGCGAGCACCGGCACGGACACGGTGTCGATCCACTCGGCGACGCGCCCGAGCGGGGTGTCGGTGCCCTCGAGGCTGAGGGCGCCGCCCGACAGCACGATCCCGTCCGCCCGCATCGACTCGAGCGGGGCCGAGTTGGGGACGATCTCGGTCTCGAGCCCGAGGTCGCGCAGCACCCGCCACTCGCGGTGGGTCCACTGGCCGCCGTTGTCGACGACGGGGATCCTCACGGGCGCTCCTTCGGGTCGGGCGGATCCGGGGGCGCCGACGCCGCCCGCAGCGCCTCCACCGCGCGCGTGAGGTCGCGGACCTCCTGCCGCAGCTTCAGCATCTCCTCCTCGAACGGCGTGAACCCGGACGGGCTCATGATCCGGTTCGAGATGTAGATCCCGATGAAGATCGCGCCGACGAGCGCGAGGATCGTCGTGAAGACGAGGGCGAAGACGAACGCGAGCGGGTCGCCGATGGCCGACTGGATCGGGAGCGTGAAGACGTGGGTGATCTCGGCGACCTCGAGGATCAGGAGGACGGCGATCAGGGTGAGCCACCAGAGCAGGACGACCCGGGACGGCCGCATCAGGGGCCTCCCGATCCCACGTCGGCGAGCGGGATCGCGAGCGGCAGGCTCGCGAGGCCGTTCTGGTACGGCACCGTGACGCCCGAGGTCGGCGAGAGCCCGTAGAGCGTGTTGGCGGGCGCGGTCGTGTTGGTCGCGTAGAACGAGAACGTCCCCACGTAGTACGCGACCCCGTTCGCGTTGTAGAGGACGGTCACGTTGAGGGCGATCGGGTTGTCGGAGGTGGCGAACGACGCCGACAGGACGTTCGTCGCGTTGACCGCGGGGCCCCACGCGAGGGAGTCCCAGCTCGGCGGCGACGTCCCGGTCCAGGCGAACCCGGAGGCGCTCGTCACCTCGATCGACGCGTAGCGCACCGTGAGCCCCACGGCGCGCACGTAGAAGTGCGTCACGTTCTCCCCCGCGACCCGGTCGACGATCAGGTCCGCCTGGGTCAGCACGGTGCCGGCGGCGGGCGGCCCGCCCGACGAGAGCAGCAGCGGCGTGAGCACGAGGAGCCCGACGAGCAGCATCGCGACGGCCACGAGCGGGAGCGGCACGTACTCGCCGATCCGGGACCGGTGCCCGACGGACGGCGGGGCCCCCGCGGCGGGTCCGCTCACGGCCGCTCCGCGCGCCATCCCGCGTACAGGTGGTGCGGGACGCCGAGGTGGTCCAGCACCTTCCCCGCGAGATAGGCGGTCTGGTCGTCGACCGTCTTCGGGTGGAGGTAGTACGGGGGGGCCGCGTCGAGGACCACCGCGCCGGCCTCGCTGAGGGCGAGGAGGTGGCGGAGCAGCGTCGCGGGCAGGGGCGTCTCGCGCGGGACGACGATCAGGCGGCGCCGCTCCTTGAGGTGGACGTGGGCGGCGCGGGTGAGCAGGGTGTCGGCGAGTCCGAGGGCGATCTTCGCGACGGTGTTCCCCGAGCAGGGCACGACGGCCATCCCGCGGGTCGGGTTCGAACCGCTCGCGAGAGGGGCGGCCAGGTCGTGGTCCGAGTAGACGCGGTCCGCGTACCGCGCGAGCTCGGCCGCGTCGATCCCGCACTCCTCCCGAAGGACCCCCACGGCCCCGTCGGTGACGATCAGCGCGACCGGCGCCTTCGCCTCCCGGAGCGCCGACAGCACCCGGAGCGCGATCGGGGCCCCGCTCGCGCCCGAGACGCCGACCACGAACGGAGGATCGTCCACGAACCGGCTCCCCGGAGTTAAGAGGCTTCAGCGACTCGGTCGATAAGAGGGTTCGCGGGGCGGGAGCGGTGGGGCGGCGGGCGACGATCGTCGGCGCGGGCCACACGCGCTTCGGGGCGGTGGAGGACGGCCCGCGCGCGCTCCTAAGGACCGCCGTCGACCGCGCGGTGGCGAGCGTCGACCGGGGCGTCGGCCGCGGCACGATCGACGAGGGGTTCCTCGCGACCCTCGGGTTCGGGGGCGGCCAGATCGGGAACTCCGCCGCCGTGCTCGCGGACGAGGCCGGCGTCCCCGGGCTCGCGGTCTCGCGGGTCGAGAACGCCTGCGCCTCGGGCGGCTTCGCGCTGCGCGCCGGCGCCCGGGCGATCGAGAGCGGGGCGCGGGAGCTCGTCCTCGTGGCCGGCGTCGAGAAGATGACCGACGTCGCGTCGGCCCGCCGGCGCTACTGGCTCGGGGTCTCCGGGGACACCGAGTGGGAGCGTGCCGCCGGGCTCACCTTCGCGGGCGTCTACGGCCTCCTCGCGTCGGCGTACCTGAACGCCCACCCCGAGGCGGCCGAGGCGCTCGTCGCGGTGGCCGTGAAGGCGCACGCGATGGGCGCGCGCAACCCGAACGCGCACTTCCAGCGGGCGGTCGACCCGGACGACGTGCGACGCGCCCCGCGGGTCGCCGACCCGCTCGGTCTGTACGACTGCTGCCCGGTCAGCGACGGCGCCGCCGCCGTGCTGCTGGCGCCCGAGGAGACCGCGCACCGGTACACCGACACCCCCGTGCGGATCGACGGGCTCGGGGCCGCCACCGATCACCTCGCGATCCAGGAGCGCGACGAGTTCCCCGGGTTCGCCGCCTCGCGGCGCGCGGCCGAGGCGGCGTTCCGGCACGCCCCGTGGGACCGGGCGCAGCTCTCGTTCGCCGAGCTGCACGACTGCTTCACGATCGCGGAGCTGCTCGCCCTCGAGGACCTGGGGCTCGCCGGACCGGGCGCCGCCGCGCAGCTCACGCTGGCCGGCGCGACCGAGCGGACCGGGGCGATCCCCGTCAACCCCGACGGGGGGCTCAAGGCGAAGGGGCACCCGCTCGGCGCCACCGGCGTGAGCCAGGCGCACGAGGTGTTCCTGCAGTTGCGGGCGGCCGCCGGGGCCCGGCAGGTCCCGGGGGCGGAGCGGGCGCTCGCGCACAACGTGGGGGGCGCCGGGGCGACCGCGACGGTGACCCTGTTCGCGCGGGGATGACCGTGACGCTCCGGCTGCTCCGCGCCGCCACCTACGTGCCCCGCACCGAGCTGGACGGCGTCCGCGTGGCGGGACCGGACGAGGACGCGTTCACCCTCGGCGCGACCGCGCTCGAGCGGCTTCTCGCGCCCCCGGGCGACCGCGCGCCCGCCGCCCTGCACCTCGTCGGCGCGTTCCCGCCGATCGCCGGGGCCGGGTACCCGCTCCTCCTGGGCCGGCCCGTGCCGGTGGTGGCGCACGGGGACGGTCCGGAGGCGGTCGACGCGGCGTTCGCGGCGTCCTCCCCGGCCGGGGCGGACGGAGCGACCGCGGTCGTCCTCGTGGTCGACGAACCGGACCGCGCGGACGACGGGCTCGCGGCGGGACCGGCCGTCGCGGTCGCCGTGGAGGTCGCCGCCGACGGCGCCGGCGGACCGCCCCCCGCGGGGGACGACCGGTCCACCGGGGCCCGGGCGCGGCGCTGGGCCGCCGCCGCCTCCGACCCGGCCCCCGTCCCGGTGGAGGACGCGCGCCCGATCCCGATCGACCGCCCCCGCCTGCGCGCCGCGGCGGCCGTCCCCGTCGGGGCGGTCTCGGAGGGGGCGTACGTCCCCCGTCCCCGCTACCTCGAGAGCGTGCCGAGCCGCTGGCGGCTCGTCGCCGAGCGGTGCTCGGCGTGCGGCGCGCTCACCTTCCCGGCCCGCGGCGCCTGCCGGTGGTGCGGGAACCGCGACGGGCTCGGGGCCGAGCGCCTGCCGGCCGACGGCGGCACCGTGGTCGCGTCGACCGTGATCGGCGCGGGGAGCCAGCCGACCGAGTTCGACGGCCCGGCCCGGGCCCTCGGCCCGTACGGCGTGGTGCTCGTCGAGCTCGCTCCCGGCGCCCGGGGCACGTTCCTCGTGACCGACGCACCGGGCCCGAAGCTCCCGATCGGGAGCCGCGTCGGCACCCGGCTCCGCCGGCTGTACCCGATGGAGGGCGAGTGGCGCTACGGCCGCAAGGCGGTCCCGCTGCCCGTCGACGAGGCCGCCGGCCGTTCCGCCGGGGCGGGCTCCCACGGGGCGCCCAGCCACCCCTCGTAGACCTTGCGGGCGAGGTCGGTCGGCGCCTCGACCGGCCGGAACGCCCACTTCGCCGCGGGCGGCTTGCTCGTCGTCAGCGCCACGCGGTGGAGGTAGCCGCGCCGGAACACGGTCGCGTCGACCGGGGTGCCGGGCGGGTACTTGCCGAGGCGCTTTTCGAACCCGTCGAACTTGAGGCGGCTGCCGTTGAACGCGACCAGGACGTCCCCGGGGGCGAGCCCCGCGCGGTACGCCGGTCCGTCCGCGAGCACGACCGCGAGGCGGACGAGCCCGTCGTCGTTCTCGACCTGCGCGCCGAGGTAGCCGGGCTCCTCGCTGTCGTCGTCCTTCGGCTTCGCCTTCGGCCCGACGCCGAGGCCGGCCTTCCGCGCGAAGGCGTCGAAATCGATCTCGGCCGTCCCGCGCACGTACCGGTCGAAGAACTCCCCGAGGTCGAGCCCGGTGGCGCGGTTCGCGATCGGGAGCAGCTCGTCCTCGCCGACCCCCCGGTGGACCTTGCCGTACTCCTGCCAGAGGCTCCGCAGCACCGAGTCGAGGGAGGCCCGGTTCTCGGTCCGCTCCCGGATCTCGAGATCGAGGCACATCGAGACGAGATGCCCCTTCACGTAGTACGAGATCGACTGGTTCGGCGTCTCCTCGTACCACTGGTAGTAGTCGATCCACGCGAGGAACGAGCTCTCCTCGAGGCTCTGGCGCCGGCGTCCCGGGAGCTCCCGGTACTGCTTCAGCAGGCGGGCGACCTCCTCGAGGTACTGGACGGGCGTGAGCAGCCCCGCGCGCCGGAGCACGAGCGCCCCGTAGTAGTCGGTGGTCCCCTCCATCCACCAGAGGAGGCGGGTGTACATCTCCCGCGTGTAGTCGAACGGAACGATCGCCTTCGGGACGATCCGCTTCACGTTGTAGAGGTGGACGTACTCGTGGGACGTGAGGTCGAGGAAGCGTCGGTAGTCCTCCTCCGGGCGGAAGACGTTGCGGTTGACGACGCACGCGCAGGACGTGGCGTGCTCGAGCCCCCCGTCCGGCTTGTCGGTGAGGTGGTAGAAGAACGTGTAGCGGGCGAGCGGCGACTCCCCGACGATCCCGATCGTGGCGTCGGCGATCTTGGCGATGTCGTCCTCGAGCCGGTGCGCCTCGTAGTTCCCGCCCTCCCCGCAGAGGACGATCCGGTGCGGGATCCCCCGCGGGTAGACCGTGAGCACCACGGGCCGGCCGGCGTCGACGGGGCAGTCGACCAGCTCGTCGTAGCTGGCCGCGCGGAACCGACCGGTGCCGGGTCCCTGCTCCGCGAGCTCGGTCACGATCCGCCAGTCGGCGGGCACGTGGAGCTGCAGCTCGACCGGCGTCTCGCGCTGGCCGTCGACGTACGGCAGGCACAGCGCCGGGTTCAGGAACAGGTGCTCCGGGGTCCGGTCGTGCCCCTCCGTCACCAGCTCGTGGCCGTAGACGGCGTAATCGACCCGGATCGATCGGGCCCCCACCGACCCGATGCGCCAGCGGCCCTTGTCGATCCGCTCGACCGGGAGCGGGCTCCCGTCGGGCAGGCGGACGGCCCTTAGCTCGCGCACCGAGCGCGGGTACGGCAGGAGGTGGTACGACCCGGGGACCCAGGACGGGAGGACCAGGTCGAGGTGGGGGGCGTCGACGTCGCCGAGCTCGATCGAGAAGCGGCCCCACCGGTCGTGGGGATCCGTCGGGCCGACCTCGTAGCGGATCTGCATCGGGCCCCCGGACTACGCGAAGCCCGGCAGGTCCCGGTTCGGCTCGGTGCGCTCCTTCCCCCGGTACGGCTCGGCGGCGATCCCGAGGTGGGTGGCGAGCGAGCGGAACGTCGTCACGAGCTGGTCGATCGCCCGCGCCATCTCGCGCTGCTCGTCCCGCAGCTGCTTCAGCTCCTCGCGCAGCAGCCGCAGCTCGACCTCGAACCGATCCCCGCCCCCGACGGTCGACGACATCCGTGGAACCCCGGGGCGGGGAGCCCGGGTCGGTACATAGGCGGTTCGTCCCCGAGGGGCCGGTTCGGGACCCGTACTAGGTACGGGTACCCGACGGTCCGAACGGCGAGCCCGCGGTCCCCTTCTCTTCGAAGGCGATCCACGCCTTCCGTTCGGCCGAGTAGTCGACCCGGCGCAGCTCGACGACGAACGCCTTCAGCAGCTCGGTCGGGGCCGGGCGGACCTCGATGGCGTAGACGTAGATCCCGAACCCCATGAACTCGGTGACCCGGCGGAGGACCTCGGGGAGGTCCTCCCGGGGAACGGTCACCCGGATCGAGGTCTCGCCGAGGAGGCTCGAGAAGTCGTCGAGATCGAACGGCGAGTCGAGCCGGATCAGCGGGCCGGGGGCGGGCGGCGTCGGGGCGGTCGCGGGCGGGACCGGGACGGCGGCAGCGGGGGGGACGGGCGCCGCACCGGGCGGGACGGGGGTGGGGGGACCGCGGACGCTCAGCGCCGGGTCCTTGGGCGGGTACCGGTCGAGCACGGGAGAGGGATCCCGGCCGACGAAGCGGGGGCGGGACCCCCCCGCCGACCGCTTTCGGACGGGGACCTTGCGCTTCGACGCCCGCGCCTTGGCCATGACCGACCCCCGCAGGCGCCGCTCCGCTTAAGGTGCCGCTCCGGGTCGGCGCCGGCGCGATCGGGCCGCCCGCCGGCGAGCGGCCGGACGCGAGTTGTAGCGAGACGAACCGTGCGAACCCACGTCACGGGACGTCACTTTTGTCGCGTCCGCGACGACAGCGGGATTATGTAGGATGCGGTGAGTGGGCAGCGTAGGCCGAGGGGATCGCCCCGGGCCGAGTAAGGAGCCAACGAGAATGCCCGCACGCGTGATGAAGGAGTTCCAGGCGCCCCGCGGACTCCCCCGGAAGACGGCGTCTGTCTGCCCCGAATGCATCAAGGTGATCCCCGCGATCGTCCGGGAGAAGGACGGCCGGGTCATCATGGAGAAGACCTGCCGCGCCCACGGCTACTTCTGGGACATCATCTCGAACGACGTCGACTTCTACCTCCGGATGGAGGTGTACGCCCACGACGGGGTCGGGTACGAGAACCCGTACTACGACAAGTTCCGCGGCTGCCCGACCACGTGCGGGATGTGCAGCCACCACAAGTCGCACACGGGCCTCGCGCTCGTCGACCTGACGAACCGGTGCAATCTGAAGTGCCCCGTCTGCTTCGCGAACGCGAACGCCGCCGGGTACGTCTTCGAGCCGACCCGCGAGCAGATCCAGTTCATGCTGAAGTCGCTCCGGGAGCAGAAGCCGGTCGGCACGGTCGCCGTCCAGTTCTCGGGCGGGGAGCCGACGCTCTCGCCGCTGTTCCTCGACGCGGTCTCGATGGCCCGCGACCTCGGCTTCAAGCAGGTTCAGGTCGCCACGAACGGGATCCGGGTCGCCAACGAGCCCGGCTTCGCCCAGGCGTGCCGCGACTCGGGGCTCCACACGCTCTACCTCCAGTTCGATGGACTGGACGACGAGATCTACCGGAAGGTCCGCGGCGTGCCGCTGCTCAAGGTGAAGCAGAAGGCGATCCAGGCGGCCCGGGAGACCCACTCGCCCGCGACCGAGCTCGCGGCGGGCAAGCCGGACAAGCCGCTCAGCGTCGTGCTCGTCCCGACCCTGGTCGGCGGGTTCAACGAGAAGGAGATCTGGCCGACCGTCAAGTTCGCGATCGACAACATCGACGTCGTTCGCGGCGTCAACTTCCAGCCGGTCGCCCTCACGGCCCGTATCCCCGACAAGGACCGCTTCCAGATGCGGTTCACCCAGTCGGACCTCGTGCGGATCCTCTGCACGGAGGGGCCGTTCGAGAAGTCGGACTTCTTCCCCGTCCCGTCGGTCGCCCCGATCTCGGAGCTCGTCTCGATCATCCACGGCGAGGAGAAGATGACCCTCACGACCCACCCCGGCTGCGGCTGCGCGACCTTCGCGTTCGTCTCGAAGGACGGCAACACGATCACGCCGCTCCCCCGGTTCATGGACGTCGACGGCTTCTTCGAGAACGTCGAGTCGATGATCGAGAAGTACCGGGACGCCCGCTTCGCGCGGGTCCGCACGGCGGTCGCCGGCGCCCGGCTCCTCCACGACGTCGCGAAGTACTTCGACTTCTCGAGGGCCCCGGAGGGGCTCAACGAGAAGAACTGCGTGAAGGTCATCGCCGGGATCTTCACCGAGGGGAACAAGGAGGCCCTCGCGAAGTTCACCTGGAGGACCCTCTACATCGGGAACATGCACTTCCAGGACGCGTACGACTACGATATCCAGCGCCTGATGCGCTGCGATATCCACTACGCGGTCCCGGACGGGCGCATCATCCCGTTCTGCTCGTACAACTCGGGCCCGATCTACCGGACGGAGGTCGAGAAGAAGTTCTCGATCCCGATCCCCGACTGGCAGGCGGCCAAGAAGCAGGCCGGCACGCCGCTCAAGACCATCGAGACGATGGGCGTGAACGGCGAGGTCATCGTCGACCCCGAGTACTACCGGATCCGGGCGCTCAAGGGCGCCCCGGGCATGTCGTCGACCTAGACGCGATCTCCCCCGCGTCTCGGCGAACCCCTTCGGGCCCCCCGGCGCCCTTGCACCGGAAGCCGCCCGCCCCCTCGCTCTACAGCACGGGCTCCGGCAGCCCGCTCTCGAACAGCGCGGCCCCTGCTCGGCGGACCGCCCGGAAGGCGGGGCCGCTCCGCGGCGCGCCGACGCGCCGATCGACCTCCCGCCAGACCCGGCCCGCCACGCCCGCGACGTCCGGCGGACTCCCGGACGGCCCCGGGTGGTCCGTCATCCACCGGAACGCCGCCTCGAGGTGCTTGCAGGTCCCGAGGCCGCGCCGGGCGAAATCGACGCAGGTGCACAGCTCGGAGGTCCGGGCCGGGAACTCCGGCAGCATCGCGACGTAGACGGTCCCGTGGAGGGGGTTGCGGACCTCCAGCAGCGGGTAGGGGGCCTCGGCCCGTCGGCGCACGTCGAGCGGTTCCTCGAGCGACCGGGAGCGCCGCTCGGCGACCGCCTCGCGGGCGTCGCCGGGCGAGACCCGGTCGGGCGTCGGGCGAGGGGTCCGGGGCACGATCTCCCGACGTCGCTCGGGTATTTACCGCCCCGACGGCGGCCCCGTGCCCGCCGGCGGGCCCGGACCCCGGGCCCGGAGCGGTCCGATGTCGCGGTTCCGACCGGCCCGTTCTTCCCGGTCGCGTCGGCGGCGGGGATCGGCGGGCCCGGCTCCCGTCCGGGACCGGCCGCGGGGTCTCCGCGGATCGGACGGCGCTCGCGGAGTGGGCGGAGTTATCTTCCGAAGCGCGCGTGGCGGCCCGATGGCATCGACCCCCCCGATGGGGCCCGATCCGCACGCGCGGCGGCTCTCGAAGCCGGCGACGATCGGGATCGGACTGCTGCTCACGTTCGTCGGGCTGTTCCTCCTGTCGATCCTGCTCCCCGACAACTCCGGGCGCTGGGAGGAGATCCTGCCGGTCGCCGCGGCCGGGATGCTGTTCCTCTGGGTCGGCGGGATCCTGATGGGCCGCGGCGGCCGCCCGTGAGCCGGGGCGCGGCGGCGTTCCCGTGGCGGCTCGTCACCTTCGACATCGACGGGACCCTCACGCGGGTCCACGGCTGGCGCGGGATGGCCGAGGCGTTCGGGCGGCTCCCCGCGTTCGAGGCGTCGAACCGTCGGTTCTTCGCCCACGAGATCGGCGAGGACCCGCATCTCGCCGATCTCCTCGACATCGCGGTCGGGCACTCGGTCGCCGAGGTCGAGGCCGTCCTGGCGGCGACCCCGAAGCTCGACGGGATCGGCGACGGGGTCGCCGAGCTGCGCCGCGCCGGGGCCCGGGTCGCGCTGCTCACCCACAACCCGCCGTACGTCTGCCGGTGGTATGCCCGCACCTTCGGCTTCGAGGACTTCGAGGGGACCGAGGGGACGATCGTGCAGGACGGGGTGATCGCCCGGCCGGGCCCGGTCCACGCCGACAAGGTCGGCGGCATGGAGCGGCTGATCGCCCGCAGCGGCGCGACCCCCGGCTCCTCGGTCCACCTGGGGGACGGCGCCTCCGACGCGGAGGTGTTCCGCCGCGTCGGCGGCGGGGTCGCGGTCAACGCGAAGCTCGCCGAGGTGCGGGCCGCGGCCGACGCGAGCGTCTCGACGACCCGGATGGAGGACCTCGTGGCGGTGCTGCGGGGCCTGCGGCCGCGCGCGTGAACGGTGCTCCCCGGTATTCCTAGGATTCTTATACCGACGGTACCGTCGAAGGTACCTTCGATGGAGTACGTCGTACTGCGGGCCGGCCACCCGACGTGGCTCGCGATGCAGCTCCCCAGCGAGGTCGTCGACCTCCTGCGGTTCCGGCCCGAGGAGGGTCCGGTCCGCGAGGCGAGCCGGTCGATCTCGTTCGTCGCCCGGGGTCCGGGGATCGCCCGGGTCCTCGCGACCCATCCGGCCCGGGAGGCGCTGGCGGTCGAGACCGTCCGGGGTCGCCTCCTCGCCTCGGCGCGGGCCGGGGACCGCCACCTGTTCAGCCTCCCGACGGCCGTCGTCCAGCACCTGGGGGTCCAGGTCGCCAACCGCGGGCCCCGGGGCGCGCGGGGGACCGACGACAGCCTGCTCTGGTTCGTCCCGGCGCCCGAGTACTACGAGTACCGGGCGATCGTGGAGAGCGGCAAGCCGTGGTCGGCCCCCTCGAGCGGTCCGTTCGCCCACATCTACCTCGCGAAGTCGCTGTTCCCGTTCCCGAAGGAGTTCGGGGCGCTCGCGGAGCTCGAGTTCCGCCTCGAGGAGGACGAGTGGCGCCCCGGGATCGAGGGGCTGCAGCGGGTCGGCCGCGCCCGCCGGGTCGTCCTGTGAGGAGGACCGTCCGGGGTCGGTCTGTAACGCGAATCCCTCCGACTTTCCGAAGTTATTTATAGAGACCCGAAGGATAGATTTCGGCATGCGGGAGCACGGGCGGGAGCACGCGAAGCCGATCCCTTCGGCGAAGCCGTACACCCTGCGCAATCCGGTCCCGTTGCGGACCCCGGAGGACGTCACCACGACCCGCGCCGGGATCCCGACGGACGCCGCGCTCACGGACGGGGCGGGCCCGGTCGACTTCGACTCGCTGGCCAAGGCGATCCGCCGCTCGGTCGGCCACGAGGGGATGCGTCCGGAGGACGCCCGGTCGATCGCCGCGCACGTGCTGAACTTCTTCGGGTTCAACGAGCGGATCATCGACAACGTGCTCGAGCCGGACGACCGCGACACGTTCTACATGCTCGAGGACACGGGGATCCTCGAGACCGAGCGGGACGAGACGACCCTCTACGACGGCCGCGAGTGGCGGATCCACTACTGGATGTTCCGCAAGGACCGCATCTTCGAGCTCGCCCGCGAGGAGACCGCGGCGATGGCGGCGGCGGGGGAGAAGGACATCGTCTACTCCTCGAACGCCCACCGCTCGGGCGGCTTCCGGCTCCCCCACGGGGAGCACGGGACGGGCCTTCCCGCCCACGCGGTCTACCACGAGCTGGGCGACGAGGTCTGGCTCGAGCGCCGCCAGAACCCGATGCCGCCGTCCGAGACCCTCTCGGGCGGTCGCAGCCGGCGCCGCGTCGACGAGGCGTAGGGCGCCCCACCCCCGGCCCGGGACGTACCGTTAATCGGCGGGGGCGCTCGCCTCCGCGATGCGTCGGTTCCTCCTGCTGGCCCACCGGGTGCCCGCGACGGGAGCGTTCACCCTCAACGACCTCGCGGGAGGTGCCGGACGGATGGACGAGATCGCCCGGGCGGTCTCCACGGCGTTCACCCTCTCGAACGACCTCCGACGGGACACCGAGGTCACGGTGCTGTTCGTCGCGGACGGCCCCACCGGGGCCCGCCGGATCGAGCTCGCGGGCGCGCGGCTCCGCTTCCTCAACCCGGACGAGCGGTCGACGGCGGCGCTCCTGAAGAACGCCCTCGTCCGGTCGCTCGCGGTCCCGCACGACGTGGAGGCGTCCCCCGGGCTTAGGGTCGGCGCCGTCGACCCGGTCCGGGCCCTCGCCGACTTCCTCGCCCGTCCGGGGACGGTCTGGCTCACCGAGAGCGGGGCCCCGCTCGACGCCTGGGGCGGACCGGACGGCGACGTGGGCGCGGTCGTCTCGGACCCGTACGACCCGACCGACGCGGAGCGGGCCCAGCTCGCGTCGTCCGGGGTCCCCCGCCTCTCGGTCGGTCCCCGGTCGCTGCGGACGAGCCAGGTGATCGACGTCTTCCACCGGGAGCTCGACGTCCGCGAGGCCCGCCGGGCCCCGGCGCCCTAGCGCGCGAGGAGCGGGCCGCGGGGCGCGGCGGGGCGCAGCGCGTCGTGGACCGCGCGGGGCTTGAGGCCCCCGACGACGGCGGTGAGCCGGACGACGTCCCGCGGCTCGGGCCGCACGCGCGTCCCGAAGACGAGCCGCTCGGGCTCGCCGAGCCGGCTGCGCATCGTCCGCAGGACGCGGTCGAGCGTCCGCAGGGTGAGGTTCGACCCCCCGTCGAGGTGGACGAGGGCCGACGGGTGCTCGGTCAGGTGGAAGTCGAGCAGCGTGTCGCCGAGCGCCTGGTGAACGAGCCGTTCGGGCTCCGAGATGTGGTACTCGCCGCTCACGAGCGTGGAGAGACCGGCCTCCCGCAGGTGGTTCTTCAAGCTCGCGAGGTCGACGTTCAGCTGCGACGGGTTCTCCACCATGTCGACCAGGCTCGCCACGAGCGAGTGCAGGTAGGCGTTGCGGACCTGGAAGACCCGGTGGATCGGCAGCGACTCGAACCGCCGCAGCTTCTCGTTCGCGAGGGCGAGCAAGAGGCCCCCCATCGCCTCGAGCTCGGCCACGGTCGCCTCGACGTTCTCGCGCCGCCCGGCGTTCGACTCGAGCTCGACGTGGAACGGCAGGAAGACGACCGGCACGGCGAGCGCATCGGTCGCCCGCAGCGCCTTCGAGAAGAACGGGAGCAGCGCGCTGCCGGTCCCGCCCCCGAGGCCGGCCAGCAGGAAGACGAGCTCGAAGCGGCCGAGGCGGCGGAGGATCTCCTCCCGGCCGTCCTCCGCCGCGCGGAGGACGACGGTGCGGTCGCCGCCGCTCCCCCGGCCCCGCATCTCGCGCTGGCCGAGGAGGATCCGCTCCTCGACGCCCATGCGCAGGAGGTGCTTCACGTCGGTGTTGATCGCGAACGCCCGGGCGCCGGGGATCCCGAGCCCGACCAGGTCCTGGACGGCCTCGCTGCCGGCCCCGCCGAGGCCGACGACGGCGACCGACGGCGTCGCCGCGAGCGACGCCCACGCTTCGGGAGCCGGCGGGTTCGGGTTCATGCGCTCCCCGGCCGCTAGGGCGGAGGGGAGCCCTCGGCGGCTACCGGTTCCCCCTCGCGACGGTGCGATCGGGCCGGTGGGCCGAGCTGCTCCAACCGCGCGCGGATGTACTCGCGCACGGCCGAGCGCACGGCGTCGTCGACGCTCACCGAGTTGCCGTCCCGCACGAACTCCTCGAGGCGGCTGTTGTCCTGGCGGGACAGCTCGACCACCACCTTGCGGATGTTCTGGGGCGGCAGGTGGAGCTCGATGTACTGCTCGAGCCCTTCCCGGATCGTGTCCGAGATCGTCGGGGTCCCCTTCGCGAGCTGGATCTGCTTCAACCGCTCGAGGAGGTCCTGCGGGATCCGCACCGTGACCCGCTCCGACGTGTCGACCATGGCCGTCAGACAACACCCCTTTCTTTGTCTGACGATTGACATATCGGCGTGGTAGTATATAGATTCGCCCCGCGCCGCGTAGACGGGACGGCGGCCCCGCGAGCCGGTCGTCCCCGGACCTCCCCGTGGCGAATGCGACCGCATGAAACCGGAGGGTCTATGAAGGGGGGTCCCCCTGCGAGCGGCTGAGTCACCGCCATGGCATACCCCCCGCAGTACGCGCCGCCGCCCGGCGCGATGGAGCCGCCCGAGGTCCAATCGATCAAGTCGCTGCTGCACGTGGTGCGGATCCTCGCGATCATCTTCGGGATCCTGATCCTGATCGCCGGGATCGCCTACGTCGCCGCGGTCGTCTACTTCTACTCCGTCTGCTCGACGTTCACCGGCTTCGACCCGTACTGCGGCGGCGCGGTGGTCGGCGCGGTCGTCGAGTCGATCTGGCTCGTCGTCGCCGGCGTCATCGCGCTCCTCTTCTACATGAAGATGAAGTCGATCGAGGCGAAGGTCGACCAGCGCCAGTTCGAGGCCGCCAAGTCGGAGACGTTCCTCTGGATGATCCTCGGCTTCATCTTCGGCATCCTCCTCGGCATCATCCTGCTGATCGCCTGGCTCAAGTTCGATCCCGTGATCAGCTGGCAGCGCACCCAGGGGATGCCCGCGCCCGGCGCGCCCGGAGGCTGGGCCCAGCCGCCCCCGCCCTCGGCGGGCATGGCCGCCCCCGCGCCGATGGTGCCGCCCGCGGCCGCCGCTCCTCCGCCCGCGGCGGCGCCCCCGCCGCCGGCGCCCGCCGCGGCCCCGCCGGTGCCGTTCTGCTCGAAGTGCGGGAAGCCGACCACCTACATCCCGCAGTACGGCCGGTACTACTGCTACACCGACCAGCTGTACGTCTGAGCGGAGCGGACGAGCCCTCCCGCGGCGCCGCGGGGCCCCCGGGCCCGGGGACGTTTTAGGGACGCTGCGGTCCGGCGCCCCTCGTGCTCGCCGCCCGTCCGCTCGCGACCGACCCCGGCCGGGCCCTCGCCCTGGCGACCGAGGCCCTTCGCGAGAACGCGGATCCCGGCGAGCCGTACGACCGCCGGATCGCCGGCCTCGCCCGCGAGCTCGAGGACGGCTCGGCCTCCGGCACGCTGCTCGTCGCGCGGGACACCGTGGTGGGGGTCGCGCTCTGGAGCGACGAGAGCCCGCTCGGCGCGACGGTCGAGGTCGTGCACCTCGGGCCCGGTCTCCGCGATCGCGCCGGCTACCTCGCCGCCCTCGACGTGGTCGCCGGGGCCGCGGGTCCGATCGCCTTCCTGCCGGGCCGCTTCGCGGGCGTCCCCGACCCGGAGCTCGCGGAGTGGCTCGCGGAGCGCGGGTACGCCCCGTTCGAGCGGACGGAGATGCGCTACCCGCCCGACCGACCGCCCCCGCCCGACCGGCCCGTTTTGGGCGTGTCGGTCGCCCCCGTCGAGCCCAGGGACCGGCCCGCGCTCATCGCCCTCCACGAGCGCGCGTACGCGGCGGGGTTCGACCGGTACCTCTTCCTCGTCGACCTCGATCCCGCGGTCGACGCCCGGCGCCAGATCGACGACCTGCTGGGGGGCCGGTGGGGCGAGTTCCTCGGCGGGGCGTCCGCCGTCGCGCGGGCGAACGGCGCCGTGATCGGCGCCTCCCTCGTGGTCCGGGCCGCGTACGGCCCGCTCCTCGCCGACGTGATGGTCGACCCGGGCCATCGGGGGCGCGGGGTGGGCCGGTGCCTGGTCGGCGCCAACCTCCGGGCGCTGCGCGCCCGCGGCGAATCGGTCGCCGTGCTCAACGTGACCGAGGGGAACGGCCCGGCGGTGCGCCTCTACGCGCGGATCGGGTTCGTCCGCACGCTCGGCCCGGGACGCGGGTTCTACGCCACGGCGCGGATCCCGGTCCCGCCGCGCGCCTAGGTCAGCCCGGGACGGTCGTCTCGGGGGCGTGGGTCCGGTAGCCGAGCCCGCGCAGCGCCCGGAACGCGGCGGCCGCGACGACGGAGAACACCGCGATCGCCGCGCCCGCGGCGAGGTACGTCCCCTGGACCCCGATCGCGACCGTGACGATCCCGCCCGCGTACTGGCCGACCGGGACGAGGGCGTAGCTCCCGACCTCATCGGCGGAGAAGACCCGGCCCATCTTCTCGTCGGGGACCGTCGCCTGGATCGTGGTGAGGAAGACCGTCGTGAACATCCCGGGGACCATCCCGTAGACGAACACGATCGGCAGCGCGAGCCAGATGCTGCGGACGAACGCCAGCGCGACGAGCGCGACCCCCATGACGAGCATGAGCGCGATCATCACCCGTCCCGCCCGGTGCTCGAAGCGCAGGTGCGCGATGGCGATCAGCCCGACCGCCGATCCGGCGGTCATGGTCGCGACCAGCGCGCCGTACCAGATCCCCTGGACGAGGCCGAGCCAGCTCACCGTGTAGAGGGCGAGCTCCACGAGCGCCACCGCCGCGAAGAAGTTGAGGACGAGCGCCGCGATCGTGATCTCGAGCAGCTCGCGGCGGGCGGCGAGGTACGCGAACCCCTCCTTGGCCTCGGTCATGACGGACCGCACCTCGCTCGTCCGGCGGACGTGGAGGTCGACCGCGAGCAGGGCGAGCGCGACCTGCGTACCGAAGAACAGGGCGAACGGGATCGTGAGCGACCAGACCGCGGGCGCGACCGTGAGCAGGACCCCGCAGAAGAGGGTCGCCGCCGCGCTCACCACGGCCGCGAGCGAGTAGATGAGGCCGTTCGCCCGGGCGAGCTGGGAGCCGTCCACGATCCGCGAGACCGACGTGTTGAACGCCGGCCGGAACAGCGTCGAGGCGACGGTCACCGCCGCCCAGCCCGGGTACGCGAGCAGCACCCAGACGGGCAGGTAGAACCCGGCCGGCCCGGGCACCGCGATCCGGCCCCCGGGCGCGTAGACGAGGTCCGCCGCGACCCCCGCGGTCGCGACGAGCGCGATCAGGTTCACGGCGCGCATCCAGTCGGCGCGGTCGAACCGGTCGGCGAGGGCGCCCGAGAAGATCGCGGTGGCGAGGGTCGGGATCGCGGAGGAGAGGCCGAGGAACGCGAGCGCGAGGGCGCCGTAGCTGGTGCGCTCCCCGGCGGGGTAGGCGACCGCGATCGAGAAGAACAGGACGACCAGCATCCCGGACGGCGCGGCGTACTGGAGCGCGCCGGCCGTCAGGAAGGCGGGGAACGACGGGGCCCTCAGGAGATCCGCGTACCGGCCCAGGGGCGTCTGCCTCCTGCCCGGGCCGAGCGAGGCAGCGCGCGATAAAGTTATCGAACTCGGCGCCGGCCCGCCGGGGCGGGAGCGAAAGCCGCTTATGGCGGGCCCCCGTGAAGGGCGCTGCGGAGCCGCCCGTGCGCCTCGTGCACCACGATCGCTCGACGGGCGCCCTCACGCTCCGGCTCGAGACGCCGAGCGATCTCTGGCGGCTCGCCCGGCTGGTCCGGCCGGGGGACCGGGTCGGCGCCTCCACGACCCGCCGCGACCCCGAGGCCCCGCCGGACGTCGCGGGGGCCGAGCGCGAGCGCCGCCGCGTCTTCCTCGCGATCCGGGTCGAGCAGGTCGAGTTCCACGGTTTCTCGAAGCACGTCCGACTGACCGGTCCGATCGTGGAAGGGCCGTTCGACCTCGGCCGCCACCACACGCTCGACCTCACGGAGGGCGACCAGGTCGTCCTCGTCAAGACCGCGCTCACCGCGGGGGAGCGCGCGCTGCTCGACGAGGGGCTCGAGGGCCGTGGCGACCCGGCGCTCCTCCTCGGCGCGGTCGACTGGGGCGACTCGTCGTTCGTCCGCCTGCGGGGCCGGGCCGTCGAGCCGGTCGCGGACGTCCGCCGCACGATCGCCGGCAAGCGGTTCGAGGGCGGGCAGGGGGAGAAGGACCGCGCGACCTACGTGACGGAGCTCGCGGGGATCGTCGTCCGCGAGGGCCCGTCGGCGACCGCGATCGTGATCGCCGGGCCGGGGTTCCTCAAGGAGGCGCTGCAGCGGCGGATCGCCGAGACCGATCCGAAGCTCGCCGCGAAGGTGCATCTGTTCCCGACGAGCGAATCCGGGCGCGTCGGGATCGACGAGCTGCTCCGCTCGGGCCGCGCGACCGAGGCCCTGCGCGGCAGCGTGGCGGCCGAGGAGGCGGCGATGGTCGAGCGGCTGGTCCGCTCGGTCGCGAGCGGGACGCGCGCTGCCCTCGGTCCCACCGAGGTCGCGGAGGCGATCGACGCGGGGGCGGTCGAGACGGTCCTCGTCTCGGAGTCGCTGCTCGCCGACCCGGCCCTCGCCCCGGCGCTCGACCGGGCGCGGGACGCCCGGATGCGGCTGTTCGTCGTGCGGGACGATTGCGAGGCGGGCAAACGGCTCGCCGGTCTCGGCCGGGTCGCCGCGATCCTGCGCTGGGACTGGGTGAGCCCGTCGCGCGCTACGGGATCGCCTGCACCGCTTCGCGGAGCTCCTCGAAGCGGCCCTTGAGGTCCTTGAGCGCGAACCGAAGCGCCTCGCGCGCGGTCAGCGATCCGTCGGTCTCGAACCGGAGGAAGAAGTCCTCCTCGTCGGCCTCGATCCGGATCGAGCCGTCGTCGGCGATCGACTCGCAGGCCCCGCAGAAGATGCACTTCGTCTCGTCGGTGACGGTGAGCTTCCCGCCCGAGAACTCGAGGATGTTGACCGGGCACGCCGCGGCCGCGCGCTTGAGCGTCGCGTCGCTGGTCCCCTCCTTGCGCGCGATCCTCACGTGGGCCCGCGGGTACATCCCGACGCCCGTCGCGACCTGCCACTTCGCGTGGTCCCGCGCGCTCCCGACGGTCGCCGTGGCGTAGGCGAGCAGCGCCTGGCGGGCCCCGAGGCGGACGATCGGGACCTCGGGCTCGAGGATCGCCAGCGTCGCGTCGCCGAGGGGCACGATGTCTTTCGCGTAGACGGTGCAGGGGCCCTTCTTGTCGACGGAGTACATCACCTGGCAGTGGGCGCAGCCGGCCCCGCCGCAGTCGCACTCCGACTTGCGCCGGAACTGCGAGAGGTCGGTCGGGATCGGCAACAGGCCCATCCGGAGCGCGACCGCCTCGTCGAACATGCTCGTCGACGAGTCGTAGTCCTTCCCCGTCGCCTCGTCCCGGATCGGTCCCAGGTGGAACTCGACGTCCTCGATCGCGAGCTTCGGCACGTCCGCGAGCAGGGTGCGGCGGACGGCGTTCACCTGCGAGGCGGTGGCGCCGGAGAACTCGAGCACCGTCGAACGGGGCTCGAGCGACTGGATCGCGACGGGCATCGGCCTACACCCTCCGGCCCCGGCGGCCGCCCTTCGGCTTGGTGCCGTCGTGCGGCACGGGGGTCACGTCCTCGATCCGCTGGATCTTGACGCCGGCGCGGGCGAGCGCCCGGATCGCCGCCTGCGCGCCCGGGCCGGGCGAGCGGGAGCGGTTGCCGCCGGGGGCGCGGACCCGGACGTGCAGCGTGTCGTAGCCCTTCTCCTTGATCTCCGCCGCGATCTGGTCGGCCGCCTTCATGGCGGCGTACGGGCTCGACTCGTCGCGCGCGGCCTTGACGACCATCCCGCCGGTCGCCTTCGCGAGCGTCTCCGCCCCGGTGATGTCGGTCACGGTGATGTGGATGTTGTTGTACGAGGCGAAGATGTGGGCGATCCCGATCTTCGGCATCGCCTAGGCGCCCTCCTCGGGCGGGGCGGGGGCGGCCTCGGTGGGACGCGCCTCGAGCCGCTCGCGCAGGGCGACCCGGACCGCGTGGTCGTCGCTCGAGATCGGGCTCGTCGGCGTGTAGGCGATCGCGCCCTCCTCCGCGGACGGCACGAGGTAGCCGGGCCGCGTCATCCGATGATCGCCGATCGAGAAGTGGCCGTGCACGATCCACTGCCGCGCCGCGAAGGGCGTCGGCGCGAGGCCGTGGGCGAAGACGACCCACTCGAACCGGCGCTTGAGGACGTCGTCCGTCGTGAGCGCGAGCACGTCGTCGATCGTCGGGGCGCCCGGGGCGAGGACCCCGAGGCGGGTGAGGCGCGCCAGGAGCAGCGCGGTCTCGCGCTCGGCCTGCGCCTCGCCGGCCCGGAGGCGGGCCTGCAGCTCCCGCGCCTGCCCGCGGAACCGCCGCAGGATCGACTGGGCCTTCCACAGCTCGCGCTTGTTCTTGAGGCCGTACTTCACGAGGAGCTTGCGCTCCTCCGCCATCCGGCCCGCCTCCCACGGGTGCTTCGGCGTGTCGTACGTGCGACGGAGGAACTTCGGATCGCCCATCGGTCCCCCTACTTCGCGGCGGGCTTCGCGGCCGGCGCGGGCGGCGCGCTCGCCGGAGCGGCCTCCTCCTTGCCGGCGGCCGCCGCCGCCTCCTTCGCTGCCTTCTTGAGCACGCCCGCCGCCATGCCGGTCCGGCCGTTCGAGCGGGTCCGCTGCCCGCGGACCTTCTGGCCCCGCTCGTGGCGGACGCCCCGGTAGCTGCGGACCATCTTCATCACGTTGACATCGTCCCGGCGCCGCGTCTCGAGGTCGGGGCCGATCAGGTGGAGGCTCTCGCCGTTGACGGGCTCGATCCGGTGGTCGACCATCCACGGAGGCACCCGGGCGGCCAGGCTCTGGAGCGTCTGCTCGAGCGTGTCGACCGTCGCCTCGGGCAGCTCGCCGATCATCTCGCTCGCGTTCACGCCGGTGAGCCGGCACGTGACCTCGGCGATGCGCAGGCCGACGCCCCGGACGCCGGTGAGGGCGAGCGCCGTCGGGCGCGTCCCGTCGAGATCGGAGTTCGCGACCCGCACGATGTAGCGGAAGTTCGGGTTGTCGGAGACGAACTTGGGCGCCTTGCCCCCGGGCGCGCCGGCCTTCTTGCCCTTCGCGCCCTCCTTCGGCTCCTTCGCGTCCCTGCCCTTCGGGCCCTTGTCCTTGCGGGCCTTCTCCGGACCGGGCGCCGCCCCGGCGTCCGCGGCGGCCGCGGGCTCTGCCTTCTCGGGCTCCTTCGCTTCCTTCGGCGCGGGGGTCACTCCCCTGAGGGGGCACGACCCGGACGCGCGGACGCGGCGGCGGACGGCCGTCGCGCCCCCGGTCCGAGGGTGCGGGCGCGGAGCAGGCCGCCGCTTTTAAGCGCTTCGGGGAGAAGCGCGCCCCGGGCGCCGGGCCGGCGCGTCCCGCGGGGCGGGCGGGCCGTCCGTGCGCGCCTCGAGCACCCGGTAGCCCGAGCCCCGGCCGAGCACGGCGACGGACCCGGGCCAGTGCGCCTCGAGCCAGCGCTGGTAGAACCGGATCCCCGTGCTCCCCTTCCCGACGAGCAGGAGCCGGCCGCCGGGGGCGAGGAAGCCCGGGGCCTCGGCCAGGAGGGCGAGGACGTGCGGGCGGCCGGCCCGGTACGGCGGGTTCGTCGCGATGACGTCGAAGCGCGCGCCCGCGACCGGCTCGAACAGCGGTCCGACCCTCACCTCGGCGTTCGGGATGCGGTTGCGTTCCAGGTTCTCGCGGGCGAGCCGGGCGGCCCGCCGGTTGACCTCCGTGAGCACGACGTGCCCGGCCCGGGCCGACTTCGCCGCGGCGACGCCGACGGCCCCCCAGCCGCACCCGAGGTCGAGGACCCGGTCGGTCGGGGCGAGCGCGAGGTTCTCGATGAGCAGCGCCGTGCCCGGGTCGAGCCCGTGGGCGGAGAAGATCCCCCGGTCGACCGCGAACGCGAGCAGCTCGCCCCGGTAGAGGAACCGCAGCTCGCCGCGTTGCGACCGGGAGCGCGGCCGCTCGGCGAAGTACGGCTCGCCGTCGGCGGGGAGCTCGCGGTCCATCGTCACGACGCCCGTCGGCGGAACAGCGGCTCGCGCTTCGGGGCGGTCGACTTCCCGCCGAGCGCCTCCTCGAGCAGCTCGCGCTCGCGCCCGGAGAGCGAGCGCGGGATCTGGACGTGGACCGTGACGAGGAGGTCGCCGCGCGAGCCGCCGCCCAGCCGCGCAAATCCGTGGCCCCGCAGGCGGAACGAGGTCTCGGGCTGGGTGCCGGCCGGGATCTTGAGCGCCGCGCGGCCGTCGATCGTCGGGACCGTCACCTCGCCGCCCAGGACGGCGGTCGCGAGCGGCACGGTCGTCTCCGAGTACGCGTCGCGACCCTCCCGGTGGAACTGCTCCGACTCCTCGAACTCGACCTGCACGTACAGGTCGCCCGGCGGCGTCCCGGTCGGGCCGTCCGAGCCGTGCCCCGGGACCCGCAGCACCCCGCCGTTCTCCATGCCGGGGGGGACGGTCACCTCGAGCCGCTCGGTCGAGCGCAGCTGCCCCGCGCCGTGGCACGTCGGGCATTTCTTGAGGATGATTCGGCCCGCGCCGTGGCAGCGGGGGCAGACGCCGATCGTCACGAGCTGCGTGAA
This sequence comes from Thermoplasmata archaeon, assembly GCA_035502455.1. Taxonomy (GTDB): domain Archaea; phylum Thermoplasmatota; class Thermoplasmata; order Lutacidiplasmatales; family UBA184; genus Lutacidiplasma. The sequence continues at coordinate 126,938 of DATJUI010000006.1, read as the reverse complement.
CCCGCGGTTCTGGACGCGGCGGACCTGGCCCGATCCGTGGCACTCGGGGCAGCTCTCGAGCGCGGTCCCGTGCTCGGCGCCGGTCCCTTGGCAGTCGGGGCAGCGGACCGCCCGCGGGACCTCGACCGTCGGCTTCGCGCCGTGGATCGCCGCCGCGAGCGGAAGGCGCACCGTCGCCTCGACGTCCCCGCCCCGGGTCGGGGCCGACGGCCGGACCGAGGCGAACGGGCCCCCGAAGGTACCGCCGAACAGCTGCTGGAACAGCGCCGAGCCGCCGAGGAGGTCCTCGAGGTCGCCCTGGTGCGTGAAGTTCTGCCAGTTGAAGCCGCCCGGCCCGAAGTCCGGCTCGACCGCCGAGAAGCCCATCTGGTCGTACCGGCGCCGCTTCTCCGCGTCCGCGAGCACCTCGTACGCCTCGCTCAGCTCCTTGAACTTCTCCTCGGCGACCTTCGGGTTCTCCTTCGCGACGTCGGGGTGGTACTGCCGGGCGAGCCGGCGGTACGCCTGCTTGATCTCGTCCGGCGAGGCCGTCTTCGCCACGCCGAGCACTTCGTAGTAGTCGCGCTTCGCCATCGAGGGGACCGCCGATCCGGACGCTACGCCCGTCTCCTAGAAGGGGCGCTATTTACGGTGTGAGGAGCGTCGGCGCCCGAAGATAGCCAACGGAAACGCACGGGGGTACCGGCGCCGGCGCGGAGCCGGGCCGCCGCGCTCGCTCCCGACCGCGCGAGCTCGAGGAGCCCGAAGCTCGAGCCCACCACGCCGAGCCGCCCGGCCCCGAGCGCGGCGTAGTGGGTGACGACCCGGAGCGACCGGGCCGGGGCGCGCCCGACCGTGACCCGGACCGTGCGCGCACCGTGGGGCAGCCAGTCCGTCGGCACGTTCGAGACGAGGTTGCCGAACCGGTCGGCGTGCAGGACCTCCCCGTCGGCTCCGTGCGGCCGGCGGCGGGGACGCGGCAGCTCGAGCCTCCGGCGCGTCTGGCCGGGTCCGAGCGCCGAGGCGGGCCGGCCGAGGGCGATCGCGCCGGCGGCCCAAGCGAACACGTCGCGCCCGTCGAACGTCGCCCCGACCCGCGGCGGGGTGGCAAGGCGCTCCGGGGCGATCCGGTACGTCCGTCCGTCGCCGAGCGCGCGGGCGAGCGGGTCGAGCACCCCGTTGTCCGGCCCGACGAGCACCGAGCCGTCGCGGCACCGGACGACGATCGGGGCCCGGGCGCTCCCCACCCCCGGATCGACGACGGCGACGTGGACCGTGCCGGCGGGGAACCCGACCGCCATCGCCCGCAGGAGGAACGCCGCCTCGGCGATCGCGTGCGGCGGGAGGTCGTGCGCGAGATCGACGACGTGCCCGGGCGGGAGCAGCCGGGCGAGCACCGCCTTCATCTGGGCCGCGTACGCGGCGCCGATGTCGGTCGTGAGGGTGACCAGCGGGACGCGCCCGCGCGGGCGGTGCGCCGCCACGATCCCTCGGTCGCGGGGGCGACCCTACGACTTCATGATCGCGACCAGGAAGATCCCGACCGCGATGAGCGCGCCGACGACCGCGGCGACGATCACGAGGACCGCCTCGCCGAGGAGGTTCCAGATCTGGCCCGGGATCTCGACGTGGTAGAAGTACGCCGTCAGGATCCCCGCGAGCAGTCCGCCCACGAGGAGGCCGACCCCGATCGTGCGGCTCTTGCCGCTCCCGAAGTACGCCGTGAAGACGCCGGCGAGGATCAGGAACAGCCCGAAGACGAGCAACAGGATCGCGAGGAACTGCCAGCCGCCGATCAGTACCGAGGTCAACCCAGCGATCATCCCATCCCCTTCCGTTTCAGAACTTGATGCCGGTGAGCGTCTTCGTGTCGATCACGCCGGGGACCGATCGGATCTTGTCGACGACCAGCTGGCCCAGCGCGTTGAAGTCCTCGGCCTCGACCTTCGCGATCAGGTCGTACTCCCCGAACAGCGGGTGGAGCTCCACGATCCCCTTCACCCGGAGCAGTTCGGTGTAGACCTCGTGCTCCTTGGCCGGGGCCGTGCTGATCAGTACGAAGCCGATGGCCACGGAATGCGCTCCCTGTCGAGGGCCGCCAAGAACGGGCCGCGTTAATAAGCGTTGTCGAACAGCGGCGGTCGGTTCTGTCGAGCGGCGGGAACCGGTCGCGATGTTTCCCCTCGAGTCGACCCCCCTTAAGTAGCGGGCCCGTAGCGCCCGCCATCGGATGGCGATCTCGCTCCGCACCTGGCCGGGCCGGCTCGTGGCGCGTCCGTGGCTCCTCGCGTTCGTCCCGATCAACGCGGCGACCGCCGGCTTCGGCGTCGTCCTGCCGCTCCTCATCCTGATCCCGCTCCACGGGAGCTGGGCGGACGTCGCCGTGGCCGCGACGCTGTTCAACTCGGCGGTCATCCTCTCGTCGGTCGCCTGGGGCCGGGTCGCCGACCGCTCCCCCGGCCGGCGGCTCCTGCTCGTCGTCAACTACGCGGGCTACGGCGTCCTGTACCTGGTGCTCACGCAGATCGGGTCCCTCCCGGCGCTCTACGTCATCTACACCGCGATCGGGCTGCTCGCGCCGGCGGGCGCGAACGCCGCCAACCTCCTGATCCTCGAGAAGTTCTCCTCGGGCGAGCGCGCGAACGCCTACGCCTCGTTCCAGGAGATGAGCATCGTCGGCTCCGTCGCCGGGCTGCTCGTCGGGTACTTCTGGACGCTCGCGAACGCCCAGCTGCTCGCGCTCCTGTTCGTCCTCGCGGCGCTCGCGCTTTCGAGCGCGTTCGCGATCTGGTTCGGGATCCGGGAGGCCACGACGCGGGCCACGCCGCGGCAGGTCCTCCACCACCCCGAGAGCCTGGTCTCGCGCCTGCGGATCAGCGCCGCCCTGCGCATCGCGATCCCGTTCTTCCCCCACCGCCCGACGCTCGGCCGGGGCTCGCTCGCCCGGTTCCGCCGCTGGGCCCGCGAGGAGCTGCGGCACGAGCTGCCGCTCGTGATGGCGGCCGGCTTTCTGTTCAACCTCTCGTCGAACCTGTACAACATCTCGTACACGCCGTACCTCTTCGCGGCCGGTCTTTCGACGTCCGCGATCTTTCTCGTGAACTGCGCGAACAACCTCACCCAGACGTTCGTCTACCCGCTCACGGGCGGGCTTTCGAACCGGTTCGGCCCGGACCGGCTCGTGCGGCTCTCGTCGTACCTCCGCAGCGTGGGGTACCTCGCGACCGCCGGCTTCACGATCGTCGCGGTGGCCGTCTCGGGCGTCCTCGAGATGAACCTGATCGTCTACGCCGTGCTCGGCGCCGCGATCGCGGTCTACACGACCGCGAGCTCCCTCATGCTGTTCCGGGGGGTCGAGGGGCGGGACGCGGGCCGGCTGCTCGGCGTCAACAGCGCCCTCGGCGGGGCGGCCGCGGTGGGCGGGGCGGCGCTCTCGGGGCTCCTCGCGGTCGTCGGGAGCTACCGGCTCGTCTTCCTCGTCGCGGCCGGCGCGCTGCTCGCCTCCGTGCCGATCTGGGCGGCGGCGACCGTCGCCTTCCAGCGGCGGCGCCGAGCCGCCGCGGACGCCCCCGCGCCCCGCCCTCCCGACGCGCCCCGGGCCGCCCAAACCGATTAAAGCCGCGTCGCCTCGGGCCGCCGAGGGGTGCACATGGCGGAGCCGACGGGGGTCGCGCGGGGCCTGCAGGACGTGGTCGCGCTCGAGTCGCGGATCTGTCTCATCGACGGGCAGCAGGGCCGGCTCATCTACGAGGGGTACGACATCCGCGACCTCGCGGAGCGCTCGACGTTCGAGGAGGTGGCGTACCTCCTCTGGTACGGCGCGCTCCCGACCCGGTCGCAGCTCGACGACCTCCGACAGCGGTTCGGGCAGGTCCGCTCCCTGCCGGAGGCGATGGTCCGGGCGGTCGACGCCTTCCCCGCCACCGCGCATCCGATGGACGTCCTGCGCACCACGGTGAGCGCGCTCGCGCTGTTCGAACCGGAGGAGACGAAGCCCGGCTCGAGCTCGATCGGGGGCGCCCAGCGCCTCACGGCCGTCCTGCCGACGATCCTGGGGCAGTTCCACCGGCGGCGCGCCGGCCTTCCCCCGCTCAAGCCGCGGCCCGAGATGTCGGCGGCGGCCTACCTGCTCTACGCGCTCACGGACCGCGCGCCGACGGAGCTCGAGACCCGGGCGATCGATGTCGCGCTGATCCTCCACGCCGACCACGAGCTCAACGCCTCGACGTTCGCCGCGCGCGTCACCGCCTCGACCTTGAGCGACCTCTACAGCGCCGTCACGAGCGCGATCGGGACGCTCAAGGGCCCGCTCCACGGGGGGGCGAACGAGCGGGTGATGGAGCTGCTCGACGAGATCGGGACCGTCGACCTCGCGGAGGCGGTCATCAAGCAGAAGCTGACGAAGCACGAGCGGATCATGGGGTTCGGGCATCGGGTCTACAAGGTCGAGGACCCGCGCGCGACGATCCTTCGGGAGTGGTCGCACCGGCTCGGCGAGGCGAAGGGGAACCTCCGCTACTACGAGCTCCTCCGCAAGGTCGAGGAGGTCGTCCACCGCGAAAAGGGCCTCTACCCGAACGTCGACCTCTACTCGGGATCGGTCTACGCCCTCCTCGGGCTCCCGCGCGATCTGTTCACGCCGATCTTCGCCGCGAGCCGGATCGCGGGCTGGACGGCGCACGTCCTCGAGGAGTACCAGGACCTCCGCCTGATCCGCCCGACGGCCCACTACGTGGGGCCGACGGACCTCACCTACATCCCGATCGGGCAGCGGAGCTAGGCCCCGTCCGCCCCGGGACCCTCCACCCGGACGACCCGCATGAGCGGGTAGCGGAGCCGGGGCGCGTGGGCGAGCCGCGCCTCGACCGCGTGGGCGCCGTCCTCGAGCCGCACCGTCACGTCGAGCATCGGCGGCGTGAGGTACCGGTAGGCGTAGCGGCCCCGGCCCACGGGTCCGCCGCGGGACGGATCGATCGTCACCGACACGCGGCCGACGTACGGCTGCAGCGCGACGGCCCGCTCGATCGTGCGCGCGAGCCCGGCCGCCGTCCGCGGGGAGACCGGTATCCCGAGGTACTGGTGGAACACCCCGCCGAGCTTGATCCCGGCCTCGAAGAGGAGCCGCTCGCGGCCCGTCAGGGCGGGCCCGCGCGACCGGCCCCGCTCACGCGGGCGACGGGCGGTCACGCCGGACCGTGAACGGTCCGAGGAGATAGTAGCTCGCCACGCCGACGAGGAGGACGAGCGCCGCGACCTCGGCGACGAGGTAGAGCGGCGTCCCCGGGGCCGGCCGGAACTGGAGGGGGACGAGCGCGACCGCGGCCGCCGCCGCGGTCAGCGCCATCGGCACCCGGAGCGGGGTGCCCCGCCGGATCTTGGGGTACGGGATCGGGACGAGCATGAGGACCGTGATCGCCGCCACGCCCACCGACACGCCGAGCGGCTGCACCGACTGGAACGCCGGCACGTCGTGGGCGAGCAGCGCCGCGATGACGGCGAGCGCCGCCTCGGGCGTCGGGACGCCGAGGAAGTATGGGCGGTCGTGGAGGAGCGCCGTGAACAGCGTGAGCCGAACGAGCGCGGCGGCCGCGTACGCGACCGCGAGCGGCACGACGAGCCACGCCCAGGCGGCCCAGGCCGCCGGGTCCACCGTGTGGACGCCGATCAGGAACGCGGGGGCGAGGCCGAAGGTGATCCCGTCGGCGACCGAGTCCGCGATCCGGCCGAAGCTCGAGGCCGGGTCCCCGCTGCGCCGCGAGAGCATCCCGTCGAGGCCGTCGAAGCCGATCGCGATCGCGATCAGCAGCATCGCCCAGATCGGGTTGCCGAGGTAGGTGTAGACGATCGCCGCCCCGCCGAGGACGGCGTTGGCGAGCGTCGCCCCGTTCGCCGAGACCCGCCAGCGGTCGGTCACGTCCGTTCCCGGGCGATCGTCGTCGTCCCCGCGCGGACCCGGTCCCCGACCTTCACCGCCGCCGCGCAGCGGGCGGCCGGCAGGAGGACGTCGACGCGCGACCCCAGCACGATCATCCCGAACCGCGCGCCCTTCGCGCGGCGGTCCCCGGGCCGCACGAACGCGACCAGGCGGCGCGCCAGGATCCCGGTCCGCTGCACGACCTCGACCGGGCCGAGCGCGGTCGAGAGCGAGTAGCGGCGGGCGACGTTCCGGTCCGCGTCGGGCCGGTAGGCGGGGCGGTGGCCCGAGCCCGCGGTGTCGATCCGGTCGAACGTGGCGTCCAGCGGGAGGCGGTTCACGTGGACGTTCGTCACGTTCATGAAGACCGAGACGAGCAGCCGGTCGCCCTCCGTCGCCACCTCCCGGACCCGGCCGTCGGCCGCCGAGACGATCCCGTCGCCCGGCCGGCGCTCGGGGTCGCGGAAGAAGACCGCGAAGAAGGCGAGCAGCGCCGCGGTGAGCCCGAGGGCGGCGTACGCCGCAGCCGAGTGCGGGAGGAGCCCCGTGGCGACGAGGGCGGCTGCGAGGAGGAGGACGAAGGCGACGGAGGCGAGGACGCGGCCGGCGCCCGGGGCGAACACGCGCCTAGCCGGTGAGGACGATCTCGATGTTGACGCCGTCCGGGACCTGGATCCGCATCACCTGGCGGAGCGCCCGCTCGTCCGCATCGATGTCGATGAGCCGCTTGTGGATCCGCATCTCCCAGTGGTCGATGGTGCTCGTGCCGCCCCCGTCGGGCCCCTTGCGGACCGGCACCTTGAGCTTCTTCGTCGGCAGCGGGATCGGACCCGCGATCGCGACCCCCGTCTTCTGGGAGATGTCCCGGATCTGCCGGCAGATCGAGTCGACCTTCTGGGAGTCGGTGCCGCTCAGCGAGATCCGGGCCTTCTGGGGCATCGATGGTCCCTCCCGCCCGACGCCCCGACCTTCGGCCGATGGCCTACTCGCGCTTCTTGACGTCGACGACGACGCCGGCCGCGACGGTCTGACCCATGTCCCGGACCGCGAAGCGGCCGAGCTGGGGGAACTCCTTGTACTTCTCGATCGCCAGCGGACGCTTCGGGGTGATCCGGACGACGGCCGCGTCCCCGGTCTTGAGGGTCTGCGGGTTCTCCTCGGCGGTCTGGCCGGTCTTCGGGTCGAGCCGCTTCAAGAGCTCCGTGAACTCGCAGGCGACCTGGGCCGTGTGGCAGTGGAAGACCGGCGTGTAGCCGACGGTGATGACGCTCGGGTGGTTCAGCACCTGGATGTTCGCCGTGAAGCTCTCGACCACCGTGGGCGGGTTCGCGACCGGCCCCGCGACGTCGCCGCGCCGGATGTCGTTCTTGTCGATGCCGCGGACGTTGAACCCGACGTTGTCGCCCGGGATCGCCTCCTGGACGGCCTCGTGGTGCATCTCGATCGACTTGACCTCGCCCGACTTTCCGCTCGGGAGGAAGATGATCTTGTCGCCGACCTTGAGCTTCCCGGTCTCGACGCGCCCGACCGGCACGGTCCCGATCCCCGTGATCGTGTAGACGTCCTGAACGGGGAGCCGCAGCGGCTTGTCGGTCGGCTTCTCGGGGACCTTCAGGTTGTCGAGCGCCTGGAGGAGGGTCGGTCCCTTGTACCAGGGCATGTTCGGGCTCGCCTTGTTGATGTTGTCGTCCTTGAACGCCGAGATCGGCACGAAGACGACCTGCTCCGCGACCTTAAAGCCGACGTTCTTGAGGAGCTTCGTGAGCTCCTCCTTGATCTCGTTGTACTTCGCCTCGGAGTAGTTGACCTCCTGGCGGTCCATCTTGTTGATCGCGCAGATCAGCTGCGTCACGCCGAGCGTCCGCGACAGGAAGATGTGCTCCCGGGTCTGCTCCTGGACGCCTTCGGCGGCCGAGCAGACGAGCACGGCCGCATCGGCCTGGCTCGTACCCGTGATCATGTTCTTGACGAAGTCGCGGTGGCCCGGCGCGTCGATGATGGTAAAGTAGTACTTCTGGGTGTCAAAGCGGCGGTGCGCGATGTCGATCGTGACCCCGCGCTCGCGCTCCTCCTTGAGGTCGTCCATCACCCAGGCGAACTCGAACGTCGCCTTCCCCTTCGACTCGGCCTCCGCCCGGTACTTGTCGATCTCCTCCTGGCGGATGTAGCCCGTGTCCAGCAAGAGCCGGCCCACCGTGGTCGACTTGCCGTGGTCCACGTGGCCGATGAAGACGATGTTGAGGTGGGGCTTCTGTGCCATACCTTGGGGGCTCCGCGCGCGGCCAGAAGGTCCCCCTATTTAGGCGTTGTCTCGGGCGCTCGCCGAGAGACGGTGCGCCGCCGCCCGGCGGCGGTCCGCAGCCCGGGATCACCAGGCCGGCATCACGGTCAGCTCGTTGCCGTCGGGGTCGCGGATCGTCGCGTACCAGCCCCACTCCGCCTGGGTCGGCTCCTCCACGAACTCGATCCCCGCGCGCTTCCAGCGCGCGCACGCCTCGGGAAAGTCGCCCGGCACGGCGAGCAGGATGCCCGAGTTGCCGGGTTCGAGCTCGGCCTTCGGGTCGAACTCGTTCGTCTGGCAGAGGTGGAGGCGGCCCCCGGCCCCTTTCCGGCCGACGGTCAGCCAATGGTCGGTGTCGTCGAGGACCTCGAGCCCCAGCGGGCCCGTGTACCACGCCCTCGATTTCGCTCGATCGGCGACGACGACCGCCACGCTCACGACCGTCGCGGACGGCACCGGGGCGGGGTGCGCCGCCGCGCGCTTCGGGGAGTTCGCCTTGGCCGGCATGGTCCTTCGTTCCCTCCACCCGAACCCCCCTCAAGAACCCCCGCCGAGAGCCTGAAACGGCCGCCGAGCCCCCGTTCCGCCGGCGGTCCCCGTGGCGACCGCGCGTCGGCGCAACCGATTTAGCGGGGGGTCCGGTCCCGCCGCGGGACCGGTGCTGCCGCCGGAACGCGGGGTCCGGGGCCGACGCCCAGTGGGGGGACCCGATGCTCTGCGAGATGTGCGGCAAGGACGTGGTCGCGACGGCGCGGGTACGCCTCGAGGGGACCGTGCTGCCGCTGTGCCCGGAGTGCGCGCGGTTCGGCCAACCGGTCGATCCCCCGCCGACGCCGGCCCCCGCGCCGGCCGGCGCGGGCGGCCGTCCGTCCTTCGTCGGCGCCTCCCGGACGGCCCCGCGCGCGCGGCGGCTCGAGGAGCGGGACCTCTACACCGAGATCGGCGAGATGGAGCTCGCGCCCGACTGGGCGAAGCGCGTGCGCGTCGCGCGCGAAGGGCTCGCCTGGACCCCGGAAGAGCTCGGGAAGAAGCTCAACGAGAAGAAGTCCGTCGTCCTCAAGATCGAGGCCGGCAGCTTCCGCCCCCCGGACGCGCTCGTGCGGAAGATCGAGCACCTGCTCAAGGTGCGGCTGCGCGCCGACCCGGACCCCGGCCCCGGATGAGGCCGCCCGTCGGGGCGTGCAGCAGGTACTCGAGGATCGCCTTCTGGGCGTGGAGCCGGTTCTCGGCCTGGTCCCACGCCGCGGCCCGCGGTCCGTCCAACACGCTGTCGGTGATCTCCTCGCCGCGGTGCGCGGGCAGATCGTGCAGCACGAACGCCGCCGGCTTCGCGAGTGCGAGCAGCGCGTCGTTGATCTGATAGCCCTGGAAGGCGACCTTCCGCGCCGCCTCCTCCGCCTCCTCGCCCATCGAGGTCCAGACGTCGGTGTACAGCGCGTCCGCGTCGCGGGCCGCCTCCTTCGGGTCCGTCGTGAAGGCGATCGTCGCGCCCGAGCCGCGGGCCAGCGCCTGGGCCTTCGCGACGATGTCGGGGAGCGGCCGGTACGCGGTCGGGGTCGCCGCGGTGAGGCTGAGGCCGACCGCCGCCGCCCCGAGGAGGAGGGAGTGGAGCACGTTGTTCCCGTCGCCGATCCAGGCGAGCCGGTGGCCCGGGAAGCGGCCCCACCGCTCGCGCATGGTGAGCAGATCGGCGACGATCTGGCACGGATGCTCGACGTCGTCGAGGGCGTTGATCACCGGGATCGACGCCGAGCGGGCGAGCTCGACCTCGTCCGTGTGGCGGAACGCGCGGTACGCGATCGCGTCGACGTACCGGGACAGGACGCGCGCGGTGTCGCCGATCGTCTCGCCGCGTCCCAGCTGGAGGTCCCGCGACGACATGTAGATCGCGTGGCCGCCGAGGTCGGTGATCGCGACCTCGAACGACGTGCGCGTGCGGGTCGACGACTTCTCGAAGATCATCGCGAGGTTCTTCCCGGGGAGCGTCGCCCGGACGTCGCCCTTCTTCCGCTCGGCCTTGAGCGTCGTCGCGCGGTCGAGCAGCGCCGGGAGCTCGGCGGCGTGATCCGCGAGGGAAAGGAAGTCCCGCTTCGCTCCCGGGCCGGGCATGGCGGCGGGACGCCCCGCGAGAGTAAATCGGTTCCGGCGGTGCGGCTTCACCTTATGACCCCGACCGAATTGGGGCCGCGAGGTTTTGCCCGTGCCCCCCCGTACGAAGGCCCGGTCGAAGGCGTCCGCGAAGCGTCGAGCGTCCCCTGCGCGCGCCCCGGTGACGGCGCCGTCGAAAGGACGCCGGGTCTACATGGTCACGGGCGGCGTCACGAAGTTCGCGAAGGCCCACCCGGCGATGGACTTCCGTCTGATGGTCAAGCGCGCGTACGACTACGCGCTCAAGGACGTCCCCGGGCTCACGGCCGAGCGGATCGACGGGACCCGCATCTCGTACTTCTCCGACCACTTCACGCGCCAGTTGAAGGCCGCGAGCATGGTCCAGGACTACCTCGGGATGAACCCGAAGGGTTCGGTGCGGATCGAGTGGGGCGGGGCGACCGGGGGCGAGTGCTTCCAGGCCGCGTACGAGGCGGTCGCCAGCGGACGGATGGACATCTGCCTCGCCGCCGGCTTCGAGACGATGAGCCGCGTCCAGACGTGGAAGGGGAACGAGTTCATCGCGCTCGCCTCCGACACGAACTTCGACTTCCCCCTCGGGGGATTCTACACGGGCTACTACGCGCTGATGGTCATCCGGCACATCTACGAGTACCTGCGGCTGCGCAAATTCGCGGACGTGAAGGACGAGCGCGAGGCCCAGCGGCTCGCGATCCGGGAGGGGACCCGGATCATGAGCCTCGTCTCCGTGAAGAACCACCTGAACGCGCTCCACAACCCCTACGCGCAGTACCCGAAGCGGCTCACGGTCGAGGACGTGCTCCGCTCCGAGATGATCAGCTACCCGCTCACCCGCGAGCAGATCTGCACGATGAGCGATGGCGCCGCCGTCGCGGTGATGTGCACCGAGGAGCGGGCGAAGGAGTTCACGGACCGGCCCGTGCGGATCGTGGGCGTGGGCACCGGCACCGACACGATGCGGCTCGCCGACCGTCCGTTCGGCAAGGTCCCGCTGATGCCCCACGAGCGCGCGCGCGACTACGAGGACCTTCCGTACCCCGGGGTCCACTCGTTCCGTGCGGGCCGCGCGGCCGGCCTCGAGGCGTACCGCCACGCGGGGATCACGAACCCGAACCAGCAGCTCGATTTCATCGAGCTCCACGACGCCTACGCCTCGAGCGAGATCCAGACGTACGAGGACCTCGGCCTGTGCAAGTACGGCGAGGGGTATGCCTTCACCGAGCGGGGCGACCCGTTCCTGAAGGGGATCGACTACGGCTTCCCGACGCCCCGGGCCGGCGCGATCCCCGTCAACCCGTCCGGCGGGTTGATCGCCTGCGGTCACCCGGTCGGGGCGACCGGACTGATGCAGGGCGTCTTCGCGTTCTGGCAGCTCCAGGGCTCGATCCGAAAGCACTTCGGCGACGCGACGCTCCAGCTCCCGAACGCGCGGCGCGGGGCGATCCACAGCCACGCGGGCACGGGCTCGGCCGTGACCGTCTCGATCCTCGAGCGGGGGTTCCGATGAGGGCCCGTCCCCCGACGTACGACAAGTTCCGCGACGTCCAGGCGGAGCTCGACCGCTCGGGCGCGGCGATCTTCCGCGACGCCGACGGGGTCGAGAGCCTCGTGATCAAGTTCCCGTACGCGATCAACTACATCCACAGCTACGCCGAGGACTCGCCGTTCTTCCTCGGCCTGGCCGAGGGGAAGCTCAAGGGCTCGAAGTGCCGCCGCGTAAAGTGCGGCTTCGTCTACGCGACGCCGCGCAGCCACTGCATGGTCTGCGGCTCGCCGACCGAGTGGATCGACCTCCCGAAGCGGGGCCGCCTGCACTCGTGGACGACGTGCCACTTCGGCAGCGAGGCGTTCCTCAAGGAGACGCCGTACAACCTCGCCCTCGTCGAGTTCCCGGGCGTCGGCAGCGTGCTGCTCGCCCGCCTCAAGGACGCCGTCGAAGAGGACCTCTACGTGGGGATGCCGGTCGAGGCGCGCTTCGACCCGAACCCCAAGTACTCGATCACCGACGTCTGGTTCGTCCCGTCCCCGTAGGGCGGCGGCCGACCGTCGCCCGCTCGACCGCGGTGGGGTCGAGGAGCGCGAGCTCGCGCCCCGTCGGGGACGCGGGCGGCGTCGCGGACGGCCCGTCGCCCTCGAAGACGAGGGGCAGATCCCCGTGCGGGTCGGCCGGGGCGGGCGAAGCGAACCGGCGGGCGTCGGTCCCCGTCGCCCCGGCCGGGTCCGTCATCCCCGGACGAGAGGAGGTGCCGCGGGCCGGGCTTGAACCGGCGGCTTCAAGATCTTCAGTCTTGCACTCTCCCAAACTGAGTTACCGCGGCACGTGGGAGCGACGGGAGCATACGGGGTCTTATAGTCTGCCGCGGCGCGGGCCCCGCTAGACCGGCGCGTCGGGGATCGCCCCCACCAGATACCCGGGGAGCGCCGGACCGGCCCGCTCGAGCTCCGCCCGGTCCACGGGCCGCCCGTACGTCGTGAGCGAGCCGCACGATCGGCCGTCCTCGGTCGCCGTCGCGGCGCCGATCCGACGGCCCTCGACCGCCATCGGCCCCCACCGGGCGACCACGCGGTGGCGCCGGCCCACGCGGGGGAGACGCCGGTGCGGGTGCGTCCCGGGGCCCGTGCTCACCATCAGACGGCCCCCGCGCTTGAGCGGCGTCCCGCACGACGCCTCGTAGAGGACGGCGAATGGGAGGCCCGTGTGGAAGATCCCCGGCCCGCCGGTCTCGTCCGGGCGGGGCTCGAACGTCCCGTGGATCTCCTCCGTTCCGCCCGCTCCGACGCCCCGCTCGAACCCCAGCCGCAGCCCCCGAGCGTTCGCGGGGCCGCAGCCGAAGCGGGCGTTCTCGGGCGGGTTCTCGAGGTCGACCGTGGCGTACGAACCGGTGCCCCTTCGTGGGGTCTCGGGCCGGCGCGGCGCGGGGCCCCGGTCGAACGTGCGCGCTCACGTTCGGAGCCGTTCCGACCCGCCGAGCGGGGAGGGACTTTATCTACGCCCCGCCGCCTTTTACGGGTCCCGTGCCCCGCACCCTCGTCGTCGCCGAGAAGTTCAACACGGCGCTCCGGATCGCGGTCGTCCTCTCGGACGGCCGGATGAAGCGCTCCCGCGTCGAAGGGACGAACGTCTTCGAGTTCGAGCGGCCGGAAGGCCCGTACGCCGTGATGGGGCTCCGGGGGCACATCGTCGAGCTCGACTACCCGAAGGATCTCGCGGAGTGGAGCCTCGCGACGCTGCCGCGGCTGCTCGAGACGGCGCCCGAGAAGCGGGTCACCGAGACCGGCATCGTGACGGCCCTCCAGTCCCTCGTGCGCCGGTTCGACCGGGTGATCATCGCGACCGACTTCGATCGCGAAGGCGAGCTGATCGGCCTCGAGGCGCTCGAGCTGATGCAGAAGGTCCACCCGTCGATCGAGGTGAAGCGGGCGCACTACAGCGCGCTCACCCGCGAGGAGATCGAGCAGAGCTTTTCGAACCTCCACGAGCTCGACCACGCGCTCGCGGCGGCCGGGGAGGCGCGCCAGGAGATCGATCTCGTCTGGGGCGCGCTGCTCACGCGGTACCTCTCGCTCACCGCGCAGCAGCGGGGGCGGAGCTTCCTCTCGGTCGGGCGCGTCCAGACCCCGACGCTCGCCCTGCTGGTCGAGCGCGACCAGGCGATCAAGGAGTTCCAGCCGACGCCGTTCTGGGAGATCGTCGCGACCGGGGAGAAGAACGGGGAGCCGTTCGGCCTCCGGCACGCGCACGGGATCTTCGAGGCGAAGGCCGACGCGGAGCGGATCCTCCACCGCCTCGACGGCGCGCACGAGGGCGTCGTCCGCGCGTTCGCGGAGGAGGAGACGCGGCGCCGCCCGCCCGTGCCGTTCTCGACGACGCTGTTCGTCGGCGAGGCGACGCGGCTCGGGCTCGGGGCCGCCTACGCGATGCGGATCGCCGAGGACCTCTACACCGCGGGGCTCATCAGCTACCCGCGCACGGACAACACGGTCTATCCGCGCGGCCTCGGACTGCGGACCCTCGCGGAGAAGTTCCGCGACGGTCCGTTCGCCGAGGCGGCCGAGCTCGTCCTCGCCCAGCCCTCGCTCCGGCCGACCCGCGGGCGCTCGGAGACGACGGACCACCCACCGATCTATCCGACGTCGGCGGTCGATCCGAAGAAGCTGAAGCCGGACAACGCGAAGGTCTACGAGCTCGTCGTGCGGCGCTTCCTGGCGACGCTCGGTCCCGACGCGGTCTCCCGGACCCGGACGGCCGCGGTCGAGGTGCGCGGCGAGCGGTTCGAGGGGAAGGGGCACACCCTCCTGGACCCCGGTTGGTACCGGATCTACCCGTACGCCCGCGCCGACGAATCGGCGATGCCGGCCCTCGTCGTCGGCGAGACCGTCCGGGTCCCGAAGATCGAGCTCGTGGAGGACCAGACGAAGCCCCCGCGGCGGTTCACCCAGGGATCGCTCATCCAGGAGATGGAGCGGCTCGGCCTCGGCACGAAGAGCACGCGCCACGACGTCCTCCAAAAGCTGTTCGACCGGCACTACGTGAACCAGCGGCAGCTCGAGCCGACCTCGACCGGCATCGCCGTCACCGAGGCGCTCCGCGCCCACGCCCCGCTGATCACGCGCCCCGAGATGACCCACCGCCTCGAGGAGGACATGGAGCTCGTGGCGGAGTCGAAGAAGCCGAAGGCCGACGTCCTCGCCGAGTCCCGCGAGATGCTCCGGGAGGCGCACGCCCTGCTCGCGGCGAACGCGAAGGGCGTCCACGAGACGCTGACCGGGGCCCTCGACCGGCAGCGGTTCGTCGGCCCGTGCGCGAAGTGCGGGGGCGCCCTGCAGCTCGGCCGCAGCCCGCGCGGCGCGCGCTGGGTGCAGTGCGCCAACAACCCCGGCTCGTGCACGGCGAGCTACTCGCTGCCCTCGGCCGGCTTCATCGAGCCGGCCCCGGAGTTCCTCTGCGGCACCTGCAAGGTCCCGCGCGTCAAGATCGTCTTCCGCGGGCAGCGGCCGGACCTCTACTGCATCAACCCGGACTGCCCCGAGCACCACAAGGCGTTCCGCATCGGGGTCTGCCCGAGCTGCGGGAGCCCGCTCCACATCCGCTACTCGTTCGCCGGCAAGCGGTTCGTCGGCTGCTCCGGCTACCCGACGTGCCGCGTGACGTACCCGCTGCCCCAGCGCGGCAAGCTCGACAAGGACCATCCCCCCTGCCCGGTCTGCCGGGCCCCGGTGGTGACGGCGATCGAGGCCGGTCGGCCCCCGTGGACGCTCTGCATCAACCCCGCGTGCCCGAGCCGCCAGAAGCCCCCGCCCGCCGCGGCGGAGGCCCCGGCGAAGGCGAAGTCCGGCGCCGCGCGCCCCCGCCGCCCGAAGACGGCCGCGGCGCGGGCCCCCGTGACGCGTCGCCGCGCAAAGCCGGCCGCGCCCGAGGACCGGTCCCCCGCGCCCGGGCCGGCGCCCACGGCCCCGTAGGCCGGGCGAAACCGGACCCCACGCGGCAGCCGCCTAAGAGCGCGCCGCCCGCCCCCTGCGTCGCGCGCCGGGTCCACCCCGTTCCTTCACCCCGCGCCCCGCGTTAAATAGGGACGCTCCGTCGTTTCGCCGATGGCAGGCTCCCGTCGGCTCCTCGAGATCGACTCCCGCACGTTCGAGCGGAAGCTCCCCAGCAATCCGCTCGTGATCGTCCCGGTCGGCGCGCTCGAGGCGCACGGACCGCACCTCCCGCTCGGCGCGGACCAGCTGCAGGCGGAAGCGACGGCGGCGGCGCTCGCGGAGCGGGTCGATGGCCTCGTCGCGCCGACCCTCGCGTACGGTTCGGCGCCGGGGGCGCGGAACTTTCCGGGCACGGTCTCGCTCTCGATCGCCCAGCTGGGGCAGCACGCGACCGGCGTCCTGTCGGAGCTCGGCCGCTCGGGGGTCCGGCGCATCCTGGTGCTGTCGGGGCACGCCGAGCGCGGCCACATGGCGGCGCTGCGCGAGGCGGCCGACGAGGCGATGCGCGCCCGGCCCGGTCTCAAGGTCGTGGTGCTCTCCGACTACGACTTCGTCTACGAGCTGCGCGGCACCGAGGCCCCCGCGACCGACGGGCACGCGGGCCTCCTCGAGACCTCCCGCGTGATGGCGCTCGCCCCCGACACGGTCGGGCCCGAGCGGCCGAACGTCCCGTTCCGCCCGAGCCCGTTCGTCCCGGGCGCGCCCCCGTCGTCCGACTGGCCCGAGAGCGTCATGGGCGACACGCGCCCCGCCTCGGCCGAGCTCGGCCGCCGGTTGCAGGCCCACGTGCTCGACCGCCTCCAGGCGACGGTGGGCGAGCTGCTCCCGACCTGAACCCGGAGCTCCGATGCCCGAACCCAGCGACGCGATCCGGATCCGCGGCGCGCGCCAGCACAACCTGAAGAACGTCTCCCTCGACCTCCCGCGCGGGAAGTTCGTCGTCATCACCGGCGTGAGCGGCTCGGGGAAGTCGTCGCTGGCCTTCGACACCCTCTACGCCGAGGGCCAGCGGCGGTACATCGAGAGCCTCTCGTCGTACGCCCGCCAGTTCCTCGGGCAGATGGACAAGCCCGACGTCGACTCGATCGACGGGCTCTCGCCGGCGATCGCGATCGAGCAGCGGGCCGGCAGCCGCAATCCCCGCTCGACCGTCGGCACCGTGACCGAGATCTACGACTACTTGCGGCTCCTCTACGCGCGGATCGGGGTCCCGCACTGCCCGAACGACGGCGAGGCGATCGCCCCGCAGTCCGTCGATCGGATCGTCGAAGCGGTCCGCGCTCGCGCCCGCGGCGAGAAGGTCGACCTGCTCGCCCCGGTGGTGCGGGCGATGAAGGGCGAGCACCGCGACGTGATGGAGCGGCTGCGCAAGGCCGGCTACCGGCGCTTCGTGGTCGACGGCGTCGAGCTCCGGCTGCCCGGGCCCGAGGTCCGGCTCGAGAAGAACAAGAAGCACACGATCGAGGTCGTCGTCGACAGCCTCGAGGTCGCGGAGGGCGAGGAGAGCCGGCTCGCGGAGTCGGTCGAGCTCGCACGGCAACTCGGCGAGGGAGTGCTCGTCCTGCGCCGCGCCGGCGGGGTGCGCGAGACGTTCTCGAGCCGACGGGCGTGCCCGACCTGCGGCTTCTCGATCGAGGAGCTGACCCCACGGATGTTCTCGTTCAACAACCCGCTGGGCGCCTGTACCGACTGCTCGGGGATCGGCGCGACGCTCCACGCGGACCCCGAGCGCCTGATCCCGGACAAGGACAAGCCGCTCGCGAAGGCGATCGCCGTCTGGGGCCTCACGCCCGAGGGCCCGTCGCTCGCGCGGTTCGCGGAGATGTTCGGCTACGATCCCCGTCGACCGGTCCGGGAGCTCTCCGAGAAGGGGTGGAAGGCGCTCCTGTACGGATCGGACAAGGTCGTCGGCTCGACACCGCGGAGCAATCCCGCCCACTGGTGGGTCGCCGGCTGGCTCCGCGAGGGCCTCGTCGCGGCCGTGGAGCGCCGCTGGCGCTCGACGAAGAGCGAGGCCGCGAAGGAGTACTACCTCGGGTTCATGTCGTTCGTCCCGTGCCGCGCGTGCGGCGGTCGGCGCCTCAAGCCCGCCAGCCTCGCCGTCACGGTCGAGGGGCGGTCGATCGCCGAGGTCGCGGCGATGACCGTGCTCGAGGTCGGGGCGATGTTCCGCGGGCTCGCGCTCTCCGAGCGCGACGAGCAGATCGTGGGGCAGGTCGTGAAGGAGATCCGCGCGCGCCTCCAGTTCCTCGAGAATGTCGGGCTCACCTACCTCACCCTCGATCGCGCGAGCGGCAGCCTCTCGGGCGGCGAGTCGGAGCGGATCGCGCTCGCGACGCAGATCGGCTCGGGGCTCGTCGGCGTCCTCTACATCCTCGACGAGCCGTCGATCGGGCTCCACCCCCGCGACCACGCCCGGCTCCTCGCGACCCTCAAGACGCTGCGCGACCTCGGGAACACGCTGCTCGTCGTCGAGCACGACGAGATGACCATGCGCGAGTCCGACTGGCTCGTCGACCTCGGGCCGGGCGCGGGGGTGCACGGCGGCGAGGTCCTCTACAACGGCCCGCCGGACCGGATCGCCGGGACGCCCCGCTCGCTGACGGCGGAGTTCCTCTCCGGACGCCGGTCGATCGCCGTCCCCGTCGAGCGCGCCCGACCGGCGCGCCGGTTCCTGACGATCCACGGCCCGCGCGAGCACAACCTGAAGGGCGACGACATCCGCATCCCGCTCGGGCTCCTCGTCGCGCTCTCCGGCGTGTCGGGGAGCGGGAAGTCGACGGTCCTCGAGGAGATCCTGTACAAGGCGGTCCGGCGCCACCTCGGGCTCGGCCGCGACGTGCCGGGCCGGCACGACTTCATCGAAGGGATCGACGAGATCGACCGGGTGCTGCTCATCGACCAGTCGCCGATCGGCCGGACGCCGCGGTCGAACCCCGCGACCTACACGGGGATCATGACCCCGATCCGCGAGCTGTTCGCAGGACTCCCCGAGGCGAAGGCCCGGGGGTTCGCCCCGGGGCGCTTCAGCTTCAACGTCGCCGGGGGCCGCTGCGAGGCGTGCGAGGGCGACGGCGTGCTGCGCTACGAGATGCACTTCCTGCCGGACGTCTACGTCGCGTGCGAGGAGTGCGGCGGGCGGCGCTTCAACGGAGAGACCCTCGAGGTCGCCTTCAAGGGCAAGACGATCGCCGACGTCCTCGAGATGACGGTCGACGAGGCCCGGGGGTTCTTCGCCCTCCACCGGCGGATCGAGTCGCGGCTCAGGCTCCTCCAGGACGTGGGGCTCGGGTACATCCGGCTCGGGCAGAGCGCGACCACGCTCTCGGGGGGCGAGGCGCAGCGGATCAAGATCGCCTACGAGCTCGCGAAGCCCCCCACGGGCCGCACGCTCTACCTGCTCGACGAGCCGACCACCGGCCTCCACTTCGCCGACGTGGAGCGGCTGCTCGACGTGCTGTTCCGGCTGCGCGCGGGCGGCAACTCGATCGTCGTGATCGAGCACAACCTGGACGTCCTCAAGGCGGCCGACTGGCTGATCGACCTCGGGCCCGAGGGCGGCGCCGCCGGCGGCCACGTCGTGGCGCAGGGGACCCCCGAGGAGGTCGCGGGACGCCGCGGCTCCCACACCGGTCGGTTCCTCGCGCCCCTCGTCCGCCTCCCCACGCCGATCGCCCGACGGGCGCGCGGATGACCGACGGTCCGCGCCCGTCGCTCCCGTCGTTCGTCCCGGCGAGCCATCTCGCGGCGGCCACGGGCGAGGGGTTCCGGACCGGGCCGGACGTCCCGGGCGTCTACCTGTTCCGGGGACGTGCAGGGGACGTCGTCTACGTCGGCAAGGCGAGGAGCCTACGGCGCCGGGTCCTCGACCACCTCCGCGCGAAGATCGAGAAGGACGGCTCGATCGTCGCGGAGAGCTCGAGCGTCGAGTTCGTGCCGACCGCCACGGAGCGCGAGGCGCTGCTGCTCGAGGCGAGCCTGGTCAAGCAGTACCAGCCCCCGTACAACGTCCTCCTGAAGGACGACCGCAGCTACCCGTACCTCGCCGTCACCGTCGGCGACGCGTTCCCCCGGATCCTGCTCGTCCGGCGCCCCCGGCGGCGCGCGGGGCTCCTCCTGTTCGGACCGTACACGAGCGCCCGCGAGGCGCGCGGGGTCGAGCGCCTGCTCGGCGACCTGTTCCAGCTGCGGCGGTGCGTCCGGCTCCCGAAGCAGGCGTGCCTGTACTACCACCTCAAGGTCTGCAGCGCCCCGTGCATCGGTGCGATCGCCCCGGAGGCGTATCGCGCCCAGGTCGAGCGCGCCGTGGAGGTGCTCCGCGGCAAGACGACGCTCGTTCGGCCCGCGCTCGAGGAGGCGATGCGGACCGCGGCCCGCGCGGAGGAGTTCGAGCGGGCCGCGCTGCTCCGCGACGCGCTCCAGGGGCTCGGGGCGCTCGCCGAGCGCCAGTCGGTGATCGGCCGCGGCACCGGTCGGGCGGACGTCCTCGCGATCGCCTTCCCGCAGGACCCTTCGACGCTCCGCGTGGCGGTCGGCGTGCTGCAGGTCGAGGACGGGGAGGTCCGCCGGACCGAGCCCCACCTGGTCGCGATCCCGGCGGACGACGTCCCCGAGCCCGGCGAGGTCCTCAAGCACTTCCTGACGCAGTACTACGGCGGCCGCTTCGAGCTGCCGGACCGGATCTACGTCGCCGGGGCGCGACCCGCCGGGATCGACGCGACGCTCGACGAGCTGTTCGGCGCCCGCGGGATCGACGTCCAGTTCCGTCCCGCCGGGCGGTTCGCCTCCCTCGCCCGCCTCGCGGAGCGGCTCGCCCGGGCGACCGTCGACCAGATCGTGGCCCGGCCGCCGCCCCGCGAGGTGCTGCTCGCGCTCCAGACGATGCTGCGGCTCCCGCAGGTCCCGACCCGCATCGAGGGGATCGACATCTCGCTGTTCCAGGGCTACGAGGCGGTCGGGTCGCTCGTGGTCTTCGAGGGCGGGATGCCGAAGAAGTCGGAGTACCGCCGCTTTCGGATCCGCACGGTGCCCGGGACGAACGACTTCGCGATGATCGCGGAGGTCGTCCGGCGGCGGTATCTCCGCCGCGCGGCGGAGGGCGAGAAGCTCCCCGACCTGCTGCTCATCGACGGCGGGGCGGGCCAGCTGTCCGCGGCGGTGAGCGCGCTCGCGGCGATGCAGCTCGCCGACCAGGTCCCGACGATCGGGCTCGCGAAGCGCGAGGAGGAGGTCTACACGACCGACCGCGCGGAGCCGCTCGCGCCAAACCCCAACTCGGCGCCGATGCTGCTCCTCCGCGCGGTCCGCGACGAGGCGCACCGGTTCGCGGTCACGTACCACCGAGCCCGTCGTCGGATCCGGCTGCGCGAGGAGTTCGAAGCGGCTCCGGACCCGGCGCCGTCGGCGCCGGGCTGACCGCCTCCGGTCCGATCGCGCCGGAGGCGGCGCCCGGCGCATCCGAGCGGGCGGCCACCGCCCGCCCCGAGATCGCGAGCGCGCAGAGGCCCGCGGCGATCGTGAGGATCGCCATCGCGAGGAAGATCGCCGAGTACCCGGCGACCGTGGCCGAGAGCAGGTTCGCCGGGGTCGGGGCGGCCGGGAGCCCCTGGGCCGACCGCCAGGTGAGGTAGACCGTGAACAGGGAGAGCCCGACGGCGCCCCCGAGGCTCTGCAGGAACCGCGTGATGCCGATCCCGGCGCCGACCTCGCGCCGGGGCACCTCGTTCTGGATCGCGATCGTCGCGCCCGCGAGCCCGATCCCCGAGCCGAACCCGAACGGGATCAGCGGGAGGACGAGCCCGCCGACGGGGAGGAAGCCGCCGGCGAGGACCCAGAGCGGGGTCGTCGCCCCCACGCCCGCGAGGAACAGCGCGCAGATCCCCGCGAGCAGGAGGGCGGGCGCCATCACGACGCGGTAGGAAAAGCGGGTGAGAAGGCCGCCGGCGGAGACCGCCCCGAGGATGAGGGGCACCGCGAAGAAGTAGTCGACGTCCCGGATCCACGTCTGGCTGCTCGGGTCGGTCGGGAAGAGGACGAAGCCGACGAACAGCCCGAGGAGGGTCAGGAGCGACGTGAAGACGATCCCGGTGACGAGGCTGATGGCGCCGGTGGCCGCGATCACCCGACGGCCGAGCAGCCGGATCGGCACGACCGGGTCCGGGTGGCGCAGCTCCCAGACGACGAACGCCGCGAGGAGGACGACCGCCCCCGCGAGCAGCCCGAGCGCGGCCGGGCTGGTCCAGCCCCACGCGCCGTCGGCGATCTCCACGAGCGGCAGCATGAGCGCGGAGACCCAGCCGGCGAGGAACGCCGCCCCGACCGCATCGAAGCGACCCGGGGTCTCCGACCGCAGCGGCCCGAGCATGACCGCGAGCACGATCATCGCGGCGATGCCGATCGGGAGGTTGACGTAGAACACCCAGCGCCAGGTCGTGACGCCGACGATGTAGCTGCCCATCAGCGGGCCGCCGACGATGGCGATCCCCCCCGCCCCCGAGAGGACGCCCGTCAGCCGGGCCCGGTTCGCGGGGGAGAACAGGAGCGCGACCATCGCGATCCCGACGGGCAGGAACGCCCCGGACCCGAACCCCTGGATCCCGCGGAAGACGATCAGCTCGGTCAGCGTCTGGCTGAGGCCGGCGAGGGCCGAGCCGGCGATGAAGATCGCGAGCGCGATCAGAAAGACGTTGCGTCGGCTGTAGAGGTCGGAGATCTTGGAGAAGATCGGGATGGAGACGGTCGACGCGATCAGGTAGGCGCTCGTGACGAAGGTGATGCCGTCGGACGCCCCGAGCGACCGGGCGATCGTCGGGAGCGCGGTCGCCACCACGAGGCCGTCCAGACCGGCCAGGAGGATCGCGAGGAAGATCCCGAGCACGACGCCCGCGGCGATCCCGCCCGTGAGGTAGTGCGGCGCGGGCAGCGCCTCCTGCCGCGCGGGGCTCGGGAGCTCGGGGTTCGCCATCGGACCGCTCTAGGGGAGACGCCCGGGCATGAGTAAACTGACTATAAGTCAGTTTTCTGTCCATGAGTCATCGTAGCAGACGAAAAGTCAGTTATACCCGGGCGCCGTCGTCGGGAGCGGCCATGCCGAAGGTCGTGCCGGGCTACAAGGCGGAGGCCCGCGCCCGCATCGTCGAGGCGGCGAAGCGGCTGTTCGTCACGCGGGGCTACCGGCGCACGACGATGGACGACATCGCCGACGCGCTGGGGGTGAGCAAGGGCGCCCTCTACCTGTACTACCCCGGGAAGATCGACGTGCTCAAGGAGATCCAGGCGGAGAACCGCCGGCTGTCGCGCGAGTGGATGCGCTCGGTGCTCGAGCACGCGGACCCCGCCCGCGGGCTCACCGAGACGTTCGAGGAGGTCTTTCGGACGGCCGTCACGCGCGATCAGGTGGCGCTGTACTTCGAGATCCTCGGCGAGGCCTCCCACGACGAGGAGATCCGCGAGACGCTCCGGCTCGACCACCGGGAGGACCTCCGCAGCCTGCGCCGGTTCCTCGAGGAGCTGCGGCGGCGCGGCTGGCTGCGGGGCGGCGTGGAGCTCGACACGCTCGCGTTCATGGTCGTGGCGCTCTTCCAGGGGGCCGTCTGGGACCTGAGCGTCGGGATGGATCCGGCCGGCGTGCGGACGGTCCTGCGGCGGGGCATGGGGCAGCTCATCGGTCGGCCGATCGCCCCGACGGCGCCCCGGTCCCGGCGCTAGCGCCGGCGCGCCCGCCGGCCGGCGTCCCGTCGGACGTCGATCCAGGTCATGCTCGGCGGCTCGATCCCGTCCTGCCGCAGCGCCCCGATGATCTCGCCCAGGTGGTGGGCCTGCTCGAGGGTGGTCTGGAGTACGGCGTCCCGCACCGTGTACGTCCCGCGCATCCAGAACACCGAGACGCGCCGCCCCAGCCCGGTCGGGGTGAGGCGCGCCACGGTCGCGTCGATCCCGGCCCAGACCCGACGGGCGTAGGCGTCGAACGCCGTCCAGTCCCGCGGACGGCGGGTCGGGTCGTCGAACAGCGCGTCGAGCTCGCGGTCCGACGTACGCCCCCGTACGATGTAGACGTACCAGACCTCCTGGACGTTCAGGATGTGGACGAGGGTCGCGAACAGCGACTCGTGGCCGATCCCCCGGGGGCGCGTCGCCGCCGACCGGGAGAGCCGCCGGATCCGGCGCGCGTAGCGGTCGAAGACCGCGCGGTTGTAGTCGACGATCGCGCGGACGTCGGCGACGCAGAGCGCGAGGGAACGCGGCGCCACGGCGCGCCAAGCGCGGGCGGCGTTTAACGGGAGAGCCCGTTCACCGCCCGTTCGACTTCTTGTCGGGGGCGCCGATGAACGGCATCCCCTGGACGCGGCGCGCGACCTCGGCGACCGGGAGCCGGCGCAGCTCGGTCTCCGGCTCGAGGATGGCGACGTCGAGCGCCTCGGCCTGGAACGGCGTCGGCGAGCCCTCCGCGACGGCCTGGACCGCGAGCTTGAACGCGGCGTCCTCGTTGAGCGTGCCGGTCAGCTTCTCCTCGAGGAAGTCGGCGACGGCGCGGCGGTTGCGGCCGATCGCGTAGGCCTTCCACCCGATCGTCGCGCCGCTCGGGTCGAGCTCGATGAGGCCGGGGACCCCGTTGTTGAAGCCCCCGAGGAGGAGGGAGACCGCGAACGGGCGGGTGCCGCCGAACTGGGTGAACTGCTGGAGGAGGGTCCCGAGGGCGTGCCCGAGCAGCGCGTACGGCGCGGCCTCGCCGTAGGTGAGGCGGTGGCGCTGCGCCTCGACGCGGAGGAACTCGACCAGCACGCGGGAGTCGGCGATGAGGCCGGCCGTGACGCAGCCGAGGCCCGCGTCGATGGCGAAGCTCTTCTCGATCGACCCCGCCTCGGCGAGCGAGCTGACGGGGAGGTTGCGGTAGGCCACGAAGACGATCCCGTGGTCGTACGTGACCGCGACCGCGGTCCCGCCCATCTGGATCGCCTGGAGGGCGTACTCGACCTGGAACAGCCGACCGTCCGGCGAGAAGACGGTGCTCGCGCGGTCGTACGCCATCTGACCCGGTTGCATCTCCATCGCCGTCGGACCCCCGGAATTGCGCTCGCCCAGCCGGGCGGGGCATTTGAGGCTGCGCCCCGCAGCCTGCCTCCACCTCACTTGGTAACATCGGACCACCGCACGGGCAGGTCGGCGCTCCGGGGGCGACGGCCGTCCCCGTCGCGAGCCCGGGCGCCGCGGCCCCCGGTCCCCCCGGCGGCCCTTCGCTCGTCCGGGTCGGGCGCCGCCGACCGGTCGGGGCGGGCGGTCCGGGGCCGGCCGCCCGAGCGCGGGCGCGCGGAGCGTCGGTGAGGGAAACCCTTTTGGCGGCCGCCCCGCGTGCCCACGGTCCCATGGAGACGGACCGGCTCCACCTCCTGCCGATGGCCTCGAGCTATCGGGGGGAGCTTTCGCCGGCCTGCGCGCAGTGCCGCGAGGGCCGCAAGATGGTGCTGTTCGTCTCGGGACTGTGCCGCTTCCGCTGCTTCTACTGCCCCGTGAGCCCGAACCGGAACCAGAAGGACGTCGTCTTCGCGAACGAGCGGCCGGTCGCGCGGGACGAGGACGTGCTCGACGAGGCTCGCGCCATCGGAGCGGCGGGCACGGGCATAACGGGCGGAGATCCGCTCGGGGTCGTCGACCGGGTCGAGCATTACGTCCGGCTGCTCAAGACGACGTTCGGTCCGGAGCACCACATCCACCTCTACACGCACGAGCCGAACCCGGAGAAGCTCGAACGGCTCGCCCGGGCGGGGCTCGACGAGTTCCGCCTCCACATCCCCCACTACCTGTGGGGCCCGCTCGCGTCGGGCGGCGGAGCCTACCGCCGGGTCCTCGAGGACGCCCCCGCGTGGGGGATCCGGCGGGGAGTGGAGATCCCGGTCCTCCCCGAGAAGGAGGCGGAGCTGCGCCGGCTGCTGCGGACGTTGAGCGAGATCGGCGTCGACTTCGTCAACCTGAACGAGCTCGAGTTCTCCGAGACGAACGAGACGGCGATGCACGCGCGCGGCTACCGCGTCGACCCCAAGAACGGCTGGGGCGTCGAGGGGAGCCGGGCCGTCGCCGAACGGATCGTGCGCGAGGAACGACTCCGCGTCCCGATCCACTACTGCTCGTCCCGCTTCAAGGACGGGGTCCAACTGAAGCAGCGGCTGATCCGCCGGGCGGAACGCACCGCTCCGGGCTTCGCGGACCGCCGGCCCGAGGGGACCGTGGTGCTCGGGATCGTCGAGGCCGGAGCGGCCCGCGACCTCGCCCGCTGGTCGCGCGAGGTGGCGCGCCGGGCCCGGGTGGAGCGGGGCGACTACCGGCTCGATCCGGCCCGGCGCCGCGTCGAGCTCGCGCCGGGAGCCCTGCGACGGGCGGCGCGACGCCTTCCCTGGCCGGCCTTCGAGGTCGAGGTGTATCCGACCGCCGACGCCCTCGAGGTCGAGCGGGAACCCCTCAACGGGGCCGCCCGCGCCAAGGTCGGGGTCGGCGGCGCGTAGCCTTCGTCGCACAGGTGCCCGCCCCACGTGAGGTACCGATCGTCGCCCCGCCGGTTCTTGATCGAGCAGGGACCCCAGCCGTCGTCCTCGGCCCCGTACCACATCGGACAGTCGCGGCAGTGCAGGGTGACGGGGTCCGTCCCCCGTCGGCGCCCGGTCCGGGGGCGCGAGGTCACGGGCCACCGTCCCGGGGGCCGAGGCGGCGCCAGGCATCGGTCGTGCTCGCCATCAGCTCCGCCACCGTGACCGGTCCGACCCCGCCCGGCACGGGCGTGAGGGCGGCGGCCCAGCCGTCGAGCGCGGCGGGATCGGCGTCGCCCACGGCGCGCACGCCCGAGGGCCGGGACGGGTCGGGGACCGAGGAGAGGCCGACATCGACGATCGCCGCCCCCTCGGGCACCACGGCCCGACCCAGCAGTCCGGGGACCCCGGCGCAGGAGAAGATCGTGCGGCACCCGGCGAGCGCCGCCCCGAGATCGGCGGTCGCCGAGTGGGCGATCGTGACCGTCGCGTTCATGCCAGGCTCGCGGCGCGCGAGGAGGAGCGCGAGCGGGAGGCCGACGGTCTCGGACCGGCCGATCACCGCCACCCGCTGCCCCTCGATCGGCAAGCGGTAGTGACCGGCGATCGCGATCGCCGCGAGCGCCACGGCCGGAACGTGGACCGGGCGGCGGGCGACGAGCCGGCCGAGGCTGTCCGGGCTCACCCCATCGACGTCCTTCTCGGGCCGCAGGCGGGCGACCGCCCCCAGGAAGTCGAGCTCGGGCGGCAGCGGGTGCTCCACGAGCACCCCCGACACCGCGGGGTCCCGGTCGAGCCGATCGAGCCGTTCCTTGAGGGCGGTCGGCCCCCCGCTCGCGGGGACGACCTCCTCGCGAAAGTCGATCCCGAGCGCGCGGGCCGCCGTGCCCTGCCGCCGGAGATAGAACCGGAACGGGGTCTCCTCCCCCCGGTGCACGCTCACGAGCGACGGGCGGCCCGGGCCGGCCGCGATCGCCCGGCGGGTCGCGGCGTCGAGCGCCTCGGCGACGGGCTTGCCGTCCAGCCTCTCGGTCACGACCGTCGCCCGCGGCGGCGAGCCCGGTTCGATAGATAACGAGGGGCACGCGCGGTCGCCGGCCGGCGCTCGGACGGCGCCGGCGCCGCCGGCGTCGGGAAGGGATTTATACCGTGCTCCGCATAGTTCGCCCGGCGGCGCGGATCCCGGTGTCCCGGGTCGCGGCGCCGGCATGGCAGAGGGAGCGGATACACCGCCCGGCGACGCCGGGGAGACCAGCGCCGAGAGCGAGCTCGAAAGCTGGGGGAAGACGCTCCCGTACCAGTCGACGGCCCAGGTCGAGATCCCGCCGCGGCTGCTCGACCAGGTGATCGGGCAGGACGAGGCCGTGGAGGTCGCCCGCAAGGCGGCGACCCAGAAGCGGCACATGATGCTGATCGGCGAGCCGGGCACGGGCAAGAGCATGCTCGCCCGGGCGATGGTCGACTTCCTGCCGAAGGAGCAGCTGCAGGACATTCTCGCCTACCCGAACAACGACGACACGAACGAGCCGAAGATCCGGGTCGTGCCGGCGGGAAAGGGCAAGGAGATCGTCGCGGCGCAAAAGCTCGAGGCGGCCTCCAAGAAGGAGCAGCGGACGATCCTGTTCATCGTCCTCACGGTCGCGGTCTTCGCCTTCACGATCTACATCGTGCTCGCGACGAAGGACCTCACCGCGCTGCTGTTCGGGATCCTGATCGTCGTCTTCATCTACGCGCTCGTCCGCTTCTCGGGCGGGCGGAACGACAGCTCGAGCGGCGTCGCGAAGCTCCTCGTTTCGCATACGCCGGACGAGAAGCCGCCGTTCATCGACGCGACCGGGGCCCACGCCGGAGCCCTGCTGGGGGACGTGAAGCACGACCCGTTCCAGTCGGGGGGCCTCGAGACGCCGCCCCACGAGCGGGTCGAGGTCGGCGCGATCCACAAGGCGAACGGGGGCGTCCTGTTCCTCGACGAGATCAACCTGCTCAAGATCGAGAGCCAGCACTCGCTGCTGACCGCCCTCCAGGAGCGGAAGTTCCCGATCGTCGGCCAGTCCGAGCGGAGCGCCGGCGCGATGGTGAAGACCGAGCCGGTGCCGGCGGACTTCGTGCTCGTCGCGGCCGGGAACGTCGACAGCGTCCAGACGATGCACCCGGCGCTGCGCTCGCGCATCCGCGGCTACGGCTACGAGCTGTACGTGAAGTCGACGATGCCCGACACGCCCGAGAACCGGATGAAGCTCGTCCGGTTCGTCGCCCAGGAGGTCGCGAAGGACAAGAAGATCCCGCACTTCGACCGCCCGGCGATCCTCGAGCTCGTCCGGGAGGCCCAGCGGCGCTCGGGTCGCTCGGGCCAGCTCACCCTCCGGCTCCGGGAGCTCGGCGGCCTCGTCCGCGTGGCCGGCGACATCGCGCTGAGCGAGGGTCTTCCGATCGTCCATGCGGACCAGGTCGTCCGCGCGAAGCGGGCGAGCCGGTCGCTGGAGCAGCAGATCGCCGACCGCTACATCGAGCGGCGCAAGGAGTACCGGATGTTCTCGGTCGAGGGCGCGACCGTCGGGGTCGTGAACGGCCTCGCCGCGATCAACGCGCAGACCGGGATGGCCGAGTTCTCCGGGATCGTGCTTCCGATCGCCGCGGAGGTGACCCCGGCCCAGACCCGCGACGGCGGGGTCGTGGTGGCGACCGGGAAGCTCGGCGAGATCGCCCGGGAAGCGGTCCAGAACGTGAGCGCGCTCATCAAGAAGTACACGGGCGAGGACATCTCGCGCTTCGACATCCACATCCAGTTCGTCGGCGCGTCGGACGGTGTGGAGGGCGACAGCGCATCCGTCTCGATCGCGACGGCCGTCATCAGCGCCCTCGAGGGGGTCCCGGTCGACCAGTCGGTCGCCATGACCGGCTCGCTGAGCGTCCGGGGCCAGGTGCTGCCCGTCGGCGGGGTCACCGCGAAGGTGGAGGCCGCCGCCGACTCCGGGATCCGGCGCGTGCTGATCCCCGAGGACAACATGGAGGACCTCGTCCTCGAGACCCGCTACAAGGGGCAGATCGAGGTGATCCCCGTCCGCACGCTGCGGGACGTGCTCAAGTACGCCCTCGTCGGGCCGGGCACGAAGAAGGACTCCCTGCTCGAGCGGCTCGCGGCGATGGTGCATGCGACGAGCCGGACGACCGAGGAGGTCCCGGCCGCGCCGCCGGCGACCGCGCCGAACGCACCCCCCGGACGCCCGGCGGGTTCGTGAGAGGCAGCTACCGCGTACCGGCGCACACGCCCGTGCCCCCGCGGGCCCCGACGGACGAGGACGACGAGCCGGACCGCTTCGTCAACCGGCCGTGCTTCGAGTTCAACTCCGCGCTCCTGCCGGCGTGGAACGACCGCCAGTGCCGGCATTGCCGCCACTACCTGACCGCGCGGTGCCCCCACATCGACGAGTTCCTGGACGACGTGGACGATTTGAGCCCCGAGTGACGTGGGGCGTCCCGTGCGCGGGCTCCTCGTCGGGCGCTTCCAGCCGTTCCACGGCGGGCATCTGGCGGTCGTCCGGCACCTTCGGGCCGAGCGGGGGGACGAGCGGCTGATCCTCGGGATCGGCAGCGCGCAGGAGTCGTACACCGCGGCGAACCCGTTCACCGCCGGCGAGCGGTTCGAGATGATCGAGCAGGCGCTCGCGGAGGCGGCGGTCGCCGGGGTCTCGATCGTACCGATCCCGGACATCCAGCGCCACACGGAGTGGGTCGCGTACGTCACGGGCCTCCTCCCGCCGTTCGAGCGCGTCTACACGAACAACCCGCTCACCCGGCTGCTGTTCGAACGGGCGCGCGTCGAGGTCGTCAGCCCGCCGACGTACGACCGGGGCCGGTTCGAGGGGGTCCGGATCCGCGGTCAGATGGCGTCCGGGGGCGACTGGCGGGCGGCGGTCCCCCCGGCGGTCGCCCGATTCCTCGACTCCGTGAACGGCGCCGCGCGCGTGAAGATGCTCGAAGCGCCCGACGCCCCGGGCCGGCACGGTCCGGGATGAGCGAGGCCGCCCCGCCCCGACGCCGCCGCGCCTTCGAGCCGCTGCCGCCCTGGGTCGGGCCCTCGACCCGGCTCGTCCACGGCACGCGGCGACCCGAGCTCAACGCGGGGGCGGTCGTGCCGCCCGTCTACCAGACCTCGACGTTCCACTTCCCCGCGGAGCGCAGCGAGGCCCGCGCGCACGGCGACGTCTACCTGTACACCCGCAACGACAACCCGAGCCTCGAGGAGCCGGCCGAGCTCGTTCGTCAGCTCGAGGGGGCGGAGGCCGGACGCGTGTTCGCCTCGGGGATGGGCGCGATCTCGGCGGCGGTCCTGTCGCTCGTCCGGGCCCGCGACCGGGTCGTCGCGCTCCGGGGCATCTACGGCGGCACGACCGATCTGGTGCGGAACGTCCTGCCGCGGTTCGGCATCGAGGTCCGCGAGATCGGCGGCGCGGAGGCGCGGCATCCGGAGTCGTCGATCCCGACCGGCACCCGTCTCGTGGTGATGGAGACGCCCACCAACCCCCTCCTCGAGGTCCACGACCTCGACCGCTGGGCGTCCGCGGCGCACGCGGCCGGGGCGTTCCTGCTCGTCGACAACACGTTCGCCACGCCGATCAACCAGCGGCCGATCGACCACGGGGCCGACCTCGTGCTCCACAGCGCGACCAAGTACCTCGGCGGCCACTCCGACCTGATCGCCGGGGTCGCCGTCGGCCGGCGCGCGCTGCTCGACCGGATCGATCCCCCGAGCACGCTCGGATCGACGCTCGACCCGTTCGCGGCGTTCCTCCTCGCCCGCAGCCTGCGCACGCTCGCCCTGCGCGTCGCCCGCCAGAACGACAGCGGCCGGGCGGTCGCCGACGCGGCCGCCGCCCACCCGGCGGTCGCCCGGGTCCACTACCCGGGGCGGGCGAGCGCCGAACAAGAGGCGATCGCGGCCCGTCAGATGCGCGGCCGGGGCGGGGTCGTCTCCCTATCGCTGGCGGGCGGAGCCCCGGCGGTCGGCCGGTTCCTCGACCACCTCGCCCTGTTCCACATCGCGGCGAGCCTGGGTGGCGTCGAGTCGCTGGTCAGCGTGCCCCGCGAGACGTCGCACCGGGGCCTCGGCGACGCCGAGCGGGCCGAGCTCGGCATCGACGACGGGTGCGTGCGCCTCGCGCTGGGCATCGAAGAAACGGACGATCTGGTGCGTGCGGTCACCGAGGCGCTCGACGCCGCGCGATGACGCGCGGCGCCACCATTATAGTCCGAGCCCCTTCGTCCGCCGGTCGCGCCACTGTAGCTCAGTTTGGCAGAGCGGCTGATTCGTAATCAGCAGGTCGGGGGTTCAAGTCCCTCCAGTGGCTGGCGCTCCCGCGATCTCGTCACTCCTTGGCCCCTCGGATCTGCGGGCGGTGGGTTCCAGCGAGGGGCGCGAACGGAGTCCCTCGTTCGCTTCGCACGTGAGCTCGCGGACGGCGAGTCTCGGGTCACGGCTCGAAGCTCCATCCCCGGTCTCGGGCCCGGTCGAGATCGGCCGAACGAAGAGCCGGGCATGCCCGGGGGGAGATGCCACCGGCGCGCCTCCGCCGGGGGACCGTCACCTTAGATCCGGCCCGCTCGACGGAGGACCTTGAGAGCGGTCACCGTGGTCCAACGGCTCGGTCGGCCGGGAAACTCGAGCCCGAGCGAGAAGAACGGGGTGCCCACCCCCGCGAGGTAATCGTCGTCCCCGAGGTCCGGGTGTACGGCGTCCAGGTTCCACGATCCGTCCGGGTTCCGTCGTGCTTCGAGCCAGTCGAGGGCCTTCGCGAGTCGTGGATCGCTGCCCTTCCCGAGCGCGGTCACGATGTCGAGCCCGACCAGGACGTCGTAGTAGTAGTGCACGGGGAAGTGGGACCGAAGCCAGGGGGCGTAGGTCGCGCCCTTCTCGAACATCAGCTCGCGATCCAGATAGAATTCCAAACCTCGCTGGATCGCTCGGTTCATCTCCGGGCTCCGACGGGCTTCTGGGATCGTCGCGAACGCGGCCAGCGCCTGCCACGAGTCGAGCGTCCCCGTCTTCGAGGGGAAGCAGTGCCAACCTCCGTCGTGCTTCTGGGCTCCGATCAGCCAGGCCACGGACCGCGCCACCCGCGGATCGTCGCCGACGCCGAGTCGCATCGCGATCCGCACATCGCCGCCGGTGCAGCAGACCTCGCTATCCCGGCCGCCCATCTCGTTGAAGCGAGGGCTCGAGACGCGATCGAGATAGAGTCGTGCCGCTTGCGCCACCCGCGCGTCAGAACGGTTCATGCCGAGGTCGGCCAGAACGTGCAGGACGTACCGAGTGGCGATGTACTTCGGCCCCTCCATGTCTCGCGGGGCCGAGTTCGGGGTCGCCCACTGACCGCCCGGAAGCTGGAGGGCCAGGAGTTCGGCCGCCCAGCCGACGCGGCCGATCCTCCGTCGAGCCGCCGCCACCTCCCGGTCGCCCTCCGGGCGGTCGAGGAGCTCCCGAAGCACGCGGTACCTGACACTCGGCTCATCGGTCCTAAGGAGCCATCTCCGTAACGCCGCGGGAAGAGGGCTCTCGCGGGGAACGCCCCGGCCCATTGCGCCTCCAGGGCTCGTGCTCTCTTCAGGGTTCTCCGGCCCTCGCGGGCCCCACCCCCCGGAGCGGAGCGAGCTCGCCGCGGGCGTTCCCGCGCGGGGTCCTCCGCTCTCGCGGTACGGCCCGGGCGAGCCCCCGAAAACGGTCGTGTCGGCTACGCCATTCCCGCTCTCGAAAGGACGCCCAGCGCTTCCCCCGTCGCCCAGCGGCTGGGTTCCCCGGGTGGCTCGAGCCGCATCGGCCAAACGGGCCCCTCGTCGAACACGTAGCCGCCGTGTTGCGGGTCAAGATCGGGATGATCGGCGTCGAGCGCCCACGTGCCGTCCCGTCGTCGCTTGCCGAGGAGCCAACGGAGAGCGGGCCGAAGGCGAGAGTCCGCACCGTATCCGAGGCCGGTCAGGATCCGAAGTCCGACGAGCAGGTCGTAGTAGTAGTGCGTGGGAAAGTGGATGCGGAACCAGGGAGGGTACCGGGTCGACCCTTCGTCCATCAACCGGTGACGGAGAAAGAACTCCGCCCCCCGTTCGATCGAACGACGCACCCGATCGTCGCGCGCGTCCTCCGGGATTTCTGCGAGCGCCGCGAGCCCTTCCCACCCGTCGATCGAGCCCGAGCTCCGGCCGGGAAAACAGTACCAGCCTCCGTCCCGCTTCTGCGTGCGAACCGTCCAGTCGATGCATCGCTGCACCACGGGATGATCGAGGTACCCGTAGCGGACGAGCGCCCTCACGGAGTTGCCGACACTGCAGATCTCGCTCTCGGGTCCTCCCAGGAGGTCGGTACCTTTTTCGGTCCAGCGCCGGAGGACGAGCTCCGCGGTGTGACGGATCCGGGGGTCGGCCCGCGTCATGCCCAGATCGGCCAGGACGAGGAAGCGCCAGTACGTGGAGATGTACTTGGGCCGATAGATCTCGGGATCGGAGGAGCCGGGAGTGGCCCAGCGTCCGTCCGGGAACTGATGGGCGAGGATCCCCTCGGCCCATCCGCTGCGGCCGATGGCTCGGCGGGCGGCGCGAACCCGAGCGTCGGTGGGCGGCCGGCCCTCCACCTCGCTCAGAAACCGCCAGCGGACGCTCGGGTCCGACGCCGGTCCGAGGAGCCACTCCCGGATCCGAGGGGAGACGCGCACGGTGCGCCGAAATCCCTCCGCCGCTATACTCTTGCGCGGCGGGAACGAGCCCCACGAGGCCTTCGATCGGGCCCGTCCGGCGTCGCCCGGAGCCGTTCGCTCGACTCTCCCCGGTGGCTAACTCACGTGAGACGTTCTCCCGGGGGTTTCGCGACGCGCACCGATCCCGTGCGGGACCCGCCGCGTTTGACGTCCGCCCGCGCCGATTCGGGGTCGCACGACGAGGGATCGAGTTTCCGGGCAGAGCCCCCCGGGGAGCGCTCGCGCGCGGCGTCCGCACGAAGGAGGCGTTCCAGCACCTCCCGGACGACTTAAGTTTCGCATTCGCTGGACGGGGATCGGGGTACGATGGTACCCCCGCGCTCGACGAAGTAGGTGGAGAAGTGACCGATTTTGTGCTGGTCCCAGGGGCGTGGTTGGGGGCCTGGGCCTGGAAGGATGTGGTCCCGGCCCTCGAGAAGGAGGGGCACGCGGCGTATCCGGTCACGTTGACCGGCATGGGAGAGCGGGTCCACCTGGCCACGAAGGCCGTCGGAATGGAGACCGCGGTCCGGGACGTCTTGAACGTCATGCGGTACAACGAGATCGATGACCCCGTCCTGGTCGGCCACAGCTTTGCGGGCAAGGTCGTGGCGGCCGTAGCGGACCGTGCCCACGACCGGGTACGCCGGGTCGTCTATGTCGATGCCTTCCGCCCCGACCGGGTCCGCGCGCCGCAGGACGGCTTCGACCCCACCCAGGAGTTCGGGGCCGTTCCCTCGGGAGAGATCGGGATCCCCCTGACCGAGGAGATCGTCGAGCGCATCGGCAAGGACGTGCAGGGCGCCGCGCGTCGACGGATGATGGCCCTGGCGACCCCCTGGCCGGTCAAGCTGGCGTCGGATCCGATCACGCTCTCGGAGCGCTACGACGCGATCCGGGAGGCGTACGTCTTCTGCCGACGGAGCGGAGACCCCGTCGACGAGATCGTCGCCGGCAAGTGGGGCGCCCTCTTCGGTCCGCACACGATCCTCGAGTCGGGCCACTGGCCGATGATCACCACGCCGGGAGAGCTGGCCCGAGACCTCGTCGCCTTGTCCCGGTGATCGGGAGCGGGGCGGCAACCTCCCGGCCGAGGGGTGCGGAACGTGCCGAGGGCTTCTGCCGCTCGCCGGCTCCCGTCGGGTCGGATCGACTCGAACGGGACGCTCACCTCGAAGCCCCTCGGCCCGGAGACGTGGCCGGAGTTCGCACGGCTCGTCGAGAAGCACGGGGGGATCTTCGGCGGCTGCTGGTGCATCTCGTTCCATCTCACCGGGACGGAGGGACAGCGCGGCGCCGCGGCGTATCGGGCGATGAAGGAGCAGCGGGTACGGGCCGGAACGGCGCACGCCGCGCTGGTCCTCGACGGCTCGGAGGCGGTCGGATGGTGCCAGTTCGGCCCCACCGAAGAGCTGCCGAACATCCGGAGCCGCAAGGCCTACGAGCAGGGGCGGAGGGAGCTTCCCGAGTGGCGCATCACGTGCTTCTTCGTGGACCGCGAACGCCGGGGCGACGGGATCGCGACGCTCGCCCTTCGCGCGGCCCTTCGGGAGATCGGGCGACTCGGAGGGGGAAAGGTCGAGGCGTATCCCGAGGACTACGCCGATCAACGAACGTCGAATTCGTTCCTCTGTAGCGGCACGTTGGGGATGTTCCTCCAGGCGGGGTTCCAGCGGGACCGCAAGATCGCGCTCCGAAGGTGGGTGGTGAGTCGGACGGTCGCTCCGTCGCCGACGAAGCGAGGGGCGGACCGAGCCTAGGAGCCCGCGCGCTCCCGCAAGGAGATTATGCCCGGTACGGGATGGGTCGCCATGGCCCCGGACCCCCCGGCCGGCTCCGACGAGGCCCCAAGGATCTTCCGTGTGATCCTGCCCGTCACCGACATCGATCGGGCGGCGAGGTTCTACGCGAAGCTCCTCTCCCTGCCCGGCGTGCGGGTCACCTCCGGGCGCCACTACTTCGATTGCGACGGGGTGATCCTCGCCTGCTTCGACCCTCGGGCGGATACGAACGACTTCGACCTGGGGCCGAACCCGGACCACATCTACTTCGCCGTGCGCGATCTCGAGCGCGTGCTCGCGCGAGCGACCGAGCTGGGGGCCGAGATCCTCTCCCCGATCGCCGAGCGCCCGTGGGGGGAACGGTCGTTCTACCTCAAGGACCCGTTCGGAAACAAGCTGTGCTTCGTGGATCGGTCGACGCTGTTCCTGGGGACGGCGCCGTTCCGCATGCCGTAGGCGACCCCGGACCCG
Organism: Thermoplasmata archaeon; assembly: GCA_035502455.1. Classification (GTDB taxonomy): domain Archaea; phylum Thermoplasmatota; class Thermoplasmata; order Lutacidiplasmatales; family UBA184; genus Lutacidiplasma. The sequence continues at coordinate 90,660 of DATJUI010000006.1, read as the reverse complement.
AGGGCGACGGTCCCCGTCGGTCCCGGAGGCGGGTCGGGGGCCGGCATCGTCCGGCCCGAACGGGCGGCGGGGACCCGTCGGGACGATCGGCGCGCCGCGCGCTCGGCCGGCGGAACCCTGCGGCACCCCGCTCCGGCCGGGATGCCCTCGGCTCCGAGCCCTGCATCCGCGTTCGTCCGCTTCCCACGGGTCGAGCATCGCTTTGGGGAGCCGCGCCCTTCGGGCCCCGATGACGACCGATCGACGGTTCTGCCGGTTCACGCGGCATGTCGAGGGGAACGAGTTCGGCCTCCACTGGGAGGAGCCGGGCGGCTTCTGCCTCTCGACCTTCGTCATCCTGACGGAAGCGGAGCGGCCCACCTCGGTCCTCGTCGGGAGGATGAGCCCGGACGCCCCGTGGGACCATCTGGGGGGCCTCAACGAGGAACGGGTCGAGGCCCACCGTCACGGCTGGGTGCTGCCGGCGTCCCAGCTGATGCTCCGCGAGACCCCGGACGAGTCGGCCGCCCGGATCGTCCGGGAGTGGTTGGGGGATCCACCGGTGACGCTCGAGGCGCCGCGGGTGATCTCGGAGGTGTACACCCCTCGACGCGCGCCCGAGACCCCCAACCACTGGGACCTCAGCTTCCTCTACCGCGGGCGCTGGTCGGGCCCGCCCCCGTCCGTTCCGTCGGTCTGGTCCGAGCTTCGGTTCGTCGATACGCAACGCGTCCGTCGCTCCCAGTTCGCCCGGGTCCACGAGGAAGTGCTGGACCGGGTGGGACTTCTCGTGCCGAACCCGTGATGCGGTCGGGCCCGCCGGCCGCGTACCGGTCCGTCAGCGCACGGCGCGCTGGACCAGCGCCGCGATCCTCGCCTCCTCGGCCGCCGTCATCTCGGTGAGCGCGAAGTCGGTCGGCCACATGCGGCCCTCGTCGAGCTTCGCCTCGTCGCTGAACCCGAGCGTCGCGTACCGCGTCTTGAACTTCCGGGCGTCCCGAAAGAAGCAGACGACATGGCCGTCCGCGTTCGCGTAGGCGGGCATCCCGTACCAGGTGCGCGGCGTCAGCATCGGCGCGTGCACCTTCACGAGGGCGTGGATCCGTTCGGCCAGGGCGCGGTCCGACGGCGCCATGCCGGCGATCTTCGCGCGCACGTCGGCCTCGCCGTTCGACGTGCCGGGGCGTCCGCGCGCCCTGCGCTCGCGGACCGCCGCCCGCATCGCCGCGCGCTCCTCGTCCGTGAAGAGGGTCGCGGGGCCGGCCGCGCGCTTTCGGGGCGCGGTCACGGCCGCGCCTCCCGCCGGGCGCCCGCCGGCGGCTCCGGCGTTGGGGGCCGACCGCGGGCGAACGCCGCGGCGCGCCCCGCCGCGACCGTGCCCGCGAGGACGGGCGCGCGGCCGGGGATCCGACGCACGGTCGCTCGGGTGCTCGCTGCGTCTCGCTTCCGCTCCGGGCTCGCGCTCCTGGGGGTCGACATCGGGGATCACCGCGCTCCCGAACGCCCGGGGGGAGATGGGCTCTCGCCCGGCGTGTGCCGGTCGGGCCGAGCGACGATCGCGCGGCCCCACCCCGGCGGAAGCCCCCCTCACCCCGCCGTCGTCCCCCGGTCCCGCAGGACGGCCCCCCAGTTGGGCCGCGTGCCGTCCCGATCCGTGAGGCCGTAGCGGCGGGCCAGGCGCCAGCTGCCGAGCACCCGACCGGAGAACCGATGGCGGTCCCGGTCCGCGCAGAGCGCGACCACCCCGCGGGCGAGGAAGTAGGGGGTCTCGGAGTAGCGGAAGCGCGGTCCCGCCTTCGGGATCCCCGCCCGCCAGTTCTCCTCGGTGACCCCGAACTGGTCCAGCAGGTACTCGGAGCGGAGGAATCCCGGCGTCACCGCGAGGGCGCTGAGCCCCCGCAGGTGCGCCTCCTCGAACTCCGCGTGCCAGGCGAGGGCGAGCCGGATCACGGAGATCTTGGCGAGGTCGTAGTAGAGGCTGCCCCGGTACTGCTGGTGGTCGCCGTCCGTCACCTCGAAGACGGTGCCGCGCCGGCGACGGACCATGAGCGGGACCGCGTAGCGGCCGGTCAGGATGTGGGTGAACACCGCGCGCTCCAGCAGCGCCCGCCCCCGGGGCCACGACATCGTCCACGGCGGCGCTCCCCACTCGGTCAGCTCCTCGCCGCCCCAGATGTCGTTCACCAGGATGTCGAGCCGGCCCCGCTGCTCGTCCGCCACGCGGGCGAACAGACGTTGGACCTCCGACTCGCGCGAGTGGTCGACCCGCAGGGCGACGGCCCGGCCGCCGAACCCTCGGACGATCTCCGCGGTCTCCTCGATGGTCTCCGGTCGACCGGGGGTCGCCGGATGACGGCGGGTGCTGCGGCCGGTGGCGTAGACGACGGCCCCCGCGAGGCCCAGCGAGACGGCGATCGCCCGTCCCAGCCCCCGGGTCGCCCCGGCGACGACGGCCACCTGGCCCCGCAGCGGCCGTGCGACGGCGGGATCCCATCCCACGTTCGGCGGGCGAGATATCGGCGCGTCCCCACTGTTCGAGCGGACCGTTCGTACGGACATCGGGGGAGCGATCGCTCGAGCCCCCCCGAACGCATCGCGTTTGACCCGCCCCCGGGCGGACCCGGTGCGCCGGCCGTCCGGCCGGTCGCCTTCGGTGCGGCGCCGGCGTACTGCCCACCCCCGGCGCCACGGGCCACGCCCGTACCCGTTCCGCGCGTCCGCCCCGATCGGGGCTCGCGCCGGACCGACGCGCGAGCGGGCCGCGCCTCACCGGGCGCCCGCCGGGCCACCGAACGATCCGGGCCGAGGGCGGTTCCCCTCCGGCCCGCCGACATCGCTCAGCGAGACGCCTCGGACAGGGCGCGTTGGCGGCGCACCAGCTCCTCGACGCGCGGGTCGTGGCGGAGCCGCACGAAGAGGGGCGAGTACAGCACCTCGAGGAGGGGAAACTGGTGCTGGGCGAGCGAGCGCTCGAGCCCGGCCAGGTAGGCGTCGTCTTCGCCGAGCGCGAAGTGCACATGCCCCGCGAAGAACGCCGGGACCCGTCCCTCGACCGCCGGCCCTTCGAGCTCGGCGAGCGACCGCCGGGCGCCCTCGGGATTCCCCTTGAGCGCCTCGAGCATCCCGCGATAGGTCTTCGTGTACAGCGAGTCGGGGCGGAGCCGCTCGAGCTCGCGCACGCCCGTCTCGGCCTGGTCGATCTCCCCGCGGGCGATGTGGAGCTCCGTCTCGTGGGCGCTCGTGCGGTACGGGGCCAGGTGGCGGGTCCGGTCCCAGTGCGCGAACGCCTGGTCCCAGTGACCGGCATAGAAGTACATCCGCCCCAGGAACGTGACGATGTTGACGTCGAGCGGATTGATCCGCTGGGCCTCCTCGAGGAACCGGATCGCCTCCTCGGGCTTCCCCTCGCCGGCCCGCCACTGGGCGAGCCAACGGTAGGGGTCCGAGAGGTTGGGGTTGAGCTCGAGGGCCCGCCGCGACTCGCGCACGGCCTCGAGGGGGCGGTCCTCGCCGATCAGGATCGAGGCGAGGGCCGAATGCGCCTCGGCGAGCCGATCGTTCTCGGCCAGCGCCCGGTGCGTCTCGGCCAGGGCCCGGTCGATCGACTCGCGCACCGGCATCGCGCCGTCGGTGCCGAGCCACAGGAGCGCCTCGGCGATGCCGACGCGCGCCCGGGCGAACCCGGGGTCGCGGGCGACGGCCTCCTCGAACAGGCCGAGCGCGCGCCGGATGGTCGTCGCCGAGTTCCGGTCCCCGAGCAGCTTCTGCCCGTGGAGGAACAGGGTGTACGCCTCCAGGTCGGTGGTGTCGGGCGCGCCGGGAACGAACACCGGCGCCGGATGGTCGGTCTGCGGCGCGAGCCGCTCGGCGAGCGATCGGGCGATCCGCCCGGCGATCTCGTCCTGCACGCGGAAGATGTCGTCGAGCTGCCCGTCGTACCGTTCGGCCCACAGGTGCTCCTCGGTCCGCGTGTCGATCAGCTGGGCGGTGATCCGGATCCGCGCGCCGGCCTTGCGGACGCTGCACTCGAGCACGTTCCCGACCTGCAGCGATCGGCCGATCTCGAGCGCCGTCTCCCGGCTCCCCTTGTAGTGCATCGCCGTGGTGCGGGCGATCACGCGGAGCCCGGCCACGTGCGAGAGCCGCTCGATGAGCTCCTCCGTCATCCCGTCGGCGAAGTACTCGTCGGCCGGGTCGGGGCTGATGTTGGCGAACGGGAGGACCACGAGGCGGGTCGCGGCGTCCACCGCCCCCGGTCCACCGCCGGCCGGGACCGCGGGAGCCGGGACGCCGGTCTCCCCCGCCCGAGCTCCCCCGACGCGCACGAAGGCGTCGGCGAGCCCTTCCCGCCGACCGCCCACGGACTCCCAGAAGCGCTTGTTCTCCGCATCGCCGGCCGCGAACAGGTGGTCGTAGCGGAGCCGATCGTCGCCCACCGGGATCCGCTGGGCGCTGTGCGCGGCCAGGCTGCGGAGCTGGCGGGCGCTCCCGAGCTCGGGCTGGACGGCGATGTAGAACAGCGCGAGCCGCTCGATCTCGCGCAGCGCGCGTCCCTCGGCCCGCGCGGAGAGCTCGAGCTGCATCGCGGCGACGAGGACCTTGTCCCCGACGCCCAGGGACGGCACGACGTAGCGGTGATCGGCCGCCACGCGGCTCAGGAGATCGGTCCCCTTGGGGCGCGCCGCCATCCGCGCCTCGAGCTCGGCGAGGTCCCGGCCGCCGCTCCCCGCGAGGCAGAAGCAGACCCGGTGCGGCCGGGCGTCGGCGGGCTCGAGGTACGGGAGGAGCGCCTCGTACGGCCAGGCCGCCTCGGGCTTCGCGTCGACCTCGTCGATCAGGCAGAGGACGGGCGCCGCGGCCGCTTCGATCCCGGCGAGCTCGGCCCGGAACGCCGTCTCGTCGACCCGCGCGAGGTTGATCTCGCGGTACGAGACGCCGTGCCCGAGCGCGGCGGCGATCTGCTGGACGAGGTAGGTCTTGCCGCTGCCCGGGGCGCCCCACAGGAGGAAGTTCCGCGGGGCGGGGTCCTTCGCCGCGAAGGTGGCGACCACCGCCTGGCGGAGGTCCTTGAGGCGGCTGCGCGTGTGCTCGTCGTAGCGGAGGTAGTTCCCGACGATCGTGTAGCGATCGAGGTCGAGGTCCGGCAGCCCGAGGAGGAACCCCCGGGCGGCCTCGAGGGCCGGGTCGACCGCGCCCGTCGCCATCCGCCCGCGGCCACGGGCCACCGAGTTATCCCTATTCCGACCGCCCGGGGCGTCCGGGAGGGGCCGCGCGCGGCCCCCCCCATGTCCCGGAACCCGGGGGCGGTCACCCGCCGGCCGCCGCCGGGTCCCGATAGGTTTTCAAGCAGGGGGATGCCCTCGACATAGGCGGGACCCCCGTGGCCGCCCAGGTCGTTCCGCGCGCCCGCCGCCCGCCGCCCCCGATGTACCGCCTCGCCCGGGCGTTCCGGCGGATCGGCACGCTCGTGCTCGTCCTCGTCGTTCTGTTCGTCGCGACCGCGGCCTACTCGGCCTACGAGGTCGCCCGCACGGGGCCGAGCGCGTCGAGCTTCACGACCCAGTTCGCCCCGAACAACACGCTCGAGGTCGAAGGCCAGTTCAACTTCTCGAACGGCGGTTTCTACCCGATCGCCGATCTGTCGCTCCATCTCCTCGTCCGCAACGGGACCGGCGTCTATCTGGGCGAGAGCGCGGCCGGCCCCGAGAGCTTCGCGGCCGGCGCGAGCCAGGTCTTCCCGATCGACTTCTTCCTCCCGATCGTGGCGACGGGGGCCGCCGAGTCGCTGCTGACCGAGGACCAGACGCTCCAGGTCGGGGCGTGGGCGAACCTCACGTACGCCTACCTGTTCCCGATCTCGGTCTCGTTCGACTCGAACCGCTCGTGGGGCGCCCCGTTCGCGAACTTCGCGGCGGCGCCGGGGACGCCGTACACGGCGGGGGGCACCGTGGAGATCCCCGTGACGGTGACGTTCGACAACCACGCGTCGTTCGCGGACGACGGGACGCTGGCGCTCACCATCGAGTCGTCGGCCCACGTCGCCTGCGGCGCCGGATCGTTCGCGCTCGACGTGCCGCCCGGCGGGCCGTACGACCAGACGACCGACATCGGCCTGGCCGCCGGCTGCTCCCCCGCCGGGGGCTCCGTCGTCTCGACGTACACCGTTCAGGGAGGCGCCCCGATCTCGCTCCCGCCGGAGCCGATCCCGTGAGCGCTCCGACGCCCGGGGTCGGCTACCGCATCCCGTCGCTCGGGACTCGGATCCTGCTCGGCGGGCTCCGGCTCGTCCCGATGCTCGTCCTGCTCGTCGGCGTGCCGGCCGCCCTCCTCGCGTACCTCGCCTCGCGCGGGATCTCGCTGCCCGTGTCGGTCCTGACGGTCTCCGCGTTCGGCATCGCGCTCGCGGCCCTCGGGACGGCCCGGTACATCGCGCGGCCGACCGCCGCGTTCGGCCCCCTCACGGTGGCGACCTCGGCGGTCGGGGCCGCCTACCTCGTGGTCCTGCTCGCCGCGTCGCCGTACCGGCTCACCGTCCCGGGCACCTCGGCCGGGTTCGCGCTCGGCTACGCCGGCCTCGTGCTGGTCCTGCTCGCGGTGCCGGCGTTCGGCCTCGCGTCCGGGGCGGTGACGACGATCGAGGACCTGAAGCACCCCGGCGAGCGGCTGCCGTTCGACTTCCCGGCCTGACGGGTGGCGGAGGGGCGGCGGACGGGCGGGCTAGACGCCCTGGACCGTCGCCTCGACGATCCGGACCGGGCTGCGGGGCCGGTCGTTGCCGTCCCGTGGGACGGCGGCGATCTTCTCCACGACGTCCTGGCCCCCGCGCACGTGCCCGAAGATCGCGTGCTTGCCGTCGAGCCAGTGGGTCGCGGCGAGCGTGATGAAGAACTGGCTGCCGCCCGTGTTCGGGCCGGCGTTCGCCATCGAGAGGACGCCCGGCCCGTCGTGGGCCAGGCCCGCCCCGAACTCGTCGCGGATCTCGTAGCCGGGACCGCCGGTCCCGTCGCCGCGGGGGCAGCCGGTCTGGACCATGAACCCCGGGATCACGCGGTGGAACGTGAGGCCGTTGTAGAAGCCCTTGCGCGCGAGCGTGAGGAAGTTCTCGGCGGTCTTCGGGGCGCGGTCCCGGTAGATCTCGATGCGGATGTCGCCGAGCGTCGTCCGGAGGGTCACGGTCGGGTTCGCCATCGGACGGCCGCAGTGCGGTCCGGTTCAAAAGAACGGCCGTCCGCGCGCGCCGCGGCGCCCGCCGGTTTAAGAGGGAGGCCGAGGGTAACCGCGCGACGTGCGGTGGCATGCGGCCGCACGGCCGGGCATGAACCGCACCATCGTGGGCATCGGCCTCGTCCTGCTGCTGTTCGGCTTCGCGCTGGCCGCGTTCCCGATCGTCGTCACGGGCCACGAAGCGTTCGATTTCGAGCAGGAGGCCGGGCTCTACGTCGCGCCGGTGGGGCTGCTCGTGATCCTGCTGGGCGCGATCGGCCACGATCCCGCGGCGACGACGGTGCCGGGCGCGTTCGGGAACGTCGAGGAGACGAGCCGACGGATGCGGACCGGCGGCGACGCGCGACCCCGCCCGGTCGCCCCGATCAACCCGAAGGACCCGGTGGCGTGCCGCTACTGCCGGACGATCATCACCTGGGACCTCGCGATCTGCCCCCGCTGTGCGCGGGCCCGGGAGTGCCGCTACTGCGGCCGCCCGCTGGGGGTCGTGCTCGATCGGCCGACGTGCCCCACCTGCGCCCGCGCGGAGGTGTTCTGCAGCTGCCCGCGCGTGGCGCGGCCCGGCAGCCCGGCCGCGGGGGCCGTCGGGAGCCGGCGGGGGTGACGGCGGTGGACGACCGGAAGATCCCCCGCGGCATCGCGACCCCGGCCGGCGGGTCGGTCGTCGTGCACTTCGACGGCGCCTGCCAGCCGCCGCGCGGGGGCGGACTCGCGGGCTACGGGTTCACGGTCGACGGCGGCGGGTTCCTCCACGAAGACCACGGCCTCGCGACCCGGCCGTACTCGGAACGCGCGACGAACAACGTGGCCGAGTATGTGGGCGCGATCCGGGCGCTCGAGTGGCTCGCGGAGCAGGGGTACCGCGGGGAGGTCGAGCTCCGGGGCGACAGCCAGCTCGTCATCCGCCAGTCGCGGGGGGAGTACGCGGTGCGGGCGGAGCACCTGCGCGCGTACGCGGAGCGGCTCCGCCAGCTCGCCGCCGGGTTCGCGCGGGTGACCTACGTCTGGGTGCCGCGCGAGCAGAACGTCCGGGCGGACGCGCTGTCGAAGCTCGCGCTCGAAGAGGCCGGACCGTCAGCGCGCCCGTACCGCCGCCGGGGAGCGGGCCCGGTCGAGACGGAGGACCCCACGTCCGGAGCCTGACGGGCCGCTCAGTTCCAGCGGACGGTGTAGACGAGCGTGCGCCCTTCGGTCGCGGCCCGGGCGCGGGCCGAGTCGACGTAGGTGGCGAAGGCCGCCGCCGCATCCGGCGACAGCTTCGGCCGCATGCCGTACCCCCGGGGGCTTCCCTGACCGAGCACCAGCTTCGGCCGCGGGTCCGAGGGCGGGGCGGTCGGAGACGCGGACAGGAGATCCGGCTTTCTCAGGACCGCGCTCACGGCTCGGTCCCTCCGAAGTACGCCCCGAGCTCGCGCGAGACGGCGAGGGCGGGGAGGAGCGCGAGGGGAACGGGTCCGCCGAGGCCGAGCTCGGCGGTGACGGGGGCGGCCGCGATCATCGGGCGCGCGTCCCGAACGTCCGACATGGTCCCCGGCCGCTGTCGGACGCTCGTCATACATAAAGCCGGAGCTCGACAGGAACTCGAGGGGTCCCGGGGCGGCTCCGTGAGGTCGGCAGTGGCGCGCGCCCCACGGTCGTGGGAGGCCGACGGGCCGCCCGGGCGTCCGCTGCCGCGCCGGGAGGGCCTTCATAGGAGCTTCGGGATTCGGGCCCCGACATGAGCGCGACCGACCCGGCGACCTCCGAGTTCCTCTCCCGTGCCGAGCGCCGCCTGCTCGACCTCTCGGTCGAGGCCCAGCGAGCCGACTGGGTGTACGCGACGTACATCCAGCCCGACACCGAGGCGCTCAGCGCACAGGCGTACTCCCGTCTGATCGGCGCCACGGTCGAGCTGGCGAAGGAGTCGACCACCCTCGGGTCCGCGGCCCCGTCGCCGACGGACCGGCGCAAGCTCAAGCTGCTGCGCCTCACCCTGCCGCTGATCGCCCCCTCGAACCCCCCGGAGTCCGAGGAGCTCACCCGGCTCGTCGCGACGATGCAGGGGACGTTCGCGAAGGGCCGGCACGTCCCGGTCGGCGGCACCGAACCGGTCGATCTCCAGGGACTGTCGCGGATCCTCGCGGAGAGCCGGGACCCGGCCGCCCTCGAGGACGCGTGGACCGGGTGGCATCGGGTCGGGCGCGGCATCCGCACCGACTTCACCCGCTACGTGGAGCTCGCGAACCGCGGGGCGCGGGAGCTCGGGTTCGCCGACACCGGCGCGATGTGGCGCTCGAAGTACGACGAGACGCCCGAGGCGCTCGCGGGCGACGTGGAGCGGCTCTGGCAGGAGGTCCGTCCCCTGTACGTCGCGCTCCACGCGTACGTGCGGCGCCGGCTTCGGGAGGTCTACGGCGCGGACCGCGTTCCGGCCGCCGGTCCGATCCCGGCGCACCTGCTCGGGAACATGTGGGCGCAGTCGTGGGAGGCGATCTACCCGCTGCTCGCCCCGGCGGCCTCCGCGGACGGGTTCGACCTCACCCGCGAGCTCGTGGCCCGCCGGACGTCGCCCGAAGAGATGGTCCGCTACGCGGAGCGGTTCTTCGTGTCCCTGGGGCTCCCGCCGCTGCCCGGCTCGTTCTGGCAGCGCTCGATGCTGGTCCGCCCGCGCGACCGGGAGGTCGTCTGCCACGCGAGCGCCTGGGACATCGACTTCGAGGAGGACCTTCGGATCAAGATGTGCATCGAGATCACGGGGGAGGACTTCGCGACGATCCACCACGAGCTGGGCCACAACTACTACCAGCGGGCGTACGCGCGGCAGCCGTTCCTCTTCCGCGACAGCGCGCACGACGGCTTTCACGAGGCGCTGGGCGACACGATCGGCCTCTCCGTCACGCCGGAGTACCTCGTCCGGATCGGGCTGCTCGAGCGCGCCCCCGACGCTTCCGGCGACCTCGGCCTCCTGTTGCTGAAGGCGCTCGAGAAGATCGCGTTCCTCCCGTTCGGGCTGCTCGTGGACCGCTGGCGCTGGGAGGTCTTCTCCGGCGCGATCGGACCGGCCGAGTACAACCGCCGGTGGTGGGCGATGCGCGCGCAGTACCAGGGGATCGCGCCGCCCTCGGAGCGGGACGAGGCCGAGTTCGACGCGGGCGCGAAGTACCACGTGCCCGCGAACGTGCCGTACCTGCGCTACTTCCTCGCGCACATCCTCCAGTTCCAGTTCCACGCCGCGCTCCGCCGCGCCGTGGGGAGCGATCTCCCGCTCCACCGATTCTCGATCTACGGCTCGACCGAGGCCGGCCGTCGCCTGGACGCGATGATGGCGATGGGCGCGAGCCGCGAGTGGCCGGACGCCCTCGAAGCGCTCACCGGGGAACGGCGAATGGACGCGCGGGGGCTGCTCGACTACTTCGCCCCGCTCGCGGCGTGGCTCGACGAGCAGAACGCGGGCGCGCCCGTCGGCTGGTGACCGTCCCCGTCGCTTATCCCTCCCGCCGGGTTCGGGCCGGCGTGCTCCTCGGCCCCGACGAGCGCCTCCTCACGAGCGCCTACGCCGTGCTCGAGGACGGGGTGACGCCCGAAGCGGCGCTCGGACCGGGCGTCCTGTACCTCACGAACCGCCGCCTCGTCTTCGAGTCGGGGACCGCCGGTCGGTTCCGCCGCCGACGTCCCCGCGCGACCCTGGTCGACGCGCGCCTCGAGGAGGTGCGCAACGTGGACGTGGAGCGCTCGCGGCTGCGCGCCCCCCGGCTCTTGGTCGAGCTCCTCCACGGGAAGCCCCGGTTCGAGCTCCACGACCCCGGGGCGTGGGCCACCGAGATCGCGCAGGCGAAGCGCTCGGTGCCGCCCTCCGGGGCGACCGTCGTCGAACGGACGACGATCGAGCGCCAGGTCGTGAAGGTCCGGTGCCGCTTCTGCAGCGCGCTCGCGAACGAGGTCGACGGGCGCTGCCCCTCGTGCGGCGCGCCGCTGTGACCGACCCGGCGGAGATCCCCCGAACGACCGGCGGATCCGCCTCGATCAGTTGTCCGGCGGGTCGGGGCCGCCCGTCGCCTCGGTGGAACGCAGGAACATCGCCCGGCCCCGCCCGTCATGGGCGGGGCGGATCGCCTCCACCGCGCGGAACAGGAGCTCGTACGCGGCGTCCTCGGTCTCGGCGTCGTCCGCCGCCGGCGCGCGGGACGCGGGGGCGTAGACGCGCAGCGCGCCGCGCCGGAACCCGAGGAGCACCGGGCTCGAGCCGTCCCGCCGTCCCCAGGCGAGCAGACGGCCGTCGGGGCGATCGACGACCCCGACCCAGCGAAGGTCGCCGAACCACCGGCCCGTGAGCCGGGCCGCGACCGACTCGGGGGAGGTGCCGGCCGGCAGGTCCACGCTCGCGATCGGGCGCAGGGCGTCCGCGGGCGCCGGATCGTCGGCGTCGGGCCCGGCGACCGCCCGGTAGCCGGACGCCGCGCGCTCGACCAGACCCTCCCGCTCGAGCCGGCGCAGCGCCCGCGCGAGCGACTCGGGGTGGGCCCCCAGCGCCCGGCGGAGGCCGCTGAACGCGATCTGGCCGTGGAGGTCGTTGAGCGCGCTCAGGATGCGCTCCTCGAGACGGCCCGTGGGGTCGGGGATCGACGGCGTACGCTCCTCCCTCGGGGACCGGACCCCCGCGGGGGATTTAGGCATCGAGTAACCCATCGGTTACCGCCGCGGGCGCGGGCGCCGGTGGGGCCGATGTGACCGGACCCCGCGCCACCCGCTCAATATCCCCGACCGGGCCGTAGCACGAGCGGACGCACACGTCCGAGGGAACACCGCATGACGCACTTCGAGGAACACGAGGGAACGAACTACGGCCCGTGGGTCTGGACGGCCTACCGGGCGTACAACGAGCTGCTGCGCGAGAAGGTCAAGAAGCGGTTCGAGGCCCAGGAAGGCCCCTGGATGGAGAAGGTCGCCGACCTGCTGGTCCAGATCGTCAACGCCCGGTGGGAAGGCGGCCGGAAGAACGACCGGACGACGCAGGAACTGTACGAGAAGCTCGACCAGCTGCTCGGGGAGTGAACGATGGCCGCCCCGCTCCCGCTCTCGCCCCATCCCGGTCCGCCGATCGGCCCCGAGCCGATGATCCCGCGGCCCCGCGCCGCGCGGCGCGCCGCGTAGGGGGCGCGGTGCCGCTCTCCGCGCTCGAGACCGAGATCACGGGCGCGATCGCGGCGATCTCGCCGAGCGTCGCCTCGGTCGAGACGCTGCGGGTCCAGGGCCGCCGTGGCCGCCGGGCGTTCGTCGCCCCGGCGGCGGCGACCGCCGTGGTGCTCGACCGCGCCGGCTACCTCGTCACGAACCAGCACGTCGTCGACGGCACGACCCAGCTCACGGTCCACCTCGCGGACGGCCGCGCCCTGCCGGGCGAGGTCGTCGGGGGGGACGCCGTCACCGACGTCGCGCTCGTCAAGGTCGACGCGACCGACCTCCCCGCCGCCCGGCCGGGCGACTCGGAGACGCTCAAGGTCGGACAGCTCGTCCTCGCGATCGGGAACGCGCTCGGACTGCCCGGCGACCCCACGGTCTCCGCGGGGGTGGTGAGCGCGCTCGGGCGCCCGTTGCCGGGCTCGGACTTCGTCTTCGAGGGGCTGCTCCAGACCGACGCCGCGATCAATCCCGGGAACAGCGGAGGACCGCTCGTCGACCTCACGGGGTCGGTCGTCGGGATCAACGCGGCGATGGTGCCGTTCGCCCAGGGCGTCGGCTTCGCGATCCCGATCCACGCGGTCGCCCGCATCGCCGAAGAGCTGCGGGCGAAGGGTCGGGTCGTTCGGCCGTGGATCGGCGTCCAGGTCGCCGACCTGCGGCCCGAGCTCGCCCGGCAGCACGGCCTCCCTCCGTTCTCGGGGCTGCTCGTCGCCGAGGTCGTGCCGCGCTCCCCGTCGCACCGCGCGGGGCTCCATGCGGGCGACGTCCTCCACCGGGTCGGTCCGTTCGAGGTCCACTCCGTGCGGGAGCTCCTGGCCGCGCTCGCGAAGTTCCCCGTCGGCAACGACGTCGAGGTCGGCTTCCGCCGGCGCGGCGCGGAGCTCGCGGCGACCGTCCCGTTGCAGGAGCACCCCGAGGCGACGGCGCGCGCCTGAGCCGCCCGGCGGCGGCGGGGCGGGCCTTATCGCCCCGTCCGCCCTCGGCCGGCGGGGAGCCGATGACCGTCGATTTCGCCTTCAAGCGAGCGCCCGCCTACCGCATCGCCTCGATCCGCTGGACCGGGCCGTGGAGCGACGCGAAGATCCACGCGCAGTTCCGGCGGGTCGTCGCCTGGACCCGGCAGCACGGCCTGCGGACGGGGAAGTGGATCTTTCTCGAGCCGGCCGACCGTACCTGGGAGGTCGGGCTCGAGATCCGGGGCGCGGCCCGGTCGGAGGGCGGCGTGCGCGTCCGGACGCTGCCCGCGACGCGCGTCGCGAGCGTCGTCTTCGATCCCGAGGTCGTGTCGTCCGCGGTCGTCTACCACGGGCTCATGGACTGGCTGCGCTGGCGCCGCAAGGACGGCAAGGTCCGGTCCGTCCTCGGCCACCGCGAGGTCTACGGAGCGGATCCCTGGTCGAAGGCCGGCGGGTCGGTCGACGTCCAGTTCGCGGTCCGGCCGTAGCCGGCGCGGCGCCGCCGCCCGGCGGGCCGCGGGGCTCACTCGAGCGGACGCAGCGCCCGCCGCACGAGGAACACCGCGATCCCGACCAGGACCGCCGTCCAGCCGAGCAGGCCGAGCAGGTAGACCCCGGGTCCGTACGGGTACGCGGCGCTCCCGAAGAACACCTCGCGCAGCACGTTGACCGCGAGGGAGACCGGGTTGTACTGCGAGATCGACTGGAGCCACGACGGCATCGTCCCCCACGGGTACAGCGCGTCCGACGTGAGGAGGACGGGGAGGTTGATCGTGTTGACCGCGGCGAAGTACGTCTGCGGGACCTCGATGAGGATCCCGAACGTGAGGAACAGCGTCGCGAACATCAGCGAGAGCAGGACGATGGCGGCGATCACCTCGAGCACGCCCACGATCGTCACCGAGGCCGTGATGTCGAGCCCGTGGAGCGGCGGGAGCTGGGCGAAGGCGAGGGCGAGGCCGAGCACGAAGAACGCCAGCAGGATCGGCTGGGTCGCGCTCGCGATGAGGCGGCTCCCGAAGACGGCCGCCGAGGGCGCGGGCGTCCCGCGCACGCGCTTGAAGATCCCGAACAGCTTGTCGAAGATCACGTTCGCCCCGGCGAACAGCGTCGCGGTGACGGCGACGAAGCCGACCATCCCGCAGGCGAAGTACGAGTAGTACGACGGCGCGCCCCGGAAGAGGTAGTCGAGCGCCGCCTGGAGCGTCGGGAACTGGCCCGGGTACGGCCCGACGTACGACTGGGGGTTGAACGTGAACCCGTTGCCGAACAGCAGGAGGTACAGCAGCGGGAGCAGCAGGGAGGTGAAGATCGCGGCGGGATTGCGCGCGAGCTTGAGGAACTCGCGGCGGGTGAGGGACGCGAGCTCGCGGAACATCAGCGCCTCATCTGGCCGCGGATCCGGTTCAGCATGACCGCCCGGTCCGTCGCGGTCGGCCCCTCGCCTTCCTCGCGGAACTCCCGGCCGGTGAACTCGAGGAACACCTCGTCGAGGCTGGGGCGCTTGACGCTCACGCTCGTGACGCCGACCCCCGCCTTCGCGCACGCCTCGACGGCGAGCGGGACGACCGTCTCGCCGTTCGAGCACTTCACCCGGTAGCCGCCGTCCTGGTGGGTGACGGAGCTCACGCCCGGCAGCGCCCGGATCGCCTCGGTCATCTCCGCGGCCCCGGAGGACGTGCGCAGCGTCACCACGTCCCCGCCGAGCCGGTCCTTGAGCTGACCCGGCGAGCCGGTCGCGACGATCCGCCCGTGGTCGATGATCGCGATGCGATCGCACATCGAGTCGGCCTCGTCCAGGTAGTGGGTCGTCACGAAGACGGTGAGACCGGTCTCCTTCCGCAGCTTCTGGACGAACCCCCAGAAGCCCGCGCGGCCCTGCGGGTCGAGACCGAGCGTCGGCTCGTCGAGGAACAGGATGTTCGGCCGGTTGATCAGGCCGACCGCGAGCTCGAGGCGGCGCCGCATGCCGCCCGAGTACGTCTTCGCGAGGCGGCCGGCCGCTTCCGTCAGCTGCATCTGCTCGATGAGCGCCCGCGCGCGGGTCCGGCCCTCCCCGCGGGGGATCCCGAAGCAGCCCGCCGCGACCTCGAGGTTCTCGAGCCCGGTGAGGTCGCCGTCGGCGGTCGACTCCTGGAAGATGACGCCGATCTGGGCCTTCACGCGCTCGGGGTCGTGGCCGACATCGAGCCCGTCGACGACGGCGCGGCCCGCGGTCGGCTTGAGACCGGCCGTCAGCATCGACACCGTCGTCGTCTTTCCGGCCCCGTTCGGGCCGAGGAATCCGTACGCCTCGCCCGAGTGGACCTCGATCGAGACGTCGGTGACGGCGTGGATCTTGCCGGCGTAGACCTTCGTGAGTTTGTCGGTGACGACCGCTCCGTTCCCTCGCATCTGGTTCCCCTCAGTTCCTGAGCCGCCGCAGCCGCTCCACGACGGCGTCGATCTGGACCTGCACGGGCTGGGTGGCGCCCGGCTCCTGGCGTCGGAGGTCCTCGAGGTACGCCGTGAGCCCGTTCAGCTCCCGCACGACCTCCTCCGCCGAGCGCGGGCGGCTCGGGTGCGGCCAGTCCCAGCCTCCCCCGTGCCCGTTCACGAGCTCGTAGCGCCCGTCGTCGCGCTTGCGCAGCGCCCCCTCGGTGACCAGCTCCTCGAGGAGCGGGTAGACCGATCCGGGCGACGGGCGCCACCAGCCGTGGGTCATGACCTCCATGTCGTCCATGATCTCGGCGCCGTTGCGGGGACGCCGGCGCACGACGGCGAGGATCCAGTTCCTCAGCCCCCGCTTCTTGCGCATCCCCCACATGGTGCCGGTATCGGAATTTCGATACTCCTATTTGGCCTTGCGCCACGAGCGGTGTGCTCCACCGGTGGGTCGGCTCGTCGAGCGCGAGGGTAGATATGGCCGACGCGCCTCCGGCGCACGGGACGCATGGGCGCCGCTCCGAACTCCGCCGCGGACGCGAAGGGCCAGCTCCGCCTCGGCCTCGGAGCCGGGCTCGGGCTAGCCGGGGCCCTCGTGGGCATCGTGGTGCCCGTGGTGCTGCTGTTCCTGTCGGTCTACGACCCCGGCGGCGTGCTCTCGTTCACGAGCTCGATCGTGCAGTACACGGCGATCCTCGTCCTCGCCGGCGCGATCCTGCTGCTGCTGTCGTTCTTCGTCTACCGCCGCAGCTTCGCCGCGCTGCGTCGGGTCGATCCGCGCTTCGTCGCGGCGTCGGTCCTGTGCCTGATCGGATCGCTCGGGTTCCTCCTGATCCTCGTCGCGGCGGCCGTGGTGGTCGGAGATTCGAGCTCGCTGCTGTCGTGCCTCCACGGCCAACCGTCGCACGCCCTCTCCTGCCTCGAGTCCGGGGCGCCGCTCGGGGCGTACACCGGTCTGATCGGCTTCTGGCTCGGCTGGCTGGGCGGCGTCGGTCTCGTCCTCGGCCTCTTCTCCGCGGGCAGCCGGTTCCATCGGGCCGGCTACTCCGCGGGCGGGGCGCTGTACGCGGTGCTGTTGCTCGTCCTCGTCGCCCCGTTCCTCTCGCTGCTGACCCCGATCCCCGGGATCGAGTACCTCCTCCTGGTCGTGCCCATCCTGGCGATCGTCGCCCCGGCGCTCGTGCTCGGGGCGAGCCGCTCGGAGCCGCTCTAGCCCCGCACGGGCCCGGCAGAAGGGTTGAAGGGCCCCGCCCCCCTCTCCCGCTCGATGGCCGAAGGGCCGCGAAGCCTGCTCCGCCGGGCCAACGAGTACCGCCGGGGGCTGCCGCGCGCGCTCCAGGTCGCGGTGGTCGCCGCGGTCGCCGTCGCGGTCGCCGGCGTCGGGCTCGCGGGACTGATCGGTGCGTTCGGGCCGGTCCACGCCGCGGGAGGGAGCGGCGGCGTGAGCCTCGCGTCCGCGAGCCAGGCCGCGGGCCCCTACATGGCCGGGAGCGGCTGGGTGTCGCTCGGGGCGAGCGGGGCGGACGACTGGAACGCGACCAGCCTCTCGCTCGGCACGCCCCCCACCGGGTGCGTGCCCGACGTCCTGGTCGGCTCGCTGTCGGCCGGGCTCGCCCTGCCGGCGTACCGGGGGAATCTGACGGACGGCTCCGCGGCGCTGTGGCTGCTCGAGTACGGTCAGCTGTCGACGGGCACGGTGCTGGACGTGGCGGTCACCGCAGGCGTGGTGACCTTCGCCATGACGCTCAACTCGACCTCGTGCGACGAAGGGTTCAACGCGTCGAGCCCGACCCTCGATCTGGGATCGGTGATCGGCTCCGGGTCCGCCGCCGCGATCGTGGGCGGGGTGGGCGCGTACGCGTTCGTGGCCGGACATCCCACCGGGCTCTCGCTCGTCATGATCGTCGTCCCAGAGCTCGAAGGCGGCCCGAACGCGCCGGAGTGGCTCTTCGACTACTCGACGTGCGCCAACCCGCTGGGAGGGGTCGGCGGGTCGGGGACGGGAACGGGGACCGTGTTCGAAGCGAGCCTCAACGCCGAGACCGGCGGGGTGCTCGGCAAGGGGGTGACGAGCGTCTCGTGCTCTGGCGGGGTCGCCCCCCCGTCGTCGAGCATCGCCTTCGACCCGCCGGTCGCGACGACCGGTTCGGGGACCCTCGCGACGACCGGCTGCGCGAGCGGGGACGCCTGCTATTCGATCGAGGTCCAGTCCGCCGAGAACGTGACCGCCTCGGAGCTCGACCTCTACGTGCTCAACGCGACCGACTCGCCGAACGCCTCGGTCGTGGAATCCGTGGCGGGCTACGCGATCGCCAGCGCCGCAGGAACGGTGCTGGTCTACTCGACGGGGCCGCTCGAGTACGCCTGGACGAGCGCCGCCGGCACCCCCTCCCAGGTGCTCTCCGCCGGGATGACGGTGTGGGTCGACTGCGGGACGACGAGCC
Organism: Thermoplasmata archaeon; assembly: GCA_035502455.1. Taxonomy (GTDB): domain Archaea; phylum Thermoplasmatota; class Thermoplasmata; order Lutacidiplasmatales; family UBA184; genus Lutacidiplasma. Next base: position 72,473 of record DATJUI010000006.1, on the reverse strand, counting down.
TCCACGGGGCCGGCGACACCTTGGTGGTGGCGGGGGTCGGGGGCCTGCTCGAGACCGACTCGATGCTGCTGCCGTAGCCGCACCGTCCGGCCGCAGGGCAAGCGATAAGGCGGCGGGGGACGCATCGGGGGCGATGGCCGATGCGTCGTCGTCCGGCGCCCCGGACCGGGAGACCGTGACCCTCGGGAGCGGGTGCTTCTGGTGCTCGGAGGCGGTCTTCTCCGACCTTCAGGGGGTGGAGAGCGTCCGACCCGGCTATGCGGGCGGAGCGGTGGCGAACCCATCGTACGAGATGGTTTGCACGGGGACGACGGGCCACGCCGAGGTCGCCGAGATCGTCTTCGACCCGCGCGTGATCTCGCTCCACGACCTGCTCGCGATCTTCTTCACGACCCACGATCCGACCACGAAGGACCGACAGGGGAACGACGTGGGACCCCAGTACCGGTCGGTGATCTTCTACCGGACCCCGGCACAGCGGGCCACCGCCGAGACGGTCCGGAGCGAGATCGAGGCGGAGAAGCTGTACCGGCGGCCGATCGTCACGGAGATCGTGCCGTTCGCGGCGTTCCATCCGGCCGAGGAGTACCATCGCGAGTACTTCCGGCGCCACCCGGAGCGGGCGTACTGCGCGGCGGTGATCGCGCCCAAGGTCGCGAAGTTCCGCAAGCAGTATGCGGCCCGGCTGAAGCCCGGCGCCTGATCCGCGTCCGCGCTCAGAGCGCGAGGTAGACGAAGTACGCGGCGAACCCCGCCATGATGCCGGCCGACACGACCGTGACCCAGCGGCCCGCGGTCGGTCGGGTCCGGCTACCGAGGTGCACGGCCAGCGGGAACGCGACGATCCAGACCGCGATCGCCGCGAAGATGCCGCCGAACAGCACGGCCCCGCCGAGGTAGGCGAACGCGAGCCCGGCCGTGAGCCACCAGAGGATCTGGGCCGGGTTCGAGAGCCCGAGCCCGACCGCCTGGGAGAACGTGAGCACCGGGTTCGCGGGAGCGTCGACGGCGGCGTGGCGCCCGCGCCAGACCCGCCAGGCGAGATACGCCATGACGATCGCCCCGAGCACGTAGATCCCGCGGAGGAACGCCGCGAGGTCGACGCTCGTGTGCACGAGGTAGACGACGAGGGCGAGCGCGAGGTCGGCGGTCATCGCCCCGAGGCCGGTCAGGAACCCCGCCCGCCACGACCGCACCGAGAGCGAGGCGATGAGGGCGTTCATCGGCCCGGGGGAGACGACCAGCGAAAAGCCGAGCGCGAGCCCGAACGCGAGATCGTACCCCGCCGCCATCGCCGATCGACCGGGCGGGGGCGCGGGAACTCAAGTAGCCTTCGCGGCCCTCGGAGCCCGCGACCGTCCGGCTCACCCGGGGGACCCGGTCGGCGGGCCCGTCGCGGTCAGGACGACCGCCGCGCCCTCGCGCACCGCCCCCGTGACCGGGCAGAGGTCCTCGAAGACGGCGAGGCAGCGCGCGACCTTCGGGCGATCCGCCTCGTCGACCGGCTGCGCGTCGATCGCCACCTCGAGCCGCACGACCCGGAGCCGGCCCCGGGCGTTCCGGCCGAGGATCGGGCGGACCTCGGTCGAGATCGGTCGGACCGCGACGTGGGACCGCTCGAAGCAGGCGTGGAGCGTCGAGCTCATGCAGTGGCCGACCGCGAGGGCCAGCAGCTGCACCGCGTCCGGTCCGGCGGCGGCGCCGGTCGGGTCCGGCTCGTCCACGGTCTCGGGCGGCACCGTCGGCCCCTCGAACGTCGCCCGGAACCGGTACCCTTCCTCCTGCGTCAACCGCACGATCGTCGCTGCTTCGGCCACCCCGCGCACCCCCGGGGCCCCATCGCCGGTCCCCTCTTAACCCGGGACGGACGGCGACGCGGCTTTCTTCGTGGGACGGCTCCCGGGGGTGCCGTGGCCGCTCCCGAGACCGAACGCCCGCCGCTCCGCGTCCGGGACCGGATCGTCCCGGCCGACGCCTATCGACCGTCGGCGTTCGCCGGCTCCGAACCGGCCGCGCGGTGGTGGACCGCGCTCGGCGCGGCGGGCGCGTTGCTCGCCGTCCTGGCCGCGTTCGTCGTATCGGACTGGGGGACCGCGGCCGCGATCGGGGGCACGACGCTCTTCCTCGCCGCCGCGGTCACCGCCGGGCTCGAGCGGGCGGCGCTGACGACCGCGCTGGGGGCGGCCGGGGTCGTGTGGGTGACGGTCGGCGTCGCGCTCGTCCAGGGCGGGCCGACGGACCTCGGCGCAGCCGCCGGGGTCGCGGCCGCGATCGGGCTCGGGTTGCTGGGCACGGGCCTCCTCGGACGTCTCCGATCGCCCGACCGTTGATCCGCCGGGGGGCCGCGGGAGGCGGGGCCGAACGGGCCGCTATGGAGCGGCGCCGCCCGACGGGGGGATGACCCGGACGGTGGCGACGATCGAGCTCGGCTTCCAGGTGACGGCGAGGATGCCGCCGATCAGCACGAGCAGAAAGCCGATGATGAAGCCGCCGAGCGCGAACGGGAGGCTGGCGACGCCGAGCACGATGGCGAGGACGCCCCAGAGCACGTGCAGGCGAGGGGTGAGCCCCATCAGCACCCCGACGGCGATCAGGACGAGCCCGATCACGAGACCGACCACGAAGAACGCCGCGAACGGGAGCGCGAAGATCGCGACCACGAGCCCGATGAGCGCGAACAGCGCCCCCGCCGCGAGCACGAACAGGCCCCCGAGGATCGTCAGCACCGCCGCCCCGATCGGTCGGTCCATGGGGTTCGGGCCGCCCACCCGGAGCCGCGCTATAAGCGAGCCGGCACGCGCCGATCGCGGACGGAGGCGCGAGGAAAGGCTCATTCCCGCGCCGGTGCTCGAGCGGCCCGACGATGAGCGCGGAGATCGAGGCCGAGCTCGACGCCGACGTCGAGCAGGACGAGATCCTGGCGAAGAGCGGGATGTACAATGTCGCCCCGCTGCCCGGCACCGGGGGCCGCTTCCTCGTGGGGATCGGGATCGTGATGACGCTCGTCGGCGTCCTGCTCGAGCTGATGGTCGCAGGATACGTCTTCCCGATCCCCGACTCCTTTCCGACGCCCCTCGGGAGCGCGCTCGTCCTCGCCGTGGGGATCGCCGGGGCGGTCTGCCTGGTCGCCGGCCTCGTCCGGCTCGCGATGGACCGGCGGAACCCGGACGAGCTGCGGCCGATCGTCTAGCCCCGCGCGACCGGGGCCGGCCGAGGTTCCCGCGGCGCGAGGAACTCCTCGGGCGACATCCAGCGGTCGACGTACGGCCGCGCCGCGCCCAGCGCGGCGACGCGCGGCTCGAACCCCGGGATGCGGGCGTACGGATTCACCCACACGATTGCGTGGACCCGCCGGCGGATCCGCTGGAGCGAGGGCCCGATGCGCTCCGGATCGCCGAGGTCCCAGCCGTCGCTCAGGATGACGAGCGTCGTCCGGTCGGTGAGCGCGCGCCCGAACCGGTCGTCGAGCTCGGCGAGCGAGGCGGCGATCTGCGTCCCCCCGTCGCTCCGCTCGATGCGTCGGCCGACCTGCTGCGCGGCCCGACGGTAGCCGTCGCGGCTCACCTCCTGGCTCACGTCGATGACGCCCGTGCTGAAGGCGAACACCCGCGTCTCCCGCGCGACGGACTCGAGCGCGTGGACGAGACCGAACAGCCGCCCCTCGTGCTCCTGCATCGATCCGCTCACGTCCCAGGCGATCGCGAGCCGCATCCGGCGGGCGATCGGTGCGCGGTGCCGCAGTCGGGCGAGCTCGCCCGCCGACCGCAGCCCCTCGCGCACCGTGTCGCGCACGTCGACGGCGCCGTGCCGCGACCGCCCGCGACGCCGCCCGGGCAGCGTCGCGGACCAGCGGCGGAGGCGCCGCGCGCCGCGCCGGAGCGCCCGCAGCTCGCGCTCCGAGAGCCGGGGGATCGGGTGCCCCGCACCGGGCGCGGTGCGGCTCCAGGTGCCGAGGGGCAGCGTCACGGGCACGGACGCGTCCGCGGGATCCGCGGCCGTCGGGGCGCTCCGCCGTCCCGAGCGCCCCATCCGTCCGCGGGGCACCGTCGTCCCCGCCCCGGTCCCGGGACGTTCCATCCTCCGCGGCTCCCCGGACCAGAACGCGTCGAAGACCGCCGCGACCGACGCCGCCTCCTCGGGGGAGCGCGCCAGCACGATCGTGGTCGCGGTCCGCACGGCCGCCCGGTCGAGGAGGGAGATCCGCTCGAACGCGCGTGCGAGGTCGACCTCGGCCCCCACGCCGACCGCGACCCCCTCGGCCCGCACCGCCGCGGCCAGGCCGACGATCCGGTCGCGGGGGTCCGCGGCCGGGACCGACCCCGGGCTCATTCGGAGCTCTCGAGCGCGGCGAGACGCGGGCCCGAGAGCGCACGCAGGTCCTCCGCGTCCTTCACGAGGAATCCGAGCGTCTCGGCGATCGTCTCGGGCTCGAGCCGGTCCCGGCCGAGTGCGAGCAGCGCGGCCGCCCAGTCGAGGGTCTCCGCCACGCCCGGGCGCTTCGCCAGGTCCGGCTCCCGGCGGAGCCGGTGGACGAACCGGACGACCTCGTCGGCGAGCCGGTCCGGCAGCTTGGGGACGCGCGACCGCAGGATCGCGAGCTCCTTGTCGGGCGGCGGGTAGTCGACGTAGACGTAGAGGCAGCGCCGCTTGAGCGCATCGCCGAGGTCCCGGGTGCGGTTCGAGGTGAGGATCACGAGCGGGACCCGCTTCGCCCTGATCGTGCCGAGCTCGGGGATCGTCACCTGGTAGTCGGACAGAACCTCCAGGAGGAGCCCCTCGAACTCCTCGTCCGCGCGGTCGATCTCGTCGATCAGGAGCACCGCCCGGGCCGGTCCCTCGGCTTCGAGCGCGCGCAGGAGCGGCCGCCGCAGCAGGAACCGCTCGCCGAACACCTCGCGCTCGACCGCCTCGGTCGACGGGTCCCGCTCGTGGAGGCGGATGGTGAGCAACTGGCGGGGATAGTCCCAATCGTAGAGCGCGGACCGCGCGTCGAGCCCCTCGAAGCACTGCAGCCGGAGGAGCTCCACCTGGGTGGCGGCGGCGATCGCCTTCGCGATCTCCGTCTTGCCGCAGCCCGGCTCCCCCTCGATGAGCAGCGGCTTTCCGAGCTGGGCGCTCAGGAACAGGCCCATCGCGAGGGCGGGGTCGGCGAGGTACCCCTGGCCGGCGAGGGCCGCGGCGACGTCGTTCGGGCTGCGCCAGATCGCCTCGTCGGTCATCGGGGCCGGCTCGCCCCCTCGACCGTGCGCCTCGGGATGAGCCTTTCTGGGGGGCCGAACGCCTTCGGACCGGCCGACGGCGAAACCTATACCCCGAGACCGCCTCCCCGAGCTCCATGCTGGTCGACTCGGTCGGCCGACCGGTGACCGACATCCGCATCTCGGTCACCAAGCGGTGCAACTTCGGTTGCATCTACTGCCACGACGAGGGCCTCGGGCCCGTGGCGAGCCCGCGGAGCGCCCACGGCGACGAGATGACCCCGCTCGAGATCGAGCGGATCGTGTCGGTCGCCCGCGAGTTCGAGATCCGGTCGGTGAAGTTCACGGGCGGCGAGCCGCTGGTGCGGGCCGACATGGAGGAGGTCGTCGCGCGCACCGTCCGCCACGTCGCGGACGTGTCGCTCACCACGAACGGCTCGATGCTCGCGCGCCGGGCGGAGGGCCTCCGCAACGCGGGCCTCAAGCGGGTGAACGTGTCGATCGACGCGCTCGACCCCCACGACTTCCACGAGATCCGGCGCGGCGCGCTCGCGCCGGTCCTCGCGGGCATCGAGTCCGCGCTGCGGGTCGGCCTCACCCCGGTCAAGCTCAACATGGTCGTCTTCGACCGGACGGTCGGTCACATCCCCGAGCTGATCCGGTTCGTCTCGCGCCAGGAGGGGTTGCGGCTCCAGCTGATCCAGTTCATGCCCGAGCTCGTCGGCCCGAAGCGCGACTGGTCCGTCGACATCGACGCCGTCAAGGCGTGGCTCGAGCGCCGGGCCGACCGCGTCCTCGTGCGGGAGATGCACCACCGGCGGATCTACCTGTTCGACCGCGCCGAGGTCGAGGTCGTCGATCCGGTCTACAACGCGGAGTTCTGCATGAACTGCCACCGGATCCGTGTTACCCACAAGGGGGAGCTCAAGGGCTGCCTGAACCGCAACGACGACCTCTTGCCGACGCGCGGGCTCGACGACGCGGCCCTCCGCGCGGCGTTCCGCCATGTGGTCGCGCAGCGGGTCCCGTACTACGGGGGGTACGTGCTCGACTATCCGGCGCGTTCCGCAGCGGCCGCGCCGCTGCTCTCGATCGCGCCGCTCGATCCGGGATCCGAACCGCCCCCGACCTAGCGGGCCGGCCCCCGTCGCGCCGGGGGGCGGGCGGCGTCCGCGCCGTACTTGGTCGCCACCACGTCCGCGAGGATCGCGAGCCCGAGCTCCTCGGGCGTCTTCGCGCCGATGTCGAGGCCGATCGGCGCATGGAGCCGTTCGGCGAACTCCGCGGGCACGCCCCGCTGCGTAAGCGCCTCGAGGTCCTGCCGTACCCGGTGTCGGCTCGCGAGCAGACCGATGTACCGGGCCGGCGTCCCGGCGAGCACGGTGAGGACCGCCACGTCCCGCTCTCCCTTGGTGAGCACGACCACCGAGTCGTGCGCGTGGATCGGGAACTCCGCGAGGTCGAGCTGGCCCTTCGGCACGAGCCGATCCGGCACTTCCGCGAGGTTCGGCGCCGGGTCGATCACCACGACCTCGAAGCCGAGGCGCTTTCCGAGGTGGACCACCGCCTCCTCGACATCGTCCTTCCCGCCCTGGCCGACCACGAGGAGACGATCGGTCGGGGCCATCGGCTCGACGTAGACCTCGAGCGTGCCCCCGCAGTTGGTCTGTACCCAGAGCTCGTTCGGGTCGGTCGAACGGACCGTGCCCGCCACCGAGCGGTCGGTGTCCACGAGGTGGATCCGCAGGACGCGGGGCTCGCCCGTCTGCATCGCGTCGAGCGCGGCCTCCACGATCGGGCCTTCCGGACAGCCGCCGCCGAGCGTGCCGGCGGCGATCGCCCCGGTCCGGTCGATCAGGATCTTGAATCCGGGCTTCGCGAGCGTCGAACCGTCGGTCCGCGTGACGGTCGCGACGGCGAACGGTTCGTGGCGACCGGCGAGCGCGGCGAGATGCCGGGCGAACGCCGCGGCGTGCACGACCCGGCGGTAGGACGTGGGCGTATCTACGCTTTGGACGATCGTCGGCGAGCCCCGGCCCGGGCCGGGGGAGCGAAGGTTCATAGGCCCGGTCCGGCTGCCCATGCTACCCTACCGCATGGAGGGATACCGTGATTCCACCGAGCTTTGAGTACTACGCGCCCACGTCCGTCCAGGAAGCGATCGGGCTGCTCGACCAGCACCAGGGCGAGGCGAAGGTGCTCGCGGGCGGGATGAGCTTGATCGCGCTCATGAAGCTGCGGCTGTCGCAGCCCGCGGCCCTCGTCGACATCAATCGGATCCCGGGTCTCGCCTACATCAAGGAGGACGACCAGACCCTCCAGATCGGCGCCACCACCCGCGTCAACGACCTCAACGACTCCGACGTGATCCGGATGCGGTACGGCGTGCTCGCCGACGCCGCCCGCGAGATCGCGGACCCGACGGTGCGGAACATGGGGACCGTCGGCGGGAACCTCTGCCACGGCGACCCGGGCAACGACCTGCCCGCCTGCATGCTCGCCCTCGACGGCCAGTACACCGCCGCCGGGCCGAAGGGCACGCGCACCCTCGCCGCCCGGTCGTTCTACCAGGACTCGTTCACGACCGCGCTGGCCCCGAACGAGGTGCTGACGGAGGTTCGGGTGCCGCGCCAGGGCGCGGGCTCGGGCGGCGCGTACTCCAAGATGGAGCGCAAGGTCGGCGACTTCGCGACGGCGGCCGTCGCGGTGGCGCTCGTCCTCGGCAAGGACGGGACGATCCAGCGGGCCGGGATCGGCCTCACCAACGTCGGCCCGACGGCGATCTACGCCCGGGCGGCGTCGGAGTTCCTCTCGGGGAAGACCGGCACCGATGCGGAGCTCGCGAAGGCCTCGGAGCTCGCCCGGGACGCGGCGAGCCCGATCGCGGACAACCGCGGGCCGGTCGATTTCAAGAAGGACATGGTGCGGGTCTGGACCCGCCGGACCCTGCGGCGCGCGCTCGACCGGGCGAAGGGGGTGCACTGACCATGGCGATCGACGCGGTCGAGGTCATGGCGGCGCCCCCGGCCAACACGACGCGCACGGTCCACCTGACGGTGAACGGCGTCCCCCGGGCGTCCACGGTCGAGACCCGGCTCCTCCTCGTGCACTACCTTAGGGAGCACCTCAAGCTCACCGGGACGCACATCGGCTGCGACACCTCGCACTGCGGCGCGTGCACGGTGCTCGTCGACGGGAAGACCGTGAAGTCGTGCACCATGCTCACCGTCATGGCCGACGGGAAGAGCATCCAGACGGTCGAGGGGCTCGAGCAGGGCGGGAAGCTCCACCCGGTCCAGGAAGGGTTCACGAAGGAGCACGGGCTCCACTGCGGCTTCTGCACGCCCGGCATGATGCTGGCCGCGGTGGCGCTGCTCGCGAAGAACCCCCACCCGAACGAGGACGAGATCCGGCGCGGGATCTCGGGCAATCTCTGCCGGTGCACGGGCTACGTCAACATCGTGAAGGCGATCCAGTACGCGGCCGAGCACGGCGGGGCCGGCGCCCCGAAGGGAGGGGCCTGACATGGCGGACGCGACGACGGTCCACGGAGGGATCGGCCAGTCGATCCAGCGCAAGGAGGACGCGCGGTTCATCCGCGGGAAGGGCAACTACATCGACGACGTCAATCTGCCGGGGATGCTGTTCCTCGACATCGCGCGGAGCCCCTACGCCCACGCGAAGATCAAGGCGATCCACAAGGAGAAGGCGCTCGCCACGAAGGGCGTCCTCGCGGTGATCACGGGCGCCGACCTCGCGGCGGCGAAGCTCGCGTGGATGCCGACCCTCATGTCGGACACCCAGATGGTCCTCCCGACCGACGAGGTGATGTTCCAGGGCCAGGAGGTCGCCGCCGTGGTCGGCGTCGACCGCTACGCGGCCGCCGACGGCGCGGCCGCGATCGAGGTCGACTACGAGCCGTTGCCGGTCGTCTCGGACCCGTTCAAGGCGCTCGAACCCGGCGCGCCCGTGCTGCGCACGGACAAGGGCAAGAAGGACAACCACATCTGGCACTGGGAGGTCGGCGACAAGGCGGCGACCGAACAGGCGCTCAAGGAGTCGGCGGTCGTCGTCAAGGAGAAGCTGTACATCCCCCGGATCCACGTCTCTTCGATCGAGACCTGCGGCTGCGTCGCGCAGGTCGACGTGATGGGCAAGCTCACCGTCTGGATGACCTCGCAGGCGCCCCACGCGATCCGGACGGTCTTCGCGCTGGTGAGCGGGCTGCCCGAGCAGCAGATCCGGATCATCTCGCCCGACATCGGCGGGGGGTTCGGGGGCAAGGTCCCCGTCTATCCGGGTTACGTCATCGCGGTCGTCGCCGCGCTGACGACGGGCAAGCCGGTCAAGTGGATCGAGGACCGGACCGAGAACCTGACCTCGGACTCGTTCGCCCGGGACTACCACATCGAGGCGGAGATCGGCGCGACGAAGGACGGCAAGGTGACGGCGCTGCGGGTCAAGACGCTCGCCGACCACGGGTATACGGACGCCGCCGCCAACCCGTCGAAGTTCCCCGCCGGGCTGTTCCACATCATCACGGGCTCGTACCCGTTCCGGACCGCCTTCGTGGAGGTCGACGCGGCGTACACGAACAAGCCCCCCGGGGGGATCGCGTACCGCTGCTCGTTCCGGGTCACCGAGGCCGTGTTCGCCATCGAGCGGCTCATCGACAATCTCGCGCACCAGATGAAGATCGACCCAGCGGAGTTCCGCCTCAAGAACTTCATCCCGCCCGAGGCGTTCCCGTTCCAGTCCGCGCTCGGCTGGACCTACGACAGCGGCAACTACGCGGGGGCGCTCCACAAGGCGATGCAGATCATCGACTACCCCGCGCTCCGCAAGGAGCAGGCCGAGAAGCGGGCCCGCGGGGAGCTGATGGGGATCGGCATCTCGAGCTTCACCGAGATCGTCGGCGCGGGGCCATCGAAGACGTTCGACATCCTGGGGATCAAGATGTTCGACTCGGCGGAGGTCCGCATCCACCCGACGGGCAAGGTCCTCGCGCGGTTCGGGACGAAGTCCCAGGGCCAGGGCCACGAGACGACGTACGGTCAGATCCTCGCGGAGGAGCTCGGCATCCCCGTCGAGAACATCAACATCGAGGAGGGCGACACCGACACGGCCCCGTACGGCCTCGGCACCTACGCGAGCCGCAGCACGCCGACCGCCGGGGCCGCGGCCGCCGTCGCCGCGCGCAAGATCCGCGAGAAGGGCAAGCTGATCGCGGCGCACCTTCTCGAGGTGTCGCCGAACGACATCGAGTGGAAGGACTACAAGTACCAGGTGAAGGGCGTCCCGGGGAAGTCGAAGACGATGGCCGACGTCGCGTTCGCGGCGTACACCAACCATCCCGCCGGGATGGAGGCCGGGCTCGAGGCGATCGACTACTACGACCCTCCGAACATGACGTACCCGTTCGGGAGCTACATCTGCGCGGTCGACATCGACAAGGAGACGGGCCAGGTGAAGGTCCGTCGGTTCGTGGCGGTCGACGACTGCGGGAACATCATCAACCCCATGATCGTCGACGGCCAGATCCACGGGGGGCTCACGATGGGCTTCGCCCCGGCGATGCTCGAGGAGATCCAGTACGACGCCGACGGCAACATCCGGCAGAACTCGTTCCTCGAGTACCTCCTGCCGACAGCGGTCGAGACCCCGAAGTGGGAGACGGCGAAGACCGTCACCCCGTCCCCTCACCACCCGCTCGGCGCGAAGGGCGTCGGCGAGTCGGCGACCGTCGGCTCGCCGGCCGCGATCGTGAACGCCGTGGTCGACGCGCTCCAGCCGTACGGGGTCACGAACATCGACATCCCCCTCCTGCCGTACAAGATCTGGCAGGCGATCCACGCGAAGGACGCCCCCTAGGGGAGGGACGGCCCGTGCACGTCGAGGGCCGGTTCGCCACGAAGGCCCCCGTCGACCGGGTGTTCGCGCTGTTCCGCGACCCGGTCGCCTTCACGGACTGCCTCGACGATCCCCACCAGTTCCACGCCGTCGACCCGACGCACTTCGAGGGCCAGATCACGACGGGCGTCGCGTTCATCCGCGGGACGTTCCGGGTGCGGGGCGAGTACACGGAGTCCACGGCGAACCAACGGATCGGGGCGAAGCTCACGGGCACGGGGATGGGGAGCGGGCTCGACGCCAGCTTCTCGATCGGGTTCCAGACCGGGCCGGACGGGACGTCCGTCGCCTGGTCCGGGGAGATCACCCTCACCGGCACCGCGGCGACCGTGGGCGAGCGGCTCGTGCGCGGGACGGTCGACAAGAAGGCGGGCGGCCTCTTCGAGAACGCCCGGCGCAAGCTCGAGGGCCCGGCCTAGGGGGCGGACGTCGCGGCGCGGCTCACGCGCTCGCGAGGAACCGCTTCGGGTGGCTTCGGAACTTCCGCCGGCAGCCGTCCGCGCAGAAGTAGTAGGTCGTGCCCGCGTGCTCCGCGGTGAGCGGGCTCGTCCGCTCGACCTCCATGTGGCAGACCGGGTCGATCGCCGGGCCCTCGACGGAGCCGGCCGCCGCGGACGGGGCCGGCGCGGACGGCGGGGGCCGGGCCCGCCGGCTCCGGACGAGCTCGGCGAGCACGCTGAGCGCGATCTCCTCGGGGGTCTCGGCCCCGAGGTCGAGCCCGACCGGGTTGCGGATCGCGCGGAGCTCCGCGTCGGAGAGCCCCGACTCCCGAAGGCCCGCGAGGACGGAGGCGGCGCGGGTCCGGCTCGCGACGAGGCCGACGAACGCGACCGGGACCGGGGCGACCGCGCCGAGCGCGCTCTCGTCGTACTTCCCCATGCTCGCCACGACGACGAAGCTGTCGGGACGCACCACGCGGGGGAGGTCCGCGAGGTCCCCCACGAGCTCCGCCACCTCGGGCAGATCGCGTCCGAGCGCCCCCGGCGCGACGAGCGTGACGCGGAACCCGACGACCGGCGCGAGGGCCGCGAGGTTCGTCGCGACCGGCGAGTCGCCCACGATGACGAGGTCGGGTTTCGGCACGTTCGGTTCGATGTAGACCTCCACGGTCCCTCCGCTCTCGCACACCATCGGCCGGTCGACGATCCCCTCCTCGGGGACCTTCCGCGTGCCGTCCGGCGAGACCCGGAGGAGCCGGGGGACGCCGTCGCGGAGCGCGGACCGCGCCTCGGCGACGAGAAGATGCTCCGTGCAGGCGCCGCCGACCCATCCGACGTAGCTGCCGTCCGGTCGTACGACCGCCTTGAACCCGGGCCGGCCCGACGTCGGGCGGACCGCGCGCACGACGGTGGCGAGCGCGAACGGGCGGCGCTCGGCGCGCAGCTCCTCCGCGAGCGCCGCCACCTCGACCGGACGCCAGACCCGACGCGGCGCCGGCCGCTCGGTCGGCGCGGCGTGCAGGACCAGCCGCGCGGCGGCGAGCGTGGCGAGGAACGGCCCGATCGGCCGGCCGCTCGCCATCGCCCGCTCGAGCCGATCCAGCTCGGCCGGGGTGTCGACGTCGACCAGGACCCCGGGATCGTCGACGGGGACCTCGCGCAGCTCGTGCGGGTGGTCGGGGAAGATCCCCCGGCAGCCGACGTCGCCCGCCACCCGGTCGAGCTCGGGCGCGAGCGCGGCATCGAACAGCACGGGGTTGCCGCGCACGCCGCGGTAGGTCGGGACGAAGATGCGCCCGTTCCCCGACGCGGCGGCCGCGACCAGGGTCGCGATCGTCGACGGCGCGATCAGCGGCTGGTCGGCGAGGACGATCAGCGCGTGGGTGCTCGCGGCGGGCCGGGCGGCGAGGCCGACCTTCAGCGACCGGCTCATCCCCTCGGCGAAGCGCGGATTCTCGACCACGGTGGTCCCGTCCAGCCCCCCGGCGCGCCGCACCGTGTCCGCCCGATCCCCGAGGACGACGACGATCGAGGCGACCGGGCTCCGCCGCAGCGTGGCGAGCACCCGATCCAGCAGCGTCCGCCCGCCCAACCGCGCGAGGGGCTTCGGTCGGCCCATGCGGCTCGATCGTCCCGCCGCGAGCACGATCGCCGTGACGTGCGTCCGCCGGCCGTCCCGGACGGCCCGTCGGACGGGGCGAGGCGCCATCGGCGGAGCACCGGGCGCTCGGTCCTAAGTCTTGTGGAGGGATCGCGCCCGACGGCCGGTTCAAGAGGGGGGCTCGCGTGGGGCCCTCGGGCCGGCGGATGTTCGGCAAGATCCTGGTGGGCTACGACGGCTCGGCCCACGCCCACCGGGCGGCCGAGGCCGCGATCGCGCTGGCCGGCAAGTTCCATGCCGCCCTCACGGTCGCGGTGGTACGGCCGGACTCGGCCGAGGCGCCGCCCCCGGACCTCGAGCGGCTGTTCCCGATCGGCGAGGAGAGCCGTCCGCTCGGGGTGGTCCTCGACGACCTTCGCGACCGCGCGGTCGCCGCAGGGGCGAGCGCCTTCGACGCGACGGTGCTGCGCGGGGACACCGTCGATCTCCTCGTCGGCGCGCTCGAGCGCGGCCGCTTCGATCTCGCGGTCGTCGGCTCGCGCGGACTCACGCCCGGACGCCGGATCTTCCTCGGGAGCGTCTCGTCCGCGCTGGTCGACCGGGCGCCGTGCCCCGTGCTGGTCGTCCGACCGCACCGACGTCCCGCCGTTGGGCGCCCCCTCTCGGGGGGTACGGGAGGAGCGGGGACCGGAGGGGCCGCCTAGGCGACGATCTCGATGCGGCCCGAGCGGCCCATCGAGACCTGGAGCTTCCCGCGGAAGTCCTTCACCCAGCCGTCCGAGATCCGGATCTTCTGCCCGACCGAGTACTTGGCGATGTCGTCGCCCCAGAGCGTGAGGGTGATGGTGCCGGTCGCATCCTGCAGCGTGGCATCCGCGACGCGGGAAGGGCCCCGCGAGGTGGTGACGTCCCGCGGCGGCGAGACCGCCGTGATCGTCGCTTCGATCGTCGCGTTCGAGTTCGGTCGGAGGCTCGCGATGCCGGGCATCGGACCACGGGGAACCGGTCGGGGGGATAAGCCTGCCTCTCCCCTCACGCGGCCGGCTCCGGACGGCCCCGAGCGCGGGCCGCCGGGGGCCGACGCTCCCCGCGGACCGCCACCCCGGCGCCCCGCAGCAGCGTCCGGTACTCCTTCGGTCCGATCCACTCGACCCGAAGATAGCCGCGGAGGAACGCCTCGGTCGCGCCCTGCTCCCGACCGAGCTCCACGGCGAACCGGTACGCCCGGATCTCCGTCGGGCGGTCGCCGTACCGGTACCCCTCCTTCCAGAGGTCCTCGCCATCCCACCGCTGAAGGACGTGGCACAGCTCGTGGAGGATGTCCATGTAGAGGACGAGGCGGGCGCTCCGGGCGAGGTGGTGGCGGCCGACGACGACCACGTCGTCCGGTGCGAGCCACAGGGTCACCCCGGCGCGTCGAAGGAACTCGGGGAGCGCGTGGGGCGCGACGTACATCCAGCCCCGACCGGGGGCGATGCGCACCTTCGTGACGCGCGCGAGGCGCCGCCGCGCGCGCTCCGTCCCGGGCAGGCGGGCGAACGCCGGCAGGCGATCGAGCCCCGGGAACACCTCGAGCAACCGGTGCGTCCCCGGAAGGGCCGTGCGGTCGACCCGGAACTCCGCGGGGGCGGCCGGGGCCCGGACCGTGCGCGGCATGGGCTCAGCCGCCCCTCCGCCCGGCGCGGGACCGCGCGCCGGGGGCCGGGTCGGGACGGTCCGAGGCGAGCAGGCCGAACTCGAGCAGGTCGACGAACGTCCCGCGATCGAGCACGGCCTCTCGTCGGGTGCCCTCGCCCCGGAACCCCAGGCGCCGCAGGACCGCGGCGGAGGCGGCGTTGCCGCCGACGACCTGGGCGTCGATCCGGCGCAACCGAAGGGACACGAACGTCCAGTCGACCACCGCGCCGACCGCCTCGGTCGCGTAGCCGTGGCCCCACTCCGCGCGGCTCATCGCGTAGCCGATCTCGCATCGGCCGACGTCCCGCTGGATCCCGAACACCGCGACGAACCCGAGGAACTGGCCGCCGCCGCGGGTCCGGACCACGAACGTTACGCCGCTGCCCTCCCGCGCGCGCTGCCGCACCCGGCGCACGAACTCGCGGCCCGGCTCGTTCCGACGCGCCGGCGGAAGGAACCGCGTTACCTCGGGGTCCTCGAGCAGCCGCTCGAGGTCCTTCGCGTCCGCGTACGCTGCGCTCCGCAGCGACAACCGGGCCGAAGGCAGTCGCGCCGGGGGGATCGCGCGGGTCGCCCGGGCCGGCACGGCCTCGGCACGGAGGTCGCTCGGATGAGCCTTGGCCCGTGCTCCGGTCCGAACGTCCGTCCGAGGCTAAGTAGCCCCGCCGGATGTCGGGGGCATGGCGGAGTCGTACGCGAAGGATGGGCCCGAGGCCCGGTACGCGCGCTGGGTGCTGACGAAGAACCTCCACGTGAAGCGCGGGGAGCGCGTCACGATCGAAGGGTGGAGCCACTCGCTCCCGTGGGCGGTCGCCCTCGCGCGGGAAGCGCGCCGTCTCGGGGCCCGACCGCTGCTGCTCTACGAGGACGAAGGGGCGTACTGGGACTCGGTCGACGCCCGCGAGGACGCGCTGCTCGGCTCGGTCCCGGACCACGAGTGGGCCGCCCTCGGGAAGACCGACGTCTTCGTCCACCTCTGGGGCGCGGGGGATCGACCCCGGCTCGTCCAGCTCGGGCCCGCGCGGGCCGGGAAGCTCACGGCCTGGAACGACGAGTGGTACCGCCGGGCCGCCAAGGCGGGCGTGCGCGGGGCCCGGCTCGAGGTGGGCCGGGTCTATCCGACGCTGGCCGAGCGCTACGGGGTCGACGAGGCGACCTGGACCGACCAGCTCGTCCGCGGGACCATGGTCGACCCGCGCGCGCTCGAGCGGGCCGCGGCGCCGCTGAAGACGGCGCTCGAGCGCGGCCGGACCGTCCGCATCTTCGACGACGACGGGACCGATCTCACCCTCGGCCTCGCCCGACGGCCGGCGACCGTGCTCGCCGGGCAGCTGCACCCGGCCGACTACAAGGTCATCTTCCGTCGGCTCATGTCGCTCCCGGCCGGTTCGATGCGGGTCGCGCTCGACGAGAAGGTCGCGGAGGGGACGATCGTCGCCAACCGGACCTGCTTCTACGAGGCGGCGACCGCGACCGGGGGTCGGTTCACCTTCAAGAACGGTAAGCTCGTCGACCACTCGTTCGAGTCGGGCGGCGAGATCTTCGACGGGGACTTCCGCACCGGCGGGAAGGGCCGGGACCAGCCGGGCCTCCTCGGGATCGGGCTCAACCCCGAGCTGAGGAACACCCCGCAGCTCGAGGACGCCGAGCGGGGGGCGATCCTCGTCTCGGTCGGCGGGAATCGGATGGCCGGGGGGAAGAACCCGTCCTCCCTGTTCGGGTTCGTGATCAACGCGGGCGCGAAGATCGAGGTCGACGGGAAGCCGTTGCCGCTCGGCGCCTAGCGCGCGGTCGACCGGGCGGTCGCCGCCCGCAGCCCGTAGGCCCGCGCGAGGTTCGCCCCGTACATGAACGCGAACCCCCAGCGCGCGTAGCGCGGGGGCACGGCGAGCGACCCGAGCCGCCGGCGCGGCGTCCCCGCGCGGAGCTCCGCCTCGGCCCGGCGGTCGAGGTCGCGGAGGTACGCCGCCACGTCCGCGACGGCCCGCCCCGGGGCGATCGGCCCGTGACCCGGGACGACGGTGCCTGGCCGCAGCCTCGCGATCCTGTCGAGGATCCGGCCCCATCGGTCCGGCCAGCCGTCGCCCACCGACGGGTGGAGGCCCACGACGACGAGGTCGCCCGCGAACACGATCCGCTCGTCGGGCAGGAAGCCGAAGACGTCGCTCGGCGAGTGCCCCCCGCCGAGCGAACCGAGCTCGAGGCGGCGGCGGCTCCCCGAGAGGGTGAGGCCGGCCTCGAACGTCAGGTGGGGGGCGACGATCGGCATCCGACGGGGCGTGGCGAGGAACCCCTCGAGCCATCCCCGCCAGACGGCCCGGTCGGCCGGGGTCAGCCGGGGGCCGCCGGTGCGGTTCAGCTTCGCGAGCTCGCCGGGGAAGGCCGCGTGCCACGCGTCGAACTGCCGGCGGCTCCGACGCAGGACGTGCCGGCGGGTGATCGCCGTCGAGACGACCGTCCCGCCGAGCGCGTCGTTCCCCCAGATGTGGTCGCCGTGCCAGTGGCTGTTCACCAGGAGATCGGGCGCGCGGCCGGTCAGCCGGCGGGCGGCGAGCCGGAGCGCGGTGCCCGACGCGGGGGTCATCGTCGTGTCGAACACCACGGTACGTCCTCCGAGGTCGACGATCCCGGCGTTGCACAGGGCCGCTCCGCCCGGCGTCGCGATCGCCGCGTGGACCCCGGGGGCGAGCCGTTCGAGCGCGAAGTGCGTCGACCGCGGGACCGCGCGGACGGTCATCGGGGGCCGACCGGCCGCGGATCCGGCGAGCCCGGCGCCGCCCCGCGGGCCGGCAACGCCTCGGCGGGGACTCCGCGCTCGAGCCACGGGTAGGCCCGGTACGCCTCGGGTCCCGCCCGGGAGAGGCCGAGCGAGACCGCCGACCGGAGCAGCGCGATGTGGGTGAACGCCTGCGGGAAGTTGCCGAGCGCGAGGTCGCGCTGCGGGTCGTACTCCTCCGCGAACAGCCGCAGGGGGGTGGCGGCCTCGAGCAGGCGATCGAAATTGCGGAGCGCGCGACCGCGCTCGCCGGCCCGGGCGAGGCAGTCGACGAGCCAGAACGAGCACGGAAGGAACGATCCCTCCGGCTCCGGGAACCCATCGGGGGCCCGATAGCGGTAGACGAACGGTCCGTGGGTCAGCTCCCGCTCGATGCGCAGGACCGTCCCCGCGACCCGCGGATCGTCCGGAGGGAGGAAGCCGACGATCGGGAGTCGAAGGTTCGCCGCGTCGATCGCGTCGCGGCCGACCGCCTGCCGGAACGTCTCGCGCTGCGCGTCGTACCCGTCGGTGAGCACGAGCTCGCGGATCGCCGCCGCCTCCTTCTCCCAGCGGGCCGTGGCGGCCGGCGTGCCGTACCGTCGGCCCAGCGAGATCGCCCGGTCGAGCGCGACCCAGGCCATCACCTTCGAGTAGACGAAGTGGGCGGGCGGGCCGCGGATCTCCCAGATGCCCTGGTCGGGCTGCCGCCACGTCGCGACGACCTCGTCGGCCAGGCGTTCGAGGTCCGGCCACGGCTCGACGAGCGCGTCGGGCTCGATCTCGGCGAGCAGCAGCGCGGCGTCCAGCAGCTCGCCGTAGATGTCGAGCTGGAACTGCTGGGCGGCGCCGTTCCCGACGCGGACCGGCCGCGAGTCGCGGTACCCCGCGAGGTGATCGAGCTCGTACTCGGCGAGGTCGGCGTCGGGGTGGGCGCCGTAGACGACCCGGAGCCCTTCGCCGGGGGGGATCGCCCGCACCACGCCGAGGATCCAGCGCAGGAAGCCCCGGGCCTCGAACGTGTGGCCGAGCATCAGCAGCGCCTGGGCCGCGAACGCGGCGTCCCGGATCCACACGTACCGGTAGTCCCAGTTCCGGCTCCCGCCGGGCCACTCGGGCAGCGACGTCGTAGGGGCGGCGACGAACGCCCCGGTCTCGGCGTTCGAGAGCAGCTTGATCGTGATCTCGGACCGCTCGATCCACGGGTGCCAGCGGCCCGCCAGCTGGTGGATCGGGCTGTCGGCGGGGTGGACCCAGGCGGTCCAGAACGCCTCGGTCCGGCGGAGAAGGTCCGTCGCTCCGTCGGCGGTCGGCCGGTCGGTCCCCCAGTACAGCTCGAACGACGCGCGTCCGCCGTCGGCCAGCACGCGGGCGCCCGCAAGGCGCCCGCCGCGGGCCTCCATCTCCCAGCCCGGCACGACCCCGAGCGCGCCGGCCGTCGACTGCGCGAGCCAGTCGGCGGTCCGACGCTCCCAGGCGCACGGCTGGCGCGCGTAGTCGAAGCCGGGCACGGTCTCCGCCCGGAGCGCCACCGGCCCGCCCCGGACCTCGATCGTGCGCACGACGATCGGCGCGGAGTCGCCGAGCGGGGGGCCCAGGATCGGCATGAAGTCGACGAGCACCACCTTCCGGCCCCCCGAGAGCTCGAAGGTCGTCTCGAGCGCCGCCGTCGACGGGAGGTACCGCTGGACGGAGGTCGCCGGCTCCACGGGGGCGATCCGGTGGAACCCGCCGCGCGTCCGGTCGAGGATCCGCCCGAAGACGCTCGGCGAGGCGAACCGGGGGAAGCAGGCCCACTCGATCGCGCCGAACCGCGAGACCAGGGCCGCGGTGTGGAGATTGCCGATCACGCCGAGGTCGGCCATCCCGGGCACCGGGTCGGAGTCGGCCGGCCCCGCGGCGGCCCCGCCGGCGCCCGCGGTCACGTCCTCCGGGATCGTCGTAGGGTTCGCCGCCTCCACCTCCGCTAGCCCGTCACGGCCCCGGGGCGCGGCGAGGCACGCCGCCCGGGCGTGCGCGTCGCGGCGCCCGCGCGCCGTCCCCCGGTGGGTCCGATCGGTCGAGCACCCCGGACCCAGCATTCGGTCGGATTTACCCGTACGTGGGGGTCCCCGGCACGGGCCGGTTGCCCCGGTAGTGGGGCCGCAGGTTGTGGGCCGCGAGCGCCTCCCGACTGGGGAACCGTTGCCCGCACAGGGCGCATGCGAGCAGGTGTTTCGGCGTCTCGGGGGCGTTGGTCTGCGTCGGGGAGTGCGCGCGCTTCACGTGGCCGATCAGGTCGGCCGGGCCGGCGAACGACGCGCCGCACTCGGAGCACTCTTCTGCCAAGTTCCTCACGCTCCTCGGCGTTCCACCCGGCCGACGGGGTAATGTAGTTTGGTCCCACGAACGTCGAGAACGTCGGCGATCGCCGGAGGGGGTCCCGCCCGAATACCCCGATTGTCGAACCCGGGGCACGCGGCCGGCGGTCGCCTACATCTAGGTCCGACGACCTGGGGAGGCCGATGTGGCCGGCCCACGTGCTCCACCGGGACCGTCGGGGCGGGGTGGTGCTCGACCTGATCGTCGGGGCGGCGCTGGTGCTTTTGGGGGCGTTCGTCCTCGCCAGCGCGGGCATCACGCTCGGCGAGCTGCTCCACGGCGCGGGGCAGTTCTTCGGCTACTGATCGGGTCGCGCTACAGGTCCCTCAGGATCCGCTCGATCTCGCGCGACGCCGCATCGAGCTCTTTCGCGACGCGGTCGCCGACCTTCTTCGCCGTCTTCTTCGGCTGCTTCGCAGCGGTCCCGGCCTTCGTCAGGAGACGCTTCGAGAGCTTGGCCGAGGCGGCCGCGAGCTGCTTCGCGGCCCGCTTCGTATCGCGCAGGGCATCGTCGAGGGTGTCGGACGGCATGTCGCACCGACCGAGGGAAGGCTCCGCTCCTCTTAACCGTCGTTCGCGGCGTCCGGGGGGATCCGGTCACGCCGGCACGAGGTCCGCGAACACGAACCCGTCGCGCTCTACCACGGGTCCGGCCGCGATCCCGATCGGCCGGTCGAACATCGGCCCTCCGCTCACGAACGTGTGGAACTCCCCGTTCTCCCCGCACGGGTCGACCCCGGCCGGAAGGTCCGCGAGGAACGAGCGGTCGAACCGTCGTCCGGCGAACGAGGCCGGGAGCTTCGCCGGATCGACGCACACCGCCGTCGCCTCGAGCCCTCCGTCGATCATCGCGCGGGCGAGCTCGGCCGTCGGCCGGCCCCAGAGCGGGAAGATCGGCGTGATCCCCGTTCCGCGGAGCTTCGCCTCCCGGTACTCGCGGATCTCCGTGAGGTAGAGATCGCCGAACGCCATCTGGCTGACCCCGTCGGAGGTCAGCCGGTCGATCGCGGCCCGCATCGCCTGCTCGTAGACCGCGTTGGGACACGGCGAGGGGATCTCGACCTTGAGGAGCGGGAGGCCGCACGCCGAAGCCTGGCGTTCGAGCAGCGCCTCCCGAACCCCGTGCATCGCGACGCGGTCGAACGCCCGGGTGACGGTCGTCAGCAGTCCGACGACCTCGAGCTCGGGCCGCCGACGCAGCTCGAGGAGGCTCCAGGCGGAGTCCTTGCCGCTGCTCCACGAGAGGACCGTGCGGGCGCGCATTCGGGACGACGGCCGGCAGCCCGCGTCGATTAAAGCCTCCGACGACGACGGCGCCGGCGTCGGCTCCGGCGGTTGGGTGCGCGCAAATCTAGATAGATGCCCCGGCGCGTAGGGACCCCGAGGCCTGGGCCGTATGCCTCGCGACCCTGCGTTCCGGCTGCCGCAGCCGGTGTTCGACGAACCGGTCTTCGCCGAGGGCCGGCCGACCCCCGACCCGACCCGCTTCCGGGTGCCGCACCCGTCGGACGCCGCGCTCTATCGCCGGCTGGAGCAGCTGCTCTACGAAGACGTCGTCGGGATCCCCCCGGCGCGGGGCGCGCCGGCCGACCTCTATGCGCTGGCGAGCGCCTGGGGGCCCCACGGACCCGAGGTCGTGCAGGGGATCGAGACCGCGGGCCGGATCGTCTTCCACACGGTCGGCGACATCGGGGCCTCGTCCGAGGCGCATTACCCGGGCGAGATCCGGGTCTCGGACCGGCTGACCGCGGAGTGCGCCGCAGCGCCCGCCGGCGCCCGGCCCGCGTTCCTGTACCTGCTCGGCGACCTGATCTACGACTTCGGCGAGGCCCGCTACTACTACGACGAGTTCTACGAGCCGTACCGGAACTACCCGGCCCCGATCTTCGCCATCCCCGGCAACCACGACTCGTTCGTCGTGCCGGGGACGGCGGCGGCGCAGGCCCCCCTCGTGACGTTCCAGCGGAACTTCTGCGCGGCCGAGCCGGTGGTGACCCCCGAGGCGGGCTCGCTGCATCGCACCGCGATGACGCAGCCGGGCGTCTACTTCGCCCTCGACGCGCCGTTCGTGCGGATCCTCGGCCTGTTCAGCAACGCGCTCGAGGATCCCGGCGTCCTCTCGAGCGAGGGCGGGCGCTGGGCGAACGTCTCCGACGTGCAGCTTGCGTTCCTGACGGCGCAGCTCACCCGGGCGAAGGCCGAGGCGTACCCCGGCGCGCTGCTGCTCGCGGTCCATCACCCGCCGTTCAACTACGCCCCGCCGGCGTCGGGCACGGGCGCCGGCGGAACGCACGGCGGCAGCCCCGGCCTGCTCGCCGACATCGACCGGATCTGCAGCGCGGTGGGCGTCTACCCGCACGCGATCCTCGCCGGTCACGCCCACAACTACCAGCGGTACACCCGGACCGTGGCGTTCGGCGCGGCGACGTACGAGGTGCCGTTCCTCGTCTGCGGGGGAGGCGGCCACGACGTCGACCCCCTCGTGCGGGCGCGAGCCGGCGGGTCGGCGGCGGAGCCCCCGGACGGCGCCGATGTGAGCTACCTCGACCCGCATCCCGCCGTCGACGCCCGGGGGCTCGTACTGGAGCGCCACGACGATCGATCCTACGGCTTCCTTCGGGTCACCGTCGACGACCGGTCGCTCCGGTTCGAGTTCGAACCGGTCGGTGCGCCCGGGACGACCGCCGGTCCGGCCGACTCCGTCGCGGTCGACCTCGCCGCGCACACGCTCCTCCCCGTCCCCCCGTCGAAGCGCGCGGCCCGTTCGGGCGGCCGAGCGTCGGGGACGCACGACCGAGCCGCGAGGGCCGGGAGATCGCGTGACCGTCGCGGGTAGCCCGCCGGCGGCGGGCCCCGCGCGCGGGGGCGGATGACGTTCTTCGAGCTTTCCGGCACGAATCTCCTCCTCCTCATCATCGGCGCGACGCTGCTCGTGGGCTTCGCGAGCGACTTCCTCGCCGCCCGGCTCCGCATCCCCGACGTCATCTGGCTGATGATGCTCGGCATCCTGGTCGGGCCCGCGCTCGGGCTCGTCTCGTCGAGCCAGTTCCTCGTCTTCGCCCCGATCCTGGGGGTGGCCGC
Source organism: Thermoplasmata archaeon (assembly GCA_035502455.1). Classification (GTDB taxonomy): domain Archaea; phylum Thermoplasmatota; class Thermoplasmata; order Lutacidiplasmatales; family UBA184; genus Lutacidiplasma. Next base: position 49,451 of record DATJUI010000006.1, on the reverse strand, counting down.
CCTCGTGCTGATCCTGTTCGACGCGGGGCTCGACATGCGGTTCCGCGAGATCCGCACGATCGTCGGACCGGCGCTCGTCTTCTCGGCGGCGTCGTACGCGGTGGCGGCGGTGATCCTGTTCGTCGGCACGGCGCTCATCTTCCCGTCGGAGGGTCTCGCCGGCGCGCTCCTCTTCGGGCTGTCGCTCGCGTGCACCTCGGGGGCGATCGTGATCCCGATCGCCCGTCGGCTCCAACTGAACGAGGACCTGGGCCGCCTCGCCCAGCTCGACGGCGCCTTCGAGGACACGTTCGCGATCGTGTCGGTCACCTCGCTCGTCCTCCTCGTCACGGCCCCCGCGAGCGGAGGCTCCTCGCTCCATCTCGCCCTCGACCTCGCCCTCCCGATCCCCGTCGGGATCGTCATCGGCGTGATCGGCGGGGTCGCCTGGACCGAGTTCCTCTCGGCCTGGCAGGACGAACCGTACGCCGCGCTCGCGACGCTCGGCTTCGTCCTGGTGGTCTACACCGTCGCGGAGGTCCTCGGCGGTTCCGGGATCATCGCCGCGCTCGTCCTCGGCATCGTCCTCGGGAACTCGCGGAACTTCCGCAAGCTCCTCGGTCGGGGCGGGACCTTCCGGCTCGGGACGTCGCTGCGCAAGGTGCAGGGCGAGCTCGCGTTCCTCCTGCGCTCGTTCTTCCTCTTGCTGCTCGGCATCCTCGCCGATCCCCGGGGGCTGAGCCCGCTCCTCTGGGCCGCGCTCCTCGGCGCCACGGGGCTCCTGTTCTGCGTACGCTGGGGGATCGCCGCCCGGACCGCCGGTCCGCCCCGGTTGCGGCCGTCGTGGGCGCCCGTGCTCGCGGGCCTCTACGGGCGCGGCCTGACCTCCGCGGTCCTGATCGTGATCGCGTTCAACGAGATCCCCAACGCCTCGGACCTCGTCCTCCCGGCCGCGATCCTGGTCCTGCTCACGAACGTCCTGATGACGGCCGTGCTGCTGTACCTCGACCGCACCGAGCGGATCCCCCGGTCGACCTCGACCCCGACGCCCCGCGCCGAGGACGAGGTGCTGGTGTTCGGTCCGGACCTCGATGCGGAGCCGCCGACGTAGCCTGCCTCCCGGCGGCGTCGGCCGTGTCCCGACGCCCCGTGCCGAACGAGGGTAGCGATCGGGTAGGGATCGGTGCTCATTTCAGACGAATATCCGCGCCACGACCGGCCTCGAGGGGGCGACGACGCGCGCGGCCCGCCGATCGGACCCGGGTCCGGTGCCGGCGGACCGCTCCGCGATCCGGCGGCGGGTGGCCTCCCTCGCTCTCGAGGTCCCACGCCGACCGAGGCGGGGCAGGTCGGCCCCGGCGGCCCCGGCCCGAGCGGCTCCGCCCCGCCCCCGCGCCACCGGGGCTAGCCGAAGCCGATTAGTCCTGTCGCGGCTCGGCGCGCGGCGGGGCGACGATGGCGGGCGAGTCCCACTACGGCGTGCGCATCGACCGGCACGGACCGGCGCGGCTGTACCCGTTCACCCGGTTCTTCCACGGCTTCGATCGGGTCGCGGCGGTGCGCGAGCTGTTCGGGGCGAAGACGGCGCAGGTGCTCCGCGCCGAGAAGGTCGAGTTCTTCTCGGCCCGCTTCGGCTACATGGGCACGAGCGACATCGACGGCCATCTGCTGATCAGCACGCACCACCTCAAGGACAGCGACTTCCGGACCCTGTACCTCGACCTCGTCCACGAGCTGTGCCACGTCGCGCAGTTCCGCCGGAAGAAGCCCCTGTTCTATCCGAAGCTGAGCTACGTCGATGCCCCCTCGGAGATCGAGGCGTACCGCTTCACGGTCCGCGAGGGCCGCCGGATCGGGATGAGCGACCGCGAGCTCCTCGAGTACCTCACCGTGGAGTGGATCACGCCCGCGGAGCTCCGCCGTCTCGCCCGGCGGTGCGGCGTGAAGCCGAGCCCGTCCCGGGCGAAGCCGCATCGACGGCGGCTCCGCCGGTGAGCCCGCGGGGCTCGCCGAGATTTTTTATAGCATGAGCCACCAGTAACGTTCCGTTCCGTGCGCCTCGCCGGGTCGGGACCGGCACGCCGAGGCGCGCGACGGCAGGAGCGGAAGGTGCGACGGATCCAGGGAACCGGGGGCCGCCGACGGCGCCGGCGCGGCGTCTCCCCGATCCTCGCCACGATCCTCCTCGTCGCGATCACGGTCGTGCTGGCCGCGGTGCTGTACGTGGTGGTCTCGGGGCTCTCGCACGGGGTGAACACCGTGCCGCTGGGCACGAAGCTGTACGCCGGGCCGTCCAGCGCGGTGATGCTCGGGACCAAGGCGACCAACACGGGGAAGTACTGCCAGACCTCCCACTACTGTTACTCGATCCCGATCCAGGAGGGGGGTGGCCTCACCATCTCCGACATCGGGCTCACGGTAATGGACGGCACGGGCACGGTCCATACCGTCTCCGCCAACTACGCCTACCTCTCGCTGGTCGACGCTTCCGGGAGCCTCGTCGCCCAGTCCCAGCTCAAGGACAAGGCGGCGTTCAGCGTGACGTCGTGGACGACCCTCTCGAAGGGCGTCACGAGCTCGACGCCGCTCACGTCCGACCTCTCGATCTGGGTCCAGTTCGGCAACAAGAACGTCTCGCCCGCGGGGATGGGCGATTCGCTCGTGATCTCGGGCCTCGGCGCGTACTCCGGTACGATCTCGATCCCGCTGCCGTAACCGGCGTCCGTCCCGCCGCGGGCGGCCCGCCCGACCGGTCTCCCGATCGGTCCGGGGCTTGATAGCCGTGCACGGCTCCCCTCCGCGATGCGCGACCCGTGGGCCCGAGGGACGTTCTCGATCGTCGCCTGCGACCTCGACCAAGGGTACTGGGGCGTGGCCGTCTCCACGAAGCCGCCGAGCGTCGGCTCGATCGTGCCGTGGGCGGAGTGGCGGGTCGGCGCCGTCGCGACCCAGGCGTGGTCGAACTACTGGTACGGCCCGAACGGGCTCGCCCTGCTCCGGAGGGGGCTCTCGGCCGAGGACGTCGTGCGGCGGCTCACCCGGGCGGACGCGGGCCGCGACGTGCGCCAGCTCGGGGTCGTCGACCGGCGCGGACGGGGGGCCGCGTGGACCGGGCGCAAGTGCGTCGCGCACGCGAGCCACGAGATCGGCGAGGGGTTCTCCTGCCAGGGGAACATGCTCGCGAGCGCGACGGTCGTGCCCGCGATGGCCCGGGCGTTCGAGGCGAGCCGCGGGACGTTCGGCCATCGCCTGTTGCGTGCGCTCGAGGCCGGCGCCCGGGAGGGCGGCGACCGCCGCGGCATGGAATCCGCCGCGCTCTTCGTCGCGCACCGCGAGCGGTGGATGAAGGCCGTCTGGCCCGATCACTGGGTGAACCTGCGCGTCGACCGGCACCCGGACCCGGTCCGAGAGCTCGGCCGGCTCGTGCGGACCGACGAGCGGGACACGCGCGCGACGCTCGCCGAGGTCGCGAAGGCCGCGCGGGCCCGTCGCCGCCGAGCGCGTCCGTAGCGCGGGCCGTGGGGGCGCCCCGGCAGGGCGTCCCGATGTACTTGGGTAACCGATCGGGGGATCCCGGCCCGGGGCCCGGAACGACCGGTTCGTTCGACCCGCGTACCGGGCCGGTCCGATCCCGTACGCGAACGCGGGGGGTTTTCACCGTCAGAGATCGCCGGTCCGGCGGCCATCACTCTAAGAACCCGGGACCGCCATGTCCGGTCGTGCCCGCGTCGAAGAAGGCCGCGGTGAGGTCGAGCGAGTGGAGCCCGGTCCCGGATCCGGACGGACGATTCTCGTCGGGGATCCCCGACTTCGATCGGCTGCTCGGCGGCGGCTTCGCCCGGGGCTCGACCGCGCTCTTCGCCTGGGACGAGACGGTGACCCCCGACGACCTCGACCTCCTCCTCTTCCCGACGTACCTCAACATGCTCTACCACTCGCGCGGGATCGTCGCGGTCCTGCCGGCCCGGGACGGACCGAGCGCATTCCGGGCCCGACTCGCGCGGTACGTCACCCGTCGTCGGTTCGACAGTCGGGTCCGGCTCGTCGATTACGTCGGGGAGGACGCGGGGGCGCCGTACGTGGTCACGATGGAGACCCTGCGGCACGATCCGACCCGACAACCCCCGACCGCACGGGAGCGGCGCGCCGCGCTCGCCAAGATGGTGAACGCCGAGAAGGCGGTCCAGGGCCAGCGCGGAAAGCCGTTCACCGAGATCACGGCGTTCGAGGTCTTCGAGACGCTGCTCGGGGCCGAGCCGGCGACCCGGCTGTTCTACTTCGGGATCAAGCGGACGCGGGAGATCGGCAACCTGGGGGTCGGGCTCCTCGGCCCGGGGCTCGGCTGCGCCGCCGCGGTGCGCCGCATGGTCGACACGGAGTTCGAGCTCCGCCGCGAGGAGATGGGGCTCGTCGTGCGGGGGATCCGGCCCGCGTTCCCGAGCCACGTCGTCGCGGTCGACCGCGCGCGCCGCGCCCCGTACGTCTCGTTCGTCCCTCGGCCGGCGTGACGGCGCGACCCCGCCGCGGCGGCGCTACAGCGCGGCGCCGCAGCTGGGGCAGCGCACCGAACCACCCGGCGCGAGCGTGCCGCAGTGCGTGCAGTGGAGGTAGACCGTCGGGGCGGTCGGGGCCGAGTGCACGTTGACGACGACCGGCCCGGCGCCTCCCGGCGGCGGCGGGGGCGCGTAGGCCGTGGGCGGCACGCGCGCCTTCGCCTGCACGATGGAGGCGACCCACTCGGGCGCGCTGGCGGTCAGGAACGTGTAGACGTACCCCCGACCCGCCTCGATGCGCAGCGTGTGGCGGTTCCCGCGGCCGGGGACCGCGACCGCGTTCGTGATCAGGCCGAGGTGAAGGTCGAGGAGCGTCCGCGGCACCCAGCCGACCCGCTCCTCCTTGAACATCCCCTCGAAGACGAGCCGCGCGTTCGTCAGGTACAGCTGGCCCGACCGGACGTCGGCGCCGACGACCGACTTGACCGGCTGCGACGCGATTCCCTGTTCCCCGGGCTGCAGGATCATCGGTGGCGGTGAACCGGCCGGATTTAGACCGATGAACCACTAAGAAGCTTCCGCCGTCGACCCGGGGCCGCGACGCTGTCCGGCGCACGGCGCCGGCCGCCCCCTCGCCGGACGCCGCGGCGGGCGCGAGCGACGCGAAGTCGGTCGGAACCGGCCGGCCGATCTCAGCCCTGTTGGATGTGCTCGAGCGGGTGGCCGGCGTGCGCGGCCAGCTGGGCGGCATCGTTCGCGGAGAAGCTGGTTCCGCACGTGGCGCATCGGACCATCGAGGCGCTGTTCGAGGTGCTGTTGGCCGCCGTCATCGCGCTCGGATGGCCCGCCGGTATAACTAACCGTACGTCACCCGCGCCCCCGACGGGCTCCGCCGCGCGGCCCGTTCCGAGCGCAACCCTATCTGGGCCGCCGCGGTGGCGGTGCATGGCGGCCACGCAGGGGCCCGGGGTCCGGCGCGCCGACTTCCACGCCCATTCGTACCTGACCGATGGGAGCACCTCGCCCACGGACATGTGGAACGAGGCCGTCGCCCTCGAGCACCGCGCGCTGGCGCTGACCGACCACCTCTCCCTCGAGGACCCGAAGCCGCTGCTCGACCGCTTGTTCGCGGAGTCGCGGGCGTGGGACGGGGAGGCGTTCGTGCCCGTGGTCGGCGTCGAACTGACCAAGGTGCCGCCGCGTCGGATCGCCGACGCCGCCCGGGCGGCGCGTCGGGCCGGTGCGCAGATCGTGCTCGTCCACGGCGAGACGATCATGGAGCACGTGCCCGCGGGGACGAACCGCGCCGCGCTCGAGTCGGGCGCCGTCGACATCCTGGCCCACCCGGGTCTCCTCGACCCGAAGGACGCCGAGCTCGCCCGGGCGAACTCGGTCGTGCTCGAGATCTCCGCCCGGCTCGGCCACGGCCTGTGCAACGGGCGGGTCGTTCGGCTCGCGCTCGCGGCCGGTGCGGAGCTCGTGGTCGACTCGGACGCGCACGACCCCGGCCAGATCGTGCCGGCGGAGCGGGCCCGCCGGATCGCCCTCGGCGCGGGCGTCCCGGACGACCGGCTCGAACGGGTGCTCTCCGAGACCCCGAGCGCCCTGCTCAAGCGCCTTCGGTCGACCTGATCCGGCGGCCGCTCGTTCCGCCGGGTCCCGCTCCGAGGCGCCGGACCTCCGCGTGGCGGAAGCAGTCGGTCACGTGGTCGTTGACCATGCCGACCGCCTGCATGTGGGCGTAGACGATCGTCGAGCCGACGAAGCTGAACCCCCGCTGCCGAAGGTCCCGGCTCAGGGCATCCGACTCTGGCGTCGTCGCCGGGACCGGGCGCGCCGGCCCCCACCGGTTCTGCCGCGGGCGGCCCCCGACGAACGGCCAGCAGTACGCGTCGAAGCTGCCGAACTCCCGCTGGACCTCGAGGAACGCCCGCGCGTTCTCGACCGCCGATGCGATCTTCCGCCGGTTGCGCACGATCCCGGGATCCTGCACGAGCGCCCGCCGGCGCGCCGCCGAGAAGCGGGCGACCTTCGCCGGGTCGAATCCGTCGAACGCCCGGGCGTAGCCGGCCCTGCGGTGGAGGATCGTCGACCAGCTGAGCCCGGCCTGCGCGCCTTCGAGGACGAGGAACTCGAAATGCCTCCGGTCGTCGTGGACCGGGACGCCCCACTCGTGGTCGTGGTAGGCCCGCATCTCGGGATCCGACTCCACGGAGCCCCAGGGGCAGCGGCGGACCATCGGCGCGGAGACGCCCGACGGCCCATAAGCCCGACCGGACCGCCGAGCCGCGCCGGCCGAACGGGCGGGCGGACCGGCGATCCGCCCCGGGACCGCATCCTCGGGACGCGGCCGTGCCCGCGCGGCCGATCAGAACGGCGACGGCCCGCGGACCCAGTGGCCGTCGAGCCGCCCCTCGGGGCCCGGCACGTCCTCGAACCCGACGCTCCGGTACAGCCGATACGGCGCACCGTTCCCGATCGCGGCGAGCGTGATCGAGGTCGGGCCGCGGCGACCGGTCTCGAAGATCGACCGTTCGAGCAGCGCCCGTCCGATCCCGCGGCGGTGGTGGGCCGGTTCGACGATCAGGTCGTCGACGTGCGGCTCCCCCTCGGTCCCTCGGGTCGTGAGGAGTCCGCCGAGAACCTGCCCACCGGAATCCCAGACCATCGACGCCTCCGGGACGAAGTCGTCGCTCCAGCGCCCCGCCGGGTCCCAGTGGGCGAGGACGTCGCGTCGCGCCTCCTCCCACGGGTGCGGGATCGTCCACGTCCAGAACTCGTCGGGCCGGTGGGAATATGCGCGCGCGTACACGCCGACCAGCGCCTCGAGGTCGGCGCGCCGGACCGGTCGGATCTCGGGACGGTCCGGACGGGCCACCGCCGAGGCGGTCGACGGCCGCCGCATCCCGACCTTGGACCGGTGCCAGTAGCCGTTCGGCGGGAACTCCGCGGCCTGGGTACGGTCGTCGAGGCCGGGGAGCAGGTCCGTGACGGTCGCGATCGGCAGCCGCTCCGCGCGTTCGAGGTCCGCCAGCATCGCGGCGAGCCCGACGCCGTCCATCGGATCCAGCCAGAGACCGAGCACGCGCAGCCCCGACGGCTGCCGCTGCACCCACGCGAACCCCTCCCGGCCGTCGCTCCCCGAGGTCCATAGCACCTCGTCGAAGTAGCCGAGACCGGCCTGGTGATCGAGGGCGTCCGCCTGGCGAAGGCCGATGTGCGGATAGGCCTCGATCAGCGCGCGTCGGAGGCTCGCGTGGAGCCGGGCCCGACGTGCGGGGTCGTGCGGGCCGGGCTCGATCGGGGGGCTCATGGGACGACCTCCGAGACCCGGGCCCGGGCTTAGACGCTTGCGCGGGGCGGAGGGGCCGGACCGGGGGGCGCCGCTCCGGCTCGACGCGGGCCGCGTCCGTTCGCCCCGGTAGGTCGCGCGCGGAGCACGGTTCGGCAGGTCTAAATACGGCGCGACGACCACGTCCCCGACGGAGGCCCGATGACCGGCCCGGGACCTGCATCGGCCGCCCCTCCCTTTCCGCCCGCGCCCCGCGCCGGCGGATCCCCCGTTCCCCATGCCCCCGGCCGGTACGGGCCCCGCCGATTCGCCGCCGCGGCGCTCTCGTTCGCGGCGGCGGCGCTCGCCGGCGTCTCCTCGATCAGTTCCTGGTGGACGCTCACCGAGTCCGGCGGCGGGATCGGCACGGCGAGCCTCGGATTCCTGCCGGGGAACATGTACACGGTCACCGCGTCCGGTCTCACCGGTCAAGCCACCTACGCGTCGGGCGGTCTCGGACCGCTCGCCGGACTGTACAACGGTCTGCTCGCCGGCCTCCTCGCGGTGGTGGTCGCCGCGGCGATCGCCGGGCTCCTCGCGCTGTTGGCGGGTGCGGCGAAGGTGCGGTCGCACCCGACCCTCGGCGCCGTGACGTACCTGCTCCTCGCCGTGACCGCCGTCGCGGTCGTCCTCGCGGTGGTGGCCCCCGGCGTCCAACCGTCCCTCTTCCACCAGGCGAATCCCGGCTCGTTCTGTACCGCCACGACCGGATCGACGCCGTGCAACTCGTTCTGGGGGACCGCCCAGACGAACGGCGAGACCGCGACGTGGGGCGGGGACGCCGGCTGGTACCTCGACCTCGGGGTGATCGGGGCGGGAGTTCTCGCCCTTCTCCTGTGGCGCACGGGCGCCGGGGAACCGTGGTCGGACACTCCCCGCCCGACCGGTCCCACCCCCATGGGGGCCGCTCGCTCGGGTCCGCCGGCCGCCGTGCTCGACCGGGTGACGCGCCTCAAGGCGCTCGCCGACAGCGGAACGATCACCGCGGCCGAGTTCGAGGAGGTGAAGGGACGCCTCCTGCTCGGCGAGGGGCCCCGGATCGATCCGGGCTCGCCGGTGAGCCCCCTCTCCCCCGAAGAGGAGCTGGTCCAGCTGCGGTCGATGCACGTCGCCGGGGCCTTGAGCGACGCGGAGTACGCGACCCTTCACCGGCGGGCGCTGGATCGGATCTGACCCTCGGCCGGCGCGGCAGCTCGGTCCCGCGCCTCGGGCCGACGGCGCCCCGCCGGTCGGGCGTCCCGCGGAGCCGGGGCGGCCGCGCCCACGCGCCCGAGGACCCCGAGGGCCCGGAGGGTGATCATCTTGCTCGGTCGGCCCGGGGTCTCGAACTCGAGCGGGATCGGACGCTCCTTGGGGTGCGCCCGGAAGTACGCCTCGTAGTGCGGCGGGCCGTCCGGGTGCACCGCGTCGAGGTTCCACCGGCCGTCCGCCCGCCGCTTTCGGCGCAGGTGGGCGAGCGCGGGACCGAGCCGGGGGTCGCCGCCGTACCCGAGCCGGGTCAGCGTGTCGAGGCCGACCAGGAGGTCGTAGTAGTAGTGCTCGGGCCAGTGGAAGCGGAACCACGGCTCGTACCGCTCCCCCTGCCGGAAGAGCTCCCGCTCGAGGTAGTACTCCGCGCCGCGTGCCGCGGCGACCCGCATCGCCGGGGACCAGCGGGCGCGCGGGTACACCGCGAAGGCGCTCAGCCCCTCCCACGAGTCGAGCGTGCGCGACGGCGACGGGCCGTCCGCGTACGAGAAGCAGCTCCAGCCGCCCCGGGGATTCGCCGTGTCGGCGAGCCACTCGAAGGCGATCCGGACCCGGGGGTCGTTCCCGTAGCCGAACCGGACGAGCGCCCGGGCCATGTTCCCGGTGAAGCAGTGGTGGCCCTTCCCCGCCGAGTTGCCCCCGACGCCGCCCTCGCGGAGCGGAGCGCGCGCCATCCAGCGTTCGCACGACGCCCGCACCTCGGGGATCGCCCGCGTGGCCCCGAGGTCGGAGAGGGCGAGCATCTGCCAGTTCGTGGCGACGTACTTGGGCCAATAGTCCCGCTTCGGGTTGTCCCACCAATCGTCCGGATCTCGGCGCGCCAGGATCTCCGCGACCCAGCCGCGCTTCGCAAGATCGGCCCGGGCCGCCCGGACGTCCCGGTCGGACGACCGACGCCCGAGGAGCTCGGTAAGGGTCCGGTACCGGACCGCGGGTTGCTCCTCCTCGAGCAGCCAGTCGATCACGGGGTCCCGTGCCATCGGGCCGGGCACCGCTTCGGGCGCTATACCGCTGTGCCGCCGAGGGAGCGAAACGGGTCGGATCCGATCGGTCCGACCCCCGCGAAAGGGCGGGCCGCCCCTCGAGGGCGACTCAGCTCCGCGCCCGGGTGAACCACCACTCGTTGCCCCACGCGTCCCGGACCCCGCCGCGTCGATCGCCGTCGTCGGCGTCGGTCGGGGGACGGACCGGGGTCGCTCCGGCCGAGAGCGCCCGGGAGTAGGCCGCGTCCGCGTCGGGCACGTACAGATGGACCATGGCCGGGAACGGGCTCCGGCCCGTCGGCACCTCGCCGACCATGACGACGCCGTCCGCGACCAAGAGCTCGGCGTGCCGGACCGCGCCCGAGTCGTCCGTTTCCAGATAGCCGGTCCGCCCGCCGATCCCGGTCTCGATGAACCGGATCAGTCCCGGAGCGTCGTGGGCGGCGATGTACGGGGCCAGTTGAGGGGTGCGGGTCGGCGGCATCGGACGGACCAGCGCGCGCGCGCACAAAGCCGCTTCCGGCGCGCCCCGGCCGGAGGGGCGCACTACGGCGGCTGCCCGACGAGGATCTCCCAGGGCTCGATCAGTTCGACGAGGACCCCCGTCGCCACCCACGGGTCGGGGTCGAGGATCCGGTGGACCGTGTCGAGGTCGTCGGCCTTCACGACGAGCATCGCGCGATGGCGGTGTCCGTCCACCGGGCCCCCGAGGATCACGAACCCGTCGGGGAGCGCGTTCATGAACTCTCGGTGCGCGGGCCACCCCGGTTGTTCGCGCATCGGCCGTCCCGAGACCCACGCGGGTCCGTGGTAGGAGCTCACGACGAAGTACGCCATCGCCGTCGGGGAAGGCGCGGCGCGGCTAAGAGGTGGGCGGGCCCGCGCGACGGCGACGGAGCGCGAGGACCGTCCCGGCGACGGCCACCGCGGCCGCCCCGCCGCCGAGGTAGATCCAGAGGTCGGAGTCGGGGGCCGGGGCGGAGGAGGCCGGCGCGCCCTCGACCCCCAGCGACGCCGACGCGTTCGCGGAGCCGCCGACCGAGTCGTTCACGTAGACCGTCACCGAGTACGCGCCCGGGGCCGTCGGGCGGCAGAGCAGATCGGCGGTGTCCGCCGAGGCGCACCCCGGGGGGAGCCCGGAGTACGCGTAGCCCAGCGTTCCGACCCCTCCCTCGGCGGAGACGTTGAGGTACGACGACCCGCCCAGCGGGATCGTCGACGGGCTCGCCGCGAACGAGGCGACGAACGGGGCGCTCGCGGCCCCGAGGGTGCTGCCCGAGTCCTGCGCAAAGCCGCTGTCGCACGTCCCCGATTGGTTGTCGCCGGCGGTCTCGCAGGCATCCGTCACGTTCGCCCGCCAGACGGTCCAGTTGACCGGGTTGTCGAGGTTCCCCTGGCTCCACGCTTCGAACCCCCACGGGCCGACGTACTGGTTGTCCCGGAAGTGGTTGTTCTGGCCGAACGTGATGTTGGTCGGCACCGCCGGTCCGGCGTACGGCGGCTCGCCGTAGTCGCTGAACAGCCCGTTCTCGCCGCAATAGTTCGCGGCCGTGCAGTCGGCGCCGACCGCGGCGGGCGAGAACGAGAACCGGTTCCCCTCCACGGTCACGTTCTGCGCCTTCCACCGGCAGCCGTCGTAGTAGTCGACGGGCGACCGCTCGCCCAAGTGGGCCGCGCAGCTCGTGAGGGTGAACACGGCGGGATCGACGAGCGTGCAGACCTGATCGCTCCCGTCGGAGCAGTAGCGGTTCGCGTTCTCCCAGATCACGACCCCGCCCCAATTGTTGGTCAGGACGTTGTCCTCCACGAGGAACGCGCTCGCGTCGAACGGGTTCGCGACCCGGGCGTCGAAGCCGGACTCCGAGATGTACACCGCGGAGTCGGGGAACCCGCCCAACTGCGGTCCGCTGGCGACGGCATTGCCGACGAGCGTGTTGTTCTCGATGAGCCCGTTGTAGCTGATCTCGTAGACGATCCCTTCGTCGTAGTTGTCGGCGATGTAGTTGTGGGCGATCTCGACCCCCGCGTTGTCGGTGTCGACCCAGATCCCGACGCCCCCGTTGTCGTGCACGTAGTCGTCGGTCACCGAGACGTCGGTCGAGATCCAGAACTTCCCGCCGCCGGAGCACCCGCACTGGATCGCGCTCCCCGGCTGGTCGTACCCGCCGTACGCGTCGTTGTACGCGATCTCGTCGTCCGAGAGGGTGATCTGCGTCGAGCCGCCGAACGAGCTGAAGCCGTACTCCCCGTTGTGGGCGAGGCAGTCGAACTCGGCCGCATCGTCCGTCCCGAGCATCACCCCGGCCCCGCCGGGGTCCGAACCGTTGAACTCGTTCGGCCCCACGGTGTCGTGCACGATCTGCCAGCCGGGCTGGTCGGCCTGGTTCACGACCCCCTCCCCCTCGCCCGAGGTGAAGTTGACGATCGTCAGGTACTCGACGGTGACGTTCGGGGCGCCGACGTTCGGGTTCGCCGTGAAAGCGAACTGGTTCTCGCCCTGCCCGTCGATTACCGCCCCGGGCGCCCCCACGAACGTGTCGCCGCCGTCCGGCTGGAACTGCGCGTACGGCCCGCCCCCGAGCGTGTGCACGCCCGGCGCGAGCCAGTAGGTCGTGTTCGGGGCGAGCTGGTAGCTCGCGGTCAGGTCGCTGTCGTTCCCCGCGGGGATCGTCACGGCCCCCGCGGGGGGCGTGGCCGGACCGGTGAGCTCGGACGCGTTCCCGCAGATCTCGACCGGGGGCACGGTCGGGGCGCTGCCCGCGGACCCGGGGGTGCCCGGCGGTCCCGGGATCAGGTCCCCGGTCGGCGGCAGAGCGAGGGGCGACCGATCCCCGGAGCCTCCGGCCCCCATCGTCGCCGGGACCCCCAGCGCGAGGACCGCGATCGCCGCGAAGATCACCGCGGCCCGGGCCGAGGGGCGGCCGTCGGCGCGCGGAGGCGATCGGGGCCGCATGCCCGGTGGATAAGGCGGGGCCGGGTTCTTGAGGCTTCGTTCGGGGCCCGGTCGCCGCGCCGGGGCGGGCCCGGGGTCAACGGAGCGGGCCGCTCCACTCGGACGGCACTCGGCCCGTGAACTCGAGTCGGCGTGCGCCCAGGAACTCGGCGAGACGGTCGATCGCGTCGCGCACGTCGCGTCCGAGCTCCTTCGTTCGGGGGACGCCGGGTTCGGCATGGACGGCCTCCACGACCAGGGTCTCGCGCGCCCGGTCGAAGCGGGGATCGATCCGCCCGACGAACGTCTCCCCGCGCAGGATCGGGAGCACGTAGTAGCCCCACCGGCGCTTCGCCGCGGGCACGTACATCTCGGTGAAGTGATCGAACCCGAACAGCTTCGCCGTCCGAGCCCGGTCGGAGGTGAGCGAGTCGAACGGGGGCAGCAGCGAGACCCGCGGCACCCAGTCCTCCGTCTCCATCGCCTCCAACCGCGGCACGTCGGCGCTGAGGACGTACCGCTCGTCCGTCGGGCCCCACCCCTCGATCGCGACCCGCCGGATGGTCCCCGCCCGGACGAGCCGCGCGAGGGCCCCCTTTAGGTCCTGGTACTGCCCGCGCATGAAATAGAGACGGATCTCCCGCGGGGTGGCCACGCCGAGGGCCCCGATGGCCCGGGTCGCGGCCGCCTCCTCGGCCTCCTCGAGCGGCATCGGCCGCGCCCCGGTCCACTGGGGGAAGAACCGCTTCGTGAGGCCCCAGAGGTTCTGATGGCCGTCCTGGCCGACCAGGGTCACCTCGCCGCGCATCTGGAGGTGGAACAGCATCTCCGAGACGTCGCTGCCCGACCCCCAGCCCCCCGTGTCGCGGCGCCCCGCGCGGTGCTCTTCGAAGTCGCCGACCCGGCGCGGGCCGTTCGCGAGCGCGCGGAGGACCCTCCTCCGCAGGGCGGCGTGCGCCGGGATCCATCGGCGGGCGCGGGCCCGCCAGGATCCCCACCCGCTCGACAGCGACTCCGGGTACCGCGACATGTACGACGCGAAGAGCGGGTAGTCGTCCACCGGCACGAGCCCGGCGGCGTGCACGAAGTACTGGAACAACCGCCGCTCGTGCCAGAGCAGCCGTTCGAGGTCCGCCGGGCGGAAGCGATCGATCCGGTTCCAGAGCGCGAGCAGATGCGACGGGGCGACGACGCTCACCGGGTCCCACTGGACGTAGCCGATCTCCCGTACGACGTCGACGATCGCGTCCGACCGCGCGCGCGCGGGCCGCGCGCCCGCCAGGTGCTGCTTCGTGACGTTGAGGCGGCGGGCCCGCCCCACCGTCGTGCGGACGGGGGCCGGACCGTCCCGCGCCGCGCGTGCGACCATCGATCGACCCCCGCCCCCGAGGGGCCGGGCCCGCGCCCCGCGCCCCGAGGTCCGTCACCCGCCCGCCCGTATAGCGCCGTACGGCCGGCCCCCCCGGCGATCGCCGTAGGTTCGGGCGCCGGCAGGGTCGCAGTTCCTCGATTGTCGAACTTTCGTCGGCCCGCGGCGGGCGTACGGGACAAGCCTTCATGTAGCGTCCCGGCGAGACGGGACCCGAGCCGCCCGCTCCCGGCCCCCCCCATCGCCCGGGGCCGCGGTGCGGAGCCAATTCTCAGGGGGTGAATACGGAAACATGACCAACCTGACCGAACGGACCCTCGCGTACGGCTTCGGGCTCCTGGGAGGGGGGCTGATCCTCCTCGGCGCCGTGGTGACGTTCGTCTTCGGCGCGGTGGACCTCCTGCTGGGACACGCCGTGAGCGCCGCCAACTCGGTGTCGCTCGGGGTCGTCCTCCTCGTCGTGGGCGCGCTCGTCCTGCTGTTCGCCTACCTCGGGCACCGCGACTGGTCCGACCGGCCGCTCGCGAGCGGGATCCTGCTGGTGACCCTCGCGGTCATCGGCTGGGCCTTCCTCGGCCTCGGCGCGAACGTGGTGGCCCTGATCGGAGCGCTCTTCGCGTTCCTCGGAGGCCTCCTCTTCCTGATCGAGCCGGCGAAGAGGATCGTGACGGGCCCCGCCTCCGCGTAAGGCGGACGGGCCGACGACCGGACGGCCGGCGCTCGCCGGCGGCCCGAACCCTTTCCCGTGCCCGCTCGGACCGGCCCCCTTCCCGATCCTCGACCCGCGCGGAGGCCGGGGAGCGGCGGGGCGGGAGTTCCCGCCCGGTCCCGCGGGATAGTCGCCGGGGTGCGTCAACTCTTTCCGCTGACCGCGGGGTCGACGGCCGGACCGGTGCACGATGGACCCCAACGTCCGGTGGCTCGGCGTCGGCGCGGCGGTGCGCGCGACCGGCATCAGCCTCATCCTCCCGTTCCTCGCGCTGTACCTGCGGAACATCCTCGGCCTCGGCTACGTGGAGATCGGCGTCCTCGTCGCGCTCCTCGGCATCCTGCCGATCGCGATCTATCCGTTCGGGGGGGCGATCGCGGACCGGCTCGGGCGCCGCTGGCTGTTCCTCGGGTCGTTGATGCTGGAGGCCGGCAGCGTGATCGGCACGGGGGCGGCGATGCGTGCCGGCCTGCTCGCGGGGGTCCTCGGCTTCGCCCTCCTGGTCTCCCTCGCGGGCGCGCTCGGCGGGCCCGCGCTCTCCGCGTACGTGGCCGACCTTACGGTCGGGTCGGACCGGACGCGGGGGTTCACGTGGCTGAGGATCGGCTGGAACCTAGGGTTCACCGTCGGCGCCTTCTCGGGCGGGGCGCTCATCGGGTTCCTCGGCTTCTCCATGGTCGGGTTCCTCGCGGGCGCCGTGCTGGTCGGGAGCACCGCGCTGCTGGTCGGGCGCCTTCAGGCGAGCCCGTACGACCGGGACCGGGCCGCGGGGCGCCCGCGTCCCTCCGCCTCGACCGATCCCGCGGTCCCCACCCGCGCCACGTGGCGGACGATCGCCCACGACCGGGTCTTCCTCGTCGTGAGCCTCACGTTCGCCGTCGCGTACCTCTCGGTCAACCAGTGGTCGACGACGTTCCCGCTGTACGCCAACACCGTGCTGGGCCTGCCGTACGCCGTCGTGGGGATCGGGCTCGCGCTCAACGGCGTGCTCGTCGTCGTCGCCCAGGCGCCCACGACGCGGGCGGCGATCGGGCACCGGCACACGACGCTGCTGTTGGTGGGCGCGCTGCTCTACGTGGGCGGGTTCCTGTTGTTCGGGACCGCCGCGCTGGTGCCCGGGCTCGTGCTCGTCGGCTTCCTGGCCGCCGTCGTCGTGCTGACGATGGGCGAGAACGTCATGTCGATCCCGTACTCCACGCTGCCGTCGAACCTCGCGCCCTCGGGGGAGATCGGGGCGTACAACGGGGCGTTCTTCGCGATCTCGGGGATCGGCCTCACGCTGGCCACGACCTTCGGCGGCCTCGTGCTCTCGCTCGGCCTCAGCCCGCCCGTGACGTGGGGGATCCTCATGCTGCCGGCCCTCCCGGCCCTCGCGATCGGGTATCCCTGGATCGCGCGGCGGGTGCCCGCCGTACCGAACCGGGCGTGAGCCCGTCCGGCCGTCGGGAGCCGGACGCCCGGGGCCCCGGCGGAGCGACCCCCGATCGCGTCGGCGATCGGCCCGCCGCCGGTCACGGTTATCTGCTCTCGCGCGCCGGGGTCTGCCGGACGAACGATGGCATCGACGAACCCTG
The DNA here is from genome assembly GCA_035502455.1 of Thermoplasmata archaeon. Taxonomy (GTDB): domain Archaea; phylum Thermoplasmatota; class Thermoplasmata; order Lutacidiplasmatales; family UBA184; genus Lutacidiplasma. Next base: position 32,833 of record DATJUI010000006.1, on the reverse strand, counting down.
CCCCCCCGGCGAACCCGGCCCCGGAAGTCTCATCGACGGGGGGCTCGCTGCGGCTCTGGGGCGTCCTTTTGCTGGTCCTGTTCCTCGTGACCTCTACGGTCGGGGGCTCGCTGGCGCTCGAGAGCAGCTACCTGTTCGTCACCCTTGCGAGCCACATCGGCCTCGCCCTCGTCACGCTGGGCGTGTCGGTCTACGCGGTCGCCTTCGTCGGCCGAGCGTACCGGGCGGTTCCGCAGGGCTTTGCGGGACTCGCCGCCCTGAGCGCGCTGGGCGCGACGATCGCGGGCACCGTCTTCCTCGTGGGCGGCCAGAGCAACGGCGCCCTCTACGCGATGGAGGGACTCGCGGGGATCGGGATCCTCGCCTCGTTGGTCGTCATCGTCGTCGGGGGAGCGTCCGGGAAGATCGCCCCGCCGAAGGCCGGCGCCTGAAGGCGGAAGGTCCGCCCCACCGCTCGCGAGGGGCCCGGCCGACCGGGGCCGTTCCGTTCCGCGTCGCCTCGGGCGACGCCCCCCGGGTCGCGCCGAGACCCCCGGCCGGTACGCCCCGGCGCTCCTCCGCCGCCGCGCGACGCCTAGCCCACGGGAGTCGGAGGGGACCGCAGTACGAACTCGTTGCCGTCGGGATCGGCGATCACGGCGAGCGTGGCCGTGAACCCCGGTGGATGGATCCGGTGGGGCGGGTCGACCACCCGGCCCCCGCGGCGGGCGATCTCGGCGCACGCCGCGACCGGGTCGCGGTGCGAGAACACGATCCCCGAGACGGTGCCGGGCTCCCGACCGCCCTCGTCGGGGTCGTAGACGTGCATGCGGAGCGTGACGCTCGTGCCCGGGATCGAGAAGACCGCCCGGCCGACCGTTCCGTCGAACTGGACCTCGGGGAGACCCAGGACCTCGCCGTAGAAGCTGCGGGCGGTTCGAATGTCGCGCACATGGACGGTCACGGCCTCGAGGCCCTCGATCAGCGCGGTCATCGGCCCGGGGCAGGGCAGGCGGCTAGTTAGGGCGGGGGGTCTCCCGCGGGAGTGCCGGACGAACCCGGGCGGTCCCCACGCCGCTAGGAGGTCCCGCGCGGTGGGGTTCGAGCGCGCGCCCGAACCCGTCCCCTCGCGTCCCGACGCGGCCGACTGCGGCGCGCGCTCAGGTTCCGGTTCCGGCCGCGAGACCCGACCCCGCCGTCGGCCCCAGCGATCCCCAGCGGCCCCCGTGCGCGCGGGCCCGGCGCCACGCGACGACCAGCGCGGCGATGTACGCGATCGCGGCCGCCCAGTCGCCCTGGGGGACGTCGTGGATCGAGATCGCCGTGGCGAGCGGGATCAGCATCGCCCCGGTCGCGATCGCGGCGAGCTGGAGGTCCGTGATCGTCCGCCGGTAGAAGAACCGCACGACGCACGCCGCCACGATCCACGGATAGACGGTCAGGACGACGCCCTGCACCGCGCCGAGGGGGGCGAGCGCGGTCGACAGCAGGACGTCCGGGACGAACGCGACGGGAAAGAACCGAAGGATCGGCAGGAACAGGACCACGAAGAGGACGAGCGACGCGACGACCAGCCCGGCGGGACGCCCGAAGCGGCCCGCGAGCGTTCGGGTCGCGTCGGCCACGCCGAGCCGCCGGGCCAGGTAGATGCCGCCCAGCACGATCGCCGCCGGGAGGAGCAGGAGCGGCAGCAGGTCGCGAAACGTCGTGCTGAAGGTCGACTGGATCGCGATGAGCCCGAGCACTTCGACGAGGACGAGCCCGACCAGCACCCGGACCTGCCGCGCGCTCAGGAACCGGACCGTCCGGGTCTCGGGGAAGATGAGGAAGCCGAGCACGACCGGGACGGAGATGCTCACGACCATGTGGAACAGGGTGATCCCCGTCACCCAGGGCCAGTTGATCCCGAGCCAGGCTCCGACCCCCGCCGGGCTGCCGAGCGGGGGCGAGAGGGGGTTGACGGTGAAGTACGTCTTCGCGAGGAGCCCCTCGTTGATGGCCCCGTACATGATCCCGAGGGCGAGCAGCGAGGAGAGCCCCTTGCGCCAGACCACGAGCGCCTCCCGGATCAGGAGGACCGGCAGGATGTATCCGGGCAGGGTCAGGAGGACGAACGTCAGGGCCACGGCGGGGTTGGTCAGGACGGCGATCGCCGAGGTGGAGCCCGTGAGGAACTCGACGCACGGAGTGAGCGCGGCGAGAAAGGCGATCGGTCGGGCGTGGCCCATCGGGCCCGGGACGGCGGGCGGGCGTTATCTACCCTCGGACCGCCGGGCGGCGCCCGGCCCGGCGCCGGCGCGCGAAGCTCAGAAGGACGGCCGCGCGGCGGGCGACGGAGGCGGCGCGACGTCGGCCGGGGCGGGGTCCGCGGGAGCCGGGCCGCCCTGTCCGCAGTGCGGGCGCCCGAGGGAGCCGGGGTCGCTCGGAATGGTCACGTACGTCGGGGGCGCGGGCTGGTACGCCGATCGTTCGGTCGCCATGCGGCACGGGGAGACGATCGTGAGCAAGCCCCTCGGCGGGGCGGTGTACGTCGACGGGTTCCGCGGCCGGAACTGCCGCGTGCTGCGGCTCTCCTACGGATCGATCGGCGACCCGACCCCGCCCGGGACCGGGGCGCGGGATCGCCCGATCAGCGCGTCGCCGGCTCGTCCATCCGCAGCAGCTGCTTGCCGACGTTCTCTCCCGAGTAGAGCCGGGCGAGTCCCCGCGGGGCCTCGGCGAGGCCGACCAGCACGTCTTCCTTCGACGTGAGCCGGCCCGAGCGGAGCAGCGGAAGCATCGCCGCGTACGCCTCGTCGCGTCGGGGCAGGAGGTCCCGGCCCAGGAGCCCTTCCATCCGGCCGTTCACCATGACCAGCTGCAGGTAGTTCGTGGGACCCGCGGGCCGAGGGTCGGCGTACCGGGCGGTGGCGCCGACGAGGACCACGCGGCCGCCCGGCCGCAGCCGCTCGAGCGCGAGGTCGAGGGTCGGGCCGCCGTCGTTGTCGAAGAAGATGTCGATCCCGTCCGGACACAGCTCGGTGAGCCGGGCCGCCACGTCCTCCGATCGGCGGTCGATCGTCGCGTCGACCCCCGCCCCACGGGACAGCCACTCGCACTTCGCCGGGCCGCCGGCGATCGCGATCACGCGCAGCCCGTGGATCTTCGCCAGCTGGGAGGCGATCGAGCCGACCCCGCCCGCCGCCCCCGAGATCACGAACGTCTCGCCCGGGCGAGGATGCGCCACCTCGTGGACCCCGAAGTACGCCACGATCCCGGTGAGCCCGAGCGCTCCGAGCGCCCAGTTCGGCGGGACGCCGTCCGGGATCCGGTACGTCGGCGTGAACGCGGTGCCGTCCGTGACCGAGTAGTCCTCCCAGGCGGTGTGGCCGTGGACGACGTCGCCCGGCGCGAAGCCCGGATGGCGGGACTCGATCACCTTCGACACGGCGATCGTGCCCATCGCCTCCCCGACGGGGAGCGCGCCCTCGGCCGCGGCCTCGTGCTCCCCGCGCGCGATCATGAACCGCTGGGTGGGGTCGAACGAGAACCAGAGGTTCTGTACGAGGAATTGACCCGGGCCCGGCGCGGGGATCGGACCCTCGTCCCACCGGAAGTTCGCGGCCGAGATCCCGTCGGTGACCGGTCGGGCGAGGAGCCAGCGGCGGTTGACGGAGCTCGGCATGGACGTCGGCGGCGCCCCCGGGAGGGAGCGGCACTCCCTTCGACCTTCGACTCGGGATATAGTTGATGCGAGGTCCGGGCCGCGCCGCGGGTTCTCCCGTCGGGGCCGTGAACGGGGAACGGCCGCCCCTTCCCTTATGGGCCGAGCCCCCGTACCGGACGTTGGGGGGGCCGGGGGAAGATGGCCGCGCGGCCGATCCGGCGGACGTGACGGCCCGAGCGGTTCGGGCCGGCCGCGCGGGGCGGTCGCGGGCGGACCGATCGGTGGTGGCTTGGCTGCTCGAGCCGGATCAGCCCTCGGTCCGGTACTATGCGCTCACCGACCTCCTCGACCGGAGCCCCCACGACCCCGACGTCCGGGCGGCTCGGGCGCAGATCCCCCGCACCGGCTGGGCCAGCGAGATCCTCGCCCGGCAAGGTCCCGACGGGTTCTGGGAGCGTCGGGAACCCCGCACCGTCCGCGAGTACCTGTTCTTCCTCTGGTTCCCGGAGTTCTCCTCGACGATCTGGAACGCGATCGTGCTCGCGGACCTCGGGCTCACCTCGGCCGACCCCCGCCTCCGGCGCACGGCGGAGCGGCTGTTCGATTACAAGCTCGGCCTGAGCTCGATGATCAACCTCTACCACGAGGAGATGTGCGCCGTGGGGAACGCCACCCGGACCCTGGCCCGTTTCGGCTACGGTGACGACCCCCGGGTCCGACGGTTGTACGACTGGATCCTCGACGATCAGCGGGCCGACGGCGGGTGGAACTGCAGCCAGGGGACCCCGGGCACGCTGGAACGCTGGGAGCCGCTCGCGGCCCTCGCGGCCCGGCCGAAGGCGAAGCGCTCCCACCGGATGGAGCGGGCGATCGAGCGGGGGGCCGAGTTCTACCTGAAGCGGCGGCTCCTCCACGAGGGCCCCCGCTACGCTCCCTGGTCCCGACTCCACTACCCGAACCACTACTTCTACGACGTCCTCGTCGGGCTCGACCTCCTGACGCAGCTCGGCTACGCGGACGACCGGCGGTTGCGCCCCGCGCTGAACGTACTCCTCCGAAAGCAGCGCCGCGACGGCACCTGGGTCATCGACCGACCGAACCCGGACGCTCCGGCCTCGCTCCTCCACCTGCACGTCCGGAAGGTGCGGCCGCTCCAGCTCGAGACGCCGGGGCGTCCGAGCAAGTGGATCACGCTCACCGCCCTCAGGGTCCTGCGGCGGGTCGAGCAGGCCGCCTGACCGCGCGCGCCGCCCGCGGGGCTACCGGGGGCGCCCCGGGGCCGTTCGTCCTGATAACGGTCGACCCGTTGCCGATCGCATGCGCGCGACGGAGGTCCGGGGATTCTACGAGTACCTGTTCGAGACCCGGGCGGTCTTCCTCGATCGGTTCCGGGAGATCGGCTGGGAGGCGTTCGCGAAGCCCCGCGGGGCTTCCTGGGACTCGATGCTCGCGATCTTCCTCCACCTGTTGGACGTCGAGGAGGGTTGGGGGCAGATCGCGGTCCGGGGCGGCGCGCTCGCGGAGACCCCCGATCGGAAGCCCGCGGCGTACCCGGGCTTCGAGGCGGTCGCCGCGGACAACGTCCGGGTGACCGAGCTCACCCGGACCCGCCTCGCCGGGCTCGACGACGCGGCCCTCGCACGCCCCGTCGAGTTCCTCGCCGACCTCCCGCTCACGCGGACCGTCGAGCGGATCTGGCAGCACGCGTTCTTCGACGAGCTCGCGCACGTCGGGGAGCTCATCGCGCTGCTCTGGCAGTTGGACGTCCGGCCCCCGTACGTCGAGTGGCTGGACTTCCGGCTCGGCTGAAGCGATCGGGCCCCGCGGGACCTCCGAGGGGCGCCGCGAGTGGACGGCCGAGCCGCACGGGAACGGTCGTCGGGGGCACGGACGCGCGGTCCCCGGGCCCTACGGAGCTACAACTCTTTTAAGGGGTGCCGGCTCGCCGCGCCGATGAGCGGCTCGCTCGGGTCGGCGGGGACCTCCGCGCTGGTGTTCCTCGCCATCATCGTGCTGATCATGGTCCGCCGCACGTACATGCTCTCGCGCGGCAGCGTCTACAGCCCGGGCCGGGTCTTTTCCTACGGCGGCTTTTCCATGCTCCTGTTCGCCGTCTTCGCCGCGACGACGATCTACGTCGCGGTCGGTACGTGGGGGACGGTCGGCTACGCCCTGCTCGCCCCGTACGTGGCGATCGTCGTCGGCTCGGTGTTCGTCGCCGAGCCGAGGGTGCGCCGGCTCGTGAAGTTCGAGGAGCGGGCGGACGGCCGGACGTACTATCTGCTGCCCCTTATCGTGCCGGTCCTCACCCTCGTGCTGTTCATCGTCCGCGTCGCCGTCGAGATCTGGCTGTTCGGGCTCGACTCGATCGCGACGTTCGCGATCCCGACCTCGCTGTCGAGCGGGGCGCTCGAGATCCTGATCGCCTTCGACCTGCTCTACGGGATCAGCATCGGACTGCTGATCGGACGCGGGCTCGCGATCCGCGCGGCGTTCAACGCCCGGCAGCCGGCGCCGGAGTCGGCGCAGCCGCTTCGCTCCGGGTGAACCGGGCGGTACGTGCCGCCCCCGCGGCCCTACCGGCGGGGCTGGAAGAGCGCGAGGGGGTTGCCTTCCGGATCCTCGCCGAGGAACGTCCCGCCCACGCCCGGGACCTCCGTCTTCGGCACGAGCACCGTGACGCCTGCCGCCGTGAAGGCGCGGATCGCGGGGTCGATCTTCGGCACGCCGACGAAGCTCCGCGGTCGGTCGTCCGGACCCCTCCGGGCGTATCTGCCGCCCGGGACCGAGCGCCCGCGGGGGCCGGTCTGGATTCGCAGATACCGGAAACCGGGCATCCCGGCGTCGACGAACTTCCAGCCGAACGCCTTCGCGTAGAAGGTCGACCGTCGTCGGAGGTCCTGGGCCGGGATCTCGAAGTGCACGATCGTTCGGTTCGGCATCGGCGCGCCTCGGCCGGGCATCGGTCGCCCTCCATAAGGCCGCGGACCCGTGGCGCGCCACAGGGGCCAAATATCCGCGCGGGGTGGTCCGACCGGCTGTGGGGTCAGCCGCGCCCCCTCGGGGCCGAACCGCAGCGCGCTGCCGATGACCCCTGGGAGCACCGATGCCCGGGGAACCCGATCGAAGGTCCGAGCCGCCGTCGAACACCGACCCGACCCGCGGGTCGACCCCCGACCCTCGCGTGGCGGCGATCTCCCGCGAGACCCGGGACGCCGTCCGGCCCTGGGTCGATATCGACGAGGTCGGCTTGGAGGGACTCGATGCGTGGCTGCGGTCGATCGTGGAGCTGCTGCCCCCTCCCGCCCCCGGCTTCCCGAGGGCGAGGGCGCCCGATCCGGCCACCCGGGTACGGGAGCTCGCGGCCGCGCTCGTCGAGTGCGCGGCGGACCGGGCGAAGGTCCACTTCCAGGCGATGATCTACTTCCGGGAGAACCAGGCGCTCGCCCGTCGGGTCCGGGCGCTCGAAGCCGCCCTCCGCACGGCCGCCTCGTCCCCCGCCGACGGACCGGGGGTGCCGGCGGACCCCGAGGTCGATCGTGCGGCCGACCGGTACCTCCCCGGCGGAGGAGGGGCGGAGCTGTGACCGAGCATTCGTCCGCCGCCCGCCCGGGGGAGGAGCCGCGATCGCGAGCCTCCGGGGACCGGTGCGTGGTGGTCGGGTTCGATTCTTCGCCGGCCGCGGGACGCGCCGCTCGGCTCGCGCTGACGCTGGTCCCTCCGCCCGGGGGGCGGATCTGGTTCGTCCACGCCGCCGAACCGGACCGACGGATGGCCGAACCTCTTCCCGACGAGGAACGGGAGGCGCCCGCCCGGGCCATCGCTCGGGCGATGGGGGTGCTCGTGGCGGAGGCCCGCGCGCGGGGCGTGGCCGCCGAGGCGTGGTCGCGGGAGGGACCGGCCGCCGAGACGATCCTGGCCGCCGCCCGCGAGGCGGGGGCCGAGATGATCGTGGTGGGGACCCGGGGCCCCGGGGACGCGAGCCGTCTCCTCCTCGGGTCGGTGTCGGCCCACGTGGTCGCCGGGGCCAAGGTGCCTGTCGTCGTGGTGCCGTGATCCCGGGCGCGAACGTCGGCCGCGGGCGCGAACGGCCGCGGACCGGCCGGCCGAGCCCCCGGGGCGGCGGGACGCGCGTTCCCCCGGGCCGTCCGGCTCAGTACAGCGCGGCCACGAGCGCGACCACCACGAGCACGACGATGAGGATGTAGGCGAGGTATCGGCCGAGGCGCCCCGGCATGATCGCGGCCTTGAGCGCGGCGGCGAGCGCGTCGCCGACGCGTACGAGCGACTCGTAGAACAGCTTGAACGCGTCGAACACCTCGAGATCGACGCTGTACGGCTCGACCGAGTCCACGGCCGCGACCGAGACCGGGCCGGCGCTCGCCCGCACCTCGCGGGTCCCGAGCACCGAGCTCATCATGATCCGTATCCCCGTGCTGTACGCGAACGATGTGTACGTCTCGCCGGGACGGCCGGGCTCGCTGCCGGCCATCCAGACGGGGGCGCGACGGCGCGGCGATCGGCGGCCCAGGGCGTAGTACCCGACCCCCACCGCCGCGCCGACCGCGAGGGCGATCGGGATCATCGGGGGCGACAGGATGCCGAACGGCGACCCGGAGAGGATCGACCACCCGGCGGGCACGGAGAGCAACTGGCCGACCGGCGCGGCCACCCCATGGCCGATGAGGACGGACGCGGACGGGGCGACCAGCACGAGGGTCCACGGCGCGAGCACGCCGAGGGCGAGCACGATCCCCCCGACGACCCCGACGACCCCGCCGAGCGTGGCGCCCCCCCGCGCGGGGCGCACCGGCCGGGGCCGCCAGAGGATCGAGAAGCCGACGAACTTCACCATCGCGACGACGATCAGCCCGGCCGCGAGGGCGACCGCGGCCCCCGCGAGCAGTCCGACGAACTGCACCCAGGACTGCCCGAACTGGTACGACTGGAACAGCGCCTCGAGCACCATCCACTCGCTGACGAAGCCGGCGAGCGGCGGGCCGGCCGCGAGGCTGAGCGTCGCGGCGAGCGTGCCCGCGTACTCGCCCGGATCCCCCTCCTTCGCGGCGCCGCCGACCGAATTGAGGTCGAACGTGTGGGCGGTATGCTCGACGTAGCCGGCGCTCAGGAAGAGGCCGGTCTTCGCGACCGCGTGGGCCAGCGCCTGGTAGAAGGCCGCGAAGACGGCGAAGACGAACAGCGTGGTGAGCCCGTCGGCCGAGGCGAGGAGCGCGATGCCGAGGGCCACGAGGATGAGGCCGTTGTTCTCGATCGTGCTGTAGGCGGGGAGCCCCTTCGTGTGCTCGCTGACGGCGGCGAACAGCGCCCCGAGCAGCACCGAGACGGCGCCGATCCCGAGCACCATCGCCCCCCACCAGAGCGGAGGGGACTCGAGCAGGCTGACGAGACGGAACAGCCCGTAGACCCCGGCTAGCGTGAGCGTCGAGCTGAGGACCGCCGAGGCGTTCGAGGGGGCCGACGCGTGGGCGATCGGGAGCCACTCGCTCAGGTGGAACGGCGCGATCCCCATCTTGAGGCCAAAGCCGATCAGCCCGGCGACGAAGACGAGGGTCGCGAGCGACCCCGGACCGACCGTGGGGCCGAACGCGAACGTCCCGGTCCCGACCCGGAGGCCGGCCACGGCGAGGAAGACGAACAGCGTGCTCGCCTCCCCGAAGGCGAGGAAGACGAACGCGGCCGAGTAGACCCGGTCGCTTCGGCCCTCCGCCTGCAGGATCATCCCGTAGGAGGCCAGCGTCATCGTCTCCCACCCGAGGAGGAACAGCACCTGATCGGAGGCGCTCAGGAGCAGCGCGATCGAGCCGAGCGTGAGACAGTAGGTGAGCGCGAGCAGCGGGGACCGGCGCTCGTCGTACGCGAGCGAGTAGACGGAGGTGGCGAGCCAGACGATCGCGCACGCGAGCGCGAAGAAGGCGGAGAGGGCGTCGAGCCGCAGCGCCTCGGGGTCGTTGAGCGGCCCCGTCCAGGACGCGCCCGTCACGGGGCCGCCGAGCAGGACCGCGACGGCGACGACGACCAGCCCGGCCGCCCCCGCGACCGAGGCGGCGTAGCCGAGCGACCGGCGGATCGGGGTGAGCGCGGCGCCGACGAAGAACGCCGCCACCGCGAGGGTCAGCAGCGTGCCGAGGGGGTCCGGGGTCACCGCTCCCCTCCGGCCCGCCCGCGCCCGATCACCCGGAGGAGACCGTCCAGCACGTTGACCGGGCTGGGCGGGCAGCCCGGCACGTAGAGGTCGACCGGCACGATCTCGTCGAGCGACCCCTTGAGCCCGGGGGATCCGCGGAAGGCGCCCCCGCTGATCGGGCAGACGCCCACGGCGACGACGGCCTTGGGGGCCGGCAGGGCCTCATACGCGCGGCGGAGCGGCTCGACCATCTCTTCGGTCGGTACGCCCACCACGAGCAGTACGTCCGCGTGGCGCGGCGAGTTCGTGAAGAAGATGCCGAGACGGCTCGCGTCGTAGAACGGGTTCGCGAGGGCCATCACCTCGAGATTGCAGGCATTGCAGCTGCCCACGTCGACGAGGAACACGTGCAGCGACCGAGGGAAGTTCGCGAGCGGAGGTTCGGCCGCGGCGAGCCCCGGACCGTGGGGGGCGGGGGTGCCGACGCGCAGCTCGGAACGGTGGCGGGTCGCCGCCTCGACCGGTCCGGAGAACGCGAAGCCGTTGGGAAGGCACCGCGCGCATCGGACGCACCGGCCCCGATCGAGCTCTCCCTCCCGGATCGCCCCGACCGGGCAGCGGGCGGCCGCGGCGGCCACGTCCACGGTCCCGTCGGTCGCCGCCGGGGGCCGACCCGTCGCGGGAACCTCCGCGTCCGTCGCTGCGGCCTCCGGATACCGGCTCGTGACGATGCCGTACCGCACGGCCTGCCCGATCCAGCTCGGCATGGCCACGCCCTAGGCGTCGACCTCCGCGAAGACGAGGCCGAAGCTCTCCCAGGCGAAGTGGAAGTCGGTGAACACCCCGTCGCGCAGGCCCCGCGCGAAGAGCGGAAAGTTCGCGCGGCTCGCCGTGCGCAGGCCGACCGCGACGATGCGGTCGTCCTCCATCGACACGTCGTAGACGAGGTCCCCGCTCGGGCTCTCGACCCGACCGAGCCCCCGCCCCGGAGCGATCGCCGGCCCCGGGTCCTCCGGGACGCTCGGGTCCCCGGGCCATCGGTCGAGCATCTGCTCGACCAGGAGGTGGCTCGCCCGGATCTCGTGGGCGCGCACCAGCAGCCGGGCGAGCGCGTCGCCGCCCGACTCGTGCGGGAGATCGAGGAACAGATCGGTGTACGGAGCGACGGGGACCCGCAACCGGTCGTCCCACGGAACCCCGCTCGCGCGCAGGGTCGGGCCGACCCCGCCCCAGCGCACCGCGAGGTCCCGCGGCACGGGAGCGGTCGACTGGATCCGGTCGATGAACGTGCGGCTCTCGAGGAACAGCTCCCAGAGCCGGTCGAAACGGTCCGAGAGCTCGCCGCAGCGCACCGCGAGCTCGCGCCGCTGGCTCCGCTCGAGCCGACGCGCCGGTCCCTCCGGGAGCAGCGCCCCGAACAACCACCGGTGCCCGAAGACGGACCCCTCGAGGCGCAGCAGCTCCTCCGCGAGGGCGTGCGTCTGGGCGGCGCCGACGTTCTGGCTGGCCGCCTCGGCGACGCGGGCGATCACGTGGAGGTGGTTGTAGATGCGCTGGAGCTCCTGCGCCAGCGCCCGGACCCACAGCTCGCCGCGCGGTACCGCCGATCGCCGCGCGCTCTCCACCGCGGCGAGGAAGGCGCTCGCGTGCGCCGCCGCGAAGTTCCCGGCCAGCCGCTCGATCCGCAGCGCCGCGTCCTCGGGGCGCTGGCCGACCACGCTCGCGACGATGCGGCGCGACTTGTAGCCCACGAAGGGGGTCAGCGCGAGGATCCGCTCGCCGTACGTGCGGAGGTCGAACCGGCCGCTCTCGGGCACGCCCATCGAGATCGGGCCGTACGGGAAGGTGAAGACGCCGTACCCTTCCACCGCCTCCTCCGCGTCGAGCGGACCGACGCCGGTGCGAGCGGGGGAGGCGCGCCACGCCGAGGCGACTTCGGGCAGGGAGGCCGGATCGGGGTCCCATCGGGCCTCGGACCGGCCCGAGCCGTAGTCGTTGACGATCGCGACCCGGCCGTCCGACGCGAGGTAGGCCAGGGCGACCTCGGACGGACCGCGGGCGGCGCTCTCGACCGGCGGACCGGCGGTCGCGCGGGGCATCACGGGGACGCGCCTCCCAGGAGGGCGGCCGCGGCGCGCAGCGCGCCCGACAGGTAGGGGAGCGACGCGACCCCGACCGCCAGCGCGACCGCGAGATTGAGGAAGGCGATCCCGGTCCCCTCGTCCGCCCCGACGGGCGTCGCCCCGGCCTCGGGCGCGGCGGTCCGGAAGACCATCCGACCGATCTGCGAGTTGACCCCCAGGAACGCGACGAGGATCGCGAGCACGAGCAGCAGCGCCACCCAGTACCAGCCGGCCGCGATCGCCCCCACGACGATCAGCAGCTCCCCGAGGAAGGTCCCGAACGGAGGAGCCCCGGTGACCGCGAACGCGGAGAGCAGCCAGGCGGCGCTCGTGCGGGGGAGCCCGTGGCGCAGGTCGCGGATCTTGTCGATCCGGGTCGTCCCCTTCGCTCGGAGGACGTTGCCGGCGCAGTAGAACGCCGACGACTTCGCGAAGGCGTGGGCGAAGAGGAGGAGCAGCGCGCCGTAGAGCGCGACGCCCCCGAGCGCCACGCCGACGACGGCGATCCCCATCACCTCCATGCTCGAGTACGCGAGCAGCCGCTTGAACGACCGCTGCCGCTGGAGGAGGAACGCCCCGACGAGCGCGGTCCCGAGGCCGAACGCGACCAGCAGGTCCGTGATCAGCCCCGGGGCGGGCGTCGGAAGGATGGCGTACACCCGCAGGAAGGCGTAGAGCGCGGTCGGCAGGAGCACGCCCGAGAACAGCGCCGAGACCGGCGAGGGCGCCTCCGAGTGCGCATCCGGCAGCCAGGTGTGCATCGGGAACAGCCCGACCTTCGTCCCGTAGCCGACGAGCGCCAGCGCGACCGCCATCTCGATCGGCAGCGAGACGGCCGGGCGGTTCGCGGCCAGCGCGAACGCGTCGAGCGTGCCGGTCGTGGCGTAGACCAGGAGGAGCGCGAAGAGGGCGATCGTGAGGCCCGCCGAGGCGATCAGCGTGTAGCGCCACGCGGCCTCCACGCTCGTGGGCTTGCGCTCGAGCACGACCAGGAGCGCGCTCGCCACCGTCGTCCCCTCGATCCCGATCCACATGAGCCCGAGGTCGGTCACCACGAGCGTGGCGATCATCGCGAACGCGAACGCGCCGAGGAGCGCGTAGTAGACCTGGGGCGTCAGGAACGGGCGGTGGACGCCGCGGAGGTACCGCTCGGAGTACCACGCGGACGTGGCGAAGATCGCCGTGACCATGACGAGGAAGACGTCGCTGAGCGCGTCGAGCCCGAGGTAGCTCCCCCATCGGCCGCTGGCGCCCGTGGCCAGGAGCACGAGCGCCGCGCCGAGGGCGACGAGCGCCCCGATGCGGGTGGCGGTGCGGCTGACGCCCGGGTACGGCACCAGGGAGAGCACGGTCGCGCCCAGCGGCGCCAGGAGGACGACGAAGATCCCGGTCGATCCGTCGGCCGCGATCATCCGGCGAGCTCCTCCAGCGCCGCTTCCTCCGGGGTCCCCGTGACGTCGCGCTGGATCGACAGGATGACCCCGACCAGGACGACGCCGAGCACGTCGAGGAAGACGACGATCTCAACGAACAGCGGGAAGGCCGCGGCGAGGAGGGCGCCCGCGTAGACGATCGCGTTCTCCTCCTCGAGGTACCCGATCACCTGCACGAGGGTGTTCGACCGGGTGGCGAGCATGAGCAGTCCCTGGACGAGCAGGACGAACGGCAGCGCCGCCCCGGGCTGCGGGAAGACCGACGCGAGGGTCTGTTGGAAGACGAACCAGGCGACGATCGCCGCGGCGACCGCGGCGAGCGCGTGGCCGGTCACGCGGTTCGCCGCGTGGACCTCGCGGCTCCGCCAGCGGAACGCGCGGATCTGGCGGCGCAGCACGTACGGGATGACGATCGCGCGCACGACGACGGTGAGCCCCGCCAGGATCGCGATGTCGGGGCTTCGCTCGGTCCAGGCGAGCCAACCGAGCAGCACGCCGAGCAGCAGCGACTGCAGCGCCACGCCGCGGATCAGCGGGTCGATGAACGACTCCGACTGCAGGAAGAGCGCCGTGAGCAGGATCCCCACGCCCACCAGCGCGACCACTTCGTTCGAGGGGTCCATCTACGGCACCCCCAGCACGGCGAACGCGAACACCGACAGGATCGCGAGCGAGAAGGAGAGCGCGAGGTAGTCCCGGATCTTGAACAACCGGACCTTGGCGATCGTCGCCTCGATGAGGGCGAGCCCCCCGATCAGCAGCAGAAGCTTGACCAACAGCACGCCGATGTTCGCGACCGCCGCCCAGACGGTCGGTTCGGCGAACATGCCCCACGGCACCGCGAAGACGTTGAGGAACACCGAGCACAGGAGGAACTGCTTCATCCAGCCGTTCCACCGAAGGACGCCCAGGGCCCGACCCGAGTGCTCGTACAGCCGACCCTCCTCGAGCATGCCGAGCTCCATGAGGCCGGCGCTCTCGACCGGGAGCCGGCCGATCTCGGCGAGCAGCAGCAGGAAGAACGCCCCGGTGACGAGCAGGTGGGTCGGGGAGAGGTACGCCGACGTCGACGCGGTCAGCAGGTTGTTGGTGACGTACGGGTTGTTCGTCCCGGTGATCACGGCGACCGCGAAGAAGACGACGATGAGCGTTGGCTCCCCGAACGCGGCGAACGAGACGGTCCGGCTCGCCCCCAGCGCGGCGTAGTTGCTGCCCGAGTCGAGGGCGACCAGCAGCGTGAGCGCCCCCGCGAGCCCGAACAGAAGCCCTCCGCCGAGGAAGTCGACGGTCGAGGCGAACGGGATCGGATACGGGGTGATGATCGGGACGACGATCGAGATCAGCAGGTACGCGCCGAACGCCACGAACGGGGCCGCGAGGAACAGCCGCGACGCGCCCTCGGGGACGATCGTCTCCTTGCGGAGATACTTCGCGAGGTCCCGGTACGGTTGGAAGATCGATGGCCCCGACCGGGACTCCGTCCACGCCTTCCACCGGCCCGATACGCCGGCCAGGAGCGGCGAAAGCAGCAGGACGGTCGCGGCCTGCAGAAGGTTGACGATCTGCGCGTTCAGGTCCACGTTGCCTACTCCGTTTCCGGGGAGCAGGCGTCATTGGCCTGGGGGCTGTTTGCCGGGGGGCCGGCGGGCGGACGCCTCCGCCTAACCCCCCGGGGATCGGCGAGTACTTAGCCTCAGCGCCGCACGCCTCGCGGCGGTCGGTGCGATCCCTCCCCCGGACCGGCCCCTCGCGCTACATATCGGGCGCGCCTGAACCGACCATGTCGCCGCCGGGCCGACTCTGGGTCGGATCGATCGTCGTGGAGGTCAGGGAGTTCGCGCAGTCGATCGACTTCTGGTGCGCGGCCCTGGGGTACGAGGCGCGGCAGCCGGCGTCCGACGATTGGGTGGTGCTGACGGACCCGCACGGGAGCGGGCCGAACCTCTCGCTCCAGAAGGTGCCCGACCCCCCGTCCCCCGACTATCGGTTCCACCTCGACCTCTACTCCTCGGATCCCGAGCGCGAGGTCGAACGCCTGATCGCGCTGGGCGCGCGGGTGGTCGAGCCCGCCCGAGCGGACCGGGACTTCGTCACGCTGCGGGACCCGGACGGAAGTCCGTTCGATGTCATCGACACGCGCGGATGGGCGTTCGGCCAACGCACCGAACGCCGGCCGTGACCCCGGCACCGCCTTCTGCATGCGCCGTCGCGCCGCCGGAGCCGGCTCAAGCGTCAAATGGACCGCTCGGCTGGCCGCGCCATGCGATCGAGCCGCCCCCCGACGTCCGGTGGACCTCCGTCGCTCCTCGGGATCACGATCCGCCGAGGCTTCACGACGGGAAAGATGTACCTCGCGATCGGCACCGGGCTCTCGGTCTTCTACGCGGTCGTTCTGGGCGCGTCGGCGACCGTGTTCACCACGGTGTTCCCCCTCATCGCCCCGATCCTGACGACGTCCGGGGCGACGGGCGGCATGCTCGTCTTCACGAACGACCGGCTGAAGGGCGTGCTCGAGTACCTGATCGCCTACGGGGTGACGCCGCGCCGGATCTTCGCGAACGTCGTCCTGTCGAGCCTGGTGCTCGCGACGGTCGTGGTCGCGGCGACGATGGCCGGCGGGGTCGGGGTCTACCTGCTGCTCGGCCACCACCTCACGACCTTCCTCGTGCTCGCCCTGACCCTCTACTCCGTGCCCATGGGATACGCCGACGTGGCGTTCACGGTGATCATCGGGATGTACTGGACCTCGCTCTCGTCGCCCCGGACGGGGATGTCGAGCCCTCTCGGGCTCCTGCCGTTGGTGGGGGTCGCGACGCCGGGCCTCGTCCTCATCGCCGCGGTCGCCGTGGGCTCCTCGGAGGCGGTGACCATCGCGCTCGGCGCGGTCCTCCTCCTCGTGGTGATCGTCCTGGGGCTGATCCGGGCGGTCGACCGCCTCATGCCGCGCGAGCGGTTCCTCTCGCCGGCCTAGGGAGGGTCGGATGGACGGTAGCGCTCTGCTGAACCCCGGGTCGGCCGGGTCCCACGGAGGGGCACGGGTCGCCTGCCGGTCGCTGACCTCGGGGTACGGGAGCACGCCGGTGCTGAAGGACATCTCGTTCTCCATCGACGAGCCGGCGGTCTACGTCGTGCTCGGACCCAACGGGGCCGGGAAGACCACGCTGTTCCGGACGATGGCGGGCATCCTCAAGCCGATGCGGGGCGAGGTGACGATCGCCGGCGAGTCGATCGAGAGCCAGCGCTCGCGCGACCAGATGCACTATCTGTCGCACATGGACGGGATCCCGGACGGTCTCGAGGTCAAGGAAGCGCTCGAGTTCTACGCCGCGGTCGAGGGCGCGACGTCGGCGGACGTCGACCGGGTGCTCGACCTGCTCGATCTCCGCGGGCTCAGCGGCCAGTTCCTCTCCCAGCTGAGCGCGGGACAGAAAAAGCGCGTCTCGGTCGCCCGGATCTTCCTCAAGGAGCGCGACATCTATCTCCTGGACGAACCGACCGCGAACCTCGACCCCAAGCTCGCCCGGGAGATCCGGGCGCTGATCCTCGAGCTGAGCAAGGAGAAGATCGTCCTCTACTCCTCGCACAACCTGTTCGAGGCCCGCGAGATCGGCCGCTACGTCCTCGCGATCCGGGCGGGCCAGCTCGCGCTGTTCGACCGACTCGAGAGCTTGCGGGGCGTCCGGTTCGTGGTCGGCGTGCGCGTCCTCGCGCCGACCGATGCGCTTGCGGCGTTCACCCGGCAGGGGGACTACTACCTGCGCGAGCTGCACGGCCCGGAAGAGGTCCCCGCCCTCATCCGGGACCTCGAGGCGAAGGGCGTCCAGATCCGGGAGGTCCGCGAGATGGAGAATCCGCTCGAGGACCTGTTCACGTAGCCGCCGACGTGCCGGACCGCGCGGGTCCGCCCACCGTTCACCGTTCGCGGCTCCCGAAGCGCACTCCCTCGGTCGGTCGATCTCGCGGAGGTGGCCCGTCGGTCTCCCGCACGCTCCCACCGCACGAGCCGCCGGGGCCGGCCGACGGCGCGCTCCGCTACCGCGACCCGCGACCCCTGGGCGAGCGAGGTGGCCCGGTTCCTGACCTGGAAACGCGCGCAGAGCAGCGTCGGCGACGACTGGATCCGCCGCATGGCCTGGGAGCTGCGACGCTTTCCGGCCCTGCAGCGCCGGGTGGGGGGCGCGGGGCCCGTGGGCGGCCCCCGGACCGTGCGGGCCGAGCAGATCGCGCTGCTGCGGACCCGGCTACCGTGGGCGCGTCCGACCTTCATGATCCACTTCGCCGCCCTGCGGCAGCTTCTGCGCTGGTCCGGGAACCCGGTCGCCGACCACGGGCCGACGTGGAGCCTGCCGTCCGGCGCGCCGACCCACCGTCGCTGGCTCAGCAAGGAGCAGCTCACCCGCCTGTACCGACGCTCGGAGGGAGCCGGGCGGATCCTCGTCGGGCTCGAGGGGCTGAACGGACTTAGGCGGGTGGAGGTCCTCCGCCTCCGACCCGCGGACGTCCTCTTCGACGAAGACTGTCTGCTGGTCCGCGGGAAGGGGAGCCAGGGCGGCAAGTGGCGACGGATCCCGATGCACCCCGACGTCCATCGCGACCTCCGGCACTGGGTGACGACCCAACGGCCCGAGGAACGGGTCCTCCCGCTGGCCCGGTCCTCCGCCGACCTCGTGCTGCAACGGGCGGTCCAACGGGCCGGGCTGGGGCCCGGGGTGCGGGTCTCCCACCACGACCTCCGCCGGAGCTTCGGCCGCCTCGCGCACGAGGCCGGCATGGACCTCGTGCAGCTCAAGAACCTGCTCGGCCACGCGTCGGTGGAGATGAGCGTCCACTACATCGGGCTCGACTCGGAGCGGATGCGCGAGGGCCTCGAGCGGTTCTCGCGGTACCTCGGAGGTCCGGGCGGGCGGACGCCTTCGGGGCCGGCGGGCGGTTGACGCCGCCGGGCGCGGCGCTGCCCGGCGGCGACGCGGCCTCGCCGCGAGCTCGAGCCAACGGCGCGACGCGCGGCGTCCGTCGGGCAGAAACGGTCGACCGAGGACCCGAAGAAGCCCGCCGCGAACCGGTCGTCGCCCCGGAGCCTCTAGGGCCGGCCGGATCCGGCGCGGGGGCGCGGGAGATCCGTGCCGCGGGGTGGTTACGTACGTCCGTGGGGGCTTTCGGCGGCCCGGGGCGGGCTGCGCGGGCTCCCCCGGTACCCGACCGACGCGGCCCAGATGCAGTAGAACCCGACGGCGATCAGCGCCACGGCGGCCGGGACGTACACGAGCGCGAGACCGGTCCCGCCGGCACCGCCGTGGGCGTACTGGGCCAAGTACACCGTGATCGCGAACGCCATCGGAAGGCCGATGGTCAGCAAGGCCGCCCCTACGCCGAGGTAGGTCTCCCAGCCCCACTTCGCCATCACCCCTCGGAACGCCGAACGGCGAGAACTACGTTCCGGGGGGTGTGCGAAGCCGGCGAGGTTCGGTCGGGGACGGTCCGGTCGGCCGGGTCCCTCGCTCTCGACTCGTAGGTCTCGCTCATATGCTCCGCCGGCGCTGTTACGGCGTATGAAACAAGTACATGTCTGGCGCAACCACGTCCGAATCCCGCATGTCGACCTCGTGATGCTCCGGCCGTCCGAGGAGCCGCTCGCCCGCACCCTCGAGAACCTCCGCCGCCTGCGGTTCGACACGCGTCCCGAGAACGTCGAAGTGCACCGGAGCGCCTAGGCCGCACGTTCCGGGGTCCGGGGCGGGGCCGACCGTTTCCCGGACCGCGGCTGGGCGCTCGAGCGCCCCGGCATTCCCCGCCGCCTACTTCGACGCGACCCCCGCGAGGACGCCGAGGGCCGCTGCGGTCGCCCACTGGCTCCGTTCGTGCAGCGGCTCGAACATGACGGGCAGCATGACCTGCGGCCAGGTGAAGTTACCAAACTCCTCGTCCGGGTGCACCGCATCGAGCGCCCAGCTCCCGTCGGGTCGGCGCTTCGATGCGAGCCACTCCAGCGCGGGGCGGAGCCGCGGGTCGCTCCCGTACCCGAGGCGGGCGAGGAGTCGCAGACCGACGAGCAGATCGTAGTGGTAGTGGTTCGGGAAGTGGATCCGAAACCACGGTTCGTACCGCTGCTTCCCCTCCCGCATGAGCCGTCGTTCCAGGTAGAACTCCGCGTTCCGCTCGATCGCCCGGCGGGTCGCCGCGTCGCGCGCACCCTCGGGGATCGCCGCCAGGGCCGCCAGCCCCTCCCAGCAGTCCAGCGTCCCCGAACGCGAGGGGAAGCAGTGCCAACCCCCGTCCGGCTTTTGGGACCGGATCAGCCACTCGAGGGATCGCTGCACCACCGGATGATCGAGGTAACCGAACTGGATCAGGGTCCGGGTCGCGTTCGCCCCGATGCAGTGGTCGGAGCCCGGATCGGCGAGGACCTGCTCCTGGAGACCCAGGATCAGCTCGCCGGTGCGGCGGATCCGGGGGTCCGAGCGCTCCATGCCGAGGTCCGCCAGGACGTTCGCGACCCAGTAGGTGGAAACGAGGCGCGGGCGCATCAACTCCCGCGTGGACGTGCCCGGAGTGACCCAGTGACCGTCCGGATACTGAAAGCCGAGCAGCCAGGACGCCCAGCCCGTCCGTCCGATGGACTCCTTGGCCCTTCGCACCCCCGCGTCCGTCGGACCCTTACCTTCGACCTCCGCCAGGAATCGAAGTCGGACGCTGGGGTCCGACTTGGGGCCCGTCAGCCACTGACGGATCTTCGGATCGACGCGCATCGGCGGGGGAGACCCCCCGCACGCATATCACGGCACATCCGCCCGCATCGGGCCGGGCCGACGCGGGGACGGGCGGGCGAGCCGGGTCGGACTCCGCGGGATCTCGGCGGTGTTCGGCTCGCACGGGCGACCCCCGTCCCACCTCCGGCCCGCTTCGGACCCCGAACCCGCGGGAGGTCCCCGCCCGGGGCCCGCGAGGAGGCGTCTTCGACCCAGGGGCCGTGGGCGGCGACCGGCGCGTCGCCCGAGGGCGCGCCGGGCGAGGCTGGCACTGTAAACATTTTACCCGCGGACGATTCGAGCCCTCCCACCGTGTCCGATGACAAGGCGATGGCGGGTCCGATCCTGAGCCTGGTGGGCGGAGTCGTGATCGTCATCTTCGGAGCCGCCGGGACTTGGGGCGGTCAGCCCGCGGCGCTCGCCGCGACGGGGATCCTCTGCGGCCTGGCGATCGTTCTCCTGGCGATCCTGGGACTCCTCGTCCCGCAGTCGCATGTCGCCCTGGGCGTCCTCGTGCTCTGCTTTGCGGTGGGCAGCATCGTAGCGTCGGTCGGTTTCGGCTTCCTGCTCGCCGTCCTGGGGGGGACCGGCTCGATCGTCTTCGGCCCCGACGAGCTCCTCTCGCCACGGTTGAAGGCGCTGCTCGGACGGACCGCCCCGGCCGGGTCCGCTCCACGGCGGACGTGGGCGCGAACGCCTCCCGGTCCGGGGACCGGTGCGAGTGCGGGCGGTCGCACCCACCTCGCGTGCGCTTCCTGCGGGGCCGTGAACCCGATCCAAGCCACGTTCTGTTCCGCCTGCGGGGCGAAGCTCTCGCCGTAGCGTCCTCGGCCGCCCCGTGCCCCGCGGAACGGCCCGACCCGGACGGCGGGCCCCCTGCGCGCTCGCGGGGTCCCCGACCTCACCCGCGATCGAGCGATCGCGACACCGCCTCGATCTCGCGGAAGACCCGCAGGAGATTGCCGCCCAATATCTTCCGGCACTCCTCGGCCGTGTACCCGCGATCGAGCAAGGCGTGGGTGATCTTCGGTAGATCCGCCGGGGAGTCGAGGCCCTGCGGCATCTGGCCGCTCATTCCGTCGAAGTCGGAGCCGAGACCCACGTGATCGACGCCGGCCACCCGGGCGACGTGATCGATGTGATCGATGAGCACCGAGAACGGCGGCCGGGGGAGCCGGTCCATGAAGCCGCGCCGGATCTTCTCCTCCTCGAGGTAGCGGAGGACGCGTCCGTGGGCCCGGGCGCGCCGAGCGGCCCTCGCGACCGCCCGGTTCGCCTCGGGCCAGATCGCGCGTCGCGCGCCGCAGTACGCCTGGGACAAGAAGCCGGAGAAGAAGATCACCTGCACGACGCCGCCCTTCGAGCGGGGTCCCCCCGACCGCGCGACGGCGCGCAGCATGTCGTCCGTCATGTTGCGCGGGTGGTCGCAGAGGGCGCGCGCCCCGGAGTGCGACGCGATCACCGGGGCGCGGCTGATCGCACGAGCCCGGTAGAAGGTGCGATCGGCGACGTGCGAGAGGTCCACCATCATGCCGAGGCGGTTCATCTCCCGGACGACCGACTCGCCGAAGGCGGTGAGCCCGTGGCGGGTGTGCGGGACGCCCTTGCGCCGGAGGTCACCCGAGGAGTCGGCCCAGTCGTTCGAGTTCGACCAGGTGAGCGTCATGTAGCGGACGCCGAGGGCGTAGTACAGCCGAAGGAGGGCGAGCGAGTTCTCGATCGAGTGGCCGCCCTCGATCCCCATCAGCGCGGCGAGCTTGCGGGCGGAGCGGGCCGACGCGATCCCGTCGGGAGATGTGGCGAGCGCGACCCGATCGGGATGGGCCGCCACCTGGCGCCGCACGGCGTCGATCAGCTCGAGCGTGCGCCGGGCATACTGCCCGCGGAACCGTTGCGGCTCCACCCAGATCGAAAAGAACTCCGCGCCCAGGTGGCCCCTTCGGACGGTCGCGAGGTCGAGGTCTCCGCGGCCCCGAGGGCCGGCGAGGTCGTACTGCTCGTCCAGGAACCGTTGCGGGGTATCCGCATGGGTGTCGATGACGAGTGCCGACCGATGGATCCGGGCGGCCTCGGACGTCGTACGCCTCATCGCCTCGACCGCGGCACCGCGAACGGCGTGGGGAGGATAAGGCGTCGGGCGGACCCGGAGGCGGCGGCGAGCCCCCGGTCGCGGAACCCGGTCCCCGTTCCGGGACCGACGGGGCGCGAAGGTCAGGCCTTTCTACCCGACCACCGTGGCCCAGTGGACCCGGAGCGCGAGCTTCGGTCGAAGGATCATGCCGCGTAGGTTGTCCTCGCTGCCGTGGCTCGCCGCGATGGTGTCGACCGGTTCGGGCGCTCCGAGCGGACCCGAGTGGGAGGCGCTCGGACGGCGCTGGTGGTCGCACGTGGAGGTGCTCGCCGACGACCGGATGGAGGGGCGCGAGACCGGGAGCCCCGGGTTCGCCCGGGCGTCGGACTACGTGATCGAGCAGTTCCGGGCGGCCGGTCTCCAGCCCGCCGGGTCCGAGGGCTACCGGCAGCCGATCGACTTCCGCGTGACCCAGCTCGATCCCACGCGCAGTTCCCTCGAGCTGGTGCGGAACGGAACGGTGCGTCCGGTCGAGCTCGGAAAGGAGGCCAGCCACATCGTGACCTCGGCGACGGCCGAGCAGGTGGAGGCCGACGCCGTGTTCGTCGGCTACGGGCTGTCGATCCCCGAGCTCGGGTACGACGACCTTCACGGGCTCGATCTGACGGGCAAGATCGCCGTCCGGGTCGGGGGCGGACCGCCCGAGATG
This sequence comes from Thermoplasmata archaeon, assembly GCA_035502455.1. Classification (GTDB taxonomy): domain Archaea; phylum Thermoplasmatota; class Thermoplasmata; order Lutacidiplasmatales; family UBA184; genus Lutacidiplasma. The sequence continues at coordinate 9,981 of DATJUI010000006.1, read as the reverse complement.
CCGAGTGCCCTCAAGGCGCACTTCCAGTCACCGGAGGAGCGGGTCGATGCGCTGCGGCGCGTCGGGGCGGTCGGATCGATCAGCATCCAGAATCCCACCATCCCCGAGCTCCCGTGGGCGCGGGCCGTCACAGGACTCTTGATGCCGAGGATGGAGCTCGCGGACCCCGGACCGGGGGGCTTTCGACCGCTGCCCGTGGCGATCGCCTTCGATTCCGCTTCGGCCGCGCCGCTCTTCGAGGGGAGCGGGCACACCTGGAGCGAGGTCTCGGCGCGGCTCGGCGCGAAGGGCCCGCTGCCCCGGTTCCCGCTAGCGGTCCGGATCCGGACGCGCGCGGGCGTCAGCCGGCGAACGGCGTCGTGCCACAACGTCGTGGGGGTGCTGCCCGGCGCCGACCCCCAACGGAAGCACGAATACGTCGTCGTGAGCGCGCACCTCGATCACCTCGGCATCGGCACGCCGATCAACGGGGACCCGGTCTACCACGGGGCGATCGACAATGGGTCCGGGGTCGCCTCGATCCTCGAGATCGCGCGGGCCATCCACGACTCGGGCGCGACCCCGCGACGGTCGATCCTGTTCCTCGCGGTCACGGGGGAGGAGAAGTACCTGCTCGGCTCCGCGCATTTCGCCGCCCATCCCACCGTGCCGGGCCCGTTGGTGGCGAACGTCAACCTCGACGGCGTCTGGGCGATGTTCCCGTTCCGGGCGCTCGAGGTGCTGGGGGTGGAGGAGTCGACCCTCGGGGACGATATCCGGGCGCTCGCCGCCGAGGCGGGCGTCGACGTCCATACGGCCTACGAGCCCGACCGGGTGCTGTTCATCCGGAGCGACCAGTACAACTTCATCAAGCGCGGGGTCCCGGCGCTGTTCCCCCAGATCGGTTACGCTCGAGGGTCGCCCGAAGAGAAGCTGGCCCACGAGTGGACGCGGGAGCGCTACCACAGCCCCGCCGACGACGCAACGCAACCGGTCGATCCGGCGGCCGCCGCGCGATTCAACGATCTGCAGCGCCGGCTGGTGCTCCGCATCGCGAATGCGGACGCCCGGCCGACTTGGAACCCCCAGAGCTTCTTCAACCGATTCGTGCGATAGAGTCCCCGGTTCCGGTGGAGGGAGTCGGACCGTCGCGCCCGCTGTCGCCCCGAGACGCCGGGGTGGGCCTTGGTCTCCGACGGGGCCGCGGGGTGGCCCCCGGAGCGGGTCGTACGGTATAATCGCCCCTTCCGTGGGCGTTCGGGGATCGACGATGACGACCTACGCGCTCTTCGAGATCGACTGGCACGATCCGGCCAAGGCCCAGGAGTACCGGGAGAAGTTCGGTCCGGCCCTCGAGAAGTACGGGGGCAAGACCCTCTGTGCCGGTCCTCCCGAAGTGATCGAGGGGAGCTGGGACCCCGCCCGGGTCGTCATCCTCGAGTTTCCCACGTCCGAGGCGTTCCGGGCCTGGTACGCCTCCCCCGAGTTCGCTCCCGTGCTGAAGCTCCGCCGCGAGGGGGCGACGACCAAGGCCGTCGTCACGGTCGAGGGGCCGAAGCGCTGAGCACCGCCCGGCGGGATCGGATCGCGGCGCACCGGCGCCCGGGCGACTCAGGGATCGCCGGACGCGCCCGAGGCGAGTGGGCGGGCTTCGAGGACGAGCCCTTCCGGTTCGACGGTCGCCCGATAGGCGGTCACCGGCGTCTGGGCCGGTCCCTTCAGCACCTTCCCGGTCTCGAGGTCGAACTCGGAACCGTGCCAGGGGCACACGACGCGACGGTCGCCGACCTGGCCCTTCTCGAGCGGGCCCCCCATGTGCGTGCACTTCGAGCCGATGGCGAACAATCGGCCCCGAACGTTGAACACCACGACCGACTTCCCGTCGACGTCCACCAGAACGCTCTTACCGTCGGGCGGGGGCGAGAAGCCCGGGATCACGACCCGGGGCTGCCCGGACGGGTGCATGCGACCGCATGGGAGTTCCCGCTTATGCGGCTTCCCAATCCCGCCGTCCCGCGCCTTCCCCTACGCGGGGAGCCCGCGGCGGCCGGGCTTGGGCCCCTCGCACGCGAGCGGAGCAGGGCCTCGGGTCAGCCGTCGAACTTCGATCGAAGGTCGCGCCCGGTCTCCAGCACCGATTTCAGGTTCAGGGCGAAGTACGTCCACCCCCACTCGGCGCCCCCGTAGAGATCCGTCCACTCCTCGAGCCGGGGAAAACCGGCATGCTCGACGCGGAGGAGCGATCCTTCGTCCTTGGGTTCCACGGAGAGCGTGAACGTCGTCCCCTGCAGCTTGATTCCCGGCCACTCCCACGAGAGGGTGAGGCTCCGACCCGGGTCGAACGCGAGGACCGTACCGGTGTGCGTCGGCCCGTCGGTCCACCCGAGGCGGTAGCGGCCGCCCGTCGAGGGCTCGAGCTCCGCGGTATCGGCGAGCCACTTCACCAGCAGGGCCGGGTGGGTGAGGGCATCAAAGGTGCGCGCGGGGGTCGCCCGGATGAAGTACTGGTGGCTCACGGCACGGCTCTGCTCGTTCGGCATTTCGTCTCTCCCTCCGGGGAGTCCACGCGCGGCTCGGTGTTATCGGTTGGGGATCGAGGCGGAGGGACGGCCGTCCCGAAGGCTCCGCGGTGGGGGATCGCCGGTTACTCGGGGGAGGGTCGGCGCCCCGTCTTACGATAGTCGCGTTCCATGGCACTTCCCAGGTTGCGCCACATCGTGTGGAGCTCCTTCTCGAGGACGGCCTGGGGCGGGTTCCGGACTCCGAGGCGAGTGGCGCGTCGCTTCCCGCGCATGACGAACTCGGTCCGCCCGCTCGACAGGGGCCGCACGGTGTACACCAGGTCCCACTTCCGGTAATTCCCGTCGGCGAGGGCCGTCCAGCGGTCGGGGGGGTGAAACGTGACGGTCTGTCGGCTCCACATCCATCCGTCCGGGGTCGGGGTCAGATCCTCGTAGACCGCGCCCCGGGCGTTCTTCCGAAGGATCTGTCGGGATCCCTTCTCTCGCTGAAGCTTCCGATCCGACTCGGTGTAGTCGGTACACCACGAATAGGCAAAGTCCGCCGGTACTCGGAAGACGCGTCGGATCTCGTAGACCGCCACGGGCGACGCCATCGATGGATCCCTCGGCTCCGCCAGCCGCGGCCGTCCTATCAACTTTCGCGGGGGTCGAGGGGCGGGACTCTCGAGGAACGGGTGGCGCCGCGCCCGGTGGTCGCCTGGCGTGCCGCCGAGACCTCCGGATCCCGATCCTCGGCCGACGGCCCCCCGTCTCCCCGCCGGAGGGCCGCGAGGCGCCCGGCGGCGGACCCCCTCCGTTTCGTCCGGCGTCGCCGAGACCGCTCCTTTTCGACCCCCGTGCCTATGCGGTCGGGCGTCGGAGCGATCGCCGCGAGGAACCGTGGAGGCTGAGGAGCGGGGACGGCGAGAACAGGACCGGATCCTCCGGGACCGGGAGCGGCTCAAGTTCCGCGTCTATTCCGCGACCCGGGACCTCGTGCTGGGGACGGAGCTGTTCCGCTCCAATTTTCAGCTCCACGAACCCGAGATCGCGGTCAACGTCTACTCCGGGTACGTCGACGTGAACGCGTCCCTGAGCGAGGTCCAGCTCCGCCTGCTACCCCCCAAGGGCCGTTCTCGCCACTTGGCCCACTTCGCAGAAGAGCTGAGAGCCGGCCTCGAGCGGTTGGCCGTCCGCCTGCACCTCGAGCTGACGGTCGATCCCGCCCGATGGGGGGGTTCGGAGCCCGTGACCCTCGGGGACGGCCCGTGCGGCTACCGCGCGGTTCTCCTCCGGTCGGGGCCCGAGTAGTCGCTCTCGCCCCGTCGGGGAGCGCGTCCGGGCATCGGCCCAACCCCGTTTAGTAGCCCAGAGCGGGTATCGCCTCGAATGATCCTACCGGGTCTGATCTCCGCGGCATTCTATCGGCGTCGCCCCGGCCCACTCCAGATCGGCCTCGGTCTCGCCTTTACGGTGGTCCTCTCCGGGCTGCTGGGATACATCCAGGACGTCGGAACCTCCCGTGTATGGGAGAACGTCGCCCTTGCGATCGTCGGAGGGGTGGTGCTCTACGTGGCGATCCTCGTCTACCTTCTCTACCGATACTTCCCCAAGAAGGCCGGCCGTACCGACCCCACGACCCACGCCCCTTCGGCGCCGCCCCCCTGAGCCGGACGCGGGGGTGCGAGCCCACCCGGAGCGACCGGGGCGCAAGCGAGTGCGCGTCCTCCCCGATCCGGACGCCGAGTGTCAGCCGGGAGCGACCGAGCCTCGGTCCCGCCCGCATCCCGTGAGCCGCCCGGCGCGGTGCGACCGAGACGGACCGAGGGTAGATGCGAGACGTCTCGCCTACCCAACCCCGGCATGAAGGTCCTGCTCTTCGGCGCCACGGGAATGGTGGGACAGGGCGTCCTTCGGGAGTGTCTTCTGGATCCGCGCGTCGAAACGGTCCTGTCGGTCGGGCGGAGTGCGACCGGCCAGCACCACCCCAAGCTCCACGAGGTCGTTCGCGGGAACCTCGCCGATCTGGCGGCCCTCGAAGACCAGCTCCGAGGCTACGACGCCTGCTTCTTCTGTCTCGGGGTCTCGTCCGCGGGACTGAGCGAGGGGGCGTACCGTCACGTGACGTACGACCTGACCGTGTCGGTCGGGCGGACCTTGGCCGGACTCGACCCGGGGATGACGTTCATATACGTCTCCGGCGCCGGCACCGACAGCACCGAGCGCGGTCGAACCATGTGGGCGCGGGTGAAGGGCCAGACGGAGAATGCGCTGCTGCGCCTGCCGTTCAAGGCCGCCTACATGTTCCGGCCGGGCATCATCCGACCGATGCACGGCGCTCGCTCGAAGACGAGGAGCTACCGAGTGCTCTACGCGGCGCTGGAGCCGTTCGTCTTCCTGCTGGCGCTCGTGGCGCCGAACTCGATCACGACCACGGAGCGGATGGGGCGTGCGATGATCCATGCCGCCCAGGCGGGCGCACCGACGGTGCGGCTCGGCACTCGCGAGATCAACGCGCTCGCGCGGTGAGGGCGACGGCGTCGAGGTGCCTCGGAACCGGCAACTGCGTACCAACCGCGGACCGAGTCGGCCCGACGGTCGGGAGGGCGTCGCTGGCGGTGGCGGACGGGGTGCGGGTCTACGGGATCGACCAGTAGTGGTGCAGGGCGGTGTTGCCCGTAATGCGTTGCAGGGCGACCGCGTGGTCGAGCACCAGGTGCGCGAAGAACAGACCGTAGTCGTCCGACTCCGGTGGCTTGTGCGCGAAGTAGAAACCGTCCTCCTCGAGCGCTTCCCAGAACAGTTCCGGCGTGAGCGGATGGTCCATGGTGTGATCACGGGCCCGAACCACGGCCACGTCCAAGGCATGTCCGATCGCGTCGGGGTAGTCCTTGTGGAGCAGCTGCATCGCTTCGGTGACTTCCCACGGGCCTCTTAACCCGGACCTGCGGGGGCCGAAGGAGGGTCGGCGGCCCTCCACCTCAAAGCGCGGGCGTCACAGCGGGGGTTCAGGGGCCGAATCCGATGTGGCGGAGAGTTCGCGCGAGCTTCCGGATCCGGCCGGCCCGCGTTGCGGCACCGATCCACGGGACTCGGCTCCGTTCGCCCCCTGTCAAATCGACCCAAGTCATCGTGCCCCGCCACGCCCGGCCGCCGAGAGGGTCACGAGACGACCCAAACGATGGTCGTCGATGAGCCCCGGCGGGGGACTCACAGCTTGGCGCTGTAGTACCACTCGCTCGACGAGCCGACGTGGACCATCCGCTTTTCGATGACCCCTCGGTTGACCAAGTGATCCAGGAAGACGGAGAATTCGATCGCGTGCACCGACACCGCAAGCTTGCGCATCGCCCCGCGCGGGCTCCCGCCGGTCGGCGACGGCGTTTCGGGGCGATCGGAACCGTGCCCGATCTCCTCGAGGATTTCGACGCAGGAGTACGCCTGGCCCCGATGGGCCTGTAGCAGTTGAACGACCTTCGCCTCGTCGGTATCCTGCGTGCGCCCTCGCTCGAAGTCGTCTCGGGAAATCGGCATGGCCCCCGACCGCTCCCGTACGATAAAAGGTCGGGGCGGAGGGATCGAAGCTCGGGCATTCGCGGCGACCCGACGGGCTCGGCGCGGAACCCAGGTTGCCCGCGACGCGGGCCTTCGTGGCGAGCCGCACCAGCCTCCCCTCTGAAGTGTGGGCGCGAGTCTCCTTGCAGCCAAGTCGCCGCACTCGACTGCTCTTCCAGACGCCCCGACTCAGCGACCGGAACGCTCGTTTCGGGAGGCGCACGTTCGAGAGCACCCTCTTCTACACCGCGCGCGGCGGGTCGAGGGCCGCAATCCGCGTGGGAGCACGAACGGACCGGTGGCGAACTCGACTCGGGTACGCTCTTACGCCTCTGGTTGCATCGGAGTCCTCGGTCGATGGACGAGGCAAAGTATCACCTCCGAGAGCTCGTCGACACCGACTACAAATCGGTGGCCAGGATCTGGACGGAAAACGATCCGCAGAGTCCCTTTTCGGAAGAGGAGGTCCGACACCTGTTCCAGCGAATGGACGGACCTCGGTTTGTCCGGCATCGCCGCTCCATCGTCGAGATCGGCTCCGACGAGGTCGTCGCCGTCGGTTTCCTCCGGCAGGACGGAATCACGTTCGATCCCGAATTTGCCCGGGCGGCCGTCACGGTCGACCCGGCCCACCAGCATCAAGGGCTGGGCCGTCGGCTCTTCGAAGACCTCGAGGCCGCCGCCCGAGCCCAAGGACTGAAGGGGCTGTGGGCCGGGGTGCGCACCCAAGATCCCCGGAGCGTTCGATTCTTTGAAAGGGCCGGCTTTCGCGAGAAGCGACGGCAGTGGGTCTCCCGGCTCGAAGTGAAAGATGCGCAGGTAGAGCTGGACCCCCGGGCCCCCGGTCGGTGGGCCGCGGATGGGATCGCCTTTACAACCGTCGAGGAGGAGGGCCCCGGGCGACCCGAAGTTCGAGAGCGGCTCTACCGGCTCTATCTCGACACGATCAAGGAAGTCCCTCGGCTCGGCGGTCTCACCGACTCCACGTTCGAGGAGTTCGTCAGGATGATCTTTGAAGATGCCGGCTTCTTACCCGAGGCGATATTCCTAGCGCGCGTGGGCGACGCATATGTCTCGTTCACGGCCCTGAACCGTCGAGTCGCGGAGCCCGGCGCGCTCTACATCTCCTTCACCGGCACGCTCGCCCCGTATCGCGGGCGGGGTCTCGCGAACGAACTGAAGCGTCGGTCGATCGACTTCGCCCGGAACCACGGGTACCGTTACATCGAGACCGACAACGATTCCGAGAACGAGCAGATATGGTCCATCAATCAGAAACAAGGGTTTCGGCAGTTCCGGGTGTGGATCATGGGAGAGAAGCTCTTTCCCACCTAACCCACGCTCTCGTTCGAAGAAGGTGCCTCCATCCTTGCCCCCACCGCCGCGACCCGACTCAAAGTGCCGCGCGCGCTCCACCCATCGGGCCGAGCCGTCACAGTTGCTGATCGCAGTTGCGGATGGTCCGATGATCTAGGCGGCTCCGTTCCGGTTCTGGCCCTCGGTGCCTTGAGTCGACCGAGAGGTCGACCGTTTCGCGACCCCACCGGCTCGCCGAAGTCCATGAGGACGCGATGTCCGCTGGATGGTGATGGACGCGTACGTAGATCGGGCCGAGGTCCAAGTTCTCCGCGTACTCGCTGACCTCAACGGGGGAGGACCCGCGGAGGCGATGCAGAAGCTCGAGTCCAAACTACCCTCCATCAAGAGTCGTAGGTTCTACGGTGTGTTCCGAATCCTCCCGGAAGGCGAGCAGTACTTTGCCTGCGTAGAGAAGGTGGCCACGGACGACCCGGTCGCGATGGGCCTCGAGGAGGGCGCGATTCCGGGAGGACTCTACGTTCGGCGTAAGGTGTTCGGCTGGTCGAAGGTGATTGCCGACGGTAAGCTTCCCTCGATCTTCCAGGGCATGGTGGGGTATTACGACGTAGATCGAACCCGACCCGAGATCGAGTTCTACCGCAGCATGACGGAGCTGCACGTCCTGATCCCAGCACAAAGCCGAGGTCCCACCCCTCTCGCTTGGGCGGGTGTCGGGCCTTGACCCGACGTGCGCGCCGTGTCGTAGACGGAGATCGCCTCGCCCGCGCCGGACTGTTTCTGAGCCAGAGCGCCCGGCTGTTGGAGAGGCTGCGATTCGAGTCGCTCTTTGATCAGGGGTCGCCCGCGCCGGCGCTGCGAGCCCTCAGCGCCTATCAGAATCCCGACGGGGGTTTGGGCACGCGCTCGAGCCCGACCTTCGAGGAGCCGAGAGCGAGCCCGTTCCCGCGTGGACGGCCCTACTGGAGCGCTACACTCAGAGGAAGTGGCGTCGTTGTATCGGGCGGTGGCCTCGAAATCGCTTGTGGCCAAGCTGGCTACGGTTCGATTGAAGCTTAGATCTCCGCGCCTGTACGAAGACAGTTTGAGCCGGCGCCAACTTGGCAAGCCCTCCGAGCCGGCGAACCGACGGAAATGGGATCGCTTCGTGTCGCCGGTCGACCGGATCATTCAGCCCCTTCAAGCCCCAAGCGAATCGAACTAGCCTTCCCCGACTAAGGACCGACGGGTCCATGAGGCACCGAACTCGTCCGGGTGAGTAGGTGCGATGCGGATTGCCAGCTCCCTGGCACGGCTTTCGTGTCGTGAGCAGACTTGCTAATCTGGGCTTGTCCCTAAGAATTAGCCCTCGACTTCAAGAGGAGCCTCGGCCTTGGCCGACGCGAGGCGCCCATGAGCGGAGAACACAAAGAACTAACTGCATTGCATCGAGAGCTCGACTCGCTCCATAAGGAGGTCGACAACATCCACAAGAAAATTCACGCCGAGGTGGACAAGCTTCACGAAGTCGTGGACGCCCTTCACAAGGAACTTCACAGCAGGAAGTGAGTCCCGGACTCGAACAGCGCAACCAATTCTTGGCCCCTTACCGACGCCAGCCTGGCTGTAAATTTCAGTGCACCCCGACTTACTGATTCGCTGTGTTCTCTCTAAGGGTAAGATCGGTAAGTCTGCGAACGGCCGTCTCAGTCTCGTCGGGGTGGTTCCATCTGTGTCCGCGCGCAACCTCGTGCGCTATTTCGGAGAATACTTGTGACGTCTCGTTAAGACCGCGGGTGAGATCGCTAAGCTCGTAGCGAGAGAACGTGGCTGGTATGCGGGCGCGTACATCCGGGTCCGACCAACGATCGAAGAACCGCCCCGAATGCCAGACATCCACCTCCTTGCCGTGCCGGACCCAAGCCTGCCACTCGATCATTTCTATGAGCAGTCGTTTGAGGTAGCAGTCGATTGCCAGTTTCGCTGTCCAGAGCTCCCCCCGACGAAGTTTCTTGGCCGCCCACAGCACGTGGTACCAGAAGTCTGCTACTGCTACCTGGAACTGCTCCTCACTCGGCGAACGGGATTGACCGGCGGTCTGTTGAGTGACCGCATCCTTCAGAGTGGCCAGCTGTAGGTCCTTGTCAACGAGCACCTCACAGCCCCGTGCCAGGACAGCCCCCGCTTCGGCACTATGGGCAAAGGTCCCCAGCGCGCTCGATGGAAACACCGCGAAATCGACGTCCTTACCGTCTGCGTACAGCACTCGCCGCTCGCGACTTTGCAATACTGCCGTGGGCTCGACAAAGGTCAAAACCACCGTTCCGAATTGTCCAACCCAATCCGGCGAGCTGATGAGTTTCTCCGGTGACGTGTGAAAGATCACCACATCCAGGTCGGACCACTCGTCCGCCGGCTCGATAGTACGGGCTTGCGAGCCGACGATCATCGCCGCACGGACGGAAGGCTCGGTTGCGGCCCATCCACGAAACCTTTCCACGATCGGGCCGTACCAGCGAACCCACATGCCCGTGCGAGGCCCTGGGCCGATATACTGACTGCTCAGACCGAAGACACCCGGTGCGAGTGAGACCACGAGAGCGGCTGGGGCGACCTGTCGTCTCTATCGAATGGGTCGAAGTTCCATTGC
>DATJUI010000005.1:0-4212 GCA_035502455.1 Thermoplasmata archaeon | reverse complement strand
TGCCGGACGTGGAAGAAGTCGCGCGGGTTGCGCTCGCCGTTCGGCAGCTGCCCGTTGTCCGCCCACGCGTACTGGAAGCTGGTCCCGTCCTTGACCGCGATCGAGCGGCCCGCGAGCATCCCCGCGCCGTCGCCCTTCGCGTCGTGGAACTGCAAGATCCACACCTGTCGTCCCGTGTCGAACCCAATATCCGCGTACACCCACAGCGGCATCTGTCCGACCGGAGGCGAGACGCCGATTTGAAGCCCGCGCTCTACCCCGGCCCCGTGCACGGGTTGCACCCGATCGGCCCGCCCTGGTTGCAGCACTCGCTCGTCCCCGTGGAGCAGCACGTGCACCCGTATCCGGGGGCGCAGCAGCAGCTCGAGTATGGGCTGCCGCACGTTCCGTCCGGGCACTCCTCCGAGCAGGGGGAGGGCATACAGCATCCCGCATGCGCGGGGTCGGGCTCGTAGCAGGTCGGGCACTCGCCGTCGGTCTCGAGGACGTCCCCCGTGGGGCACATCACGGCCACGCAGCAGCCCGGGTAATCCGGGTCGACCGTGTATCCGTCCGGACACGTCCCGTCCACGGGCAGCTCGTCGCCGTACGGACACACGACCGGCTCGGGCTTCCACGGGAACAGGAGGTAGGCGATGAGCGCGCCGATCCCCACCCCCGCGCCGAGCGCGAGCGCGCCCTCCGCGTCGCTCACGCGCCCTCACTCCGGGATCGGCATGCAGCAACCGGGGCTGTCGGGGTCCGGCTCGTAGTACTCCGCGCAGATGCCCGTGTCGCCGACCGGCGGCTCGTCCGGGGCCACGCAGTCCGGCGGCGGCGGATTCGGCTGCTGCGAGAAGTACCACCACGCCCCGGCGGCGCCGCCGACGATCCCCACGGCGAGCGCGATCCACGGGCCGGCGCCCATCACGACCCGGATGGGTGGCCCGTTATTTAGTCGCCGCTCCTCCCGGTCGGACGATGCCGTCGTCCGTCCTGAACCTGCGCCTGAGCGACGCCACGCTGACCATGCTCGACCGGCTCTGCGAGCTCCGCAAGGGGCCGCACGGCGAGGACCTCTCCCCCGAGGAGTTCGTCTTCGGCGTCCTCCAGCAGGTCGGCGCCGCCTGGTCGGCCCGCTGGAACCTGATCCACGCCCACGGCTCCTGCGCCGTCGACCCGCAGGGCCAGGTCGTCATCACCCTCGCCGAGCTCCCCGAGGACCTCCCCGTCGGCACCGGCTCGCCGAACGCGAACCTCCACGTGGAGATGCCCGACCTCACCCTCGACCGCATCGACCACGCCTACGCCATGAACGTCGCGTTCAGCGTCCACCAGGGGAAGGGGAACCCGTGGCCCACCCTCACGGCGTGGACCGAGTCGTTCCTCACGGACGCCATCGCGATCGCGACGGCGCAGATCGAGGACGAGCGCGAGGCGAAGGCCGTCGAGGCGATGAAGCGCAAGCAGCTGCTCGAGCTCGAGCGCCGGCGCCGACGCGCTCAGCTGGAGGGGGGCGAGTCGCCCGAGTGGCCGGCGCCCGTGCCCTCGCCGGCGGCGGCGTCCGCGTCGACGGGCGCGGGCGGCGCGCGGGTCGCGGTGCTCTCCGACTCGAGCGGCGCCTCCGAGGGCGGCACCGACGCGGGCGGGGACTCTCCCGCCGGCGGCTCGTAGACCGTCAGGCCGAGGCGCGCGGCCATCGCCGCGGAGTCCGCCGCGAACTGCGCCTGCTGCTTCGGGTCCTTCAACCGGATGGTCTTCGTGCCCTTCATCGCGTCCTCCAGCGCGGCGATCATCTCGGGGATCCATTCCTTGAACGCCTCCATGTAGGAGACGTCCGGCGGCGTCGCGGCCTTGCGCGCCTCGTCCTCCAGCTGCTCCTTGCGGTTGCGGAGGTGGCGCCGCCCGATGTAGTCGTTGGAGATCCGCACCTCATAGGCGGTCACGAGGAGGTCGAGGATCGTGGCCTGCTGCTGCGAGGACGCGTCGTCGGTGGTCACGAGGCCCGGGAGGTCGATCGTCCACGAGATGCGGCCCCGGAAGCGCGTCTCGAACGCCTTGAGCGTGTCGTCGGCGAGCTCGGCGAGGTAGGTCGCCTCGTCGCTCGGGGACTTCGGCGCCGCCGGGGGCGGCTCGGGGCCGCCCACGGAAGCGGGGGATGCCTCGGTCGTCGGGGGCGTCTCGGTCGGCTCGTCCACGGGCTCGAGGGCCATGTACGTCGGCAGGTTCATCCCATAGAAGAGCGCTCCGACCGCCGTGTACGCCCTCCGACCCGCGTCCGTGCCGCAACCGCTGCGACGCTACCTGGAGGACGTACGACGGCGCCATACGTTGACCGAGCGGCTGAACGCCGAGCTCGCCACGCAGCGCCGTCGCCTGATGGACATCGAGAACGAGCGGCGCACGGCGATCGCCACCGAGGAGCGGGCCCGGGCGGCCTACCTCGAGGCGCAGCGGAAGTGGGCGACCGCGGTGGAGCTCGCGCGTCGGATCCGCGTGCTGGCGCGGCCCGGGTCGCCGCGGGAGGCCGCTATGCGGGCGGAGCTCGAGCGGTCTCTCGCGACGGTGGCGCGGGAGCTCGGGACATCGTCCTCCGCGGTGCTGCGGGCGGCCGGCTGAGCCGGGCGTAGGTCGCGTTGTCGACGGCGAAGCTGACGCCGCGCAGGATGAGGGCCACGCGACGTCCGTCGCGGTAGACGGCGAGCTCGGCCGCGCGCTCGGCGCGGGTCAGTAGACGACGCCCTGCTCGAGCCACGGTTGCAGCGACGGCGCTCCGCGGTCGCCCTCGGTGGGAGGCGCGACGCCGCCGGCGACGGCGAGCTCCTGGTAGGTCACGGGGGCGTTCAGGTTCCCGTTGGCGCCGGAGGGCAGGTTGCCGACCGAGAGGTTGAAGCCCATCTCGCCGCCGGGGAAGTCCTGCGTCTGGATGTCGATCACGTTCGGGCGCTCGACCTTCGACTGGTAGTCGGTGATGTAGCGGCCGACGACGGTGTGGATGTCGTCGATGGGCCCGTAGCCGTAGGAGAGGACGGTGCTCTCGCGGGCGCCGCGGTAGGCGCCCGGGGAGACGTAGCCGCCGCCGGCATCGTCGAGAGTGAAGCGGGCGTTCCCGATCGGGCCGACCTCGCCGTGGGGGTGCCACCAGGGGAAGCCGCGGAGGTCGCTCTCGTCGGAGAGGTTCTCGAACCCCTCGTCGCTGAGGCCCTGGTAGGCGCGCCGGGCGCGTCGCGCGCGGGCTTCCTGCGCGTCGGCGATGGACTGGATCCCGACCTTCGGGCCGTAGGCGGCGGCGACCTCGGTGGCGACGACATAGCGGCCCTGGCCACGGTAGCCGCCGCCGCCCTGGGTGGAGGGCTGGCCCCAGTAGTTGCGGGGGACCGCGGCGTAGCCGCCGCCGCCCATGCCGAGGAGGGGTCGGCTGGCGGAGCGGGGGGTGGCCTCGCCGACGCCGCCGCCGGGGACGACATCCTGGTAGGTGACGGGGGCGGAGAGGTTGCCCTCGGCGCCGGAGGGGAGGTTGCCCACGGAGAGGTTGTAGCCGACCTCGCCGTTGAAGTAGTCCTCGGTCTGGAGGCCGATCGTGTTCGCCATCGACTCCTTCCAGCGGTAGAAGCTGTTGGGGAAGACGCCGACGGGGGTGGGGGGGTTGTCGTCGATCGCGGCGCGGGCCTGGCGGCCGAAGCTGTCGACCACGAAGCCGCCCTTGAGCTGCGGGTTAGCGCGGGAGGGGGTCTGTCGGTCGGCGACGGACTGGACGGTCTGGTCGCCGAGGGGCGGTCCGCCGGTGAAGGGGTAGGTCCATCGGGCGGCGCCGCGGTAGGAGCCGTAGAGGGGGGTGGCGGCGACGGGTCCGCGGGCGCCGGGGTACTGGGACGAGGGGCCGATCTCGCGGCCGACGTAGCCCTTGTTGCGGCCGTTGTGCCAGGCGGAGGGATCGACGTAGCGCGGGTTGCGCACGCGGATCTGGGGGGTGAGCTGGCCCTGTCGGGCGCGGTCTCCGCGGTAGGGGTAGTCGATGCCGGGGTTGGTGTCGCCGCAGGAGGCGCAGCCCTGGCGGGCCCGGTCGCCTCGGTAGGGGTAGGGGATGCCGGGGTTGACCTCATCGGCGAGGCCCTGGTCGGAGAAGCCGCGATCGGCGAGACCCCGGCGTCCGCCGGCGCGGAGGGCGAACCGGGGCTTGGTGAGGACGGCGGTCACGACGCCGCTGATGAGTCCGCCGACGATGATGCCACC
>DATJUI010000004.1:0-17251 GCA_035502455.1 Thermoplasmata archaeon | reverse complement strand
CGCCAGGTCCGGCGGCCTCGTTGACGCCAACGATCGTCATCTCACCGGACTCGACGCCACGCTGGAACAGATAGGCGCTCTCGGCAATCTCGCGCTGCGGATACCCCTGCTCGATGGCCGGCACCATGCCGCCCATGGCGTCGATCGCGTCGAAATAGCTCGAGGCTTCGGCTTCCAGCTCCGCGGTCAGTGCCTCGACGAACCACGAGCCGCCAAACGGATCGACGACGTTCACGACTCCCGATTCGTGCGCGATGATCTGCTGCGTTCGCACGGCCAGCGTCGCGGCCTCCGCCGTGGGGAGCGCCAGCGCCTCGTCGAGTGCGTTGGTGTGCAGCGACTGCGTTCCGCCCAGCACGGCGGCCATCGCCTGCACGGCAACGCGAATCACGTTGTTGTGCGGCTGCTGTGCCGTCAGCGACACACCGGCGGTCTGAGCGTGGAATCGCAGCTGCCAGGATCGCGGGTTGCGGGCGTGGAAGCGCTCCCGCATCACGCGGGCCCAGATGCGCCGCGCGGCGCGGTACTTCGCGATCTCCTCGAAGAAGTCGTTGTGCGCGTTGAAGAAGAACGACAGGCGCGGCGCGAAGTCGTCGACCGGGAGGCCCCGCTCGATCGCGGCGGCGACGTACGCCCGGCCGTCCGCGAGCGTGAACGCGAGCTCCTGGACCGCGGTCGAGCCGGCCTCGCGGATGTGGTAGCCCGAGATCGAGACGGGATTCCAGCGCGGGGTGTGCCGGACCGCGAACTCGATCGTGTCGGTGACGAGGCGCAGCGCGGGCCGCGGAGGGTACAGGAACTCCTTCTGCGCGATGTACTCCTTCAGGATGTCGTTCTGGGTCGTCCCGCCGAGGCGGGCCCACGGGACGCGGGCCGCCCGCCCGGCGAGCAGGTACATCCCCCAGACGACGTTCGCCGGGGCGTTGATCGTCATGCTGGTCGTCACGCGGCCGAGCGGGATGCCGGCGAGCAGCCGGCGCATGTCGTCGAGCGAGCTCACGTTGACCCCGCACTTGCCGACCTCGCCGAGCGACTCCGGGTCGTCGGCGTCGAGGCCGTACAGCGTGGGGTCGTCGAACGCGATCGACAGGCCGGACTCGCCGTGCGTAAGCAGGTAGCGGAACCGTCGGTTCGTGTCCTCGGGCGAGCCGAAGCCCGAGAACATCCGCATCGACCAGACGCGGCCCCGATACATCGTCGGGTGGACGCCGCGGGTGAACGGCGGCTGTCCGGGGTAGCCGATCCGATCGAACCCGGATCGGGGCGAGCGCGGCGTGTAGATCCGATCGACCGGGATCCCGCCGAGCGTCGTGAACCGGTCCTTCCGCTCGGGGCTCTTGCCGAGCGCCGGTCCGAGGACCTCCGCCTCCCACTGCTGGCGGCGGTCGACGACCGGATCGTCGGAGGCCCCCGGGGGCGGGGTCGCCCCGGCGGGCGGGGTCGTTCGGGCGGCCATCGCACCGCCGGAGACCCGGCGCGAGTATAAGCCCGGGGGAGCCGGCGGCCGGTCAGGCGTGGGGCACGAGGTGGGCGGCGCGGATCGCGAGCCGAGCGACGCTCCCGCGCACCTCGCGATCGGCCCCGTCGATCGCGATCCGGGCCCGGAAGAACGGCGCGTCGACGACCAACGACTCGTACTCGCCGCCCTCGCCGGCGAGATGGAGCCGACGCACGGTGCGGCTGCGCCGATCGAGCTCCGCGAGGAGCCCCGGGTCGAGCCGTGCGCCGAGCAGCTCGGGGGTGAGCGGCTCGGCCGCGAGGTGGACCAGACGGATGTCGAGGCCCGCCTCGATCTCGGCGCGGACCACGCGGTCCGCGGCGACGCGCCACAGCGGGGCGAAGACCCGCCGGCCGCACCGATCGGCGGCCGCGACGACCCGGGCCCACTGGTACGACGACTCGATCGCGCCGACGACGACCGGCCCGGACCCGTGGCGCACCGCCCGGTCGAGCGCGTCCTGCTCGGCCGCGGCGTCGGTCCCATCGACGTCGACCTCCCGGTGGCGCTTGCCCCACGCCTCGGCCTGGAGGCGGACCAGGTCGAGGTTCGGCGTGTGGAACAGCATCGACGCGGGGTCGTGGGGCCGGACCGTGACGAGCTCGTCGACGGGCCAGCCCTGCGCGTCGCACAGGTACGCCGCGTAGATCGAGTCCTTTCCCCCCGAGACGAGCGCGGTGGCGGTCATCGGGGTCGCTACGGGAGCCCCAGCGCCGTCCGCCAGCGGGGGTACAGCCCCGTCAGGTCGAGCCGCGCCCGCTCCGCGCCCTCCCACCGGAGCACGCCGGGCCCATCGGTCACCGCGCCGAGCTCGGCGCACGGCCGGCCGTCGAGCGCCGCCTCGAACCGGTCGGTCCGGTCCTCCGGCACTTCCACCACGAACCGGGAGCCGCCCTCGGCGACGAGCGCGAGGCCCGGGCCCGCGAGGCCGGTCGCGGCGAGGTCGACGTCGAAGCCGAGGCCGCCGCCGAACGCCATCTCGGCGACGGTAACGCCGATCCCCCCGTCCGAAACGTCGTGGACGGCGCGGACCAGGCGTTCGGCGATCGCGCCGAGCAGCGCGTTCCCGGTGGCCCGCAGGCCCGACGGATCCGGTCGAGGGACGTGCCGGTGGGTGACTCCCCGCCGGCGGGCCCACAGCGACCCGCCCAGCTCGGGTCGGGAGGGACCGAGGAGGTAGAGGGCGTCGCCCGCGCGCTTCAGATCGGACGTGACCGCCCGCTCGACATCGGCCACGATGCCGACCGCGAGCAGCACGGGCGTCGGCGGGATCGCATGGCCGAGGCCCCCGTTGTAGAGGCTCACGTTCCCGGACGGTACGGCGAAGCCGAGGGCGCGCGCCCCCTCGGCGAGCCCGCTCGTGCACGCGGCGAGGTCGGCGATCACCGCCGGGTCCTCGGGATTGCCGAAGTTGAGGCAGTTCGAGAGCGCGTCCGGCCGTCCCCCGACCGCGTAGAGGTTCCGCGCCGCCTCCTCCACGACGAGCACCGCGCCCGCGTTGGGCTCCTCGCGGCACGCCCACGGCTGGGCGGCCGTCGCGACGGCGAGGCCCCGGGCGCTGGACGGCCGCGGGCGCAGGACCGCCGCGTCCCCATGGGCGGGCGACCCGACACGGCCGTGGAGCGGTTTCACGACCGTGCGGCCCTGCACCTCGTGGTCGTAGACCCGGACGATCGCTTCGCGGGAGCTCGAATCCGGGGCGAGCAGGAGCTCCTCGGCCAGCGGGCCGAGGTCGACGTCCGGGACCCGCGGTGACGGCTCGAAGCGCCGGGGGCGCGCCCGCTGGGGGCGCCGCACGACCGGCCGATCGACGCGGAAGCCGACGTCCAGGTGGGCCGCCGGCCGGCCGTGCCAGCGGAGCGTCTCGTACGGACCCGGTCCGACCGCCCCGAGGTCGGTGACCGGAACGTCGAACCGCCGGAAGATCGCGGCCAGGTCGTCCAGGTCCCCGGGGCGCACGTCGAGCGCCATCCGCTCCTGGGACTCCGAGATCCAGACCTCCCACGGCGCGAGCCCGGGCTCCCTCCGCGGCACGCGATCGAGCTCGAGGGTCATCCCGAACCCCCCCGCATGCACGAGCTCGCCCATCGCCGACGCGATCCCGCCGCCCCCGAGGTCCTTGACGCCCTGGACGAGTCCGCGATCGAACGCCTCGAGACAGGCGTGGATGAGCGGTTCCTTCATGATCGGGTTCCCGAGCTGGACCGCGCCGCGCGACTCGGACTCGCTGCGGCGGGTGAGCTCCCGCGAGGCGAACGCGACGCCGCCGATCCCGTCCCGGCCGGTGAGCCCCCCGACCAGCACGAGCCGGTCGCCGACCCTGGCGGCCCGGTTCGGCCGCAACCGGGGCCGGGGGAGCGTTCCGACGCACCCGACGTTCACGAGCGGGTTCACGAGGAACGCCGGGTCGAAGTAGACCCCGCCCGAGACCGTCGGCACGCCGACGCGGTTCCCGTAGTCGCGGATCCCGGCGATGACCCCCTCGGCGAGGTACCGCGGGCTCTTCACGCCCGCCGGGACCGTCCCGGGCGGCGTGTCGAGCGGGCCGAAGAACAACGGATCCGTCAGCGCGATCGGCTTCGCGCCGACGGCCAGCACGTCGCGCAGGATGCCGCCGATCCCGGTCGCCGCGCCCCCGTACGGCTCGACCGCGGACGGGTGGTTGTGCGACTCGATGCGGAGCGCGTACGCCTGGCCGTCCTCGAACGCCATCACCCCCGCGTCGCCCGTCCCGAGCACCCGGGGGTCGTCCCGCAGCGGGCCGAAGGCGCGCTGAAGGAACGGTCGGGAGCTCTTGTAGCTGCAGTGCTCGCTCCAGCTCTGCGCGATCCCGGCGAGCTCCACGTCGGTCGGGTCGCGGCGCTCGCGGGCGAAGTAGCTCTTCAACCGTCGCACGTCGTCCGCATCGAAGCCGAGCCCGCGCGCATCGGTCCGCGCCCGCAGCTCCGCGACCGGGTGGCCCCGGAACGGGACGACCGTGACCCCGTCCGCCCACTCCGCCATCGGTCAGCGCGGCACGAGCCGCACGTGCACGGTGTGGATCACCGGGTTCGCGAGCAGGCGGTCGACCGCCTCGCGGGCGCGACGCATCGCCTCGGCGGGCGGGACCCCGACGAACGAGAGATCGTAGACCCGCGCGGTCGAGACCCGGCTCACGGCCCCGATGCCGAGGAGCCCGAGCGATTTCTGGATGCTGTCCGACTCGGCGTCCAGGATGCCGGGCTTGAGCTCGACCCGGATCTCGACCCGAACCGTTTTCGCACCCCGAGCCACAGTTCCATCGGCGTCGTACCGGTGCGGGCAGATAACGCTCGCGCGCGCGGCGGTCGGCGGCCGGGCCCCCGTCCGCGCGCTCCGGCCGCGGCACGCGGCCCCGGGCGGGCCCCCGCCTTTCGATCGTTCATTTTCACACTCCAGGAGCCGCCGTACCACCACTTTCCGAATTTCCATCGGTTCGTACGTCCAATTTTCGGCCCCGGGACCATTTGTGCCTCTCGCGCCCGTACGACGGACGTGTCGAGCGAGGTCCGGCCCGGGCGCGACGCCGACCTTCCCGAGATGCTGACGGTCTACAACCGGTACGTCGTCGAGAGCCCGGCCACGTTCGAGATCGAGCCGGTGCGCCCGGAGGATCGGGCGGAGTGGGTCCGTCAGCACACCGCCGCGGGCCGACATCGATGGCTCGTGGCGTCGGACGACGGCGGGGCGCTGGCCGGGTGGGCGACGACGAGCCCGTTCCGGGCGCGAGCGGCCTACGCCACCACCGTCGAAGCGTCCGTCTACTGCCGACCGGACGCGTGCGGACGGGGCCTCGGTACCCGCCTGTACGCCGCGTTGTTCGACGCGATCCAGGCGGAGGACATCGAGCGGATCGTCGCCGGGATCACTCTGCCGAACCCGGCGTCGGTCGCGCTCCACCTCCGCTTCGGCTTCCGTCCCGTCGGGACGTTCACCCGGGTCGGGCGAAAGTTCGGTCGGTACTGGGACGTGGCGTGGTTCGAGCGACCCCTTCGGCTCCCCGGCTCGGGGTCCGTCCGGGAGGCCGTCGGCCCCTCCGGAAACGGGGGCGCCCCAAAGCCTTTATAGGTGACCCTTTTCGGACGCTCGGCTCGGTGGGGGGCCCGGGCGTTCATGGAGGAGTTCATCTGTAGCGTCGAGTTCCTCCGGGGCCCGTCGGCCCTGGTCGCCCGGGTCTCGAGCGAAGCGGGCGGGATCCGCGAGTACCGCGGAGCCTCGGCGAGCGCCGTGATCGATCAGGTCATCAACGACCTCCAAGAGGAGTTCGAGTCCGCGCCCGCGACGTGAGCGACGGGGCCGCGGGCATTCGCTTTCCACAATAGAGGACACCGTACCGACGGAGGATAGCAGATCAACATGGAGAAGCCGAGCGGGGCCAGGGCACCGGTCAGCCGCGCCGTCGAAAGCGCGTTCACCAAGGTCTGGGGGGACGAGCACGTCGTCGCGCTCATCGCGCTCAAGGTCGAGACTTCGGAGGCCGACACGGTCGCGAGCGAGGTCTCGAAGTTCACCGAGGTCGAGGACGTCTTCCTGGTGACGGGCGACACCGACATCTTCCTCAAGGTCCGATTCCCGCAGTACGACGAGCTCAAGGAGTTCGTCCTGCACCGATTGCCCGGCGTCCGCGGGATCCGCGAGACGAAAACGCTCCTCGTGGTCACGGCCTACAAAGAGGCGGGGGAGGCGCATCCCGCATGACGGGCCCCCGCGCGTCGCCCGATGCGGCCGGCGCCGCGTCGAGCCCGATGCCGGCCCCGGTCGACGAGGCCCCGGAGCTCCAGCGCGCCGTCGAGTCGATCTCCGAGCTCGCCGACGATCCCTCGGTCCCCCGGAACATCCGACGGGGGGCCCTTGCCGCGAAGGAGGAGCTGTCGAAGCCCCGCGTCGCGCGCGACGTGCGCATCGCGAGCGCGGTCTACGTGCTCGACGACCTCGCGAACGATCCGAACCTTCCGACCCACGGCCGGACGGCGATCTGGTCGATCATCTCGGCCCTGGAGAGCGTCCAGTGAACCGCCCCGGGCATAGGTTGAAATACGGCGGTCGGGTCCTTCGCGACCGGAACGGGAGCGGGCCCGTAGCTCAGCTAGGTCGGCCGCGCGGCAGCCCCGCCGGCCCTACAAAGAGCAGCTGGCTTTTAACCAGTTGGTCGGGGGTTCGAACGAGCCGCCCCGCCGGCGCGGGGTCGCTCCGGACGTCCCCCCGGGCCCGTGCCGTTCCCGCGGGGTGCCGATGAGCCCGTCCCCGACGCGCCGTCGGGGCAAGAAGGCCGAGACGCCGGCCGTGCCGGCGCGTCCGTTCGTCGCGCACCACCTCGCCCCGCCCCACGAGGTCCTCTCGGAGGAGGACTCTCGGGCGGTGCTCGCCCAGCTCGGCACCCCGGCCGAGCGGCTGCCGAAGATCCTTGCCTCCGACCCCGGCCTGCAGACCGATCCCAAGTACGTGCCGATGCGCGACAGCGGCGAGATGCTCGTGGGCCGGCTGGTCCGGATCCGCCGCCCGAGCCTCACCGCGGGCGAGGCCGTGGCGTACCGCCTGATCGTCGAGTCGATCGGGGGGGACTGATTCTCCATGCGCGAAATCGTGGACGCGTTCTTCCGAGAGCGCTCGATCGTGAACCACCACCTGGCGAGCTTCAACGACTTCCTGCCGACGAAGGACAACCCCAACTCCCGCATGCAGCGCATCGTCGACGAGGCCCGCGTCAGCGAGGACTCGACCGAGCGCGGCATGATCCGGCTCGACGTCCAGAAGACGAAGAGCTCGATCTACGTGCGGGTCGGCCGGCGGCGCGACGCGCGCGGCAACGTGAACCCCTCGGCGGAGCCGACGATCTTCATCGGCGCCCCGTTCGTCAAGGAGCCGGTCGGGTCGAAGCCGACGCTCACCCCGATGGAGGCGCGCCTCCGCAACCTCACCTACCAGGCGCCGATCTACCTCAAGGTCACGGTCGTCGAGAACGGCGTGGAGCGCGCCCCCGAGGACGTCCACATCGGGGACCTCCCGATCATGGTCAAGAGCCGGCCGTGCAATCTCAACCGCTACAAGATCTCCGAGGACGACCAGATCTGGCTGTCCGACGACGAGTACCGGGCGAAGCTCGTCGAGTACGGCGAGGACCCGCTCGACCCGGGCGGCTACGCGATCATCGGCGGCACCGAGCGCGTGATCATCAGCCTCGAGGACCTCGCGCCGAACCGGATCTTCGCGGAGTACAACGAGCGCTACGGGACGCCGATCGAGAGCGCGAAGGTCTTCAGCCAGCGCGGCGGCTACCGCTCGCTGACCGTCGTCGAGAAGAAGAAGGACGGCGTGCTCCAGGTCTCGGTCCCGACGGCGAGCGGGCAGATCCCGCTCGTGATCCTGATGAAGGCCCTCGGGATGAAGAACGACGAGGAGATCTTCCAGGCGGTCCTCGGCGAGCTCCTCCCGCTGGACGAGCCGTTCGTCCAGACGATGAAGCACCTCCTCAACGTCAACCTCGAGGAGTGCGTCTCGAAGAAGCAGTACCCCCCCGAGGGGATCCTCTCCACCGAGGACGCGCTCGTCTTCCTCGAGAAGAAGTTCGCGACCGGCCAGGCGAAGGAGTACCGGCAGCGGAAGGTCGACGGCATCCTCGACCGGTCGCTCCTCCCCCATCTCGGCGACACGAAGGGGGACCGCCTGAAGAAGGCCCTCTACCTCGCGCGGATGGCCCGCACGGTCCTCGAGCTCAACCTCAAGGTCCGCGGCGAGGACGACAAGGACCACTACGCGAACAAGCGGCTCAAGCTCGCCGGCGACCTCATGGAAGACCTGTTCCGGGTCGCCTTCTCGCTCCTGCTGAAGGACCTCAAGTACCAGCTCGAGCGGTCGTTCGCGCGCAAGAAGGACCTTCGGATCGCGAGCGCGATCCGGCCGGACCTCCTCACCCAGCGGCTCGTGCACGCGCTCGCGACGGGGAACTGGGTCGGCGGGCGGGCCGGGGTGAGCCAGGTGCTCGACCGGACAAGCCACATGTCGACGATCAGCCACCTGCGGCGCGTCACGAGCCCGCTCACGCGCAGCCAGCCGCACTTCGAGGCGCGCGACCTCCACCCCACGCAGTGGGGCCGCCTCTGCCCCAACGAGACGCCCGAGGGCCAGAACTGCGGCCTCGTGAAGAACTACGCGCTCTGCGTCGACGTCTCCGAGGGGGCCGACGAGGAGGAGGTCACGCTGATCCTCCGCGATCTCAACACGCGGGAGATCGGGCCCGAGGTGTTCCAGGAGGCGGCCGCCCCGAAGGGTCGACGTGCCGCCCGGGTCTACGTCAACGGGAACCTGGTCGGGCTCCACTCCCAGCCGCTCGAGCTCGTGAAGGAGATCCGGGAGCGCCGCCGGACCGGCACGCTCTCCCCGACGCTCGCCGACCACACCTACGAGATCAACGTCCGCTACGACGACGAGATGAACGAGGTGATCGTCCACTGCGACTCGGGCCGCCTGCGGCGCCCGCTGGTCGTCGTGAAGAGCGGCGTGCCGCGCGCCTCGCGCTCCGACCTCGACGAGCTCGCGCGGGGGACGCTGTCGTTCAGCGACCTCATCCGGCAGGGCAAGATCGAGTGGATCGACGCCGAGGAAGAGGAGGACTCGCTCATCGCCGTCGACCCGTACGTCCCGCCCGATCGCTGCCCGAAGTGCGGCAAGGCGCTCTCGCGCGGCGATTTGCGGTGGATGTCGATGGGCGAGAAGCAGGACGCCGCCTCGCTCGAGTGCGGCTTCTGCCACAGCGAGTTCCCGACGCCGGGGCTCATCACGGACCGGCACACCCACCTCGAGATCGACCCGAACCTGATCCTCGGGGTCTGCACGGGGCTCATCCCGTACCCCGAGCACAACGCGGCCCCGCGCAACACGATGGGTTCGGGCATGGCGAAGCAGGCGCTCGGCGTCGAGTCGGTCAACTACCGGCGGCGGCCGGACACCCGGGGCCACCTCCTCCACTACCCGCAGGCGCCGCTCCTCCAGACGCAGACGATGCGGTACGTGCACTTCACCGAACGTCCCGCCGGCCAGAACTTCGTGGTCGCCGTCCTCTCCTACGAGGGGTACAACATGCAGGACGCGCTCGTCTTCTCGAAGGGGTCGATCGACCGTGGCCTCGGCCGGTCGTCGTTCTTCCGGACCTACCGCGGCGAGGAGCGCAAGTACCCGGGCGGCCAGGAGGACCGCTTCGAGATCCCGCGGCCCGACGTCGCGGGCGCCCGCGTCGACACCGCGTACCGCAACCTCGGCGAGGACGGGCTGATCTTCCCCGAGCTCGAGGTGACCGAGGGCGACGTGCTCGTCGGCAAGACGAGCCCGCCCCGGTTCCTCGAGGAGAAGACCGACCTGCTCACCCCGCAGAAGCGGCGCGAGACGAGCGTCACCGTGCGGTTCGGGGAGTCCGGCTGGGTCGACAACGTGATCCTGACCGAGGGCGAGAACATCTCGAAGCTCGTCAAGGTCAAGGTCCGCAACCAGCGGGTCCCCGAGCTCGGCGACAAGTTCGCGAGCCGGCACGGACAGAAGGGGGTCATCGGCCTCATCGTACCCCAGGAGAACCTTCCGTTCACGCGGGACGGCATCACGCCGGACCTGCTGATCAACCCGCACGCGATCCCGTCGCGGATGACGGTCGCCCACGTCCTCGAGATGCTCGGGGGCAAGGTCGGGTCGCTCGAGGGCCGGACGATCGACGGGACGGCGTTCTCGGGCGAGCGGGAGGAGGCGCTGCGGGAGGGCCTGAAGGCGCTCGGCTTCCACCCGTCGGGCCGCGAGACGCTGTACGACGGGCTGACGGGCCGCCGCTTCGACGCGGAGATCTTCGTCGGCGTGATCTACTACCAGAAGCTCCACCACATGGTCGCGGGCAAGATGCACATGCGCTCCCGCGGCCCCGTGCAGATCCTGACGCGCCAACCGACCGAGGGGCGCTCCCGCCAGGGCGGCCTGCGGTTCGGGGAGATGGAGCGCGACACGCTGATCGGCCACGGCGTCGCGATGGTGATCAAGGACCGCTTGCTCGACGAGTCCGACGGCACGATCCAGTACGTCTGCGGCAACCCCGAGTGCGGCCACATCGCGATCCCCGACACGCGGGCGAGCTCGCTGCGGTGCCCCAGCTGCGGGAACACGTCGTCGATCTACCCGGTCGAGATGAGCTACTCGTTCAAGCTCCTCCTCGAGGAGCTGATCAGCCTCGGCGTGATCATGCGGCTCCAGCTCGAGGAGATGCGGTAGGAGGCACCATGGCGCAGGGTCTTTCGAAGCGGATCAAGAGCCTCCAGTTCGCCTTCCTCTCGCCGGACGAGATCCGCCGCATGAGCGGCGTGAAGATCATCACCGCCGACACGTACGACGACGACGGCTACCCGATCGAGATGGGGCTCATGGACCTCCACCTCGGGGTCATCGAGCCGAATCTGCGGTGCCGTACGTGCGGCGGCCGGGTGAACGAGTGCCCCGGCCACTTCGGCATCATCGAGCTCGCGATGCCGGTCGTCCACGTCGGCTACGCGAAGGAGATCAAGCGGCTCCTCCAGTCGACGTGCCGCGCGTGCGGCCGGATCCTCCCGGACGCCCCGACCCCCCGCGGCGAGGCGGCGAGCGACGGCGACGAGTCGGCCCCCGCGCCCCGGGCCCGCGAACCGAAGGAGGAGCGGAGCTGCCCCCACTGCCACGAGATCCAGCAGCGGATCGTCCTCGACAAGCCGACGACCTTCCGCGAGAACGGCCACAAGATCACGCCGAAGGAGGTGCGCGCCCGGCTCGAGCGGATCCCCGACGAGGACGTCCGCGCCCTCGGGCTCAACCCGAAGTTCGGCCGCCCCGAGTGGATGGTCCTCACCGTGCTGCCGGTCCCGCCGGTGCAGGTCCGCCCGTCGATCACGCTCGAGAGCGGCGAACGGAGCGAGGACGATCTGACGCACAAGCTCGTCGACGTCCTGCGCATCAACCAGCGCCTGCGCGAGAACCGCGACATGGGCGCCCCGCAGCTGGTCGTCGAGGACCTCTGGGAGCTGTTGCAGTACCACGTCACGACGTACTTCGACAATCAGACGAGCGGGATCCCGCCGGCCCGGCACCGATCGGGCCGTCCGCTCAAGACCCTCGCCCAGCGCCTCAAGGGGAAGGACGGCCGGTTCCGCTCCAACCTGTCGGGCAAGCGGGTCAACTTCTCGGCCCGGACCGTGATCAGCCCGGACCCGCTCCTCTCCATCAACGAGGTCGGGATCCCGGCGGAGGTCGCCCGCGGCCTCACCGTCCCGCTCGAGGTCACCGCCCACAACCAGGAGTTCGCGAAGGAGCTCGTGAAGCGCGGCCCCGCGCCGGCGGCGGACGCCGACGGCCGGTACCGCTGCGGGGTCAACTACCTCGTCCGCGAGGACGGCCAGCGCATCAAGGTGATGGAGAAGAACGCCGACGCGTGCGCCGAGCTCGTCGCGCCGGGTTCGATCGTCGAACGCCAGCTCGTCGACGGGGACATCGTGCTGTTCAACCGGCAGCCGAGCCTGCACCGGATGAGCATGATGGCGCACTTCGTCCGGATCCTGCCCCACAAGACGTTCCGCTTCAACCTGTGCGACTGCCCGCCGTACAACGCCGATTTCGACGGCGACGAGATGAACCTCCACGTCCTCCAGAGCCAGGAGGCGCGGGCCGAGGCGAAGGTGATCATGAAGGTGGAGGAGCACATCCTCTCCCCCCGGTACGGCGGCCCGATCATCGGGATGCTGCACGACCACATCACCGCCGCCTTCCTGCTGACCTACATGGACCCGCACTTCTCGCGCAGCGAGGTGACCTACCTCCTCTCGAAGCTGAACTATCCGATCCCGCCGCCGGCGGGCAAGGAGAAGGACGGCGCGGCGTACTGGTCCGGCAAGCAGCTGTTCTCGCTCACCCTGCCGAACGACCTCACGCTCGAGTTCCGCTCGAACATCTACGCGGGCTGCAACGACCCGCCGCTCAACTGCAAGCACGACGCCTGGGTCGTCATCGAGAACGGCGTGCTCAAGGCCGGCGCGATCGACAAGCGCGCGATCGCCTACGAGAAGGGCGCCGTGCTCGATGCGATCGCCCGCAACAACGGGATGCCGCGCGCCCGCCAGTTCCTGGACGAGATGAGCCGCCTCGCGATCACCGCGATCGGCCTCAACGGCCTGTCGACCGGGATCGACGACGAGGACGTCCCCGAGGGCGCCCGCAAGGAGATCGACTCGGCCCTCGAGACCGCCCGCGTCCGGGTCGCGGAGCTCGTGACCGAGTACCACAAGGGCGAGCTCGAACAGATGCCCGGCCGCTCGCTCGAGGAGACCCTCGAGGTCCAGGTCCGGCGCGAGCTCGGGCAGGCGCGCGACAAGGCCGGGGAGATCGCCGGCCGCTACCTGGGGCTCGAGAACCCCGCCGTGATCCTCGCGAAGTCGGGCGCCCGCGGGTCGATGCTCAACCTGACCCAGATGGCCGGCGCCGTCGGCCAGCAGTCGGTCCGCGGCGAGCGGCTCCTGCGCGGCTACGTGCACCGGACCCTCCCGCACTTCTCGCGGGGCGACCTCGGCGCCGACTCGCGCGGGTTCGTCAGCTCGAGCTACAAGCGCGGTCTCTCGCCGACCGAGTACTTCTTCCACTCGATGGGGGGCCGGGAGTCGCTCGTCGACACGGCCGTGCGCACGAGCCGCTCCGGCTACATGCAGCGCCGGTTGATCAACGCCCTCGAGGACCTCAAGGTCGTCGAGGACGGCACGGTCCGCAACACCGCCGGCACCGTGATCGAGTACCGGTACGGCGAGGACGGGATCGACCCGTCGCGCTCGTACCAGGGGGCGCCGGTCTCGCTGGACGAGGTCGTCTCCCAGGTGCTCGGCCGCCGGATCCGCTCCTCCGACGAGCGCCGGCCCGAAGGGCACCTCGGCGCGCCGCCGGTCACCGAGGAGGAGATGGACCTCCAGGCCGAGGCGCAGCTCGAGGAAGAGCTCGAGGAAGAGGAGACCGAGGACTTCCCCAACGCCGAGGAAGGCCCCGAGTTCGGAGGGGAGTGAGCGCCATGGCGGACGAGAAGAAGGCGCCGACGCGCGACATGCTGCAGCGGATCCAGGAGATCGCGCGCCGGGACGGAGTCCCGATCTCCCCCCTCATGGCCCAGCAGCTTCGGGCGAGGCTCCAGAGCCTTCGGCTCTCGCCGTCCGACGCGACCAAGGTCGTGCACGAGGTGGTGCGCCGGTTCGGCCGCGCCGAGGTCGACTCCCACGAGTCGGTCGGCATCATCGCCGCGCAGTCGATCGGCGAGCCCGGCACCCAGATGACCCTGCGGACGTTCCACTACGCCGGGGTCGCCGAGATGAACGTCACGCTCGGCCTCCCGCGGCTCATCGAGCTCGTCGACGCCCGCCGGGTCCCGTCGACGCCGATGATGACCGTGCACGTCGAGCGGAAGCTGAGGGCCGACCGGACCGCGGTCCAGAAGATCGCGCTCCAGATCGAGGTGACGACGGTCCCCGACGTCGCCACGGTCGGGACGGTCGTCGAGGATCTGAAGGTCGTCATCACGCCCCAGGCCGACCTCCTCGAGGCGCGCGGGGTGAAGCGCGCCGAGATCGAGGCCGCGCTCCAGGAGAACCTCGATCCGCGCCTGTTCGAGCTGCGGCCCGGGTCCGGCGGCGGCGAGACCCGCTCGTTCGAGATCCACTTGAAGGAGGCGACGGCCGGCGCGGCGAAGTCGCGCAAGGAGGAGCTCACGGAGGACATGCCGTTCAAGAAGCTCCTGATCGCCAGCGTCGAGGCGAACGCCGTCCAGATCAAGGGCGTGGAGGGGATCCGTCGCGCGCTCATCCGCAAGGAGAAGGACGAGTACGTGATCTACACGGAGGGATCGAACCTCGAGGCGGTCATCCAGATCGTCGGCGTCGACGGCGCCCGGACGACGACGAACTCCGTCTTCGAGATCTACCGGGTCTACGGGGTCGAGGCGGCCCGCGCCGCGCTCATCTTCGAGGCGAACCGGACGCTCGCCGAGCAGGGCCTCGGGGTCGACGTCCGCCACCTGATGCTCGTCGCCGACGTGATGACCAACGAGGGGGACATCCGGGCGATCGGCCGGCACGGGATCTCGGGCAAGAAGACGAGCGTGCTCGCGCGCGCCGCCTTCGAGATCACCGCAGCGCACCTGCTCCACGCGGCGATCACCGGCGAGGTCGACGAGCTCAAGGGCGTCGCCGAGAACATCATCGTCGGTCAGCCGATCACCCTCGGGACGGGCGCGGTCAACCTCGTCTACCGCCCGCTCGCGGCCGCGCCGGCGCCGGCGAAGGCCGAGCCGCCGAAGGGGGAGGCGTAGGCGCATGGACCTCGCCCACGCGCTCAAGGTGGCGCTCGAGACCGGGAAGGTCCGCATCGGCCTCGCGGAGACCCGCGCCGCCGCCGACGAGAAGCGGGCGCGCCTCCTCATCGTGGCGAACAGCTGCCCCGACCCGAAGCTCGGGAAGGAGCGCGCGGTCGGCAAGATCCCGATCTTCCACTACGACGGCACGGCCGTCCAGCTCGGCCAGGCGTGCGGGAAGCCGTTCCCGATCTCGGCGATGGCGATCCTCGATCCCGGCTCGAGCCAGATCCTCTCGCTCGAGACCTAGGCCCCGCGCGCGGAACCCCTTCCGATGGCCGAGATCGCGTTCGACAACGAGGCGCTCGGGTACATCCGCCTCTTCGAGGAGCGCACGGGCGCGCGCGTGAAGGACTGCCTCGAGGCCGAGGAGAAGCTCGTCTTCCTCGTGGCCCCGGGCGACATCCTGAAGGCCGTCGGGCCGGGCGGCGTGCTCGTCGACCGGTTGAAGGGGATGCTCAAGAAGGAGATCCAGGTCGTCGAGTACGCGGACGATCCCGAGACGCTGCTGAAGAACATCTTCTACTGGTACTCGCCGAAGCGCGTCGACTTCGCGCCGAAGGGGAGCGGCCGGCACGCGACGGTCACGGTCGACCCCGCGTGGAAGGCGCGCGCCATCGGCAAGGCGGGCAAGAACCTCAAGATCGCCCGGGCGATCGCGATGCGCCACTCGGACGTCGTGAGCGTCTCGGTCGCCTGACGGCGCCCGCGGGCGGCCGCGGCACCTCCCCGACGGGCCGAGGCCCCGGGGCCGGCGTGGATTCGACCGGCGGCCGCCCGGCGCGCACGCGGCCGGACCGCCCGGCCGCCGTACCGGCGCGGTCCCCCGCCGGGCGCGGCCCGATCTAAACGACCGGGCGCCCGGCCGGCCGTTCCGCGCGGAGACGCCCGGGACCCCGTTCGAAGCGACGGCCGGCGGCCGGGGCCGGCGAGGGCAGCGACCCGGGGCGGGCGGGCCTCCCGCTCCCCCGGGGGTCGAGTTCGACGTCGACGACCTTCCCGACGCGCCCCGACCTCGTCGCAGAGCGGTACCGCCCCCTCGCCCGGGCCGGCACGGGATCGCGGGGTCCGACGGCCGCGCACCT
Organism: Thermoplasmata archaeon; assembly: GCA_035502455.1. Taxonomy (GTDB): domain Archaea; phylum Thermoplasmatota; class Thermoplasmata; order Lutacidiplasmatales; family UBA184; genus Lutacidiplasma. The sequence goes on along the minus strand of DATJUI010000004.1, from coordinate 1,272 downwards.
CGACGACCCTGCGGGCCTCCCCGCGTTCCTCGCGCTCACCCCGTGGCCGGGGGCGCCCCGTCGCGCGCCCGCTAGGGTAATGGGCCGGGGTTCGTGGTCCGGGCGTGGCGCCCGAGCGTCGCCGGATCCGGGCCGTGCTGTTCGACCTCGGGGGGACGCTGATCGACAACTACGACTTCACGCACTATGCGAACCTCGCGCGCCGCTGCTTTCTCGAGGTCGAGGAGGAGCCCCTCGCCCACGCGCTCGCCGAGGTCGAGCGGGAGACCGACTGCCCGCATCCGACCGCCCGGGACGAGTGGACGAACCCCGAGTTCTGGGGCGCCGTGCTCGCCCGGGCGACCGGGAAGGCGGTCGACCGGGCGACCGCGGAGCGGTTCCTCGCGCTCGCCCGGTCCGAACCGGGGTCGTACCGCCTCTACTCCGACTCGCGCCGGTGCCTCGAGGAGCTCGCCGACCAGGGGCGACGGTTGGGGATCGTCTCGAACAGCACCAGCGAAGCCCGCGTCCGGGCGATCCTGGACCGTGCGGGCGTGCTGCCGTTCTTCGAGCGGATCATCTCGTCCGGGAGCGAGGGGGTCGCGAAGCCCGACCCCGAGATCTTCCGCCGGGCGCTCGGCCGGATGAAGCTCGACGGCCCCGAGGCGCTGTACGTCGGCAACCTCGCCTACACCGACGCCCAGGCCGCCCGGGCGGCGGGGCTCCACGGGATCTGGCTCAACCGGGCGGGGACGGGGCTCGGGAGCGACCCGCCCGAGATCACGTCGCTGCTCGAGGTCCCGCTGTGCGTGCGCCGGCTCGAGGCCGGGGAACCGGTCGCGTAGCGGCGGCGCGTCCGTTAAATAGCGGACCCCGCTCCCATCCCGCACCGCGCCCGGCCCCGCACGGGGCCCGGGTACGGGGACGCCGCCACGGCGGGCCGGGGACGCATGAACCGGTCTCTTCCAGGGCGACGCCACAGATGGCCCGATCGGGCGTGGAGCCCCGAGATCCCCTCCCCGGAGACAGGGAGTGACCTCTCGGGACCGACGGAGGAGACGATACGCGAAGTACGCGAATAGCTCAATCACGCGAAGAGCAATTCCGCCAGTCAGCGAAGATCGGTCACGACACAAGTATTCCCGCACACGCGTCAGTGTGCTACAAATCCGGTTGATCCTGCCGGCGGGCACCGCTATTGGAGTTCGCTTAAGCCATGCGAGTCGAGAGGGGTAAGCCCTCGGCGCACTGCTCAGTAACACGCGGACAATCTGCCCTCGAGACGGGGATAAC
>DATJUI010000003.1:0-54234 GCA_035502455.1 Thermoplasmata archaeon | reverse complement strand
TCGAGGGTGCGCCGGTGGCTATAGGACCTTACCGGCGCGAACCACCGGAGTCCCGTCGACCGAGATCTCGGGTCCGGCGAGGGAGAACCAGGAAAAGAAGTTCGAGTGGTTCGAGCCACGGAGGAACTGGTTCCCCCCGATCTGCAGCGAGACGGAGCCGCCCTCGACCGTCTCCAGGTTGGGGACGTCCGTGACGGCCGGGTTGAGCCCGAACTTGAGCAGGCTCGCGCGGTCCTTGCCCGGGGTGCCGCTCTTATAGCGACGGGCAAAGTCCTTCCCTCCCTCCTCGAACGAGAACGACGCGAGCCGACCGTCGGCGAACTCGAGCGACGCCCCGGCATGCCAATTCCACCAGATGTTGGTCCGCCGGTTCGCACGAAAGCTTCCCTCGGCGGTCTTCGAGTCGAGGGCCACGTCGAGCGTCCCCGCGGGCACCGGCTGGAGCATGCCCGAGGGGGGATCCCCCCGGCGATAGGGACGGGGCCGCCCGTCGGTCAACCGCGACGGGATCCGGGCCAGGGCGACCGTGAGATCGGTGCCGTTGGAGTGAGTGATCCGCACCTTCTTCCCGCGCGCGAGCGCCTTCGCCAGCCGGGCGCCGCTCTTCGCCAGTTGCGCCGGGTCGACGAGGGAGGCCCGCAGCACGCGCTCCTCCCACCGGGCGAGGTCCACGCCCCACTCCCGTGCCCGACCCGCCGTCACGAACCCCGTGGTCATCCGAGCGCCGCGGAGCCCCGCCTTGCGGGCGGTCTCGTACCAGTGCCCGAGCCAGTCGAAGGCGTCGTTGAGGGCGTCGTCGGAGTCCTTCTCGATCCGCAGGGCGTCGCCCGGCCCCCAGAAGTTCACGTAGACGTCCGCGGCACCCAGCGCCGCCCACTCGGGGGCGCTCGACTGTCCGACGAGCTTGATCTGCCCCCGGTCGATCGCGCGCCACCAGGACTGCTCGTCCTCGTGGACGAACAAGACCCGACCGCCCGCCCGTCGGACCTCGTCGACCACCGCCGCGGCCATCGGCATCGTGTGGTCCCACGACTCGACGATCGCGTTCTCGCCCGCACGGACCTTGAGGTACTTGGTCACGAGGCTGCGGGCCGCATCGCGCTGGAGCTTCGAGGGAGCCTGCGGCATAATGCCCGGGCATGTGGCGACGGAGTATCAATCATTGCGTTGTCCGGTGCGAACGCGTTCGGAACCCCGTATCGCCGACGCGGGGGCGGAGCCCCGACCCCCGGTCTCCCGTCCTCGCCCCGGCGACCGTGGGCGCGCGCTCCTGGTCGGCGACTTCTCTTGCCGGTGGCCGCGGTCGACCTCGGTCCGGGCGCGCCCGCCCCACTATAACCTTCGGGAGACTGCCGACGACATGTCTGCGGGCTCGTCCGTCAACCCGGGGCCCGTCCTGCTCATCGGCGCGACGGGCGATCTCGGGGGCCGCACCCTGCGCGAGCTCAGGTCCCGGGGCCATCTCGTCCGCGCCCTCGTCCGCCCGGGCAGCGAGACGACCCAACTGCCGCCGGACGGCGTCGAGGTGGTGCGGGGCGACATGCTGGACCCGGCCTCGCTGGACCGGGCGATGAGCGGAGCGAGCGCCGTGGTCAGTTCGGCGATCGGATACTCCCGCCGACGGGCGGGCGACTCGCTGCGGACCGATTTCGAGGGGAACCGGAACGTCGTCGACGCCGCCAAACGGGCCGGGATTCCGAAGTTCGTCCTGCTGAGCATCCTCGCCTGCGACCAGGCTCCCGACGTCCCGCACTTTTGGGCCAAGAAGGTCACCGAGGACTACCTCCAGCAGCAGGGCGTCCCGTTCGCGGCGCTGCGCCCGGGGGCATTCCTGGGCGCCCCCCGCGGCCGATTCCGGCAGTGGATGCTCGCCGGCCTTCAGCGGGGTCAGGTGATGGGCATGACCCAGGACCCCGTGCGGATCACGTACATCGCGCCCGACGAGGTCGCCCGGGCCCTCGCCCTGGCGGTCGACGACCCGCGGGTCCTGGGGCAGCGCATCGATCTCGGCTCCGACCGGCCCTTGTCGGGCAACGAGCTCGCGGAGCTGATCGGCCGGCTGCTGAACCGGCCGATGCGGATGCGACGGCTCGGGGGCGGAGGGATGCGGTTCGCCGCGCTCTTCAGTCGGCCGATGCGCGAGATGAACGCGATGGTCCGATTCTTCCAGACGGGCAAGTACGTGGCCGACACCCGGGTGCAAGCGGAGCTGTTCGGACCCGTGCCCAAGGTGGAGGACGCGGCGCGGCGGCTGCTCGTGGACCTCGGGCTGCTGCCCGCCGGCCCACCGGCGTAGGCGCTCGCTCCCGAGCCGACCGACCCGCCCCGCGAGCCGGCCCCGGGTCGGGCAGCGACGGCCCTCAGATCTGTCGGCCCTCCTCGATCTGTCGGGCCCGGATGCGTCGGAGGAGCCACGCGGCTGTGCCCGAGAGCAGCGCGGTCCACACGACGAGCCCGGCCGCGAGGTACGGCCACGCGAGCACGGCCGAGGTCGACCCCGAGATCTGGAGGGGGGTCGGGCTCCCGACGAACGCCTGGTACAGGAGGGACTCGATCTCGTTGTACGGGGACGCGTAGAGGAGCCACGCGGGCAGCTGCGCGTAGACCTGGGCGAGGCCGAAGGCGTAGGAGAGGAGGAGGGGGGCGAAGCCGACGAACGCCGAGCTCTTGAGTCCCAGGTAGTTGATCACCACGAGCATCAGCACGGTCGCGAGCGCCATGTAGAACACGCCGGCGCCGACCGAGATCCCGACCAGGGCCGGCACGTTGGCCGGGACGAACCGGTAGTCGAACCGGAGCCCGAAGATCCCGACGGTGCTGCCGAGCATGACGAACGAGAGCACGGTACCCATCACGGCCGAGCCGCCGACGACCGATCCGAAGAAGCCCGCGGGAGAGAGCTTCGAGAAGCGGAACGAGTACGCCAGCGCGGCCGACCCGTAGGTGAACGAGTTCGCCACCGCGACCGCGAACATGCTCAGCGAGAACAGCACGATGACGACGTACCAGGCGGCCGTGTAGACGACGACGCCCGAGCCGCTCAGGTCCTGGCCCTGCGACTCGATGAACGCCCCGACCACCAGCCAGAACAGCATGAACCCGACCCCCCACGACCAGATCGTCCGGTTCGTGAGCATCGCCTTCGTGTACCCTCGGAGGACGTTCACGGGAGCGCCTCCATCAGCGCGCCGAGGCTCGTCGCGCTCTTGATCGGCCGCTCCCCGCGATCCAGCGTGACCGAGAACGCCCCGACGCGCGTCTCGAGGACGGCCCGCGCATCCGACGCCCGGCCCCTCGAGAGGTAGAGGCGGTCGAGGTCCTCGACGCGGAACGGGCCGAACAGGCGCCCTTCGAACATGAACGCGAGACGCCACCCCGGGAACCGGGCCAGGAGGTCGAGCTCGTGCGTGCTCAGCAGCAGCTCGGCGGGCAGCTCGTTCAGCAGCCGAACGAGGCGACGGCGGCGCTCGAAGTCGACGTTGTCGAACGGCTCGTCCAACAGGACCAGCCGGGGCTCGAAGCAGACGGCGAGGAGGTTGCCGAGCATCTTCTGCTGTCCCATCGAGAGCTCGAAGATCCGCTTCGGCAGCACCCCGGTGAGGTCGAACGCCCGCAGGCGCTCGAGGGGCTCGGCCGGCGACCCCCCTTTGAGCCGGGCGTAGACCGCCACCAGATCCTCGACCGGCAGTGAGACGAGCCGGAACACCTCGGGCAGGTTCGTGGCGACCTGGGTCATCCCGCGGACCGACCGGACGTCCTCGCCGAACAGCTCGATGCGGCCGGTGCGAGCACCCACGAGCCCGAGCAGCGCCTTGAACAGGGTGGTCTTCCCGCTCCCGTTGGCCCCGACGAGGACCATCTTCTCGTCGCGGAGATCGAGATCGACGTCCCGGAGCGCGTCGGTCCGGGTGGCCGGGTACTCGACCGAGAGGTGCGCGACGTGCAGCATGCCCCGGCCATGGCCGGCCCAGCCCATCTATCCCGGCGGAAGTTCAGACGCTGAACCCTCGGCGGGTGGCCGGACGTTCCCCCGCGCCGAGAGCTGGACGAGCGATCGCGTCAGCCCCTCGAAGACGGTGCGGCCCCGGGGCGTGATCTCGGCCCGGACGCGCGGGCCGGCCAGGGTGAAGACGGTCCGGGTCGTCGCCAGGCCGGCCGCCCGCAGCGCGTCCAGGTGGTGGCTCAGGCTCCCCTTCGAGACCCCGGTCAGCTCGAGGAGGTCCGTGAACCCGAGATGCGGGTTCATCCCGAGGGAGAGCAGGATCAGGACCCGCACCGAGTGCCTGAGCGGCTCCTGAAGGAAGAAGTCGCCCAGCCCCTTGAGGTCGGCCGGCGGCGACCGGCCCCCCTCAGACTCCGGTCTCACGCGTCATCTCCTCGGGGGCGTGGTAGAGCGCGTACAGGGCGGCGAACGCCCAGCCGACGATCGCGACGAGCCAGAAGCCCCCGAACCAGCTCTGGTTGCCGGTCAGGACGAGCGCGGTCGCCGAACCGACGATGCTGACCGCGTACGTTCCGATCGCGACCGAGCCCTCGGGGGGCACCCGGGGGAACGCGTCGCGCACGGAGAGGAGGATCCAAAGATTGACGACGCCGAGACAGGCGTCGAGGAACAGCAGGCCCGCGAACGAGTTGAGCGTCGCGACGAGGAAGACGAGCGCGAAGAGCCCGACCCCGACGGCGAGGAACAGGTAGAGGTGCCAGTGCCGCGAGGACTCGTGGCGGAGGGCCCGCCGCAGGCGCAGCGCGCGGAACGTCTGGCCGAACGCCCAGGAGGTCGCCCAGACCGACAGCAGCACGACGAGCAGGATCAGCCCGTAGTAGGCGGCCTCGCCCGGCGGGGAGAGCGTGGGGTAGGCGGCCGCGACGAGCGCCGGGAACACGAGGAACGTCACCAGCGCGGCAGACCAGATCGCGTAGTAGACCCCCCAGGCGCGACGGATGAGGAAGTTCTGGAAGACGAGCGCGCGTTCCGCCGCGTGGCTCAGCATCTCCGGGCCCGGAAGCTCCCCCTCCTCGGTCGGCCCGCGCGGGCGAACCGCCGGTCCGAAGCGGGCCTCGTCGCCGGGCATCTCGGCCATGCGCCCGACTAGTCCGGTGCGCCGACCCGCTCCGACATCGCCGTACCTCCGACGGGGCAGGGAACCCGAGGGCTATCTAACGATGGGAAGGTTCAGGGACTGAACTTTAGGGGCAGCCTCCCCCGTCATGGAACCGGCGCCCGACCGGGAGTCGGCCCTCGCTACCGGCCCCGCGGAACCGTTCCCATCCGCCGCCGACCGCAGGTTCGGCGCCTCGATCGCAGCCGGCGGGAACCGCTCGGTTCGGCGCGAAGCTCGCCCGGGGACGGCCCGCCGGACGCCGGACGGGACGGTCCGGCGGCGTTTTCCGTCCGCGAGGGCTCGGGGATCGAACGGCCATGGCCGACGAGGAGTACGTGAAGGCCCTCGAAGCCGAGGTCAAACAGCTGCAGACGGAACGACGGGTACTGAAGGCGAAGATCGAGGAGCTATTGCTGGAGCTCGATCGGGCCCCGTCCGCGAAGTAGGACCGTCGGACGTCCCCGGGAAGCGGATACCGCCCCGAGCCGCGAAGGCGCGATGGTGCGAGGGCTCGGCCGCTCGGGAACGGAGGGGTGATCGTGGGAGCGGACCCGGAGATGCCGACGGTCTCCCCGCCGCTCGGGGAGAAGCTGGTCCACGCGTGGCCGGCCGATCTGGTCGGGGACGGCAAGACCCGCGACGTCCACGGATGGCTCGCGCTCACCTCCCACCGGCTCCTCTTCGCCCGGGGGGGCGGGGTGTGGGGAGGACGCCGGATGGCGCTTCCGCCGCTCTGGGAGGTGCCGCTGCGTCACATCCGGACCGTCGCGCCGAGATCGTTCGCGATGGCGATCGGCTACGGCGAGCAGATCCCGATCCCCGGCCTCGCGGTGGACGGCCGGTCGTTCCGGTTGAACCGAGAACAGCCCGTGTCGGACGTGCTCGGGGCCATTGAGGAGGCCCGCCCGCCCGACCGTCTCCTCCCTTGACCTCCGTGTTCCCGGGACCGACCGAGCGGAGGCCGACCCCGGTGGAGGGCCTCCGGCCCGGGGATCGCTCGACGGGCCCCCAACTCGTCGGCCGGCGAGGGTTCGGATCGCTCGAGCCCAGCGCCGAGGTTCAACCGGGGGCGGGCGCGTCGCTGCACGACAGCGACCGGCGCTGGACGAGGCCGACCACCTCGGTGTACAGCTGGCTCTCGAGGTCGCTCCCGGCGCCCCACTGCACGCCGAGCAGGCCCGAGCCCCCGCCGGCGTAGCTGATGTCGATGCGCTGCTCCCGGCCGTCGGTGGTCGCGACGATCACGAGTCCGAGATAGTCGTTGGATCGGAAGAAGAACTTCCGCCCCACCAGCACGACCACGCGCACCGGCCCGAAGGCGTACGCGACGGCGCCCTGGGCGTCGGCCCCCACGGCCGAGAACAGCCCACCGAGGTCATCGCCGCCCACCTCGCCGTTCACGAGCACGGACCGCATGGAGGCCTCGGACCACTCCGGGTCGTGGGCGCGGTACGCACAGGGGTTTAAAACCGTTCGCGGGCCGCGCGCCGAACGACCCCCGCGACGTGCCGCGAAACATTCCCGAGACACGCGGGACGATAGGTTCATTTCCGAGCTCCTCCTCCCCGATCCGTGGACCCGGGCGTCTGCGCCCGATGCGGGGGGCCGAATCCGCCGGGCGCTACCGCGTGTCAGTGGTGCGGGGCGGCGATCGTCCTCCCGTCGGGCCCCCCCGCAACGTCGTATCGGACCGTGCGCCCGCCCGGGCTCGCCGGCCGATCGTCCCCTTCGCCGCGCATGGTCGTCGGGCTCCTCGGGGTGGGGGCCGTCGTGGTCACCCTGGTCCTCGTCGTGAGCTTCGCCGCGAGCCAGTCCCCGACGGTCCCGGGCCCGACCGTCGGGAGCCCGCCCGGCGGGGGCTTCTCGGTGAAGGTCTCCGAGGTCGAGGTCACGTCGTCGGGCGACGTCTGCGGTTCCCAGGGGCTCACGGCGAGCGGCTACGACGGGTACGTCGACACCGCGTTCCAGGTCTCCTTCGTCCTGCCGGGGGACGGCTCGTCGGTGCCGTGCACGGTCTCGTCCGTCTCCGCGGTCACCGCCGATTTCTCGGTTTCCGCGGTCGTTCCGGAAACGGTGACCTCGGACGTGACCCCGTTCACGGTGAGCGTCACGGCCGAGGCCGCGTACGCGGGGACGCTGGTCCTCGCGTTCGCCTAGGGGCTGAGGCCCCGTCGCCGCGAGGGGTCGGGGCGCCTCAGCCGCTCCCTTCGACCTGACGCAGGACGTCGCCGCGCGTGACGATCCCCACGAGCTTTCCGTTCTCCACGACCGGGAGGCGGTTGATCCGCGAGAGCAGCATCATCCGGACCGCCTCCATCGCGTGGAGATCGGGCCGTACGACGATCGCGGGGGTCGACATGACCGTCTGGACCTTCGTCTCGTCGAGCACCCGGCGGCAGCGCGCGAGCAGGTCCTTCTGGCGACCTTCGGAGGTCTCGAGGATCAGGTCGAGGAGCCCGCCGGGACTGCGGACCCCGGCCCGGTCGCGGAGCGCCCGCACGATGTCCTTCTCGCTGAGCACGCCGACGACCTGGCTCCCCGAGCCGAGCACGGGCATCCCCGAGACGCCCTTCTGGCTCAGCAGGGTGGCGGCGAACCGGAGCGTGTCGTTCGGGTCGACGGTCACGACCTTGTGGGTCATGATGTCCCGCACGAGGGTCGCGAACGTCTCGCTCGCCGGGTGCGTCCGGCCCTTGCCGGGCGGGAGCCACGACGGGGCGGGCGGCGGTGCGATCGTGGGTTCGTCGAACAGGTGTACCGGCGGAGGGGCTCCGTTCGGGGAGTGCGACATGGTCGGCCCGATGCTAGTGGGCCGCCGGTGGGGTATAAGCCGGGGGTCAACCGAAATCGACTACCGGTTGAAGCGTCCGCGCGGGCGATGTCCCGAGGGGGATCGTGCCCGACTCGAGCGAGGTCGTCTGGCACCGGCGCGCGGGTCTGTTCCTGGCGACCCGCCATCTGCGGACGCATCGGGTCCCCGTCCGGCCGACCCCGCTCGCCGAGCTCCCCCGGCTCTCGCGACGCACGATCGCGCTCGCCCTGCGCCTCTCGCCGCGCTTCCTCGACCGGGCCGACTTGAGCTTTCCCGTGATCGTCGCGGGGCGAGGGTGGTACCAGATCGCGCTGGACGGCCGCCACCGGATCTCGAAGGCGATCTGGACCGGCCGCCGCACGTTGCTCACCGTCCGGATCCCGCTCTGGTTCGCGGTCGAGCTCCTGTTCCCGGGCGTGTACGAGGTCGAGTGGCTGATCCTCTGGGCGCGGCAGGAGGTTCGGAAAGCGGGGTCCCATCGCCTCCATCACCTGTTCCGGGACGCGGGAGCGTCCGAGACCGCGTCGCCCGCGCCCCGCGAGCCCCATCCGTAGTTATCTCGGGCCGGGGACTCCCCGGCGCGGGCGGGACCCGGATGACGCTCGAGGAAGTGCTCCGGGACGTTTGGTCCGCCCTGCTGGTCACCGAGCTACCCGAGGTGACGGTCGAAGGGGCGTCGTACCGGGTCCGCCGCACGCGACGACAGGGCCTTCGGTTCGTGGAGTTCCCCTACGGCGGGCATCGGATCGAGGCGATCGAGCAGAACCCGGCGACGCGCTCGCAATGGGCGAAGCGCGCGCAGGCGGGCGACCGGATCGTGCAGTTCCGGGTCGGCGGTCGGTACGTTGCGAACGTCTGCGAGGGCCGCCTCACGCGGTACGCCGGTTGGGGTGGGCTCGGCCCACCCGACTCGGCGCCCCCGGCATGAACGGTCCCCCGACACCGAGCGCGGGGCCCGCCCCGACCGCGGCAGATGGGCGGCCGTCCGAAGGGGCGAAGCGCGCGGACCCCGTCCGGTCTACGGCTTGTTCGCGGGGGGACTTTCGGGCCCGGCGGGGGCGTGGCCCGTTGGAGGGACGCCGGGCATTCCAAAGAAGCTGTACGGGTGGCCGCTGACCCCGGAGGCGAGGCGGTCGATCCCGATGACGAGGAGGGCGAACCCGAGCAGGAAGACGAGGGTCAGCAGCCCGAGCGCCGGGTCCAAGAGGACCACGAACGCCAGCGCGATCGAGATGAGACCGACGACGATCGCCAGGGCGCGGTACCAGGTCGGCAGCACAACGGTCGGAGACTGCATACGGACTCCGCGGGCTCCAGACCGGTCGAGTACATAGCGAGCAACCGTGCGCCCAGGGCGCCCCGCTTGCGGCGGGGGGCTCGGCCGGGAGCTCGTGCCCCGCCCGCACGCGAGCGTTGATAGTCGACCACCTTCTGGCCCGGGGCGACCGATGGAACCGACCCGACGCCGGATGGAGGAGCTCGTCGGGCGCCTCGCCGAGGTCATCATCGGACTGCTCTGCATCGGTCTCGCGATCGTCGTCCTCGCGAACCCGCTGCTCTCCGTCGCCACGCTCGAACTGTTCCTCGCGGCGGCCCTCGGGTTGGACGCGACCCTGGCGGTGATCACGGGAGGCCTCCACGCCCGCTGGCTCGGCCACCTCGAGTTCGGCTGGCGAACCCTGGGCGCGTGGATCCGGCGCCTCGGTGCGCTCGGCCTCGGGCTCATCGCGGTCGCCGTCGTCGCGGTGGTCCTCCTCGACCCCCGCATCGGTACGACGGCCCTGCTCTACCTGATCGCCTCGGGCGTCGCCGTCCTCGGGCTGTTGCGGATGCTCCGGGGACTCGCGCCCGGGGCCGAGCGCTGGGTCCGCGTCGCGACGACGGTGACCGGGTCGTTCACGGTCCTCGTGCTCGTGCTCGCCGCGTTCGTCCCCAACCTCGGGCTGGCGACCCTCGCGATCGTGATCGCCATCGCCCTCCTGTTCCAGGGCCTCCAGAGCGTCGTCTCGGGGTTGCATCCGACGGATCCCCGGCAGGTCGTGCTGCTGAAGCTCGTGCTGTTCTCGCTCTTCTACGGCCTCGTCCTGATCAATTGGATCGACCTGTTCGGAAAGCAGGTCCCCGGCTACGGCGTCTGGCTGATCCTCACGTACTTCGCGCCGTTCTGGGTGCTGCTCACGGTGGAAGGGTTCTCCGAGTGGCCGCTGGCGCTCAGCCTCGGCCTCCTCGTCTCCCTCGCCAACGATGTCGGCTACTTCTTCGTCGGCAACCTCCTGTTCGGCTTCCACGAGAACTTAGGACCGTGGATCCTCGGCCAGCTCGGGTTCGAGGGGACCCGGTTGGTCACGGTCTTCGAAGGAGGCTCGTTCTCGATCCCGGTCGACTCGTGGCTGATGGGAGTGTCGATCTACGCGCGCGCGATCCTGGTGGCCGCGGGCCTGTACTACTGGTGGTCGCACCCCTCCCGGCTGGTCGCCCGCATCGAACCGCCAGCCGGGGGGACCTCCGCCCCCGCCGCACCCGTCCTCGGCGCCGCACGGGCCCCGTCGGCCGCTCCGGCGGCCCCCCACCCCGAACCCAGCCCCGTCGCCCAAAGGTCTTTACCCGGCGCGCGACTCGCTCGGACGACCGTGAGGCGACGTCCGGGTGCGACGTGGGGCGCCATCGCCGTCGGGCTGCTGCTGGTGGTCGCGGCCTTCGCCGTGCTTGCGGTCGGACCGAGTTCGGCGGGCCGGACTCCACCGCCTCAGGAGGCGGGCAGCGCTCCCGGCGCGGCACCCCTCGTCGGGCCCTCGGCGGCCGCCGCCCCCCACGCCGGGGTGAGCCCCTCGTATGCCACCCCCCAGGCGGCCTCGATCCTCCGCGCGCTCGCCGCCCGCGGGGTCCCCGCGACCGACGTCCATCTGCCGAACTTCGCCGCCGCGGCGGAGCACCGCACGGGGCAGGTCGCTCCGACGTATCCGAGCGCCCCCGCCCCGATGGGGGTCGCCGACCTCGGCCTGTACAACGTCTCGGGGACCTCCACGGTGCCGTACGCCCTCCTCACCCCGAGCGCGAAGGGGACGATCGAGTTCACGAACGCGCTGTCGGCCTACGTCGACGGGGACGGACCCGACATGTTCGGCGTCCAGCTCAACTCGGTCGACGTCAATGTCACGGTGTTCGGCAACGACTCGAACCAGTTCTGGACGCAGAACTTCGTGAGCTACACGCCGAGCTCGGGGGAGCTCGCCTTCGGGGACAACGTCTGGAACTTCTCGAACCCGTCCGGCTACCTGTCGCCGAACGTCTTCTACGCCTACGGACCGAACGGCAGCCTCTACGCCCCGATCTTCTACTACGCGATCGGGCCGACCTTCACGATCCACTACCCGTTCTCGATCACCTTCTACAACAACGCGACCGTCCTCGACGATCGCCCGGCGGTCTTCTTCAACTACACGCTGTCGAACGCGACGATGAGCGTCTCGGGTTCCTACGACTACGTGATCTTCAACTCCTCGGTCGGGACCCCGACCGGACCGACCCCCGCCCTCGGCTTCGAGGTCGACGGATACGGCTACGACCCGATCGGGCTGCCGAACGACATCGAGCTCGACGTCGTCGGCAACGACGACGGCGACACCACCACGTTCTACGCGATGCAGGCGGCGCTCGAGATCGAGTTCTGGAACGACTCGGCCGCCGGATACCAGCCGCTGCCGTCCGCGGTCGACGCCGGCGCCGAGACCGGCGAGACCAGCGACGGGGTCGCGGTCTGGTACGAATCGGGGCTCAGCGTCGCGCAGATGGGCCTCGGGCCCTCGTTCCTCCGGGGCCTCTGGAACGCGTCGAGCGACCCGGGCGTCGGCGAGATCGCGTACTCGCCGGTCCCGAACAACTCGTTCACCTTCGTGACCCTCAACCTGAGCGGCGGCATCAACGAGACGACCGCCCAGTGGGTCCCCACGTTCGGCGCCGCCACGTCGAACATCTACGTGCCGAACGAGGGGACGTACGCCTTCGACGTGCTCCTGAGCGACTACGACCCGAGCGGCTTTTCGCTGACGGCGCACGGGAGCTTCTCGCTGTCCCAGTCGGTCGACCTGACCGCCAACCCCGACGAAGGGGTGTACACGCCGCTCCTCGCCTTCGGGAACGCGGAGCTCCCGGCGATCTCGTCGAGCGGGACCGGCACCCCCACGGACCCGTACCTGCTCGAGAACAACCAGCTCGGCCCGCTGCCGCCCGTCTTCGCCGCCTGGAACGACTTCCAGTTCCCGGTCTTCCCGGGACTTCTCTTGATCGGCACGACCGCGAACGTCACCGTGATCCCGCCGTCCTTCTCGATCCAGTACCCGTCCTGGCAGCCCGAGACGTTCTACTCGACGGGGCTCCCCTATTCGAACAACCTCCAGCTCGAGCTCTGGAACGTCTCGGGGGTCACCCTCACGGACGGCACCATCTCGGGGTGGCTGTCGTTCGAGCTGTCGGCGTACCCGCTCGCCGACCTCATCCTGTGGAACTCGACGTACAACCTGGTCGCGTCGAACACCTTCCTCGACCAGGGCGATGCGATCGCCCTCTACGGGGGGAACAACAACACCATCTGGGGCAACTCGTTCGTCGCGACCGCGACGTCCGCGAGCAACGCGAGCGAGGTGCTCAACCAGGGCCCGGGCACCGAAGGGATCAACGAGTCGGAGTCGGGGGACCTCCTGTACAACAACTATTTCGACGTCCCGGTCCCGGCGCTCACGCCGACGCTCGATCCGCTCTCGTGCCAGATCGAGTGCGAACCGGCCGCCTACCTCGACACCTGGAACCTTGCGCGCCAGCCCGCCAGCGACTCGCTCACCGTCCTCGGCACGAACCTCTCGGGCAGCATCCTCGGGACGTCGTACGAGGGCGGCAACTACTGGAGCGTCTACGGGGACGCCCAGAACCCGTACGGGGTGCTGCCGTTCAACGACTCCGGTCTGATCGCGAACGGAGGCGACTACGTGCCCCTCGTCCCGTACTCGCTGTACGCCGTGACGGCCACGGTGAACGGGCTCCCGAACGGGGTCGGTTGGGGGTTCGAGCTCGACGGGATCTTCACCAACGGCACCACCCCCTCGCTGGTGGCGTACCTACCGAACGGGAGCTATCCGCTCACGGTCGTCGTCCCGACCGACTTCGAGGTGACCGGGGCCCCGGCCGACGTGAACGTCTCGGGCACGGCCGCCCAGTTTGCGATCGACGTCGCGGAGCTCGGCGACCTCGCGGGCTCCGTCACGCCGACGGTGGCGCTGGTCGAGGTGAACGGAGCGGTCGTCCCCGTGGGCGCGGCGGGCGACTTCAGCGTCCTGCTCCTCCCGGGCAGCTATCCGGTGGTCGTCTCCGCCCCGGGGTACCAGACGTACTACACGAACACGAGCATCACGGCCGGCTCGGTCACGACGCTCCCGATCGCGCTGTCGGCGAGCTCCCCGTCGTCCTCCGCGCCGTCCAACAACGGGATCGGGACGACCGGCTGGGTCCTCATCGGCGCCCTCGCGGCGATCGCGCTCGTGTTCCTCGGGACGACGCTCGTCTTCGCGCGCCGCGCGCGCCGCCCCCCCGTCCCTCCGGTCGCGGCGTTCCAGCCTCCGCCGCCCCCCGCGGCGTAGGGTTCAGCCGGCCGCCCCGCCCCGGGGGGCGTCCCGCCGCTGGTAGAACAGCCAGAGGAGCGTTCCGGCCGCGAGCCCGATCGCGCCGCCGATCCCCGTGTCGATCACCCGGACGACCGCGAGGCCGGGGCTCCCGGGATAGGAGATGTTGAGCAGCACGATCACGAAGATCGTGATCGCGGTGGCGTAGACGACGTAGTTGAACGTCCGCAGGGCGTACATGAGGGCCGCGACGGCGGTCAGGATCACGAGGAGCACCCCCGCCGACGTGACGAACAGCGTGATCGGGAAGGCGGCCGCGGCCCCGAGGACGGTCCCGGCAACGCGCATCGTGGAGAACTCGAGCGTCGCGGTGAGATCGGGGCGCAGGGCGACGAGGATCGTCAGCATCACCCAGAAGTCCCGGACGAGCTCGAGCCGCAGCGAGATCCACAGCCCCGCCGCGACCGCGATCCCCACCGTGGCGGGGAAGACGAGCTCCTCCGCCCAGGTCGTCGGCCGCGGGAGGACGTGGCTCGCGCGCGTGAGCGAGGAGATCGGCGGGCTGCGGGCCATCAGACCCGGGATCCAGCGCGGGATCATCGCCCCGAACAGCCCCCACGCCCCCCCGAGCAGCACGTACAGCCCCTGCACCGGGGCCGCGGCGGCGGTCGGGATCGGGAGCCCGACCCCGACCGACAGGAGGACCGCGGTCGTGACGCCGAGCATGTAGTTGCGCAGCCGCGAGCCGAGCACGTAGCTGAGCGCGACGCCGACGCCCACGAGCGGGACGGCGATCTCGGCGGGGTTGGCGGAGAGCACCGCCCCGAAGGTGAAGGCGGCGGCGTTCGTGAGGACCGAGATCGCGAGGACCTTTTTCGGCGTGGGGAGCCGCGGGTAGTCGACCAGCAGGAGGTTGAGCGTGCCGAGGGTCGTGAGGATCCCGGCCGCGAGGTCGTGGAGCAGGAAGCCGAGGCCGAGCGGCAGCAGCAGGACGAGCGCCGCCCGGATCCCGCCTACGAGGTCGACCTCCTCCCGCTCCATGTGCTCGGCCGCGCTCTCCACCTCGCGGAGCGAGGGCAGCTGCCCGGTCATCCGGACCGTCCTCCCGGGGGCCGGACGGGCCCCGGCGCCGCATCGGCCGGGGTCGTCCGGGTCGTCACCAGCGCGGCTCGCCCAGCACCGTGCGGTCGATCTCGCCGATCCGGCGACGGCCGAGCAGGGCCATCTCGGTGGCGACCTCCTTCGCGAACAGGTCGAGCAGCCGGGCGACGCCGGCCTCGCCGCCGGCCTGCAGCGCCCAAAGCACGGGCCGCCCGATCCCGACCGCCCGGGCGCCGAGCGCGAGCGCGATCAGCACGTCGCCGCCGCGTCGCACGCCGCTGTCGAAGTAGACCTCGACGTCGGAGCCGACCGCCCGCACGACCTCGGGGAGCGCCTCGAGCGCCGCCCCGGCGACGTCGAGCTGGCGGCCGCCGTGGTTCGAGACGATCACGGCGCGGGCGCCGTGCTTCACGGCCCGCCCCGCATCGTCGCCGGTGAGGAGCCCCTTCACGACGACGGGGAGCCGGGTGATCGACTGCAGGTCGTCGAGCGTGTTCCACGTCGCCCCGGCGTCGGCGCGCAGGGTGTAGCGTCCCTGCGCCCCCGACGGCTCGCGGGGCGGAGCCTTCACGCCGGGACCGTTCCCGATCGCTCCCTCCGGGTCGAGCACGAACGAGCTCCCGAGCAGCGGATCGCGGATGCCGAGGATCGGGGCGTCGACCGTCACGACGAGGGCCGCGTAGCCGGCCCGCTCGGCGCGCTCGACGAGCTGCCGGCTGGCGGCGAAGTCGGGCTGGAGGTACAGCTGGAACCACTGGAGGTGCCCGGGCGCGGCCGCGGCGATCTCCTCGAGGGAGCGCGTGGAGAGGGTCGACTGCACGGCGAGCGCCCCGGCCCCCGCGGCCGCGCGCGCCGTCGCGAGCTCGGCGTCGGGGTGGAACAGCCCCTGCCGGGCCATCGGGCAGACGTAGAACGGCACCGCGACCGGCGCGTCGAGCAGCCGCGTGCGCAGATCGAGGACGCTCACGTCCACGAGGACGCGGGGCCGCAGCGTACGTCGGCGGAAGGCGTCCCGGTTCGCCCGGGCCGCGTCCTCGCCGACGGCCCCGGACTCCACGTAGCTCCAGGCGTCGGGCGTCGCGCGTCGCGCGGCGACCTGCTCGAGCTCCGCCAGCGTGACGAAGCCCGCTCCCGGACCGTCGGCCATCTCCGCGGAGGGCGCAACGGCCGCGGGGCATTAGACCGATGGGGCGGAGCGGCCGGTTCGGCCCCGCGCTCTCCGTCGATACGATTAAGAGGCGAACCGTCGCTGAATTCGGCGATGCCCGAACTTCCCGCGTGGCAAGAGACGACCCCCGACGCGCCCACGACGCCCGAGGACGAGGCGGTGCTCACCCGGGGCGTCGTGATCGCCATCACGGTCGTCGGCGCCCTTTACGCGATCGCGATCCTCGCCGACTGGTACGGTCTCCAGTTCCTCGCGGGCCGATTGAGCCTCGTGCTGTTCGTCGCGGGGTCGGTCTGGACGTTCGGCTTCCTCATCCTCCGCACGCTCAACCAGGCCGCCACCGAGTCGTACGACCTCGAGCGCGCGACGCTGCTCGCGCTGCACACCCCGGGCAGCCCGGACGCCCCGTCGTCGGTCGGCGAGGTCGCCGAGCGCTACGCGACGCTCGCCCGCCGGCACGAGTCGATCACCGAGACCCGCTCGTACTCCGCGGCCCTCGCGCTCTACGGCACCGCGTTCTCGGGCGTCGCCGGCGCGACCGTTCTGGTCGGGATCACGGGCTGGTGGGGGCTGTTCGACTTCTTCGCGGTCGTGCTCCTCGCGGGCGCGGTGCTCGTCCACCTCGCCGGGCCGGGGCACAGCGGCGCCTTCCGCCACCTCGGCCGGGCCCTGCCGCCCCGCTGGCGGTAGGCGTCGGACGGCCCGGAGGCGAAGGTAAAACTACCTCGGGGCGCCTAGTACAGGCTCTAGGCGCTTTCGATGGTCTCTCCACTCCCGAGCGACGCCCGCGTCGCGAAGTCGATCGTCCGGTCGGGGTGGGACCACCTCTCCGAGATCTACCGGCCCTCCGGGGCCCGCTCGGACGCCTTCGGGCACGACTACGCCGACCACCGCGAGTGGCTCGAACCGATCCTCGGCACGGTCCCCCGCGGCGCCGAGGTCCTCGACCTCGGGTGCGGATGCGGACTCCCCGATGCCCGCCTGCTGTCCGACCGGTTCCGGGTCACCGGGGTCGACATCTCGGACGTGCAGATCGACCGCGCCCGGCAGCTCGTCCCCGACGCCCGGTTCGTGCGCGCCGACATGACCGAGGTGATCTTCTCCGACCAGAGCTTCGGGGCCGTCGTCTGCCTCTACGCGCTCATCCACGTGCCGATCGCCGAGCAGCGTCCGCTGCTCGAGCGCGTCTTCCGGTGGCTCGTGCCCGGCGGTCTCTTCCTGGTCATCTCGGGGGAGCAAGCCTACACCGGGGTCGAGCGCGACTGGCTCGGCTCGAACGCCGAGATGTTCTGGAGCCACCCGGACGCGGCGACCTTCGAACAGTGGCTCCGGGAGGCCGGGTTCGAGGTCCGCCGACGCCGGCACATTCCCGAGGGGGCGTCGGGCCACGCCCTCTTCCTCGTGGCCCGGCCGTCCCCCCGCGGACCCACGTCGGTCGCGAGCGCCGCTTCCCCCCACCGGCGGGGTCCGGAGTAGACCCGGCCGCCGGCACGTGCGACACTCCCTCACGGGCCCCGAGGCTTGATATCCCCCGCTCCGGTGGTCCTGGTGACCCGGAACCCCCCGTTTGCGTTGGCCGATTGGGGCGCCCGAGAACCGATGACCGACCCCAACCCGCCATCCGAAGCCCACCTGCGACGCACCGCGACGTTCGAAGACCTCCCCCTCGATCCCACGCTCCGACGGGGCGTGCGGGAGATGGGGTACCACGAGCCGACCCCGATCCAGCAGGGGACGATCCCGCACGCCGTCGAAGGACGGGACCTGATCGGGACGGCCCAGACGGGAACCGGGAAGACGGCCGCGTTCCTCCTCCCGATCCTGGAGCGGCTGCTGAGCCGTCCCCGCGGCCGGATCTACGCCCTCGTCCTCACGCCCACCCGCGAGCTCGCGCTCCAGGCCGAAGGGTTCCTCCGACAGCTGGGCCGCCACACGCGGCTTCGCGGCGCGGCCGTCTACGGCGGCGTCGGCATGGCCGACCAGGAGCGCGCGCTGCGCGGCGGCGCCGAGATCATCGTCGCGACGCCCGGGCGCCTGCTCGACCACCTCGAGCGCGGCTACGTCGACCTCTCCGCGCTCGAGATCCTCGTGCTTGACGAAGGGGACCGGATGCTCGACATGGGCTTCCTGCCCGACGTCCGTCGGATCCTGGGCCGCCTGCCGCGGCAGCGGCAGACGATGCTGTTCTCGGCGACCATGCCGCCCGAGATCGTGCGGCTCGCCCACGAGTTCCTCCACGACCCGCGCATCGTGCGCGTCGACCCGACGGTCGTCGCCGCGGCCGGCGTCTCCCACCACGCCCTCCGCGTCCCGGCCGAGCACAAGACGGCGGTCCTCCTCGACCGCTTGAAGGACCCCGCTATGTCGAGCGTCCTCGTCTTCGCCCGGACCAAGCATCGGGCCGACCGGCTCGCCCGGCAGCTCGAGCACGCCCGGATCGGGGTCGCCGTCATCCACGGCAACCGCAGCCAGTCGCAGCGCGTGCGGGCCCTCGAGGGGTTCCGCGCGGGCCGCTACCGCGTCCTCGTGGCCACCGACATCGCGGCCCGGGGCGTCGACGTCGAGGGGGTCTCCCACGTGGTGAACTACGACGTCCCGCACGAGCCGGAGGCGTACGTCCATCGGGTGGGCCGCACCGCCCGAGCCCAGCGCCGCGGGGACGCCTTGACCCTCGTCGCGCGCGAGGAGCAGCCCGACTTCGCCCGCATCGAGTCGCTGCTCGGCTTTTCGATGGAGCGCGACGCGCCCCCCGCGGGCCTCCCCGCCGAGCGGGCGCCGCTCCCGGTACCGGGGCGTCGCGCCCACTTCGGACCGCGGCGCGACGCGTCCCCCCCGCCCCGGGACCGACCGCCGCAGCGCCGGTACAGCCGGTTCTGAGCCCGCCACGTCGGAGCGGCCCCGACGGGCGATCGGACCCACGCGCCGGCGGCGCGACCCGGGCCCGGATCCGATCGGGGCGAGCGTCCGAGCCTACGGTCGCGCCGGCATCGTGAGCAGCATCGCCGCGAAGCCCGGAAACCCGTGGAGCGCGACGCCGGCCAGGCGGTCGATCAGCGCGGCCTCGCCGATCTCGATCGGTCGTCCGTCGACCTCGCCGCGGCCCCGCAGCCCGTACACGATCGCGCGCCGGTCGTGCCCGATGCGCCGGAACGTGGTGCCGTCGTCCGCGAACCGGATCACCTGCGCGGAGAGCCCGGCGCCGGAGCGCATCGGCCCGTTGGGTCCTACGAGCGTCCGCGTCGCCGACCCGTCGGTCTGCGGGTCGCCGGGATGCGGGTCGGCCCACTGGAGGTTTGGGACGGCGCTTGCGGTCGCAGGGAGCTGGACGACGCTCGAGAACCACCGGATGGTGGAGCCGGCCTCGGGGCCGATCGTGTGCGCGGCGCGCCCGGGCGCCGTCAGGAAGGCGGCCGACCCGGCGGGGAGGCTCCGTGCGGCTCCGGTGGACTCCTTGTACTGCGCGGCGCCCTCGAGCACGTAGGTGAGGACCTCCTCGCCCTGGTGCGTGTGGCTCGGGAACCGACGTCCCACCGAGACCACCACCTCGCCGGCCCGGGCGAACGGCGGCCACGCCGGCTGGCCGCTGCTCGGGATCACGAGCCGGCTCGTGGCATCGCCGGCCTCCACCTCGCCCGCGACGACCCGAAGCGAGCCGCGCGTCGCGCCCGGGGCGGCCATTCGCGCCCCCCACCGAGGCCCGCCAGATAAGCGTGCAGGCGGCGCTAGACGGGCGGTCGAGCGACCGCCTCGGTCAAGGCGCGTCGCATCGTCGCCTCGTCGCCGTAGACCTGCCAGCGCTCGATCCGGCCGTCCCGGACCACGGCGCGCCACGCGGCCGGCGACTTCCACCGACGGGCCGCGGGGTCGCCGCCCGGCTCGGCGTCCGAGCCAGTGGCCGTGCCGAACAGCCCCACCACCGCCCCGAGGTGGAGATGGTGCTCGATGACGACGCGATAGTCGGGGCACCGGGCGAATCGGGCGGTCCACGCCTCGCGCAGGCGATCGCGTCCGCGGACCTCGTGGCCCCGGGCGTCGACGAACACGTGGTCGGGGGAGGTGAGCGCGAGCAGGGCCTCGACGTCGTGGCGGTTGATCTCGTTCACGAACCGGAGCGCGACCCGGTCCGCGTCGGTCTCGTCCATCGGTCCCCGGAGGACGGCGACAGCCCGCGAGCGGTAAGGGCTCCTACGTTAAGCCACCGCCGCCGCGGGCCCGGTCCGTCGGTCGGGGCCCCCGCGGGGGCTCGTTCCGAAAAGAAGGGTCGGAAGGGGTTCGCGCCGGGCCGGCTCGGCCCGTCCCGGACGGTCGATCTAGCTCGGGGGGCTCCCGGGGGGCGGCGCACCCTCGCTCCACGCCCCGCCGCTACCGCCCGCACCGCCGGCGCCGGCCCCGCTCCCTCCGCTCCCGGAGGGCGGGGGCGTCCAGGCCGCCGGTGGCGCGCTCGAGGTTCCGGCCGATCCGCCCTTCTTCCGACTGAGGAGGAGCGCGACCAGGCCGACCACCAGCGCGATCACCGCGATCGCCAGCGCCACGGCGAAGTAGTTGGTGAGGTCCGACGTCGACGCCAGCGACGGGCTCGAGTTCGGGGCGTACGACGCCGACACGCTCACCGGCGACGTCCCCACCGTCACCGTCCCCGTACCGCCCGAGCTCAGGCTGTAGCCCGACACCGCGCCGAACGAGTAGCTGTAGCTTCCCGTCGGGAGGTAGAAGACGAGGGACGGTCCCGTCGTCGACTGGGAGACACCGTTGACCGTCGCCGACCACGACGTGCCCGCCGACAGCCCGCCGGCCGTCAGCGTCACGGCGTACGTCGTCTGGGTCAGCGCGACGAGCACCGTGTACGGTCCCGTCACGTTGAACGATCCGCTCGACGGGCTCGCCGAGTAGCCGGACGCCGACACCTGGTACGAGGCGGCCCCGAACGGCGCCTCGAAGACGATCGAGCTCGCACTGCTCGTCTGCGTGACGCCGTTCAGCGTCACCGACCAGCTGCCGCCCGAGACGAGGCCCGTCGCGGTGAACGTCACCGCGACCGTCTCCGCCGGTCCGATCGGGAAGTAGTCGTACACCTCGCCCGTGACGAGGTACGGCGCCAGCAGCCCGTTGGAGCCGTAGGTGTGCCAGTCGGCCCAGTAGTTGCCCAGGCCCGTCGTGCAGTCGGGGTTCGTGCAGAGATAGAAGTAGTTGTATCCCGAAGTATACGCCTGGATCGCCGCCGGGTTGTACGTGCTGGTCGCGCCGTTGTTCCCGATGAAGTTGTTGTCGTAGATGTTGTTGTACTGCGCGCCGTCCGTCAAGTAGACGCCGTAGCTCGAGCTGTCCACGAACGAGCTGCCCGTGACCGTGTTCTCGTACGCACTCTGCTGGAAGATCGCGCCGAAGACATCGTGGAACGTACCGAGCCCCTGGACGAGGGCGTAGTCGGTCTCGTTCAGCATGATGCCGGCGTAGCCGCCGGTAGAGTTCACGTCCGAGACCGACGTTCCGTCCGAGTCCTGGTCGAACCAGGCGAGCGGATACGTCGTCGCCGTCACGTCGGAGATCGTCACGGACTGCGTGTAGGCCGTGATGACCGCGGCGACCGGCGCGCCCCAGTAGGGCTCGTCCGCCCAGACGTTAGAGAGGGTCTGGTTCGAGGCCGTCACGTCCGAGACGGAGACCAGGGACGCCTCGTCGATGATCGCCCCGATCGACAGGTCCGTCACGCTGACGTCGGAGATCGTGACCATCGACGCGTCGTTGGAGACGATGACCCCGACGCTCGCGTTAGTGGCGGTCACGCCCGAGATCGCGACGTTCGTCGAGCTCTGGGTGACGAACACTCCGACGCTGTTGAAGCCGGTGACGGTGGTATCGGTGAGCGTCGCGCCGTCGAAGTCGTACAGCTCGACCGCCGTATCGTAGGTGCGGGTCGCTACGTTGCCGGTCCCGATCGCGCCGCTCCCTTGGACGAGCGAGGCGTCGTCGCAGCCGACAAGATCGAACGAGGTGGGCCCGGTGGTGGTCGAGATCAGCCCGAGGAACCCGTACGACCCGTTGACGAGGACCCCCAGCGTGCCGGCCGCGCCGACGTGGAGTTCGTACACCTCGTCGCCGAAGCTGTTGTTGTCGAGGATCCCCTCCGACGCGGACTGGTTGACCCAGACGTTCGCGACCGTGTCGTACTCCGCATCATACTCGACGACCCCGAAGTAGACGTACGGCTGGATGCTCACGCCGACCTGCGCCCCGTTGATCCCGACGTTGGTGAACGTCGTCCCGTAGCTCCCGAAGACGTAGACCCCGGTCTGCCCTGCGGCATCGGCCACGTTCACGTTCACGACGTAGAGGTACGAGTCGGCGACGCTCTCGTACGCGATCGCGTCGACCGCGGAGACGTCCTGGACCTGGTCGGCCCCACCGCCGTAATAGTCCGTGAACTCCGACACGACCCCGATCCCGCCCGAGGTCACGTTCACGTAGTACGCCCAGTCGTCGAACGAGAACTCGGGGTATGGAGCGGCGCCCGCGTACCCGTACGTCACGTACTCCCCGATCGCCCCGTCGGAGACGTTGAGGGACTCGACGGTGGTGTCGCCGGCGGGGGCCAACACGACCCCGTACGCGTCGTCGGTCGCGTTCACGTACTGAACGTCGAAATCCGTGGCGAAGACCCCGTACACGCCGTAGGAATAATCGCCGGTCGCGTTGACGCCGTAGATGTTCGCGTATTGGTTGATCCCGTAGACATCCACCGCGTTGGAGCCGCCGAACGCGTTCACATCTTCCGCGTCCCAGGCGTCCGAGTCGGCGATGCTCGTGCCGAACGAACCGCCGGTGGAATTGGTGTAGTCCACCGAGAAGATGCCGTCGTCCCACAGCAGCGCGCCGCCGCCGGCCAGATCAAGGGGGTGATAGGTCGACGGCGGGGCGATCATGTAGGCGGAGTTGTAGCCGGTGTAGTTCTCCTGGGCCAGGTCGAAGAAACCCGAGTTCGTGACGTAGATGACCGCCGAATAGCCCGGCAGCGACGACGTGGTCGCGAGCGTCCCGCTCAGCAACCCATAGGTCGTCCCCTGGACGGGCACGTCCATCGTGTAGTACGTCCCGGACGGTGAGCTCGGACCCTGGGTGAGGTTATCGATCTCGAAGAACCCGGTGTCGTTGAACCACGCGAGGATGAACGACGGGTACGCCCAGTCGTTGAGGTGGTTGAACGTGCCGGTCACGTTCAGTTGCAGGTCCCCGAAGCAGAACGCGGGAGAGATCGCACTGCATGCCGCAGTGTACTGACCCCCGTCCTGAATGTACAGCGGCGCGTCCAGCACCTTCGCGTTCGCGCTCTGCGGGTAACTGTTGCCGACCGAGTTGCCGCTGAAGCTCGCCGAGCCGGGGTTATACCCGTCCGCGTAGGCCTGGACGACGTAGACGGTCGACGGCGGGACCGCTGGCGGCAGGTAGACGTCCCAGCTGCTGGTCGTTCCGCCGGTGTAGACGGTCGGCATGTAGCTCAGGTTCGCCACCGTGTTGCCCACGAACAAGAACGCGTACGACGGAGAGATCGTCCCCGAGTACTGGATGTCGCCCGCCGCGACCGAGACGTACGGGACCGCGCCCCACAGGCCGTACAGCATCGACGGGCCCGCGTTGAAGTATTCCGTGGTCCCCCTCCAGTACGGCGTCACGCCGATCGACGTCTCGCCCGTGTCCGCGCCGAAGTCGTAGGCCGACGGGATCGAGGTGTAGGTGTTCCCCGACGTGAGGTACGAAAGGGTCATCGACCCGTTGAGGCTGCTGAACACCGAGTTCGAGCCCCCGCCCGGCCCGCCGAAGATCAGTTCGGCATCGTTGAGCAGGCCGCCCGCGTTCATCGCGTGGCCGTTGACCTGGAACTCGGGCGTCAGGGGCGGCGGGGTCGGAGTCGGCAGGTTCGCGCCCGGGCTGTTGAACACCACGGTGTCGTAGATGGCCGAGTACGTGGTGGCCGTCGAGTCCGTGACCGAGTAGCCGAAGGTCACGGTCGAGCGGTTGTCGATCACGGTCGCGTTGTTGTAGAGGCTGATGTAGAGCGGCGCGGTGAGGCCGTAGATCGGCAGCGAGTAGTCGTAGTAGTAGTCGGGGGCGACATACGTACCGTTCCCGGAATACAGCGTCCCCGGCTCGAGCAGGCCCGACGCGCTCGAGAAGTTCCAGACGTTGTCCTCGAACTGGAGCACGTAGCCGTCCCACGTGAAGACGTTCTGGGTCCAGATCGTCCCGTCGTCCTGGCCGGGGATCGATACGTTCGTGAGGACCGTGTTCAGCTGGACCCCGTAGCGGTACGGACTGGCGTACGACGCATTCGTGTCGTACGGCGGGGTGACGAAGTAGTAGGCGCTCGGGAAGGTGGCGTTCGACTGGTTCAGGGTGAGCGAGCCGACGAAGCTGGTCGTGTTGTACTCGTAGGCGCCCGAGGCCCCGAGCCCGAAATCGCCGAGCCCCATCGGGGCCGGCTGGGCGATGTAGCCCGGACTGATCGCGTTGCCCGGGGAGCTGGGCGCGTTCGAGAGGAGGGCGAGGTTGGGAGGATACACCGACTGCGGCGCGGCGCGTCCGGACGAGATCGCGTTGCCGAGGGTGTTCAGAAGGGTCGAGTGGGACGAGAGCGAGGAGTCGGAGGCGAGCTGATCGAGCGCCTTACCGAAGGACTTCCCGGTGACGGCGCTCGATCCGCTCGACTCCTGATCGATCGCGGAAGCCTGGCTGGCGGGCGAGAACGGATCCGACGACGCGGTCGTAGACCGGGTCGGTGCCGAGGGTAGGGCCGGCGCCGGATAACCCGACGCGGACGCGGCCGGGGCGACCCCGGACGAGGCCGCCCCGTCGGACGCGTGACCCTGAGGTAGGATCGCGGCGCCGGGAAGCACCATCAGCGAACAGACCACGAGGACGATCGGCAGCAGCCACAGACTCTTCCGGAGGCTCGGACCCTCGGACATGTCGTGCGGCGGACGAAGCTCCGGGTATATGATATCGACCGTAGGCGAACGAGGCGGCCCCGGGCCCCGGAGCGACCGCGCCGGGGCGATCCGGACCGGCGGATTTATCTTCCCCGAGCCCCGTGCGCGCTCCTCCTCGTGCGCCCCGATCGGCTGACGGCGTCGGGGGGTCCGGATCAGCTCGTGGCGAACTCGCGGCGCGAAACGGTCGTCGTGGGGCTCGGGATCGTCGGGGCCGCCTGTGCGTGGACCCTCGCCCGACGCGGCCACCGGGTACTCGCCCTCGAGGCGGGGGAAGGCGGCGCCGAGACGAGCTGCCGGGCGATGGGGCACATCGGCATCTACGACGACAGCGACCCCCAGCTGGCGCTCTCCGTCTTCGCGCGACGGACCTGGGACGAGGCGGCCCGCGCGCTGCCGCCCGAGGCGGCGTACGTGCGCCGGGGATCGCTCTGGGTCGCGCACACCGCTTCCGAGCTCGAGACCGGCGCCCGCCGCCTCGACCGACTGCGGTCCCGCGGGATCGAGGCCGAGCTCCTGGACGCCGCCGAGCTGTATCGGCACGAGCCGAACCTCGCCGAGGGACTGTCGGGCGCCGTGCGGGTGCCCGGCGACGCGGTGATCGACACGGCCCCGACGACCCGGTACCTGGCCGAGGAGGCCCAGCGCTCCGGTGCCGAGCTGCGGCGCGGCGCCCGCGTCGTGCGCCTGAACGGCGCGGGCGTCGAGCTGGCCTCGGGCGAACGGATCGATGCGGAGGACGTCGTGCTCGCGGCCGGATGGAGGTCGCCCGAGCTCCTGCCGGGTCTGCCGGTCCGACCGCGGAAGGGGCACATCCTCTTGACGGCCCCGCGCCCCGGATGGGTCCATCACAACGTCGGCGAGATCGGGTACATGGCCGAGACCCGCCCGACGCAGGGCGACTCGATCTCGCTCGTCGTGCAGCCGCGGCCCGACGGGCGGTTCCTTCTCGGCGCGACCCGCCAGTACGCCGGCCCGTCGACCGACGTCGATCCCACGGTGGCCGCCGAGCTCCACCGGCGCATCGTCGCGTTCGTCCCCGGGTTCTCCGATCTTCCGATCGAGCGAAGCTGGGCCGGGCTCCGTCCGGCCGGGCCCGATTCGGTGCCGATCATCGGCCGGTGGCCGAAGGAGCCGCACCTCGTGCTCGCGACCGGGCACGAAGGGATCGGGATCACGACGTCGCTCGCCACGGGGCGACTGGTGGCGGAGCTGATCGAGGGGGCCCCGCCGTCGATCCCACTCGACCCGTTCTCGCCCGCGCGTCTGTTCCGCTGACGCCGCTACGGGCCGGCGTCGCGGGTCCCACACTTTTCTAACCCGAGGCGCTGGCCCCCTACGGGATGACCCCCGCCCTGGATCGCACCGCCCCCCCGGCCCGCGAGCCGGGCGGGCCGACGTACCCGAGCCGTCCGTACCCGGCCTCGGCCCTGGGGGCCGCCACCGCCGCCATCGGAGCCCTCCTGGTCGCCTTCGGGTTCCTCTCCTCCTACTACGCCGTCCCGGACCTCTTCCGCGACCCCCTCTCCGGCTACGATCCTCCGTTCGACGCGATCGCCGGCGTGCTCCTCCTCGCGCTCGCGTTCCGGATCCGGGACCGAAGCCCGGTCGCCTGGATCTTCACGCTGATCGCGCCCGCCCTCACCATCCCGATCGCGTTCCTCAGCCCGAACGCGTTCTCCGTCGGGAGCGCGATCGCGTCGACCGGCCTCGTCGCGCTGCTGTTCCCGTACCGCCTCGGCTTCTACCGCGGCTCCGCGACCGGCCCCGAAGCGACCCAGCTCTTGGTGATCGTGGCCGCGCTGCTCACGCTCCTGTTCGGGATGGTCGGCTCGAAGTGGCTCGCCGGTCAGTTCTCGACGCCGAGCAGCTCGTCCGGGATCCACAACTGGACCGACGCGCTGTACTTCACGGTCGCCACGATCTCGACGAACGGGTCGAACTACACGCCGACCACGGACGTGGCGCGGTGGTTCTCGATCGTCCTCATCCTGCTCGGCGTGGGAACGTTCTTATCCGCCGTGGTCGTCCTTTTCCTGCCGTTCCTCGAGGCCCGCCTCGAGCGGATCGCGCGTCGTCTCGAACGGGCCCAGATGGAGGATCTCACCGCCCACGTCATCGTCTGCGGCACCTCGTCGGCCGCCCGGGCCGTGGCGGACGCGTTCCGCGAGCAGCACGTCCCGGCCGTGATCCTCGCGGCGGACGCCGGGGCGATCGGGCTGTTCAAGAACGAGGGATATCGCACGTTCCTCGGCGAACCGTCGTCGGAGACGGTCCTCCGCGCCTGCGGCCTCGACCGGGCGCGCGCGGTCGTGGCGGCGGACGATTCCGACGCGGAGAACCTGCTCACGGTGATCACCGTCCGCGGCATGGCCCCGCGGGCGCGGATCGTGGCGATCGCCGCCTCGCCGGGCGCGATCGGGAAGCTCCTCAAGGCCGGCGCGAACGAGGCGATCAGCATGGTCGCCGTCGCGGCTCGCCTGGTCACGGCGGCGGCGCTGCGGGCCCCGGACGAACCCGGGGCGCGGTCCGGGCCGACCCCGCCCTAGGTCGTCGCGTCCCGCGAAACCGCATATCCTCCCGTCCGGTGCGGCCCGCATGCCGCCGACCTCCGCCGACTACCTCGTCGGCACCCTCGCCGCCGCGGGCGTCCCACGCATCTACGGGGTCCCCGGCGATTCGCTGAACGGCGTGACCGACGCGCTCCGGCGCCGGGGATCGCCGGCGTGGGTCCACGTCCGCCACGAGGAGGCCGCGGCGTTCGCCGCGAGCGCCGAGGCGCAGCTCACCGGCCGGCTCGCGGTCTGCGCCGGGAGCTGCGGTCCGGGCAACCTCCACCTCATCAACGGCCTCTACGACGCGTACCGCTCCCGCGTGCCGGTCCTCGCGATCGCCGCCCACATCCCGAGCGCGGAGATCGGTAGCGGCTACTTCCAGGAGACCCGGCCGACGGAGCTGTTCCGCGGGTGCAGCGACTTCTGCGAGCTCGTCTCCGGACCCGAGCCGCTGCCGCGCCTGCTCGCGATCGCGGTGCGGACCGCGGTCGCCCGCCGGACCGTGTCGGTGCTCGTCCTCCCGGGCGACGTGGCCCTCGCCGGGGCCGTCGCCGAGCCGGCGGCGCCGGCGCTGCCGAGCGCCCGGCCGTCGGTGACCCCGACGGAGGCGGACCTGGGACGGATCGCCGAAGTGCTCAACCGCGGCGGGAAGGTGACGATCTTCGCCGGGGTGGGGTGCGCGGACGCGCGGGCGGAGCTGCTCGCGCTCGCGGCCCGGCTGCGGGCCCCGATCGTGCACTCGATCCGGGGCAAGGAGTACGTCGAGTGGGACAACCCGTTCGACGTCGGGATGACCGGACTGCTCGGCTTCTCGAGCGGATACCACGCGATGCGGTCGTGCGACACGCTCGTGCTGTTGGGCACCGACTTTCCGTACCGTCAGTTCTACCCGGAGCGCGCGACGATCGTGCAGGTCGACCTGCGCGGAGAACAGATCGGCCGACGCTGCGCGGTCGACGTCGGGGTCGTGGGGGATGTCCGCTCGACGCTCGCCGCCCTGCTCCCGCGGCTCACGCCCGTCTCGGACGACGCCCACCTCACGTCGTCCCTCGAGCAGTACCGGTCGACCCGGGCGAAGCTCGACGACCTCGCGGTCGGCCCGGCCGGCACGCAACCCGTCCACCCGCAGTACCTGACCCGGCAGATCGATGCCGCGGCGCCCGCGAACGCGATCTTCACGGTCGACGTGGGGACCCCGACGATCTGGGCGGCCCGGTACCTGCGGTTCAACGGCCAGCGACGTCTCGTGGGGTCGTTCGTGCACGGCTCGATGGCCGGCGCCCTCTCCCAGGCGATCGGCGCCCAGAGCAGCGCCCCGGATCGGACCGTCGTCGCGCTGTGCGGGGACGGCGGGCTCGCGATGCTGCTCGGCGAGCTGCTCACGCTGCACCAGCACGCCCTGCCGGTGAAGGTGGTGGTGTTCAACAACGGGGCGCTCGACTTCGTGGAGCTCGAGATGATCTCCGCCGGCTTCGCGCCGTTCGCGACCGATCTCGTGAACCCCGACTTCGCCGGGATCGCCCGGGCGAGCGGCCTGCTCGGCCTCACCATCGGCCGGCCCGGGGAGGTCGCGCCGGCGCTTGCGGCGGCGTTCGCGCATCCCGGTCCTGCGCTGATCGACGCGAAGGTGTTCCGGCAGGAGGTCGCGATGCCGCCGTCGGTCACCGCCGCCATGGCGAAGGGGTTCGGCCTCTTCGCGCTCAAGGCGGTGCTGAGCGGGCGGGGCAGCGAGATCGTCGACCTCGCGAAGACGAACCTGTTCCGGGGCGAGTGAGGGGGCTCAGCGTCCCGGGACGGGCGGCGCCGGGCGCCGGGCGGTCATAAGGAGCCCCCGGGCGCCGTTCGGCGACGGCGGGGCGGGGGAGATCCGATCGAACCCGGCGGCCCCGAGCGCCTCGGTGAGGCGCCGCGCCACCTCGGCCTCGGAGCCGTGGCCGGGCGGGGACTGGCCGCGCAGCGCGAGCGGGTGCATCCCGACGACGAGGCGCCCGTCGGGCCGAAGGACGCGCGCCAGCTCCCGCACGCTCGGCGCGAACGGCTCCCAGAGCAGGATGCTGTTGAGCGTCAACGCCGCGTCGAACTGCCCGTCGGGCCACGGCATCCGGTCGGCCGAGCCCGTCCGCAGCTCGACCGTCCCGCGCTGGATCGCGGCCCGGTTGCGTCGTTCGGCGGCCGCGCGCATCACGTCCGACGGGTCGAGACCGCTCACCCGGGCGGCGCGCGCCACGAGCCGCTCGATCCCGTAACCGGGACCGAAGCCGACCTCGAGCACCCGCTCGCCCGGACCGGGCGCGAGGAGATCGACCGCCGCCCGGTAGATCCGGGCGTTCACGCGGAGGAGCAGCGCTCCCGCGATCCGGCCCGAGAACCCGGTCGGATGCGTGAACGGTCGCAGGAGTCGGTGCTCGGACACGCGCGCGCATCGCGGCCCGACCCAAAGGGTCATCCCTCGTCGGGCCTCGACCCGCCGGATGGCGCGTCCCCCGCCCCCGCCGGTCTCCGCCCCCGACCTGACCGGCCCGGTCTCGATCTTGAACTGGCCGGTCGCCGGGGCCGGGCACCGCAGCGCGCGGCGGCTCGTCTACGCCCACGTCCGGCTCGAGATCGACCTCGTGCCGGAACGGGTCCGGGATCCGGGGCTCCCGGTGTTCGATCGGCTGGAAGCGCTCCTCAAGGAGCGCGAGGTCGTCGAGGTCGGCGACCTCCTGCGCCTGACCGGGCGGGTCCTCCACGCCTTCGGGGCCGTCGGCTTCGCGCGCGTCGACCACTGGGAGGTCGATCCCGGCGGTTGGCTCGCGCTCCCGGAGGCGACGCACGCCCGGCTCGAGGAACCGATCGGGCACCTCCTGCGCGCCCTCGAGGACGACCACTGGAAGGGGCTCGCGGCCCGGCGCGGCTTCTCGGTGCGGCTCTCGGGCCGGCCGCCGTACCGCGCGGACGTCGAGGTCCGGTGGCGGCACCGCGAGCGCCGCCACGCGCTGTCGGTCGACCTGCGGGGGACGATCACCCCGCCGGACGTCCGGTCGATCGTCGCGGCCGTTCGCGACCGGGTGCCGCTCCTTCGCGCGCAGGTCGTCGCGCACGAAGAGAAGTGACGGCGCGGACCGGCGAACCGACATAAACGGGACCGCGCTGGCCCCGCCGCCGTGTGGTCGGTCTACGTACCCGCGTTGATCGTCGCCTTCGTCCTCACGGTGCTCGAGCTCACCGAGGTCGTCGCGCTCGTCTTCGCGCTCGGCGCCGACGCGGGCTCGATCGGATCCAGCGCGCTCGGCGCGACGGCCGGGACGGCGGTCGTGGCCGCGGTGGCGCTCGGGGTGGGGGCGACGATCGTCGCCTTCCCCCGCGCGGATCTCCTCTGGGGCGCCGCGATCGTCCTGGCCGCGTTCGGGGTCTTCCTGTTCCGCAGCACGCTGCGGACGTACCGGCGGTGGGCCGCCCAGCGGACCGGCAGCCCCGCCGCCCCTCCCGCCCACCGGGCGCTCCAGTTCGCGGGCGGGTTCACGGTCGGCGCGATCGAGACGACCGAGGTCGTGGTCGTGCTGGTCGCGCTCGCGGCCGCCGGGTACGGCTTCACCGCCCTGGTCGGGGCCGTCGTGGGCGGGGTCGTCCTGGTGGTCGCGGCCGCCCTCGTCCATGAGCGGATCCGCCAGATCAAGGTGCCGTGGCTCAAGCTCGGGGCGACGAGCCTGCTGTTCGCGTTCGCGGTGTTCTGGGCCGGCGAGGCGACGGGGGTGGCCTGGCCCGGCGGTGATCTGTTCCTCCTCCCCCTGTTCGGGGTCGCCCTCGTGGTCGTCCGCGGCGCGATCGCCGCGGCGATGCGCCCGGGGGGCGCCCGCCCCGCCTAGAGCGGCCGGGCCGCCCGGGCACCCGGACACGTAATAGGGTACGACGTGTCCCACCCGTTCCGTTCCATGGCCAGCTCCTGTCCCCACTGCGGCGGTTCCGTCGAGTACACCGAGGCCGAAGCGCGACTGCTCACCGCCACCTGCGACGGCTGCGGCAAGTCGCTCACCGTCGTGAGCGGGGTCGGGGTCGTCCCGGGCGACGGGACGGTCGCGCCGGCCGGAGCGGTCGGGACCGCGGCGGCCCCGACCCCCCCCGCCGGCCTCGCCTGCGCCGAGTGCGGCGGTCCGCTGACCCTCGAGCTGAGCGACGACGAGGAGCTGACGGTCGAGTGCCCGGCCTGCGCCACGACCGTGACGTTCGTGCGGGCCGGTCCCGACGACGAGGAGGAGGACGACGAGTCGGACGAGGACGACGACCGCCCCCGACCCGCGCGACCGCCGATGCGGCCGCCCGGCCGCCAGGGCTGGTCCGGCCCGCCGGACCGCGGCCGCGGCGGCGACTTCGATCGGCCCCGCGCCCGCCCCTGCCGGCAGTGCGGGGCCCCGCTCACCTTCTCGACGAGCGAGGACGGCAGCCTCGTCGGCGAGTGCGAGGCGTGCGGCAATCGGTTCACCCTCCCCCGCCGCACGGACGGGGGCGGTCGCGGCGGGCCTCCGGGGCGGGGCGGCGGATACGGCCGGCCCCGCGGACGGCCCCCGGGGAACCGACGCCCCTACGGGGGATCGGGCCGGAACTACCGGCCGCGCAACCGGGACGACCGCAGCGACGAGCGGAACCGGCGCGGTCGGCGGCGCGACTCCGACTGAACCGACGCGCCCCGCCCCGGGAATTCCGGGCGGCTCAGCCCGCGCGGAAGAAAAGAGAAGAAGGAAAGGGTTGGCCCGGAAGACCGAGTCCGCTTACGCGGGCAGGATCTTCCGGCCGTAGTTCCAGTTCGTCAGGTCCGCCGTGGCCACGTACCACGCCATCAGGCCCGTGAGGATGATCACCCCGCCGACGGCCCAGTTGGCGCTCGCGTTCGCCGCGAACGGTCCGCACAGGTCCACCGCGTCCGTGCATCCCGACAGGTTGGCCGCCAAGCTGTAGAACTTGACGGTCAGCAGGATGAACGCGATGAACAGTAGGACGAACACCGCGGTGATTCCCCATCCGTGTTTCGGGGCGTTGATGAGGAAGGTCAGCGTGAACATCATCCAGATGAACGCGAACCCGGCCACACCGTAAAAGATCGGAGCGGTCGCCCCCGCCTGCCCAACGAACGTCGTCAGCATCAGGGTGAACGCCCACCAGAACGCACCGTAGCCGATGAACGCCGACCCGGCGAACATGTTGCCCTTGCGCAGTGCGATCAACCCCGCCGTGAACTGGGCGGTTCCACCGAACGCCAGGGCCATCCCGTAGACGACCCAGTTTCCGCTGAACCCTGCCCCGTACGGGGTCGGTAGGTTGGTCAGCCCCGCGATCATCGTGGTCGTCCCGAATCCCATCAGGCCGACCACGGCGGGACTAGCCCACCACTCCGGTTTCTCCTCCACTTTTGGTGGAGCTTCCTCCATTCCCCTCGCCGACTCCATGCTCTCGCTAGCGGGCGGCATGTTAGAGCGGCGCACGACCTCCTAGTAGATAAATACCCTTTTTCACGAGTGACTTCTGTTACAGATTCGGGCCGACCGGCGGGGGCGGCGCCCGGGGCGCGCCCGCCGCGCGTCCGCGACGCGAGCGTTAAGTCGCGCGCGGGTTGCCGGGCCGTCCGACGGCCGTGGAGGACCGCAACGATCTCTCCCGCATCGTGTTCGGCGAGACCCGGGTCAAGCTCAACCGCGACCTCTCCGTGATGAACCCGAACCTCGTCGCGGGCTCGCAGGGCCTCGTCGTCGGAAAGCTCGCCAACTACACGCTCAAGGTCGCGTTCCCCCAGGTGACCGTCGGGGTCAACTGCAAGGACTGCGACATCGTGGAGGGCAAGACCGGCATGCCGACGCTCGCCGAGCAGCCGCGGGTCGTGCCGAAGCCGCGCCACATGGGCGAGGAGTGAGCCGCTCTACCGCGGGGCTCCGCCGAGCACGCGCTCCACGATCGCGGGCACCTCGGTCAGTGCGCGCACGGAAAAGCGGCCCGCGAAGCTCTCGGGCCCGTGGCGGGCGAACAGCCGTCGGTACTCGGCCCCGTAGTCCGGAAGCCCCGTGAACAGGATCGTCGCCCGGTAGCCGGTCCGGCGCGCCCCCTCCATGTCGGCCCATCCGTCGCCGACGTGGACGGCATCGACGGCGGAGACGCCGAGCCCGTCCAGCGCGTAGCGGAAGATCTCGGGGGCCGGCTTCGTCCACGGCGACTCGTCGCTGAAGACGTACCGCTCGACGCACTCGTCGAGCCCCATCCGGGCGAGTACGGGCCGCAGGAGCGCCCCGGGCTCCCCGACCGTGTTCGAGATCACCGCGACGCGGTAGCCGGCGCCGCGGAGGGCCCGAAGGGTCTCGATCGCGCCCGGCGCCCGGCTGAACCGCAGGGTGGCGATCACCCGCCGCAGCGCGGCGTGGTAGGCCGAGAGGTCCGGTCGCACCCCGGCCTCGCGCCCCGCCCGGAGCAGCTGGTCGTCCGGGGTGATCGTGCGCCCCTGTTCCGACGCGTCGACCGCGGCGCGGTACGACTGGCGGAACAGCTCCGCGAGCGCCCGATCGTCCGGTCGGGGCCCCGGGCCCGCGAGCGGGGCCGCGCGGAGGACGTCGACGGCGATCTCGATCTGGGCGCGCATGTACGCCTCCTCGGCCGCCGGGTCGAGGTAGATCAAGGTGTGCCAGAGATCGAGCGTCACCGCGCCGGCCATCGGCCGCGCCAACCGGCCCGGGGCCAAATCGGTTCGGGTGGACCGGTGGGACCGCGCAGGCCAAGAGGCCGACGGGCGTGGGGCGGCCGTGCCGCGCGGTCCCCCCCGTCTGCTGGTCGCGATCGGCCCCGACCTCGACCCGGGGCCGGCGATCGCGACGGCGCTCCCCGACGTCCCGTGGAGCCTCCTCCCCGACACCCCGCCGGCGGCGCGCGGGGAGGTCGTGGCGATGCTCGCCGGGTCGCGGCGGCATCTCGAGGGGTTCGACGCCGCGACGACGCCGAAGCTCGCGTTCGTCCAGCGGATCTTCACCGGGGTCGACGACTTCCCGTTCGACCGATTCCCCGCCCCGATCGCGGTCGCCGGGAACGTCGGGGCGTACGCTCCGTACGTCGCGGAGCAGGCGCTCGCCCTCGCGCTCGCGGCGGCCCGGCAGATCGTCCCGGTGCAGGCGATGGTCCGGGCGGGCCGGCTCCGGCCGCCGCCGACGCAGCGGCTGTTCGCGGGGGCGACCGCCGTGATCCTCGGGTACGGGGCGATCGGGCGGGCGATCGCGGACCGCCTGCGCGGGTTCGACGTGACCGTGGTCGGCGTGAACCGGACCGGACAGATGGCGCCGGGGGTCGTCTCGATGTACCCGGCGGACCGGCTCGACGAGGCCCTCGCGGTGGGCGACCTCGTCTTCGACGCGCGGCCGTTGACCCGGTCGACCCGGGGGTCGATCGGGCGGGCCCAGCTCGAGCGGATGCGGCCGCGCGCGATCTACGTGAACGTCGGCCGGGCGGCGACCGCCGACGAGGAGGCGCTGTACCGCCACCTCGAATCGCACCTCGAGTTCCGGGCCGGGACCGACCCGTGGTGGGGCGAGGACTTCGTCCACGGCACCTTCCACACCCGCTTCCCGTTCTGGGAGCTCCCCAACTTCGTCGCCACGCCCCACTCCGCGGGGTACGGAGCGGGCACGATCGACCGGGCCCTTACGTTCGCGCTCCGCAACCTCGCGCGGTACTTCGCGACGGGCGACCCCGAGCACCTCGTCGACCGGCGCGACTACGCGGCGGACCTGCCTACCCCGGCGTCGGCCCCGCCGCCGGCGGCGGACGGGTCCGGCGGCGATACATCGCGAGCAGCAGCACGAACAGCGTGACGTCGATCGGGACGAGGCCGATCCGGCCCCCCGCGAACTCCGCGATCGGCGATAGCGCCACGTAGAATCCGACCCCGGCGAGGACGCCGGCGAACCGGGCCCGCTCGCCCGCCGCCGTCGCATCGAACGCCGTCGCGAGCAGGCCGAGGGCGAGGTACGCGGCGCCGAGCACGACGAAGGCCACCACCGCCGAGCTCGTGACCGACGGCATCCGCCAGGTGCCGACCTGCCCGATGGCGAAGAACGCGAGGACGAGGACGGCGCCCTGCCAGGGGCGCGGCGTCCAGCCCGGCCGCAGGCGGATCCGGCCGAGCCGGGGCCCCCAGCGCAGGGCGACGGCCACGAAGCAGGCGGTCGCCGCGAACAGACCGGTCCACGCGAGGGCGGAGAGCGGGTAGCTGCCGAAGACGAAGCCGTCCGCGATCGCCGCGACCACCGGCACGGGCGCGAGCACCGCCGTCCAGCGGTCCGTCAGCAGCCGCGCGTTCCGCGCGTCCGGCCAGAACTCGCCCGCGAGGAAGATCGGGAACGAGATGCTCCAGACCGCGTGGAACGGAACGATCCACTCCGCCCAGATCCAGTTGACGCCAGCCGCCCGCCCGTAGCCCATCAGCGCCCCGAGCGCGGGCCAGTTCGGGTCGAACAAGGAGTGGGCCGCCATCCCCTCGTTGACGACCCCGAACGCGAGCCCGAGCAGGATCACCGTCGCGGGACCGCCGTGGATCCGGACCGTGACCTCGCGGATGACGAGCGCCGCGATCCCGTAGATGAGGGCGAAGGCGAAGACGACCGGGGGCAGGATCCAGAGCTGGGGCGGGGTCGACCCCGAGACGAGCTCCGCGAGGAACGGGGCGAACAGGACGAGGGCGAACGCCCGCCACCGGTCCGAGGCCGCCAGCGCGGACCTCCCGGCTCAGCGGATCCGCTCGAGCGCGAACGACCCCACGATCAGCGCCCGGTTCGTGGTCCGGCACTCGATCCAGTCGCGCGTGGCGACCTCGCCGAACCCCTTCACGGAGAGGAACGTCTTGTCGCGGTCCTGCCGGAACAGGATCGCGCCGTCCATCCGGCTCAGCATCGTCTCGACCTGGGCCTCGGAGAGCGCCCCGCCCTCGAGCGCGTACATCGCGAGCGCCGGCCGCGGCTTCAGGATCCCGACCACGTTCTGCAGGAAGGAAAAGCTCGCCCGCTCGTCGCCGTGAGCGAGCGCGGCCGAGAGCCCGAGGAACGCGGTCCGGAACGCGGTCGTCCCGTCGCCGCTGGCCGCCTTGGCGGCCGCG
The DNA here is from genome assembly GCA_035502455.1 of Thermoplasmata archaeon. GTDB lineage: Archaea > Thermoplasmatota > Thermoplasmata > Lutacidiplasmatales > UBA184 > Lutacidiplasma. The sequence continues at coordinate 17,803 of DATJUI010000003.1, read as the reverse complement.
ACGAGGTTCGAGAGGATCCCCGCGCGGTCGTCGGACCCCTTGGCGACCAGACGGTGCGGGCCGGCCGTCGGGGTCCCGCCCGAGGCGTCGATCCAGGTGACCATGCCCATCTGCTCGTACTCGCGGAACTGCGGCAGCACGACCCCGAGGCTCTCCGCGACCTCCTCGGGCGGCCGGGCCGCGGTGACGATGACGACCGGCTCGCCGCGCTTCAGCCCCTCGGCGAGGAACGCGTAGACCACCACCTCCTTCCCGACGAACGGGTCGCCGAGCACGACGGCGTGCGCCTTCGGCGGCAGCCCGCCGAGCAGCAGGTCGTCGAGGCGCGGCGTTCCCGTCGGGAGCCGGTCGGCGAACCGCTGGGCGACCGGCGCCCGCAGCGACTCCGCCGCGGCGGCCGACCCGCCCGTCGGGTCCGCGAGGTCCCGCACGCCCGCGTTCCGGCCCGCCCCGAGCGGCTGGTCCCGCCGATCGGCAGCGGCGACCGCCGCGAGGCCGGCGAAGGAGAGGTCCGAGCCGCGCGAGAGCTCCTGCCGCCGCAGGCCGATCTCCGCCTCGTTCTCCGCCACCGCCCGTTCCCGGGCCGTGACCTCCGCCGAGCGGCGGTCGAGCCCGCTCTCCGAGGCGCGGAGCCGGCCCTCGCGGGCGGTCAGGGCCGCCTCGCGGTCCGCGATCGACTTCAGCTTCCGGTCGACGTCCGCCCCCTTCTCGGCGGCGTCGACCTGCTCGCGCCCGATCTGGGAGACCCGCGTCTCGTAGTCCTTCACGGCGCTCTCGTAGACCTGGCGGCGGTCGTCGATCGTCGTGAGCTGGTCGGCCAGATCCGCCTCGCGCTGGGCGATCGCGGTCTCGCGCGCGGCGACGGCCGCCTCGCGGTCCGTCGCTTGCTTCTGGAGCGCTTCGGCCGCCGCGGACTTCTCCGTGAGCTCGCGCGCGCGCCGTCCGAGCACCAGATTCTGCTCGTCGAGGACCGATTTGAACTGCTGGAGCTTCACCTCGCGCGCGGCGATCTCCGACGCCGCGGCCGTCGGCGCGGCGGACCCGGACTTGACGGCGATCTCCCGGGCCGTGATCTCGCCTTCGCGGCGCAGCAGGTCCGCGGTCTTCTGGTCGAGCTCCTTGCGCCGGGCCTCGAGCCGGGCCTCCACGTCGGCCCCGGTCTTCGCCTTCCGCGCGACCTCCTGCTCGCGCTGCGTGAGCTCGACGTCCCGCTTCGTCTGGGCGCTCTCGCGCTCCACGAGCCGCTGCTCGCGCGTCGAGATCTGCGGGAGCTGCCGGGCGACCTCGGCCTCGCGCAGCTCCACCGCCTTCGTGCGGTCCTCGATGAGCCGGCTCTTCGCGTCGAGCTCCGCGATCCGGCCGGCCGACCCCCGCTCCTTCTCGGCGAGGGCGTCCGACCGCTGGCGGTAGTCCTCCTCGAGCTCGTCGAGCTGCTCGCGGGCCTCCTTCAAGGAGTCGGTCTGTCGCTGGATCGAGAGCTCGCCGTTCTCGACGTCCGCCTCGCGCTTGACCAGCGCGGCGGCGCGGAAGCGGAGCGCCTCGTCCTTCTGGCGGACCTCGTCGGCCAGCCGGAACATCCGGCTCTGGCCCGAGGTGATCAGCTCGCGCTCGTGCGCCCGGGTCCCCGAGGAGATGAGATGGAGGAAGGAGCCGCTCGTCTGGTAGAAGATCGCGGAGAGGAACAGCGAGATCGCGAGCGCCGTCGACGCCTGGGCGGTGCCGGGCGGGTGGACGAAGACGAGCACGGCGGTGGCGACCGGCAGCACCGAGGAGATCGCGCTCGCCCACTGGCGGGTCCCCCACCCGCTCCAGGTGAGGGCGAGCCCGAGGAACCCGGCCGAGATGCCGGCGAGCGCGAGGGGATAGAACCCGGGCAGCAGCGCCAGGTTCGCGAACCCGCCCAGACCGGCGATGCGGCCGAAGTAGACGACCGCGAGGATCGCGTTCAGCACGACCGCACCGACCGTCGCGGAGAAGTGCGCCTCCCACGGCCACAGCTGGTAGACCTCCCACTTGGTCACCAGCGCGAGCACCGACACCCCGAGGCCAGCGAGGACGAGGATCGCGAGGTAGTACGACTGCACGAACGCCGCGAAGCCGGTCGTCCCTGCGGATAGACTGGGCAGGGTCGGGTCAAAGGCGAGGACGAGGATCCCCGCCAGCATCAGCGCCCCGGAGACGATCACGGCGTAGAGGTGTGCGGAACGGCCGATCTTCAACTGGAGGAGCGCGTCCTCCTTGGCGAGCTCGAGGTCCTCCGGGGCCGGGACCGTGACGGCCCTCGTGCCGGGCGCCGGCTTCGCCGGCGCGGTTTGCTTCGCCATCGACGGATCGTTCAGCCGGAGGATGGGTCGACCGCCTTACTTGAGGGTTCGCCTGCGCGGGCGGGCCGCCGCACCGCGAAGAGCACCGCCGCGGCCCGCGGCCAACGCGCCGGCCGGCGGCCGAGCCGTTCTTCGAGCTCGACGAGGTGGGCGAGCGCGCGCGGGTCGGCCGCCACCGCGGCCACGCGATCCGGTTCCCCTCCGAGCGCGGGCGCCACGGCGAGCGTGTCGAGGACCGTCCAGCCACGCGCCCCCCAGCGGTCGATCAGCGCGCGCGGCGGGTGGCGTCGAAACGTACCGGGGCCGACCTTCCGTTCGGGGAGCGGCGCGTACCCCTCCCGTTCGACCCGGGGCGCGACGGCGGCGACGGGCGCGCGGAGGAGCCGGGCGAGGCTGCTCACCGGGAGCCGGGCCAGGTACCGGGCCCGCTCGCCCGGGCCCGGCGCGACCTCCACGAGGAGCGTGCCGCCGGGGGCGACGAGCTCCTCGGCCGCGGCGAGGAGCCGATCGGCGTCGGCGCCGGCGAACCCCAAGGGGTTGCCGAGGAGCGCGACGGTGCGGAACGCGCCGGGTGCGAACGGGGGTCGGGCGGCGTCCGCCCGGATCGCCGCTGCCCGGGTCGCGCCGCCCCCGCCCCCCCGCACCCCGCGGGGCGGCACGAAGCGGAGGGCCTCGAGCGACAGGTCGACCGCGACCCGTCGTCCGGGGAGGCCGCCCAGATGGTCGGAGAATCGTCCGGGGCCGGCGCCGAGATCGACGACCCAGCCGTCCGACGCGGCCCACCGATCGAGAAAGCGCTCGCGCACCGAGCGGAAGAGGTCCCGCTGCGGGGTCCCCTCGTACCGATTCCACTCCCGTTCGACCCGGTAGCGGTCGAGGCCGAGGAACCGTTCCCGCGGGGGCGGCGTCGCGGGCGCTACGCCGCGGCGCACCGGGGCGCGTCGGGGGACGGAACGATCCGACACCGGCCCGGGAAGCCCGCGCGGCTTAACCTGCTGTGCGGGGGGCGGCGGCGCCGGCGCGTCCGCGCCTTCCTTTATATTCCGCACGTGGCACGTACGGCGCGGAGCGCGCGATGCCGTACTACGAGTGCCCGAAGTGCGGAGGCGGCTACGTCCTGGGCGGGGCCCCGAGCGCCCGGCCGATCTGCGATCGGGACGGCGCCCACCTGAAGCGGGCCCGCGACGCCTCGTACGAGCGCCACGCGCGCCGGGGGTAGCGCCGTGTCGGGCGAGCCCGCGCCGTCCGAAGCCGCGGTCGGGGAACGGCGCGGACCGCTGGTCCACCGGGCGGTGCACCACGGCGCGTACCTGCTGATCCTCGGCGCCGTCGAGTTCGTGGTCGCGATGGCGGTCACGCAGTGGGGATGGAACAGCAGCGCCCCGTACGGCTCGTACAGTCTGCTCCACAACTACATCAGCGACCTCGGGGCGGTGAACTGCGGCGCGTGGCCGTCGGGTTCGACGCACTACGTCTGCTCGCCGTGGCACCTCGTCTTCAACGCCGGGATCGTCGCGCTGGGGCTGTTGCTGCTGCTCGGCGTGATCCTCATCCGGACCGGGTTCCCGGCCCGGCGCTCGAGCTCGCTCGGGCTCGGGTTCCTCGCCATCGCCGCCGTCGGGGCGATCGGGGTCGGGCTCTCGCCCGAGGACGTCAACTACTACGTGCACGCCGGCTCGGCCGTGGTCGCCTTCCTGTTCGGCAACCTCGCGCTCATCCTGCTCGGCGTCGCGATGTTCCGCGATACCCGCTGGGACGGCTACCGGGCCTACACGATGTTCTCGGGGCTGGTCGGCCTCGTCGCCCTCTTCCTCTATCTCGGCCATGCGTGGGGGCCGCTCGGCGTCGGCGGCATGGAGCGGTTGATCGTGGCCCCGCTCCTCCTGTGGGCCGTGGTGGCGGGAGTCCACCTCGCGCGGGTCCCCACGTACGCGCCGACGCGGATCCACGGCACCTCGACCTAGGGCGCCGGGCCACGCTCCCGGTGCGCCGGACGAGACGGGGCCGACTCCGAAGATGCCGGTCGAGATGGACGCCCCGGGGATCGAGGGGCTCTTCGGGGTGATCCGCGCGCTGCGCGAGTGGCCGCGCGACGGGGCGCCGATGCAGCTCCACCCCGGGGACCTCGGCTGGTTCGGGCGGTTCGGCGCCGCGGATACGGCCGCGGCCGTCCGGACCTGGAGCCGCTCGGGGGCGATCCTCGCGGTCGGTCTCAAGGACCATCCGGGGACGGTGCGACTGGCGATCGCGCCCGACGCGGTCCGGGACGAGGAGCTGGCCGATCGGCTCCTCGACGACCTCACCCGGCCCGAACGGGGCGTCGTCGGCGCAGGGCGCGCCTCGGTCGAAGCGCGGACCGACGCGCGGATCCGGGGGCGGCTCCTCGAGGCGGGATGGTACCCGGCCGACCCGTGGGTGCCGCTCGTGCGGGACCTCGCACGGCCGGTGGAGCCGGTCGGGCTGCGGGTCGAACGCGTCGGGCCCTCGTGGGTCGGCGAGCGGGTCGCCGTGCAGCGCGCGGCGTTCGACGGCTCCACGTTCACGGTCGCGCGGTGGCGGGCGATGGCCGCGGGGCCTGCGTACGCCGACGCCCGGTGCCTGGTCGCGTTCGAGCCCCCGGAGACGGCCGTCGCGGCGGCGACCGTCTGGTCGGCGGGCCCGGGACGGCCGGGGTTGCTTGAGCCGTTGGGGGTGCACCGCGACCACCGGGGGCACGGCTACGGCACCGCGATCGCCCGGGCGGCGGCCGCCGCGCTTCGGGAGATGGGCGCGTCCAGCGCGGTCGTGGGCACCCCGGCCTCCAATACCCGCGCCGTCGCGACGTATCGAGCGGCCGGGTTCGCGCCGGGGGCGTCCGTCCGCGACCTCGAACGGCCCGCGTGACGCGGGTCGCCCCTCGGAGCGGCCGCCGCGCGCGACGCGCCCGTGCCGGGCGGAACGGGTTCGGCCCCGCCCGACGGCGGGGCCGCGGCCCACGGGGAACCGGCGGCCCTACGTCGTCTCGCCGAACCGCTTGATGTCCTCGGGGCCTTCCTTCTTCTGGACCGGTCCCGCGCCCTGCACCTGGACCCGGATCCCTTCCACGACCTCGGGGTTCGAGAGCGTGGTGATGTCGCCGTAGTCCATGTGGTTCGAGATCGACGCGAGCACGCGGCGCATGATCTTCCCGCTCCGCGTCTTCGGCATGTCGGGGACGATCCGGACCACGCGGGGCCGCGCGATCTTCCCGATCTGCGTCTCGATCGCGTGCGTCACCTTCTCGGGGACCCCCTCGGGCTTCATGCCGGGCTTCAGCGCGATGTAGACCTCGGGGACGCGGCCCCGCTCGGGGTCGACGATCGGGACGACCGCCGCCTCCGCGACCTCGGGGACCGTCAGGCAGGCGCTCTCGAGCTCCTTCGTCCCGAGCCGGTGGCCGGCGACGTTGATGACGTCGTCCACGCGCCCCAGGATGCGGATGTAGCCGTCCGCGGCGACGAGCGCTCCGTCTCCCGCGAAGTACGGCCAGTCGCGCCAGTCCTTCGAGTTCTTGTTCTTGTTGTACTTCGCGTAGTACGTCTTCACGAACCGGTCGGGGTCGCCCCAGATCGTCTGGAAGACGCCCGGCCACGGGTTGCGGATGCAGATGTTCCCCGCCTTCCCCGCGCCCGCCGGCACCTCCACGCCGTTCTCGTCGTAGATCGCCGCGTAGATGCCGAGCATCGGCGGTCCCGCGCTCCCCGGCTTCATCGCGTCGAGCGCCGGCTTGGTCGTGCAGAGGAACCCGCCGGTCTCCGTCTGCCACCACGTGTCCGTGATCGTCGCCTCGCGCCGACCGACCACGTTGTAGTACCACAGCCACGCCTCGGGCTCGATCGGCTCGCCGACCGTGGTCATGGTCTTGAACTTGTAGTGGTACTTCTTCGGCTCGTCCGGCCCGACCTTCCGCAGCATCCGGATCGACGTCGGCGACGTGTGGAAGATGTTCACGCCGAGCCGCTCCGCGATCCGCCACGGCCGACCCGCGTCCGGGTACGTCGGGACCCCCTCGAACATCACCGTCGTCGCGGCGAGGGCGAGCGGGCCGTAGACGATGTACGAGTGGCCGGTGATCCAGCCGATGTCGGCCATGCACCAGTAGATGTCGGTCGGATGGATGTCCTGGATGTACTTCGACGTCCCCGTCACGTACGCGAGGTAGCCCCCGGTCGAGTGCTGGCAGCCCTTCGGTTTCCCCGTCGAGCCGCTCGTGTACATCAGGAACAGCGGCGCCTCGGCCGGCATCGAGACCGGCGCGACCAGCTGGCCCCGGAACTTCTTCAGCACGTCGTTGACGATGAAGTCCCGGCCCTCGACGAGCGGCGCGCTCGTCGCGGACTTGTCGCGGAACCGTCGCCAGATGAGGACCTTCTCGACCTTGTGGCCCTCGTCCTCCGACTTCTTGACGGCGATGTCGGCGTTGACCTTGTGGTCGAGTACCTTCCCGCTGCGGTAGTACCCGTCCATCGAGATCAGGATGCGGCTCTTCGAATCGACGATCCGGGCGCCGCACGCCTCGCCCGAGAAACCGCCGAAGACGACCGAGTGGATCACGCCGAGGCGGGCGCACGCGAGCATGGTGACCGCCAGCTCCGGCACCATCGGCATGTGGATCGTGACCCGGTCGCCGGTCTTGAGGCCGCAGTGGTCGCGGAGCAGGGCGGCCATCTCGTTGACCTGGATGTACAGCTCCTGGAACGTGAGGACCACCGGCGCATCGTCCTCGTTCTCGGAGACCCAGATGATCGCCGCCTTGTTGGCGTACTTCTCGAGGTGCCGGTCGACGCAGTTGTAGCTCACGTTGAGCTTGCCGCCGACGAACCACTTCCAGAACGGCGCGTTGCTCGTGTCGAGCGTCGTGGTCCAGTACTGGTCCCAGTGGAGCAGCTCGGCGTACTCGCGGAAGCACTCGGGGAAGTTCTTCTCCGAGAAGCGCTCGGTCGCACTGGGATCGGTGAGGTTCGCCTGGCCGACGAACTGGGGCGGCGGGTAGAACTTCTCCTCTTCCTTCCAGTGGACGGCGATCTCCGCTTCGCTGAGACGCATCTCCTCTTTCGCAGTAGCTTCTCCCCGGGCCTCTGCCATCGCCGAGAACACCCCTGTGCCGCGCGCCACGTACCCATCCCTTATACTTGTTACGCCATCGCACGGCGCGGTCTCGCACGGCCGCCCCACCGCCGGGGGCGCGGATGAGGCCCGCCCGTCGCATGCTTAAAGGGAGCGTCCGCGTACCTCTCCCCTCGGAACCTCATGCCCGGATCCGGTCCCGCGACCGCTCGGCCCGAGAAGACCGTCCACCTGAGGATCGACCCCAATGACGAAAGCACGACCCTCGAAGACGTCCTCACCCGCATCGCGGAGCTCCAGCGCAAGCACCCGGACCGCGAGGTCTTCTTCGACGGCGACGAGTACGCCATCTGCTCCCGGCCGAAGCGCGCCCCCAAGGCCGTCGTCCACTGAACCGCCGTCGCTGGGGAACCCCCTGTTCCTCCTCAACCTCAAGGTCTACCCGGGGACGGCGGGACCCGCGGCCGAGCGGATCGCGGCCGTGCTGGAGGAGCTCGGCGCCGCGCACGGCGTCGCGGTCGCGATCGCCCCCGCGATGCCGGACGTCGGGCGTCTCGCCGCGCAGGTCGCGCTCCCGGTCGTCGCGCAGCACGTCGACCCGTTCGAGCCCGGGGCGCACACCGGCTTCGTCACCGCCGAGGCGCTCCGCGCCGCCGGCGCGCGGGGGAGCCTCGTCAACCACTCCGAGCACCCGCTCACCCGCCCGGAGGTCGGCGAGGCCGTCCAGCGGCTCCAGGCGGCCGGCCTCGCCGCGGTGGTCTGTGCGGGCGACGTCGAGCCGGCGCGGGTCCTCGCCGAGTTCCACCCCGCGTACCTCGCCGTGGAACCGCCCGAGCTCATCGGCGGGGATCTGTCGGTCTCGACCGCCCGGCCCGAGATCGTCGGGGCGACGGCCGACGTGGTGCACACGGTCTCCCCGACGACCCAGGTGCTCTGCGGCGCCGGGATCCACGACCGGGCCGACGTGAGCCGCGCGCTCGAGCTCGGCAGCGAGGGGGTCCTCGTCGCGAGCGCCGTCACCCGCGCCCGCGACCCCCGCGCCGCGATCGAGGAGCTGCTCTCGGGGTTCTGAGCCGCGTCGCCGGGGACGGAGCAGCACCGGCTTCAAGTGCCCGGCCCGGATGGGCGCGTCGTCCGGGACCGAGGGCATCTCGATGAGCAGCGCCTCCACGCGGTCGGACGAACGGGGGACGGGGCGCAAGAGTTCGCGCGCGAATCGCACGAGGTCGTCGACGCGCGGCCACCGCGCGGGCCGGGGGCGGGGCTCGCCCCGCGTGCGCCGCGAGCGGCGTCGGACGACGCGCCCCGCCGACCTGTCGCTCCCCCCGGTCGCGCACCGGGTCCTGCCCCCGCGGGCGCCACCGGGCACGAACGGCTCGAGCCGCCCGCTGCGGATCCTGATGATCGGCTGGGAGTTCCCCCCGAGCCACACCGGCGGCCTGGGGGTGCACTCCTACGAGGTCGTCCGCGAGCTGGCGAAGCTCGGGCACCGCGTGACGTTCCTCACGCCGTTCGCCGGCCCGTTCACGCCGGTCGAGGGGGTCGTGTTCCGCTACCCGGGCGAACCGCGCGTCGGCGAGCCGGGGCCGGTCTATCCGCCGGCGTACTGGACCGGGGGCACGGCGGACAGCCCGTTCGCCGACTCGGTCGACGGCTACAACGCCTGGATCGCCGCGCTCGCCGGCGCCGAGGGGTTCGACCTCCTGCACGTCCACGACTGGTTCGGCACGGTCGGGGCCGCCGCCCTGGCGCGGCGCCTTCGGAAGCCGCTCGTCATGACCGTCCACTCGACCGAGTACGACCGCTCGCTGGGCCATCCGTGGGACCACATCCTCGGGCGGGAGTTCGTGGGGATCCGCGCCGCGACGCGGATCGTGGCGGTCAGCGCCCACCTGCGGCGCCAGCTGATCGACCGGTACGGGGCCGACCCCGCACGGGTCGTCGTGATCTACAACGCGGTGCGGCCGTCGGGGCGCCTCGAGCGGATCGAGCCGACGCGCCGCGTCGTCCTCTACGTGGGGCGGCTCGCGGTGATGAAGGGCGTCGACACGTTCCTCCGCGCCGCCGCCCGCGTGGTCCCGGTGATCCCCGACTCGCTGTTCGTCATCGCGGGCGAGGGCCCCGAGTACTCCCGACTGATCCAGCTCGCCGCCGCGCTGGGGATCGGGGACCACGTGATGTTCCTCGGGAAGGTGAGCGAGGAGGAACGCGAGGTGCTGCTCGAGGGGAGCTCCGTCTTCGTGCTCCCGTCCGTCGTCGAACCGTTCGGCATCGCCGCGCTCGAGGCGATGGCGGCCGGGATCCCGACGATCGTCTCGAAGACGAGCGGCGTCGCGGAGATCTCGTCGGGAATCTTCCGCGTCGACTTCTGGGACGTGGAGGAGTTCGCGAGCCGGATCGCGGAGCTGCTCGAGTATCCGACCCTCCGGCGGGAGATGGGCGAGCAGGGACGCTGGGAGGCCCTCAAAGAGGGGTGGCCCGAGCGCGCCCGGGAGCTCGTCCACGTCTACCTGGACGCCCTGCGGGCCGGACCGGGGGACCCCGCATGAGAATCGTCCTCGATCCGCGGACGGACGGCCCAGGGCAGCGCGTCGGCCGAGTGCGCGCCGCATCGTAGGGGGCGTCGGGCCCGTCGCGGGCGCGGCGGCTGCCCACGGGCGTCGCGACGCGCGAGACGATCTCGCACCGGCCCCGAGGACCGGGACGCCGCAGAGGAGATCGCCCGACCGAGTTCCCCCCAACGAGGTACCGGTCGCACCGGCGGGTCCGCGCGGCGATCGAACGGGGCCGCCGGTCGCGTGCGTTCGAACCGGATCGTCGACGCCCCAGCGGGCGGCACGCGGAGCGGCCTACTCACGACGGAGACGGCCGTACCGCTCCGCCTCGCGCGCCCGGGAGCGAAAGTCGGCGAGGATCCGCACGACATTCTGCTTCGGCGCCATCTCGTCGAGGTACGCCTCGTCGAGCCCCGGGCGGGCGAGGAGCATGTCGAGCTGCTCGACGAGCTGGATGCGTCGCTCCCGGCTCGACTCCCAGTGCTGGAGTTCGGCGAGCCGCTTGAGGACGAGGTCCTCGACGCCGAGGACCCGCACCGGCCCGTAGGGAGTCTGGAAGGTCGGACTGCGGCGGAGCGACCCCGTAAGTTCGCCCGGGACGAGGTCGATATCGACCGCGAGGTCCGCCCGCCGCCACGTCCGGCCCTGTCGGTTCGAGAACCCCCACCCTTGGAGGACCGGTATCGCCGCCGCCCGCTCCGTGACGAGGTCGACGTCGAGCGACGGCATCCGGCCCGTGGCGTAGACGTCGATCGCGGACCCCCCCACGACGATCACCTCCCGGCCCATCGCCTTCTGGAGCAGCGCCCCGATGTGGAGGGTCCTTTCGGAGGAGTTCCTCGCCGTCGCGAGGGCTCGGTCGAACTCCTCGCGGGAGACGGCGGTCACCGGCGCTTCCTCGATGCCCGGTCTCCGACGACCTCGGTCGGCCAGTCGTCCTTCTCCGGGGGGCGCGCGAACTCCTTCGCGTACCGGCGCGCGATCTTCGGGTCGGCCGGGTACTTCGATCGGTCGAGGACGAACGGGGGAAGCTTCTCCGCGATGAGCGAGAGGCGGCGGCGGGCGTCCTCGGTCCGCTTCGGATAGCTCGAGCCCCAGTCGCCCGACCAGGAGAACCGCATCCGAGCGACGAGGAGCTCCCGGAGCCCGGCGTCCTTGAGGACGTATCCGTTCGAGATCCGCTCCACGAGCGGCGTGCCCGCGAGCTTCGCGAGCTCGGCGTAGACCTTCGGCGGCCGGACCTCGGTCAGTTTTGCGACGCGGTACGCCGTGAGGGGCTGCGTCGCGTTCGCGAGCGCGGCGAGCGTCAGGACCCTCGTCTCGCTGCCGAAGGCGGCGACGAGCGAGGGGTCGGCGGGGGGCCTCATGATACCCCATTAGGGGGATAGAGAGGATATTACCCTATTGGGGGCCTACTCCCGGCGGAGACGAGCGACGGGGCGGGGTCGCGCTCGCCCGCACCCCGGCCCACCCGCCCCGGGAGGGTCCCGGCCCGCCGGAGGACGGCGAGCGGCGAGCTCCACCCCGAGACGCACGACCGTCCCGCTTCGAGGTACTTCCCGACGGCCACCGCGTCGACCGACCGGCGCGCGTTCGGCTGCTTCGCCCGCAGGATCCCGATCGGGGCCGGCGACGCGTCGACCGGTTCGCACCGCGTCCCGGTGCCGGGCGCATCGAGGAGCGCGTGGACGAGATCGTCGCCCCGGTCGCGCGGGTCGACGTACGGCTCAAGGATGGACGCGACCTCGGTCGAGAGGGCCGTGATATAGGCCGACCCGTTCCTGGAGGGCCACGGGGGGACCATCACGAGCGCGGGCTACGCGGCGAACGTCCCCTTCTGGAAATCCAGTTCGAGGAGGCGCTCGAGCCGCAGACCTCGCGACCCGTCGTTCGCCCCGCCCTCGGCCCCCGTCCCGAGGACTCCGACGCGGACGGCGCCCGGCGCGAGGGAGGGGGCGGCCGCCCGGTTCCCGGGCGTGAACCGGTCGACCCGCCGGCGTAGCCCCTCGACCGCCGGAACCCGACAGCTCGCGGCGTTAGACGGCTCCAGGCCGGTCCTCCCCCGGTTCGGGTGGGGTACGACGGGGGACGCCGGCGCTCGGGAGGAACGGCTTCGCACCGCGCCCCACCGCGAAGGCGTACGCGGGTCGGTGGCGGGACTTCCGCTCGGATCGGACGAACTCGTCGACGACGTTCCGGCTCCGACCCGGGTCGTTCGCCGCTCGGACCCGCTGCTCCTCCGCCATCCCGACCGTCCGAACGAACCCGTCGAGTGGTCGGACCGGCCCGTGGCGGATCGATTCCGCCCGGCCGTCCTCTCGTTCGGTCCCCTCTCGCCCCCTCACCGACTCGACCACGATGGAGCGGCGAGAGCCGCCGCTCGCGGAACGCGCCCTCCCGCGGTAAGGACATGAAAATCGTCCTCTATCTGCACCTCCACCAACCGTGGCGCCTCGCGCGGTTCCGCTTCCTCGACCTCGGCTCGGGCCGGCCGTACTTCGACGTCGAGCGCAACCTGTCGATCTTCCGCGGCATCGCCGAGCGCTGCTACCGGCCGACGATGGACCGACTGCTGCGGGCGCTCGAGACCCACGACGAGTTCCGCCTCAGCCTGTCGGTGACCGGGACGTTCCTCGAGCAGGCCCGGCTCGCGGCGCCCGACGTCATCGACCGGCTGCGCTCCCTCGTCCGGACCGGGCGCGTCGCGCTGCTCGCCGAGACGTACTACCACTCGCTCGCGTTCCTCGTGCCGCCGCCCGAGCTCGCGACCGAGGTCGACCTCCACCGCGCGATGTTGCGGCAGGAGTTCGGTGTGGAGCCGACGGTGCTGCGGATGACGGAGCTCGCGTACTCCGACGACCTCGCGCGCTTCGCGGAGTCCCAGCGGTTCCGCGGGATGCTCGCCGAGGGCTGGGAGGGGGCGCTGCACGGGGAGCCCCCGACGTACCGGTACTGCGCCGCCCCGGCCCCCACGGTGGCGCTGCTGTTGCGGCACTACCCACTGAGCGACGACGTCGGGTTCCGCTTCTCCTCGACCGGATGGAGCGAGCACCCGCTCACCGCGGAGAAGTACGCGGGCTGGCTCGCCGCCACGCCCGGCGAGCTCGTCGGACTGTTCATGGACTTCGAGACGTTCGGCGAGCACCACCCGGCCCGCAGCGGCATCCTCGACTTCCTGAGCGCGCTGCCCGGCGCGGTCCGGTCCCACCCCCACCTCGGCTGGGCGACGGTCGACGAGGCCGTGGTCGGGCCGCCGCGCGCACCGCTCTCGGTCCCGTACACCATGAGCTGGGCCGACCAGAACCGCGACCTCGGCGCCTGGCTCGGCAACGACCTCCAGCGGTCGGCGTTCGAGGCCGCCAAGAAGGCCGGCGTGCTCGCGCTCGAGACGGACGACCCCGGGATCCTCGCCGACTGGCGAAAGCTGCTGACCTCGGACCACTTCTACTACATGTACGTGAGCGGCCACGGCGCCGACCAGGGCGTCCACCAGTACTTCTCGAGCTACGACAGCCCGTACGACGCCTACGCGAACTACATGAACGCGCTCAGCGACCTGCGCCGCCGCGCGCTCGAGCGGCTCGGCGTTCCCGTCCTCAAGTGACGGGCGCCGGGACCGGCGCGGGGCCGGCCTCGGGCGCCTCCTCCTCGGGCGTGAGGACCCCGCCCGCGAGCCGCCCGATCGTCCACATCGTGGCGTACGACATCGCGAAGACCGCCGCCATCACCGCGGCGATGCCGAGCGCCTCCAGCCCGAGCTGATGGACGGCCGCGCTCCCCCCGCCGAACAACAGGCCGTTCGGCAGGTTGGGGTAGCCGGAGCCGGCCGCGAAGCCGCCCTGGGCGAACACGGCGATCATCAGCACGCCGAACAGTCCCCCCACGAGGTGACCGGGGAGGAGCCCGACCGGATCGCTGAACCATCGGAACCGCGCGAAGTACCGCTCGGCGAGCAGGAACAGCGGGCCGCTCGCGAGCCCGAGCACGAACGCGCTCGCCGGGCTCACGAACCCGGCGAGCGGGGTGATCACGATGAGGCCCATCAGCGTCCCGTTGACCGCCGACGGGAGGTCCGCGAACGCGGCGCCCTGCTGAAGGAACCTCAGCCCGAGGAGCGAGAGCATGGCGGTCGCCGCGGCGACGAACGTGGTGAGGACGACCACGACGGCCTCGGAGTTGAACTGCAGCACGCTCCCCGGATTGAACCCGAACCAGCCGACCCATAGCAGAAGGATCGAGAGGGCGAGCCACCCCGGTTCCACCGTGCCGGTCTCGCCCGCCGCCCGGCTGCGGCCCGTCCGCCGCTCCTCCTGCCAGACGACGGCCAGGATCCCGAGCCCCGCGGCACCCGCGGCGCCGTGGACGACCAGGCCGCCCGCGAAGTCGACCATGCCGAGCTTCGCGAGCCAGCCCGTGGGGTTCCAGATCCAGGCGGCCGGCAGGGTCCAGATGAACAGGAAGTAGACGACCGAGTAGACCGCGAAGGTCGTCAGCCGCACCTTGCGCAGCACGACGACGCCGACGAGGGCGAGCGTGACGGCGGCGAAGGCGGCCTCGAACAGGAAGTAGGTGCCCGGATAGAGCCCGGTGTTGAAGTACGACGGCCCCATCGACCACCACGGGCTGCCGAAGACGCCGGCCGCGTTCGAGGTGAAGCCGCCCAGGAGGAGGCCGTTCGCGTAGAACGGGTTCCCGATCACGCCGCTCCACGTCGGCGCGAAGCCGATGTTGAAACCGACGATCGCCATCACGACGACCGCCGTGCCGCTCATGAGGAGGGTCTTCAGGAGGCTGCGGTAGACGCTCTTTCCGAGCTCGCCCACCTCGAGGAACCCGACCGCGACGGTCATCACGAAGACGAGGAGGCCGGCGAGCAGCACCCACAGATTGTTGAGCAGGACGTGCGTCGCCACGGGTCGGTCGGGCGAATCTGGGACGGGGGCGGGAAAAACCCGTCGGTCGAGCGGAGGCGCCCGCGATTCGAACCGAACCGTTAAGGACGGGTGACGCCCGGCTGCTCCCCGAGCAGATGCGACGAGCCGTGCTTCGGCGGCGGCCCGCGGGGCGCCGCCCGTGATCACGCAGCTGACCGGCAACGGGCGGCTGCTGCTCACCGTGAACGAGGACGGCGACTGGAACGAGCTGTTCTACCCCTACCCCGGGCAGTTCCAGCAGCTGCGGGAGATGCGGATCGGTCTCTTCGACGTGCCGAACGCCCGGTTCTCGTGGCTGCGCCGCGGCAACGGCTACAAGATCCGGCAGGAGCCGTTCGGCCCCGGGCACCTCCCCGAGTCCGAGTGGGACGGCTACGGGCTCCACCTCACCGTCCGCGACCAGGTCCACCCGAACCACGACCTCGTCGCGCGGGTCTTCCGTCTGCGGGCCGACCCGGCCCGCCCGATCCGGCTGTTCGCCTACCACGCCTTCCAGATCGCGGAGTCGATGTACCAGGACACCGCGTATGTCGACCCGTCGGTCCCGTCGCTCGTCCACTACAAGCGGGGCTTCTTCTTCGAGTTCTTCGCCGACCCGAAGTTCACCCGGGCCGTCTGCGGCGAGCACACGCTGAAGGGCCTTCGGGGGACGTACGTCGACGCCGAGGACGGCCGGCTGGAGGGTCGTCCCGTCGCCCACGGCGCCGCCGACAGCGTGATGGAGTGGGACCTCGACCCGAAGCCCGGCGAGGAGACCGAGGTGCGCCTGTTCATGGCCGCCGCCCGCAGCCTCCCGGCCGTCCACCAGGTCGTCGACTACGTCCGGGAGGGCGGCTCGGTCCGGTTCGTTCGCGAGGCCGAGGCGTTCTGGGACACGTGGTCGCAGCGCCGGCTCCCGAACCCCCCGAAGGGCCTCTCCGAGCGCGCGCGGGAGCTGTACCGGTCGAGCGTGCTCGTCCTGCGGCACTCGACGGCGACGAACGGCGCCGTGATCGCGTCGCCGGACACCCGGTCGCTCGTCGCCGCGGGCGACACGTACAACTACTGCTGGTGGCGCGACGGCGGGTACATCGCGAAGGCGATGGACGAGGCCGGGCTGTTCGAGAACGCCGACCGGTTCTTGGACTTCGCCCGCGACTGCCAGAACCCGGACGGCTCGTTCTTCCACCGGCACTTCCCCGACGGCGCCATCGGCTCCACGTGGCACCCGCCCCCGTTCTTGCAGATCGACCAGACCGCGACCGTCATCTCGGCCGCGTGGCACCACTTCAAGCGGGGCGGCGACCCGGACATCCTGCTCGACCTGTGGCCGCTGGTGAAGGGAGCGGCGAACTTCCTGACGGCCTTCCGGGACCCCGAGACCGGCCTGCCGGCCCCGTCGTTCGACCTGTGGGAGGAGCGGCTCGCGATTCACACGTACTCGACGGCGGCGGTGGTCCACGCGCTCGAGCGCGCGGCCCGGATCGCCCAGGAGATCGGCAAGGACCCGAGCGCCTGGCGCACCGCCTCGACCGAGATCCACGCCGCGGCGCTCCACTACCTGTGGGACGCGGAGCGGAACCGGTTCGTCCGGTCGATCGCCCCGCGCGACGACCGCCTGGACGCCTCGGTGCTGTTCGCCCTCAAGCTCGGCCTCGTGCCGTGGAGCGATCCGCGCGCCCGACAGGTCGTCGACGCGATCGAGGCGCGGCTCTGGGCCGGCCCGCAGGGCGGCCTCGCGCGGTACGAGGGCGATGTCTACTACGGCCCGGAGAACCCGTGGGTGATCTGCACGCTGTGGCTCGCCGAGGCGCGCCTCTGCCTCGGGGAGCGCGAGCGGGCGCGGGAGCTGATCGAGTGGGTGGCGGCGCATGCGACCCCGACCCGACTGCTCGCGGAGCAGATCGACCGGCAGAGCGGAGAGCCCAAGAGCGCGACCCCGCTGACCTGGTCCCACTCGACGTTCGTCGACGTCGTCCACAAGTATGCCGAGACCGAGGCCGGCGGCAAGGTCCCCGAGGAGTGACCGCCGCCCCGCGGCTCCGGTGACCCTCGGCATCGACCTCGGCGCGACGAAGGTCGTCGCCGGGCTCGTCGACGCCGGCGGGCGGATCCTCCGCCACAGCGGCCGTCACCTCCACGCCAACGACGGACCGGGGGGCGTGATCCGGACGGTCGCGCGCGCGACGCGCACGTTGCTCGGCGACGAGGTCCCGTCGGGATTGCGCGTCGGGATCGCGGTCGCGGCCCAGGTCGATCCCCGGACCGGGACCGTCGTGCATGCACCGAACCTCGGCTGGCGGGATGTGCCGCTCGCCCGGCGGCTGTCGGAGGAGCTCCGGCGGCCCGTCACGGTGATCAACGATGCCCGGGCCGCGACCCTGGCGGAGTGGCGCTACGGGGCCGGCCGGGGCGCGTCCGACCTGTTCCTCCTGAGCCTCGGCACGGGCGTCGGCGGGTCGGCGGTGGTCGACGGCCGGCTGCTCGAGGGAGGGACCCATGCGCTGGGCGAGGTCGGGCACCTCACGATCGTCGTCGGCGGCCGCCGGTGCCACTGCCCGAACTGGGGATGCCTCGAGGCGTACTGCGGCGGCTGGGCGATCGGCGAGCGGGCCCAGGAGTCGGTCCGCATCGATCCCGAGGGGGGCGCCGCCCTCGTCGCCCGCGCGGGCGGGACCGCCGGGGCGATCTCCGCCCAGACCGTCTTCCAGACGTACCGCGCCGGCGACCCGCTCGCGGGTCGGATCGTGCGGGAGACGGAACGGTTCCTCGCGGACGGGGTGGTCGGCATCGTGAACGCGTTCAATCCGGCGGTGCTCGTCCTCGCCGGAGGGCTCGTCGCGGGGATGCCGGAGTTCCTGCCCGTCATCGAGTCCGCGGTGCGGGCGCGCTGTCAGCCGTCGGCCGCGCAGGTCCGGGTCGTGCG
>DATJUI010000002.1:0-47738 GCA_035502455.1 Thermoplasmata archaeon | reverse complement strand
CCGACCTCGTCGAGCAGGTCGACGTGCGTCAGCAGCATGCGCCGGCAGCAGTACCGGTGCAGCCCGAGGGCGTCGAGCACCGATCCGGCGGGCTCGCCGCGGGCCGTGCGCTCGCGGTACTCGTCCCAGTGCTGGCCGATGACGGCCCCGCAGGTGAAGCAGCGGACCGGCACCATCATCGTCATGCGTCCCGGTCCTCCGTCAGCGGTACGACTTCTGGCGTCGCGCGCGGGCGCCGCGGCCGCCGGGCCGCTTCGGCAGCTTGCGCCGGGGGTCGTTCACGAGCAGGCTGCGGTCGTAGTGCTTGAACGTCTCGCGGAGCCGGTCGTCGTCGAGCCAGTCGAGCAGGCCCCGGGCGACCGCGGTGCGGGCGGCCGAGGCCTGGCCCACGATGCCGCCGCCGTGAACGTCCACGGTGATGTCGAGACCGCGGGTCTTGTCGCCGACCATCAGCAGCGGTTCCTGGATCTTCTGCCGGACGAGCTCGGGCTCGAGCAGCTCGAGCGGACGGTCGTTGACCCGGACCCGGCCGATCCCCTTGCGGACCGTGGCGCGGGCGACCGCCGCCTTGCGCTTGCCCGTCGCCAGGACGACCGTCGGGCCCTTCACCACGGACGGGCCCCCAGGAGGCGGGTGATCTCGCCCAGCGACATCGGCGGGCGCACCGTCGGCCGGGGGCGGGCCCCGTCGAGCGACTCGGCCTTGGCGCCCTTCCACGCGTCGGGGACTCCGATGTGCACCTCGAGACGGCGCAGCGCGACCTTGCCGCGGGTCTTCAAGTGCGGCAGCATGCCGCGGACCGTCCGCCGGAAGATCCGGTCCGCGTAGCGCGGGAAGTGCGGTCCGCTGCGGACGGAGCCGCGCGCGCGCGCCGCGGTGTAGTGCGCGATCACCGCCGCGCGGCTCCCGGTCACGACGCACCGCTCCGCGTTGACGACCACGATCGACTCGCCGCCGAGGAGCCGCTTCGCGATGAGACCGGCCGCCCGGCCGAGCACGAGCCCGGACGCGTCGACGACGGTCGTCGCGGGGGGTTCCGGGTCAGGCAAGGAGGCGCACCCCCGCCCCGTCGGGCTTCGTGTGAAGGAGCTCGGGGATCGAAAGGGCGGTGCCGCCGGCGGCCCGGACCTTCTGCCGCGCCTCGGCCGAGTACGCGAACGCCGCGACGGTGATCGGCTTCGACAACCGGCCGTCGGCCAGCAGCTTCCCCGGGACGACGACCGTCGCGTCGGCGGTCGCGAGCCGGTCCAAGTGGCCGACGTTGACGGGCGTCTGCTGGTGCCGGGCGCGCTCGAGGCGGTCGGCGACGCGCGCCCAGATCGGCGCCCGGTGGGCGCGGGCCGCGCGCCTAAGCTCGACCACGACGCGCACGAGGTCGGAATTGCCCTTGCGGATCGAGGGAGGCATCGGCGGGTCGCCTCCGACCCGGGTGCGCGATATAAGCGTTGCCGCCGCGGCGGGGCCGGGAGCTCGGCCGCCGCCGGCCGGCGCGTCGATTTCGCGCGCCGGCGCTGCGGGTCGCCGCCAACGATTAAATACGGAGCTCCGCCATCGGCGCCCGAGAGGGCGCCCTCCATGCGCAAGTTCCTGACCGAGCTCCGTGGCAAGACGGTGATGACGAACGACGGCCAGATCCTCGGCCTCATCGACAACTTCGTCGTCGACACGCTGACGGGCGGGATCGCCCACGTCCTCGTCACGCCGAGCGAGGACGTCGAGCAGCGCCTGTTCCAGAGCGACGCGACCGGCCGTCTGGTGCTCCCCTTCAAGAGCATGCGCGCGGTGAAGGACGTCGTCGTGATGGACATTGGGAAGTGACGTCGGTTCCCACCCCCTGATCTCGGTCGTCATCACCGTCCGCAACGAGGAAGGCCACCTGCCGGCCCTCCTCGACAGCCTGCTGCCCCAGGAACCCCCGTTCGAGATCGTTGTCGTCGAATCCGAGAGCCGCGACCGCACGTTCGCGATCGCCGCCGGCTACGCCGCGCGCCACCCGGGCCTCGTCCGCGCGCTCCAGCACCCCGGGTCGCGCGGGATCGGCCGGAACGCGGGGGCGGCGGCGGCGCGCGGCCGGTTCGTCGCCTTCATCGACGGCGACTGCCTCGCCGACTCGCAGTGGCTGCGCTCGCTCCGGGCCGCGCTCGGGACCGCCCCGATCGTCGCCGGCCGGACCGTCACCATCGGCAAGCCCCGCTACGGGCGGCTCGAGCGGGTCGAGCTGTACCAGAGCGGCTACGACGTGACGTACCCGTCGTGCAACCTCGCCTACGCGAAGGCGCTCTTCGACCGGCTGGGCGGCTTCGACCCGCGGTTCGTCACGGCCGAGGACATCGATCTCAACCTGCGGGCGGTCCGCGCGGGCGCCTCGATCCGGTACGTCCCCGATGCGCTCGTCTACCACCAGGCCCGGGCGAACCTCGTGCGGTTCCTGTACCAGGCGTTCTGGAACGGGTACGGACGCAAGCAGCTCACCGAGAAGCACGGGAGCCTGTGGGACCGGTACCGTCACCGCCGGCTGATCTCCGGACAGCAGGGGCTGCTCGCGTGGGCCCGTCTCTCGGCGGCGATGGCCGGGTACTTCGCCCGGGTGGCGACCGGGCGCGGGCACCGGCTCGGCCCGGCGCCCACCGAGCGGCCGGTCCCGGCCTGACGGGGCGGGGGATCGGGGGGATGGGGAGGGTCGGGACCGAGCCCGCGGGGACCGGCTCCGGGCGCTGGGTCCGTCCCGCCCAAGCGGACGACGCCGGGCTCGTCGAGGAGATCCTCACCGAGGCCGCCCGGTGGACCGCGGAGCGCGGTGTCCCGGCCCCGTGGCCCGTCCCCTACCCGCGGGCGAACTTCCTCCCCCGGCTCCTCCGCGGCGAGGTGTACCTCGCCCAAGCGGCCGACGGGCCGGCCGTCGCGACCGTGACCCTCCAGTGGGACGATGTGCCGTTCTGGGGCGAGCAGCCCCCGATCGCCGGGTACGTCCACCGCCTCGCGGTCCGCCCGGCCCATCGCGGGCAGGGGTGGGGCCGCTGGCTCCTCGAGTGGGCGGCGCTCCGGTGCCGCGCCGCGGGCCGCGGGCTCCTTCGGCTCGACTGCGTCCAGGCGAACCGCGCCCTGTGCGCGTACTACGAGCGGCTCGGGTTCGTCTTTGAGCGGAGCGTGGAGGCGGGCGGCTTCCGCTGCGCGCTCTTCGAGCGGCCGCTGACGGCCGCGCGGGACGGTCGGCCTAGTTCGCCTTGAGGAGCTCGGCGACCTTCACGACCTCGCCGAGCACCTTCGTCACGTCGGCGCTCTGGTCGACGACCGCGACGAGGAGGGCCTTCTTGCCGCTCCCGACGATGATCGTCTTCGAGTCGTTCCCTTCGATCACGATCCGCTCGGGCGGCGAGCGGTTGAGCTCGGTGTTCGCCGTCGCGGCCGCGCCGAGGATCGTGGCGCACATGATCGCGAACGTCTCCGTGTAGACGCCGGCCGGCACGTCCGCGTAGAGGACGAGGCCGTCGCGGGAGACGAGCGCGGTGGCGATGCCGCCGATCCGCGACTTGAGGTCCTTGATCACCGCGCCGACGTTCCCGGTGGCCATCATCGCTGCCGCTCCTTCAGACCTCTTCGACTCGGAAACGGCATTCCGGACCGCCGGTGCTGGCGCACATCTCCTCGGTACACTTAACGCGCCCCCCCTTAAAACGTTCGTAGAACTCGCGGAGGATGCCCCGCAACCGGTGGCAGGTGGGGATGTCGCTCGGCGAGACCTCGATCGAGCCCCGCACGACGACCTCGTGGTCGGAGAACGATACCTCCTCGACCCACCCGCGCTCCTTGAGCGTCTGCCCGGCCCGCTCGAAGAACCGGGGGCGGTCCTTGAGCGCCTCCTGGGCCATGTCGGAGCCGATCACCGAGCCTTCCTTGAAGAACAGGCCGTGGCAGGCGTGGGACATCACGCCCTCGTACAGCTCCTTGATCTGACGGAGCTCCGCCTGATCGATCTTGACGTACCGCGGAGGCACGGGGCGGGCACCGCGGCAGGGGTAATATAGGTTCTTCGGCGGGAACGCCCCGCTCCGACGGCGGGCCCGCGGCTAGGCGGCGCGGGGGCCGGCGTCGGCCGCCGGCGGCTCCGGCGGGGCGTCCCCCTGGGCGAGGACCGCCTCGAGGCCGTCGAGCGCGACGATCCGTCCGACCTGCACGTCCGGCCAGGCGTCGTGCCGGTCGAGCAGGACCGCGGGGAGCCCCGCCCGGACCGCCGCGCGCACGTCGCTCCAGAACAGGTCGCCGACGAACGCGACGCGCTCCGGCGGCGCCCCGAGCCGGTCGGCCGCGGCCCGGAACGCCTCGCGTGCGGGCGCGACCGGGCCCGGACCGTCCCCGGCCCCCACGAGCAGGCTCTCGGGAAGGGTCGCCCGCTTGAGCAGCCAGCGGGCCGAGGCGTCCGGGAGCGGGGTGAGCGCCCCGACCCGCACGTCGGCGGCCGCGAGCCGGGCGAGCGCGCCGGCCACGTCCGGGTACCGCTCGACCTCCCCGGCCGGGTGGAGCATCCGGCGGACCACCGCCTCGGACTCGGGGACCGGGTGACCGGCGATCGCCGCGAGCGTGTCGGCGAGGTGCTGGGTGAGGGCCGCGAGGTCGGCCGGGGGTGCCTTGCCGGTGAGCCCCGACCAGCGCCGCTTGTCCCAGGCCCGGAGCGAGCGCCGCACGGCCGCGCGGACCTTGCGCTCCCCGAGGACCGGGCCCTGGGGGCGCCACGCCCACTGCCAGGCGGCGACCGTCTCGAACGGGACGAGGACGTCGTCGAGGTCGAACAGGACCGCGTCGACCGTGCGGGCGCCGTACGGCAGCGTCACGGGCGCCCGCCTACCCGCGGCCGGTCTTTTGGAGCTCGAGGAGATCCTCGGTCGAGACCTTCTCGCCCTTCTTGAGCCGCGCGAGGAAGTCCTCCTCGCGCGGGGGCTCGGCGTCCGCCCAGCCGGCCGGGGCGCGGCCGCCCCGGGCCGCGTACAGCATCTTTTCGATGTCGCGGACCTCCTCGATCGCGCCGATGTGCGCCCGGTGCGCCTCGTCGGCCTGGGACTTCACCTCGAGGAGCTTCGCCTGGACCGTGTCGGCGGCCCGCCGCAGCTCGTCGACCGACTCGTAGAGGGCGACCATCGCCTCGTGCTCGCGCTGGGCGGCCTCGGCCGCCTCGCCGACGGCCGCGTGGTGCTTCTCCGCCTCGGTGCGCGCCTCGGCGAACTCCTTCATCGACTGCTCGATCGCCGGGTCCTGCCGCATCTCGGCGTCCTGGTCGCGGATGGCGGCCTCCAGCCGCTTCATCTCCTCGATCAGCCGCTTTTCCTGGTCGCCGGTGAGCGCGGTCGTCATGTGGCGGAACTCGAGCTCCTTGAGCTCCTTGCGCAGCCGCCAGACCGGGACGGCGCCCGGGCGGGGGGCCCGGGCGCGCTTCAGCTCCTGGATCTTGTCGCCCAGCTCCTGGAGCTTGTGGTTCCACTCCTCGCGGAGCCGCTTTTCCTCGCGGACCTGGGCGTTGAGCGCGTCGCGGTTCCGGCGATGCTCCTGCGCCTCCGCGCTCTTCGCGTGCAGCTCGTCGAGGACCCGGGAGCGCTCCTCGGCGGTCGTGCGCGCGTCGGCGTTGAGCCGGTCGCGCTTCGCCCGGTGCTCGTCGGCCCGGGCGTTGCACTCCGCGCGCTTGCGTTCGAGCTCTTCGGTCGCGTCGGTCACCAGGCCACCGGCCCGCCAGAACGGAATCTCCGCCGGGGAGGCGTTCGACAGGACCGCTCGATATAAAGACTTCCGAGCGACGTTCGCCGGTCGCGCTGCGTCTCGCACGTCACGCATATATCGCAGGGGTCGGTGGAACGCGCCGTGGAAGAGGTCGGGCGCATCTTCGGGGACGTCGGCCTCGGCCAGTTCTCGCTCAGCCTCGCGCGCCCGGTGGAGCGCGGCGACTACCTCGCGGTCGAGGACGAGCTGCACGGCCGGGTCCTCTGCCAGCTCGACGACCTCAAGCGCAAGAGCGACCTCGATCTCGAGCGCGCGGGGCAGCTGCAGCCGACCGACGAGGGGACGGTCCACGAGAACCTCCTCGGCGAGGCCCGCATCATCGGCTATCGGGACGACCAGGGGGTCGTGAAGCTCCCCACGATGCCGTTCCGCCCGGGGGCGCACGTCTTCCGGGCCGAGGAACCGCTGATCGCCGAGGTGCTCGGACTGAAGCACCGGCCGAACACCGGGGCGTACGTCGGCCTGCTCCGCAACCACCAGCTGCGCGTCGAGCTCGACATCAACCAGCTCGTCCAGCGGCACGTCAGCGTGCTCGCGAAGACCGGCGGCGGGAAGAGCTACCTCCTGGGGGTGCTCATCGAGGAGCTGCTGCGGCACAAGGTCACGTGCGTCATCATCGACCCGCACGGCGAGTACGGGTCGCTGCGCAGCCCGGCCGAGAAGCCCGGCGGACCGCGCTTCTCCGTGCAGCCCCAGGGGTTCGCCCGGCAGATCCACGAGTACTCGCCGGACGTCTCGCTCAACCCGGCCGCGAAGCCCCTCACGTTCTCCCTGCGGAACACCGACCCGCGGGACCTCCTCGTGTTCATGGGGCTCACGAACGTGAAGACGTTCCTCGGCCCGCTCAAGCAGGTCATCGAGAACGTCTCGGCGACGAACCCGGAGTACACCGTGCACGACCTGGTCCGGGCGGCCGAGCAGGGGGAGGGGGCGGTCGCCGAGACCCTCCACGAGCGGCTCGAGTACGTCGACCAGACGAAGCTGCTCGGCCCCGTGGGCACGAGCTTGAACGATCTCGTGCAGAAGGGGGACGCGACGCTGGTGAACCTCCGCGGGGTCGCGCCGGACGTGCAGGAGCTCGTCGTCGCGCGCCTCGCGACGACCCTCTTCGAGAACCGGAAGAAGGAGAAGATCCCGCCGCTCTTCCTGGTCATCGAGGAGGCGCACAACTTCGCCCCCCAGCAGGGAACGGCGACGTGCTCGCGGATCCTCAAGAACATCGCGAGCGAGGGGCGGAAGTTCGGGCTCGGCCTGTGCGCGGTGACGCAGCGGGCCGCCCGCATCGACAAGTCCGTCCTCTCGCAGTGCAACACGCAGCTCATCCTGCAGGTGACCAACCCCCTCGACCTCCGCGCCATCGCCCAGTCGATCGAGGGGCTCACCGCCGGGATGACGGAGATGATCCAGTCGCTCCCCGTCGGGACCGCGCTCGTGACGGGCGGCGGCTACCACACGCCGCTCTTCTGCGAGGTTCGGCCCCGGGCGACCCGGCACGGCGGCGAGAGCGTCCAGATCGTCGCGGCGTGAGGGCGACCGGCCCGGGGGAGCCTCGCGTCGGAACGATGGCCGACTGGGACCCGCGCCAGTACCTTCGGTTCGAGGCCGAGCGGACGCAGGCCGGCCGCGACCTGGTCGCGCGCATCGAGCTCGCCGCGCCCGCCCGGATCGTCGACCTCGGCTGCGGGCCGGGGAACAGCACCGCGGTGCTCCGCGCACGCTGGCCGAACGCCGCGCTCGTCGGGATCGACCGATCGCCCGAGATGCTCCGGGCGGCCCGGTCGAAGTACCCGGACGGCACCTGGATCGAGGCGGACCTTCGCCCCCCGCTCGCCGGGGCGCCGTACGACCTCGTCTTCGCGAACGCCGCGCTCCAGTGGGTCCCCGACCACCGGTCCCTCGTCCCCGCGCTGGGTCGGGCGACCGCCGAGGGCGGGGCGCTCGCCTTCCAGGTCCCCACCCGGGGCGACCCGCCGCCGCCGTGGCTCGCCGCTGTCCGCGACCTCGCGGCCTCGCCCGCGTGGCGCGGGCGGCTCCCGCCCGACGACGTCGCCGACACGGTCCTCGGGCTGACGGACTACTACGACCTCCTCGCGCCGCTCGCGGAGCGGGTCGACCTCTGGGACACCGAGTACGTCCACGTCTTCCCCGGTCCCGAGGCGATCGTGGAGTGGACGCAGGGGACGGGGCTCAGGCCGGTGCTCGACCGGCTCGGGACGGACGCGGCGCGGGCCGACTTCACCGCCGCGTACGCCCGCGCGATCGCCGCCGCGTACCCGCGCCGGCCCGACGGGCGCGTCCTGTTCCCGTTCGCGCGCCGGTTCGTGGTCGCGTACCGGCGGTGACGGCCCGTCGGCTCAGCCGCGCGGGGCGTCGAGCAGGTAGCGGACGATCGTCCGCACCCCGAAGGCCGTCGCCCCGACCGGCTGGTAGGCCGGCTGGTAGCGCCGGGTGAGCGGGTTCGTCCACGAGGCGCCCGCGAAGTCGATGTGCGCCCACGGGACGTTGCCGACGAACTGCTCCAAGAACGCCGCCGCGGTGAGCATCCCGGCGACCGGGATCTCCGTCGAGTTCCGCACGTCCCCGATCTCGCTCTTCACGAGCTCGCGGTGGAAGTCGGTGAGCGGCATCCGCCAGAACGGTTCGCCCGTCACCTGGGCGGCCGCCAGGATCCCGGCCGCGAGCCGGTCGTCCGGGGCGACGAGCCCCGCGGTGTCGTCGCCGAGCGCGATCACCTGCGCGCCGGTGAGCGTCGCCAGGTCGATCACCTCGTCCGGGCGGTACTGGGCCGCGACGTACCCGAGCGCGTCCGCGAGGACGACGCGGCCCTCCGCGTCGGTGTTGAGGACCTCGATCGCCTTGCCGTTGAAGCTGCGGACGACGTCGCTGGGCCGGTACGCGCTGCCGCTCGGGAGGTTCTCGGCGCACGCCATCACCCCGACGACCCGCGGGCCGACCTTGAGCTGCGCCGCGGCCCGCAGGATGGCGAGGACCGCGACGGCGCCGGACTTGTCGAACTTCATCTCCGCCATGCGGGGCCCCGGTTTCAGGGAGAGGCCGCCCGAGTCGAACGTGATCCCCTTGCCGACGACCGCGACCGTGCGGCCGCGTCGGGCGCCGCCCGCGTACTCGAGGACGACCAGCCGGGGCGGGTGCACGGACCCGCCGCCGACGGCGAGCAGGCCGCCGCACTTCATCTCGGCGAGCCGCCGCTCGTCGAACACCGTCACCTTGAGGCCGAGCTCCTTCCCCAGCGCGCGCGCCTCCTCGGCGAGGCGTTCGGGGGTCGCGGTGTCCGGCGGGAGGTTCGCGAGGTCGCGGCCCCAGACGACCGCATCGTCGACCGTCGACTGCTCGGCGACCGCCTTGCGGAGGCCGGCCTCCTCGCGGGCGAGGTCGTCGCCCAGGTGCACCGACGCCTCCTCGACCGCCCCGTCCGTGGCGCTCTTGTAGCGCACGAACTCGTAGCTGCCCAGCACCGCGCCGTCGACGAGCGCCCGGGCGGCCGGCTCGGCCGCCACGCCCTCGGCGACGAACGAAGGGAGGCGGAACGCGAGGGTGCGGGCCCCGCGGCCCTTGAGGGCGCGGACGGCCTCGGCCGCCGCGCGCCGGGCCGTTTCGTGCTGGTAGCGCTCGCGCGGGCCCAGCCCGACGAGCACCAGCCGCCCGGCGCCCTTCGGCCGGTGGAGGATCGTGATCTCGCGCCGCTTGCCCCGGATCTCCTTGCGGTCCCACGCGGCCTTCACGAGGCCGCCCACGGCGGCGTCCTCCGCCGCGAGGCTCCGGGGGAGCGCGGTCTCCTTCTCGCCCCGCTCGAAGACGCCGACCGCGCAGGCGTCCGCGCCGGCCGCCAGCGCCTCCCGCCGATCGACGAGGACCCGCATGCCGGAAGACCGGGCCCTAGAACGACGGCCGGATCTTCTGTCGGTCGATGCGGATGCCGGCCGGGGTGATCGCGAGCAGGTTCTTCGCGATCCCCGCGACGTCGCCGCCGGTGTCCTTGGCGACGTTCTTGAGGTCGACGCTCATCCGCTTCACCGCGATCGCGTCGTTCGCGATCGACGTGTAGTCGAGCAGCACGATGTCGCCCTGGTAGGCGAGCTTCGAGATCTGGTGGAGGTCCTCGAAGCGCAGGATCTCGGCGAGGCGGACCGTGCCCTTGACGCCCGCGAGCGACCCGAGCTCGTCGTCGAAGCTCATCGCCCCCAGATCCAGGAACGAGCCCTCTTCCAGCGTGTCCGCCCCGTGATGCCGCCGAAGGATCCCCGCCTTTGCCATCGAAGCACGCCCCCGCTAACGGCTCCGCGAGGCGGGAGACGCTTCTTAAGGCTATGGTTCGAGGGGGTGGGCCGGCGGGCGCGGTCCGGTCCGGGGCGCGGGCGCGCCGCCGGGGCGCGGGAGGCGGACCAGGTACGTGACCCGGTAGACGTCGCGCCCGTCCTTCCGTCCGAACAGCGAGGCGGACTGCTTGAACGCGCCCCCGAACCGCTGCTGCACGAGCCGGGCGACGGACCGGGCGGCGACGGTGTCGGTGAAGTAGACGTCCCACCCCTCGGGCCGCTCTTCCCGCCACGAGACGGCGTGACGCCACTCCGGGCGGATCTCCCGCGCGACCTCGTTCCAGGCGGCGTCGAGGCGAGCCCGCCGGTCGGTCGCCCGCTCCGGCCGGTCGTCCGCCGGGCCGCGCAGCTGGAGGATCGCCGTGTAGTAGCGCCCGCTCTTGCGGCTGCACTCGGGGCAGCTCCGGTGCTCGGTCCGCACCGACAGCGGGATCGCGACGTCCCGGCGCGCGCCGCGAAAGCCGACGTCCGCGTGCCCGAGCAGCTCGCGCACCGTCCCCGTCGCGGCGACCTCGTCCCACCGGACCCGGCGGATGCCGACCTCGGGGTGGACGACGAGGAACGGGGCGAGGTCCTCCGCCGTCAGCACGGGGCTCGAGTGCGCCCGCTCCCAGTGGTCCTTCACGAGCCGCGCCCCGCAGTGCGGGCAGAGGACGACCTGGGCCCGCTTCGGCGCCGTGACGAGCGACGCGCGGTCGGCCGCGCACTCGGCGCAGACGCCGTCGACGAGCGGGCGCTCCGTCGCGCCGCAGACCACGCAGAACTCCCCGTCGTCGCCCATCGTTCCGCTCGGCTAGTGGGTCATCGCGAAGATCTCGGCGTGCGGGACGCCGCCCAGGCTGCCCGCCCCGCCCGGGGCGATGTGTCCGGCCTCCTCGGCGAGCTTCAGCACCCGGGCCCCGAGCAGGTTGGCGATCGTGGCCCGCTCGAGCGCCCACAACAGCTCCTCCCGCGCGACCTTGCGCTCGCCGTAGAAGTGGCTCGAGACCGTCACCGTCCGTCCGTGCTCGCCGACCGGCAGCTCCCGGCCGAGGAGCTCCGCGTCGCACGCCGCGACCACGAACTCGGTGCGGACCCGATGGACCCGCATCACGAAGCCGTCCTCCGACATCGCGCCGGCCCGACCACGTGCTCTAGAGGAGATAAACGGTGCACCGGGGGCGGGGATCAGAACCGCACCAGCTGCAGCTGGTTCGGACGGGGCTCGATGATCTCGCCCTGGTTGCGCATGCTGCCGAGCAGCGCCTCGGCCTTCGCGAGGTCGATCTTCGCGCGGGTGACCGCCTCGCGGAACTGCTCCATCGAGAAGATCCCGTCGTGCGTCGCCTGCAGCTCGCGCATGATCTGGAGGACCGCGACCTGGCGCTCGCGCTGGCTGTGGCTCACGCCGGTCTGGGTCAGATCGATGTCGAGCTTCCCCTCCTCGGTCATCGAGACCCGGCGCAGGTAGTTCTCCATGATGTGGATCGCGCGCTCGGCGTCCTGGACCTCCACGAGGTTCGACAGGCGGGCCCGCGCGGCCGCCTCGCTCAGCCGGACGAGCGCCTCCAGCTGCCGGGCGGTGATCGGGACGGGCGAGTTCGGCTCCTCGCCCTGCCGGCGGACCCGCACGTAGAAGTCCTCGATCGCGCCCAGCGACTCGGGCGACAGCACCGGGCGGGTGCTGCGGCGCGCGTACGCGATGTACTTCTTGAGGAGCTCGGGGCCGAACGGGGCATCGCCGGACTCGAGCCGGGGCATCCCGGCCTGCCGACGGACCTCCACGTCGCGGGCGGAGGCGAGGATCCGGCTCGCGAGCCGACGGTCGCGCGACTGGTCCGGCACGTCCTTGATGGAGAAGATCACGTCGAACCTCGAGAGCAGCGTGGGCGGCAGGTCGATCTGCTCGGCGATCGTGCGATCCGGGGTGAACCGACCCCACTTCGGATTCGCCGCGGCCAGCACGGGGCACCGCGCGTTGAGCGTCGAGGTGATGCCGGCCTTCGCGATGCTCACGGTCCCTTGCTCCAGCGTCTCGTGCATGGCCGAGCGGTCCTCCGCGCTCATCTTGTCGAGCTCGTCGATGACCGCCATCCCCCCGTCGGCCAGGACGAGCATCCCGGCCTCGAGGACCCATCGCCCCCCCGCGAAGTCGTCCTTCACCGCGGCGGCCGTCAGCCCGGCGGCGGTCGCCCCCTTGCCGCTCGTGTACACCCCGCGCGGCGCCACCTCGGCGACGTAGCGGAGCAGCTGGCTCTTCGCGGTCCCGGGGTCGCCGACGATCAGCACGTGGATGTCGCCGCGGACCCGGACGCCGTCCGCGTGGTGCTTTTCGACCGCCCCGAACATCTGGAGCGCGATCGCCTCCTTCTCCTCCTCCATCCCCTTGATCGTCGGGGCGAGCGACAGGACGATCTTGTCGACGACCGTCGGGTCGCCGCGGAAGCTCTCGATGAGCGCCTGCTCGTCGGGGGAGATCTCGATCTCCTCGTACTCGACCTGCTTCGACTCGAACGAGTTCCCGAGGACCATGAGGTCGAACGTCGTGTTCCGCACGACGCCGCCGCGCGAGGCGCTCGCCCGCTGGAAGCTCTTGAGGACCCCGTTGAGCACGATGCGGTTGCCCGGAAGCACCCGGCCGGCCAGGTCCTCCGTCAGCATCGCGGAGAGCCCCTGCGGGTGCGCCCCGTGGCGGAGGGACTCCGGGTGCTCCTGGATCTCGATCCGCTGGGCGTCGACGTACGACGACTTCTCGGCGAGGAGGCGGAAGCGCGTCCGGCCGATCGGCTTGCCGCAGCCGCCCTGCGACTCGGGGCACTCGAGCGGCTCGCGAAAGACCATCGACCCTTCGTCCTGCGGCTCGTGGAACTCGGTCCGACAGGCGACGCACTGGAAGACGGCGTCCCGGATCTGCGGGCGGACCTCGGTGACCCGGCGGACGATCCCGTCGATCGCGACGAACCGGTTGAGGTCGGTCTCCCGGATCGCGCGGATCAGGCGGTGGGCGGTGGGCGGGAGCCCGACCACGCGCAGCCGGAGTCCTTCCGCCTCGGGCCCGGCGACGGGCAACAGCTCGCGCATCGCGCGCATCCCGGCCCCCAGCACCTCCTCGGGCCGCTCGAGCAGGAGGTCCGCGAGCCCCGTGTCGGGGCCATCGACCGCCGAGAACGGCACCTCGAGCGAACGCTCCTCGGGGAACCGGTCGTGGAGGGCGAGGATCGCGGGGCGCAGGCCGGCCTCTTCCAGGACCGACGCCCAGCGGCTCTGCAGCTCCGGCGGCGCGGGGAGGGTCCTCCGTGCAGCGACCATCGACGATTCACCTCCGCTCAGGGGTCGAGGCGGTAGCGGTCCCGGGGGAACAGGCGGGCCTCCCGTATATTGGGGAGCCCCGCCAGCAGCTGGACCAGCCGGTCGATGCCGAGCCCGTATCCGCCGTGCGGAGGCATCCCGAACCGGAACGCCTCGAGGTACCCCGCGAACTTCGCCGGATCGAGGTCCGCCGCCGCCAGGTTCGCGGTCAGGCGGTCGTACCGGTGCTCCCGGATCCCGCCGCTCGCGATCTCCACCCCGCGGAAGTCGAGGTCGTGGTACCACGTCGCCTTCGGATTCGCGTCTTGGCGCATCGCGTAGAAGGTGTGCGCCTTCACCGCGGTCGGATAGTCGGTGAGGAAGTACAGCGGCGTACCGAGCTCGCGCTCGACCCGCTCGCCGATCGCGCGCTCGTCGTCGGCCCCGAAGTCCCGCTCCGCGCCGGGCCGCCCGAGCCACTCCTCCGCGGTCGCGAACGGGATGCGCGGCAGCGGGAGCGTGAGCGCGGGGATCCCGGCCGCGAGGGGGTTCGCGCGCCGCTCGAGCTCCGCCCGGGTCGAACGGAACGCGTCGGCGACGGCCCCCTCGAGGACCGTCCGGAGGCCCTCGGCCCCGTCGGGGTACGCGATCTCGAGGTCGAGGCTGGTGAACTCGGTCAGGTGCCGGACGGTGTCGGACTTCTCGGCGCGGAACGCGGGCCCGATCTCGAAGACCCGCTCGAAGCCCGCGCTCATCATCATCTGCTTGTAGAGCTGCGGGCTCTGCGCGAGGTAGGCGCGGGTCTCGAAGTAGTCGACCGGGAACAGGGTCGCGCCCCCCTCGACGCCCTCCCGGAGGATCTTCGGGGTCTCGATCTCGAGGAAGCCGCGCTCCCGGAAGGCGGCCCGAAAGCCGGCGAGCAGCGCGGTCCGCAGCTCGAAGATGTTCCGGACCGCCGGCTTGCGCAGATCGAGCACCCGGTGGTTGAACCGGGTGTCGAGGTCGGCGCCGACCTTGTCGACGACCCCGAGCGGGAGCGGCGTCTCGGCCCGCGCCAGCACCCGCACCGCGCTCGGGAGCAGTTCCACGCCCCGCTGGGCCTTCTCCGAGCGCTGGACCTTCCCTTCGACCTCGACCACCGACTCGCGGGGCAGCTCCGCGAACAGCGGGAAGAGGGTCGCGTCCGCGACGCCCTTCTTGAGGGTCACCTGCGTCGTGCCGCCGACGTCGCGCACGAGCGCGAAGGCGACGCCGCCGAGCGCCCGATACTCCTCGAGGTGGCCCGCGACCCGGACGACCTCGCCGTCCAGCTTCGCGAGCTCACGCGAGAGCCGGCGAGGGGGCGACAGGGTTCGCGACCTCCTTCCCCTTCCGGGCGATCGCGGCCTGGACGAGCGCGAGGTAGAGCGGGTGCGGCGCCTCGGGGCGCGAGAGGAACTCGGGGTGGTACTGCACCCCCACGAAGAACGGGTGGTCGGTCGCCTCGAGGACCTCGACCCGGCCGTCGACCGACCGCCCCGTCGTCACGAGCCCGGCCCGGGCGAGCCGCTCGACGTACGCGGGATTGATCTCGAACCGGTGCCGGTGGCGCTCCCAGATCTCGGTCTTCCCGTACACGCCGGCGATCTTCGAGCCGGGGGAGAGCGCGACCCGCTGCGCCCCGAGGCGCATCGTGCCGCCGAGGTCGTTGAGCCCCTTCTGCTCCTCGAGGAGGCAGACGATCGGGTCGGGGCTCGCCGGATCGACCTCGGTCGTGCCGGCCGAGGTGAGGCCCAGCACGTGCCGGGCGAACTCCACCGCGGCCATCTGAAAGCCGTAGCAGACGCCGAGGTACGGGATCCGCTCGGTGCGCGCGACCTCGATCGCCCGGATCTTCCCCTCGACCCCGCGGGTCCCGAAGCCGCCGGGGACGAGCACCGCGTCGGAGCGGGCGATCCGCGCGACGAGCGCCGGGTTCCGCGGGAGGTCCTCGGAGTCGTACCACGAGAGGCGGATCTCGGTCCCGAGGTGGCCCTGGCAGTGGTGGAACGCCTCGGAGTGGGAGAGGTAGGCGTCGCGGAGCTCCGTGTACTTCCCGACGATCGCCACCTCGACCGAGCCCTCCCGGCGCCGGTACGTGGCGAGGAACTCCTTCCAGGCGGCGAAGTCGGGCGGCCGGTCCGGCAGTCCGAGGAGCCGGGTGAGCTGCGCGCCGACGCCCTGGGCCTCGAGGACGAGCGGGACCTCGTAGATCACCGACTGATCCGGCACGGAGATGACCGCGTCCGGGGCCACGTCGCAGAACAGCGAGATCTTCGCCTTGATGTCCGGGGCCAGCGGCGCCGGACCGCGGGCCATGATGAGGTTCGGCCGGATCCCGATCGCGCGGAGCTCGCGGACGGAGTGCTGCGTCGGCTTGGTCTTCGCCTCGCCGACCGGCCCCACGACGGGGACGAGCGTCGTGTGGACGAACGCCATGTGCCCCTCGCCGAGCTCGTACGACAGCTCCCGGAGCGCTTCCAGGAACGGCATCGACTCGATGTCGCCGACCGTGCCGCCGACCTCGACGAGCACGACCTCCGCCCCCGCCGCCTGGCTGACCTCCCGGATCGCTCGCTTGATCTCCCCCGTGACGTGCGGGATGATCTGGACGGTGTTGCCGAGGTAGTCGCCCCGCCGCTCCTTCTCGATGACCGACCGGTAGATCTTGCCGGTCGTGAGGTTGTGCGTGCCCATCAGGCTCTGGCCGAGGAACCGCTCGTAGTTCCCGAGGTCGAGGTCGGCCTCGGTCCCGTCGTCCAGGACGAACACCTCGCCGTGCTGGTACGGGTTCATCGTGCCCGCGTCGACGTTGAGGTACGGGTCGATCTTGACGATCGTGACGGGGATGCCGCGGGCCTTGAGGAGTCGTCCGATCGAGGAGGTCGTGATCCCCTTTCCGAGGCCGGAAATCACCCCCCCGCTCACCACAATGACCTTCACAACGGTGCCCGCGCGACTCGTAGCGGGGCCCTCGCATAAAGTCTGTGGCGAGATTCGGGTCCGGCGTCCGCCGAACGCCGGCCCGGGCGGACTACCGGCCGAACCGGACGCGTCGACCCGAGCTGTCCCGGTGGGCCTCGCCGAACTCCGCGAGCGGGGTCAGCCGCTCCGCCGGGAAGACCGGCCCGTCGACGCAGACGTGGTACGGTCCCAGGGCGCAGGCGTCGCACATGCCGAGGGCGCACTTCATGTGCCGCTCGACCGAGCAGACGACCGGCACGCCCCGGGGCGCGGCTGCCTCGATCACCTTGCGCATCATGATCTCGGGTCCGCACGTCCAGACCGCGTCGAACGGCTCCTCGGCGAGCATCCGCTCGGCGACCGGCGTGACGAACCCCTTCGCTCCCGCGGAGCCGTCGTCGGTCGACAGCTCGACCCGGGCGCCCATCGCCTCGAAGCGACCGCGGAACAATAGCTCGGGCGCCTCGGTCGCGCCGAGGGCGACCGCGACGGTCGCGCCGCGCGCGCGGGCCGCCTCGGCGGCGGGGGCGAGGACCGCGGCGCCCGAGCCGCCCGCCACGACGAGGACGCGGGCCGGAGCGAGGTCGAACGCGTTCCCGTACGGTCCCCGGATCCCGATCGGGTCGCCGGGCTCGACGTCGAGCACGTGGCGGCTGGTCGCCCCCATCGCCTTCACGGTGACCCCCTTGTCGGACCCGCCCACGTACGACAGCGACATCGGGAGCTCGTCGTCCCCGGGGATCCAGAGCATCACGAACTGCCCCGGGCGCGCCGGGGGGCCGTACGGGAACCGGAGGGTCACCGTCGAGGGCGTCTCCTCGACGCGCTCCGTCACGGCGACGACGGTACGCACGCCCGGGCCTAGCCGGTCGGCGATATAGCGCCTCGGCCGGCCCGTCGGCCTACGGGCGGGTCCGGCCGGGATGCGCGATCCCCACGACCGACTCGATCGACGGGTAGCCGAGCGCGTCGAGCCGGGCCGCGAGGCCGCGCACGAGCTCTCCGAAGACCCCGATCCCGCGGAAGGCGACGGCCGTCCCGACCTCGACGGCCCGCGCCCCGGCCATCACGTACTCGAGCGCGTCCTCGGCCGTCGCGATGCCCCCGATCCCGATCACGGGGATCGAGACCCGTTCGTAGATCTGCCAGACGCACGCGAGTCCGACCGGTTTGATCGCGGCCCCGCTGAGCCCGCCCAGGCCGTGGGCGAGCACCGGGCGGTGGAGGGTCGTGTCGATCGCCAGCGCTCGGAGCGTGTTGATCGCGCTCACGGCCTTCGCCCCCCCGCGTTCGGCCGCGACGGCGAGGGCGGCCGGGTCGGCCGAGTTCGGGGTGATCTTGGCGATGACCGGGAGCGCGGTCGCCCGGGTGACGGCCCGGACGATCGCTTCGACGTCGGCCGGCTCGCCGCCGACCTCCGTTCCGTACCCTTCCGCGTGCGGGCAGCTCAGGTTGAGCTCGAGCGCGTCGACGCCGGTCGACGCCATGCGCCCTGCGAGCCGGGCGAACTCCTCCGCATCGCCGCCGAAGATCGAGCCGATGACGGTCGCTCCCGCGGCCCGAGCGGTGGCGATCTCGGGGGGGTACTCGTCGATCCCGGGGTTCGGCAGGCCCATCGCGTTGAGCATCCCCCACTGCCCGTACGTCTCGATCGTGGGGTTCGGATAGCCCGGGCGGGGCGCCGAACCGATCGACTTCGTGACGACGCCCCCGGCCCCGGCGCGCCAGGCCCCCGCTAGCGAATCGCCGCTCTCCCCCCAGATGCCGCTCGCCAGGAGGAACGGGTTCCGGAGCGGGAGGCCTGCGAGCCGGACCGAGAGGTCGGACACCGGCGCGCTCCACGGGTGACGGCCTTAAATCGACTCGGACCGATGACGCCCCCGATGCACCTCGACCGCCTCACCGACGCGGCCCGGGGCGCGCTCGAGGCGGCGTTCCGGCGGGCGGCGGAGCTGCGCCAGGCCGCGGTCGAGCCGGAGCATCTGCTCGGGGCGCTCCTCGCCGACCCGGCGACGCCCACCGCCTCGATCCTCACGGGCCTGGGGGTCGCGGTCGAACCGGTCCTCGCCCGGCTCGACGAGCGGCTCAAGCTCCTCCCGACCGTGGATCACGTCGCCCCCTCGGACCAGTACCTCTCGCGGACGCTCGCCCAGGTGATCGACGCCGCCGAGTCCGAAGCGGCGAAGCGAAAGGACCGCTACACGACGGCCGACGCGCTGTTCCTCGGCCTGCTGGCGGTCCCGTCCCCCGCCCGGACGATCCTCGAGGAGTTCCAGGTCCGTCGGGCCGGCGTCGAAGCGGCGCTCGCCCACCTGCGCGACCCGAGCCGGCCGGCGGCCAGCCGCTCCGAAGAGGCGCAGTACCAGGCGCTCGAGAAGTACGGACGCGATCTCACCCAGCTCGCGCGCGACCGGAAGCTGGACCCGGTGATCGGGCGGGACGAGGAGATCCGCCGCGTGATCCAGATCCTTTCCCGCCGGACGAAGAACAACCCCGTGCTGATCGGGGATCCCGGGGTCGGGAAGACGGCGGTGGTCGAGGGGCTCGCGAACCGGATCGCCGCCAAGGACGTCCCGGAGTCGCTGCGGGACCGACGGCTCGTCGCGCTCGATCTGGGCGCGCTGCTGGCCGGCGCGAAGTTCCGGGGCGAGTTCGAAGAGCGCATCAAGGCCGTGCTCAACGAGGTCGAGCGGTCGGAGGGGCAGGTGATCCTGTTCATCGACGAGCTCCACACGCTCGTCCACGCCGGGGCCACCGAAGGCGGGGCGCTCGACGCGTCCAACCTGCTGAAGCCCGCCCTCGCCCGCGGCGCGCTGCACTGCATCGGCGCGACCACGACCCAGGAGTACCGCCGGTACATCGAGAAGGACGCCGCGCTCGAGCGACGGTTCCAGCCGGTCCCCGTCGCGGAACCGACGGTCGACGACACCATCTCGATCCTCCGGGGGATCAAGGAGCGCTACGAGCTCCACCACGGCGTGCGCATCCAGGACGCGGCGCTCGTCGCCGCCGCCACGCTCTCGGCCCGGTACATCCCGGACCGCCATCTCCCCGACAAGGCGATCGATGCGGTCGACGAGGCCGCCTCCAGCGTCCGGCTGACCCTCGACTCGCGGCCCGGGGAGCTCGACCGCCTCACCCGGCGGATCCGGCAGCTCGAGATCGAGCGGGCCGCGCTCACGAAGGAGCGCGATGCCGCGAGCCGGGACCGCCTCAAGGTGCTCGACAAGGAGCTCGCGAACCTCAAGGAACAGGAGGGCGTGCTCACCGCGAAGTGGAAGAAGGAGCGCGAGCACGTCGAGGAGCTTCGCCGTCTGCGCGCGGAGCTCGATCGCGCGAAGGCCGAGGAGGAGCGGACCGAGCGGGCCGGGGACCTCGAGGGAACGGCCCGCCTCCGCTACGGTACGATCCCCGAGCTCCAGAAGAAGGTCGAGGCGCTCACGTCCTCGCTGGAGAAGACCGACGAGACCGGTCTCCTCCGGGAGGAGGTCACCGAGGAGGACGTCGCGCGCGTGATCGCGAAGTGGAGCGGCGTCCCCGTGAGCCGGATGCTCGCGAGCGAGTCCCAGCGGCTGCTCCACCTGGACGAGGAGCTGAAGGCGCGGGTCGTCGGACAGGACGAGGCGATCGAGGCCGTGGCCCGCGCCGTGCGCCGGGCCCGCTCGGGGCTCGCGGACCCGAACCGGCCGCTCGGCACGTTCCTGTTCGTCGGGCCGACGGGCGTCGGCAAGACCGAGCTGGCGAAGGCCCTCGCCGCGGTCCTCTTCCACTCCGACCGGGCGCTCGTGCGGATCGACATGAGCGAGTACATGGAGAAGCACACGGTGGCCCGCCTGATCGGGGCGCCGCCGGGGTACGTCGGGTACGAGGAGGGGGGCCAGCTCACCGAGGCGGTCCGGTCCCACCCGTACACGGTGGTCCTGTTCGACGAGATCGAGAAGGCGCATCCCGATGTGGTGAACGTGCTCCTCCAGCTGATGGACGACGGGCGGCTCACCGACGGACAGGGACGGACCGTCGACTTCCGCCACGCCATCGTGATCCTCACCAGCAACCTCGGGAGCGACCTCCTCGCGGAGGCGAAGGGCGACGCCGACCTGCACCGGATCATCGAGCCGGCCCTGCGGGCGCACTTTCGGCCCGAGTTCTTGAACCGGCTCGACGAGATCGTCGTCTTCCACGCGCTCACGGAGAAGGAGATCGGCGCGATCGTCGAGCTCCAGCTCGCCCAGGTCGAGGAACGGCTCAGGGACCGGCGGATCCACCTCGTGCCGACGCCGGCGGCGAAGGCGCTCCTCGCGACCGAGGGGTTCGATCCCACGTTCGGCGCCCGGCCCCTCAAGCGCACGATCCAGCGCCTCGTGGTCGACCCGCTCACCCAGCGGCTCCTCGCCGGGGAGCTGCGCGACGGGAGCTCGGTGACGGTCGACGCGAAGTCCGGGTCGATCGTGCTCACCGCGGGCAAGCCGTCGCGGAGCGGGTCCCCGTGACGACCGGCGTCACCGTGGCGGTCGTCGGCGCGGGCGACGTGGCGAAGGAGCTCGGCAAGAAGGGGACCGCCTCCGACCTCACGCTGTTCCACGCGGTGCGCGACGGCCACGCCGTCACCCTCGTCGAGCCGACCCAGTTCCCCGAGAAGTTCGCCCCGCTCCTGATCGCGCTCGGGATGGCCGACCGGGCGCTGCTCGTCGTGCGGGAGCTCACCCGGCCGGTCGCGGAGACGATCGCGACGGTCGAGCTGACGGACGTGCCGACGACGATCGTGCTCGGCCCGGCGGTCGGGGAGGCGGAGATCCAGCGCGCGCTCAAGGGGGGCCGGCTCGAGGGCGCGCCGCGGACCCCGCTCGATCTCCCGGCCCTCCGGGCGCTCGTGGACGGCTGGTCGGCGCCGGTCCGGGACGGACCGGTCCTCGTGCCGATCGACCACGCGTTCCCCGTGAAGGGGGTCGGGGCGGTCGCGCTGGGCGTCGTGCGGCAAGGCACGCTCCGGGCCCACGATCGCCTGCGCCTGTGGCCGACCGCGAAGTCGGTCGAGGTCCGTTCGATCCAGGTGCACGACATCGACCGCAAGGAGGCCGGCGGCGGCGAGCGGGTCGGCGTCGCGCTCAAGGGCGTCGAGGCCGACGAGCTGAGCCGCGGGCAGGTGCTCGCGCCCGAAGGCGCCCTCGACGCCGGCGCCACCGTGCGGGGGGGACCGCTCGCGCGCTGCCGCTACTATCGCGGCGACGCGGGACCGGGCGCCCAGCTGCAGGCGCTCGTCGGGCTCCAGGCGGTGCCCGCGGTCCTCGAGGCCGCGGACGCCACCGGGACGACCGTGACCGCGGACCGGCCGGTCGCGTTCGCGGCGGGCCTGGCCGTCTACCTCGCGGACCTGTCGGTCCCGACCGGGCCGCGGATCGTCGGGCGCACGACGCTCGGGTAGGCCGAAGCCTACGCGAACATCGTGACGGACTCCTTGCGGAGCTCTTCCTCGCCGACGACCTTCTCGATCGCGCGGTCGAAGTCCGCGACCGTCACGTGGTCGCGTTCCTCGCGGATGGCCCACATCCCGGCCTCGGTGCAGATCGCCCGGATGTCGGCGCCCGTCGCGCCGTCGCAGCGGCTCGCGAGCGCCTCGAAATCGATCGCGTCGCGGATCGCCATGCCCCGACTGTGGATCTTGAAGATCTCCGCCCGGCCCTGGTAGGTCGGCACCGGGATCTCGATGATCCGGTCGAAGCGACCGGGGCGCAGCAGCGCGTCATCGAGGATGTCCGGACGGTTCGTCGCGGCGATGATCTTCACGTTGGAGAGCGGTTCGAAGCCGTCCATCTCCGCGAGCAGCTGCATCAGGGTGCGCTGGACCTCGCGGTCGCCGCTCGTGGCGACCTCGAGGCGCTTCGCCCCGATCGAGTCGACCTCGTCGATGAAGATGATCGTCGGCGCCTTCTCGCGGGCGAGCTGGAACAGCTCGCGGACGAGGCGGGCCCCCTCGCCGATGTACTTCTGGACGAGCTCGCTGCCGACGAGCCGGACGAACGTCGCGTTGGTGTGGTGCGCGACCGCCTTCGCGATCAGCGTCTTGCCCGTCCCGGGAGAACCGATGAGGAGCACCCCCTTCGGCGGATCGACCCCGACCTTGCGGTAGAGCTCGGAGCGGAGCAGCGGGTACTCGACGGCCTCGCGGATCTCGCGGATCTGCTCGCCGAGGCCCCCGATCTCCGTGTAGGTGACGCTCGGCTTGTCGACGATCTCCGACGCGGTGACCAGCGGGTCCAGCGAGGCGGGCAGCACCCCCATCACGGCGAGGGTCTGCTTGTTCAGCGCGACGCGGCTGCCGACGGTGATCTTGCCGTGCTCGACGGTCTCCGCCGAGTTGACCACGAAGTCCGGCCCCGTCGACGACTTGACGATCACGCGGCCGTCGGTGAGCACGTCGCGCACGCTGCCCACGATGAGCGGAGGGTAGCGGAGGCGGTCGAGCTCGGTCTTGAGCCGCTTCACCTCCCGCTGCAGCCGGAGGATCTCCGCCTCCATGTAGTGCCGCTCGCTCTCCACCCGCTTGATCGCCTCCGCGAGCTGGGTGTTCCGCAGCTCGAGGAAGTTCACGCGATCGAAGGCGTCGTGGGTCGCTGGGGGGGTCGCTTCGGGTTCCGACATGGTTGGTTTGAACGGACCGCCGGCGCCGGTTCCTCCTATCTGAGAGCGTGGCCGCTTATAAGTAGTCGTCATTCGAGTCGGCGCCGGTATCCCGATGGAGGCGACCCACGAGCGGTACGGCCGGGCGTTCGCCCCGGGGCACGTGACCGGGATCTTCGCGCCCGCGGAGGGCGCGCGGGACCCCCGGGCCCGGGGCTCCCGCGGCGCCGGGATCGTGCTCTCGCTGGGCGTCACCGCGACCGCGGCGTTCCGGCCGGGCCGTCGCCGCCGCCTCGTCGTTTCGAGCGACGCGGGCACCCCGCTCCCGATCTCCGAGGAGGCCGCCCGCCATCTCGCGCCCGAGGAGCCGGGCACGCTGCGCGTCCACCTCGAGCACGCGCTGCCGATCGGGCAGGGGTTCGGCATGAGCGCCGCCGGCGCGACCGCGACGGCGCTCGCGGTCGGTGCCCTGTCGGACGTCGCTCCCCGGCGGGCGTTCGAGGTGGCCCACCTCGCCGACCTGCTCGGTGGGGGCGGGCTCGGGGGCGTCGCCGCGATCGCCGGCGGCGGCCTCGAGGTGCGGGACCGCCCGGGCATTCCGCCGTTCGGCCACGTGCTCCACCGGCCGGTCGATCGTCCCCTGTTCCTGGGCGTCGTCGGGCCGGCCCTGCCGTCGCCCCGCATCCTCGGCGATCCCATGGCCCTCGCGCGCGTCGCGGCCGCGTCGCCCGAGCTCGACGCGCTCGTGCGCACGCCGGACCTCGCGACGTTCTTCGCGGCGAGCGAGCGGTTCACCGATGCCGTCGGGCTCGCGCCCCCGACCCTGCGGCGCACGCTCGCCGCGCTCCGCTGGCAGGGAGCCTGGGCGGCCCAGGCGATGTTCGGCCGCAGCTTCTTCGCGATGCCGCGGACGCCGGGGGCCCGGTCGGCCGTGCTGGGCTGGCTCGAGCGATCCGGCGTGCGCGCGGTCGAAGTGGCGCCCGGCCGGCGGGGCGCGCGGCGGCTGCCGCCGCAACCATTTTAACGGGAGGGCCGTCTCGGCCGCGCCCATGACCCGCAAGCCGGCCCGGATGTACCGCAAGGTCGAGGGCCAGATCTACACCCGCCGCGAGTACATGGGCGGGGTGCCGGCACTGCGCGTGACCCAGTTCGACACGGGCGATCTCAAGACCCGGTTCCCGTTCGAGCTCTCGCTCGGCACCGAGGAAGCGGCGCAGGTGCGCGACATCGCCCTCGAGGCGGCGCGCGTGAGCGCGGTCCGCGTGCTGGAACGGCAGGCGCCGAACCAGTTCCACCTCAAGGTGCGTCGCTACCCGCACCAGATCCTGCGCGAGCACAAGATGGCGATGGGCGCCGGCGCCGACCGTATCTCGGACGGGATGCGGCGGGCGTTCGGAAAGCCGGTCGGCCACGCCGTCCGGGCCGAGATCGGCTCCGAGCTCCTCACGATCTACACGACGGAGGCGCACGTCGCGGACGCGAAGGAAGCGCTCCGCAAGGCGTCGCACAAGCTGCCGGTGCCGACCCGGCTGATCGTCACGCAGCACGCCGCGTAGGCACCGCGCGCACCACCAGCACCGGGCACGGCGCCTGGGTCACCAGCGCGGTCGATACCGACCCGAGCAGG
Source organism: Thermoplasmata archaeon (assembly GCA_035502455.1). GTDB lineage: Archaea > Thermoplasmatota > Thermoplasmata > Lutacidiplasmatales > UBA184 > Lutacidiplasma. Next base: position 23,141 of record DATJUI010000002.1, on the reverse strand, counting down.
ATCCGCTTCGCGGTCGAGAGCCCGCGCGAACCGACGACCAGGAGATCCGGGGGGTGCTGGTCGAGCACCGTGAGGATCTCGTCGACGACGACCCCCTCCTCGACGAGCCCGGTGACCGTGGCGACGCCCGCGGTCCGCGCCTCCGCCACCGCCGCGTCGACGACCCCGCGGTAGTACGCGAGGTTGCTCTCGGGAAAGTCGGGCGGGATGTACGGAGCGTTCGACGTCGCGTACACGGGGCCGATTGGCGCGACGGAGAGGATGTCGAGCGCGGCGCCGTACTCGTGGGCGAGGTCGATCGCGGTCGCCAGCGCTTCGTGGCCGATCTCCGACCCGTCGATCGCGACCGCGATCCGGGAGTACCGCCGGGAGGTCATCGACGGCGCGACGGTGCGACGCTACATGGGGGTTGCGGCGGGGGCGCGGGCGCAACCGTTTTTACGCATCGCCCGCCTCATCGAGTCGCCGGGTGTTTCGCGTGCCTCCCCTTTGCAGCAACTGCGGTGCCAGCGACTTCGTCTGGGCGAACGATCTTCGGACGGGCGGGGCGCTGAGCGCCGGCACCCTTTCCCTGCGGGCCCGGGGCGAGCTCTCGCTCGGGACCCGGATCTGCCGCGCCTGCGGGCACGCCGACCTGTTCCTGAAGGACCCGTCGGTGCTCAAGATGCCGCACACCTGGAAACCCGGGGAGTTCGTTCCGATCGCGCCGCGCCCCACCGCCCCGACCGCGCCCACGCCGCCGCCGATCGCGCACGCGTCCCACTCGCACGCCGCGAAACCGGCCGTCGCCGCCGCACCGCCCGCGACCCCCGCCGCGGCCCCGCCGCCCGCGCCCCCGACGCCTCCGCCCCCCGCGCCGGCCGCTCCGGCGGTCCCTCCGCCGATCGCGCCCCCCGTGGTGCCGGTCGAGCCGGTCCCCGAGGGGACGGAGCGCCCGGGCGAACCCGCCGCGCCCGCTCCCGACGCGCCGGCCGCCGACCCGACCCCGGAACCCACGGCCGCCGCGAAGCGGGCGCCCCGGCGCAAGACCGCCTCGCGCGCCCGCTCCGGCGACGGGTCGAGCTGATCGCGTTCCGACGGCGCCGTTCGCGGCGGCGTCAGCGGCGGCTACGCCCCGGGAAGGGGAGATAGCGGGGCATGGATTTGAACCATGGATCTACGGGTTATGAGCCCGTCGGGATTTCAGGACGACCGGCGCGGCCGACCGTTTTCCTGACTACCCTACCCCGCTGCGCGGCGGCCATGACGGCCGTGGTATATGAGGGCTGGCGCGCGACGGCGCCCCCGACCGGCCCGCACCGGCGTCCGCGGCGGCCACGAGTCAAATAACCCCGCGGGCTCCCGCCGTCGGTATGGCGCGCGCGACGGACCCGGTCTGCGGGATGAGCGTCGACCCGGCGAAGCCGCCCGCGAAGGGGACCTACGACGGCACGACCGTCTACTTCTGCTCGGCCGGCTGCCAGACGGCCTACGAGGCCCGGCGGAACCGCCCGTAGCGTCCGGGCCCGGTCGCGCCCCACCGATGGCGACCGACCCCGTCTGCGGGATGTTCGTCGACGAGCGGGCGGCTCCGCTCAAGCTGGCCCGCGACAACCGCACCTACTACTTCTGTTCCTCCGGCTGCCTCCGCCGGTTCGCGCAGCCCGAGCGCGAGCTCGCCCGGCTCCGGCTCCGCCTCGCGATCGCCTGGCCGCTCGCGCTCGCCGTCGTCGCGCTCACCTACCTCGCGCCGTTCGCCGGGTGGCCGTGGGCCGCGCTCGTCCTCGCGGGGGTCGTGCAGTTCTTCCCCGGTCTCGAGTTCTACCGCGGGACGTACGACGCCGTCCGTGCCCGGGCCTGGAACATGGACGTCTTGATCGCGGTCGGCACGACCGTCGCGTTCGCCGACTCCGCGGTCGTCCTGGTCCTCGGGCGGGGCGGACCGTTCTACTTCGACGCCGCCGCGGCGATCGTGACGCTGATCCTCACGGGCAACTACCTGGAGCGGCTCGTGCGGGATCGGGCGTCCGGCGCGGTGCGCGCGCTGGGGGAGCTCCTCCCGGCCCGCGCGTCGGTGGTGCGGGGCGACGCGGAGCGAGCGCTCCCGCTCGCCGAGGTCGAGGTCGGCGACCTCGTGCGGGTCCGGCCCGGCGGTAGGTTCCCCGTCGACGGGGCGATCCGGGACGGTCGCACCTCGGTCGACGAGCGGCTCGTCACCGGCGAGGGCCTGCCCGTCCCCAAGGGGCCCGGCGATGCGGTCGTCGCGGGGTCGGTGAACGGGGAGGGGGTCGTGCTCGTGCGGGCGACCCGGGTCGGGGCGGACACGTTCCTCGCGCAGGTCGGATCGCTCTTGGCCGAGGCCGAGACGAGCCGCGTCCCGCTCCAGCGGCTCGCCGATCGGCTCGCCGCGGTCTTCGTGCCGTTCGTCCTCGCGCTCGCGGTCGTCGGGGCGCTCGCGTGGTACGCGGCCGGGGGGGCGAACGGCCCGCTGGCCATGCTCGTCTTCGTCTCGGTCGTGATCACCGCGTGCCCGTGCGCCTTCGGCCTCGCCACACCGGCGGCGATCCTCGTCGGGACCGGTCGCGCGGCCGACGCCGGGATCCTGTTCCGCGGTTCGGACGCCCTCGAGCGGGCGAGCGAGATCGACGTCGTCGTCACCGACAAGACCGGGACGATCACGCGCGGGCGGCCGACGCTGCGCGAACTGGTCCCGGTCCCCGGGGAGAGCGGGCCCGCGGTCCTCGCGCTCGCGGCCGGCCTCGAGATCGGCTCCGAGCACCCGCTCGCGCGCGCCGTGGGCGAGGCGGCGGCCGCGCAGGGGGTCGCGCCGGGGGCGGTCGAGGCGATCGCCGCCGACCCCGGCCGCGGGGTGCGGGGGCGCTCGGCCGGGGCGCCCGTAGCGGTCCTCACGGGGGAGGCGGCGGCCGCCGACGGCACGGACCTCGGACCGCTGGTGCCGGCCGCCCGCGCGATCGAGGCCGCCGGCCGGGCGTGGTCGGTCGTGGTGCGCGACGGCCGGGCGATCGGCCTGATCGGGTTCGAGGACGAGCTCGCGCCCGGCGTGGTGGAGGCGGTGGCAGCGCTGCGCGCGGACGGGATCGACGTCGTCGTGGCGAGCGGCGACGGCGAGCCGGCCGTTCGCCGGGCCGCGTCGCAGGCCGGGATCCGGCGGTTCCACGCCCGGATGGCCCCGGCCGCCAAGCGTGCCCTCCTTCAGCGTCTGCGCGCGGAAGGGCACCGCGTGGCGTACGTCGGGGACGGGATCAACGACGCACCGGCGCTCGCCGAGGCGGATCTCGGGATCGCGCTCGGCACGGGAACGGAGGTCGCGAAGGAGGCGGGGAACGTCCTCCTGGTGCGCCCCGACTTCCGGGGCGTCGCGCTCGCGCTGCGCATCGGGCGCAGGACCGTCCGCAAGGTGCGCGGCAACCTCGCGTGGGCGCTCGGGTACAACGCGGTCCTCCTGCCGATCGCGCTCGGCGCGCTCGTCCCGCTCTTCGGGCTCGCGGTGTTCCGGGTGCTCCCGTTCACGGGCGCGATCGCGATGGCGATCTCGTCGACCTCTGTCCTCCTCAACTCCTACTCGCTGCGGTGGGTATCGCTGGCGCCGTCCGCCGGCCGTCCGGCGACCGCGGCGGTGTGGGGTCGGATCAGTCCTCCGGCGTGAGCCGAGGGTTCCACGCGACCTCCCACAGGTGGCCGTCGGGGTCCTGAAAGTACCCCGCATATCCGCCCCAGAAGGTGGGGCCCGCCGGCTTGGGGATGGAGGCCCCCGCCCTCCGGGCCTGCCGGAGCACGTCCTCCACCTCGTCGCGACTCCTCACATTGTGTCCGATCGTGAACTCGGTCGGGCTGGGCTCTTCCTCCCGGACGGTGGCATCCCAACCGATCTCCTTCCTCGGGTACAGGGCGAGCAGGAGGCCCCCGCGGAGCCGAAAGAACACGACGGCCCCGTGCTCGAACTCGGTACCGACAATCCCTTCGGTGGCGAGCCCGAGGCCGTCTCGGTAGAATCGAAGCGACCGCTCGAGGTCCGTGACGCCCAACGTGAGGACCGTGATCCGCGGCTCCATGATCGGTCCAGACCCCTCGGGGGATTTGGGGGCGGCACGAACCGGCCGAAACCGTCTCCTCGGACGGGCGTTCCACCGTCGCCCCGGCGCGGGCCTCCGCTCCCGGCACGCCGTGGAGTGCGCGGCCGGTCGGGACTCCTGGATCCGGGGGGTACCGGGGTCGCCCCGCTACCGGCGCACGTCTCCGTCCCGCGCGAGAACCGCGTCCCGACGGCTACGTTCTGACCCGCGGGGGGTCCCCCACGCGGCGCCGTCGACGCGGTCGCGCCGTCCCTTCGTTCCCCGGGCCCGGCTCCGTTCCCGGCGAGAATCAGCCGCGGGAGGGATTTGAACCCTCGGCCTGCTCCTTACCAAGGAGCCGCTCTGCCAGCTGAGCCACCGCGGCGTGTCAGTCCCGACCCGAACCGTCGGGCTTAATCGCCTTTCGCTCCGTCGGGGGCGCGGCGAGCGCCTCGGGCGCCCACGGAAAGCCGGCCGACTCGGCGGCCCAGTCGGACCGGTCCCACCGCTCGAGCGGTCGCTTCGCGAGGAATGCGCCCATCCCGGCGCGCTGGTCGCGGGTGCCGAAGAGGTGCGCCCACAGCTCGCGCTCGTAGGCGAGCCCCTCGTCGATCCGGGCGTCGATCGCGTAGTTGAGCGCGTACTTCGCCGCGGCGAGGGCGAGCGGAGGCTTCGCCGCCAGCTGGTCGGCGACCGCGAGGGCCGTCGGCAGCAGCTGGTCGCGGGGGACGACCCGGTCCACCAGTCCGGCCGCCCGGGCGTCGGCCGCCGGCACGTTCTCGCCGAGGAGCACCCACCGCCGGGCGCGGGCCGGCCCGATCCGGCCCGGCAGCCGCCGGGTACCGCCCCATCCGGGCACGATCCCGAGGTTGATCTCGGGCTGTCCGAAGACGGCGTCCTCGCTGGCGATCACGAGGTCGCACGCCGTGACGATCTCGCATCCGCCCCCGAGGCAGACCCCGTGCACCGCCGCCACGACCGGCAGCGGCAGCCTCTCGATGCGGCGGGTGATCGACTGGCCCCGGGCGCCGTGGATCCGGGCCTCGTCCGGCCCCATCGAGGCCATCTCGCGGATGTTCGCCCCGGCGGCGAACGCCTTTTGGGCGGCGCTCGCGAGCACGACCACCCGGACCGCCGGGTCCGCCTCGGCCTCCTCGAGCCGGCGCGCGAGCGCGTCGAGGACGTCGTGCGAGAGGACGTTCACCGGTGGGTGATCGATCGTGAGGACGAGCGTCGCGTCGCGCCGTTCGCCCCGGACGAGCGCGGCGGCGTCCGACGCGGCCATCACGCGGCCAGCCGGGCCGGCCTATTTATCCGCGGCGCCCTCGGGCCTACCGATGCCCGAGCTCGTCTCGGCGTGGTACGGGTCGTTCCTCCTGGACGGGGCCCGCGTCGTCCGGGCGGTCGCTGCGCCCTCCGACGCCGCGGCGCTCGCGGAGCGCGCCGCGCTCCGGCGGTCGGGCCGGCTCACCCCGGAGGAAGCGCAGCTCCTGGCCGAGCGGGGCGCCGCGCTGTGGACGACACGCGACCGACGGCTCGCCACGACCGGCGTCCGCTGGGTCGGGGGGCTTCGGGCCCGGCCGACGATCCCGGCGCCGCCCGACGGCGGCGCCCTCCGCGAGGCGCTGCTCGCCGACGCCGACCGCTCGCTCGCGGCCGCCTGGGACCCCTCGGTCCACGTGGAGGAGGCCGTCCGCGCGGCGGCGGACCTGGACCGGGTGCTCAATCTCGTCGGCGAGCGGCTGGGGAGCTGGGTGTCGCGCGACGCGCCGGACGTCGACCCGGGCGATCACGCGGCCGCGGCCCGGGCGGTCCTCGCCCGCGCCGACGGCTCCTCGCCCCTCGGTCCGGCCGACCCCGGGCTCACCGAGGCGCGACGCCAGCTCGCGGAGCTGTACCGCGCCATCGCGGCGGAGCGGGCCGCCCTCGGAGCGGCGGTGGAGGCCGCGGCGCCCCGCCGGACGCCGAACCTCACGGCGCTCCTCGGCCCCGAGCTCGCCTCCCGCATGCTGGCGCAGGCCGGGGGACTCGACCGGCTCGCCCGGCTGCCGTCGAGCACCGTCCAGGTGCTCGGGGCCGAGCGGGCGTTCTTCGAGCACCTGCGCGGCCGGGCGCCCCCGCCGCGGCACGGCCTTCTGTTCCTGCACCCCGCGATCCAGTCCGCGCCCCGCCGGGAGCGCGGCCGGCTCGCCCGGACGCTCGCGGGCAAGGTCGCGATCGCCGCCCGGCTCGACCGGGCCGGGGCGCCGGTCACCCCGACGCTCGGCGCCGCGTTCGAGGCGCGGCGCGCGGCCCTGCGCGAGCGCCGGGGGACGGCACCGGCCGCCCCGCGCCGCCGGGACGGCTCACGACCGCCACTTGACCGTGCAGCCCGCGACCGGTAGCGCGGACGGCTCGACCGGCCGGCCCGCGAGCGCCTGGTCGAGCGCGCGGGCGAGGTACGGCTCGTTCGCCCGCTCGGCGTGCTGGTGGTCGTTGTCGATCCGACCCTGGAACAGGAGCCGACGGTTCCGGTCGAACAGCATCGGGTGCGGGGTCACGAGCGCCCCGTACGCGTGGGCGACCGACTGCGACTCGTCCTGCAGGTACGGGAACGGGTACCCCCTCGACCGCGCGCGGTCGGCCATCGCCTCGAACCGGTCCTCGGGGTACGCCCGGGCGTCGTTCGCGTTGATCAGCACGAAGGCGACGCCCTTCGGCCCGTACCGGCGCGCGAGCTCGATCATCCGGCCCTCCCACGCCTGGACGTAGGGGCAGTGGTTGCACCAGAACGCCACCACCAGCAGCGGGCTCGCGGCGAAGTCGGCGAGGCGGTACGTCTTTCCGTCGGTGCCGGGCAGCGCGAAGTCCGGCGCCGGGTCGCCCGCGTGCAGGGCGAAGTCGGCTAGTTCGGCCATGGAGGAACGACCCGACCCGCCCTCTTAGCGTTTAGAGGCGGGGCGCCTCCCCCCGCCCCGTGAGGGAGGCCGACCGCCTCGACGTCCGGGGGGTGGCGACGACCGACGTCGGGACGGACGCCGTGGCGGACGCCGAGCTGCTGCGGGCCGGCCGCGCGGCGGTCAAGGTCGCGGTGATCGCCGATCGGGCCGTCTCGTACGGCGTCGGCACCCCCGCGGACGCGGGGTACCTCCGGCGCGCGGTCCGGTGCGGGGTCCCGATCGTCCCGCGCACCTCCGGCGGCACCGGGGTGCTGCTCGGCCCGGGCGATCTCACCTGGGCGCTCGTGCTCCCCCGCGGGGACCGACGGGTCGGCCGGGGGTTCGTCCGGGCGTACGATCGGCTGGGGCAGGGGATCGTCGACGCGCTGGACGCCCACGGCGTCGACGCCGCGTGGGGCCCGCCGCTCGATCGCTCGCCGGAGTGCTGCCTGTTGGGCGGGCGCGGGCGCGTCCTGAGGGTCGGGGACCGGGTGGTCGGGGGGGCGGCGCAGCATCTCACCGGGTCGGCGCTGCTCCACCACGGCGTCGTCCTCGCCGCCCCCGACAGGGCGCTCGGCGCTCGCGTCTTCGACCTCGCCCGCGCGGACCCGGATCGCCTCGTGGGGACCGACGCGCTCGGGGTGCCGGGCCCGCGCTCCGCCTGGGCGCACGCCGTCGCCGAGGCCCTCGCCCGTTCGCTCGACGACCCGCGCTAATCGGGGTGTCGGGGCCCTCCCTCGCCGGCGCCGGGGAGGGGAGAGCGACCTCCGGGCTGAAGTACGCTCGGGCGTTGCCGGGCTACGTGCCGGGGAGCGCGATCCCGACCGACACGAACCTGCTCGCCCTCCCGTCCGGGTTGCCCGCGCCCGACGACGACGGGGCGGCGCGCCATCTGCTGGGAGCCCGGGTCCCCCACGTGGAGCTGCCGTCGACGAACGGCGGGACCGTGGACGTGGGCGCGGCCGCCGAGCAGCTCTCGGTCTTCTACCTCTACCCGGCCACGATCGCCCCGCCGGCGGTGATCCCGGGCGAGTGGAGCGCGATCCCCGGGGCCCGCGGCTGCACGCTCGAGAACCTCGGCTTCCGCGACGCCCACGCCGACCTCGTCGCGCACGGGTGCCGGGTCTTCGGCGTGAGCGGCCAGGGCCAGGTCGATCCGGAGGTCGGTCTCCGCGAGCAGGTCGAGCTGCGGCACCGGCTGGGGCTCCCGTTCGAGCTGCTCAACGACTCGCGGTTCGCGCTCGTGCGCGCGCTTCGCCTGCCGACGTTCGTCGCCGCCCTGCGGGTGCCCGAGGTCGAGTACGAGGGGCGGCGGATCGCGTTCCCGCTGCAGGGGCGGACGCTCGTGAAGCGGCTGACGTTCGTCGCCGACCGCGGGCGGATCGAGAAGGTCTTCTATCCGGTCTTCCCACCGGATCGGAGCGCCGAGGCGGTCCGCGACTACCTCGCGCACCGGACCCCGCCGCGCCTCCCCTGACCGCGCGGCGGCGACCGCCCCGGCCCGGCGCGGCTCGCTAGGGCGGTCGGGCCGCCCAGAGGGAGGCGGCGGCCTCCTCGGCCGCGGCCCGGATCTCGTCCCACGGGGCCCGGACCAGCGCGCGGTCGCGGACGACCGGCTCGCCGCCGACGTACACGGCCTCGATGGCCTCCTCCGAGGCCGCGTAGGCGAGGTGCGACACGATCGCCTCCGGACGGGCGGGCAAGAGCGAGGGATGGTCGAGCCGGAACAGGGAGAAGTCGGCCCGCTTGCCGACCTCGATCGACCCGATCTCGCGGTCCGCCCCGAGCGCGCGGGCCCCGTCGATCGTCGCGAGGTCGAGCAGCGCCTGGGCCGGGAGGACCGACGCGTCCCACCGGGCGTTCTTCTGGACGAGGCCGGCGACGTGCATCTCGCGCAGCATCGACAGCGAGTTGTTGCTCGCGACCGAGTCGGTGCCGAGCCCGACGACCGCGCCCTGCGCGCGCAGCTCGACGACCGGTGCGACCCCGCCCGACGCGAGCTTCAAGTTCGAGCTCGGGCAGTGCGCGACGGCGACCCCGCGGGCGGCGAGAAGGCCGATCTCCTCGCCCGTCAGCCAGACCGCGTGCGCGGCGATCTGGTTCGGTCCGAGGAATCCGATCGCGGCGAGCCACGCCGCCGGCCGCTGCCCGGTCCTCGCCACGTGCTCGTGGACCTCCCGGCGCGTCTCCGCGAGGTGGTAGTGGATCAGGGTGCCCTCGCGCTCCGCGAGCGACCGCGTGGCGGCCCACGTCTCCGCGCCGACGACGTAAACGCCCTGCGGCGCCGGTAGCGGGGAGACCGTGGGATGGCCCTTCCACCGCCGGACGAACGCCCTCGCGTTCTCGACCGGCACCCCGGTCTGGGTGGTGAGGTGGGGGTCGAGCACCGCCCAGCCGAGGTAGCCGCGGATCCCAAGGGCCTCGACCGCCCGGGCGACCGCGTCCTCGAAGTAGTAGAGGTCGAGGAACGTGGTCGTGCCCCCCAGCAGCATCTCCGCGATCCCCGCGCGCGCGCCGGCCTCCACGTCGGCCTCGGTCCGCTTCGCGTCGACCGCGAACAGGGTCTCGAGAAAGCCGGCCAGCTCGCGGTCGTCGGCGATCCCGCGCAGCGGGGCCATCGCGACGTGCGTGTGCAGGTTCACGAAGCCCGGAACGAGCGCGCACTTGTGGGCGTCCTCGACCCGGGCGCCCTCGCGGGGCGCCGCCGGTCCGACATGCGTGAAGCGGCCGCCCTCGACCCGCACGTCCGCGCGCACGACCCGCCGGGCGGGGTCCTGCGTGACGACGAGGGCGTCGGTCAGGACCCGCGGCGGCGTCGCCCCGGACGACGACACGGACCGACTACGGGGCCTGACGGATAAGCCGTTCGCCCTCGCCGTGCCGATCGACGTCCGCGGCGGGCACCTCGGGCAGGTCCGCGAGCCCCTCCGCACTCCGCGACTCGTACGAGCCGATCCCCCGGAGCATCCGGTGCACCCAGCGGCGCGAGAAGACGAACGCGATCGGCACCGCCGCGAGCACGACGAGGATCACGTCGACCCAGAGCCCGGGAACCCAGGCGGCGCTCGGCATCCCGAGGATCGTCGCGGCGGTGTTCGGGATCAGCACGACCGCGCTCACGAGGCCGAGCACGAGCGCGAGGTACGCGACCCCGAGCATCCGCAGGTTCGAGGTGTTCGCGAGCGCGGCGATCCGGTTCGAGACCCGCCCGAGCTCGTTCGCCGACTCCGCGAGCCGGTTCGACTCCATCGCGGTCCGGATCCCGACCAGGTCGCGCGTCGCCTGGGCGAGGCCGGCGGAGAGGGTCTCGAGGTGGGCCGCCTCGTTCTGCAGTTGCGGGAGCGCGGGGCCGAGGCCCGGGAACGACGTCCCGAGCGGTCCGCCGAGGTCGACCAGGAGCACGGCGAGCCGCACGACGTGCTTGCGGACCGCCGCCAGCGCCCGCTGCTGCTGCGCCAGTTCGGCGATCGGCCCGGGGTCCGGACGCGCCTCGATGTCGTCGAGCCGGCTGCCGAGCGCCTCCAGCCGCTCAACGGCCGCCCGAAACCCCGCCTGGAGCCGGTCGACGAGCAGCGCGGTCGGGCCCGCGAGGTGCGACTCGCCCGAGAGCAGGCTCGGCGGGGGCGCGCCGCCGAGCGGCCGCACGGTCGCCCCCTCGACCCAGAGCCCGTACCAGGTCGGCGGGCGGCCCTCGTGGAGCTCGGCGATCGTGATCAGGGTGCCGCGCGCCCCGCGCAGGACGGGACGCCGCTCGGGGGCGGAGGCGGGGAGGCCGAGCGCGACGAGCGCCTCGGGGATCGTCGAGACCGACGGAGGCTCCGGCACGGTCGACGTCCCGCTAGATGTCGAGGTTCGTGACCTCGACCGCGTGCTCCTGGATGTAGAGCCGGCGCGGCTCGACCTCTTCGCCCATCAGGATCTGGAACAGCTCGTTCGCCCGGCCCGCGTCCTCGACGGTGACCTTGAGCAGCGTCCGGCTGCCCGGCCGCATCGTCGTCTCCGCGAGCTGGCCCGCATTCATCTCGCCGAGCCCCTTGTAGCGCTGGATGACGACGCCCTTCATCCCGCCCAGCTCCTGGAGCTCCCGGTCCCGCTCCTCGTCGGAGTAGGCGTAGACGACCTTCGCCCCCTTCTGGAGCCGGTAGAGCGGCGCCTGGGCGATGAAGACGTGGCCCTCGGTGATGAGCACCGGCATCTTTCGGTAGAACAGCGTGAGGAGGAGGGTCCGGATGTGCGAGCCGTCGACGTCGGCGTCGGTCATCAGGATGATCTTGTGGTAGCGGAGGCGGGCGAGGTCGATCTCGTCCCCGACGCCGATCCCGATCGCCGTGATCAGCGATCGGATCTCCTCGTTCTGGAGCATCTTATCGAGGCGGGCCTTCTCGACGTTGAGGATCTTGCCGCGGAGCGGAAGGATCGCCTGGAACTCGCGGTCGCGCCCCTGCTTCGCGGTCCCGCCGGCGCTGTCGCCCTCCACGAGGAACAGCTCGCACTGCGCCGGGTCGCGGGAGTGGCAATCGGCGAGCTTGCCGGGCAGGCCCCCGCCCTCGAGGAGGCCCTTGCGCCGGGTGAGCTCGCGCGCCTTGCGGGCCGCTTCGCGGGCCTGGGACGCCTGGACGGCCTTCACGATCAGCGACTGGCCGATCGACGGGTGCTCTTCCAGGAACTCGGCGAGCTTCTCGTTCACCGCGCTCTCGACCTGGCCCTTCACCTCGGAGTTGCCGAGCCGGGCCTTCGTCTGGCCCTCGAACTGCGGCTCGAGGATCTTGACCGACAGGACCGAGGTGAGCCCCTCGCGCACGTCCTCGCCGGCCAACCCTTCGCGATCGCCCTTCAGAAAGCCCCGCTGGCGGGCGTAGTCGTTGAGCGTGCGCGTGAGCGCGGCGCGGAGCCCGACGACGTGCGTTCCGCCGTCCGCGGTGTGGATGTTGTTCACGAACGCGAGGCCGGTCTCGTTGTAGCCGTCGTTGTACTGGAGCGCGACCTCGATGTCCGTCGTGTCCCGCTTCGCGTGCAGGTAGATCGGGGGGCGGAACAGCACGTTCGAGGCCTGGTTCAGGTCCTCGACGAACTCCGTGAGCCCCCCGGCGTGGTGGAACGTCTCGTCGCTCCCGTCGCGCTCGTCGCGGAAGTGGATCGTGACCCCGGCGTTGAGGAACGACAGCTCCTTCAGCCGCCGAGCGATCGTCTCGTGGTCGAACGTGACGGTCTCGAAGACCGTCGGGTCCGGCTTGAACCGCTGGTCGGTCCCGGTCCCCTCGGCGGGACCGAGCGTCGTGAGCGGGGCGACCGGCGCCCCCCGCTCGTACCGCTGGAAGTACTCGTGCCCGTCCCGGTAGACGCGGACCTCGAACCACTCGGAGAGGGCGTTCACGACGTGGACGCCGACCCCGTGAAGGCCGCCCGAGACCTTGTAGGCGCTCCGGTCGAACTTCGAGCCGGCGTGCAGGACCGTCATCACGATCTCGAGCGTCGGCCGGTGGTACTTCGGATGCTCCTCGACGGGGATGCCGCGTCCGTTGTCGTGCACGCCGCACGACCCGTCCGCGAAGAGGGTGACGCTGATCTCGGTGCAGGCGCCCGCGAGGACCTCGTCGATCGCGTTGTCGACGACCTCGGTCACGAGGTGGTGCAGGCCCCGCGCGTCGGTCGACCCGATGTACATTCCGGGCCGCCGTCGGACCGCGGAAAGCCCCTCCAGGACCTGGATCGAACTCGCGTCGTACGCAGGGGCGTTCATGATCGGTTGGGCCATCGGAAATCGCCGGTAAACCCGACGCACGAATGCAACCCGGGGGTGCGTTATAACGCTTGGCTTGAGGAGGAAATATCGGCGGAAAGTCGACCGTTTTGGGGCTCCGGAACCGGCCCCAAAAAACGGGCCGCCGCGGTCGCCCGTCAGCCCCGTCGCGCGGCCGGTCCGGGGCCGCGGTAACCCATTATACGGGAACGGCCCGTGGGACCGCCATCCCATGCCCGACGAGGCGGTCGAGCCAGTGCCGGGCGAGGCCCGTACGGCGGCGCCCCCGACCCCACCCGAGGACGATTGGGCGACCCGCTACAAGTACCTCCTCGCCGACTTCGAGAACTACCGACGGCGCGCCGAGCGCGAGCGCGAGAGCCTTTCCCGGCAGGCCCGGGCCGCGATGGTGCGGGAGCTCTTGCCGATCGTGGAGGCGTTCCGCGCGGCGCGCGAGGCGGTCGCGGAGCTCCCGGCCGACTCTCCGGTCCGACGGGGCCTCGATCTCCTCGACCGCGAGTGGGCGACGTTCCTCCGCCACGAGGGGGTCGAGCCCGTCGCCCGGGCCGGCCAGCCGTTCTCCCCCACGGAGCAGGAGGCCGTCGGCGACACCGCGGCGACCGCCGAGCATCCGGACGGGTCCGTCGCCGAGGTCGTGCAGCAGGGGTACCGGTTCTTCGGCGGCCTGCTTCGGCCCGCGAAGGTGATCGTGGCCCGGGCGCCGGCGGCCGCGTCCGCCTCGGCAGCGGAGGCGCCGCCGTGACCGGTTCGTCCGAGCTGCCGGGCTTCTACCGACGCAGCGTCGCCGAGCGCCGCGCTTTCGTCCAGGAGTGGGCCGGCCTCACGGACGAGGAGGCGCGCGCCTACGAGTTCCCGCCCGGGATCGATCCGGGGACGATCGATCGGATGATCGAGAACGTGATCGGCGTCATGCCGCTCCCGCTCGGCGTCGCGACGAACTTCCGGATCAACGACCGGGACTACCTCGTCCCGATGGCGATCGAGGAGCCCAGCGTCGTCGCCGCGGCGTCGAACGCCGCGAAGGTCGCCCGGGCCGCGGGGGGTTTCCGCGCCCAGACGACCGACCCCGTGATGATCGGGCAGGTCCAGATCCTGAACGTCGCCGACCCGGCGGCGGCGCGCCTCCGCATCCTCGAGCGCCGGGACGCGCTCCTCGCGGCGGCGAACGAGCGCGACCCCGTGCTCGTCCGGTTCGGCGGCGGCGCGAAGGGACTCGAGGTGCGCATCCTGCCGTCGCCCCGCGGCACGATGGTCGTCGTCCACCTGCTGGTCGACGCCCGGGACGCGGGCGGCATGAACGCGGTCAACACGATGGTCGAGGCGCTCGGCCCGGAGCTCGCGCGGTTGGCCGGCGGCCGGACGCTGCTCCGGATCATCTCGAACCTCGCGATCCACCGCCTCGCGCGCGCGACGGCGGTCTTCCCGGCCGCCGCGCTCAAGACGGAGAACGCCTCGGGGGCGGAGGTCGTGGAGGCGATGCTCGACGCCTACGCGTTCGCGGCCGCCGACCCGTTCCGCTGCGCGACCCACAACAAGGGGATCATGAACGGCATCTCGAGCGTCGTGATCGCGACGGGGAACGACTTCCGCGCGATCGAGGCCGGGGCCCACACGTTCGCGGCGTGGCAGTCGGGGGGCGGCGTCGTGCGCCCGCTGACGACGTACGAGAAGGACCGCAACGGCGACCTGGTCGGCACCATCGAGTTCCCCGCGCCCGTCGGCCTCATCGGCGGCGCGACGGCGGTGCACCCGACCGCGAAGGCGAACGTGAAGCTGCTCGGGGTGAAGAGCGCGCGCGAGCTCGGCGAGGTGCTCGCCGCCGTCGGGCTGGCGCAGAACTTCGCCGCGATGCGGGCGCTCGCCACCGAGGGGATCCAGCGGGGCCACATGGAGCTCCACGCGCGGAACCTCGCCGTCAGCGCGGGCGCCCGCCCGGAGGAGGTCGACCGGGTCGTGGCCCGACTCCTCCGCGACCACGCGATCCGCTTCGACCGCGCGAAGGAGATCCTCGAGGAGCTGCGGCGCAGCGGGCCGGGATGAAGGTCGGCGTCCTCGCACTCCAGGGGGACGTCCCCGAGCACCGGGCGGCCCTCGCGCGCCTCGTCCGGGCCGACCGGTTGGTGCTCGTCCGCCGGGCGCCCGACCTCGCCCAGGTCGACGCGCTGTTCCTGCCGGGCGGGGAGTCGACGACGATCGCCCATCTCCTCGAGAACGGCGGTCTCTGGCGCCCGCTGGCGCAGCGCCTCGCCGACGGACTTCCCGTGCTCGCCACGTGCGCGGGCCTCATCCTGCTCGCCGCGCGGCTCGCCCCGAGCCCGTCCGGCCCGGACCCCCCGACGTTCGGGATCCTCGACGTCACGGTCCGCCGGAACGACTACGGGGCCCAGCGCGAGTCGTTCGAGGGGCCCGTCCGGATCGATCGGCTCGCGGGCGGTCCGTTCCCCGGGGTGTTCATCCGGTCTCCCCGGATCCTCGCGGTCGGTCCGGGGGCAACGCCGATCGCGTGGCTCGGCGACGAGGTCGTCGGCATCCGGGCCGGTCGGGTCTGGGGTCTGTCGTTCCACCCGGAGCTGTCGGGCGACGATCGGGTGCACCGACAGTTCCTCGCGGCCGCGGTACGGCCGGCCTAGCGGATCCCGAGCGCCAGGACGAGCGCGAGACCACGACGGTCGCTCCGCCCCCCCATCGCCGCCGGCGCCGGTCGAGGGGGGCGTGAGGGGGGCCTCCCCGCCGTCCTCCTCGGGCTCGACCGCGAGGGGGAACCGGAGCATCCCGCCCGCGAGGAGGCCCCGGCCCCCGGGAGGAGGACCGACGCGCCCGCGTCGAACGGACCGATCCCGAGCCGCCCCGCGACCGCCCCCGGTGAGGACGGCCGGCGCGACGGCGGCGAGGCCCCCGGCCCGGAGCGCGGGCGGCACCCGCGCGCGGCGGCGCATCTCCGCGCGACGGGGCCGCGGTCGTTGGGGTGTTTCGGTCGACTAGTGGTACGTGTCGAACCGGTACGGCGCGAGCGGCAACTCCCCCAGGGCCTGGAGGAACTCGGGGGGCGTCAGGATCGGTCGGGAGTACAGTTCGGCGTCGTCGATCGCGATGCGCGGGCACGCGGTGTTCACATAGGCATCGAAGGCGCGTCCTTCCAGGTCCCGCGGGTCGAGCCGGTCGAACACGAGGAGCTCGGCCTCGCGACCCCGGGCCCGCGCCCGCGCCTCGAGCGCGCGGGCGGTGCCGATGCGGTTCTGCCCCGCGAACGTCGAGACGAGGATCCCCCACCGCCGGGCGTCCCGCGCCCCGGCCACCCGCAGCTGACGACGGGCCACGAGCGTGGCCCGGTCGATCGGCGGCTCGAGCGTGCCCCGCCGCGGATCGAGCGACCAGACCGGTCGGTCGACCGCGAGCGCGAGGCCGATCGGATGGAAGGCGCCGGACCCCAGGAACAGAAAGCCGTCGACGTCGGCCTCCACCGCCTCCGCCCCGGTGTAGTTGCACCCCAGCGCCTGGCCGGGGTAGGCGAGCCGGTGGTCCCCGGTCCCGACCCGGACCGCATAGCCTCGACGCGCGAGCGCGTCGACGAACGGAGCGACCAGGCCGAGGTGCTGGACGGCGACGACCAGGCCGAGCCGGGTCGGCAGGCCGGCCGCGCGGACGGCCCCGGCGAGCGCCTCCGGGTCGCCGAACGGGTCCCGCATCTCCACGAAGTACGTCGGCCGCACGAGCGGCACGTTCGGGATCGGGGCGTGGCCGAGCACCACCGCCACGTCCGCGCCCGGCGCCTCCTCGCGCGTCGGGAGGTCGCACGCCCCGAAGCACGGCCGCGTCGCAAGGACGACGGACGCGCCGACCTCCTCGCGGAGCGTCGCCGCGGTCTCGTGCGCGTTGCGCACGAGGCCGGCCGGGACCTGGAGCACGATCCGCTGCGGCGCGGCGGCCCGCAGCGCGGCGTACAGCTCCGGGCCGAGGGTCGGAAAGACCCGTCGGCCGGCGGGGTCCGGCGGCGCAGGATCGGCGGTCACGGTGCGGAACGACCGGGCGGCCCCGCTAAACGTTTGGGGCCGCGCCCGAAAGGCGCGCGGCCAACCGGCGGACGGCCGCGCGGTTGTCGTCGTAGTGGAGGCGCGCGATCGCCGCGTCGGTCGGAAGCCACGCGCTCGCGTCGTGTTCGGAGCTCAGCCGCGGGACGAACGACCGGTCGACCTTTACCGCGTAGGCGTGGAGGCGCCAGAGCGCTCCTTCCATCGGGAACGTCACCGCCCAGTCGAGCGGGTCGACCCGCGCCGGGTCGGTGAGCCCCGTCTCCTCCGAGAGCTCCCGCCGCAGCGCGGCCTCGTACGATCGGTCGCTGGGCTCGACCTTCCCGCTCACCGGTACCCAGATCCGCCCGCGCGCGGGCGGCCGGCGGAACAGCAGCAGCTCGAGCGGCGGCGCCGCGTAGAGGTACCCCTCCACGCACTCCTGGGCGATCGGGGCCGTCGGGGCGGTCACCCGCCGCCCCGGCTGAGGATCTTCATGATCGCCTCCGCCGGCTCGCCGTGCGCCGTCAGGAGCGCTTCCACGGCTTCCTCGTGGGAGACGTTCGCCTGCTCCATGACGAGGCGGATGTCCTCCTCGGGCGGACCGGACGGGGCCGGCGGCGGGACGGGCGCCCCGGCCGCGGCGGCGGCTCCCCCCGTCAGCGGCCCCGCCGACCGGGCCCGGATCTCGGGCGTGCCCACGACCTGGTACGTCCGGGCCCCCTGGACCGTGATCACCGTCACCTGGGGGGCCACGAAGACGTGGTCCTTCGTGCGGGTGCGGACGACGACCTCCTCGACGTCGTCGATCTCCTCGGTCTTCATCCCGAGGCGGCGCATCATCATCTGCATCTGGCGCGGGTCCCTCGGCATCCCGGGCATCATCGCGGTCCCCTCCCGTCACTCGGCCTCGTCGGCGCCGCTGGCGGTCCTCAGCTTCGCCTCGAGCTCGGCGTCGACGAACAGCGTCGCGTCGGGGGCGGCCCCCCGGCGGGACCGGCTCCGGTTACGGGACTCCTCGCGGCCCCGGCGGGCCTGGCCGTCGAGCTCGTCGAGCAGCCCCGCCACGCCCGCCATCAGGTTCCAGCCGGTGTGCGAGGCGTAGAAGATCCCGACGTCCGTGTGCAGGCGGGCCTCGACGGTGAGGTCGTTGGTCCGGTGCGTCGCATGCGGGGCGAAGTGGATCGTCAGCAGCGTCGGACGGAGGTGCTTCGCGATCCGCCGAAGCCCGGCTGCGACCAGGTGGTCGATGTCGGCGAGCAGCGCCGCGTCGGCCGAGCCCCGCAGTCCCGTGATCTCGACGTAGACGTCCTCGATCCCGCCCCGGTCGGTCGGCGGGCGAGCGCTCCCCACGATGAGACCGAGGACGTCCGCCTGCCCGACGAGCCGCGTCGGCCGCTCCCCCTCCAGGACGAAGACGCTCGAGACGTTCTCCGCGGTCATCTTCACCGCCGCGTCGGCGGCCGAGGAGCCGGCGGGGATCGTGACCGGGGGCGCGTGCATGATCGATCCGATCTCCACGTCGAGCGCGGAGCGACCCGCGCGGGCGTCGCGCTTGCCCCCGTGGACCGGTTTCCAGAGGACGCCCGCCAGGTCGGAGATCCCGACCGCGCCCACCAGCCGGCCCTTGCGGTCGACCACCGGCAGCGGGTGCTCTTCGAGGGTGCGGAGCTGACCGAACAGATGACGGACCTCGTCGTCCTCCCGGACGACCACGCTCGCCGGCCCGGCGATCGACTCCACCGTCGCCCGCGCGACGGCCGGCGCGGTGCGCACCGCCCGCACGAGGTCGGTCCGGCTCACGACCCCGAGCAGCTCGCCCCGGCGCCCGACGACGGGAGCGGCCCGGAGCCCCGACCCGAGCAGCTGGGCCGCGATCTCCGGGAGCGGGGTGGAGGGGGTGACCAGCGGGGGCACGATGAGCAGGTTCTCGACCTTGGTCGTGAGGGAGCCGCGGACGCGTCGGGCGATCGACTCGAACGTGATCATGCCGGCGAGCCGCGAGGCGCGGAGGACCGGCACCTCGTGGTAGCCGCGCGTCCGCATGAGACCGAGCGCCTTCGCGATCGGGGCGTCGTGCGGGAGCGTCGCCGGGTCGGCCGACATGAGGTCGCTGGCGACGGGCCACGAGGGCGGCATGCCCGTAGAGCCGGCCGCGAGGTCTTATGGACTTTGGTCGGCCCGGACCGGGCCTACCCGACCTCGACGGCCATCTGGTAGCCGTTCTCCCCGTCCGAGTAGTAGGTCCGCAGAAGGTCGATGACGCTGAACCGGTAGCGGGTGTAGAACCGGATCGCGGTCGCGTTCGAGACGCGGACCTCGAGGGTCACCCGGCGGAACCCGCGCGCGTGGCACCGGTCGAGGAAGCTCGTCATGAGCTGCGTGCCGACGCCGAGGGTCCGGTGGTGCCGCTCGACCGCGAACATCAGCACGCGCGCCTCCCGTTCGACCTGGTTCACGCCGAGCAGGAAGCCGATCGGCACGTCGTGCGGGTCCGCGGCGACGAGGAAGCCGTCCGGCCACTCGGCGCTCAGCGAGGCGTAGAGCGATGGGTCGTAGTGCTCGTGCAGCGCCTCGGCGACGATCGCGGCGACGAACGGCACGTCGGAGGGCCGAAAGCCGCGCAGGGTCACCGGCGGCGGGTTCGGGACCGTCGGGGTCACGGTGGGGCCGGGCGCCGTGTCAGCGATACATCTCACCCGGCCCTTCCGGGTCCGGCGACCGCATCGTCGCCATCGACTCCCGGGTCTTCTGCAGCGTTCGGCGCACCTCGCCCTCGATCTCCCGCGCCTTCTCGCGCAGCGGCTTCGTGTCGAGCACGATCAAGGGCACGAGCGGGTTGATCGTCTCGATCACCTTCGCCGCGGCCCGCGCGTCCGGGTAGTCCTTGTGCGCCTGGGCGACCAGGCACAGGACCGGCGTGGAGCGCCCGATCGCGCCGAGCAGGATGCCGCCCGCGAGCCCCGTGATCACGCCGTTCGCGGCCTCGAGCCGATACTTGTCGAGGAGCGGGGCCGCGGCCCGGTTGGCGAGCGCGACCACCCGGGCGTCGCCGGTCACCTCGCTCTCGATCGGCTGCCCCTCGATCGCCACGAGCAGCTGCACGTGCTTCGCTTCGACCCAGTCGAGCAGCGCGCGGCCCAGCGCGTTGAGCATCTCGACCGGAGGCTGGATGTCGGCGATCACCACGACGAGCTGGTCGCAGGACCGGTCGACCCCGCAGACGAGCTTGCTCGCGTAGAAGCGGACGGGGGCGCTCACCACGCCCTCTTCCATGATCACGGTCGGCGGGAACTCCTCGCTCACCATGTACGCGATCAGGTTCATGTCGAGCGTGTGGACAAGGTACGACGCCGCGACCGAGCCGACGAGCCCGTGGGTCGGGAACCCCACCACCATCATCGCGCCGTTGAGCGGCTCGTCGCGCGTGTCGACGATCCGGAGCTGCGCGGGCTGCATTCCGCCGGTCCCTTCCCGCCTCGGCATCCCGGACCCCCTTATGCGACTTCGGGTTGGGCGGCGCGCGTCCCGCGGCCGCGCAGACACTTTATCCCCGCCCCGTCCCATGGTTCGGGGAGGTCCGGGATGAAGGTCCTCGTCACCGGGATCGACGGGTACACCGGCTGGCCGCTCGCGCTCCACCTCCTCGCGCGGGGCCACGAGGTCGTCGGGATCGACAACTTCGTGACCCGCCGACGCGTCCGGGAGGTCGGCAGCTGGTCGGCCACCCCGATCGGGTCGTTCCCCCGCCGCCAGGCGGCGGTGCACGAGCTGCTCCACCGGGAGCTCGCGTTCTACCGGGGGGACCTCGCGAACTATCCGTTCGTGCGGGAGGTCCTCGCGACCGAGCGGCCCGACGCGATCGTGCACCTCGCCGAACAGCGGTCGGCGCCGTACTCCATGATCGACGTGCACCACGCCGTGGAGACCCAGGTCGGGAACCTCACGGGCACGCTCCATCTGCTCTACGCGATGCGCGCCGTGGCGCCGGAGACCCACCTCGTCAAGATGGGCACGATGGGGGAGTACGGGACCCCGAACGTCGACATCCCCGAGGGGTCGTTCGAGATCGAGTTCCGCGGACGCCGGGACACGCTGCCGTTCCCGCGCCGGGCCGGTTCGTGGTACCACTGGAGCAAGGTGTTCGACTCCGGCGACGTGATGTTCGCGACCGGGATCTGGAACCTGCGGGCGACCGACGTGATGCAGGGCGTGGTCTACGGGACGCGCACGCCCGAGATCACCGATCCGCGCCTCCTCACGCGGTTCGACTTTGACGAGACGTGGGGGACCGCGCTGAACCGGTTCGCCGCCCAGGCCGTCCTCGGTCTCCCGCTCACGCCGTACGGGAAGGGCGAGCAGCGGCGCGGCTTCATCGCGCTCGAGGACTCGATGCAGTCGCTCCGCCTCGCGCTCGAGCACCCGCCCGCGCCGGGGGAGTACCGGGTCCTGAACCAGTTCGATGCCGCGTACTCGGTGAACGAGCTCGCGGAGACGACGCAGCGGATCGCCGCCGAGTTCGGCCTCGCGGCCACGATCGAGCACCCGCCCGACCCGCGGGTCGAGGCGGAGCAGCACTACTACCATCCCCTCCACGACCGTCTCGCCACGCTCGGCTATCGACGGACCCGCGCGCTCGACGACGTGCTCCGCGAGATCCTGACCGACCTTCGGAAGTACCGGCGCCGGCTCGACGCGCGGCGCCACGTGCTCGCGGCGACGGTCGCCTGGCGCTCGGACGACAGCCGGCCGGCGCTCGCCGCCCGCCGGCCCGGCGCGCCCGACCGACCGGCCGAGGCCGATCGCTCTCCGGACCCGGCGCGGTCGCCGGCCTGAACCCGCCATGCAGGGCGTCGTCACCCTCGCGGGCGAGGGGACCCGGATGCTGCCGTGGACCCGGGGACCGCGCAAGGAGTTCCTGCCGCTGTTCGACCCCGCGGCCGGGACCCCGGTGCTGAAACCGGTCGTCCACCTGGTCGTCGAGACGATGATGCGCGCGGGGGTCGACCGGCTCGCGCTCGTCGTGCAGCCGAAGGACCTTTCGCTCGTGCGCAGCTATTTCTCGATCGATCCGGAGTTCCTCGCGCGCCACCGGACCCATCCCGACCGGCTCGCGGAGACCCGGCGGTTCTACCGGGCGCTGGAGGGCCTCCGGCTGTCGTTCGTGACGCAGGCGCATCCCCGCGGGTTCGGCGACGCCGTGCTCGCGAGCCGCCGCGCGGTGGGCGACCGGCCGTTCCTCCTCCACGCCGGCGACGCGGTGCTGCTGGAGCGCGACGGCGGCTCGATGCTCGCGACCATGGCCGACCTGCTCGCGCGCGAGCGGCTCGACGCGGTCCTCCTCGTCCGCCGCGTGGCCGATCCCCGGCGCTACGGCGTCGTGGAGGGGACCCGGGGCCGGCCGTTCCGCGGGCGGCGCCGGCTCGACGTGACCACGCTCGTCGAGAAGCCGGAGCGGCCCCGCAGCCCCTGGGCGGCGACCGCCGCCTACGCGCTCCGTCCCTCGATCTTCCCCGCCCTGGCCGCGCATCGGCGGGCCGCCCGGCCGCGGGAGCTCGAGCTCACGGACGGGATCCGCCGGACGATCGAGGACGGAGGTCGGGTCGCGGCGCTCGTGCTCGACCCGCGCGGAGGCGAATGGCGCTCGGTCGGTTCGCCGGAGGGGTACGCCCGCGCGCTCGCCCGGACCCGGCGGCTCGCCGGCCGCGCCCGGCGCCGCGACCCGAATAATTAAGACGCGACGTCCCCTTTGGGACGCCGTATCCCGCCGGTCGCGAAACGGTCGGAGGGGGGAGGTCTGGTCCTCGGTGAAGCGTCAGATGGTGGACATGCTCGCGGAGCTGATCAAGATCCCGAGCGACCCGTTCTCCGACAAGCAGGAGGTGCTCGACTACGTCCAGTCGTTCACCGACCAGATCCACATGCGCAACACGCTCTTCGGGGACGCGCAGACCCCGTCGCTGCTCGCGGAGTACGGCCAGGGCGGCGTCGTCCTCTCCGGCCACCTCGACACGCCCCCCGTCGGCGACTACTGGAGCTTCTCCCAGAGCCAGCTCGCGTCGGGCCGGATGTACGGGCGCGGCGCGGCGGACATGAAGGGCACGGTCGTCGCGATGCTCGAGGCTGCCCAGGACCTCGTCGCCCGCAAGATCCCGGTCGTCCTCGCGTTCACGACCGACGAGGAGACGTCGATGCAGGGGGCCGTCGCGCTGGCGAAGACGCTCCCGCTCCGCCGGGCGAAGGCGGTCGTCGTCGGCGAGCCGACCGGGCTCAAGGTCGCCTACGCGGAGAAGGGGGTGCTCGACCTCGCGCTCGAGACGCGCGGCAAGGCCGCCCACGGGGCGATGCCGCACCTCGGCGAGAACGCCGTCACGAAGATGATGCGGATCCTGCGGGGGCTCGA
>DATJUI010000001.1:0-122815 GCA_035502455.1 Thermoplasmata archaeon | reverse complement strand
CCCGTGATCAGCACGTACAGCACCGCGGCCAGCACGACCGTGATCGCGACGAGCAAGATCGTCGCGATGATCGGCGATACCGCGCGCTTTCGCGCCTTTCTCCAGCTTCGCTCTTTCGCTGCCAAGACGTTCATTCCTTGTTTCCTCCGAGGGTCGTTCGACCCGCGCGTGTTTGTAGTGCCAAGTCGTGCTATATGAAGCCCGAGGTTGACCGGAACGGCGATTGACGTCCGCCCCATCGCTTCCGGTCGTAATGCGCACCGATGCGCATAAAGCCGGACGCGTCACGTCAGAGCGTGGCAGGGCCACTCCGTGACGCGGACGCACCCGCGCGCGCGAAATGGGGTCGATTCTCGAGCCCCGGGCGCACCGGAGATGGATCGGGTTTCCGGGCGGCTCCCAGGAGCCGAACGAGGCACGAATCTGGCCCCGGTGGGGCCGCTTCGGACCCGAGAGCGGGACGTGGGTCTCCCGCAGCGGGTTATACGGAGAACCGACGGAGAGCGAAGCCTGTTCGACATCCACTGAATGCCGTTCGACACGTCAGAGATCGAACGTGCCGGGGGCTCGCGGAATCAATCGGCGGCGCGAGGCCTCGATGTTTAAGTAGAAGGAATTTCCATCTCTCTGCCTGGCTGTGTTCGACAACGCGTCGGAACGGAAACCGGCTCGCGCCCGCGAGCCCGAGGGCCGTTCCGGGGCGACCGAGGATGCGCGCATCGCCCTACGGTGCGACCGCAGGGAGCTCGAGCTGGTCGACTCGTTCGTGAACCGCGGCGAGTACGCGACCCGCTCCGAGCTCATGCGTGCGGCGCTGCATGCGTTCCTCACGTCCCGCGCGCTGTCGTCGCTGCCGACGCCCCCCGTGGATTCCGACGGCTACGTCGAGATCCCCGTGCGTCTGCGCCCCGAGGAGTACGCCGCGTTGGAGACCTACAGCCGCCACGTCGCGAACGGCCGCCCGGTCAAGGACGTCTTGGCCGAGATCGTCCGCCGCGGCGAGATGGAGCTCAAGGTCACCGAGCTCGTCCAGCGAGCCCGGACGAACGTCCGTGACGCGGTGGAAGCCCGCACTCAGGTTGGTGCCCTGAGCGAGAGCGGCAAGGACCTCGAGCGCAAGGGGGTCGTCGGTCGGTAGGGACAGGCGGGGTCGAGGGCAGCCGGGGTGCGTTGTGGGAGTTTACGAGGCCGAGCGAGCGAACGAGGACCGAACCTCCGCGCCGGAGTACGGCGGGGCCGTCGAGGACGGGTGGGAGAACCACCTGCGCCTCGGACAGGACGTCCGATTCGTCCTGGTGGCCGTCGGCGGCGGAGCGATCCGGATCGGAAGGGAGATCGCGCGTCGTCACGTCCGTCACTTGGAGACCGTGGCGATCAACTGCGATCCCAAGGTCCAGGGGTTCGACGACTACGACCGGCGGGTCTATCTCGGGCCCGACACGGGCGACGAGTCGGACACGGGCGGATCGCCGCTGGTCGGCGGGGTCCTCGCGCGGGCCGCGACGCCCGCGCTCGAGCGGATCTTCCGCGGCGCCACGTTCGTGATCGTGCTCGGGAGCCTGGGAGGCGGCGCCGGTAGCGGGGCGTTCCCGTACGTGCTCGAGGTCGCCTGCCGCAGCGCCGAGATCGTGAGCGCGTTCGTCGTGAAGCCGTTCCGCTGCGAAGGGGAGCGGCGGGCCGTGGCGGACCGCTCGATCGCCCGACTGCACTTCCTCGACGCCTTCGTCGACAAGAAGGAGCGCGGGCTGGCCACGCTGCAGGTCCTCGACAACGAGTCGCTCGTCGCGGCCCAGCGGAGCCTTCCGTTCCGCGAGGTGAGCGCCCACTGGGCGGCGCTCGTCGAGAGCCACATCGAAAAGTCGTTCCTCGCCCCGGCCGAGGCGATCCTCGACACGCTCGAACTGACCCGTCCGCGCGACCAGGTGCCGCTCGCGGACCTGCCCCGCCTCGAGGTCCCGCCGCTGCTCGTCGGCGTCCCGCCCGCTCCGCCCCCGCCGTTCGAGACGCCGCCGCTCCTCCCGGCCGCCCACGCGAGCCCCGAGGCCGAGCTCACCTTCGAGGTCGAGAGCCCGCTGCCGCCGCCGGCCCACTGACCCGTTCCGGGGGAAGCGCGCGCGCTTCCCCGCACAACCTTATGTGGGGCGGGCGCTCGGAATCGCTGCGATGGACGGCCGGCTCGTCACGGTGCTGCTCACGTTCCTCCTGCCCGCCGTGCTGATCGGGGTGACCGTCGTCTGGTTCGCCTCGAACCCGGTCTCCATCTTCGTCCTGTTCAGCGTGATGGTCGGCGGCGGTCTCTACCTCTTGTCGTACACCGAGAGCTTCGCGTAGTCGGCCCGGCCCGCCGGCCCGGTCCCTACCGGTACATCTCGGGCGACGGCGGGGTCTCGGGCTCGGCCGTTGCGGCCTCGGGCCGGCGCTTCATCGCCGCGCGCAGCGCCTTCTCGATCTCCTCGGCCTGGGCGCGCAGCGGGCCGGTGTCGATCTTGAGCTCGGGCAGCAGCCGGTCGAGCGTCTCGATCAGCGCGGCGCCGGCTCGGTGGTCGGGCAGCCCCTCGGTCGCGTTGGCGCTCACGAGGAGGACCGCGACGGGGGTGGTCCGCCCGAGCGCCTGGACCAGCAGGGCGCCCGACACGCCGCCGATGACGCCGTCCTCGAGACGTCGGACCTTCGCGGCCGTGAACGCCGCCTCGAGCTCGTTCGAGCGGCGCGAGAAGGCGCCCCAGACCTGCTCGACGACCGGGGCCGAGGCGGCCCCCGCGGGCGGCTCCTCGTCGTCGCTCGGATGCGGGACCACGCCCTCGAGGCAGAGGACCATCCGCGCATGGCGGGCGTCCGCGGCATCGAGGATCGTCCGCGCGAGGGCGTTGGCCTGCGACGGGGTCGGCGGGAACTCGGACAGGACGAGCGCGAGGCCGTCCCGCCCGTAGACGCGGACCGTCGGGCTCACCTCGCCGTCCTGGACGACCGCGATCGGGGCGGCGTCCGGCGACTCGAAGCGCCCGATCCGGGGGAGCTCGAGCGCGCGGATCATGTAGTGGCCCGCGACGGTCGTCGCGAGGCCCGCGCTCGGGAACGAGGAGATCACGACCGGCGACGCGCCCGACTCCTTCTCGTGCCCCGGCTCCAACCGCCACGCGTACTCCATCGTCGGCCTCCGCGCCGTCGGGATGCGCCCGGCCGCAAAAGCGTACCGTGGCGCGTCCGCGCCAAGCAGATGTACTCGCCGCCGCTCGACCCGACGTGGGGCTCCCGCTCAAGGATATCGTCGCGGCGCAGG
Organism: Thermoplasmata archaeon; assembly: GCA_035502455.1. GTDB lineage: Archaea > Thermoplasmatota > Thermoplasmata > Lutacidiplasmatales > UBA184 > Lutacidiplasma. Next base: position 119,535 of record DATJUI010000001.1, on the reverse strand, counting down.
AGCTCCCGTGGGAGGCGCTCGCGGGCCGGAGCCTCGCGGTCGACGGGTACAACGCGGTCTACCAGTTCCTCGCCACGATCCGGCAGCGCGACGGTCAGCTGTTCACGGATGCGAACGGCCGGGTCACGAGCCACCTCATGGGGGCGTTCTACCGAACGACCTCGCTGCTGAAGGAGGGGGTGCTGCCGCTCTGGGTGTTCGACGGCAAGCCGCCCGAGCGCAAGGCCGGCACCATCCGTCACCGGATCCAGGCGAAGGAGAAGGCGGAGGCGGAGTGGCAGCAGGCGCTCGCCGCGGGCGATCTCGAGACGGCCCGGCGCAAGGCGGCCCAGACCTCCCGGCTCACCCGGCCGATGGTCGACGAGCTGGTCGAGCTGCTTAACGCGCTCGGGGTCCCGACGGTCCAGGCGCCGAGCGAGGGCGAGGCGCAGGCCGCCGTCATGGCGGCGCGCGGCGCGGTGTGGGCCGTCGGGTCCGAGGACTACGACAGCCTCCTGTTCGGGGCGCCCCGGCTCGTGCGCGGGCTCGCGGCGCGCCCCCGCGGTGGGAGCTCGCCCGGGGCGCAGCTGATCGACCGGGAGGAGCTGCTCGCGTCGCTCGGGATCTCGGGGGACGAGCTGATCCTGATCGGGGTCCTCGTCGGGACCGACTTCAACGACGGGGCGAAGGGGTTCGGCCCGAAGAAGGCCCTCAAGCTCGCGCAGCAGCACCTCGGGTTCGACGCCGCCGTGGCGCAGGCCGGCCTCGATCCGGAGGAGTCCCGGGCCGTCGCGGAGATCTTCCGCCACCCGAACGCGGTCGAGGCGCCGCCGCCGGCCTTCGGCCCCGTCAACGAGGAACGGGTGAAGGCGATCCTTGTCGACGAGCACGGATTCGCCCCCGATCGGGTCGCGAACGCGATCGCGCGGGCGCGCCAGCGCCCGAAGCCGAGCGCGACGCCGTCCGAGACCCGGGGCCACCAGACGCTGCTCGAGACGTTCGGGGGGGCGCCCGAATGAGCCGGTTCGAGTGCGTGCCGAACTTCTCCGAGGGGCGCGACGAGGCCCGCATCGCCCGGATCGTCGAACCGGCGCGGAGCGTCGCCGGCGTGACCGTGCTCGACGTGGAGCGCAACGCCGACCACCACCGGTGCGTCGTGACGCTGATCGGCGAGGGCGACGCCCTCGTGGACGCGGTGTTCAAGATGATGGCGGTGGCGACGCGGGAGATCGATCTCACGCAGCACGTCGGCGAGCACCCCCGGATGGGCGCGACCGACGTCGTCCCGTTCGTGCCGCTCGGCGCCGCGCCGATGTCGGACGCCGTGCGGCTCGCGGAGCGGCTCGGCGAGCGGGTCGCCCGGGAGCTCGGGATCCCCGTCTACCTCTACGGTGCGGCGGCCCGCCGCCCCGAGCGGGCCGACCTCGCCCGGGTCCGGGAAGGACAGTTCGAAGGGATCCGGGCGTCGATCGCGACCGACCCGTCCCGGGCGCCGGACTTCGGACCGCCCCAGGTCCATCCGACCGCCGGAGCGACCGCCATCGGCGCCCGCCCGGTACTGATCGCGTACAACGCGTACCTCACCACCCCCGATGTCGCGATCGCGAAGCGGATCGCGAAGGCGGTCCGGGAGCGGGACGGGGGCCTGCCCGCGGTGAAGGCGCTCGGCTTTGAGATCCGGGAGCGGAACCGGGCCCAGGTGTCGATGAACCTGACCGACTACCGGACGACCCCGATCCACCGGGCGCTCGAGGCGGTCCGGCGGGAGGCGGCGCGGTACGGCGTCGGGGTCGAGGAGTCGGAGGTCGTCGGGCTCGTGCCGGAGGACGCACTGTTCGACGCCGCGGAGTACTACCTGCAGCTCCACGCGTTCGAGCGGACCGCGATCCTGGAGCGAAAGGTGAGGGAGGTCGACGCCGGGGCGCCCGGCGGCGAGTCGATCGCGTCGTTCACCGGACGGCTCGCGGCGCGCACGCCGACCCCCGGCGGCGGGAGCGCCGCGGCGCTCGCGGCGGCCCTCGGCGCTGCCCTCGGGGAGATGGTGCTCGCGTACTCGATCGACCCCAAGTCGCCGCTCCCCGAGCTCGAGGCCCTCGCGCCGCGCCTCACGGCCGCCCGGCGCCGGTTCCTCGAGCTCGTGGACGAGGACGCCCGGTCGTACGACGCGGTGCGGGCGGCGAAGAAGCGGCGGAAGGAGTCGCCGGGCGCGGAGGCCGACGCCGCGTACCTCGCGGCCGTGCGGAACGCCGCAGAGGTCCCGCTCGCGACCGCGCGGCTGGCGACCGAGCTGTCGGCCGCCCTCGAGGCCGTCGGGACGAAGACCAAGGCCGCGCTCGGGAGCGACCTCGTCACCGCGGTCGCCCTGTTCCGGGCCGCCACCGACGGCGCGCTCGCGAACGTGGCGATCAACCTCGAGGATCTTCGGGCCGCCGGGGCCTCGGTGAGCGAGATCGAGCCCGAGATCGCCCGCCTCCGCCCGAAGGCGTAGGAGGCCCGCATGCCGCCCGAGCGGGACGCGTCCCCCGAACGACCGCGGGTCTGGGTGAACTGCGCGATCTCGCTGGACGGGAAGCTCGCGTTCGCCGGCGGGGCCCGGGCGCCGCTCTCCTCGCCCGAGGACCTGGTGCGGGTCCAGCGCCTGCGGGCGGGGTCCGATGCGATCCTGGTCGGGGTGGGGACGGTCCTGCTCGACGATCCGTCGCTGAGGGTGCACTGGGACCTCTTGAACGAACCCGAGGGGAAGCACCCGACCCGGGTGATCGTCGACGGCTCGGGGCGGCTCCCCCCGACCGCCCGCGTGCTCGACGGCTCGGTCCCGACGATCGTGGCGACCAGCGCGCGCGCGCGGCCCTCGCTGCCCCCGCACGTGGACCGGATCGTCGCCGGGACGTCGACGGTCGATCTGCCGCTCCTGTTCGAGCGGCTCGGCGCGCGGGGGATCCGCCGGCTGATGGTGGAGGGCGGCGCCGGCATCCTCGCGAGCGTGCTGCGCGGCGGCCTGTTCGACCGGTTCACCGTCTACACGGCGCCCGTCGTGATCGGCGGCTCGACCGCGCCCCCGCTCGTGCGGGGGCCCGAGGTCGGCCGGATGGAGGACGCGCTGCGGCTCCGCCTCGTCGGGGTCGAGGCGCTGGGGGAGGGTTCGCTCGCGACCTACGTGCCGCGCGGCCCGTCGACCCCGCCGTAGCGGCTGCCGAAGGACCTCTCGTTTCATATCCCGGGACGTCGTCGTACCGCCCGTGGGCATGGCCACCGCCCCCGCACCCGAGAGCCGCTCCCGTCCGCTGGGCGTCGCGATCCTGGCGGTGCTGATCGGGCTGTACGGCTTCCTCTTGATCCTCCTCGGCGCCCTGATCCTCGTCGGGAGCGCCGCGGAGCACACGTTCGGCTCGGCCCTGCCGTACAGCTTCGGCACCTCGGTGACGATCGCCGGCGCCCTCACGCTGGTCATCGGGCTGATCGTGCTCGGCCTCGCCGTCGGGCTCTGGCACCTTCGGATGTGGGCGCTCGTGCTCACGCTCCTGTTCCTCGCCTTCGAGCTGATCAGCTTCGGCCTGGCCGGCGCCTTCGTCTCCGTCGGCTTCATCCTCTCGCTGATCCTGTTCCTCTACCTGCTCGCGGTGTCGCGCCACTTCTGAGCGGCGCCCCGCCCACCCGGACCGTTATCAACCCGTAGACGTCCTCGGCCCGCCGTGAAGCTCGTCCACTTCACCCTCGCCGACCAGTTCCACTTCGGGATGATCACCGACGCGAACGAGTACATCGACCTCGACACGGCGGTCCGGGACTACTACGGCGTCAACCCCGTCAAAGGCGCCGATCCGAGCCGGTTCCGCGACATGCAGCAATTCTTCCAGGGCGGGGCCGATTCGGTCCAGCTGACCCGGAAGATCCTCGACTACATCGACCGTCGCCGCAAGATGGGCTGGACGCCCCGGGCCGCGACGGGGGCCCGGTACCTGTTCAAGCCCGAGGAGGGCGTGAAGCTGCTCGCGCCGGTCGTCCGGGGCGCGAAGATCTACTGCCTCGCGATGAACTCGCGCGGCCACCTCGCGGAGAAGGGCCAGGCGCTGCCGACCCAGCCGCTCGCCTTCACTCGGTTCTTCAACAGCCTGGTCGGTCCCAGCGAGGCGCTGCTCCTGAGCTCGGCCGGCACGTTCCCCGATGTGGAGCTCGAGCTCGCGGCCGTGATCGGCCAGCGCGGTAAGCACATCCCTAAGGAGAAGGCGATGGAGTACGTCGCCGGCTACACGATCTCGCTCGACATGGGCTACCGGGACCTCCAGTACCCCGCGGGCGGCGGGGTCGACTGGGTGATGGGCAAGGGGTTCGACGGCACCATGGCGGTCGGCCCGTGGGTCGTCCCGAAGGAGGAGGTCGGCGACGTCTATCCCCTCCAGATGGAGCTCACGGTCGGCGGTACGGTGCGGCAGGCCGGCGACACGACCGACTACGTCTTCCGCATCCCCGAGATCCTCGCCCACCTCTCGAAGGGGATCACGTTCGAGCCGGGCGACGTCCTCTCCCTGGGGAGCCTCGGGGGGACCCCGGGGTTCGAGTTCGGGAAGGAGTCGCGGAAGCTGAAGCCGGGCGACGCGATCGAGGCGTCGATCGAGAAGATCGGGCGGCTCGTCATCCCGGCGAAGGCCGAAGCACCGCCTCCCCCCGCAGCACCAGGAACAGCGCCAGCGGCGTAGGCAGCTCGTCGGTCGACCCCGCGTGGCCCTCGATCGGGTGCCCCGGGAACGGGTAGCGGACGTCGTCGACGTACGCGATCGGGACGCGGGCGCCGTCGACGTCCGCCATCGGCGCGTCGCGCAGCGGCTCGAAGCCGTCGATCGCGTCGCGCGTCAGGGGCCGGACGCGAAAGCCCGTCCCCCCGTGGAGCGACCCGGGGAGCCGGATCAGCCGGTGGATGTCGGTCGTGACCGGCGCGTCCGTCTCCCCCTGGACCTCGATCGCCGCCCGGGGGACGATCGCCTCCAGGAACTCGGGCGGCAGGTCCCGCTTGAAGACGTCGAGCGACCGCGTCGAGCGGATCCGGGCGGCGCCGCCGTCGCGGACGAGCAGCTTCGCCCACCGGCGGGCCCGGGCCGGCTCGATCCCCGAGCGGACCATCTCGTCGGCCGCGGCCTTCTCGCCCGACGCCTCCCAGCGCCGCAGCAGCTCGAGGAGCGCCCGCGTCGTCCGGCCGCGCCAGCCCGGGGCGTCCGGCGGGGCGAGCCGGCGGAGCGCGACCCCGCGTCGGGCCGCGGTCGCCTCCCCCTCCGCGTCGGCCTCGCCGAGGGTCCGGCCGCCGCGGACGTCCTCGTGGTGGAGCTCGATCGCCCGCATCGCGTCGACCCCCGTGCCGAGCACGTAGTCGACGAGCTCCCGGCGCTCCGGGCTCGAGAGGCCGAGGAACCGCGCGTCGCGGACGTGCACGTGGTAGCCGCGGCCGCCCGAGAAGACGAACGCGGTCGCGGCCGGGTCGATGCCGAAGTCCCCGAACAGAAAGTCGTCGACGAGCGCGATCAGACGGGTCTTCACGAGCGCGAGCTGACCGGCGTAGTCGAGCTCCGCCGCTCCGCGCAAATGGTCGGCGTCGAGGTCGAAGATGAGGTCCGCGCCCAGCCACTCCTTCGCCGCCATCTTCGGCTCCGACGGCCAGCGGTAGTAGGCGCTCGAGTAGTACACGTGCCGGGGCACCTCGGCGCGCAGGAACCCGGTGAGCTCGTCGGGGGTGCGCAGGGTCGCGTGCCGGCGCATCATCGTCTCCTCCGTGAACGGGAACACCGCGAACTCGCGGCGGGCGAGGCGGCCGGGCGGCTCGACGGCGGCCCGGGCGTAGTACGCCCCGAAGCGGGCCCGCGCCCAGGCGAGGGTCGGCGCGTCGAGCGGGACGGTCTTCGCCACGGCTACTCCGCGTCGAGGTCCGGCTCGGGCGGGGCCGTCGCCTCGGCCACCGCGGCGTCGCGCCGGAGCCGGGCGAGCAGGTGGAAGACCGTCGAGTGCTCGCTGCCCCGCAGCAGCATCTCCACGGCCCGGGTGCCGCGTTCGAGCTGATCCTCGGTGCCGATGAGGGCGACCGTCGAACCGTAGACGCTCACCGAGCAGCCCGAGAGCTCCTCGATCCGGCTCCGCGCCCGGCCCCGGGTCCCGATCACGCGGGAGCGGATCCGGCGGAGCGCCGCCTTCTCGTGCTTGCCCGTCGTAAGCTTGATGTCGAGCACCCCGAGGTAGGTGTCCTCCCGAAGGAGCCGCATCGCCCGCTCGGGGGAGAACCCCCGCCCGATCGCGATCGCGATGTCGCGCGCCTTGAGGACGCCCATCGGATCGGTGTCGGCCCCCGAGAGCCGCACCTCGCCGTCCTCCGCATCGACGTCGACGAGCGCCCCGGTCCGCTCCGCGATCGTCCGCTTCGTCCGCCCGCCCGGCCCGATCAGCACCCCGATCCGGTCCTCGGGGATGCGGGCGTACAGCACCGGCACGGTCAGGCCTCCGCGGTGGGCGGGCCGACGAGCTCCGCGCCGACGGCGTGGAGGAACGTCGCCGTCTCGACCGCCACGCCCAGGTGCCGCAGGTACTTGGCGAAGTTCGCGATGTCCCGCTCGAGCAGCGCCCGGGCCTGCGGGTGTGCGCGGGGGATCGCCTGGCCGACGTCGATCAGCCACGGCTCCTCCTCCCAGTAGAGGACGTTGTACGGGGAGAGGTCCCCGTGCACGAGCTTCGCGTCGACGACCATGCGGCGGATCTCCGTGACGAGCGAGCGGTAGAGCCGCTCGGGGTCGTCGACCGCGGCGTCCTGCAGCCGGGGGGCGCCGCCCGTCGCGTCGCCCAGGAACTGCATCACGAGCAGGTTGCGGTAGTGGCCGTACGGCCGGGGCACGTGGACCCCGGCGTCGTGGAGGCGCCCGAGCAGGGTGTGCTCCCGCCGGGTCCACGCGTAGACGAGCCCCCCGAAGTTGCGCACGCTCGCCTCGCGGCGGAGGTCCTCGAGCGCGTACGCCGGCAGGTGGCGGAACGTCGTGTTCGAGATGCGGTAGATCTTCACGGCGCGGAACTCGTCGTCCTTGGTCGCACGGAAGACCCCGCCCTCCTTGCCCGTGGCGAGCGGGAAGTCGATGGCGTCGAACAGGCCCCGATTGATCAGGCTCGAGACCGCGAGGAGGGTGGGGTGGTCGAAGAACTGGTCGGCGAGCTTGCGCTGCTCGCGCTCCTTGCGCCGATCCTCGAGCCGCTCGCGGCGGCGGGGAAAGACGACCTCGTCCGGTCGGGGCATCGGCCCCCACCACCGTCGCGGCTCTCTTAGCGCCTCTCCGACCCCGACCCCGACGGGCGGCGCGGGCCCGTACCTTCCTTTCCCGTGGGTAAGCGTCCCTATATCCGCCCGATCTCCGTCGTAGCTCCGATGACGACCCTCCTGAGCGCCGGCGACGCATCGCCGGCCCGATCCGCGTCGTCCGCCCCGCGGCCGGCCCCGACCGGCGAAGGGCCGCGGCTCCCCGCCGCGCTCGCGCGGACCCTCGAGGGCTCGGCGGACTACGACGCCGTGTTCCGGGTCGTCCGCGACGCGGTGCACCGCGTGCTCGGCCTCGAACGCCCCGGGCTCGGCCTCGGGCTCGCCAACCTCCCCCCCTCGGTCGGCGCGTACTGGCAGGTCACCGGCAACCTGATCGTGATGAACGAGGGGCTGGTCCGGGCGATGCGGGCGAACGCCGACTCGCCGCTCGAGTTCAACTCGTTCGTGTACGTGATCCTCGCCCACGAGTACCTCCATTCGCTCGGGTACCTCGACGAGGCGAGGGTCCGGCAGGTCACGGCGCGGGTGACGCGCGAGGCGTTCGGTCCCGACCACCCCGCGACCCGGATGGCGGAGGGCGACCTCTGGCGGCTCTATCCGTTCCTCTCCTGGGTGCCCGGCGGCGACGGGCAGCGGCTCAAGGTCGTGACGCGGTTTGATCTGGACACTACGAGGACCTACATTCGTTAGTTCCCGGCGACCGACCGGCGCGCCCTAGAGCCGGACGCCGGCACTTTCGCTCGAGAGAAAGCGGGGGAAGAAGGGGTTAGGGCCCCGACACGTTACCGCGCTAGAAGGGAAGCACCTTCTTGCCCTTGTGGTGCTGCGCGGTGATGATCCCGGTCGCCACGTACCACGCGGCGAAGCCGCAGATGAACGTGTCGATACCGGTCGCCTCCCACAGTCCGTTCGAGGGCGTCTGCCCGGCTCCGACCATCCCGAAGTCGATGGCGAGTAGTACGAACGCGAGCACGAGGGTCCAGAAGACGAACGTGATCCCCGGCCCGTGATAATGCGAATTGATGGCGAACGTCAGAGTGAACAACGCCCAGACGACCATGAACCACGCAATGTCGTACGTCCCGCCTCCCGGCCCAAATCCCGAGGTCGGACCCGTCAACCCGCTGAGGAAGAGGGTGAACGCCCACCAGAACGCCCCGTACCCCATGAAGGCAGACCCGGGAAAGATCTCGCCGCGTCGGAGCATGATGATCCCGGCCACGAACTGCGCGCTACCGCCGAAGGCGAGCGCCATCGGGAACACGGCTCCGTTGGAGACGCCCCAATTGATGCCGTTCGTCGCGATCGCCATGCCCGCGATCATCGTGGTCGTGCCGAATCCGCACAGTCCGACCACGCTCGCCGGGGCCCAGAACGGGTCCTTGCTTTGCGTTTGATCGAAGGGCGCTTCCACTGTGGCCGTCGTGGCAGGTGTTGCCATGGCGCACGGTTAGAAGGTTGCAGTACATAATCCACCACGATTCGACGCGTGACATACTGTACCGCGCCGTTTACAAATAAGAACCTTCCGTCCCCGAGCCGACCCGCTCCGCCGAAGCTCCGCGTTCGTCCTCCCGGCCGCTCGAAACGGCGGTCGGGAAGTTGGCGTCAAATACCCCCCCGGTTTTGGCCGGCCGGCTGAGGGGTTAGCCACCGACCGCACAGCGCGGCCGGAAACCGCAGTCCGCTGCCAATGACCCCTGGGCAGCGGACATGCTAGGCTACGTGATACCCCCGAAGCGAAAGGACGACGGAGCGAGCGACCAACTGGCGATCCCGGCGGACATCCGCCGCCGTCTGGCCACCTGGATCGACGTCGACGAACTCGGCCTCGAGGGCTTCTGGCTCTGGCTGCGCGCGGTGCTGCCGCTGCTGCCGAGCGCCTCTCCGATGCCTCCACCGGCCTCGCCCAGCGGCTTTCGTCGCGAGGAGAACGGGGAGATGCATCGACGCGTGGTCGAGTACGCCCGCGACCGGGCCCGGCTTGCCGTGATCTGCGAAGAGTACGGCCGGGAGATCCACGTACTGGCCCGGAGAGTTCGGGCGCTCGAGGGCGCGCTCCGCACGTTCCAGATGGCCGGGCACGAGATCCGCCTCCCCGCCGACAACGAGGCGGCGACGCTCACCGACCGGTACGCCCCGAAACGACGGGAGCGGCAGCACCCGGCGGCGTCTGCGCCACGGGCCGTCCCTGAAGAGCCGGCTCCCGAGGCGGGGCGCGAGCGGCGCCGATAGGGGGGTCCCGACGGCGCGCGTCGAGCGGCCTTTCCGGGGCGCGTCCCTTTCGGGGGCTGCGCGGGCGAGCGGCGACCGGCGGGACGAGTCCGTCGAGCTACTCGTCGCGCTCGCCGTGGTGTCCGGCGGTAAGGTGCTCGTGATGCGCGAGCAGGACCAACCCTACACGGGGCTTTGGGTGCTCCCGGGGGGCTACCCCCAGCCCGGCGAGAGCCTGCCCGCGGCGGCGGAACGGGAGGCCGCCGAAGAGCTTGGGGTGGTAGCACGCGATGTTCAACTGCTCGGCGTCTACGAGGACCCGGACCCGGCGCTCGCGTCGCGGCGCATTCGACGGGTCGTGATCTGCTATCGGGCGGAACCGGTCTCCGGGGCCGAGATCGTTCCGAGCCGCGAGGCGGTCGACTTCGCCTGGTCGAACCCGGACCGTGCGAGCTTCGCCACCGCGCCGGTCTTTCGCCTCGCGCTCGCCAGCCTCGCGCTTCGGACCCGGTGACCCGCGAATTCGCCGTCTCGGTGCGGGGCCTCGGCGGGGGCGGGGCGCGAGGCCGGGTACTAGCTTATCTCGCGACCGGGAGTACCGACCGACGTGGTCGGCGTCAACGAGGTCGCGGGGATCACCATCGTGGCCATCGGGGCGATCTTCTTCGTCATCGAGCTCGCCCATCCGGGCGCGCTGCTGCTGATCCCCGCCACGATCCTGATCGTCGGCGGCATCCTCTACCTGCTGATCCCGAACGTCCTGCTCGACAGCATCTGGGGACCGATCGCGGTCGTCATCGCGGCGATCATCGCCACGATCGGGACGGTCTTCTACTACCGCTGGCTCGCGGGCACCCACCAACCGATGTCCACGACCTCCGCGGGGCTTGTCGGTGAAGAAGCGCTCGTCATCGCGGAGGTCGTGCCGGACACGCTGCGGGGCAAGGTCCGGATCCGCTCCGAGATCTGGTCCGCGAGGGCCCCGGTGCGGATCCCGGCGGGCACGCGGGTGAAGGTCGTCGCGGGAGAGGGCGTTTCTGTCACGGTCGAGCCGGTCGTCGTCGAGCCCGCCCGCTGAACCGCGCCCCCGGCGCCCGGCACGTTATCTAGAGTCCCGCGCTTTCCTGCCGGGGTCGAAGCAAGCATGGGCGACGCGACGGTGTTCTATGTGCTCGGCGGGATCGTCGCGCTGATCGTCATCGTCCTGATCGTCCGCGGGATCCACTTCATCCAGCCGTACGAGCAGGGGATCGTGATCCTGTTCGGCGCGTACAAGAAGATCCTCCCATCCGGGTTCAATTGGGTCGTCCCGTTCGCGAGCGTGCTGCGGATCGATCTGCGGACGCAGGTGCTCGAGGTCCCCCGCCAGGAAGTGATCACGAAGGACAACTCGCCGACGAACGTCGACGCGATCATCTACATCAAGGTCGTCGACGCCCCGAAGGCGATCTTCCAGGTCCAGGACTACCACGTCGCGACGGTCGCGCTCGCCCAGACGACGCTCCGGTCGATCATCGGCGACATGGAGCTCGACGAGGTGCTGTACAACCGCGAGCGGATCAACACCCGCCTCCGCGACATCCTCGACGAGGCGACCGACAAGTGGGGCGTCCGGGTCGATGCGGTCGAGATCAAGGAGGTCGACCCCGTCGGGCCGGTCAAGGCCGCGATGGAGGAGCAGACGTCGGCCGAACGCCAGCGGCGCGCCGCGGTCCTGCGGGCCGACGGGGAGAAGCGGAGCGCGATCCTCGTCTCCGAGGGCCAGAAGCGCTCGCGCATCCTGCAGGCCGAAGGGGTCCGGCAGTCCCAGATCCTCGAGGCCGAGGGGGCCCGGGTCGCGACGATCCTCCAGGCGCAGGGCGAGTCCCAGCGCCTCAGGATCCTCGCCCTCGGGGCCGGCACGCTCGACGCGAAGGCGCTCACCGTCCTCTCGCTCGACACGCTCACCAGCGTGGGGAACGGCCAGGCGACCAAGATCCTCTTCCCGTTCGAGTTCTCGCGCCTCATGGAGGGCGCCTCCGACTACCTCGGGACGAGCCGGCAGGTGCCCGACCGGCCGCTCTCCTCGCTGGACGACCTCGAGCAGCGGATCGGATCGATGGACAGCATCCTGGGTCCGATCCCGAAGCAGGACGAGCTGATGACCGAGATCAAGTCGATCGAGGACGAGATCAAGGCGGAGTCCGACGAGTCGACCTCGATGCTGACCCCGTACCGCGCCCCGAAGGGCGCCGCCGAGCCCGACCTCCCCGACGCCGAGGAGATCGCCCCGGCGCCGCCGGGCGCCGGCCGCCACGTGACGCCGGCGACGCCGCCGTCCCCCTCCCACGGGCTGCCGCCGCCGCCGTCCCCGCCGCCGTCGACGTCAGGGGACCCGACCGTCCCGGCGGCCCGACGCAAACCCCCCGCCGAAGGGAACCCGTAGCGGCCGCGCCCGGCGCGCAGCTATATCCGAGCGGCCGCGGTCGCGCCCCCGTCCATGACCGACACCGTGCGCACCACCCGCCGCGAGGCCGTCCTCGAGATCCGACTGAACCGGCCCGATCGGCTCAACGCGCTCGACCTCCCGACGTTCGCCGCGCTCAAGCGCGCCCTCGAAGCAGCCGCGCTCGACCGCGCGGTCCGCGCGGTGATCCTGACGGGCGAGGGCCGTGCCTTCTCGGCCGGCGGGGATGTCGCGACGATGGACGAGCACCGGGCCCGGGGCGAGCTCGCGATGCTGTTCCACGACCTCACCGCCGGCCAGGAGCTCGCGATCCGCGAGATCGTCGGCATGCCGAAGCCGGTCGTCGCGTCGCTCCCCGGCGTCGCGGCCGGGGGCGGACTCTCGCTCGCGCTCGCCGCGGACTGGCGCATCGCCTCCGAGGCGGCGGTGCTCGTCCCGGCGTTCCCGTCGCTGGGCGCGGTCCCGGACGGCGGGCTCACGTACTTCCTGCCGCACTTCCTCGGCCTCGGGCTCGCCCAGGAGCTACTGTTCACGTCGGCGCGCGTCCCGGCGGCCCGCGCCCGCGAGCTGGGCCTCGTCCATGAGGTCGTGGCCCCCGCCGATCTGGAGCGGCGCGCCTGGGCGCGGGCCGAGGAGCTCGCCGCGGGCCCGACGTTCGCCTACGGGCGGACGAAGCGCCTCCTCGTCTCGGCGTTCGGCGGGAGCCTCGAGAGCCAGATGATGCTCGAGCGGCGGGCGGCGGTCGAGGCGGCGCAGGGCGTCGAGCTGCCCGAGGGGATCCGCGCGTTCCGGGAGAAGCGAGCGCCCGCGTTCCCGCGGGGCTAGCGGCGCCGCAGACCGGCCCACGCGGCGACGGCGGCGACCGCCACCCCGGCGCCGACGGCGATCCAGAGCACGGTCGGGGGGGCCGGTCCCGCGGCAGCGCTCGCCGCCACCGACGACCAGGCCCCGTTCGCGTACCGGTAGAGGTGCGACTGGGGGGTGTCGACGTTGGCGAGCGCCGTCCCGCCCACGCTCGCGGTCCCGAACCCTTCGATCATCTGCCCGCCCGGCGGGTTCGCGACCAGGATCCCGTCGGCCTCGATCGGCAACGGACCCGCGACCGATCCGGTGACGTTCACCCAGGCGTCGCCGCCGAAGAGCCACATGAAGGCGAGGACCGGACAGACCCCGGAGGCGCACGACTCGATCTGGCCCCCGACGAGCATCACCTGCCCCGTGAACGGGTCGTACGCCAGCGCGGAACCCACCACGTCGGCCGGGGGGGTCGCGGCGGACGTGAGGTTCGTCCAGGTGCCGTTCGCGAACTCCCAGGTGGCGGGCTGCCACGCGCCGCTGACCCCGAACCCCCCGTACGCCAGCAGGCCCGCCACGGCGGGATCGTCGATCAGCAGCGACTGCCCGAGCTTCGGGGGCGCGGCGAGCCCGGTGAGGTTCGTCCACCGACCGGCCCGGTACGCCCAGCTCGTCACCCCCGCGGTGCCGAGGTAGTACGGCCCCGGCGCCCACAGCGCGACGACCTCGCCCAGCGTCGAGTCGTACGCCGCCTCGGTGGCGAACCAGATCGCGCTCTCGGGCGTGGGCACCGTGAGGTTGGTCCACACCCCGCCGCGGAACGACCACGCGTCGAGGCCCCGATGGCCCAACGGGTAGCTGAGCTCCCCGAAGAGCAGGGCGTAGCCGTCCGCCGCGTCCCAGACGAACCCCGGATCGAGGAACCCGGGAGGATTCGGACCGTCGGTCGCCGTGATGTTGGTCCAGCTCCCGTTGGCGTACGTCCAGGTGCACGACTCGAACAGCGTCGGCCCCCCGAGGCACAGCATGTAGTCGACGAGGTACCCGTCGACCGGATCGTAGACCACGTGTGCCCCGAGGCACGTCGGGGTTCCGTTCACGAGCGTGGTGTAGCACGTCGGGTAGGGCGACGATCCCGACGGGGCCGCGCCGCCCGACGCGGAGCCCCCGGCGGCCAGTGCCGGCGCGGCACCGACCCCCACGGCGACGGCCAGCGCGGCCAGGATCAGCATCGGGGCCCCTCGGGAGCCCCGGTGATGCCCCGAGGAGGGCGGACCGGCGGCGGGCCGAGGGGCCATCGGGGCTGCGGACGACCCGGCCGCCCGATAAAGGGTTCCGCCTCAGGCGGGGGACGCGCCGCGATCGAGCCGCGCGCGGAGCCGATCGCGGGCCGCGGGCCACTCCGGCGCGAGGAGGCTGAAGACGATCGAGGAGGAGTACTGGCCGTCGGGGCGCCGGATGTGCTCGCGGATCGTCCCCTCGCGGACTCCGCCGATCCGCGCGATGGCGGCCGCCGACCGCGCGTTGTGAAGGTCGGTCTTCAGCATCGCGCGGTGGATGCCCTCGCCCTCGAACGCGTACGCGAGCGCGAGCAGCTTCGCCTCCGTGTTGACGGCCGTCCGCCAGACCGACGGGTGGAGCCACGTGCCGACCTCGACCTGCGCGTTCGCCCGGTCGATGTGGAAGAACCGGAGCATGCCGACCAGCCGTCCGGTCGATCGCCGCTCCACGGCGAACGGGAGGACCGAGCCGGCGCGCTGGTCGTCGAGCATCTGGTCGACGAGCGCCGTCATCTCGGCGACGTCCCGTCCCGGGCCGATGCGCAGGTACCGCCAGATCTCGTCGTCGGCGCCGGCCTCGGCGAGCTCGGGGATCTGCTCCCGGGCGAGCGGGAGGAGCCGCACGTGCGACCCGGCGAGGAGGACGGGCGGGCGGAACGCGAGCCCCGTCACGGTCGCCCCGCGGGGGCCGTGGTGCGATCGGCCCCGGGGGCCGGCGGCGGAAGGTTCGAGGGCCGCGCCAGCGCCTCCTCGAGCCGGCGGCGGACCGCGGGCCACTCGGACTCGAGGATGCTGTAGATCACCGACGAGCGCACGTAACCCGTCCTGAGCCGTACGTCCTCGCGGAGGACGGCCTCGCGCACCGCGCCGAGCCGTTCGATCGCGCGCTGGGAACGCTCGTTCCGAAGGTCGGTCTGGATCTGGACCCGATGGACGCGCTCGTCGTCGAAGGCGTGGCGGAGCAGCAGGAGCTTCGACTCGGTGTTCACCGGGGTCCGCCAGTACCGGGGGTCGATCCAGGTGCCGCCGATCTCGACCGCGTGGTTCGGCCGGTCGATCCGCAGGTACCGGGTCATGCCGATCGCCGGACCTGCCGGTCGGAGCCGGGTGGCGAAGGCGAGGTCGGTCCCGTTCGCCTGGTCCGCGAGGACGAGCCGGATGAGAGCCGCGGTGATCGCTTCGGTCGGACCCGGGGGATCGCGCAGGAACCGGCCGACCTCGGGGTCCGCGGCCGCCCGCGCCAGCTCGGCCGCGTGATCGAGCGACAGCGGCACGAGCTCGATGTAGCGACCCGAGAGGGCGAGCGGGGAGCGGAACCCGTCCGCGACCATCGGCCGCCCCGAGGAGTCCGTTCGCATAACGGCTCGGGACGCTCGGTCGGAACGGCGGCGGAGCACGTCGCGCGCGCGATGCGCCCGGCGACAAATCGACCCGGGCTCGAGGTCGGTCGGGGCGGGGTTAAATAGCGACAGGGGGTCCTTTGGACGCCACTTGCCGGGCGTGAGGTGGATTCGGTGGACGCGGGCGTGACGACGTTCCTGGTGTTCGTCGTGATCGCCGGGGCGTTCGGCGTGGGCTCGATCGTCGCGAACCGCACGCTCGGGGCGCGCCGACGCAAGTCGTACCTCCAGCGCACGACCTACGAGTGCGGCGAGGAGGCCGAGGGCGAGGCCCAGATCGACTTCCCGACCCAGCACTACACCTTCGCGATCGTCTTCGTCGCCGTCGATGTCCTCGGCTTCATCCTCGCGCTGTGGGGTCTCACGTTCCGCGGATCGAACTCGAGCTGGTACCCGGTCTTCATCGCCGTCGGGTTCACGGCGCTCGCGATCACCGGTATCTACTACGCGCTGAGCGGCGAGCGGAAGTGGGTGGTATGAGCGCGGCACCGGTCCCGGCGGGCGCCGCCAAGCCGGCCCCCGCGACCCTCGGGCTCCCGATGGGGGCCGACCTTCCGATGGCGGAGGCGCCGGCCGTCCCGTTCGTGGAGATCGAAGCGCTCCGGGCCAAGGAGTTCATTCCGGCGGCGAAGGAGGCGCTCGGCGCGCTGATCGCCGAGCAGGGGCAGTCGAGGGTGATCCGTCCGGTGTTCAACTGGGCCGGTCGCAACTCGTTGTTCCCGCTCCACTGGGGGCTCGCCTGCTGCGCGATCGAGTTCGCCGCGGCGTTCGGCGCGAGGTGGGACGCCGAGCGGTTCGGGGTCGTGCCCCGGTCGTCGCCGCGCCAGTGCGACCTCATGATCGTCAACGGGACGGTCACGTGGAAGGTCGCGCACAAGCTGATCACGCTCTACGAGCAGATGCCCGAGCCGAAGTGGGTGATCGCGATGGGCAACTGCGCGACGGGCGGCGGCCCGTTCCGGACCGCCTACTCGGTCGTCCCCGGCGTCGACAAGCTGGTCCCGGTCGACGTGTACATCGCGGGATGCCCGCCGCGCCCCGAGGCGATGCTGGAAGGGATCCTGAAGCTCGAGGAGCTCATCCGGGAGCGCAAGGAGTAGGCGGACGGTCCGCCCGGGTCGATGACGTCGCAGCCCCAGACCCCCGAGGAGCTCGCGGCCTACCTCGCGCCGCGGCTCGGCGACCGGCTGCTCGGCGTCGAACCGTTCCCGGAGACGCTCGGCCGCGTCCGGTTCCGTCGCGAGGGCGCGCTCGACCTGTTCCGCGCGATGCGCGACGATCTCACCTTCGGGCACTGCTCGACCGTCGCCGGGATCGACTGGGTCGACCACCGCGAGGTCGTCTACATCCTCTGGTCCGATGCGGCCCGCCGCTACGTGCTGCTCTCCGCCGACCTGCCCGCCGACGACCCGCGGATCGAGACCGCGTGCGCGATCTGGCCCAGCGCCAACTGGCACGAGCGCGAGGCGTGGGAGCTCGTCGACATCACGTTCGAGCACCACCCCGACCTGCGCCACCTCCTGATGCCGGACGGCTACGCCTTCCACCCGCTGCTGCGCTCGTTCAAGCTCCACGAACCCGAGGAGCTGGAGGTGAAGTCGCGCCGTGTCTGAGATGTGGATCAACATGGGGCCCCAGCACCCCATGACGCACGGCCTGTGGAACCTCCGCGTCCGCATCGACGGGGAGACGATCCTCGACTGCGACCCCGAGATGGGGTACCTCCACCGGGGGATCGAGAAGATCAGCGAGGACCGCCACTACAACGAGGTCGTGACGCTGATGGACCGGTGCTGCTACGTCGCCGGCTTCTCCTGGGAGCACCTCTACATCCTCGGCGCGGAGGAGGCGCTCCACATCGAGCCGCCGGAGCGGGCGGAGTACCTCCGGGTCCTGTGCGACGAGTTCCAGCGGATCGGATCCCACCTCATGTGGTACGCCGCGTTCGTCCAGGACCTCGGCCTGATGAGCCCGTTCCTCTACGGGATGCGGGACCGCGACCTCGTCCTCGACCTGTTCCAGAGCTATACCGGCGCCCGGATGACGTACGAGTACATGCGGGTCGGCGGGGTCCGCAACGACCTCCCGCCCGGGTTCTCCGACCGCGCCCGGGGCGTCCTCGACTGGTTGATGGCCCGCTTCGTCGAGTACGACCAGCTGTGCCTCGGCTCGACGATCTTCCGCAAGCGGTGCGACCATCTGGGGGTCCTGAAGGCCGCGGACTGCGTCACGCACGGCGTCACCGGCCCGATGATCCGCTCGGCGGGCGTCAAGCGCGATCTCCGCAAGGACCGGCCGTACTCGGCCTACGATCGGCTCGAGTTCGACATCGCGGTCGCGGACGGCGCCGACGTGACCGCGCGCTACCTGGTCCGGATGGAGGAGATGCGCCAGTCGGTCCGCATCCTCCGCCAGGTGCTCGACTGGCTCGATCGCCACCCCGGCCCCGTCATCGCGGCGCAGCTCCCGCGGTGGCTGGGGGCGCCGTACGCCCCGATCGGCAACGAGGGCTACCTCCTGAAGCGCCACTACCCGAAGGGGGTCGGGTTCTCGGCGATCGAGGAGCCGCACGGAGAGGCGCTCGCCTACGTCGTCAACGAGGGCGGCGAGCACCCGTACCGCGTCAAGTTCCGCTCCCCCGTGTTCGCGAACCTCAGCGCGGCCCGCCAGTACCTGGTCGGGTACCACGTCGCCGACATCCCGCCGATCATGGGCAGCGTCGACGTCTGCGTCGGCGAGGTCGACCGGTAGGAGAGGGTCCGCGTGTCGCAGGTCACCCTGTTCTCGGTCTCGTTCGCGCTCTCGAGCGTGCTGCTCGACGGCATCGGTTCGGTGCTCCCGGCGCCGGTCTCGGGCTGGCTCACGAACCCCGATACGATCCTCGGGCTCGCGGCGCTGATCTTCGGCGCCATCCTGCTCGCGGCGAGCATGATCAACACGATCGTGCTGATCTGGTGGGAACGCAAGCTGCTCGGACGGTTCATGGACCGCCGGGGGGCCATGCACGTCGGCTACGCCGGGCTGCTCCAGAACTTCGCGGACGGGCTGAAGCTGTTCCGCAAGAACACCTTCCAGCCCGAAGAGGCCGACGCCCTCGGGTTCTACACGGGCCCGATGGCGTACATGGTGACGTCCCTCATCATCTTCGGGATCCTGCCGATCTCCTCGGGCTGGAACTCGGGCGCGCTCCCGCTGACCCTGCTCCTCGCGCTCGCGATCTTCTCGTTCGCGCCGCTGTTCATCTTCGTGAGCGCGTGGTCGAGCAACAACAAGTACTCGCTCATGGGCGGGATGCGCTCGGCCGCCCAGATGATCGCCTACGAGGTGCCGATCCTCCTCGCGGTCGTCGCCGTCGTGATCGTGTCGGGGAGCTTCGACCTCACGACGATCGTCTACGAGCAGCAGAACTACTGGTTCTGGGGCCCGCTGTTCGTCGCCCTCATCGTCTTCGTCGCCGGCATGCTCGCGGAGATGGAGCGGATCCCGTTCGACCTGCCCGAGGCCGAGGCGGAGCTCGTGGAGGGGTGGAACACGGAGTACGGCGGGATGCTGTTCGCGTTCTTCATGCTCGCGGACTACCTGCGGGCGCTCGTCGGCAGCATCCTCGTGGTGCTGCTGTTCCTCGGCGGGTGGACGATGCCGAGCTGGGTGCCGGGATCGCTCACCTCGTTCCCGCTGGCCGGGATCTTCTGGTTCATGGTGAAGACCTACCTCGTCTTCGGGCTGTTCGTCTGGATCCGGGCGGCGCTGCCGCGCGTGCGGACCGACCAGCTCCTGCGGGTCGGCTGGAACCGGATGATCCCCCTCAGCCTCGCCGCCGTCTTCCTCGCCGCGGTGCTCGTCACGGTGAAGTGCCTGCCCGTCTTCGGCTGCGTCCCGTCGGTGGGAGGGGTGTAGGTTCGAGATGGCCGGCGACGTGAACGCGACCGAGAAGCCGGACGAGAACCCGATCCTCTGGGTCGCCCGCCCGATGGCGACGGCGGCGAAGCAGTTCGCGAAGAGCCTGCGGCGACCGTCGACGATCGTCTACCCGTACGAGCGGCTCGAAGACCCGACGTTCCGGGACCAGGTGAAGGTCGCCTCGGGAAAGCCGCTCGGCGTCGGGCAGGTCTGGGACAACTACCGGGGGGTGCACGCCCTCAACATCGCGACGTGCATCAGCTGCAATCTCTGCGCCTTCTCCTGCCCCGACCTCTGCATCGACATGGTGACGGTCCCGGGCGGGGACCCGAAGCACCCGAAGAAGTGCCCGCAGATCGACTACGGGAAGTGCAGCTACTGCGGGTTCTGCTCGGATGCCTGCCCCGAGGGCTGCCTCACGATGACGACCCGCTACGAGCTGTCGGCGACCAAGCGGGCCGACATGATCTACTCGCCCGAGAAGCTCCTCGAGATCTTCCAGCATAAGCTCCCGATGAACCCGATCCGGCTCGCGCGGCCGGCGAACGAGGACGCGATCCTGCTCGACCCGCCGCTCTGCATCGGATGCAACGCGTGCGCCCGGGACTGCCCGACGCAGTGCATCACGATGCTCGACATCCCGAAGACCGAGCCGAAGCCCGGGGAGAAGGCTCCGAAGCGGATCTGGAAGGAGCCGGTCGTGAACGACTCGGACTGCGTGCGCTGCGGCACGTGCATCAGCGTCTGTCCGAAGGAGTGCCTCTTCTGGGGGACGCACCGGTGAGCCTCGAGGAGATCGCGTTCCTCTTCCTCGCGCTCATCGCCCTCGTCACGGCAGCGGCCGCGCTCTTGGTCCGGGAGCTCGTCCACACGATCCTGTGGATCGCGATCTTCTTCGTCGACCTCTCGGCGATCTACTTCCTGCTCGACGCGCCGTTCCTCGGGGTACTGCAGCTCGGCGTCTACGCCGGCGCCGTGACCGTGCTCCTCCTGTTCGGGATCATGGTGACCCGCAAGCGGATCTTCGCCCGGGAGGCCGCGACGGGGATCGGCGCCACGCCGATGGCGCTCGCGCTCGTGACGTTCATCTTCCTCGTCTCCGCCGTCTCCGAGTTCGGGACGTCGGAGCAGCCGATCCGGTACTACGACCCGAGCTACCTCTCCACGAACCTCTTCCAGACGAACGGCCCCTGGCTCCTCCTCCTCGGGCTGATCATGCTCGCCTCCGTCTCGGGGGCGATCTACCTCGTCCGGGAGGGCCGCGAGTGACGACGCTCGTCCTCGCGGGCTTCCTGGTCCTCTCCGCGGGGCTGCTCGGGATCTCGCTGTTCGGGATCCTCACGCGGCGGAACTTCATCCTGCTGCTGATCTCGATCGAGATCGGGATGAACGCGGCGATCCTCAACTTCGTGTACTTCGGGGCGTTCGCGGGGGCGAGCACGGGGCTCACGGGCCAGGCGATCGCCGTCGTGCTCATCGGATTCGCCGCGACCGAAATCGCGGTCGGGCTCGCGATCGTCCTCGCCCTGAACCGCCTCAAGGGATCGATCAACGTGGCCCAGGCGAACGAGCTCAAACTGTAGGAGGGGACGAACACGGTCTCGCTGAGCGGTCTGTTCCCCTGGGCGTTCCTCGTCCCGCTCCTGTTCGTCGCGTCGTTCGTCGTCGTCGGGCTCGCCGGGAACCGGCTGAAGTCGCTCGAGTACGGCGGCTGGCTCGCGGTCGCCCTCTCGGGGGCGGCGATGGTCCTCGGGGTGCTGATCGCGTTCGGCGAGGCGATGAGCCCCGGGAACTACACGAACACCCAGATCACCTGGTTCCACCTCGCGGGCGCCCCGGGGACGTTCCCGAACGGCTTCTCGCTCGTGATGGGGACGCTCGTCGACCCGATCTCGAGCCTCGTGCTCGTCGTCGTGACGGTCGTCGGGTTCCTCGTCATGCTGTACTCGATCGGGTACATGCACCACGACCACGGGCTGCCCCGCTACTACGCCGAGCTGTCGCTGTTCCTGGCGGCGATGTCCGGCCTCGTCCTCGCGAACAACCTGCTCCAGTTCTTCTTGTTCTGGGAGCTCGTCGGGGTCTGCTCGTACTTCCTCATCGGGTTCTACTACGAGAAGCCGAGCGCCGCGAGCGCGGCGAAGGAGGCGTTCCTCGTCACGCGGATCGGCGACATCATGTTCCTCCTCGGGATGTTCATCTACTTCTCCGTCTACGCGACCGCCGGACCGGCCGGCTCGGGCGGCTGGGCCGCGAACGGCTTCGTCTTCGTCCAGGGCGCGCAGCCGTTCCTCACCGGCGCGACCGGCGGGAGCCCGATGCTCCTCACCGTCGCCGGGATCATGATCCTCGGCGGCGCGGCGGGGAAGAGCGCCCAGTTCCCGCTCCACGTCTGGCTGCCGGACGCCATGGAGGGCCCGACGACCGTCTCCGCGCTCATCCACGCGGCGACGATGGTCGCCGCGGGGGTCTACCTCCTCGCGGTCACGAGCCTGTTCATCGGGTTCACGGCGACGGACCAGCTCGCCATCGTCGCCGTCGGCGGATTCACCACGTTCTTCGCCGCGACGATGGCCGTGGTCCACCCGGACATCAAGCGGGTGATCGCGTACTCGACCATCAGCCAGCTCGGCTACATGGTGCTCGCCGTCGGCGCCGGCTTCGCGATGGTCGGACTGTACCATCTGTTCACGCACGCGTTCTTCAAGGCGCTCCTGTTCCTCGCCGCCGGCTCCGTCATCCACGCGATCGGCACGCAGGACCTGTTCAAGATGGGCGGGCTCAAGAAGCCGATGAAGATCACGGCGGCGGCGTTCGCGATCGGGGGGCTCGCGCTCGCCGGGATCCCGCCGTTCGCCGGCTTCTGGAGCAAGGACGACATCCTCTCGTCCGTCTACTCGCAGCTCGGGAGCCACCCGCTCTACTGGCCGTTCTTCGTCCTCGCGCTCGCCGCGGTGTTCCTCACCGCGTACTACATCTTCCGCGCCTGGTTCCTCGCGTTCTCGGGCGACCGCCCGCGCGATCCGACGCTCCCCGCCGCCCACGAGGGTCCGTGGGTGATGACGGTGCCGCTCCTCGTCCTCTCCGCGTTCGCGATCGTCGCCGGACTGTTCGTCTTCCTGCCCGGCTTCCAGGGACTGCTCCTGAACGGCAGCGGCGCCACGGGGATCCCGCCGATGTACCCCGTCCCCGACCTCGTCCTCTCGTCGGTGAGCGTCCTCCTCGCCGCCGCCGGGATCCTGCTCGCCTGGCGCCTGTGGGGGAACGGCCGGGTGTTCGTGCTCGCGGAGTCGAGCTTCGCCCAGCCGTGGCGCCGGCTCCTCCTCAACCGCTACTACATGAAGGACGGCTACGACTGGGTCGGGGCGAAGGGCGTCTACACGATCTCCCGGGCGGCCGACTTCTTCGACCGCTACGTCATCGACGGGACCGTTCGCGGCTTCGAGCGGATCTTCGGCGCGATGTCCGACCGGCTGCGTCGGATGCAGTCCGGCCTGGTCTCCGACTACGCGGCCTACGTCGTCGCGGGCCTCCTCGTGGTCTTCGCGATCCTGCTCGTCATCGCGCCGCTCCTGCTCGCCCGGTTCGGAGGCGGGTAGATGCTGCCGCTGATCTCGATCATCCTCGCCACCCTCCTCGCCGGGACGGTCGCGACGTTCCTCGCCGGAGCGCGGGCCCGCTGGGTGGCGCTCGGCGTCTCCGCCCTCTTCGCGATCGAGGTCGGGCTCCTGTTCCTCGCCTTCCCGGGCTGGCCCGGCTACTCGAGCGCCCTCGTCCCGGGGTTCGCCGAGTCCGAGTCGTACGCCTGGGTGCACCTGTCGTGGTTCAACGTCAACTACACCGTCGGCGTCGACGGGATCTCCCTCGTCCTGATCCTGCTCACCGCGATCCTCCAGATCGCGACGGTGATCTACTCCTGGCACGAGACGAAGCGGCCGGCGGCGTACTTCGGGCTCGTGATCCTGACGTGCCTCGGCTGCTTCGGCGTCTTCGTCGCGCTCGACATCCTCCTGTTCTTCCTGTTCTGGGAAGCGGTCCTCATCCCGATGTTCTTCATCATCGGGTACTGGGGCGGGCCGAACCGTCGGTACGCGGCGCTGAAGTTCTTCGTCTACACCCACGTCGCGTCGATCGTCATGCTGGTGGGCCTGCTGGCCCTCGTCTTCTACTCGGGAGCGACCTCGTTCGACTACTCGGCGGTCTACGCGGCCGGGCACGGGCTCGCGACGACCGTCCAGGCGTTCCTGTTCCTCGCCCTGTTCTTCGGCTTCGGGGTGAAGTTCCCGATCGTCCCGTTCCACACGTGGCTGCCCGACGCCCACGTGGAGGCGCCCACCGGCGGTTCGGTGCTCCTCGCCGGCCTACTGCTGAAGCTCGGCGGCTACGGGCTGATCCGCTGGGCCGTCCTCGTGCTCCCGGCCGGCTTCCACGTTGACCAGCCGATCCTGTTCGTCGTCGCGTTCCTCTCGATCGCGTGGGGCTCCATCGTCTCCCTCGCGCAACGGGACCTGAAGCGCATGGTCGCGTTCTCGTCGATCAACCACATGGGGATCGTCCTGCTCGCGATCGCCCTCGGCTCGTCGCTGGGGCTGCTCGCCGCGGTCCTCCTCATGTTCGCGCACGGCATCGTGAGCGCGCTGCTCTTCATGGTCTCGGGGAGCGCCCACCACTCGTTCGGCACCCGGGACATCGCCTCGATCGGCGGGGCGACCCCGACGACCCCGGCCCTCGCCACGTTCGCTATGGTCGGCTCGCTCGCCTCCCTCGGCCTCCCGGCGCTCATCGGGTTCCCGGCCGAGTTCACGGCCCTGCTCGCTACCTGGGACGGCCTCGGCTACTGGGTGTTCCTGCCGTTGGGGATCCTCGTCGTCACCGCCGCGTTCTACCTGTGGATGCTCCAGCGGATGTTCTTCGGGCCGCCGAGAGGGATCCTCCCGTCGACGCACGACGTGCCGTGGTACGAGGGGGCGGGCATGGGGATCCTCGTCGTCTTCACCGTGCTGTTCGGCATCCTTCCGAGCCTGCTCGTGAACGTGATCCTCGCCTCGCCGATCAAGGGGTTCCCCGGGACGTGAGCGCGTGATCTTCGGCTCGTTCGTCGGCCCGTTCGTCCCCGAGATCGTCCTGCTCGCGGCGACGCTGCTCGTCTTCCTGCTCGACGTGGTCGGGGTCCGCCGGATCGAGATCTCGGGCGGCATCGGGGTCGTCGGCATCGCGATCGCGTTCGTCTTCGTGCTCGCCGACCTGGGCTTCGCCCCGCTCGCCGGCCTCGCCACGATCCCGGCGGCCCAGATCGACGTCGTCCCGACGACCCAGCTCTACGCGTTCACCTCGCTCGGGCTCGTCTTCCAGCTGATCTTCCTCACGGCGGCGTTCCTGGTCGCGCTCGCCTCCATGAGCCGACCGAGCGGCGAGCGGGGCGCCCCGATCTTCTACGGGCTGCTCACGCTCGCCACGCTCGGGATGCTGCTCGTCGCCGTCGCGAACGACCTCATCTTCCTCCTGCTCGCGATCGAGATCACCTCGATCGCGACGTACCTGCTCGTCGCGTACACCCGGTCCGACGCCCGGAGCCTCGAGGCGGCGATGAAGTTCTACATCATCGGCGCGCTCTCGACGACGCTCTCGTTCTTCGGCGCGTCGCTGCTGTACGGGGCGTACGGGACGACGAACCTCGCGGCGATCGCGGGGCTCGGGTCGGCCGGCGTCCCGACGCTCGTCCTGCTCGGCTACGGCTTCCTGATCGCCGGCCTCGCGTTCAAGGCGACGGTCGTCCCGTTCCACGCCTGGGCCGTCGACGTGTACGACGGCGCCCCGAACGACGTCTCGGCGTTCCTCGCCGGCGGGTCGAAGAAGATCGGCCTGTTCGCCTTCTTCCTCGTCTTCCTGGGGCCGATCCTCGCGGTCCGGGCCGTCGGCGGCGCGACGCTGCCGTTCGGCGGCGGCCCGTTCAACGTGGGACCGGTGCTGCAGATCGCGCTCGCGACCCTCGCGGTCCTCACGATGACCGTGGGGAACGTGCTCGCGCTGCTGCAGAAGGAGATGAAGCGGATGCTCGCCTACTCCTCGATCAGCCAGGCCGGCTACATGCTGATCGGCATCACGGTCGGCACCGCGCCGGCCCTCGCCGGGGCGACGCTCCAGATCTTCGCCCACGTGCTGATGAAGGGCGGCGCCTTCCTCGTCGTCGGCGCGGTCGCCGGGCTCGGCGTCGGCCCGCTGATCGCCGACTGGCGGGGGCTCGGGGCGAAGCGCCCGTACCTCGGCGTCGCCTTCGCGCTCATGCTGCTATCCCTCGCCGGCGTGCCGCTCACCATCGGCTTCTGGTCGAAGTTCGTCCTGTTCAGCGCGGCGGTCGAGGCGCAGGGCTACTTCGTCTGGCTCGCCGTCGCGGGCCTGCTCAACAGCGCGCTGTCGGTGTTCTACTACGCCCGGGTGCTGAAGGTGATGTTCTTCGATGCGCCCGACCCCGCCGCCGCCGCGCCGGTCCCGACGTACCCCGGGCTCGCCCTGGGCGGGATCGGCTGGGGCCGCGCCGCCGCGATCGCGATCGCGGCCGCCGTCATCGTCGCGGTCGGCGTCTACCCGCAGCCGGTGCTCGGCGCGATCCAGGCGGCGGCCCAGCACTTCGTCAGCAGCGGAGTGTAGGGCCGTGGAGCGCGTCGACGTCGTGGTGGTCGGCGCGGGACCCGCGGGCTCCCTCGCGGCCCGGGCGAGCGCCGAGGGCGGCGCCACGACGCTCCTCGTCGACCACCGCCCCGAGCTCGGCAACCCGGTGCAGTGCGGCGAGTTCCTGCCGGCGCCCCACGAGCTCGCGGACCTGTTCGACGCGCCCGCGCTCATCGACCGGGCGTTCTCCGTGCCCCCCAACGCCGTGCTCCGCGAGACCCACTGGATGCGGTGCGTCTCGCCGTACGGGCACGCGTTCCGCTTCCCGCTCGCCGGCTGCACGGTCTCCCGCCGGGCGTTCGACAAGGCGCTCGCCGCCCGCGCCGAGGGGGCGGGCGCGGAGGTGCGGTTCCCGGCCGGGGTCGTACGGGTGCGGGACGACGGGGTCGACCTCGCCGACGGGACCGCGGTCGAGGCGAAGGTGATCGTCGGCGCCGACGGACCGCTCTCGACCGTCGGCCGGGCGATCGGGATCGTGCCCCCGCGCACGCTGTTCCGGATGATCACGGCGACCGTCGAGGGGCCGCTCGACGACCAGATCGATCTCTTCTTCGGGCACGCCGCGCCGGGCGGCTACGCCTGGCGGTTCCCGCGGGCGCACGACGCGAACGTGGGGCTCGGGGTCGCGCGGCTGCCGCGGGGGCGGACCCTCGATACGCTGCTCGAGCGGTTCGTGGCGGACGAGCGGCTCGCCGGGGTCCGGGAGCGGACCCGCTGGTGGGTCCCGGTCGGCCCCCCGCCCCCGAGCCTCGTGCGGGGCCGCGCCCTTTTGACGGGGGACGCGGCGAACCTCGTCATGGCGACCAACGGCGGCGGCATCCCGACCGCGATGCTAAGCGGCTGGCTCGCCGGGAGCGCCGCGGCCGACCACGTGCGGGACGGCCGCCCGCTCGCCGCGTACGACCGGGCGTGGCGGACCGCCCTGTTCGCGCCGCTCGACCGGGCGGCCCGGCTGCAGCGGTTCGGCGAGCGGTTCGCCGGCTTCGACCCGGTCCTGGCGCTGGGCATGCGCTATATCGGTACGTCCGGTCTCGACGCGATGATGCGGCTGCGCTGGCCGTCGCGGCTCGGGAGGGGTTCGTGACCAGCCCGGCCCCGCTCGGCGACCCCATGGAGCCGTCGCTCGAGTCGCTCGTCACGCAGACCCTCGGCGGGGAGGCGGCGAGCGAGCTCGCGGAGCTGCTGCCCGTCCTCGTTCGGGACATCTCGGACATCGACTGGCGGATCCACCAGGTGCTGGGCTCGACCTACGCGCACCTCACCGAGGCCGCCCGGTACGCCTGCTCGATGGGCGGCAAGCGGGTCCGGCCGCTCCTGATGTCGGTCGCCGACCGCGCCCTCGGCGCGGAGGACACCCGGGCCATCCAGTCGCTCGCCGCCGCCTTCCAGCTGATCCACACCGCGACGCTCGTGCACGACGACGTCATCGACCACGCGGAGACCCGGCGGGGCCGCCCGTCGATGCCCCGCGCCTTCGGCGTCCCGCTCGCGATCGTCGGCGGCGACTACCTGTTCGTCCGGGCGTTCGAGCTCGCGGCGGAGTACCCGAAGGGGATCATCCTGCGCTGCGGGGAGTCGTGCGCCGACCTGGTGGAGGGCGAGGTCCTCCAGGAGGCGTCCCGGTTCGACCTCTCGTCGGGCCGGGAGCACTACTTCCGCATCATCGAGCGGAAGACCGCGGCGATCATCGCGGCCGCGCTCGCCTCGGTCGCCGAGATCACCGCCGGGGACCCCACCCGGCGCGACGCCCTCGAGGCGTACGGGCGCGCCCTCGGGATCGCCTTCCAGATCCGGGACGACCTGCTCGACGTCTACGGGGACCCCGACCTGCTCGGGAAGCCGCTGTTCACCGACTTCCGCGAAGGGAACCCGACGCTGGTCTCCCTCGAGGCGTACGCCCGGCTCGACTCGCACCGGATGGCCGAGTTCGAGCGGCTGTTCCAGCTGCGGCGCAAGCGGGGCAAGCACCTCCTGCGCCTCAAGGAGCTGACCGACGAGACCGGGGCGGCCGCCGCGGTCGCCGCGGAGGCCGAGCAGTGGGCCGACCGCGCGGTGCGCGCCCTCGAGCCGATCCCTCCGTCGCCGTGGCGCTCCCTGCTCGAGCGGATGGCCCGCGGCGCGGCCGAGCGCCGGTTCTGAGCCCGCCGCTCGAGCGAAAGCTACTTCTTCCCTTCGCAGGCTCGCAGGGCGTACGGGCCGGGCCGATGAGCTCCTCCAACGCGTCGGTCTCCTCCGGGGGACCGGTCGAGATCGAGCACCTGCCGCCGCGGTGGGCCCCGGCGCCGGCGCGGCCGCGGCTCCCGATCGGCGTCGCGGTCGTCGCGGTGCTGATCGCGCTCGTCGCGGTCGTGATGGTGCTCGCCGGCCTTTTGTTCCTGATCAACACCCTGGTCGGGAACGTCGTGCCCCCGGTCTTCGAGGTGTTCCCGTCGATCGACATCTTCGGCGCCCTCGTCCTCTCGGTCGTCGGCCTCACGCTGCTCGCGATCGCGACCTCGCTCTGGCGGCAGGAGACGTGGGCGCTCTGGACGACGATCGTCCTCGTCTTCGCGACGACCGCCTACCTGTTCTTCATCGGCTCGATCACGGTGCTGTTCGTCCTGTTCGTGGTCCTCTTCGTCTACCTGCTCGCGGTGCGCCGGTACTTCTACTGATGCGACTGCTCCTCGCCCAGCTCGCCCCCGTGCCGGGGGAGCCGGAGCGCAACGTCGCCCGGATCGCGGACGCGGTCGGCGCCGCCCCCAGCGACCTCGCGATCTTCCCCGAGCTGTTCCTCACCGGCTACCGGATCGGGGACCGGTTCCACACCCTCGCGCTGCGGGACGGGGACGGGCCGTCGACCGAGATGGCCCGGATCGCCCGCGACGGCGGCACCACGCTCGTCGTCGGCGCCGCGGTCGCCTCCCCCGAGCGGCGCGGCGAGGTCGAGAACGCCGCCGTGGTCGTCCGGCCCGACGGCAGCTTCGCGCGGCAGACGAAGCGCTACCTGCCCACGTTCGGACCGTTCGAGGAGGGGGCGATCTTCACCCCGACCGAGACGAGCCATCCCCTCCCGGCCGCGGGCCACCGCGTCGGCCTCGAGATCTGCTACGACCTGTTCTTCCCCGAGGTCTCCCGCGAGCTCGGCCTCGGCGACGCCGAGCTCCTGGTCGGCATCTCCTCCTCGCCCGTCACGAGCCGTTCGTTGTTCGAGCGGGTCCTCCCGGCGCGGGCGATCGAGAACAGCCTGCCCCTCGTCTTCGTGAACCGCGTCGGCGTCGAGGACGGGATCGTCTTCGGCGGCGGCACGGGGGCCTGGGACGCCCGCGGGGAGCGGCTGGCCGGGACCGAGGTCCCGCTCGCCCACGCGGCCGAGGACGAGCGGCTCGAGCGGATCGACCTCGACCTCGCCGCATCGGCCCGCTGGCGCCCGTTCCGGCCCGTCCTGAGGGACGTCGCGACCCGCCCCCCGGTCGCCCCCGGGGCCTGACGGCACCGTTCGATTCGAACGCGGCCCTTATAGGAAGCGCCGCTCCGGTTCGCTCCGGTGCCCCCACCCCCGACGATCGCCCAGCAGCTCGCGGCGAAGCAGCGCGAGATCTCGGTCGCCGAGTTCTTCGAGCGGAACCGCCAGATCCTGGGGTTCGACAACCCGCAGCGGGCGCTCCTCACGACCGTCAAGGAGGGGGTGGACAACGCAAGCGACGCGGTCGACGAGGCGCGGATCCTCCCCGAGATCGCCGTGGAGATCGCGAAGGAGGGCGACGACCGGCTCCGCGTCGCGATCTCCGACAACGGTCCGGGGATCCTCCGGCGCGAGATCCCGAACGTCTTCGCCCGGCTCCTCTACGGGTCCCGCTTCCACTCGAACCGGCAGGCGCGGGGACAGCAGGGGATCGGGATCTCCGCCGCCGTGCTGTACGCGACCCTCACGACCGGCCGACCGGCCCACATCGTCTCGAAGGTCGAGGAGGAGGAGGCGGCCCACGTGCTCGACCTCGTCATCGATACCCAGAAGAACCAGCCGCAGATCCTCGCCGACGACGTCGAGCTCTGGGACCGCCCCCACGGCACGCGCATCGAGCTCGTCCTGAAGGCCCGGTACGTCCGGGGCCGGCAGTCCCCGTACGAGTACCTCCGGGGCACCGCCATCGTCAACCCGCACATGCGGATCTCGCTCGTCGAGCCGGACGGCACGCGCGTCACGTTCGAGCGCGCGACGACCGAGCTCCCCCCGCTCGCCCAGGAGACGCCGCCGCACCCGTACGGTCTCGAGCTGGGCGAGCTCGGCTCGCTGCTGCGGCTCTCGAAGCGCCCGTCGCTCGCCGAGTTCCTCGCGAAGGACCTCGCGGGGGTGAGCGCCCGCGCCTCGCGCGAGGTGCTGGCGCAGTGCGACCTCCCGCGCGCGCAGGCCCCGAAGTCGCTCGCACCCGCGGCCCAGGAGGCGCTCTTGCGGGCGCTGCACGCGGCGACGCTCGTCGCGCCGTCGACCGACTGTCTCTCCCCGATCGGCGCCCTCCTGATCAAGCGCGGGCTGCGCAACGTGCTCGGGGAGCTCCGGCCCGAGTTCTTCGCGCCCCCCGTGAGCCGACCGCCGAAGGTCCGCGGCGGGTTCCCGTTCATGGTCGAGGTCGGGCTGGTCTACGGCGGGGCGCTGCCCGCCGACCAGCCCGTGCAGATCCTGCGGTTCGCGAACCGCGTCCCCCTCCTGTTCCAGCAGGGCGCCTGCGCGATCACGAACGCCATCGCCTCGATGGACTGGCGCCGCTACGGGCTCGACCAGAAGGGCGGCTCGGGCGTCCCGATCGGCCCCGCGGTGATCCTGGTCCACGTCGCGTCGACCAAGGTCCCGTTCACGAGCGAGGCGAAGGAGGCGGTCGCGGAGGACCCCGAGATCGACAAGGAGATCACCCTCGCGCTGCAGTCCGCCGCGCGGCACCTGAGGACCCATCTGTCGCGGATGAGCCGCCGCGACTTCGCGAGCGACAAGTTCGAGATCATCCAGCGGATCCTCCCGAAGCTCGCCGAGAAGGCGAGCCACCTGGTCGACCGGCCCGTGCCGGACCTGACGCCCGTGATCACGCGGATCATGGACGTGGTCAACGTGGAGACGACGGTCGAGGCGGCGCCGACGGGCGTGCGCGTGCCGGTGGTCGTGACCAACTACACGCCGCGGCCCCGCGTCCTCGAGCTGTTCGTGGAGCTGCCGCCCGAGCTCCTGCACGCGGCGACGTTCGAACCGCCCCCCGAGGGGACCGAGGCCGAGCTGGGCCGCGCCTGGTGGACGCTCCCCAAACTCGCGCCCAACGCACGGACGGAGCTCGCGGCGCGGTTCCCGCCGAAGACCGAGGTCGAGGGGAACGACTTCGACTGGTACGTCGCGGGGATCGACGAGGCGCACGTGCTCGGGGCCGACCCCCTGCCGGGCGACTGGGACGTGCGGCTGCCGCGCACGATCGTGGAGGCGGCCGAGGCGGCCGCCCAGGAGGTCGCCGCGGGGGGTCCGACGAGCGAAGAGGAGGTGGACTACGATGCCGCCGAAGCGAGCGCGCCCGCCAGCGAAGACGACTGACGACGACGCGCCGAAGATCCGGGCCGACGCGCTCGCGCCGACGCTCGACCTCGCGCGCTCGATCTACGAACAGCTCGACCGCGGGGAGATCCCCCGGATGCGGCTGCCGCTGCGCACCAAGCAGAACCTTTCGTTCCAGACGCGCGAGGGGGTCTGGAAGCTCGGCCGGGCGATGGGGACCCGCAGCGCGCGCAAGCTGGACGGGGCGCTCATGCTCCTGCGGACGTTCTACCTGGTCGACTTCATCAACGAGATGGCGGCCGACCGAAAGACGTCGACCCTCCGGGAGCTCTACTATATCAGCGAGGCGTGGCAGGACGCGAAGTTCCACAGCGAGGACGAGTCGAACCTCCTCATCGAGGACCTCGAGGTCCTGTGCGAGCGCCTGCGCGAGGACTTTCGCCTCCACCCCGAGGAGAACGGCGCCTCCGTGATCGGCGACCTCACGATCAAGGAGCGCAACCGAAAGGGCGTCGTGAAGACGATCAACTGCCGCGACGACGTCGGCGACGGCGGCTACTCGCTGCCGTTCAACGTCGAGAAGGAGAAGATCTCCTTCGTGGGGACGAACGCGAAGTTCGTCATCGCCATCGAGTGCGGCGGCATGGTCGACCGGCTCGCCGAGAACAACTTCGACGAGAAGCAGCAGGCGATCCTGCTCCACCTCAAGGGCCAGCCGGCCCGCTCGACGCGGCGTTTCCTCAAGCGGATCACGGAGGAGCTGAAGCTCCCCGTCGTCGTCTTCACCGACGGCGACCCGTGGTCGTTCCGCATCTACGCGAGCGTCGCGTACGGCGCGATCAAGACCGCGCACCTGTCGAACTACCTCGCGACCCCGTCGGCCGAGTTCCTCGGGGTCACCGCCTCGGACATCGAGAACTACGACCTCCCGTCCGACCGGCTCTCGGAGCAGGACGTCCGGGCGCTGCAGGCCGAGCGGACCGACCCCCGGTTCGGGACGGCCGAGTGGCGGAGCGAGATCGAGCTCATGCTGAAGAACGGGAAGAAGGCGGAGCAGCAGTCGCTCGCGAAGTACGGGCTCAACTACGTGACCGACCACTACCTCCCCGAGAAGCTGACCGAGATGGGGATCGGGTAGGCCGTCCCGCGGGAGGACGAGAGGGTTCTTCAACCGGGAGAGCGTCCGTCGGCTCGTGTCGTGGACCCGTGGCCAGCGGTGCCTTGCGGAGTTCGTCGGGACCTACGTCCTCGTCCTCTCGATCGCGGGGGGCGTGGTCTTCTCGGACCACGGAACGCTCGTCGACCCGCTGGAGGTCGACCTGGTCGCCTCGCTCGCGCTCGGGTTCGGCGTGCTCGGCGCGGCGTACGCCTTCGGGGACCTCTCCGGGGCGTACTTCAACCCCGCGATCACGATCGGCGGCTGGATCGCGGGACGGCTCCCCGGCCGGGACGTGGTCCCGTACGTCGTCGCGCAGATCCTCGGAGGAGTCACCGCGGCGGGCGTGGTCGCCGGCGTGGCCTACGGGAACCCGGCGGTGTTCGCGACCGCCCAGCACACGGCCATCGCGTCCCAGGGCTACGCCGGGAACGGCTCGCCGTACACAGTCTCCCTGGGTTCGGTGTTCCTTCTCGAGGTCGGGCTCACGTTCGTCCTCGTGTTCGTCGCGCTCTTCGCGACCCGGCCCGAGGGGTCGACCAAGAACCTTGCGCCCGTCGGGATTGCCCTCACCCTCGCGATGACCAACCTGATCGCGATCCCCATCGACGGCGCGTCGGTGAACCCGGCCCGGAGCTTCGCCCCGGCGCTCCTCGCGGCCGCGTGGCCGGGCAGCACCTGGGCGATCCAGCAGGACTGGCTCTTCTGGGTCGCCCCGATCCTCGGCGGAGTCCTGGCCGCCCTCCTCGAGCGGGCCCTGCGACCGACCGCCGCGAGGGCGTAGGGTCCTCCGCTAGGGAGCGCCACCCGGCGGCGGGGCGGCGGGGCGCCGCAGATCGAACCGGTCCGCGTTCATCACCTTGGTCCACGCCGCCGCAAAGTCCGCCACGAACTTCGCCTCGGCGTCGGCGGCGCCGTAGACCTCGGTCAGGGCCCGCAGCTCCGAGTTCGCCCCGAAGACGAGGTCGACCCGCGTGGCGGTCCACGTCAACGCTCCGGTCGCCCGGTCGCGCCCCTCGAAGACGTTCTCGTCCGAGGTCGGGGTCCACTCCGTGCGCATGTCGAGGAGGTTCGCGAAGAAGTCGTTCGTCAGCGACCCGGGCCGCTTCGTAAGGACGCCGTGCGGAGACTGACCGTGGTTCGCCTGGAGCACCCGCAGGCCCCCGACCAGCACCGTCATCTCCGGCGCGGTCAGTCCGAGCAGCTGGGCCTTGTCGATCAGGAGCTCCTCCGCGGAGACGGCGAACCGTCCTTGGAGGTAGTTGCGGAAGCCGTCGGCCACCGGCTCGAGGTACCCGAACGACTCCACGTCCGTCTGCTCCTGGGACGCGTCGGTGCGTCCGGGCGCGAAGGGGACGTCCAAGTCGTGCCCCGCGGCGCGCGCGGCCGCTTCGATGGCCGCTCCGCCCCCGAGGACGATCAGGTCGGCGAGCGACACCTTCCGACCGTCGGACCGCCCGGCGTTGAACGCGCGCTGGATCCGCTCCAGGGCCGGGAGGACGTGGGTCAGCTGGGTCGGCTCGTTCACCTCCCAGTCCCGCTGCGGCGCGAGCCGGAGGCGCGCCCCGTTCGCGCCGCCGCGTTTGTCGGAGCCACGGTAGCTGGCGGCCGCGGCCCACGCGGTGCGGACCAGCTGCGAAGGGGTGAGGCCCGACGCCAGCAGACGGGCCTTGAGTTCGCGCACGTCCGCCGCGTCGATCGGCGGGTGGTCGACGGCCGGTACCGGGTCCTGCCAGATCAGCTCCTCGGCCGGCACCTCGGGGCCGAGGTACCGGGTGCGCGGACCCATGTCCCGGTGCGTGAGCTTGAACCACGCGCGGGCGAAGGCCTCCGCGAGCTCGTCCGGGTGCTCGAGATAGCGTCGCGAGATCTTCTCGTACACCGGATCGACGCGGAGCGCGAGGTCCGTGACGAGCATCGTCGGGACGTGGTACCGGGAAGGGTCGTAGGCGTCGGGGATCGTCGCCTGTTCGCCCTTCGCCCGGAACTGGTACGCCCCCGCCGGACTCTTCGTGAGCTCCCACTCGTAGCCGAAGAGGTTCTCGAGGAAGTTGTTGCTCCACCGGGTCGGAGTGGTGGTCCAGGTCACCTCGGGGCCGCCCCCGATCGCGTCCTTGCCCTTGCCCGTGCCGTACCGGCTCTTCCAGCCCAGCCCCATCTGCTCGAGCGGCGCCGCCTCGGGCTCCGGGCCGACCAGGCGCGGATCCCCCGCCCCGTGGGTCTTGCCGAACGAGTGCCCGCCCGCGATCAGCGCGACGGTCTCCGCGTCGTTCATCGCCATGCGCCGGAAGGTCTCCCGGACGTCCCGCGCGGCGGCGAGCGGGTCCGGTACGCCGTTCGGGCCCTCGGGATTCACGTAGATGAGGCCCATCTGCACCGCCGCAAGGGGGTTCTCAAGCTGGCGGTCGCCCGTGTACCGCCGGTCGGCAAGCCAGGTCTCCTCCTTCCCCCAGTAAACGGCCTCGTCGGGCTCGTAGACGTCGGGTCGGCCTCCGCCGAATCCGAACGTCCGGAACCCCATCGACTCCAGCGCCACATTGCCGGCGAGGATGAACAGGTCCGCCCAAGAGATCCGGCGGCCGTACTTCTGCTTCACCGGCCACAGCAGCCGGCGTGCCTTGTCGAGGCCGATGTTGTCCGGCCAGGAGTTGAGCGGAGCGAAGCGCTGCTGCCCGCTGCCGGCACCCCCGCGCCCGTCACCGATGCGATAGGTCCCGGCCGAGTGCCAGGCCATCCGGACGAACAGCCCGCCGTAGGTGCCGAAGTCCGCCGGCCACCAATCCTGGCTGTCGGTCAGCACCGCGCGGAGGTCCTTCTTCAGCGCCGGGAAGTCGAGCCGCAGAAACTCCTCGGCGTAACGGAACGACGCGCCCATCGGGTCGGAGAGGGGCGAATGCTGACGGAGGATGCGGAGGTTCAGCTGCTTCGGCCACCACGCGCTGTTGGACCGCATGCCGAGACTCGTCGTCCCGTGCGCCACGGGGCACGCGCCCTCGTTCGACTCGCCCTCTGCGCTCATCTGCTCCCTGCCGTAGATGCCCACCGGTCACCGTCTCAAAGGGTTTCTGAACGAACTCGGACGGGGAGGGGAAACGGCGCCCGCGGGCGCGGGGGGGGTCCTAGGAGACTCCGAGCTCGGCGAGGCCCGCGTCGGCGAGCACCCGCTCCGCGCGTTCCGCCGGGGCGTAGACGAGAACGCCGTTCGGTCCGGGGCCGCGCCGCCACTCGATCCCCTGCTCCTTGAACGTCGGCGGCTCCGCCCCGACCTCGATCACCGTTTCGGTGAGCCGGACCGGAACGGTCGCCCCATCGCGCGCGAGCGCGAGCACGTCGCTCGTCGCGTCGAAGACCACCCAGGCCCGGGGCACGGCGAGCTTGAGGTGGACGAGGCGGGGGCGGAACTGGCTTTCGCTCTCCGTCTCGGTCCGGCCGAACACCGCGAACTCCTCCCCACCGAGCGTCGCGACCCGCTCGAACGAGAACGCGCGCTGGCGGAACTCGAGGACGTTGATCTCGAGATCGGCGAGGTCGAGCATCCCCCGGACGAGCTCGAGGGCGTAGATAACGGCGCAGCGGCCCGCCGGCCTAAAGGCGCGGCCCGCATGGCGGCCCCATGACCCAGCGACCGTCCGAAGCGGAGGACCTCGCCCTGTGGAGCCGCGTGGACGCCTACTACGAGGGGCTGCTCGGCGCCTCCGACCCCGCGCTCACCGAGGCGCTCCGGTCGAGCGCCGCGGCGGGCCTCCCCGCGATCCAGGTCTCGCCGCTGCAAGGGAAGCTCCTCCACCTCCTCGCCCGGACCGCCGGGGCCCGGCGGATCCTCGAGATCGGGACCCTGGGCGGGTACAGCGCGATCTGGCTCGCCCGCGCGCTCCCGCCCGGCGGGCGGCTCGTGAGCCTCGAGCTCGATCCCAAGCACGCCGAGGTGGCGCGGGCGAACCTCGCCCGCGCCGGCCTCGCGGACCGGGTCGAGGTCCGCCTCGGTCCGGCCGCGGAGAGCCTCCGGCGCCTCGCGGCCGAGCGCGCGGAACCGTTCGACCTCGTCTTCATCGACGCGGACAAGCAGGGGTACCCCGAGTACCTCGAGGGGGCGCTCAGGCTCGCGAAGGTCGGGACCGTCCTCGTCGCGGACAACGTGGTGCGCCGGGGGGACGTCGCCGACCCCGGCCACGACGACCCGCAGGTCACCGGCGTCCGCGCGATGCACGAGCGCCTGCAGCGGACCCCCGGCGTGCGCGCCACCGTGATCCAGACCGTCGGCGCGAAGGGGTACGACGGCTTCACGCTGGCGCGCGTGGAGAACCTCCCGGCGTGAGCGCCCTCCCTCGGGAGCGCGCGCGGCGCCATCCTAATAAACGGATGGCCCTCCCCCCGCGCGTCCGAGCCGATACGGGATGAAACGTTCCTCGCGGGTCTGGAAGAAGCGCGGCCACATGCGCTGGAAGTGGCGCAAGAAGCGGATGCGCCGCCGCATGAGGGCGCAGAAGATGCGCAAGGCGTGAGGGTCGGTCGGACCCTAACCCGTTCCTACCAGCCGAGCCGGTCCAGCTTGCGGGCCTGCTTCGTGGCCTTCTTCCACTCGCGGTAGTGGTCGCGGCAGAGCGGCGCGCGACGGCCCTTCTCGGGCATCTGGGTGAACACCCGGCGCGCCTCGGCGAGCGACAGGTGGCGGTCGGCCGGCGCCCCGCATCCCGGCACCCCGCACGCGTCGGCGGCGTCGGCCTCCGGGCTCATCGCCGCGCCTGCGCCCGCACGACCTCGGCGACCAGGTCGGGGATCTCGTACGGGAACCGGCCGACCCGCGCCCCGGCCGCCTCGAGCGCGGCGACCTTCGTCGCCGCCGTCCCCTTTCCGCGCGAGATGATCGCCCCCGCGTGGCCCATGCGCTTGCCCGGCGGCGCGCTGCGCCCGGCGATGTAGGCGACGACGGGCTTCGTGAAGTGGTGGCGGATGTACTCCGCGCCGTCCTCCTCGGCGGTCCCCCCGATCTCGCCGACCAGGACGAGGACGTCGGTCTCGGGGTCGCCCTCGAACAGCGGCAGCGCATCGACGAACGACGTGCCGACGACCGGGTCGCCCCCAAGGCCGATGCAGGTCGACTGCCCGAGCCCGTGCTCGGAGATCCCGTTCACGATCTCGTACGTCAGCGTCCCGCTGCGGGAGATCACGCCGATGTGCCCCGGGTGGAAGACGACGTTCGGGATGATCCCGACCTTCGCCTTCCCCGGCGCGGCGATGCCGGGGCAGTTCGGCCCGATGATGCGCGCGCCCTTCTCGCGGGCGTAGTGGTACATGACGAGCATGTCGTGGAACGGGATGTGCTCCGTGACGACGACCGCGAGGCGGAGGCCCGCGTCGACCGCCTCGATCAGCGCGTCCTTCGCGTACGGCGCCGGCACGAAGATGCACGTGGCGTTCGCCTGGGTCGCGTGCACCGCGTCCCGGACCGCGTCGAACACCGGGACGTCCTCGACGGTCGTCCCCGCCTTTCCCGGCGTCACCCCGGCGACGACGGCGGTGCCGAACAGCTTCATCTGGCGGGTGTGGACGGTGCCCTGGTGGCCCGTGATGCCCTGGACGACCACGCGGGTCTCCGGGGTGACGAGCACGCTCATGCCGACCCCCGGGCCGCGGCGACGACGGCCTGCACCGACTCCTTGAGCCCCGGCGTGGCCGTGATGCCGGCCGCGCACAGAATCTCGATCCCTTCCTTCTCGTTGTTCCCGCGGATCCGGGCGACGAGGGGGAACCGCTCCGCCGCCGGGACCTGCTGCATCGCGGCCACGAGCCCGGTCGCGACCGTGTCGCACCGGGTGACCCCCCCGAAGATGTTGAGGAACACCGCCTTCGGCTTCGCCTGGGCCATCAGGAGGAACGCCTCGGTCACCTTCTTCGGGTCGTCCGTCCCGCCGAGATCGAGGAAGACGCCGGGGTCCCCGCCGAACTCCTTGAGGACGTCGAGCGTCGCCATCGTGAGGCCGGCGCCGTTCGCGATCACGCCGATGTTGCCGTCGAGCTGGACGAAGGCGATCTCCTTCTCGCGCGCGATCTCCTCGAGCGGGGTCCGGTCGTCCCGGATCTCCGCGTACTCGGGGTGGCGGAACGCGGCGTCGTCCTCGATGATCACCTTCGCGTCGAGCGCGACCAGGCCGTCGCCGACGCGCGCGAGCGGATTGATCTCGATCAGCTCCGCGTCCTCCCGCTGGAACGCCTGCCAGAGCGCGGCGAGCAGCCCGTCCAGCGACCGCGCGACGGGCCCGGCGACCCCGAGGACCTTCGCCGCGTGGCGTCGCTCGTACGCGGTGAGCCCGGGGAACGGGTGGACGGGCTGCCGGTCGATCTCCGCGTCGTCGACCGACTCGATCTCGACGCCGCCCTTCGCGCTCGAGATCAGGACCGGCGTCCGCAGCGTCCGGTCGAGGGTGATCGAGAGATACAGCTCCT
Source organism: Thermoplasmata archaeon (assembly GCA_035502455.1). GTDB lineage: Archaea > Thermoplasmatota > Thermoplasmata > Lutacidiplasmatales > UBA184 > Lutacidiplasma. The sequence goes on along the minus strand of DATJUI010000001.1, from coordinate 80,458 downwards.
GCGTGATCGGCAGCTTCTCCTCGAGGAGCAGCTCCTTCACGGTCTCGCCCTTGAAGTCGAGGCCGAGGATCGCCTCGGCGGCCGCGCGCGCCTCGAGGGGGGTGTTGGCGAACCGGACCGCGCCGCCCTTCCCGCGGCCGCCCGCGAGCACCTGGGCCTTCACGACGCACGGGAGGGGCACCGTGCCGTCCCGGGTGAGCGCTTCCGCCTCCGCGGGCGAACGCGCCACGCTCCCGCGGGGGAGCGGAACGCCGTACTTCCGGAACAACTCCTTGCCCCGCCACTCCGCGAGCTTGACCATGGAGACCCTCGGGGCGCGCATCCACCCCGTCTATTAAGGGCGGCGGACGCGGGCGCGACGCGCGCGCGCCGGGTCGGCGGCCGGCGGGGGGGCGGGCATCACAGTGTGAACACCGGAGGGTTCGGGCTCACAGTGAGACTTATGTAGTCACTCGGGGGAGGGCGCGGCACGGCCATGGACGGATTCCTCGAGCTCGTGCTGCTCGCGACCGTGATGGGGCTATCGATCTTCCTCTCGCTGCCGGTCGTCCTCGCGAAGTCCTACGCGTCGCGGACGATGACGGTCCTCAACGCGGCGGCGATCGGGATCCTGATCTTCCTCCTCGCGGACGTCTTCTCCGACGCGGCCACGGTGATCTACACGAACCCGTCGAGCCCGTACCTCGGCAACCCAGAGTACACCGCCGCGTTCCTGATCCCCCTCGTCCTCTGCTTCCTCGTCCTCTTCTGGGTGGAGCACCGGTCCCGCACCCTCACGCTGACGCCGATGATGACGTCGCTGATCGTCGCGCTCGCGATCGGCTTTCAGAACCTGACGGAGGGGCTCGTCTTCGGGGCGTTCTGGGCGATCGGGGCGATCGGCCCGCTCACGGTCGTCTTCGTCGGCTTCTTCCTCCAGAACGTCACCGAGGGATTCCCGATCGGCGCGCCGCTCCTGGGGCGCGGGGACCGGCGGATCCTCCTGCTCGCCGCCATGTTCCTGATCGGCGGTCTGCCGACGATCATCGGCGGCGTCGTCGGCTACTTCTACACCAACCAGCTGCTGCTCGTCGTCTTCGACGCGCTCGCGATCGGGGCGATCCTCTACTGCATCCTCCCGATGCTCCGCAGCGCGTTCCGGCCGTCGGACGACCCCGTCCAGACGTTCGCCCGCCAGCGGCTCACGTACCTCGGCATCCTGGCCGGGTTCGCCCTCGGGTTCCTCGTGAACGCCGTCTAGCGGCTCCGACCGCGACGGGCCACGGCCCGGCGGGCGGCCCGGCGGACCGTGGCCGGAGCCGACGGCGCCGGCCGAGAGTCCCCGGGGTGGGCGAGCGCGGGCCCCACGTCGTCGAGCAACTTGCCGGCGAAGACCGGCTTCTCGCCCTGGATCCAGTACCGTCCCCCGTGCGGAGGGAGGACGAGCGCGTTCGTGGTCGGGCTCCCCATCGTCGCCACGTCGTTCGCCACGACCCAGTCGGCGCCCGTCTCCTCGCGGAGGCGCCGGGCCTCCTGCTCGAGCTCGGCCGCGGTGCGGCCCGCGTCGAGCTTGAACGCGACGAGCCGGGTCGGGGGCGGGGCGAGCCTCCGCAGCTCGGGCAGCACCTTCGGGGCCTGTCGCAGCGCGAGGGTGAGCGTCGCGTGCTCCCGGGAACGGATCTTGCCCGACTGCGGCGCGAGCGTGTAGTCGGAGAGCGCCGCGGGGACGAGCACGGCGGAGGCGGCGGCGAGCTCGCGGCCGTGCGCCCCGGCGAGGTCGAGCAACTGCTCGACGCTGGTCCACCGGACGACCGGGATCCAGGACGGCACCGGCACCTGGAGCGCGCCGGCCCAGAGCACGACCTCGGCGCCCCGGTAGAACGCCTGGTTCGCGAGCGCGACCGCCGAGGCGCCGGAGCTCTCGTTCGTGACGCTGCGCACGGCGTCGATCGGCTCGCGCGAGGCGCCCCCGATCACGACCACGGACCGGCCGGCCCACGGGCCGCGGGCGATGCGATGCAGCACGCGTGCCGCGATCTCCTCGGGGGAGGCGAGCTTCTCCTCGCCCTCCGCGGCCTGCGGGGCGATCACGTCGACGCCCCAGGACCTCAGCTTCGCGAGGTTCTCCTGGATCGCGGGGTTGAGCCCCATGTGCGCGTGCATGGCGGGGGCGAGCATCATCGGGACGTGTCCGCCGAGCGCGACCGACGCGAACGACGTCACCGGCGTGTCGTCGATCCCGTGGGCGATCTTCGAGATCGTGTTCGCCGTCGCGGGGGCGATGAGGTAGAGGTCCGCCTGGCCCTCGCCGGGCCCCAGGTGGGTCACGTGCTCGACCTGGCCGGTGAGCTGCAGCACCGGCGGGTGACCGGTCGCGAACTCGACCGTCTCCGGCGTCACGAGCCGGGTCGCCTCGGGGCTCATGACGGCCGTCACGTCGGCGCCGTGGCGCACGAGCTCCCGGACGATCCGCGGGACCTCGATCGCGGCGATCGACCCGGAGATGCCGATCAGGATGCGGCGGCCGTCGAGCAGGCGCGTCGTCCGACCCCGGATCGCGCGGCTCGGATGCATCGGATCCCTCGGGCGGGGTATCCCCACCACGGCCCCCCTCTTATTCCCGCCCTCCCGCGCCGGAGTAATGAGGGGGTCCCGCTCCTCCCCGGCCCGATGGTCGACGCGCCCCCGGGATCCCGCGCGCCTCCGGCCGACGTACCTCCCGACGGGGAGGACGCCGAGATCCCGCTCCCGATCGTGCCCGCGACCAGCCACCACGCCGAGATCGAGCGCCCCCCCGGGCGACCGCGGATCGAGGTGCCGCCGCAAGCGGTCGCGCGCGGCGTGGTCGTCTTCGATCTCGACGGGACGATCCTCGACGACATGGAGGGGATCAGCCGGGTCGCGGGCGCCGTGATGGAGGAGGCGTTCGGGACCCCGCCCGAGGAAGGGCGGATCCACTACCTCGCCACGACGGGGATGCCGTTCGAGGCCCAGCTCGCCCAGCTGTACCCCGCCGCTCCCGCCGCCCGGCGGTCCGCGGCGGCGCGCACGTTCCACCAGCGGAAGGTCACCGAGGCCTACGCCCAGGCGAAGCCGTTCCCCGAGGTGCCGAAGCTCCTGAAGCGGCTCGGACAGGAGCGCTGGACGCTCGCCGTCTCGACCGGCGCGGAGACGGAGATGGCCGAGCTCCTGCTCGAGCGGGAGGGCCTGCGGTTCTGGTTCGAGGAGGTGCTCGGTTCCGCCGAGGGCACGAAGCGCGAGCACCTGCGCGAGTACCGTCGGCGCTTTCCCGGGGTCCCGATCTTCCTCGTCGGGGACTCGAGGTTCGACATGGAGGCCGCCCACTCGGTCGAGGGCGTCCGGGCGATCGGGCGCGCCTCCCTCGTGCCGGGCTGGTCGCTCACCCCGAACGACCTCGAGCAGTGGGGCGCGGTCTGGGCCGACTACCAGCTCGGCGAGCTGCCCGAGGTCCTCGCGCGGCTCACGAAGGCGCGTCGCGCGGCCCCCGGCCCGGCGGCGCCCCGACGGCGCCGGTCGGCCCGGGCGCGCTAGAGGGCCGGGACCGAGAGTCTCAGGGGCGGGGGGCTGCCCCGCCACCCTTTGAACCCGGGTCGAGGGATCCACAGTCCCCCAGGATAGGCCAAGCTACCCCATCCCGGCCACGGCAGCCGGAGCGTGGGTGTGAGAGAAAAGGTTTGCCGCCGTCAGGGGGGCGGGGGGGCGTCGCGCCCGGCCGCCGGCCGGTCCGACTCGGCGGCCGCCTGCAGGAACCGCCGTCGCTCCGCCGCCTCCAACCGCGCGACGTGGACGAAGAAGGCGCCGAGCCCCACCGCGAGGAGGGCGGCGAGCCAACCGCCGAAGAACTCGATCCCGGCTCCCGCCCAGACGAGGCCGGCGGCGAGGAGCAGCCCCAGCGCGATGACCACCGCCCCTCCGATGAGGAACTGGGTCTCCCGCAGCACCATCGGGTCGCCTCAGGGCATCCGGGCGTCCTGCGGTGTCACCGGTACGCCCATACGACCGCCTGCCCGAAGAACCGCCACGGGACGCCGACGTGCTCGAACCCGGCGCGCTCGAGCGCCGCGACCTCGGCCGCGACCGTCGACGGGTGGTCGAGCCGCTCGTGCTCGTGCCAGACCTGCTGGGGGCTCGTCCAGCTCGACTTCGGGGCGCCCGAAGGCCGGAGCGTCGTCGCGATCTCGGCGTACCGGCGGTCGAACACGGGGTCCTCGGGCAGGTGGTCGTCGGCGTCGCCGAAGTATCCCCCGCGCGGCAGGATCCGATGGATCCGGCCGAACAGCCGCCACTTCGCCGCGTCGGTCAGGTGGTGGATCGCGAGCGCGGAGAGGACGACGTCGTACGGGGCCTCCTCGAAGCGCTCGAGGTCGCACGCGACGAGGCGCACCCGGTCGCGGTGGGCGTGCAGCTTGCGCCGCGCCTCCGCGATCATCCGGGGCGAAAGGTCGACGCCCGTCACCTCCGCGTGCGGGAACTCCTCGAGGACCATCCGGGTGAGGGTCCCCGTGCCCACCCCCAGCTCGAGCAGGCGGAACGAGCGCGTCGCCACGAACGGGATCCCGGCGACGAGCGTCCGATGGAGGTCGAGGTACCCGGGCATCGACGCCCGGGCGACCCGGTCGTACGCCGGCGCCTCCCGGTCGAAGACCGCCTGGCGCGATCGGCGGGCCGGCGCGCGCTCCATCGTCTCCCGGAGGGACGTCGACACTTAGGGATTCGCGCCGGGGGCTGGCCCGCGCAAGCGTAATGCCCCGTCGCGGCCGACCGGCCCCGGAGCCGCGCAGGTCACACCATGGCGGGAGATGGCGACCGTCGGGTCGGGATGCTGTTCGGGCTGCTCGCGGCGATCTGCCTCGTCCTCGCCGGGCTCATCGACATCGTGAGCGGCGTCGTCTTCCTCGCGCTCGGCCGCGGCTTCTCCGCGATCGCGGTGCTCGACCAGTCCGTCCTGTTCGTCGTGCTGGGGCTGGTGATCGGCTTCCTCGCGGTGCTCGGGCGCCGACGCGATCGGGACCGCGCGATGGTGGTCGGGGTCCTGCTGTTCGTCCTCGCCCTGCTCGGCTTCGTCTTCCTCGGCTTCGGCTCGAGCGTGCTGGGGATCCTGGCCGCGATCTTCGCCCTGATCGGCGGGGTCTTCTACCTCGTCGGCAGCCGCTAGCTCGCCGCGGGGGAGATGCCCCGGCTTACGGGCACGAGAGCGCCGAGTTGCAGGTGTTGAAGACCACCGCGACGGTGGACACCGTGGGCCCGTCCATCACGTTGAACGCCACTCCCAGGTCGAGGTAGAGGAACACCGAGACCGATCCCGCCGTGACGCCCGCGGGGAGCACGGCGGTCGCGAAATACGCGTTGCCGAAGACGATGGTGCCGGTGCTGAGCGTCACGCCGACCTGAGCGTCGAACCCCAGGGCCGCCGGGGTCGTGTCCGCCACCGACAGCTCGACCTGCTCCGCGAGGTCGCCCACGTTGAGGGTCGCCGTCGGAGCGGCGGTCTGGATCGCGGTGTAGGGGTACTGACAGTAGCCCGTCGTGCAGGTGAGTTCGATCGTGTAGGCCACGGTCGAGCTACCGGACGAGTTGAGCCCGTTGCTCCCCGTCGCCTGCGTCCCGGCGAGCGGCGTATTGCCCGCGAGAGCCGTCGACACGCCCATCTGGTTCAACGAGGAGACGGTCGCGAGCGAGAAACCGGTCGGGGTGGTGATCACCACCGTCGAGCTCTGGCTCGGACCGGCCACTTGGGTGGTCCCGACCGCGAACGCCCAACCTCCCGAGATCGCGAGCAGGGCGATGATCGTTCCGGCGTAGACCGTCTTCCGCTGCAATCCAGGGTGCATGGCGGGCTCCGTCGACGACTATGCGAGGTTTACGTATTTATGCGTATTCGAGCGGGTGCGACGCGTCGCCCCCCCGCCCCGGCCGATACTGAAAAATCCCCGACGCGACGTGGATGACCTCGAGCCTTCGGAGCTCCGTGTCCCGTTCTCCCGCGCCCGCCCCGCACGCGCCCCCCGACCGCGGCTCGACCCCGTTCGTAGCGAGCCTGCCGTTGCTCGCCTCCTCCGTCGCGCTCTTCGTCCTCGGGTACGTCGTGTGGGGGGTGGCGCCCCACGTCGGTCCGGGGTCGTTCCCCCTGTGGGACCTCCTCCTGGTCCTCGGCTTCGTGGCGGCGATCGGGGCCGTGCTCTCCTGGATGTCCGCGGATTCCCGGCCGGGCCGGGCCCCGAACCCCCCGCGCAGCGAGCCGCCGGCGGGGCCGGAGCCGCGGCCCGAGTTCGGGCGGCCGCGCCCCGAGATCACCTCGCCTCCGGCGCCCCGGCCGGCGGGCGGACTCGCCGCGGCGATGGCCACGATGGGCCCGCCCCGTCCGGTCGGCCCGGCCGAGTGGTCGGAGGACGACATCCCGGTCCTGCCCTCCCGGCCCGCGTACCGCCTTCCGCCGGACGAGTCGGAGCCGGCCGTCCCTTCCACCGACCCCGGGGCGGCCGACCCGCGGCCGTTGACGAACCGACGGGCGCCGGTCGACTCGGTGCTCGACGAGATCGACGAGATCCAGCGGGACGTCGGGCGACGGCCGCGCGGTCCCGCGACCTCGCCGTGAGCGGCGCCGCGCGCCCTTAAGAACCGACGGCGCGGTGGGGGCCCGATGGCGTTCGTTCCGATCGCGAGCGTGGACCGCAGCGCGTTCCGCTGGCTCCGCAGCGCGCAACACCCGACGGCGTTCTCGTTGCTGTCGGGAGACTCCCCGGTCGCCCGGCTCGCGTGGTCCCGCCCGACCGGCAGCGCGGCGATCGCCACCTCGGCCGAGGGGAGCTGGACGCTCGAGCACCGGGGGTTCCTGAACCCGACGGTGGTCGTGCGCGCCGAGGGCCAGCGGACCCCGATCGCCCGCCTGACGGCGCACGTGAACCACCACACGATCGAGGTCGCGGGCGGATCGACGTACCGCCTCCACCGGGCGGGCATGCTGCTCCCGGCGTGGAAGGTGACGAGCGCCAACGGCGAGGAGGTCCTCCACATCGAGCCGGCGGCGGAGGGCCGGAACCTGGTCGCCGGCGCGGTGCTGCCGTCGGCCTCGGAGACGGCCCGCGCCGACCTGCTCGTGCTCGTGCTGCTCAGCTGGTACTTCGTCGTCCTCGCGTGGTTCGAGGACGAGGCGATCCGGCCGCTCGAGCAGCTCCAGGAAGCGGCCCCCGGCTACCTCTGAACGGGGCTCAGGCGGGCGGGATCGAGGTCGCGCGCAGCGCGTCGAAGCAGGCGGAGCAGAGGTTGTGCATCCGCGGCCACCCTTCGTCGGGGACCGTCGTGATGCGGGTGATCACCTTCTGGCAGCTGTCGCAGACCATCGCGCCGTCCCGCAGCGTCACGCCCGACCGATCCTCCCGTGCCCCGGCACGACCCTCGCCCGGTACTAAACGGCTGAGGGCGATCCGTTCGGCGGGGGAAAGCCGAGCGCCCGGAGCAGCCGGGGGATCATGACGTCGTACCGGGGCCCGCTGTCGCGGTGGACCCCGTCGAACTCGGCGTGGTCGACCCGGACCCCCGCCCGCCGGGCGCGGTCCGCGAAGATCCGGGCCCCGACGTCGAGCCCGAACTCGTCCCGGGTGCCCCCGTCGACGTAGACGTACGCGAGCCGACGCGCGGCGTCCCGGTACCGGTCCGAGCCGACCATCCGGACGGGGTCCCAGGCGAGCCACCGGTCCCAGACCTCGGGCCGGAGGGCGCCGGTCTCGAGGTCGAACGGCAGCTCGAACCGACCGGGCTCCGACTCGACCGGCGAGTAGCAGGACGCGTAGGCCATCATCTCGAGCGCCTGGATCTTCGGCTGGCCCGGGCCGAACCCGCTGACCGGCTCGGACAGCACCGACGTGAGGAGCGCCTCGGGGCCTCCCGACCGTCGCAGCTCCCGGAACACGGCCGGGAACTCCGGCAGGTAGCCGTACTCGAAGTAGGCGTCCCCGGCGTTCGACGCCGCCGCCGGGAACAGCTCGGGGTGGCGGAGCGCGAGGACCAGGGCGCCGTAGCCACCGCTCGACGTGCCGAGGACGGCGCACGGCCCGGTGCGGTAGGTCTCGCGCACCCACGGCACGACCTCGTTCACGACGTAGTCCTCGTAGCGGCCCGTCGCCGTCGAGTTGAGGTACTGGCTGCCGCCCAACGTCGTGAGACAGTCCGGGCCGACCATCACCGCCTCGGGCACCGCCCCGATCCGGATCAGCCGGTCGAGCCGCTGGGGGTGGTTCTCGGAGAGGAAGCGGGGCCGTTGGTAGTGGAAGAACCCGGCGCCCGTGTACCCCGACAGCAGGACCAGCAGCGGACGCCCCTCGGTCCGGCCCGAGGGAGGCAGGTACACCGGGAGCTCCCGGTCGACCGGATCGCCCCACGGGTTGCCCCGGAGCACGGTGCTCGAGAAGCGGTGGAGCTCGACGCGGCCCTTGAGGTCGGCCGGATACAGCTTCTCGCTCCGCGCCTCGATCGGCACCCGGATCGACATGCGGCCTCCATCGGAACGGGGTTCAATACCGCGCCGGTCCTGTCGCGTCCGTATGTCGCGTACTCGCTCGGCGCCGCGCCCGGGCCCCGACGACGACCTGCGCGACGCGCTCGACCGGGTCGGCCGCGACCGGGTCCGCGGGGCCACGGCGCTGGCGCGCGCGGCGCTGCGCGCGCTCCGCCGCGGGATCCGCGAACGGGGCGGCCGATCCGGGGCGCCGACCGCCGCCTGGGTCCTCGACGTCGCCGATCGGCTCTCTCGCGCCCAACCGGCGATGGGCACCTTCGGGCGCTGGGCCGACGACTGGCGTCGGATCGCCCGGCTCCGGTCGGCCTCGGCCCGGGCACGGGCGCTCCGGGCGTGGTCGGTCCGCGAGGACCGACGCCAGCGCGCCGAGCCCACGCGCCTCGCGCGGGTCGCCTGGCGTCGCATGCCGCGCCGGGCGCGTTGGCTGACCCTCAGCCACAGCGCGACGGTCGAGCGCATCTTCGCCGGGGCGCCCCGGGACGTTCGTCCGCGCGAGGTCGTCGTGCTGCGCAGCCTTCCCGGTGGGGAGGGGGCGGAGCTCGCCCGGGCCCTCCGAACGGCCGGGCTCCGCGTTCGACTCGTCCCCGACCGCGCCGGTCCGATGGAGGCGGCCCGAGCGGAGGCCGTGCTCCTGGGGGCGGACACCGTAGCGGCGGACGGGACCCTCACCCACAAGGTCGGCACGCGCCGCGTGGCGCGCGCGGCCTGGGCAGCGGGGGTCCCGGTGTTCGTCGCGGCCGCCGGGTCGAAGTGGGCGCGTCGCCGCCCGGTCCCGCGGCGGCTGCCGCCCGGATTCGACCGGACGCCGGCTCGTTGGATCGCGGAGTTCTGGACCGACCGCGGCGTGGCGAGATCGGTCGCGGCGCGCGCCCGGGAGGGCCGCCAACGCCATCCGCCCCGGGGAGGTCGGTGACCGCCCGCACGATGTCGGACGCGTCCCAGACCGCGGTGGAGGTGCTGGGCGAGCCGGCGTTCGACGGGGCGCGGCTGCGGCGCCCCGGCCGCTGGGCGGTCGCGTTCGTCGCCGACTGGTGCCCGTTCTGCCGCCGCTTCCGGCCGCGGTTCGAGGCCCTCGCGGGCGCGCTCCCGTGCTCGCTCGCGTTCGCCGACGTCACGAGCGAGGAGAGCCCGTTGTGGGACGTGTTCGGGATCGAGGTGATCCCGACGGTGGTGGCGTTCCAGGACGGGGCCGTCGTCGGCCGGGTCGACGGCCGCGCGGGCGAGGACTTCGGGCCCGGCGACCTCGACCGGGTGCGCGCGCTGTTCCCCTCCCGCCCGTAACGCGGGCCGGCGGGGCCCCCGGAGAGCTTTTTCCTGCCCGTCGCGGTCCGCGCCTCGTGCAGAGGTCCGCGGGGCGCGGGGACCGACCGGTCGCCCTCGTGACCGGCGGGGGGACGGGGCTCGGTCTCGCCATCGCCGCGGGGCTCGGCGAGGACGGCTACGACCTCGCGATCGCGAGCCGCTCCGAGGCCCACCTGGCGGCGGGGGCGGCCGAGCTCGAGCGGCACGGACATCGCGTGATCCGATGCGTGGTGGACGTGCGCCAGCCCGAGCAGGTCGAGCGGACGATCTCCGCGGTGCGCGACGCGTACGGACGCCTCGACGTCCTCGTGAACAACGCCGCGGGCAACTTCCCCTCGCCCGCGGAACGGATCACCCCGAACGGCTGGCGCGCGGTCGTCGGGATCGTGCTCGACGGGACGTTCTTCTGCTCGCGCGCGGCCTTCCCGCTCCTCGCCGCCGCCCCGTCCCCCTCCATCGTGAACCTCGTCGCGTCCTATGCCTGGACCGCCGGGCCGGGGACCGCCCACTCGGCGGCGGCGAAGGCTGGGGTCGTCGCGCTGACCCGGACCCTCGCCGTCGAGTGGGCCCGGTACCGGATCCGGGTCAACGCGGTATCGCCGGGGCCCGTGCGCACGGCGGGCACGGACCGGCAGCTGTGGGTCTCGGACGCGATCGTAGCCGCGGTCACCGCCGGCGTGCCCCTCGGACGGTTCGGGACCCCCGAGGAGATCGCGGCCGCGGTCCGGTTCCTCGCTAGCGCGCGTGCGAGCTACGTGACGGGCGAGGTGCTCGCGGTCGACGGGGGCCAGTGGCTCGGCACGGGCAGCCTCCACCTCCTCGACTCCGTCCGCGACGGCGGCGACCGGTCGGGGCCCTGAGCCGCGATCAGACGAGCGGTGCGTCGCGCCGGGCGACCGAGCGCGCGAGCTCGAGGATCGACTCCACCGTCAGTCGCTCTTCGAGCTGGTCCAGGCCCGAGCTCACGTCGACCAGGACCACGGGTTCTCCCCGGGGCGGCATCGCGAAGCCGTGGCTCACGTTGGGCGGCATGTAGTACGAGTCGCCGGCGCGGATCCCTCGCTGTTCGCCGTCCAGGACGAGGAACCCCTCCCCGGAAAGCACGACGCCGAGCGCGGGGTAGGAGTGCCGGTGCTCGGTGATCTGGGTCCCGGCCTCGATGCGATAGAGGAACATGAGCGTCCCCGAGCCCTCGACCAGCGGCCGCATCTGCATGCCGGGGGCGATCGAGACCCACCGCGGCGGTGGCTCCTCCTGAAAGCCGGAGGTCGGAACGGTCGGCGCGCCCACGCTGCGGCATCGGTTTCCGGTAATAAACGCTTCCACCGCGAGACGCACAACCGTGCGTCAGGTGGGCGGGACGTTACGCTCGAGCAAGAACGCCCCCACGACCGCCGCGTACAGGTCGGGGCGCGTGACGTGCGGGACGTGCCCGCAGTCCGCGAGCTCCTGCACCCGAGCGTGCGGGAGCACCCCCGCGAGCGCCTCGACGACCCGTCGCAGCACGCCCGGACTCTGGTCGCCCATCGTGACCAGCGTCGGGACGAGGAGATCGTGCAGCTCGGTCGGGTCGGGATCCATCGCCTCGGGATCACCGAACTCCTCGGCCCAGAGCGGCGCCCGGGCCGCGAACTGCCGGCGGAGCGGCGCGGGGAGCCGGTCCCACGCGCCCTCCTCGAGGCTGCACCGGTCGACGAGCCGCCGCGCGGCCGCTTCGCTCGCGCCGTGCGCGACCGCGGCGCGGAGGTCGGCGACCTCCTGCTCGACGAGCTCGGCGGCCGCGGCCGAGTCGTCCGACCCGCGCAGGAGTCCCACGAACGGCGGCTCGTGGATCGCGAGGCTGCGCACGAGCTCGGGGCGGTCGACGGCGAGCCGCAGGGCGACCGCGCCGCCGTACCCGTGCGCGATCAGGTGCGCGGGGAACAGGTCCGCCGCCTCGAGGACCCCGGCCAGGTCGTTCGCGTCGTCCCGGACGGGCCGGGACCGAGCGCCGGGCTCGCTCTGCCCGTGCCCGCGCCGATCGTACGTCACCACCTCGAGGGCGGTCGCGAACCGCGGGACGACCGCCGACCAGTCCGTGTGGTCGACGAACGAGCCGTGCACGCACGCCGTCGGGTCCCCGCTCGCGCCGTGGCGCTCGTAGTAGATCCTTCGGCCCCCGACGGTAGCGAACGGCACGGACGACCGCGCGGCGACCGGGTCGGAGCAGATAGGTTCGACCGACCGGGCCGGTCGCCAACCGTTTTGTACGGCGCCGGGGCTCGGCCCGCCGTCGGCATGAGCGCGATCTTCCAGCGCCCGCTCTGCGAGATGGGGCGGGCGTACGACTTCGCCTACCGGCCCGTGATCGGGGACCCGGGGCCGGGCCTCGGCGGGGGCTGCGACACCCGGCCGCACCGGGTCGACCTCTGCTCCGCGGCGTCCGACCCGGGGGCGGGATCGGTCGTCTGGGGGACGTTCGCCCTGTGCGACGAGCACGAGGGCCAGCTGCGCACCGTCGACCGGGAGCGGTGGGCGCCGCGGGGCTCCGCGAGCCGCTTTCGCACGTAGCCGGGACGTTCCCCGGGCCGGCGCGCATACGCTACAAAGGAGGCGTCCCTGGGGGGGCACGATGCCCGCCGACCCCCCGACCTCGCTCCGCTCCCGCGTGCGATTGAACCAGGGGACCGAGATCCCGTGGGTGGGACTCGGGGTGTTCCTCTCGGAGCCCGGGCCGACGACCGAGCGCGCCGTGCGCGCGGCGCTCGCGGCCGGCTACCGGATGATCGACACCGCGGCGATGTACCGCAACGAGGAGGACGTCGGGCGGGCGGTCCGCGCGAGCGGCCTCGCGCGCGAGGAGGTGTTCGTGACGACGAAGCTCTGGTTCTCCGAGCAGGGGTACGAGAGCGCCCTCCGGGCGGGCCGGGAGTCGCTCGCCAGGCTCGGGCTCGGCTACATCGACCTCTACCTCATCCACTGGCCCCGCGCCCCGACCCCGCAGCACCGGCTCGACTCGTGGCGGGCGCTCGAGCGGCTGCGGGAGGAGGGCGTCTGCCGCGCCATCGGCGTGAGCAACTACGCGATCCGCCACCTGGAGGAGCTCGCCGCGGTGGCGACGGTCGTGCCGGCCGTCGACCAGGTCGAGATGCATCCGTGGGTCTACGACCCCGAGCTGATCGCGTACCTGGACGCCCACGGGATCCGGACCGAGGCGTACTCCCCGCTCACGCGCGGCCGCTCGCTGAACGACCCGACCGTCGGCGCGATCGCGGCGGCCCGGGGTCGGTCGCCCGCCCAGGTGCTGATCCGCTGGGGGCTCCAGCACGGCATCGTGGAGATCCCGAAGTCGACCCGCCCCGAGCGGATCGAGGAGAACGCCCGCGTCTTCGACTTCGCGCTCTCCGCCGACGAGATGGCCCGGCTCGACGCCCTGCGCGGCGGTCCGCGGGTCACCCAGACCGACCCGATGTCGATCCCGTAGCGCCGGAGCGGGGTCGCCGGCCCGCCGGCCGGCGGTGCCGGTGCCCGATACCTAATATATCCCTCCTCGGTGAGAAGTGCGGGGACGCCATGGTCTCTGTCGAGGTCGCCCACGAGAAGTGCACGGGCTGCAGCCACTGCCGCGACGTCTGCCCCGTCACGGTCTTCGAGATGCAGCCGCGCGAGAACTGGCCCAACGTCGTCGACGACCCCAACGTCGCCGCCAAGTTCCAGTTCCGGGCCGAGAAGTCGGCCGTGATCCACGGCCCCGACTGCATCATGTGCGAGGCGTGCCTGTTCGAGTGCGAGGGCGAGTGCATCACGATCGTCGACGACGAAGGCACCGTCCACCAGTCGACGTACAAGTAGGCGTTCCGTAGCCCCCCACGCCCGCTCGGCCGCTCAGGCTCTATACCCTCGGGACTCTCCCGGGGCATGATCGCGAGCGAGAGCGCCCGGGCCCCGCCGGTCGGATTCGTCGGTCTCGGCCGCATGGGCGGCCCCATCGTGGGGCGCCTCCTGGCCCAGGGGAGCGCCGTCGTCGTCTGGAACCGTACCCGCGAGAAGGCGGAGCCGCTGCTCGCCGCCGGGGCCCGCTGGGCGAACTCTCCCTCGGAGGTCGCCCGTGCCGTCGGGCCGCACGGGACGGTCGGGGTCCTCGTGCGCGACGCCCGGGCGGCCCGCGGCGTGCTCCTCGGGCGACGGGGCGTCGCCCACGGGGCCGCCCCCGGCACCCTGGTCGTCCACCTCTCGACGATCTCGCCGGCGGAGAGCCGCGCGCTCGCGGAGCGCCTCGCGGCCCGCGGGATCCACTACCTCGAGGCCCCGGTCAGCGGCAGCACGGCCGCCGCCGGTGCCGGCGCCCTCCTCGTCTTCGCGGGCGGTTCGCCGGACGACCTCGAGCGGGCCCGCCCGCTCCTCCAGCCCCTCGCCCGGCGGATCGAGCGGGTGGGGGACGTCGGCCAGGGGGCCGCCATGAAGCTCGTACAGAACCACCTCACGATCGGGTACGTCGCGCTCGCCGCGGAGGCGCTCGCGGTGGCGGACGCGCTGCGCCTCGACCGCCGCGCCACCCTCGACCTGCTGCTCGACGGCGGGGGCGGCTCGGCCCTGCTCGAGCGCAAGCGCGACCGGTTCGAGCGGCGCGAGTACGCTCCCGAGTTCGCGCTCGACCTCGCCGAGAAGGACCTCAAGCTGATCGAGCGGGCCGGTCGCGACGGCGGCCGCCCGACCCGGATCCTCCGCGAGGCCCGGCGGCTCGCGGAGGAGGCGATCCGCGGCGGCCACGGCGCCGAGGACTTCTCGGTCGTCTTCGAGGCCGCCCTCGGCCGCGGCGGACCCTCCCCGCCGGCCCCGCCGAAGCATCCGGCCTCGGCCGAGCCGGCCCCGGCACCCGCGCCCTCACCCGCTCCCCCCGTCGCGCCCCCACCGGCGGTCCCCCCGCCGGAGGAGCCCGCACCGGACGGGGCGCCCGGGCCGGACGGCCGGTCCGGCGCCTAGACGGCCCGGTGGGCCGGCTTATAGAACGCGTTCGTCACCGTCGGCGCACCGCCGTCCGCGGGGAAGCTCACCTTCACCGCGGACGCCCGGCCGAACGCGGTGAACTCGAGCGAGTACCAGACCGCGACCCAGGCGCCGGCGGCCGACTGGAACGCCTCGCCGAAGTGGTAGGTGGACGAGAGGATCCGGCTGTCCTTCCGGGCGAGGCCGTACGACCACTCGAGCGCCTCGTGGGCGCTCGTCGGCGCCCCGGCGTGCGGGGGGACCGCGAGGGGCGCGTCGACCGAGTACGGCCCGTCCGTGAGCCCCCGACCCAGCGTGTAGCGCGCCCAGGTCGTCCGCATCCGGCCGTCGGCGAGCTCCTCCGAGAGCAGCACCCACTGGAGCGGGTTCGTGGTCGGCACCGGGACGGCGCGGGGCCCGACGGCGGACCGGTGCCGCCCGATCGCGAACCGGCCCCAGAGCCGGATCGCGAAGTACGCGGCGAAGAACGCCATCAGGGCGTAGACCGTGACGAGGTACGTCGCGAACGGCACGTGGTTGCGCTCGACGACGAGCAACAGGTAGAACGAGGCGACCGAGACGGCCATGGTCACGAAGTTGATCGCGCGGTCGGCGTCGAGCTCGAGCCGGCGGTCGGAGAACGGGGCGAGCGGCGGGACCGAGAAGTGCGTGAAGCCGTCCTGGAGGATGTGGCAGGTGCCGCCGACCTCCATCACGACGAAGTAGATGAGCGCCGAGCCCGGCGCGAGGAGCGGGGCGACGACGGCGCCGACCGTCGCGACGATCGTCACCCCGAAGAACGAGTGCGTGATCCCGTGGTGCTGGAGCAGCGGGAAGCGCCGGGAGATCGGGAAGAACAGGGCGTCGGCGTCGGGGAGGCCGCCCGCGAGCGCGCCGGCGGCGAGGTACGACGGCTGGAAGCCGACGATCCCGAACGTGACGAGGTACGCGACGAGGACGTGGGTGAACAGGTCCACGGCCGCCGCGGGCCTACAGGAGGCCCTCCTCCATCACCTCGACGGACTCGACGTGGGGGATCTTCGCGAGCACCTGCTCGACGGAGTCGAGGATCCCGCCCGCGTCGTCCATCACGGCCGACACGAGCAGGGACTTGAGGCCGAAGGCGATCTCCTTCACCTGCATCCCCCGGATCGTCACGCCGCGGGGGACGGTGGCCCGGACCTCCTCGGCGATGCGCTTCAGATCCGTGTCGACGCCCTGCGGCATCAGCCGGAACAGCACGGCGACCTGACCCATCCCCGCTCCTACGGACCTTCGAACCCGCACTTCGGGCAGTGGAACGTCACGCTCTGGTCGCGGCACCGGGTGCACCGGCCGAGCGTCTCCGTGCCGCACTGCGGGCAGACGAACTGCGTGCCGCCCGGCGACGGGAGCGCCCGCCCGCACGAGCTGCAGCGAAGATCCGTCCGGTCGGGCATGAGGAGACCCCGCGCGCGCCCCGACTATCGACGGAGCTGGCCGCGCCGGCGCGCGGCCACCCGGGTGGCCAATATAAAGACGACGCCCACGAACGCGACGACGCCGACCACGTACCACAGCTCGTAGTTCGGCGGCGCGCCCGGAATGTAGAACGACTGCGAGTACTGGGTCGCGCCGTTGGCGAAGGAGATCAGCCCGCGCCCGCCGAGGATCGTGAGGGTGAACGTGTGCCAGCCGCTCGCGAGCGGGAGCACGAGGTACTGGAAGCTCAGGTTGTACTCGCCGCGCGCGGCGATCGTCGGGACCGTCACGTTGCCGACGACGGTGCCGTCGAGCGCGATCGAGATGTTGAAGCCGATCACCGAGGTGGTGTTCGAGTGGTTGACCAGCGTCGCCACGATCCGGTACGGCTGGATCACCTGGATCGAGTAGGTGAGGTTGAGCGTGACGTTCTGCTTCTGGTAGACGGACGAGATCGAGACGAGCAGCGTGAGGGTCTGGAAGACGGCGTTGACCTGCAGGGTCGCCGGGGGCGCCGAGCCGTTGACGATCGCGGCGGAGCCGGGCGTGATCGAGACGCCCGTCGTGTTCGACCCGGCGACCGAGGCGAAGTAGCTCAGGTTGCCGATCTGCGTCCCGTTCGCGGCGAACGCGGGACCGCCGGAACCGTTGACGTAGTACTCCCCGGTCCCGCTCGGGCCGAGCAGCTTCGGCCCCTGGACCGTGCCGTTGACCTGGCTCGCGCTGGCCGGGGCGAGGGCCGGGCCGGGAGCGGCCGCGGTTCCGCCGGCGGCGAGCAGACCCCCCCCGAGCGACCCGGCGAGGACCAGGAGCGCGAGGAACAGCGCCGAGGCGCGCGGGCTCAGCGTCGCCGCCACCTCCGCGAGCGGTTGTAGCGGTAGACGAGCACCCCGACGATCAGGGCCAGCGTCGGCACGAAGACGAGCACCGGCACGACCCAGTCGGGGAGCACCGACGGGGCCGGCCCGATCGACGGGCCCGTGATCACGATCGGCGCGGTCCCGTTCGTCGGGCCGACCGTCACCGACGCGGCCGGGACGTGGAGCGTCGCGGACCCCTGGGCGGCGCCCGAGGCGTTGAGGGCCGTCGCCGCGACGGTGATCCCGCCCGGCGGCACGAAGATCGACGAGGTCGACGTGAGGTCGACGAACCACGTGGCGTTCGAGCCCGCGGCGACGTACTTGGTCGGCTGGGTGACGTTCTGTCCGCCCGTGACGAACCCGACCGACCAGCCGAGGCTCTGGATCCGGTAGAGGTCGACGACGGAGACCAGGACCGTCGTCCCGTCGTTGCCGGTGTTCACGAGGTAGAACGGCACCTTGACCTCGTGGATGCCGACCTCGGCGGCGACGCTCCCGTCGGTGCCGTAGACCGCGATCCCGTAGTAGCCGAGCACGTCGATCGTGGGGCCCGGCGCCACCCGTCCGACGACCGTGCCGTTGGCGAGCGCGAACGAGATCCCGACGGCCGGGTGCTGCACCGCCGTCCCGGCCGGTACGACGATCGTGACCGAGCCCGAGACCGGGGCCCCGCCGACCGGCAGGGTGAGGTTCCCGATCGAGAACGCGAACGTCCAGGAGGCGGGCGAACCGACCGGATGGACCGTCACGGGCTCGTCGCCCGTGTTGCGGACCGAGAACGCGAAGGTGACGTTCGCCCCGCCGGTGGTGCTCGCGCTGGTCTGTCCCGTGATCGCGCCCGCCACCGCGGGGACGAACGCGTAGGCGAGCGCGAGGTTCGTCGCCAGATTGCCGGCGCGGATCGGGACGGTCTGCGAGGCCGTCGCGTTCGTCACGACGCCGTACGGGCTCCCGGTCGCGAGCGCGCTCACCGTGTAGTTCCCGACCGGCAGCGCCACCTGGATCGACGTCCCCGGGGCGACCGTGGGGAAGATCGTCGCGATCCCGAGCGGGTTGCGCACGGTGATCGTCGCGTAGCCGGGCGCGCTCCCGCTCGACGTCGGCGAGAGCGGCGAGATCGTGTCGAGCCAGGTCGGCGCGAGGGCGACGGTGACGGGGGCGTCCGAGCCGGGCAGGACGAGCGCGGCCGTGAAGTTCGCGAGCAGGTCGTTCGACCCGCTCGCGGAGGCGTAGATCTGGTAGCTACCGGGGTTCACCGACGCCGCGAACGACCCGCCGCTCGTGTTGACGAGCGTGAGGTTCGTGTACGGGTACGGTCCCACGAGCCGCAGTGTGCCGGCGAGCGTGCCGGGGACGCCGGGCGCGACGAGCGTCCCGTTGAGCCAGACGGGCGTCGTGGTCGGCACGAACCGGACGGTGCAGTTCGAGGCGCCGGCGCCGACGCGGCAGGTCGCGCCCGTCGCGCTAGCCCAGGTCGCGGCGTACGTGCCGTTCGGACCGACCACGGTCGATCGGGCCGCACCGGTGACGGAGTAGCTCGTGCCGCTCGGGAGGTCGACGGAGAAGGCCCCGGCGGTCGCGCGGACGACGACCGTCGTGCCCCCGGTCCCCGTGAGCGTGAGCGTGGAGTTGAGGGCCAGCCGCGCGTCGGTCGCCCCGACGAGGGCGCCGCTCAGCGGGTAGGCGACGGAGGTGAGCGCGATCGGGCCGGCGATCGGCCCGGTCGACGGCACGGTGATCGGGACGAGCGCGGACCAGTTCGCCCCGCGCACCGTGACGTTCGCGTAGGCCGTGTAGCCGCCCGCGGGGACGTAGAAACCGTCCTCGAACGCGGTCCCGTTGACCGAGACGTTGAACGTCGGCGACGAGAGGCTCACGGTCGTGGCCGCGAGCGTGGCCCCGCTCGGCAGCGTGAGGGTCCCCGTGACGTTCCGCTGCGCGAACAGGGCGACCGGGAGGGTGACCGTGGGGCTCCCGAGGGGAATGGTGACGGTGACGTTCGCCGCCGGCCGATACCGGATCGACGCGTTCGACGTGAGCCCGTACGCCGAGACGTGGTAGGTGCCCGGAGCGACCGTGAGGGCGAAGTTCGGCCCGCCCGAGACCGACCGGCTGACCGCGGAAGGGCTGGCGGCGGTGAGGTTCACCTGGACGGCGGCGCCGCTCGGCCCGCCGGTGACCCGGATCGCGACCGGGACGGAGACGAGCGGCATCGTCAGGGTCCCGAGCCCCGCGAGGCCGACCGGGGAGAGACCGCAGACCGACGTGGTCGTGAACCCGACCGCCTGCGCGCGCACGCAGTACGAGCCGGCCGAGAGTGGAAGGCTCGACGGAACGATCGCCGCGACGCTCCCGTTGGCCGCCGCCACGAACGGCACGGTCGCGCCGCCGGTCCCGTAGGAGACGTTCACGAGGGCGCCCGCGGCCCCGAAGACGGTGCCGCTCGCGGTCGGGCTCCCGACCGTGAACCGCGCGGCCTCGGCGACCGTCGGGGCGAGCGCGAGCGCCGTCGCGGACGCGACCGTCACCGAGGCGAGCGCGGCGTACGTCGTGCTGCCCGGGGTCCCGGTGCCCTCGATCGCCAGCACGCTGTACGGGCCCGGCGCCACGTAGAGCGTGTACGCCCCGGTGCCGGAGGCCCAACCGAACGCCGCCCCGCCGTTCGACCCGTAGGCGTACACGGCGGTCGAGGTCTCGGTCCCCGTGGACGCGACCGTGCCCTGCAGGGCCGCCGCCGGCGCGAGCGCGATCGGCACGGTCGCGGCGGCGCCCGCGAGCGAGGCCGTGACCCGGGCCGTGCCGGCGTACAGCGTCGACCCGACGTAGCCGACGACGTAGACGTCGTACGTGCCGGCGGGCAGCACGGCGACGGTCCGGCCGGTCGCCGAGCTGGTGACGACCGTGCCGTTCCCGACCGCGCCGTCGATCGCCGCGATCGGGGCGATCGAGGCGTTGGTGAAGTTCGGCAGCGGGAGGAACCGGACGGGCACCCCGGCGGCCGGCGCGCCCGCCACCGTGAGTTGGACCGAGACGGTCGTGCTCGCCTGGAGCGTGAGGTTGACCGAGTTCTTCTGTCCGGGGGCCGTGACCGCGACGAACGCGCCGAGCGATCGAAGGTCGGTGCCCGGCAGCGAGGCGACGACGGAGTAGTTGCCGGGTCCGAAGCCGTTGAGGACGTACGCGCCGGTCGCGTTGGTCGTGTTGGAGGCGGAACCCCCGGCCCCCGAGACCGAGATCGCGGCGTTCACGACGGGCGCCCCGGCCGAGGTGACGAACCCCGAGATCGTCGCGGACTGAAGCCCGACCGTCTCGTTCGCGGGCGTGGTCGGGGAGAGCGTGACCTGCGGCTCCGAGTAGTTGTGCCCCGCGTAGAGGATGCTGACGTTGTAGATCCCGGCGGGCATGTCGTTGAGCCCGAACGCCCCGCTCGCATCCGAGGTGACCGCGGTCCGGGAGCCGTTGGGCGCGCCCCACAGCACGATCTTCGCCCCCGAGATCGAGAGGTTGGTCGGGGCGGTGGACGAGGCGTTCGTCGCCCAGTAGACGCGGCCTTGCAGGACCGACGCGGGGATCGTGACCGTCTGGGAGACGGTCGGCGCGTTGAAGCTGTAGCCGACGGCCGGGGGCACGGAGATCTTGAGCGACTTCAGCACGATGTTGCCCTGCTGCGTGAGCTGGCTGAACGTCCCGGTCGTCACGTTGAGGGTGTCGTTGCCCGGCGGGAGGACGATCGAGTACGAACCGTCCGAGGCCGTCACGACGGACATGTGCGGGATGTTCTGGCCGTCGTCGACGGTCACGTGGACCCCGCCCACCGGCGTCCCGTCGGGCAGCTGGACGTCCCCGACGAGGGTCTGACCGGGATAGTACGCGAGGAAGCTCTCGCCGCCGCTGAAGTACGAGGTGGCGCTCGTGTCGGCGGTCCCCTTGTTCGCCTTCGCCTCCGCGATCGCCGTCGGGGTGTTCGTCGCCACGCAGCTCGCCGAGCCGCTCGCGGTGCCCGGCGGGCAGTAGTAGGCGGTCTGGTAGACGACCTCGAAGTGGCTCAGCATCCAGCCCGGCTCGATCGAGGCGTTCAGCGACAGCCCCGGGATCCCCGGGCTGAGCCCGGCCTGGGTGCCGTTGTACCCGAAGTAGATCCGGTAGATCATCGAGTTGTAGAACGGGGCGAAATAGTTGATGTTGTACGACACCGCGCTCACGTCCGCGGGCAATTCACCCTCGGGGTACGTGTTGCCGTCCGAACCCAGGATCGAGACGTTGAAGTACGACTCGGGATTGCCGGCGTTGTCGAGGACCCGACCGGTGAGATCGGCGGGCGCGTAGTAGATCCCCGTGTCGGTCCCGCTGAACGGGATCAGGCGCGAGTCGGTGAGCGCGTACCGGATCGACTCTCCCGTGTAGGACATGATGTCGTCGTACAGCTTGACGACGCCCGAGGTCGGGAGCGCCCCCGCGATGTAGTACGAGACGGCCATGAACATCGCGTTCTCGTCCGTGAGCGTCCCGGGGTCGACGGGCAGGTACCGCGTCGGGTTGTTGACGACCATCGTGTAGTCGGCGCTCTCGTTCACGAGGTAGGAGTGGAGCGTGGCGAGGTTGAGCCCGTCCGCGGCCAGGATCGTATTGAGCGACGCCGGCAAGTACGGCTGGCCGCTCGAGAGCTGCTCGCCGTTCAGTAGCGTGGTCGCCAGCACGCCGATCGCGATCGACTGGTTCTGCGCGAGGAGGAACTGGCCGGCGGGGTCGATGCCGTTCTGGAAGTTGTCCGCCACGCTCGGATGCTGGCCCTGATCGATCGTCTGGAACCCGTAATCCCACCAGCTCACGACCGCCGGTCGATCGGGTACGGGTACGTTCGCGTCCTGGGTCGCGAGCCAATTGTAGCCGGCGCTATCGTACAGGTTGGACGTGTCGATGTCGCTCCCGGCCGCCCCGAGATAGTAGCTGGACGGGTTCGACGTGTTCAGCTGGAGCCACGGCGGGAGCGTGGCGCCGATCTGCGCGGCGAACCCGGACTTTGTGTTGCCCGGGATCCCCGCGTCGATCGAGACCCAGACGTTCGGCAGCAGGATCACGAGAACGAGGAGCAGGACCAGGACGTGGCGGGGCTTGAACGCCCGACGGAACGCCGCGAACTGGCTCTTGCGGTCGGAGAGGGAGGCCACCGTGCGCCGCAGCTCGGGGTACGACCCGAGGTCGAGCGCCCGACGGACCGCTTCGGCGGAGAGCAGCGCGAACGCCGGCGAACCGAGCAGGAAGAACTTCGCCGCCGAGATCGGGAGGTAGATCGACAAGAGGCCGAAGACGAGGAAGACGACGTGCACCCGCTTGAACCGGCCCCGGATCAGGAGGTAGACGAACAGGCCGACCCCGACGAGCGCGAGGAAGAACGTGACGATCCCGTAGCCGATGACCAGCTGGTCGATCGACGGGGCCTGGGCCTCGGCAACGGTCGAGTAGACGAGGCTCTTCACGAAGTAGCCCTGGCCCGTGATGATGCTGGTGAACAGGCTCGGGTTGACGACCGCGAGACCGCCGGCCCCGGCGAGGATCAGGCCCGCCATGAGGGGGATCGAGAACACCCACGGCACGTCCCGCAGGAGCACGAACGGCAGGAGGAGGACGAGGACGCCGAAGAACAGGAGCGCGGGCAGCACGAAGAACGTCTGGAACCCCGAGGCCGTGAACGACGACCCGTACTGGACGAAGTAGTACGGGAACTCCATCGGAAAGCCGACGAGCCCGACGATCCAGGCGGCGAAGTAGAGGCCCGTCGAGTCGATGTGGCGGATGCGCTCCGCCACCATCGAGATCACCAGGGAGAGCCCGACCACCACCACGACGTACGTGTAGCCCTGCCAGGCGAGCGCCGTCGCGCCGAGCGCGACGCCCGTGAAGACCGCCCATTTGACCGCGGAACGCTCGGTCCTGAGGAAGTTGCGGAACCCCGGGGCGTACTGGCTCCCGTGACGGAACGACGGGATCCACCGCCGGCTGCCGACCGCCTTGACCGTGCGCAGGTAGGCGTAGACGGAGACGAGGATCAGGAAGGTGTAGAACGACAGGTAGTTCGCGTACCCGAAGATCGACGAGTCGATGCTCGCCGACAGGAACGGGTAGATGAGCGCGGCGATGAGGCCCATCCGCCGGTTGCTGACCTCCTTGCCGATCAGGTAGATCGGGAAGACGCTGAGCGCCGCCCAGAGCGGGGACTGGAGATCGAGGAACCACGCGCCCGCCGTCACGGGGTTGCCGCCGAAGGCGCCGGCGAAGGTGATCCCCAGGAGCGCGTTCATCCAGTCGAACAGCGGCTCGCGGGGGTTCGTCGCGCCGACGGGGTACCGCAGCAGCGGGTCGTGGACCAGGTTCGTATGGTTGAGGATGATGTAGCTCATCACCCGCGAGTGGTAGTACGAGTCCGAGCCGCCCGCGTACGAGTAGAGCGGCCCGTACTGCGCGACGATCGGGTACGTCCAGATCGTCCGGATCGCGAACGCGGCCGCGAACGCCGCGACCAGGATCGCGACGGTCCACCCATGGCGGTGCCACCAACCGGTACCTGTCGAGTCCATGAGCGACCGGAGATCCCCTCTACCGGCGGCGCGCGAGACCGAGGGGGTCTATAAATAGCCTGCTCCGAAAGGCCGCCGGGCCGGCGGCGATCCGGGCTCCGGGCCGCGCGGTACCGACTTTTACCCGTCCCCCGAATCGCCCGCTCCGTGCCGTCGTTCCGGCCCCCGTCGCCCGCCTCGGTCCGCGAGGCGACCCGTACGGTGCGCGAGCTCGACCGGCGGCTCGAGGCGTTCGACCGCGCGATCCTGATCGCGGATTGGAACCTCTACGTCGGCCGGTCGCGGTCGGGCGCCGCGGGCTGGCAGCGCCGGCGCGCGACGCTGCTCCGCGACGAAGGGCTGCTCGCGTGGCTGCGGGCCGCGAAGGACCGCCCGCTCGCCCCGGACGACCACCGCCGCGTCGAACTGCTCGAGCGGGTCGTGCAGGACGCCCTCGTCGAGCAGGCCCCGGACGTGATCGCGCTGCGCAGCGCCATCTCGAAGCGCATCGTCGCCTACCGCCCCCGGTGGCACGGCCGACGGGTCGACCGCGCCGTGGTCACGCGGGCGCTGCGCGAGAGCCCGGACCCTCGGGAGCGCGAGCGGGCCTACTACGCGCTCGAGCCGCTCTACCGTCCGCTCGAGGAGCCGCTCCGCCGGCTCGTCCGGCGGCGGAACGCGAGGGCGCGGGCGCTCGGCTACCGGCACTTCGCCGAGATGCGGCTCGGCTTCGAAGGGATGACGCCCGAGCGGATCGCCGAGCTCGGCGCGCGGGCCACCGCCCCCGCCCGGCCCGTGCTCCGCGCGCTCCGGGACCGGTTCACCGACCGGTTCCGTGCCGGTTGGCAGCCGTGGGACCTCCTGTACGCCCGGGCGGTCGAGAACCCGTTGCCGGAGCACGCCTTTCCGCGACGCGGCATGCTGCCCCGGATCCTCGCCGCCGTCCGCCGCTGGGGGTTCCGGACCGAGCGGATGCGCTTTCGGATCGTCTTCCACGACGTCTGGTCCGGCGGGCTCACGCTCGCGCCGGACCCGCCCCGCGACGTCCGGATCCTGGTCCACCCCGAGGGCGGCTGGCTCGCGCACATGGTGCTCTTCCACGAGGTCGGCCACGCCGTCCACTCCGCCTCGATCCGGGCGCCGCGCCATCTCCTGCGCTGGCACGAGAACGTCCCCGGCTTCGGCGGCCTGCACGAGGGGATCGGCGGGCTGTTCGAGGAGCTCGCCGGGGTGCCCGCGTGGCTGACGGGCCGTCCGGGCGTCTCGTCCGCGGCGGCGGAGGCGTTCGCCGCGGCGGAGCGCGAGGCCACGCTGATGTGGACGGCGTGGACCGTCGCCTGGTTCACGGTCGAGCAGTCGCTCTACGCGAATCCGGACCGGGACCCGAGGGTCGGGGCGCGCCGCCTCGAGCGCGACCTGTTCGGCTTCGGCTCCGCCGAACCGCTCTCCTTCGTCGACCCGTTCTTCGTCGACTCGCCGGTCTACGCACCGAACTACTTGCTCGCGACGCTGTTCCACCGCCAGCTGCGGGCCGCGATCCTGGACCGGTTCGGTCCGACGCTCTGGCCGAACCCCCGGGTCGGGCCGTGGCTCGCGCGGACGTGGTTCGCGGCCGGCTCGACCGACGACTGGGTCCCCAAGGTCCGCGCCGTGACCGGGCGGCCGTTCGGCGCCGAGGCGTTCGTCGCCGACTACCGGTCGGCGGGCGGCTCGTCGGCCCGGAACCGGTAGAAGAACCGCCCGTCGCCGACCGCGTACGGTTCGAGCCGGACCCGCGCGCCGATCGCGAGCGCGGTCCACGGCCGGCCCTCGATCCGTCCGAACAGGCGGAGCGGCACCCCGTCCAGGTCGACCAGGCCGACCGCGAACGGCACCTCGCTCTCCATGCCGAGGGGCGCGCCGGCGAGGACGGCGCTGAACGCGTAGATCCGGCCGCCCTCGGGGAGGTCGGCCCACTCCAGCCGGTCGGTGTGGCACGTGGGGCAGACGACGCGCGGCGGCCACATCCAGCCGTCCGTCGCGCAGCGGGTGGTCGCGACCCGGCCCTCGGCGAGGCGGGCGTAGAACCGCGCGAGCCGCGTCTCCCGCTCCGACTGGAGCGGGTAGAAGTCGAGGAGGAACGGGAGCTTGCGCGCCCCCTTCTCCGCCGGAGGTCCGGCCGGGGCCGCGGGCGCCGGCTCGGGGGGCCGCTCCGCGACGACCGCGACCGGGCGGCGGGGCCTTCCCGGCGCGCTCACGCGGCCCCTCCCCGCTGGTAGACCATCAGCGAGTGGACGTTGGCGCTGCCCGACAGGTTGTGGACGAGCGCCCACTCCGGATCCGGCACCTGCCGCGCGGCCGGGACGGTCGCCGTGAACTGCTGGTGGACCTCGACGGCCTGGGCGATCCCCGTCGCGCCGAGCGGGTGCCCGCAGCCGAGCAGTCCCCCGCGGGTGTTCACCGCGACGTCCCCGCCGAGCTCGCCGCGACCGTCGGCCGCGAAGCGGCCGCCCTCCCCCGGCCCGCAGAGGCCGATCGCCTCGTACTCGACGATCTCGGAGATCGTGAAGCAGTCGTGGAGCTCGGCGAGGTCGAGCTGCTTCGCCCCGATGCCGGCCTGGCCGAGGGCGGTGCGGGCGGCGATCGTGAGCCCCGTCCACTCCGTCAGCGACCCCGCGTTCGCCAGGTTGTGGAATCCCGCGTACTGGCCGCTCCCGCGGATCCAGGCCGGGCGGTCCGTGAAGCGGCGGGCGTGCTCCTCGGCGACGAGCAGGACCGCGGCCGCGCCGTCGGTCATCGACGAGCAGTCGCCGAGCCGCAGCGGGGGGGCGACGATCGGCAGTCGCAGGAGCTTGTCGCGGGGGAACGTCTTCGACGCGAACTGGGCGTTCGGGTTCGCGTTCGCGAACCGGTGGTTCTTCTCGGAGACGGCGGCGAGCTGCTCTTCCGTGGTGCCGAACTCGAGCATGTGGCGCTGCGCGACCATGGCGAAGAACGGCGGGGCGGTCGCGCCGTGGGGTCCGTCCCACGCGCGGTCCATGACGCAGCCCATGGCGCTGTTCGCCTCGGCCATCGACGGGAGGTTCATCTTCTCCACGCCGACCGCGACGGCGATGTCGGAGAGGCCGGCGGCGATCGCCGCATAGGCGGAGCGGATCGCCGACTGGCCCGAGGCGCAGGCGAGCTCCGTGCGCTGGACGATCCGGTGCGGGGTGAGGCCCATCTGCTCCGCCGCGAACGGCGCGCTGTGGGACTGGAAGGCGAACCGCTCGGGCTCGGCCGCGCCGACGAACAGCGAATCGACGTCCGGGGCCCGCAGCTCGGGGATCGCCCGGAACAGGGCGCCCCCGACCTCCTGGGCCATCTCCGCCCAGGTCGTCGGGCGCACGCCGAACGGGGTCGTCACCCCGCCGACGAGCGCGACCGCGCGGGCGCTCACCGCGGCTCCCCCCGCACGGCGGCGGCGACCCGATCGCCCGCGTCGGACGTCGTCGCCGTCCCGCCCTGGTCGTAGGTGCCCGAGCCGCCGTCCGCCAGCGTGGCCGCGAGCGCCCGCTCGAGCCGGTCCGCCTGCCGAACGAGCCGCTCGTCCCGGTGGCGGGCGCCGAGCCACCGCAGCATCTGCTCGATCGCGAAGAACGTGGCGTACGGATTGACCTGGTTCTTCCCCGCGTACTTCGGGGCGCTGCCGTGCACCGGCTCGAACATCCCGTGCGCGTCGCCGACGTTCGCCCCCGCGGCGAAGCCCATGCCCCCCTGCAGGACGGCCGCGAGGTCGGTGACGATGTCCCCCATCATGTTCGTGGCGACCACGACATCGTAATGCTCGGGATTGCGGACCAGCCACTGCGCGAACGCGTCGACGTACGCGTAGTCCCGCTCGATCGACGGGAACTCGGCCGCCACGCGGTCGAACGTCTCGCGAAAGAACCGGCACCCCTCCATGACGTTCGACTTGTCGATGCACGTCACGCGGTGGACGCCGTCCTCCGGGGCGCCGCGCGCGCGGGCGGCCGCGATCTGGAACGCCCGCCGGATCACCCGCTCCGCGCCCTTGCGGGTGATGATCCGGGTGTCGATCGCGACCTCCGTCTCCCCGCCCCGGGTGAGGCGGCCGCGGGCCGGCGTGTAGAGGTCCTCGGTGTTCTCGCGGACGATCACCAGGTCGACGCGGTCGGGCGCCCACACGCTCCGGTACTCGCCGCTGATCCGGTGCTTGACCCCGGGGTACAGCTTGCACGGGCGGACGTTCGCGTACAGGTCGAGCCCCTCGCGGAGTCCGAGGACGAGCGCCCGTCCGGCGATGTCGCCGTTCGGCAGCGTCGCCCCGGGCCAGCCGACCGCGCCGAGCAGGATCGCGTCCGCCCGCCGGGCGGCCTCCGCCGCCTCGGGCTCCCACTCCCTGCCGGTGGCGAGAAAGTACTGGCCGCCGCCGGGAAAGCGCGTGAGCCGCCACGGCGACGGGCCGCCCTCGGCGAGCGCCCCCAGGACCTTCTCCCCCTCCCGGACGACCTCGGGGCCGGTCCCGTCGCCGGGAAAGACCGCGATCTCGTACGCGGCCGACCTCATGGCGTCGGTCCGCCCGCGGCGACCGGCGCGCCCTTCTGGGCCGCGAGCTCGCGGCGGACCTGTTCGACGAGGCCCCCGGCCTCGAGCAGGGCGAGGAGATGGTGCGGGAGCGGCGGGAACTCGACCGACGCACCCGTCCTCAGGTTGGTGACCCGACCCGCCCGCATCTCGATGCGGGCCGTGTCGCCGGCCTCGAAGATCCGGCGCACCCCGCGCGCCTCGATCGCCGGGATCCCGAGGTTGATGGCGTTCCGAAAGAAGATCCGGGCGAACGAGTCGGCGACGACCGCCCCGACCCCGATCGCGCGCATCGCCTGGGGGGCGTGCTCCCGGCTCGACCCGGAGCCGAAGTTCTCGTCCGCGACGAGGATGTCCCCGCTCCGCGCGCCCGCCGCGAACTCGGGCAGCGCGATCTCGAAGACGTGCTTCTTGAGCTCCTGGGGGTCGATGATCGTGAGGTACTTGCCCGAGATGATCTGGTCCGTGTCGACGTCCCGGCCGAGCGTCCAGACCCGGCCCTCGATGACGTCCTGCATCGGGTCCCCTACAGCATCTCCCGCGGGTCGGTGATCTCGCCGCGGATCGCCGTCGCGACGACCGCGGCCGGCGACATGAGGTAGATCCGGGCCTCCTTCGCCCCCATGCGGCCGGGGAAGTTCCGGTTCGAGGAGGAGGCGCAGACCTCGTCGGGGGCGAGGATGCCCATGTTCCCGCCGAAGCAGGCGGAGCAGCTCGAGTTCGTGAACACCGCGCCCGCGTCGGTGAACGTCGCGATGATCCCCTCGCGCAGGCACTGGTCGTAGATCTTCGTGGAGGCCGGCGACACGATGAACCGAACGCCGGGGGCGACCTTCTCGCCCTTCATGAGGGCCGCCCCCTCCCGCAGGTCCTCGATCCGCGCGTTCGTGCAGGAGCCGAGGAACACCTGGTCGACCTTGACGTGCTCCTTCGCGACGTCCGGCAGGGGGCGCACGTTGTCCGGCGAGTACGGGCAGGCGACCATCGGCGGCATCCCGGTCACGTCGATCTCGACCGTCCGTTCGTAGACCGCGTCCGCGTCGGCGTACAGCGGATGCATCGAATGCTTCGCGATCGGGCGCAGGTAGTCGAACGTCGCCTCGTCCGGCGCGACGATCCCGGTCTTCGCGCCCATCTCGGTCGTCATGTTGCAGATCGTGAACCGCTCGGGCATCGAGAGCGCGCGCACGGTGGGGCCGGAGAACTCGACCGAGCGGTACGTCGCGCCCGTCGTCTTCACCTCCCCGAGGATGCGGAGCACGAGGTCCTTCGCCGTCACCCCCGGGCCGAACGACCCCCGCACCCGGATCGCCACGGTGGGAGGCACCTTGAGCCACAACCGTCCGAGGGCGAGGACGGCGGCCATCTCGGTCGGCCCGATCCCGGTCGCGACCGCGCCCATGGCCCCGAGCATGTTCGTGTGGGAGTCGGTGCCGACCGCGAGGTCGCCCGGGACGACCCAGCCGTTCTCGGCCAGGATCTGGTGGCAGATGCCGTGCTGGCCGACGTCGTAGAAGTGCGGCAGCGACGTCTCGGCGGCGAACTTCCTCAGGATCCGGTGGAGGACCGCGGCGCCCTCGGTCGAGGCCGGGACCCAGTGATCGATCGCGATCACGACGCGGTCCGGGTCCCAGACCCGCTCCGCGCCCATCTGATGGAACGGGCCGACGGTCTGGGCCCCCTGCTCGTGCATCATCGCGAGGTCGACGCGCCCGTCGACGATCTCCCCCGGGACCACGCGCTCGAGGTGGGACGCCCGGGCGAGCACCTTCTCGGCGAGCGTCATCCCGTGGCCGTTCGTCGCGCTCACGCGCTCACCGCCCGGATGCCGACCGCATCGACCATCGCCCAGAACTCGTCGTCGCTGAGGCCCGGATGCTCGAAAAGGGTTCGGTACTCGGCCAGGAACCGCTTCAACTCGTCCTTCGAGCGGGCCTCGGTCTCCGACTTCACCCGGCGCAGCAGCTCGAACAGGAGCGGGTCGGGGGCGGTGAGGCCGCGCTCCTTGAGCTTCTCCACGATCGCGGCGGTCCCGGTGTGCTTGCCGAGGATCATCTGCCGCCGACGTCCGACCGTGCTCGGCTGGAGCGGCTCGTAGGTGAGCGTGTGGGCGAGGATGCCGTGGGTGTGGATGCCGGCCTCGTGGGAGAACGCGTGGTAGCCGACGAGCGCCTTGTTCGCGGCGATCGGCACGCCGCTCAGCTCCTCGACGAGCCGGGACAGCTCGTACAGCCGCTCCGTCCGGATGCCCGTCCGGACCCCGTACAGCACCTCGAGGTCGAGCACGACCTCCTCGAGCGAGGCGTTGCCGGCGCGCTCCCCGAGGCCGTTCACGCACACGTGGGGGGCCCGCGCGCCGCACTCGACCGCGGTGAGCGTGTTCGCCGTCGCGAGGCCGAAGTCGTTGTGGCAGTGCACGGAGAGGTCGTTCGGCCGCACGCGCCGGACGAACTCGTCGAGGTACCAGCGGAACGTGAGGGGGGTCATGATGCCGACCGTGTCGGCGACCACGAGGCGGTCGGCCCCCGCCTCCTGGACGGCCGTGTACAGGCGTTCCACGAAGTCGAACGGGGCGCGGACCGTGTCCTCCGTCACGAACGCGGTGTGGAGGCCGGCCTCCTTCGCCTGGCGGACGGATCGGACGGACGCCGCCAGCACCTCGGCCTGGCTCATCTTGAGCTTGTAGCGGAGGTGGACGTTGCTCGCCGCGACGAAGATCGCGATGTGGCTGACCCCGCTGCGGATCACCGCGTCGATGTCCTTCGGCACCGTGCGGGCGGCCGCGAGGACCTTCGCCCGCAGTCCGGCCCCGGCGACCAATCGGACCGCCCGGGCTTCCTCCTCGGAGACGACCGGGATCCCCGCGTTGAGGACCCCGACGCCCACCTCCGAGAGCAGCTCCGCGATGCGGAGCTTCTCGTCGGGGGAGAAGTGGACGCCGGGCATCTGCTCCCCATCGCGCAGGGTCTCGTCCCAGATCTCGACCGAGTCGGGGACCCGGCGCGCCGCGCGCGTCGCGTCGTGGTAGTCCTCCACGAGACGTTCGGACGCCATCCGCGCTTCTAGCGGCCGCTCCGAGTTAACCTTTCGCGCCGCGCCCGTGGTCCCGGCACGAACTCGCGGGGACCGAGAGGACCGTTAAATATCGACCGGGCCTCGAATCGGGTACTAATCGGCCTGGACCGGTTCGGAGTGCACAGATGACCACGCCCGCAGCCCATACGACGCCGATCTCCGGCGAAGCCGGACCCGGCGCGTCGCGCCCCTCGCTCGAGCTCGCCGACCTGAGCGTCATGATCGGAGGCCAGGGAGGGGACGGCACGTTGACCGTCTCGGACCTGCTCGGCCGGTACTTCCGCAAGCGCGGGCTCTACGTCTACACGTCCCGCAACGTCCTCTCGCGGATCCGGGGGGGCCACGCCGACGCCTCGGTCCGCGCGAACCGCGACCCGATCGCTGCGGTGAAGTCGAAGGTCGACGTCCTCCTCGCGTTCGACAACGAGGCCGTCGAGATGGGGCGGCCCGAGCTCGCGGAGCACGCGTTCATCCTCTACGACTCGACGACCTTCAAGCTCGACCTTCCGAACGCCGTGGGCTTCCCGTTCGCGACGCTCGTCGGCGGGCCGCTCGGCCAGCCGATCTTCAAGAACACGGCGGCCTACGGCGCCCTCAGCATCCTGTTCGGCTTCGACCACACGATGACCCGCCAGGTCATCGAAGAGCGGTTCAAGCGGCGGAGCGCGGAGGCCCTCGAGAAGAACCTGAAGGCGCTCGAGATCGGCCGGAAGGTCGCGCTCGAGGCGCCCGGACTGCCGAACCGATTCTCCGTCGTCGACGGCGACGCCCACGACCTCGTCCTGACGACCGGCAACCAGGCGGTCGCCATGGGGTTCGCGGTCGGCGGCGGCCGCTTCTTCGCCGGCTACCCCATCACGCCCGCCACCGAGATCATGGAGTATCTCCAGCGCTACCTGCCGCCGCTCCACGGCGTCGTCCGCCAGGCGGAGGACGAGCTCGCGGCGATCAACATGGTGCTCGGGGCGTCGTACGCCGGCGTCCGGGCGATGACCAGCACGAGCGGCCCCGGGCTCTCGCTGATGACCGAGGGGATCGGGCAGTCCGGGACGGCCGAGCTCCCGGTCGTCGTCGCCGACTGCCAGCGCGTCGGCCCCTCCACGGGCCAGCCGACGCGGCACGAGCAGTCCGACCTCTCCCACCTCGCGAACCTGGGGCACGGCGAGTACCCGCGGTTCATCGTCGCCCCGGCGACCCCGGACGACGCGTTCGTCCTGACGGCGGACGCCCTCAACCTGGCGGACCGCTGGCGCGTGCCCGTGATCCTGCTGCTCGACCAGGCCCTCTGCCAGAACACGACGACCTCGCCGCGGTTCGACCTCGAGAAGGTCTCGATCGACCGGGGCAAGCGGCTCACGGCGGACGCGGTACAATCGCTCGCCGAGTACAAGGGCTACGTGTTCACGGACGACGGGGTGTCGCCGATCGCCCCGCCCGGCACGCCCGGCGTCTGGGCCCAGGTGACGGGCAACGAGCACGACGAGTGGGGGCACGTCTCGGTGAACCCCGCGAACCGGATCCGCCAGATGCAAAAGCGCATGGAGAAGATGACGAAGGCCCGCGACGAGCTCCCGCCGTCCCGGTTCTTCGGGGCCGCGCACGCGAAGATCGGGCTGATCGGCTACGGCAGCACCTCGGGCCCGATCCGGGAGGCGCAGGAGCTGTTGAGCGCCCGGGGCATCGCCACCCGGTACCTCCAGGCGCGGACGATCTACCCGGTCCCGACCCACGAGATCGCGCCGTTCCTCGCCGGCGTCGACGTCGCCTACGTGGTCGAGCACAACTACACCGGTCAGTTCGCGCGCCTGATCCGGGAGACGGTCCCCGATCAGCACGCAAAGCTCCGATCGATCCTCAAGTACGACGGGTCGTCGTTCCGCGCCCCCGAGATCATCGCCGAGATCCGGGAGGTGGCGTGAATGGTGCAGTCCGCGAAGGCCCGGCCGTCGATCTGGTGCCCCGGATGCGGAGACTTCGGCGTCCTGGCCGCCGTGAAGAAGGCCGCCCAGAACCTCAAGATCCCGAACCACGAGCTCGTGCTCGTCGGCGGGATCGGATGCTCCGGCTCGATCCACAACTTCGTGGAGGTCAACGGGCTCCACGCCCTGCACGGTCGTCTGCTCGCCCAGGCGATCGGCGTGAAGCTCGCGAACCCGTCGCTCACCGTCGTCGCCGCAGGCGGGGACGGCGACGGCTACGCGATCGGGATGGGGCACTTCATGCACGCGTTCAAGAAGAACGCGTCGATCCTCTACCTCGTCATGAACAACGAGACGTACGGCCTCACGAAGGGCCAGCCGTCCCCGACGAGCCAGCTCGGCTTCGAGGGGAACGTCGAGCCCCCGTTCCACTCGGTGCTGACCGCGCTGTCGATCCCGGCCCCGAACTTCATCGCGCGCACGTTCTCGGGCGATCCGAAGACCATGACGGCGGTCCTCGAGGAAGGCCTGCGGTTCAACCGCGAGGGTCGGGGGTTCGCGTTCATCGAGGACCTCTCGCCGTGCGTCACGTACAACGACACGTACAAGCAGTGGCGCGAGCAGGTCGTCGACGTCGCGAAGCTGCCCGGCTACGACCCGACCGACCGCAAGGCGATGTTCCGGCTCTGCTACGAGACGATCGAGGCCGGCAAGATCCCGATCGGCGTCATGCACCGACCGAAGGCCCCCGCGGCCGACGGCCTCGAGCTCAAGCTGCTGCCGGACCACGTGAGCCCGGCGGCGACCGACATCGGGCTCGGGGCGAACCGCTCCGCGTACGAGAAGCTGATCGGCGGGCTCGCCTAGACGGGCGCGCCGCTTTAGCGGCCCGCCCGCTCCCGTCGGCGTGCTCCGGATCGGGATCGACGACACCGACAGCCCCCGCGGCGGGTGCACCACGCACCTCCTGACGGAGCTGATCGCGCTCGCCCGGGCCGAGGGGGTCGATCTCGTCGGCGAGCCGCGGCTCGTCCGGCTCAACCCGAACGTGCCGTGGAAGACCCGGGGGAACGCGGCCCTCTCGGCTCGCTTCGGCCGGGGCGTCGGGCGTACGACCCGTCTCGGGGCGATCGACGGGCGCCCGGTCCGGTCGTACGCCCGGGGGGCGCCGCTCCCGCGCGGGGTGCGCGACCGCTTTCTCGAGCGGGCCTGGTCGGCGGTGCTCGCGGGGGCGCGGGTGGACGACCCCGGCACCGACCCGGCCCTGGTCGCGGTCGACCGCCCGCTCCCCGCGTCGCTCTACTGGGCGGCGGTCCGCGGCCTCGTGCCGATCGCCACCGCCCGGCGCGTCCTGGACGACGGCGGGGCCTTCTACCGCACGCACGGTTCGGAGCGGGGCCTCGTCGGGGCGGCGGCGGCCGTCGCCTGGCCCGGCGGACATCCGACGTGGGAGCTGATCGCCTACCGCCGCCCGTCGCGCGTCGGGGCGCCCCGCCGGGTCGATCCGGCGAGCGTGCGGGAGGTCGAACGCGCGCACCCTGCCCTGTTCCTGTGCGACGACCCCAGGACGCGCCGGTTGCTCGTGGCGCCTCACACGGACTGCCCGATCCTCTACGGGTTGCGCTCGGTCGACCCGGACGCGGTCCGGCGCGCCCGCGCCGGCGTGCGGAGCGAGCCGGTCGACCGATGGGTCGTCTTCCGGACCAACCAGGGGAGCGGCGACCACCTCGTGCCGCGGTCGGCCCGCGGGATCGGGCCGTACGAGTCCGCGATCGTCGACGGATCGGTCGCCGACTGGCCCGCGACCGGTCCCGGCGGCCACGTCCGGTTCGACCTCACCGACGCGACGGGGGGGCTCCTCGCCTGCCTCGCGTTCGAACCGACCAAGACGCTGCCGGCGGTCGCCCGAACGCTCGTCCCCGGCGACCGACTTCGGGTCTGGGGCAGCCGGACGGAGGGCGGTGCGCTCGCGCTGGAGGGGATCCGCATCGTCCGGGCGGTCGCCGAGCGGGGGCCGCTGCTGCGGCCGCGGTGCCCGACGTGCGATCGGGCGACCGGGTCCCTCGGGCGGGGCCGGGGCTACCGCTGCCCCCGGTGCCGCGCCCGCTGGCCCCCCGAATCGGCCGTCCGCGCGCGGGCGCTCCCCGCCTACCCGCGGGGCGTCTACCACCCGACGCCGTCGGCCCGCCGACACCTCCATCCGCGGGGGCCGGAACCCGGTCGCCCGCCCGGGACAAGAGCTTTTGAGGTGTCCTCCGGTATCATCGATAGGTGACGACCCTCCCGGCCCGGCGCGACCGGGCGTTCCGCGGGGCCCGCGGAGGATCGCCGACCGAACCGCTCCGAGAGGAACCGTGACGTCGGTCTGCCCTGCGTGCGCCCGCGAGCTGCCGGAGGGGGCGACCGCCTGCCCCGGCTGCCACCTGAGCGCCGCGCTGTTCGGCTCGGTGCGCGAGGCCGCCGCGCAGAGCCGGGACTCCGATCCCGCCTCGCTGCGGACGATCGCGGAGCTGCTCGAGACGATCGACCTCGAGCACCCGGCGCCGCCCGACGCGAACGCCCCCCGGTCGTTGCGGAGCGTCTCCCGGTCGGGCGCGGTCCGGACCGCCCCGCTGCCGGCGCCCGAGCGGGACGCGGAGCCGTTGAGCCCGCTCCGCGGCCTCCCGGCCCTGCCCCCGATCGCGACGGTCGGGGAGCTGAAGCGCCGGCTCGAGGAGTACTTCGCGCTCGGCCACCGCCTCGGGCTCGATTTCACCGAGTTCGAGCGGCGGTCGAACGCGGCGCGGCTCGTCGACGACGTCCCGTCGCTCGAGGTCCTTTCGCGCGAGATGTTCGTTCACCTCTCGAGCGCGCTCGCCGAGGAGTTCGAGTCCGAGCTCGCGCGGCGCAACGAGCTCGCGCAACTGATGCCGACGCGGGCGGCGGACGTCGAGCTCGAGGCGATCGGCCGCGCGATCGCGACGGGCGACCTCCCCGGCGCCGGGCGCCGGCTGACGCACGTCACGGACGAGCTCGCCCGGGTCGAGGAGGAGTGGCAGGTCGGCCGCATCCTCGTCACCGAGTGCGAGCTGCTCGCCGCGGCCGTCCGCGACCTCGGCGGCGACCCGGCCCCCGCGCTCGGCCCGATCGAGGAAGGGCGCCGCCAGATCGCGGAGGGCCACCGCGCGGCCGGCGAGCGCCTGCTGGCCCACGCCGCGACCGCGCTCTGGTCGCTGCTCGAACCGCGCCTCATGGACGACCTGCGGCGGCTCAAGGAGCGGCTCACCGAGTTCCGCGCGAGCGGGCTCGACATCGCGCCGGCGCTCGAGGAGCTGCGGAACCTCGCGGCGGAGCTGCGCGAGCGGAACTTCGCGGGCGCGCTGGCGGCGTACCGACGGATGCGGGCGTACGTGGAGCGGGTCGGCGCGCCGGGGGGCGAGGGCCTCGCCGAGCCCGCGGTCGTCGACGCCCTCCGACCGGCGCCGTCGGGCTAGCCCTTTTAAGGGACCGACCGAGGTCCGTCCCCCGTGCCGCCCGGACCGTTGCGCGGGTTCCGCGACTACCTGCCGCCGGACGCCGGCGCCCGATCGGAGCTCCGCCGGCGGATGCGGGCCGCGGCCCGTCGCGCGGGGTTCCAGGAGCTCGAGCTCCCCACGATCGAGACCCAGGAGCTCTACGCCCGCAAGAGCGGGGCGGGGATCCAGGAGCAGGCCTGGGCGTTCGTCGACAAGGGGGGCCGGCCGGTCGCGCTGACGCCCGAGACGACGCCGTCGGTCGCCCGGGTGTTCGTGGAGCGGGCGAAGTCGGAGCCGCTGCCCGTGAAGTGGTTCACGGTCGCGAAGATCTGGCGGTACGAGGAGCCGCAGTCGGGCCGGACCCGCGAGTTCGTCCAGTTCAACCTCGACATCCTCGGCGTGCCGGGCGTCGAGGCGGAGGTCGACCTCCTGCTCGCCGCCGCCCTGGTGCTGGACGAGGTCGGGGCGGCCGGCCTCTACACCTTCCGGATCAACGACCGCGCCGTGGCCGAAGGGATCGGCCGGCGCTTCGGCGCGACGGACACCGACCGGTTCTTCCACGCGGTCGATCGGTACCGCAAGCTCTCCGCCGCCGAATTCGAGGACGCGCTCGGCGAGTCGGGCATCCCGGCCGACCGGGCGCGCGAGCTGGCGGGCCGCCTCGCCGACTCCGCGGGGGGCGTCGGCCCGTCCGCCGTCGCGGGGTTCCTCGCCGAGCTCGTGGGCGATTACCCCGAGCCGGGGGTGGCGGCGGGGGTCGAACGGCTCACCACCATGGTTCGCCTCCTTCAGCGGGCCGGTCTCGGGGACCGGGTCGTCTACGATCCGACGGTGGTGCGCGGGATCGCCTACTACACGTCGACGGTCTTCGAGGCGTTCGGTCGGGCCGGCGAGGGGCGCAGCCTGTTCGGGGGCGGCCGCTACGACCGCCTGATCGAGCTGTTCGACGGTCCGCTGACCCCCGCGGTCGGGCTCGCCATCGGGGACCAGACGGTGGAGCTGCTGCTGCGGGAGGCCGACCGGTGGCCCGACGGCGAGCCGCCGCTCGACACGTTCGTGGTGGCGGCGGACGGCGCGGACCGCGCCGAGGTGACGGCGCTCGTGGAAGAGCTGCGCCGCGCCGGCGAGCGGGCCGACGGGGACCTGCTCGGCCGGTCGATGTCCCGCCAGCTCAAGGAGGCGGCGCGCCGTCGGGCCCGTCGGGCGCTGATCCTGGGCCTGAAGGAGGCCCCGCCGGGGACGGTCGTCGAGCGGGATCTCGCGAGTGGTGCGCAGCGGCCCCTCCCGCGGGACGCGGCGGCACGACCGGCGTGATCGCCTCGAAGCTGTCGCCGTCGTAGAGCAGGATCCCGGGCGGGGACTCCGCCCCGTCGACGTACCCGTACCAGTAGACGACGGCGCCCTCGCCGAACATCTCCGTGTACGGTCCGAGCTGGCGCTTCAGGTTCTTGCGCATCTCCACGTCGTCGCCGAAGTTCGCCTTCGACTCGATCCACTGGATCTTCTGGCCGAAGAGGATGATCGGGTGGTCGAGGAGGGCGTCCGGCGTCTTCGAGAACTTGCCGCGCAGCTCCTTCTCCGTCCGGTAGCCGATGCCGTGCTTGGTGAGCCACGTCTGGAGCCGCTCCTCCCCCTTGCGCCCGCGCTCGCGCTGGAGCTCCATCCCGCGCGGCGAGTAGATCCAGTCCGCGGCGAGCAGCGCCTCGACCTCGCGGCGCAGCCGCGCGTCCGGCGCGGTGGCGGGGTCGAGGAACGTCCCCCAGATCCGCTTGCGAGGGAGGCCGAGCTCGCCCAGCATCTGCTGGCCGAACAGCACGGGCGGGAACCGGAACTCCGTCGCGAGCTCGAGCATCGTCCGGCCGCGCCGCCACTGGCCCGCGAGCCGCGGCATCTGGCGCTTCAGCACGTAGAACCGCCGCGTCGCGTCGCGGGTGACCCGGTGGGTGTGGATGACGAACAGGAGATCCTCGTCCCAGTGCTCCTCGTGGGCGAGGCGGTGGACGTCCTCGTACGTCGCGAGGGCGTCGGAGAGACGCTGGTAGGTGGCGCGGTCCATGGGGGGAGTTCCTACGAAAACACCGGGCTCCCGAACGCCGAGCGGGTAAAACGGTTGGGGCGGGAGGACGACGCCGCGAACGGGGCCGTTCGGCGCCCCTCACTCCCGCCAGTCGAGCCCCACGGTGCGCAGCGCCAGCTTCGGGATCGGGGGCATCCGGCGCTTGTGGCGGCTCCCCTCGACCCGCGCGACCACCCCGCGGACGACCTCGGGCGGGAGGCCGGTCCGGGCCGCGATCTCGCGCTCGGGGAGCAGCTGCTCGAGCCCCGTCAGGATCCGGTCGAGCGCCGCGTACGGCAGCCCGAGCTCCTCCTCGTCGGTCTGGCCCTCCCACAACCCGGCCGTCGGCGGTCGGGCGAGGATCGGCGCGGGAAGCTCGAGCCGCCGTGCGAGCTCGCGGACCTCGGTCTTATAGAGGTCGCCGATCGGCAGGAGGTCGACCCCGCCGTCGCCGTACTTCGTGAAGTAGCCGAGCAGGAGCTCCGACTTGTTGCCGGTGCCGAGCACGAGGCGTCGGCGGGGCCGGGCGAGGGCGTACCAGATCCCCATGCGGATCCGGGCCTTGAGGTTCCCCACGTCGACCCGGTCCGTGAGGTCGGCGAGCTCGGCGCGGTACGCCGCCTCGATCGGGGCGATCGGGATCGTGACGTGGTCGATGCCGAGCGCGTCCGCGAACGCCTCGGTCTCGGCGCGCAGCGGGGCGGGGTACGCCGCGTCCGGGAGGAGGGCGCCCAGCACGTGGTCGGCGCCCAGCGCGTCGCGGGCGAGCCGCGCGCACAGCGCGCTGTCGATCCCGCCCGAGAGGCCCAGCACCACGC
The DNA here is from genome assembly GCA_035502455.1 of Thermoplasmata archaeon. GTDB lineage: Archaea > Thermoplasmatota > Thermoplasmata > Lutacidiplasmatales > UBA184 > Lutacidiplasma. The sequence goes on along the minus strand of DATJUI010000001.1, from coordinate 40,873 downwards.
CGTCGCGCGGGCCGCCCGCGTGGGCCCGCAGGAACCGGTGGATCGTCGCCTCGGCGTGCGCCGGCAGCTTCGGCACGAGGTCGGTCACGCCTCGACCCCGAGCCCTTCCAGCTCCCGCGTGCGCTGCCACTCCGTCCGGCAGTCGCAGTCGAGCCCGGACAGCCCCTCGAACGACTGCGCGAGCGACACCTCCTCGATCGCCGCCAGGACCCGGGCGTCGCACCGGCCGCAGTTGTGCGGGCCGCGCGCGAGCCCGCCGGCGGTCGGGAACGACACGAGCCGGGTCGCGCCCCGCGTGCGGGCACCGCGGTGCAGGGCCTCGACCACCGACCACAGCCACGGCGGGCGGTACCGCCCGCGGTGGTAGAGCCACTCCACGACCGTCCCGTTCTGGATGTGGACGGGATTGACCGACAGCGCGTCGAAATGGGGCGCCGCCTCCCCGATCGAGCGCACGACGTCGTCGATCGACTCGGCCTCCGTGAGGTACGGCGGCTTCAGCAGCAGGTACGCCTTCGCGCGCAGGCCCTGCGATCGGACCCGGTCCCCCGCGTCGAGGTACGCCCGCGGGGGTGCGTTCTTGTGGACGTAGCGGCCCAGCACCACCGGGTCGGTCGACTCGAGGCCGAGGGCGACCTCGAGCTCGCCCGCGAACGCCGATCGGAGCGGCGCCAGCGACGCCGGGGTCGCGAACTCGGGCAGCGTCTCGAAGAGCAGCCGCTCGGCGCGGCCCGAGAAGGCGCCGACGATCGCGGACCGGCTCGCGGGATCGACCTCGCGGTCGTCAAGGAAGCTCCCCGAGGTGTACAGCTTCACGTACGGCTCGTCGCGGTAGCGCGCGAGCGCATGCGTCAGCTGCTCCGCGAGCTCTTCGGGCGTGGCCGAGCGGCCGAGCGTGTCCTTCGCGTAGCCGCACATCGAACACCCCTTCTGATCCGCCCAGTAGCAGCCGCGCGTGCGCAGGATCAGGACGAAGGCGCGGACGCGCCGGTCGCCGATCGCTTCCGCCTCGACCCACTGGTTCACGTAGCGGCGCGCCGAGGCCGGTTCCGCCGGCGGGGGCCGGCGGTCGTGCGCCACCTCGCGGGCGACGGACGGCGCCATCACGGCTCCGCGACGTCGAGCGAGACCCGGTCGCCGTCCGTGAGGTGCAGCACGTCGCGGAGGCGCTCGGGCGCGATGAACTCCACCACGTCCTGGTAGTGGGAGCGGTCGGGATGGATGAGGTGGCAGGCGTGGCCGTTCATGCGGGCCGGAAAGCACGTTGCGCCGCCGAACGTCCGTCCGCTCGCCTGGAAGCCGTCGATGCGCGTCCCCGACCATTCGCCGAGGAGGCCGACCTTGCGGAGCGCGTCCGCGGCGAGGCGGACGTTGAGGGTCCCCGGATACGGCGAGTAGCCGAGCCGCTCCGTGAACTGGACGACGTAGCCGGGCTGGCTCAGGTAGTAGCGCCCCTCGCCGAGCCCCGAGGCGACGACCCCCGCGAAGGCGAGCTTCGCCGGACCCTCGAAGATGCGCCGATAGCTGTGGTACTCGGCCCGCAACTGGCGCACCGCCGCGGGGGTGAGCGCGAGCCGCTGCCGGCGCTGGGCGAGCGAGCGGGTCACGAGCCCCCGGGCCTCCAGCGCGACCAGGTACCGGTCCGCGGCCTGCTGGCTCACGCCGATCCGTTCGCCGACCTCCCGGGAGCTGAGGATCACCTCGGCGTGGTCGGCGCCGAGGAGCGCGAGCAGCTTCAGCACCGCGAGGTCGTCGCCCCGGGACCGGGGACGGTCGGCGGCGGCGGTCGGGCGGCGGGGCGGCACGGTCAGCCCGACTTCCCCGCCGCGCCGCCGGGGGCGTTTAGGCTGACCACGTTCGAGCCGCGGAGGACACAGCGGCCGAGGTGCCGCGCCCGCTCCTCCGTGACCTCGTCGGTGTCGTCGAGGACGACGTTGAGGTGCTCGTCGGCCCCCACCAGCCGTCCGGTGAGCCGGCGGCCGTCCTTCAGCTGCAGGGTCACCCGCTGCTCGAGCATCCGGTCGAGGAGACGCGTCGGGAGCTCCGCCATTTCGGCGCCGACCGGGCGTCGGGGGATAGCCTTTTCCTCGGCGGGGCGCGCACGCTATCCCCGCGGGCCGACTGGCGCGCCCCGTGCCGGATGCGCTGCATCTCTCGAAGGGGCTCGACGACGTCGTCATCGGCCGCTCGTCGATCGCGTTCGTGGGCGGCGAGACGGGCGAGCTCGTCTACCGGGGGTTCGACGCGCCGACGCTCGCCCGCGGGGTGCCGTACGAGTCGGTGGTCCATCTGCTGCTGTTCGGCGACCCGCCGAGCGCCGACCCTTCGCCCGAGGTGACCGCCGCGCTCCGGTCGAGCGCCGACCTCCCGCCGACGGCGGCCCGGGTCGTCGACGCGCTGCCGCCCGGGCTTCCTCCGCTCGACGCCCTCCGAACGCTCCTCTCCGCCCTGGGAGACGGCTCGCACGGCTACCCGCCGACCCGGGAAGAGGGGCTCGCGCTCGTCGCCCGGACCCCGATCCTGCTGGCCCGCTACGTCCGGCGCTCGCAGGGGCTCGCCCCCGTGGCCCCCGACGCGTCCCTCGGCCACGCCGCCAACTACCTGCGCATGCTCCGCGGCGCGGCGCCGGAACCGGCGCGGGTCGCGGCGCTGGAGGGGTACCTCGACCTCCTCGCCGACCACGGGATGAACGCCTCCACGTTCAACCTGAGGATCGCGATCTCGACCCACTCCGACCTGATGAGCGCGGCCACGGGCGCGCTCGGGACCCTCAAGGGCCCGCTCCACGGCGGGGCGCCGAGCCGCGTCGCCGAGATGCTGGACGCGATCGGCACCCCCGAGCGGGCCGAGCCGTGGATCGCGGACCGACTCGCCCGCAAAGAGGTGCTGTACGGCTTCGGGCACCGCGTGTACAAGACCGACGACCCCCGGGGCCTCGCCCTGCACGCGATCGCCCGGTCGATCGCCGACCCGGAGCGGCTCGCGCTCGCCGAGACCGTCGAGCGCGCGGCGCTCGCGGCGCTGCGGGCGGCCAAGCCCGGCGCCCGTCTGTTCACGAACGTCGAGTTCTACAGCGCCGTCGTGCTCGAGGCCGTCGGCCTTCCGCCCGAGCTGTTCACGCCGACCTTCGTCGTGGCGCGGACCGCGGGCTGGGCCGCGCACGCGCTCGAGCAGGCCGGCGACAACCGGCTGATCCGACCCGAGGTCGAGTACGTGGGCCCCGCCCGCGGCCGCACGTGGCCGCGGGCGCTGCCGGGCGCGTAGCGATCCGGGCCGCCTACGGCGGGCCCTTCGCCGTCCCCGTTCCGTCGTCGACGACCTTGAAGTCGGCGTCCACGGCGCCGGACGGTCCGCTCGACGCGCCCGGGTCGGCGTCCGCCGCGGTGCCGCTCTCGGGCGGGGGCGCGGCGCCGCCGGGCGGGCTCGCGGCGGCGTACAGCTTCTGCGCCAGCGCGTGCAGCGCCTTCGTGAGCTCGTCCGTGGCCGCCTTCACGTCGGCGGCGCTCGCGTCCGGCTGCTGGACGAGCGCCCGCACCTTGGTGACCTCGTCGCGGATCCGGGCCGCGTCCGCCGCGTCGACCTTCTCCTTCGCGTCCGCGAGGACCCGCTCCGCCTCGTAGGCGAGGGACTCCGCCTGGTTCTTCGCGGTGACGAGCTCGGCCCGGGCGCGGTCCTTGTCCGCGAACTCCTCGGCCTGCTTCACCATCTTCGCGACCTCCTCCTTCGAGAGTTTGTTGGAGGCGGCGATCGTGATCCCCTGCTTGCGGCCGGACGCGAGGTCCTTCGCGGAGACGTTGAGGATCCCGTTCGCGTCGATGTCGAAGCCGACCTCGATCTGCGGGACCCCCCGGGGGGCCGGCGGGATCCCGGTCAGGAGGAAGCTCCCCAGCGCGACGTTGTCGTCGGCCATCGGCCGCTCGCCCTGGAAGACCTTGATCTCAACGGTCGATTGGCTGTCGGCGGCCGTCGTGAAGATCTGGCTCTTGCGGGTCGGGATCGTCGTGTTCCGTTCGATGAGGTGGGTGAAGACGCCCCCCATCGTCTCGACGCCGAGCGAGAGCGGCGTCACGTCGAGCAGCAGCACGTCCTTCACCTCGCCGGCGAGGACGCCGCCCTGGATCGCGGCGCCGGCGGCGACGCACTCCATCGGATCGACCCCGCGCTCGATCGGTCGGCCGATCGCCGACTCGAGGAACTTCTGGACGGCCGGCATGCGGGTCGGCCCGCCCACGAGGACGATCCGGGCGATCTCCTCCTTCGTGAGCTTCGCGTCGCGGATCGCCTGATCGACGGGCGCGCGGCAGCGATCGATGATCGGGCGGACGAGCTCCTCGAGCTTCGCGCGCGACAGCGCGAGGGCGAGGTGCTTCGGACCGTCCTGCGTCGCGGTCAAGAACGGGAGGTTGATCTGGGTGTCGAGGGTCGAGGAGAGCTCGATCTTCGCCTTCTCCGCGGCGTCGCGGACCCGCTGCATCGCCATCCGGTCCTTGCGGATGTCGACGCCGGACTCCTTCTGGAACTCGGCCGCGATCCACTCGGTGATCGCGTTGTCCATGTCGGTGCCGCCGAGCTGCGTGTCGCCGCTCGTGGAGAGGACCTCGAAGACGCCCTCGCCGAACTCCATGATCGTGACGTCGAGCGTGCCGCCGCCGAGATCGAAGACGAGGATCTTCTGGTTCTTCCCGGCCTTGTCGAGCCCGTAGGCGAGCGAGGCGGCCGTCGGCTCGTTGATGATCCGGACGACCTCGAGACCGGCGATCGCCCCCGCGTCCTTCGTGGCCTGGCGCTGGTTGTCGTTGAAGTAGGCGGGCACGGTGATGACCGCCTTCTCGACCTTCTCGCCCAGGAACGCCTCGGCGTCGCGCTTGATCTTCTGGAGCAGGAACGCGGAGAGCTGCTGGGGCGTGTACGACTTTCCGTTGAGGGTGTAGTGGTAGTCGGTCCCCATCTTGCGCTTGAACGCGGTGACCGTCCCGTCGGGGTTCGAGATCGCCTGACGTCGCGCCGGTTCGCCGACGATCAGCTGGCCGTCCTTCGTGAAGGCGACGTACGACGGGAACGCCTTCCCGCCGCCGACCGTCGTGCCTTCCGCGCTCGGGATGAGGACCGGCCGGCCTCCCTCCAGCACCGCCGCCGCCGAGTTGCTCGTTCCGAGGTCGATTCCGATGATTTTCGCCATGGAGATTCCTTCCCGGACGAGGGGGTTCCCCCGTCAGGATTCTACGGGTTTAGTTAGTAAGCACTCATATAAAAACTACACCCATCGACCAGGACGACCGAACGCGCGGACCGAGCTGCCGGTCGGGTTCCGGGTCAGGACGGGGGCGCCGCCGACGCGGCCGGGGGCCCGGGGCCCACGGCCCGAAGCCGTCGTTCCTCGTCGCGCACGACCCGCACGATCAGATAGACGAGGATCGCGAACAGCACGAGCCCCAGGAGCTCGTACGGCCACCAGATGTTGCGCCCCCACGCGAGCGTCGCGAGGGCGACGTTCTCGTCCAGCCAGGCGAGGGCGGCGTAGACGTAGAGCCCCCGGTTCACCGCGGCGCCGAGGAGCACGCACGGCACGATCCAGAGCACGAAGTGGAACGTGAGATACTGCGACAGCGCCATCACGCCGAGCAGAGGGAGGCCGCACGCGGCCGCCGCGGAGTAGCCGCGCCAGTTGACGAGGAGGACGAGCGCGAGGAGCCCGGCGCCCTGGATCGCGGCCGACGCGAGCGTCGCCTGAAACCAGCTCTGGGCGAGCAGCACGGCGAAGAAGTTGAGCGACTCGTTCGACGCGCGCGCGAACTGGCCGAGGTAGACGACCTGGATGGCGGACGGACCCCAGATCAGGTACGTCGTCCCGACCGCCCCGAGGAAGACCCCGAGGACGAGCGTCGTCTGGCGCCACCGTCCCGTCCGGAGCGGCGCCGACGCGCCGAGCAGCGGGAACAGGGCCGGGAACCGCGCCGTGGCGAGGAACGACGCGAGCCCCTTGCCGAGCCACCCCCGGGGACCGGGCCGGCCGAGCGCCCACAGCATCGCGAGGGTCGAGACCGGGACGATCGCGTTCTCCACCCCGATGTTCGTCGCGATGTTCGGCAGGTAGAGCACCGAGGTCGCCGTCAGTGCGGCGAGGTAGCGCCGATCTGCGCCGCCCACGGCCCAGACGAGGGGCACGACCGCGAGCGCGAGGAGCTGCCAGACCACCCACATCCCGGCGACGGAGTTCGAGAGCGCCCCCAACGCGTTGACGGCGACCTCGGCGGCCCCGTACGGGATCTGGGCGGGGCTGCCGCCCCCGCAGTAGGTCACGAGGAACGGGTTGTGACCGGCGAGCGCGGCGCGCCCCGACGCGAGGATCGCGAGGGAGTCGTCGGAACAGCTGAGCGTCGAGACCTGGAAGACGATGTTCGCGACCGTGATCACGGCGAGCGGTACCATGAGGTGCCAGAGCCGGAGCCACCGCCAGTCCGGCTGGCCCGTGAACCGCCGCTGCAGCCCGTCGAGCCAGCGACGGACGGACGGCGTCCGGTCCCAGCGGTAGGCGAGCACGAGCGGGCTCAGGAGGAAGCTCGCGGTGCCGACGACCGTGGAGACCGGGTACGCGAGCCCGACCGCCCAGAGATCGGGGGAGACCGCGCTCATCTCGCTCCGAAACCCCCCCGGCGCCGCACGGACCGGATCGCCCTCGCCCGACGCACCCCCCGCCCGATAACAGGGTTGCGCCGGGCCGAGCCCCGTGAGGCCCCCCAACCGCTAAGGCCGCCCGCCCGCGTCCCGGGACGTGGCGTCGTCCGCCCGATCGCGCGCGTCGGTCGAGCTGCCCCCGGGGATCCTCTTCGACCTCGACGACACGCTGTTCGACCATCGGCTGACCTGCCGCGACGCGCTCGCGAGCGTGCGGGCCGGCTCGCCGCTCCTCCGACGTCTTTCCCTCGCGGCAGCCTGGCAAGAGTATCTGCGCGCGCTCGAGGAGATCCACCCCCACGTCCTCGCGGGCCGACTGAGCTCGGACGAGTCTCGGGTCGAGCGCTTCCGGATCCTGGCCCGGCGAGCGGGCGGACGCCTGTCGGTCGAGGAGGCCCGGGCGCTCGCCCGTCGCTACCGCGCGCGCTACGAGGCGGTCCGGCGTCCGGTGCCCGGCGCGGTCCCGTTCCTCCGTCGCCTCCGGGGCCGCACCCGCATCGGCGTCGTCACGAACAGCGCGGTCGAGGAACAGGAGGAGAAGTTGCGGTTCCTCGGGCTCGACTCGGTCGTCGACACCCTCGTCGTCTCCGCGGAGGTCGGCACGACGAAGCCGGATCCGCGCATCTTCCGCATCGCGCTGCAGCGGCTCGGAGTACCGTCCGACCGGGCGGTCATGGTGGGGGACTCCTGGATCAACGACGTCGAAGGCGCTCTCGCCGCGGGCATCCGGCCGGTCTGGTTCAACCGGTTCCGCGAGCGGGCCCCGTCGACCACGCCCGTCGCCGAGCTCCGCTCGTTCCGATCCCTCCGGGCCGCGGAGGAGCTCCTGGCCCGGGTCGGCGGCCGCTGACCGGCGGCCGCGAGCGCATTATACACGCCCGACCTTCGACGGCAGATGGTCGCTTCCCGCGAGTCGTGGACCGCGCTCGCGCGCCGGGCCCTGCCCGCCATGCGGGCGTGGCGCACGGCGATCCATCAGGAGCCCGAGCTCTCCGGGCAGGAGACGAAGACCCAGGAGAAGATCGTCGCGGCGCTCACCGAGCTCGGGATCCCGTACCGGACCTACCCCGGTCTCACGGCGGTCGTCGGCCTCATCGGCGAGGAACGCAGCGGGCCGGTGGTCGCGCTGCGGGCCGAGCTCGACGGCCTGCCGGTCACCGAGGCGACGGGGCTCCCGTTCCAGTCCCGGTTCCCGGGTCGGATGCACGCCTGCGGCCACGACGTCCACCTCGCCTGCCTGCTCGGGGCCGCGTCGGTGCTCGCCCGCCAGCCGCGGCTCGCGCAGGGGCCGGTGAAGCTCCTGTTCCAGCCGGCCGAGGAGGACGGCGACCGGGGCGGGGCGCTCCCGATGATCGAACGCGGGTGCCTCGAACGGCCCCGCGTCGACTTCGTGGTCGGCCAGCACGTGCTCCCGAACCTGCCGCTCGGGGTGATCGGCTGGCGGGTCGGACCGTTCATGGCCGCGGCCGACGCGTTCAAGATCACCGTGACCGGGACGGGCGGTCACGCGGCCACGCCCCACCAGGGGCCGGACGCGATCTTGGTCGGCAGCGAGATCGTGACCGGCCTGCAGGCGCTCGTGAGCCGGGTCCGCAACCCGACCGACCCGGTGGTGGTGAGCGTCGGCTCGTTCCACGGCGGGACCCGCCACAACATCCTGCCGGACTCCGTCGTGCTCGAGGGGACCGTGCGCACGATGCGGCCCGCGACCCGCGATCTCCTCGAGCGGGCGTTCGCGCGACGGGTGCGGGCGATCGCGTCGAGCCTGGGGGCCCGGGTCCGCATCGAGTACCGTCGGGGCTACCCGGCGCTGATCAATCCCCCCGAGGCGACGCGCACGGTCGCCCGCGCGCTCACCGAGGAGTTCGGGCGCGACCACGTGCGGGAGGTCGAGGACCCGATCATGGGCGCCGAGGACTTCGCGCGGTTCCTCGAGCGCGTCCCGGGGACGTTCCTTCGGCTCGGGGTCGGCGTGCCCGGCCAACCGGCGAGCCTGCACAGCGCGACGTTCGCGCCGGACGAGCGGGCGCTCGTGCTGGGGGCCGCGACGCTCCTGGCCGCGACCGAAGGGCTGCAGGCGAGCCGCGGATGACCGCTCCGGATCCCCGCGCGGACTTCCCGGCGCTGGCGCCGAGGGCCGACGCCCCGCCGCTCCACTACCTCGACTCCGCGTGCATGTCGCTCGTGCCGTCGCCCGTGCTGCGGGCCATGGAGGAGTACTACCGGGAGTTCCCCGGCTGCGCCGGACGCAGCCTGCACCGCTTCGCGGAGGAGGTCGGACGCCGCTACGAGGCGGCCCGGGCCGGCTTCGCGCGGTACCTGGGCCGTCCCGACCCCGCCGGCATCGTCTTCCTGCGCAACGCGACCGAGGCGATCAATCTCGTCGCCCAGGGCCTCCCGTGGCGGCGCGGCGATCGGGTCGTGATCTCCGACCGCGAGCACAACTCCAACCTCGTCGTCTGGCAGCGGCTCGCCGCCGAGCGCGGCATCCGGATCGAGATCGTCCCCGTGCCGGACGACGGCCCGTTCGACCCCGCGGCGCTCGAACCGGCGCTCGCGAAGGGCGTCCGGCTCGTCTCCTTGTTCCACACCTCCAACCTGGACGGCCGGACACTGCCGGCCCGGGAGATCGCCGAGCGCGCCCACGACCACGGCGCCCTCGTCCTGTTCGACGGCTGCCAGGCGGCGCCGCACGAGCCGGTCCCGCTGGACCGCTGGGGGATCGACTTCTACGCGGTCTCGGCGCACAAGATGCTCGGCCCGACCGGCACCGGCGTGCTCGCGGCGGACCCGGTACAGCTGGGAGGGCTCCGGCCCCTCCTCCTCGGCGGCGAGACGGTCGAACGGACGACGCTCGACGGGTACGTCCTCCGGCCGCCCCCGCACCGGTTCGAGGCGGGGCTCCAGAACTACGCCGGCGTCATCGGGAGCGGGGCCGCGATCGACTACCTCGAGCGCCTCGGGCCCGACGTGCTCCGCGCGCGCCCGCTCGCGCTCAATCGGGCCGTCTCGCGCGCGCTCGCCGACGAACCCCGCCTGCGCCGGCTCGGCCCGAGCGACCCGGCCGACCGGCCGAGCATCTTCGCCTTCGCGCTCGACGGCGTCGACTGCCACGACGCCGCCCTGTTCCTGGACGAGGGGCACGGGGTGATGGTCCGGTCGGGGATGAACTGCGTCCACTCGTGGTACGATCGCCACGGGCTCTCGGGGAGCGTGCGCGCGTCGTTCTACCTCTACAACGACGCGACGGACGCGGCGGCCCTCGTCGAGGGGGTCCGCGAGCTGCTCACCCGGGTGCCGGCCCGCGGGACTAGCGGTACATCGGGGGCGACGACTGGGTCGCCGCCTCGCCGCGCGTCCGGTCGGCGGCGGTCCGCTGGATCGAGAGCAGCTGCTGCTCGATCCGCTCGGCCTCGTGGTAGAGCGGGTCGGGGTCGAGCGGCGTCCGCAGGAGGATCCGGTTGATCGTCTCGATCACCTTCGCGGCGGCCCGGGCGTCGGGGTAGTCCGACTGCGCCTCGGCGAGGAAGGTGAGGACGTCGAACCCCCGGCGGCGGCCCTCGTTGAGGAGGACGCCCGCGATCCCGGTGATCACGCCCTCGGCGAACGGGATCATGTTCGGCTCGATGTACAGCTCGCGCGCCTTGCGCGTGCTCGCGACCCCGTAGACCTTCACGTCGCTGAGCCGCGGCGCGCGCGCGGCACGGCCCGGGTGCGGGGCGGCCTCCACGACGAGCCCCTCCGGCGAGACGAGCAGCGAGCAGCGCTGTTCCTGCGTCCAGTCGAGGATCGCGGTCGCGAGCGGGTGGATGATCGTCGGCGCCGGATGGAACTCCGACACGAACGCCACGATCTTGTCGGCGCCGCGACCGGCCCGGTCGGCGGGCGGTCGGCCGGCGTAGATGCGCACGGGGTGCTGGGGGTTGCCGTTCCGCACGAGCGAGACGGTCGGGAACGCGGGGGACTCGACGATGCCGATCTGCTCCATCTCGAGCGTGTCGATGAGGTAGTTCGCGACGATCGAGCTCACGAGCCCGACCGACGGGAACCCGTCGATGACGATCGCGCCCTCGACATCGACGCGCTTGATCTCGTAGATCTTGACCTGGTCCGGGGCCATCGGCATGGCTACAGCGAACGCTCGACGATCTGGCCCAGCTCCTTCGAGACCATGTCGACGATCTCCTTCGTCACCTCGCGGCGGACGTCGGTCGGCAGCGCCGAAAGGCCCAGCCGGGCCGTCGCCGCGCCGACGCGCAGGAGCGCCGCGTACTCGAGCGCCCGGGCCGTGAGCAGGTCGTGGACGGCGTTCTTGAGGTCCTCCGCGAGCTGCGGGTTCTCCTTGAGGGTCTTTTCGAGGTGCCGGCGGATCTCGTCCTTGACGATGTCGCGCGTCGCTTCCCGGACGAGCTCCTCGGGCCGGAGCAGGTCCCGGGTGCTCTGCAGCAGAAGGTCGATCGGCTCGCCCGAGCTCGCCCGTTCCGCCATCGGTCGGCCGAGCGGGGCCCGAGCCATAAGCGTTTGGCCCGGCGGGCGGCTGTGGTATCCTGTAATTAGTTCCTCTCGGCGGCTTCGATACCACGTGCCTCGGCTCTTCATCGGTGGATCTCCCTCAGCTCCGGCCGCCGCGCGAGGAGCCCGACCCGCTCCTTCGGCCGCAGCTTGCGCACGAACGCGTGCAGCGGGGTCTCCGCGTGCTCGAAGTCCAACGAGAGGTGCGGCTTGTCCTCGTTGTACCACGCGATCAGCTCCTCCAGGCTCTCGAACAGGGGTTCCCCGTCCGGCCACTTCGCCTTCAGCTTCGGCTTGAGCGTCCCGAACAGCCGCTCGATCTTCCCGCCCGTCTGAGGATGGTGGACCCGCGAGTGGATGTGCTGGATCCGACTCCGCCGTCGTCGGTTCAGCCCTCGCAGCTGTTGGTCGAAGTATCCGGCTCCGCCGGACGGTCGGGCGGTGAAGTGGGAGCCGTTGTCGGTCAGGATCTGTCGGGGGTAGCCCCACCGTTCCCCGGCGGTCTGGAAGGCGGTCCACGCCCCCTCGGCGGTGGGTCCCTTCGTGCGGATCCACCCGACCACCAGGCGACTCGCGTCGTCGAGGATGGCCAGGAACCAGTCCCCGGGGCCGAGGAGGGTGTAGTCCATCTGCCAGAGGGAGTTCGAGTGGCGTCGCTCGAAGCGGACCCACTTCCGACGATGTTGCTTCGAGGGGGAGTCGACCACGAGTCCGGCCTCCTTCAGCACGGTCCAGGCGCGGTTGTGGGGCACCCCGATCCCATACTCGGTGGCGAGGAGTCGTTCGAGCGCTTGGGGGTGCAGGCGGTGCTGGCGCTCCGCCGCCAGCACGAGGTCGACCTCCTCCTCGGGACGGGGCGTCCGCGGTCGTCCTCGAGGGCGGCGGCCGGGCAGGGGCTGGCCCTCGCGATCGCGCTGACGGATCGCGCGCACCCACCGAGGGCTGACCCCGTAGATCCGAGCGAGCCCGTAGATGGACGCCCGCGACGAGGACCGGGGGATGCGCAGCCGGTGCACCAGCTCGTCAACATCCTGTGCGGAGAGCTTCCCCATCGGAACCCGAGGGGCTTCTGAGAGGAACTCTTTTCGGGATACTACAGGCAGGACGGGCGGGGGCATCCCTTATCCGCCCGGGCGCGGGCGGGAGGGCGGGGACGGTCCGCCGGCCCGGCCGGATCAGGGATGCCGTGACGTTCACGCTGGTCGGATCGGTCACCCAGCTGATCGTGACGGTCCTCGAGACGGTCGGGCTCCCGGGCCTGTTCGCCCTGATGGTCGTGGAGAGCTTCGGGATCCCGCCGATCCCGAGCGAGGTGATCTTGCCGTTCGCCGGGTTCCTCGTCGTCGACGGCACGTTCTCGTTCGCCGGCGCGCTGTCGGTCGCGCTGGCGGGGGCGCTCGTCGGCTCGTTCGCGGCGTACGCGATCGGCCGGTGGTGGCGCCACCGGCTGCTCGGGCTTGGCATCGGCCGCCTGCGCCTCGAACCGCGCCATCTCGAGCGCGTCGACGTCTGGTTCGCCCGACACGGCGAGGTGACGGTCGGGCTCGCCCGGCTCGTGCCCGTGATCCGCAGCTACGTCTCGTACCCCGCCGGCACCGCCCAGATGAGCCCGCTGCGGTTCGGCGTCTACACGCTGCTCGGCTCGATCCCGTTCACCGTCGCGTTCCTGTACGCGGGCATGGTCCTCCGGTCGAACTGGACGGTCGTCGAATCGTACTTCTCGGTCCTCGACGACCTCCTGATCGCGCTCATCGTGATCGTCGTCGTCTACATCGCCCTACAGATCGTCGGCGTCCTCGCGCCCGGCTGGCCCCCGCGCCGGGCCCGTCCGGCCGGGACCGCGCCGGGCCCCGGCCCGGGTCACGGATAGAGGCCCCGGACCCGCATCGCATCGACGACCCGCTGGATCGCCACCACGTAGGCGGCGGTCCGCGGCGGGAGCTCCTTGCCCCGCGCGACGGAGGCGACCTCGCGGTACGCCTGCACCATCGCCCGCTCGAGCCGCGCGTTGACCTCGGCGAGCGGCCAGTAGTAGCCCTGGACGTTCTGCGCCCACTCGAAGTAGCTCACGGTCACCCCGCCCGCGTTGGCGAGCACGTCGGGGAGGACCGTGATCCCCCGCTCGAACAGGATCCGGTCGGCCTCGGGCGACGTGGGGCCGTTCGCTCCCTCGCCGACGATCTTCGCCCGGATCCGGTCCGCGTTCTCGGCCGTGATCTGGTTCTCGAGGGCGGCCGGGACCAGGACGTCGACGTCGGACTCGAGGAGCGTCTCGTTCGAGATCGGGCGGGCCCCGGGGAATCCCACGACCGACCCCGTACGGCGCCGGTGCGCCTCCACGGCGTGGGGATCGAGGCCGTCCGGTCGGGCGATGCCTCCGCGGACGTCCGAGAGCGCGACGATCCGGGCCCCCTGCTCGTCGTGGAGGATCGTCGCCGCGGCCCCGCCGACGTTCCCGAACCCCTGGACCGCGACCGGCGCGTCCTTCAGCCGAAGGCCGAGATCCTTCGCGGCCTCCCGGATCACGTAGGCGCACCCGCGGCCGGTCGCCTCCGCCCGTCCCTCGCTCCCGCCGAGGCTGATCGGCTTACCGGTCACGACGCCGGGGACCGAGTAGCCCCGCTGCATCGAGTACGTGTCGAGCAGCCACGCCATCGTCTGGGCGTCGGTGTTGACGTCCGGGGCCGGGATGTCGCGCTCCGGTCCTAAGATCGGGGCGATCTCGGTCGTGTACCGGCGCGTGAGCCGTTCGACCTCGGGCCGCGACATCGTACCCGGCTCGCAGACGATGCCTCCCTTCGCGCCGCCGTACGGGATGTTCACGACGGCGCACTTCCAGGTCATCCAGGCGGCGAGGGCCCGGACCTCGTCGAGCGTGACCTGCGGGTGGTAGCGGATCCCGCCCTTGCACGGGCCCCGGGCCATGTTGTACTGCACGCGGTGACCGGTGAACACCCGGACGTCGCCGCCGTCCATCCTGACCGGGAAGTTCACGGTCAGCTCCCGGGCCGGATGCTTCAGGATCTCGCGCGTGCCCGGGTCGAGCTCGAGCACGTCCGCCACGATGTCGACCTGCCGCCGCGCGGTCTCGAACGCGTTGAACGCCGCGCCGCGCTTCGGCATCGCCCGACCGCGGCGACATCCGGGCGATCGTTACTTGAGCGTATCGCGGACCCGACCTCGGGTCGGGGCGACCGGGACCGGCGGGCCGTGGAACGGACGCCGCGGTCCATCATGTAGACAGATATCTACATATATCATGTCGACCTGCGTCTACCTGATGTCCGCGGTCCGACGGGAGCCGGCCCTCGAAGAGCGGCTCGAACGGCTGATCGGGGACGACGCGGGAGACTGTGCCCCCCGGTACCGAGAGGACGCCGAACGGATCTCCGCCGCGCCCGCGTTCGCCCCGGCGCTCAGGCAGCTGAAGGCGCTCGCGGACGAGAACCGACTGCTCGCGGCAGCGCTGCTGAAGCGCCGCGGCGAACTGTGCGCCTGCGAGATCCAGGCCGCGACGGGGCTCACCCACGCGACCGTGAGCCACCACATGGCGGTCCTCGCCGACGCGGGGCTGGTCCTCGAGCGTCGGCAGGGGAAGTGGATCTACTACCGGCTCGCGCCCCGTGCGGAGGCGCGGGTCCCATGAGTCGCGCGCTCCGCGTCGTCCCATCGGACGACGAGCTCCGTCGGGCGGTGCGAGGACGGTACGCGGAGATCGCGTCCGGCGGCGGCTGCTGCGGCGGATCGGCCGACGGAGCCGGCTGCTGCGCCCCCGGAACGGCCGGGTGCGGAGGGGGGTCGTCGGCGGAGTTCGGCTACTCGGCCGACGAGCTCGCCCGCCTCCCCGAGGGGGCGGACCTGGGGCTGGGCTGCGGGAACCCGACCGCGCTCACCTCGCTGCGGACCGGCGAGCACGTGCTCGACCTCGGCAGCGGCGCCGGGATCGACTGCTTCCTCGCGGCCCGCCGCGTGGGCCCGCGGGGGCGAGCGATCGGCGTCGACATGACGCCCGAGATGCTGGCCAAGGCGCGCGCGAACGCCGAGAAGGGCGCCTACCGGAACGTCGAGTTCCGGCTCGGGGAGATCGAGCATCTACCGGTCGCCGATGCGTCCGTCGACGTCGTGATCTCGAACTGCGTGATCAATCTCGCCCCGGATCAGTCCCGGGTCTACGGCGAGGCGTTCCGCGTGCTCCGACCCGGTGGACGCCTCGCGGTCTCCGACGTCGTCGCCCCCGGACCGACCTCGACGGCGCATCGGGGGGACCCCGCGCGCTGGTCGTCGTGCATGTCGGGCGCCCTCGCGCCGACGGAGATCGCGCGCCGGCTCCGCCGAGCCGGCTTCGTGAACGTGAAGGTCGAGCTTCGCCCGACGGGGGCGGCCGCGTCGCTTCGGGACGCGGCGTCGCGCGAGGTCGTCCCGGCCGACATCCGGGCGACCAAGCCGGCGCGCCGCCGGGGGAGCGGCGCGTGACGGACCGCACGGTTCTGTTCATCTGCGTCGAGAACGCGGGGCGTTCCCTCATGGCCGAGGCGATCTTCAACGCCGACCCCGCGCCGGGTTGGCGGGCGATCTCCGCCGGCACCTCGCCGGCCCCGGCGGCCCACCCCCGGACCGGCCCGATGCTGAAGGAGATCGGCCTCCGCCTGCCGGACCACGCCCCGCAGCTCCTCGCCCCGGAAACGATCGACGCGGCGTCGGTCCGCGTGACGATGGGCTGTCTCGACGACGCGAGCTGCCCCGCGCGGCTGAAGGCGCTCGAGCTGCGCGACTGGTCGCTTCCCAACCCGGCGCTCCTGGACGACGCCGGCTTCCGGGACGTCCGCGACCGGATCGTGAAGCTCGTGCGCGGCCTGAGGACCGAGCTCGTGGTCGCCGACCGGCGACGGGCCGACGCCCTGCGGAGCGTCGGCCGGTGAGCTCGCCCGCCGGGAGTCGGGCGGGGGGCGAGATCGCCGGCACCGCGCTCCTCGTCGGGATCGGCACCGGGTCGATCGTCGCCGCCGGGCGGATCGGCGGGGTCGCGCCGGCCTGGATCGCGCTCGCCTGGTTCCTGGCGGTCGCGATCCCGATCGTCCTGTTCGTCGCGCGTTCGGGGGCGCATCTCAATCCGGCCGTGACGCTCGCGCTGGCGGCGAGCGGACGGATCGCCTGGCGCGAGGTGCCGCTGTACGTGCTCTCCCAGTTCTCGGGGGCGTTCGTCGGTAGCGCGTCGGTTCTGCTCCTCCTCGGCCCCGGCAGCGACCTCGGGGCGACCGTGCCGGCGGGCGGCGACGTGCTCCGCGCCTTCGTCGCGGAGGCGGCGTTCACGGCGCTCCTCGTCGCCGCGGTGTTCGTGCTGGCCGACCGCGGCGAGGGGATCGCCCGCTGGCGGCTCCTCCTCCCCCCGGCCGCCGTGGGGCTCTCCACGTACGTGATCGGACCCTGGACCGGGAGCTCGCTCAACCCGGCCCGGACGATCGCCCCGGCCGTGCTGTCGGGGACGTACACGGACCTCTGGGTCTACCTGGTCGCCGTCCCGCTCGCCGCGCTGGGGGTCGCCGCGATCTGGCGGCCCCGCGCGGTCGACCGGCTCGATCGCGGCCCCGGGCGCGAGGCGACGGACCGCTAGGGGCGGCCCGCCCCGTGCGCCGCGGCGGGATCCCTAGCCGCTCGACCTCGCCCGCCGCTCGCGCGCGGTCGGGCGTCGGCCGATCGTGATCCAGATCCCCTCCGGGTCCCGGACGCTCGCCATCCACCCCTCGGTCGTCGCCGGCTCGTAGCCGGTCGGGCGGCCCCCGGGGCGCACCAGGCGCCGGTACGTCCGTTCGAGCTCGGCGCGGGGCGCGACGCCCAGCGAGAAGTCGAGGTGGTCGAGCGCCGTGCCGGTCTCGTACGGCTCGAAGAACCTCGAACGTCGGGGGTACCAGTTGAGCTCCAGTCGTCGGCGGGACCGGGGGTCCTGGAGCAGCACCCAGATCCCTCCGCCCCACGCGCGGGTGTCGCCGCGCTGGACCTCCACGAGCCCCTCACCGTCCCGGCCGTGCCCGGGGTCGGGCTCGGTCCGGACCGGTCCGAGGTGACCTGGGAGCTCACCCCCCAGGCGGGCGGAACCCTCCTCACCCTCACGCACCGCCGAGCCGCTCCGAGCTCGGTCGAGGTGCTGAAGGTCGGTCTGCCGTTCTTCGTCCTCCGGCTCGAGGCGCATCTCGACGGGCGCGAACCGCCGTCCTGGGAGTCGCGGTATGACGAGGCGCGTCGGTTCGAGTTCGTCCCGTCCCGCGGAGCCGGCGGGTTCGCAGGGCCCCCCGAAGGAATTTCACCCCCGTGCGATGTCCGGTCGCGGAATGAAGCCGGCGAGCCACGCCCATCGGACCGAGCCCGCCGGCACGGTGATCCGCCGGGTCGAGTGGGCGTCGGAGCTCGACCGCGTCCGGCGCTTGTTCCGGGGATATCGCGACTGGCTCGCCGGGCATGCGAGCCCCCCGACCGGCTCCGGCCCGGCCGTGCTCCCCGCGCTCGCTCGGCTGGACCGGGTGATCGCCGATCTCCCCGGGGTCTACGGCCCTCCCGGGGGCGACGTCCTCCTGGCGGTCCGAGGGCCGGACGTCGTCGCCTGCGGCGCGCTGCGCGCGTGGGAGCCGCGGGTGGGGGAGATCAAGCGGATCTACGTCCGGGCGGACCACCGAGGGCCCGTATTCGGCCCGAAGCTGGTGCGCGCGCTCCTGGCGCGGGCGGAGGAGCTCGGCTACGACCGAGTTCGGGTCGACGCGCTCCCGTCCATGGAGGCCGCGATCCAGTACTACCAGGAGATGGGATTCCGGCCGATCCCCGCGTATTGGGCGCACCCGGTCCCCGGAGCGCGGTTCTTCGAGTGGAGCGCCGCGGAGCGCGCCCCGGTCCGGCGCGGACGCGGCGGCGCGCCGCCCCGCCGAAGCGGCGCCTAGGCGCGGCCGGCTCCCGACCGCCCCGCCTTCGTAGCGTCGTCCACCGCCGCCGAGCGAGGATCGAGGGAGCCCGGGGTCTCCGTCGGCCGGGACCGGGTCCGGCGGTCGCGCGGCCCGAGGCGGGGCCGCCGTGCCGAGGGGGCCTCCGCGGCGCGATTCGGTCGCGCGTCGTCGGGCCGCTCCCGCGGGCTGAGAAGTCGCCGGCGGGCCCGGAGCCGGATCGAGGTCGGCGGACCGACGACCCGATCGCCGTCCGCGCGAACGCCGGGCCGACCGGCCGGGACCGGGCGATCGTCCCTCGATCGCCGCGGAGCGCCACGGCGGGCCATCGGCTCGGGAGCTCGGGCTCAGCTGGGGACGGGGATTCCGGAGCGTTCCACGAGGCCGGACCACCGGACCGGTTCCAACGTCTCGTGAGCGAGGCGCACCCAGTCCCCGAAACGGGGGCTCACGGGACTCTTCTTCAGCCCCGAGAACAGGACGACCAGCTCCTCCTGGTTCATGGCCGGAAGCGTCCACCGCATCCAGGTCTCGAAAAGGGGCAGCGGGATGTGGTCGTAGAACGACAGCCGCATCTCCCTCAGCTGCTCGTCGGTGAACCGCTCCCACATGATCGGCACCACGAGCGCCTCCTCGTTGTTCATGTGCGTGAGGTACATCGCCACCACGTCGTTGATCTCTTGCACCAGCCGATCGCCGACCTCGATGCGGCGGGCGGGGTCTCGGAGCGAGAGCAGCTCACCGCACGTCTTGGCGACGTCCCGGACGTGGGCAGCCACCTCCGCGTGCTCCTTCATCACGAGGCTGACCACGTCGGGATCGAAGACCCGCACGCGGGTGAAGAAATCCGCTTCCTCGTGATGGGAGTGCGTCGACATCAGGCACAGGATGCAGTTCGCCACGGAGTTTCCGAGGTCTCGTTTCATCCGATCCACGAGCTGGTTGGACGCGGTCTCGTCGAGGAAGTCCGTGGCCTGGAGTTTGGCCCCGAGCTGGTAGAGCATGAGGCGGATCCCTTTGTGGATCGGCCGAAAGAGATTCTCCCGCTCGCTCATGGGAGGGCTGGAGAACTCTACCCCCGTTCATTCTATAAGTGGCTTTGGAGAACGCCGTGGCCGGGGGGCCGGGCGGTCCTCGTCGGAGCACTCCGGGGGTGGCACGGACCGCCGTGCACGACGGGAGCCCGGACGCCGGGGTCGATCGGGCCTTCTCCCGAAGCGCCGTCGAACTGTCCAACAAATCCCTCGCCCGACGGGACAGAGGTTCAACTACCGTCCCGGGGCACGAACTCTCGGTGTCTCAGATGAAGGCGAACACCGAGATGACGGCCCACGCGACCGCCTCGACGAGCGCGACTCCGACGAACGCGATCGGCACGGCCCACGCCTCGGCCGCGACCCCGGCCCCCCTCGCGAGGACGGGGGCGACCCTCGGCAAGCCGGGCGCAGCCGCGAGTGCCGGCGGGGGTCACGCGATCGCCGCCTCGGTCCCGACGGCGACGACCTCGGGTAGCCTGGCCGGGAGTGCCTCGGCGGGAGTCGGGACCGGTGCGGCAGCGACCTCCGTCACTTCGGCCTCGGCGGCGGCGAGCGCGCACGGCAGCTTCGTGGGCCACGTGACGGCGCGCCTGGGTCCGATGCTCAAGAGCTGGGGCGTCGCCCTCAAGGGCAGTCTCGCCGCCAAGTCGTTCGCCGTGGGTGCGATCGGTCTGGCCGGGTTGGTCGTGGCCGCTCACTCGGGGGTCGCGCCGGGGGCGCAGGCGAGCCTCTCGCTCGTGCCGTCGTGGAGCTCCGGGCCGAGCCTTCTCGGCGGCCTGCAAGCCGGAGTCGGGGGCAGCGGGTCGGCCGGCCTCCCGCTCGGGCTGTAGCCCGGCCCGACGGATCCCCGCATGGCGACGGCGCACGGCCCGGTCGGGACCATGGGCGCGACGACCGCCGCGCGATCCGACGCCCCCGCCGCGGCGGCCGGCTGGCCCCGCTGGGCCGCGGCGACGGTCGCCACCGCCGGGGTCGTGGTGCTGATCGCCGAGACCACGAGCTACCTCGCGATCGTCGGGATCCTGCTCGTGGGTCTCGGAACCTACGAGCTCGTCCGCGCCGGTCGCCGCCGCCGGTCGGCGGCCGCTCCGGCGGCGCCGTGACCCGGGCCTAACGACGGCCGACCGGGTCGACGCGGGGCCCGGCGGGCCCGACCGCGCGGAGCCCGTGGTCGCCGGAGCGCACCCGGGCCCCGGAACGCCCCCGCACCCGCTTCGCGCGCCAAGCGCGCTAGGCCAGGGTGCTGGCGCTGAGGGCGCTCTCGACGAGCTTCTTCTCGATGACCGCGATCCCTTCCGACACCGCCGACTTGCTGCGGTCCAGCCGGCGGGCGAGGGCGGTCAGGGTGATCCCCCGGGGGACGGCGAAGTAGCCGGCCGACATCGCCTCGGTCAGCAGTTCCTGCTGGGAGTCCGTCAGCATCGGGAGGTGGCTGCGGAGACCCCGACGCCGCAGCGAGGCGACCTGCACGCCGGAGTCCGCGGACCGCGCGTGCGCGAGGACCTCTTGAAAGTCGGCGTAGCGGCCCACGATCTCCCACGTGAGAACCCCGGCCTGGATCCGGAGCGGGAACTGGAGCGGCAGATGGAGGCGGCGATAGACCCCGATGATCGGCGGGTTTCGGTACTTGATGCGATAGAGGCACCCCGCGCCCACCGCCGCGAGCGTGTCGACCCGCACCACGTCCGGGTAGGTCGCGATCTCGGCGGCCCACTCGCCCGGCAGCCCGCCGCCGATCCAGTAGTCCGACACCGAGAGGTCCGCGGTCACGTCGGTCCGGTTGAGCGCCTCGAGGCGGAGCTCCGGGTGCCGGGCCGAGAACGGCCCGGTCCAGATCTGCTTCGGGATCTGGAGCCGTAGGGTCGCCACGAGGATCCGGGGCGGTTCGCGCGCCTCGGTCCGGGACCGAAGGCGCCGGACCCGCGACGCCGCGGTTCCGACATTCCTCGAGCGTCCTCGCGTCGGACCAACACTTCGGGCGGCGTTCGGTTCGGAAGCCATCCTGGATGCGGGGAGGATCGCCGGGGGCGCGCGCACCGTGACCGCCGCGCCGGGATATACAAGCTCCGCGCACCCCGCCCGGGCGGGCCGCGGCCGCCCTTGGGACGGTCCGCCGCCGCCGGACCCTCTCCCGAACCCGTTCGGTTCTACGAATTGGTTCGGGGAGACGGTATCGACCGGGACGTGGGATGGGCGTTCGCCTGACATGGACGACCTCGCGCCGCATCCGGCGGCACCCGGCGGATGGCCCGCCCTCGAATCGTCGGGCGGGCCGGACGAGCCCGAACCGTCCGCTCCGCGCGGCGCGGCGCCGCGTCGCGTCGACGGGCCGGTCCATCCGTTCGGGTCGGACCGGACCCCGCGGTCGCCGAGCGCGCCGGCCGTTCCGGCCGGCCCGGTCGCGTCGCTCCTGGCGTACGGGACGTCCCGTCCGCTGGTGAACGTCCTGCTCTACGCGCTCGCGGCCGAGGCGAATCCTCGGTTCGGTTGGCTCGACGTGCGCGGGCCCGGGGACCCTCCCTCGGCGTGGGATCCGGTCCGCCTCGGTTGGATCGACCGGAACCAGAGCTGGACCGCCGATCCCGACCAGGAGTTCCTCCCGGACGACCCGCGCGCGAACGCGGCGTTGTTCCACACCGCCCGGTCCGATGGGTCCGCCGACGGGGCGACGAGCCTCTCCGATCTGTTCCGGCTGCCTCCGGCCCTGCAGCGCGCGCTCGCGGCGATCGCCACCGGCCCCGAACCGAGCGTCCTCGCGGTGGCGAACTCGGATCGCATCTCGGAAGAGATCCCCGCCCCCGCCGTCGCGTCGATCCTCGCGTCGCTCCGGTCGATGCGCTGCGCGCTGTTCGCCGGGTTCGTGGGCGACCGGCCGGCGACCGCCGACCTGTTCTCGAACGTGGTCCGCATCGAGGGCGCGGATCCCGCCCGCTGGCCGGAGGCCGAGGTCGTCTTCGAACGGATCGACGGCTGCGCGGCCGAGCGGCTGGTGCGCGGCGCGGCGCCCGGCGAGTTGCCCTTCCTGGAGCGGGCGTTCCGGCGGGCCTCCGCCTAGTCCGCCCCGCACGGCAAGACGGATGCCGAAGCCCGCCGTTCCCCGGCCCCGAGGTGCGTCGGGGATGCCGCGACGAAGGGCCGCGGGCCGGGCACGGCCGAGCGAGCGGAGCGGGGGGTCCGGTCCGCGGCCGCGGGCGGCGGAGCCCGATCGCCTCCTGCTCGCCTCGGCGACCCTGCGGGTGCCGGACGCGACCTGGCTCGGCCCGTTCTCCCGCCGCCACCCCGGCGCCGAGATCGCGATCCTGGGGTACAGCGAGATCGGCCCCCGGACCGTCGTCGCCGATCTCTGGATCGGCGGTCGGCCCGCGGGCGTGTGGGCCCGGGAGATCGCCTCGAGCCCGGACGTCCGAGCGGCCGAGAGCCTCGCCGAGGTCGGGGACGGATCGCTCTACCGGGTGAGGTTCCGTACGCCTCCGATCGTCTTCCTGTACCGCCGGCTCGAGGTCCCGCTGCCCGCTCCGATCCACCTCCGCGCCGGCCGGGTCCGATGGGAGATCGTGGCCCGGGACCGGGAGTTCGGTCAGATCCTGCGCTTCGCCCGGCGCGTCGACCCGGGCGTGCGCGTGAAGTGGACCCGGACCCCCGTGCTCCGGGACCACCTCCCGTTGCTCTCCCCCGGCCAGCGGAGCCTGCTCGCGGCGGCGATCGCCGCGGGCTACTTCGCGGTCCCCCGTCGCATCCGGCTGACCGAGCTCGCCCGGCAGACGAACCGGAGCAAGGCCGCGGTCTCGGAGGCGCTCGCGCGGATCGAGCGGAAGCTGCTCGAGAGCGCCGTGCGGCGGCCGATCCTCGGCTCGAACCTCGCGTCCCTGCGCCCGGCCGCGTCGGCCGAGCCGCTCCCCCCGCGGGCCGTGCCGGGGCGGCCCGCCCCGCCGGTCAGGAGCTCAGCCCGAGGTCCCGGTGCGGGTCGCCGACCATCTTCCGCGGGACGACCACGCGGTCGAACTCCTCCGCCGAGATGAACCCGCTCCGGACGGCCGCCTCGCGCAGGCTGAGGTGCTTTTCCATCGCTTCGTGGGCGATCGCCGCGGCCCGATCGTAGCCGATCACCGGGCTGAGCGCCGTCACCAGCATCACCGACTCCGCGACGTACCGGTCGATGCGGCTCCGATCGAGCTCGATCCCCGCGACGCTGTACTGCGTCAGCTTGGCCGCGCCGTCCCCCAGGATCCGGGCGCTGTGCAGCACGTTGTTGATCACGATCGGCCGCATCGTGTTGAGCTCGAAGTTCCCCTGCGACCCCGCGAACGCGACGGCCGAGTCCTCGGCGAGCACCTGGATGCACACCATCACCATCGCCTCCTCCTGCGTGGGGTTCACCTTGCCCGGCATGATCGAGCTGCCCGGCTCGTTCGGCGGCAGGACCAGCTCGTGGAGGCCCGCCCGCGGGCCGGAGCCGAGCCAGCGGAGGTCGTTCGCGATCTTCAGGAGCGCCACGGCGAGCGCGCGCAGGCCGGCGCTCGCGGCGACCATCGCGTCGAGCGAGCCCTGCGCCGCGTACTTGTTCGGCGCGGAGACGAACGGGCGCCCCGTCAGCCGCGCGAGCTCCGCGGCGACCCTCGTCCCGAACCCGGGCGCCGCGTTGAGCCCGGTGCCGACGGCGGTCCCTCCGATCGCGAGCCGGTAGAGCGCGGGCCGCGTGCCGTCGACGACCGCGAGGGCGTCGTCCAGCTGGGCCGCGTACCCGGACCACTCCTGCCCCACGGTGAGCGGCGTCGCGTCCTGCAGATGGGTCCGTCCGATCTTGACCACGTCGACCCACGCGCGGGCCTTCGCGGCGAGCACGTCGCGCAGGGCCCGGATCGCCGGCACCAGTCGGTCCTCGACCTCCCGGACCGTGGCGAGGTGCATCGCCGTCGGGAACGTGTCGTTCGAGGACTGGCCGAGGTTGACGTCGTCGTTCGGATGGACGGGGACCTTGCTCCCGAGCTGCCCCCCGACGAGCTGGATCGCCCGGTTGCTGACGACCTCGTTGACGTTCATGTTCGACTGCGTCCCCGAACCGGTCTGCCAGACGTGCAAGGGGAACTCGGCGTCGAGCTTCCCGTCGATGATCTCGTCGCAGACGCGGGCGATCAGCTCCGCCTTCCAGGCGGGGAGGTTCCCGTCGGCCCCGTTGACGAGGGCGGCCGCCTTCTTGACGTAGCCATAGGCGCGGTAGAGCGCGACCGGCATCCGGTCGTCCCCGATCGAGAAGTGGATCAGCGAGCGCTGGGTCTGCGCGCCCCAGTAGTGCTCCGCCGGCACCTCGACCGTCCCCATGGAGTCGCTCTCGGCACGCCGGCCGGTCGTTCCGGTGCCGACCGGAAGATCCCGGATGGCGGGGGCGCCCTCCGATCTCCTGCTGCTCGCCATGTGCGCGCCGACCGGTCGCCCGGACCCCCCTACGCGACCCGACGGTACCCCGGTCGATAGATTAGCCCCCGGACCCCGGCGGGGGGGCCCCGATCCGGCGCTTCCCGCCCGATCCCCCACCGGGATCGCCCCGAGCGTGGGCCGAACCGACCCGGGCGCCACGCGGGCCGACCGGTCCCCCGAGATCCAGTGGCCGACGGGGCCGCCGATCGCCGCCCGACGCCGTGCCGGGGGCCAGCGGCGCGGGGCAGCCGCCGCGCGGTCCGCCCCGGAGCCGGTGCGGGTGGGGGACGCGGCCCTACCCCGGCGGACCGGGACGGGGCGCGACCGGGGGGTCCGGACCGCCGAGGATCCGTGCGGCCAGGGCCTCCACGACCGCCGGGTCGTCGTTCGGCATCGGCACCCGTCGGTACTCGATGCCGTGCGCCTCCGCGAACTCGCGCGTCACGACGTCGAGGTCGTACAGGACCTCGAGGTGGTCGAAGACGAAGCCGACGGAGGCGATCAGCTGCCGCTGCGCGCCCCGACGCTGCCAGTCGAGCATCACGTCGGTGAGGTCGGGCCCCAGCCAGGGCTCGGTCGTGTTGCCCGCGCTCTGGTACGCGAACGACCAGCGCTCGAGGCGGGCCCTCTGCGCGATCGCGTCGGTGGTCTCGCGCAGGATCTCCGGGTACGGGTCCCCGCGGTCGCGCATCCGCTGGGGCAGGCTGTGCGCCGAGAGCAGCACCGCCCCGTGGGGATCCGGGTGGGCGGTGAGCTCGCGGCGGATCGCGCGGTCCCAGTAGCCGAGCCAGTGCGGATCGAGGTGCCAGTCGAGCCGGACGTCGACGTCGATCGGCGTGGCCGACGCGCGGACCCCTTCGGCCACCCCGTCCCGGTACGGTTCGCTGATCCAGGTCGATGCGTACGGGGAGAGCGGGACCGCCACGAGCTGGTCGAACCCGGCGCGCGCCGCCTCGGGGATGACGTCGCGCAGCGCGGGGTGCCCGTGCTTGACGCCGAGGAACACCCGGGTCCCGGGCCGGTCCTTTTCGAGCCGTCGCTCGAGCCGCTCGCGCAGGGAGGCGAGGATCCGGTTCTGCGGCGAGCCGCCGATGCGCTCGTACCGCCGCACGTACTCGGCGACCGTCTCCGCCGAGGGGCGGCGGCCGTGGAGCACCTCCGTGAGGTACGCCGGCAGGTCGTCGGCCCCGTTCGGGCTTCCGTACCCCATCAGGAGCGCGGCGGTGGTCGGGGGGGACGATCGCGGGTTCATGTCGGGCTCCGTCCTCCTCCGGTCGCGTGTACCAGCTCCACGAGTTCACGTACGCGGTCCGGGTCGGTCGCGGGGAGGACCCCGTGGCCGAGGTTGAAGACATGGGCGCGTCCGCCGGGCACCTCGTCCAGGACGCGGCGCGCCTCGCGCCGCAGCGTCGCGCTCGTCCCCAGGAGCGCCCCCGGGTCGAGATTCCCCTGGAGCGCCATCCCCTCCCCGATGCGCCGCCGCACCCGGCCGAGCGGCTCCCGCCAGTCGACGCCGAGGGCGTCGGCCCCGGTGCGCGCCAGCAGCTCGAGCAGGTGCGACGAGCCCGTGGAGAAGTAGATCGTGGGCCGGCCGAGCGCTCTCACGCCGTCGAAGATCGTCCGGATCGGGGCGAGCAGGTGGCGCTCGAAGACCGAGGGCGAGACCGCCCCCGCCCAGGTGTCGAACAGCTGCAGGGCCGCCGCGCCGCTCCCGGCCTGCAGCGCGAGATAGTCGACCGTCATCGTCGCGAGGCGTTCCATCAGCCGGTCGAACGTACCCGGATCGGAGTAGATCATCCGCTTCGTCTCGACGTACTCCTTCGTCGGTCCGCCCTCGATGAGGTAGGCGGCGAGGGTGAACGGCCCCCCGGCGAAGCCGATGATCGGCCGCTCGGGCTCGAGCGCGAGGAACCGCTCGATCGCCCGGCCGACGAATGGCACGGACGCCCGCGCGTCGAACTCGGTCAGCGCCTCCACGTCGGCGCGGCGGCGGAGCGGGTTCGGTACGACCGGTCCGAGGCCGGGATCG
Organism: Thermoplasmata archaeon; assembly: GCA_035502455.1. GTDB lineage: Archaea > Thermoplasmatota > Thermoplasmata > Lutacidiplasmatales > UBA184 > Lutacidiplasma. The sequence goes on along the minus strand of DATJUI010000001.1, from coordinate 14,279 downwards.
ATGGAGAACGGGACCCCGAGTCCGAGGAACGGGAGCGAGATGTCGGCGAAGACGACGCCCGCATCGACGTCGTAGCGTCGGACGGGCTCCAGGGTCACCTCCGCGGCGAGCTCGGGCGTGCGGGCGATCTCGAGCAGGGGATGGGTCTCCCGGAGCTTCCGGTACCCGGGCAGGTGGCGGCCGGCCTGGCGCATCAGCCAGATCGGGGTGGTGTCCGTCTCCTCCCCGCGCAGCGCCCGCACCAGGCGGTCGCGCCTCATCGGCCCGCCCTCCGTGCCGCGCGGATCGCCGCGCGCAGCGCCGGTTCCGCGCGTCGCAGGTCCGCCGGTCCGATCGCCGCGGAGACGAACGTGGTCTCGAGGGCCGACGGGGGCAGGTAGACCCCGCGGTCGAGGGCGGCGTGGAAGAACCGGGCGTACCGGCGGCGGTCGGTCGTCTCCGCCCCTCGGTCGTCCACGATCGGCCCGGACGCGAAGAAGACGCCGAGCATCGATCCCTGCCGCTGGACCGTGAACGGGGCCAGCCGCTCCTCCTCGGCGAGGCGCCCCAGGGTCTCCGCGAGCGACGCGCCGGTCCGCTCGAGGGCGCGGTAGATTCCGGGCCCGAGGCGGTCGAGCGTCGCCCGCCCGGCCGCCATGGCGAGCGGGTGGCCGGACAACGTTCCGGCCTGGTAGACCGGGCCGAGCGGGGCGACCGTCTCCATCACCGCCCGGCGGCCCCCGTAGGCCCCGATCGGCAGTCCCCCGCCCACGACCTTCCCCAGCGTCACCAGGTCGGCGGAGAGGCCGAGCGACGCGTGGACCGTACCGCGGCGGAGACGGAACCCGGTGATCACCTCGTCGGCGATCACCAACGCCCCCGCGCGGTGGGCGATCCGCGACACGGCCGCGAGGAATCCCGGGCGCGGCGGCACGACGCCCATGTTGCCGGCGACCGGCTCGATCACGACCGCGGCGATCGAGCTCCCCTGCCGCTCGAACAGCTCCGCCAGCCGGTCGGCATCGTTGTACCGTGCGACGAGGGTCTCCCCGACGACGGCGGGGGGCACCCCGGCCGAGTCCGGCAGCGCGTGGGTCGCGACGCCCGACCCGGCGCGGGCGAGCAGGCCGTCGGAGTGGCCGTGATACCCGCCGGCGAACTTCACCACCTTCGAGCGGCCGGTGAACCCGCGGGCGGCCCGGACCGCGCTCATGACCGCCTCGGTGCCGGAGCTCACGAACCGCAGGCGCTCGAGCGACGGGGCCGCTCGGCGGATCTGTTCGGCGAGCTCGTGCTCGAGCGGCGACGGGGCGCCGAACGTGAGCCCCTGCCCGGCGGTCCGGCGGACGGCCGCGACGACGGACGGCGGCGCGTGGCCGACGAGGTTCGCGCCCCACGAGCCGACGAGGTCGAGGTAGCGGCGGGCGTCGACGTCGACGAGGTAGGCGCCCCGACCCCGGGCGAAGAAGACCGGGGTTCCCCCCACCGCGCGGAACGACCGGACCGGGCTGTCGACGCCGCCGACGAGCACCCGGGCCGCCCGCCGAAAGAGGGCACGCGAGCGGGGGCCGGGCGCGGCCGGGCTCACGGGAGCCCGTCCGCCAGGTCGAGCGCGCGACGGGCGGAGGTGAGGACGCAGGTGAAGATCGGGGTCTCGAGGGCGGTGTACCGGCTCGCCTCGGTCGGGCGCAGGTCGCTCACCAGGTCGAGGAACTCGGCCGGTGCGTCGGCCTCGAACGCGAGGATGAACTCCATGTCGTCGAGGCCGAAGGAGTACCCGGTGTGGATCCGGACGTTCGGGTACTTGTGGCCGATGCGGAAGTGCTCGCCCATGATGCGACGGCGTTCGTCGAAGGAGAGCCCGTACCACTCGCGCTTCTTCACGAACGGGTAGACGAACAGGTACGGCCGGTCGAACGGCCGTCGCCGCGTCTCCGCGCCCTCCCCGCCGTGGGCGTGCGCGCCGAGGTACTCGGACCGTCGGGCGAGGCCCAGGTACGAGTACGGCGTCTCCACGTACCCGCCGAGCGGCGTCCCCAGGAGACGGGCGTGGAGCGTCTGCAGGGGGCCGAGCTCGGTCCCGATCGACCAGACCATCCACTCCGTGTCGGCCTTGAGCCCGACGAGCGAATAGGTCCGCACCAGCACGCCTTCGGGCGGATGGTCGAGGACGTCGGCGAACCGCGCCTTCCCGTCGTCGCGCGCGTCGGCCGGCAGCCGCCGCCACTCCGGTCGCAGGTGGAAGAACGTGTAGCGGACGAAGTCCCGCGGCCCGGTCTCCTCGGGCGTCGCGGCGGCCCCCGACGGGGCCCCCTCGTCCGTCACGGGCGCTCCCGAAGCCAGCGGGCGACGTCCCGCGCGAAGTACGTGACGATCAGGTCCGCGCCGGCGCGGCGGATGGCGATCAGCGTCTCCTCGACCGCGGCGCGCTCGTCCACGACGCCGGCCGCGGCGGCGGCCTTGAGCATCGCGTACTCGCCGCTCACCTGGTACGCCGCGAGCGGAAGGGCGAACCGGCGGCGCGCCCGGGCGAGGAGGTCGAGGTTGGGGAGGGCCGGCTTTACCATCAGGAGGTCCGCCCCTTCGGCGGCGTCGAGCTCCATCTCGAGCAGCGCCTCGCGCGCGTTGCGCCCGTCCAGCTGGTACGACCGACGGTCCCCGAACGCCGGCGACGACCCCTCCGCCTCCCGGAACGGCTGGTAGAACGCCGAGGCGCGCTTGGCGGCGTACGCCAGGATCGCCGTCGCGTCGTGGCCGGCGCGGTCGAGCGCGGCCCGGATCGCACGGACCTGCCCGTCCATCATCGCGCTCGGAGCGACTACGTCCGCGCCCGCGTTCGCGTGGGCGACCGCGACGCGGGCGAGGCGTTCGCACGTCGCGTCGTTCGCGACCGCGCCGTCCCGGACGACCCCGCAGTGACCGTGGGAGGTGTAGGCGCACAGGCAGACGTCCGTGGCGACCACGAGCGACGTCGCCGCGCGTCGGATCGCCCGCACCGCGTCGGGCACGATGCCGTCCGGCGCCCACGCCTCGCGGCCCTCGGGGTCCTTGCGCCGGGCGACCCCGAAGAGGAGGACCGACCGGATCCCGTCCTCCTCCAGTCGGGGCACGAGGCGGGCGAGGTGCTCGACGGGGTACCGATCCACGCCCGGCATCGACGCGATGGGCTCGGGCTCTCCGCGACCCGGTCGCACGAAGATCGGATAGACGAGCCGACGGGTCTCGAGCTCGGTCTCCGCGACCCAGTCGCGGAGGGCCGCGGTCCGGCGCAACCGCCGCAGCCGGGTCGGCGGCGCCCCTCGCGTCGGGGCGTCCGGCGCGGCGCTCCTAGGCCCGGGCATCTCGAAGCTCCCGCAGCAGGTAGCGAGTAAATCGTTGTCCGACGGTCGAAGGGGCGACGGCGATGTGTCGAAATCCGTGGATCCGGGCGGCCCGGCGGGAACGATCCCCCAGCACCACCAACCGGGCGGTCCGGGCGAGCCGCACGAACGTCGGCCGGCCGACTCGGCGTCGGAGGGACGCGAGCCCGGACGGACTCGTCACCACGACGAGATCGGCCGCCGCCAGGGCGTGCCGCGCCGGGCCGGTGAGCCGGGACGGCGCCTCGAGCCGGTAGACCACGAGGTCGAGGACCCGGTGGCCCCGGCGCCGCAGCAGGCGGGCCAGTTCGGGGCCGGCCGCGTCCGACCGCAGATAGACGACCCGACGTCGGGGGCCGCGGGCCAGCGATCGCGCCACCGCGGCGGCCCCGACCGCTCGCGGGCGACGGACCCGGTCGACCCCGTCCCGTCGGAGCGCCGCGGCGGTGCCCGGCCCCGCCGCCCAGAACTCGGGCGATCCGGTCGGTGGAATCAGCACGCGTCGGGCGGGGCGGACCCCGGCCCCGACCGCGGCGCGGCTGGTCACCACCACGGTGTCCGGCGCGGGGGCCCGGGCGAGGCGCGGGCGCCAGGTCCGAGGGTCCACCGGTCGCGGCACCACCGACTCGATGCGGACCAGTCGGACCCCGGCGCGTCGGAGCGATCGGTCGATCCCGGGGAGGGTGCCCGGGGCGGCGAGCAGCACGACCGAAGGGGCGGTCATGGGCGGGTCACCGTCGGGTCGGCCCTAGCAGGTCGCCCGCGCCCTGGTCGAGCAGCGCCCGGCCGAGCCTCGATCCCACCCCCGCCGCGGAGGTCCCCGGTCCGCGGGCGTGCCGTCGGAGGCGCTTCCGTCCGTCCGGCGACAGCACCTCGCCCACCAGCGAGACGGTCCCGTCGTGCAGGCGGGCGAGCGCGCCGAGCGGCACACGGCAGTCCCCGCCCAGGGCGGCGGCGAACGACCGCTCGGCGGTGACGCACCGGTGCGTGGCCGGGTCGTCGATCCGGCGCACGGTCGCGCCGAGCGAGGCATCGCCGGTACGGGCCACCACGGCGAGCGCCCCCTGCGCCGGGGCGGGCAGGAACGCGCGCGGCGGAAGGATGCGGTCGATCTCCCCGGCCCGCCCGAGCCGGGAGACTCCCGCGACCGCGAGGACCGCCGCGTCGATCGCGCCGGCGCGGACGAGACCGATCCGGGTGTCGACGTTGCCCCGGATCTCGAGCACGTTCAGGTCCGCCCTCCAGCGCAGCAGCTGCGCCCGACGACGGAGACTGCTCGATCCGACCCGCGCCCCGCGCGGGAGTCGGGACGCCCCGTGCGGGGCCCCGACCACGAGCCCGTCGCGGGGGTCGGCGCGGCGGGGACAGGCCAGGATCTCGAGTCCCCCGTCGAGGACGAGCGGGAGGTCCTTGGCGCTGTGCACCGCGAGGTCGATCTCCCCCCGGAGCAGCGCGCGGTCGAGAGCGTCGGTGAAATCCGGGGAGCTTCCGACGGACCGGTCCCGGTCCCCCGACGCGTCGATCGGAACGATCCGAAGCCGCCACTCGGGCGCCTCCCGACGGATCCGGGCGAGGACCGAGTCGGTCTGGACCCGGGCGAGCGGGCTCCGCCGGGTCCCGACCCGAAGTCGGTTCTTCACGGGTCGGCGGAGCGAGGGCGCAGGAGCTCCACGGCGAACCGCCGCTTGAAGTCGCCCTCGGGGCCGGGGGGGAGGGAGCGGATCCGCTGGGTCGGCGGGAGCAGGAGCCGCGCGACGAGCCGTTGCGTGAGGCGTTCGACCGCGGCCGCCTGCTCCGCGCCGAGCGGTCCGAGGTACGGTCGCGCGATCGCGAGCTCCGCCCGACGAACGTCCTCCGCGGCGCGGCGGAACGCGTCGATCCACGGCTCGAGCAGGAGCCCCTCCAGATGGTCGGAGAAGCGGCCGGCGAGCCCCTCGACGAGCGCATCCTGGTCGTCTTCGCCGGGGAGTCGGCCCGCGGGGCGATGCAGTTCCTCGAGGTCGACCAGCCGGACGGCCGGCAGGTCGCGCACGTCCGGGTCGATGTTCCGCGGCATGCCCAGATCGACCAGCACCAACGGGTGGTCCCGGGGGAGGTCGGCGGCCCGCAGGCCCCGGTCGCCGAACTTCGCCGCGGTCACGAGGGCATCGGTGGTCCCCAACTCCTCGTGCAGCCGATCGAGACCGACCGCGCGCGCCCCCGTCGCGGCCAGGAACGCCCCTTCCGGTGGGGTCCGGTGGAAGACGACGGTCACCCGCGCGTACGATGCGAGCCGCTCCGTGACGCGGCGTCCCACGGCGCCCGAGCCGATGACGAGGACCCGCGGGAGCGGACGGGCGACCAGCTCGAGCAGTCGCGCGGCCGCGATCGAGGCGATCGAACGGGAGGTGTCGACGGAGGGGGCGACCGAGCCGGCGGCGTTGGCGGCTCCGTCGAACAACGCCCGGAGCACCGGCCGGGGGTGGCGGCTCTGGACCGATCGGCCGGCTCCGCGCACCTGGCCGCGAACCTCGGCCTCTCCGCGCGCGAGCGACTCACGGCCCGCCGCCACTCGAAACAGGTGGTGGACGACCGCCCGACCTTCCCGGAGCTTCCAGGAGCTCGGGCTCCCGGGCAGCAGGTCGCGCCATCGGTCGGGCTCGTCCGGACGCCGGGCGAGCAGGACGATCTCCACCCGATGGCAGGTCGACAGCCGGGCCACCTCCTCGGTGCCGGGCTGGCGCGCGAACCACTCCCCGATCCGCTGCGGGGTGACGGCGCGGGCCACGGCCTCCAGCGCGTCGATCGAGGACGTGTCGAGACTGAACTCGAGACCGAACAGCGACAGGGGCATCGCCGCCTCGTCGACCGTCGGGACGGGGTCCGGTGCCGCGGAGGCGGCGGGCAGGGAACTGGCGTGAGCTACGGGGACTGCCGGCACGCGACCCTCGGAGGACCCGGCGCTCCATCGTCGGGGTGACTTTATGGGACGATGTACGAACCTCCCGAGCGTCCGACTCGCCGGTCGGTCCGGCCGGGAACGGTCCCGGGAGTGCGGCGGCCGCCCGTGCCCCGTCGCGGGCGGGAGCCGGGCCGACGGCCGGGTCCCCACGGGGCTCGCCCCCGCGCCCGCGGCGTACGAACCGCGCCTTTAAGCCCGAAACCCAAATCGCACCGAGATGCCGTCCCGCCGCACCTGGCTCACCCTGGTGCTCGCCCTGGCCGGGGTCGAGATGATCCTTCTCGTGACCCAGTACTTACTCGGCCTCTGGACGAACGTCTACGCGCCGGCGATGTTCACGTCGAACTCCTCGTTCCCGTCCCTCGACTGGCACTACAACATCGGCTACATCCTCTTCCTGGTGGGTCTCGTCGGCCTGATCGTCGCGGCGTTCGCGCGGGACTGGCGCGTGGTCCTGGGCGCGGTCGTGGTCGTCGTGGCGGTGTACGGGGCGGGCTACTTCGGGGCCGCCTTCGTGAGCAGTTCCCCGAACGACCCTGCCGACTCCTTCGGCATGGGCGCGATGTTCCTCGTTGCCCTGTTCGCGGATTCCGCGACCCTCATGTTCGCGGGGCGCGCGCGTCGTCGGATGGCCGCGCCCGCCCCGGCGACCCCGGCCCAGCCGACGCCCGCGTGAGGCTCGGGGGCGAGACCGCCTCGCCGATCGCGCCCGTCGGACGGTCCCCGGAACCGCGTGCCCTTCCCGCGCCGGGCCGGGCCCCGGGTTCGATCCCGGACCGCGGCCGCACACGGGGCCCCGTCGGCCGGCGGATCGGCCCGTGCCGAACGCCGCCCGCCGCGACTCGCTCCGGAAACCCGAACCGCTGACGGATCCCCCCGGCGGACCCCGTCACCGCGCGCCTCCGTTGCGGGCGCGGCCGAGGTCCCCCGATCCCCTCGCCAGTTTCGCTCGGGGAGCCCCTCGAGACCCGCGCGAAGGACGGGGCGCGGTGCGAGCCGCGCGGACCGCCCGCCCGCGAGGGGGCCGTCGCGATCCCGGCCCTGCCAGGTAGGGGGACGTTCCGGAGCGGGGCTCCGCACAGCGGGTCGCCGGGCCTCGGTCCCCGGTCGCGGCCGCTGAAGAACTATTTGTGGGGTGGTCGGGTGAGTCGGGCGATGCGGCGAATTATCGTAGACGCCCTGATCTCGCTCGATGGGTACCTGTCGGATGCGAACGGGGAGATCGACTGGTTCACTCAGGAAGAGGACTTCAACGAGGACGAGGGGAAGGCGTGGTCCCTCGAGATGCTGCGGAGGGCCGACACGATCCTGTTCGGCCGGATCACCTTCGATGGGATGGCCGAGTGGTGGCCGTCCGAGACGGCGCGCCGGGTCATGCCCGAGATCGCCCAGCACCTGAACGGCACCGACAAGATCGTCTTCTCGAGAACCCTGAAGACCACCGCGTGGGAGAACACCACGATCCTGCCCGAAGCCTCGAAGGAGGTCATCCTCGGACTGAAACAGCGACCCGGCCGGGACCTGCTCATCCTCGCCAGCTCGAGTCTGGTCTCCGCCTTGTCGCGCGACCATCTCATCGACGAGTACTGGATCCGCGTGGTACCGGTCGTGCTCGGAGCGGGCCGACCGCTGTTCAAAGACCAGCGGGAGCGCCACAAGCTGCGGCTCGTCAGCTGTCGGGCGTTCAAGTCCGGTGTCGTGGCCCTCCGCTACGAACCGAAGGGATAGGGTCGGTTCGGCAGGCGGGGCGCGGGGCTCCCCTGCCCTCGAGCCGAGTGCCGTTCGGAGCCGCCCGTTGCGTTCGAGCCGGCTCGCTTCTGCGGAGCGCCGGCCCTACGTCGAGCGCACCCCCACGGACTCACCCCGCCGCTTCGTCCGGCGGGTTGGAGCCGCCCCCGGGCACCAGTCGCACGGGCGGGCGAGGGAGCTTCTCACCTTCTCGGTGGGAGACTGGTGGAAGATGTCGGAGGGGGGATTTGAACCCCCGACCCCAGGATCTCTCCCGCGACGCGCGGCCGCGTCCCGCTATGAGTCCCGTGCTCTACCGGGCTGAGCCACTCCGACGGGGAACGGGCGTGCCATGCGCCCTCGCCCTTACGCGGCCGATCCGTCACCGGCGGCGACCGGGGCGGCGAGCTCGGGCTCGCCCGGGCCCTCGGGCACGGCCAGCGCCTCGGGCGGAGAGACGTCGTCCGAGATCGCGCCGTGCACCTCGGACCGGCGGATCTCGATCTTCTTGAGCGGATAGAGGGTCTTCAAGCCGTGGGCGAGGATCTTGGACAGCTCCCCCTGCAGCATCTCGCGCACGAACTCGCCCGACGTGCGGAGCTTCGCCTCGTCCACGAGCAGCTGGACGATCCGATGCCGCAGCTCGGCCCGCAGCCGCGTCTGCAACCGCTGCTCGCCGACGGCGACCGGCTTCACGACGATCTCGACCCCGTCCTTCGTCGTGACGACGAACGACGTGTCGATCTTCGAGCGCTTGCGGCGCGCGAGCCGCCGCACGTAGTCGGACGTGAGGTCGTGGCCGATGAACCGGGCCTCGGCGACGCCGTCGCCCCCGATCCGCTCGATTTTGAAGCGGAGCTTGATGTGGGCCTTGCCCGCGTCGGCGGCCCCCGAGATCTCGGGGAGGGTGACCTCGAGCGTCCGGCCGATCACGAGCTCGGGTTCGCTCGCGACCGTTTCGCCGAGCTCGACGTGCTGGAAGAGACCGGGCGCCCGCACCTTGAACCAGTGCTTGGACCGCCACTTGTCCTTGACCGTCCGGGCCAAGGTGGTCTTCTTCGCGGACGTCTCCTTCTCCGCCATCGTTCGCGCGCCGCGGAGCGGGGTACCCTACTTAAGAGTTCCTTCGGCGACGACCGGCGGTACGCCCGCCGGCGGGCCCGGCCGCCGACCCGGGGCCCGCCGCGCGGAAACATCATAACCGAACCCTAGCTCCGCGCGCCGTGCCCGACCCCCCGGGAGATCCGGTCCCTGGAACGCGTGCGACGGCGGCGCAGCTCGTCGCGGCCCACGTGGTCGTGGAGAGCCCGACGGACCGGTTCCGCCGGTCGATCCTCGCGAACCTCGAGGCGCTCCGCGCGAAGGGGCTCGACCGGAACGCCGCGCTGCGGGCGCTGTTCCCGCGAACGATCCTACCGGCGGCGACGTACGAGGAGCTCGTGACCGCGCTCGTGGCCGGCGCGCACGTGCTGTTCTTCGGGCCGTCCGGCGCCGGGAAGACGAGCCTCGCCCGCGACCTGTGGGGGCTGTTCCCGAAGGGCGTCTGGGTCGTCGACGGCTGCCCCGTGCTCGATCACCCGCTGAGCGTCGTCGACGCGTCGGTCGCGGCCCGGTATCCGGCCTGCCCCATCTGCCGGCGACGCTTCGCCCCCGACGGGGACCCGACCCGCTTCGACCCGGCCCGGATCGACGCCGCGAAGGTGCCGGCCCAGTTCATCGACCTCCGCGAGGGGTTCGGTTTCGCCCGGGTCCAGGGGAGCTCCGAGGTGTTCCCGGACCACCTCACCGGGAACATCAATCTCCGCAAGCTCGAGGAGATCGGCGACCCGATGAGCCCGCTCGTGCTCGAGCCGGGCAAGCTGTTGCAGGCGAACCGCGGCTTCCTCCTCGTCGACGAGATCGGCAAGCTCCCGCTCGGCACCCAGAACGTGCTGCTGCAGGCGCTTCAGGAGGGGACGGTGACGCCGTCCAAGTCGCGCGAGAGCTTCCCGGCGGCGTTCGTCGCGGTCTGCACGTCGAACCTCTCCGACCTCGACAACATCAACGACCCGCTCTCCGACCGCCTCACGAGCCTCCACCTCCCCTACAACGATCGGCACGCCGACAACCGGCAGATCGTCGCGCTCGGTCGGCTCGACGAGGCCGAGCCGTGGGTCCCCGAGGTCCTCGTCGACGCGGGGGTCCGCGTCGTGGAGGCCTGGCGCCTGCGCATGGGCGAGGAGAACCCGGACATCGGCGAGGTCGGCTCGAACCGGACGCTCCTCGACGTCGCCGCACGGACCGCGGCGATCGCCGTGCTCGCGGGGCGCCCCGCGCCGACCTCCGAGGACCTCAAGGCCGGCCTCGTCCACGCGATGCGCGGCCGCATCCGCGCGCGCAGCGGCGACTCGTTCCGCCAGAACGAAAAGCGGGTCGTCGAGTTCGTCGACCAGTACCTCGGCCCGTCCCTCAAGCGCAGCGCGGGCGTCTACTGGTGCCGGTACTTCCGCGGGCCTCTCAAGGAGTCGACCGCCGAGGCGGAAGCGCTGGTCGGCGAGGGGCGGCGGCTCAAGGACGATCCCGCGATGCAGCACGAGGCCGCGGGCGGGACGGTCTTCCCGAAGTTTCGCGCGTTCGCGGAGTACGTCGCCGACCGGGAACACCCCCGGCCCCTTCCGCCCGTCCAGGCCGCGGCCGACGTCTTCCGCCTGCTCGAGGAGCACTCGCTGTTCACGTGCACGGACGAGGACGACGACGACGCCCCCCTCTAGCGCCGACATCGCGCTGCCCGACTGCCGGGCGTATGCGGACGACGTCGTCTCGGACGACCTCCTCGACGCGGTCGATCGAGAGGCGCTCGTCCGAGCCCTCGCCGAGCGGGGGGTCGACGGCGCGCGGCAGCTGCTCCAGGAGTCGGCGGCCGCCGACCAGGCCCTGAGGGACCGCCTCGAGCGTCTCCGCGAGCGGTTGCGCCGTCGCGCCGAGCGCCGGATCGGGCGGCTCGTCGACGAGTACGACCACCGCCTCGAGGCGCTCGAAACGGTCCGCTCGCGGTCGGATGCCGAGGTCGCCGCCCGGATCGCCGAGCTCGAGGCCCGTCTGAAGGCGGCGCGCGCGATCGACTGGAGCCGGCTCCCGCCGCCCGAGCTGCTCGCGGAGGTCCAAAGCGCCCTCCTCGTGCCCGACGCGTCGTGGAACCGCCCGCCGCCGTCCCCGAGCGTGTGGGCGCGGCTGCGGGCGGCCTTCGCGCGGCTCGCCGCCTGGTTCCGACGCCTCTTCGGGCGCGCCGGACCGTCCCCGGCGCCGGCGCGTCGGGAGCGGACGCTCCCGTTCGCGGTGGCGGCGGCCGACGGCCGCGTGCTCGGCCCGTCGGACCTCGGCGCCGCGCTCGCCTCCCTCACGCCCCCGCAGCAGCAGGAGCTCTCCCAGTCGGTCGCCGGCGCGTTGCGCGCGCGCGAGCGGAGCCTCGAGGCCGAGGCCGAGCGCAAGCGCAAGGAGGCGGAGGCGCAGCGCCGCGCGCTCGAGGCGGAGAGGGCGGAGGCCGAGCGACGGGCCCGGTCCCGGACCGAGGGCGAGGTCCGGGAGGGCGAGCAGCGCCGGCTCGAGCGCGAGCTCAAGGAGCGGGGGTTCGTTGCGGAGCGCGCCGGGGAGCTCGCGGTCACTTACGGGCTCATCGAGCGGTTCGCCCGGATCCTCCTCGAGGAGGAGCGCCGGGGCCTCCCCGGCGACGTGCGGATGTCGCTGCGCGGGGGCGGGGCGACGGGCGTCTACGAGAAGGCCCGGCTCGCGCAACCCGAGGAGGTCGGCCGTCTCGACCTCGCGAGTTCGATCGTGGCGGCCCGGCTCGCCGGGCTGCGCCACATCGACGAGAGCACGAGCTTCGTCTACCGCGAGGTCACCAGCGAGCGGGTCCACGTCGTCCTCGCGTTCGACCGGTCGGGGAGCATGGAGGAGGGGGGCAAGCTCGAGGCCGCCAAGAAGGCGCTCCTCGCCCTGTACGTCGCGATCCGCCGCCGCCACCCGGACGCCACGATCGACGTCCTGGCGTTCGACAACGAGGTCCGGGTGATGGACCTGGTCGAGCTGTGGGAGTGCACGCCCGGGGCGTTCACCAACACCGCGGAGGCGCTCCGCGCCGCCCACCTCCTGCTGCGCGCCTCGCGCGCCACCCGCCGGGAGGTGTACTTGATCACCGACGGCCTTCCCGAGGCGTACACCGGGGACGACGGCCGGGTACGGTCCGGGCAGCTCGACCTGGCGATGGAAGCCGCGCTCGGGCGGGCGCGCGAGCTCGCGACGGTCACGCCGCTTAGGTTCACGATGATCCTGCTCAAATCCGAGCACCCCGAGTACGAGGCCGCCGCGCGCCCGATCGCGCGGACGGTCGGAGGCGACCTCGTGCTCACCGACCCGGGCCACCTCGGGATCGAGCTGCTGGTCCGCTGGGCGCACGGCACGGAAACGGAGCGGCGGGTCGCGGCGCCGCCGGCTCCCGCGCCCGCCGAACCCCCGGCGGCGGGACGACCGCGGGGCCGCAAGCGCCGGGCCGACCGTCGGATGGGCGGGTAGGGCGGTTCCACTCGCCGCCTAGCTTTATCTCCCGACCGGGCCGTTCTCGCGGCCGAGGCACCGACCATGCCGACGAGCCGCGAAGCGGCGCAGTTCCGCGAGCACCTGGGCGAGATGCGGCGGGCCGCCCGCGGGCTGGGACGCGACTTCGCCCACGAGTTCTCCGACCTCGACCGCAAGATCGAACGGTTCGGCAGCGCCACCGCCACCGAGGCGCGCAACCTCGGAGCGGAGATCCAGGACGACTTCGCGAACCTGGGCAAGTCGATGGACGCCTCGATGCGCGCGCTCCCGCGCCGGTTCGCGGACGCCGGGATCGCCATCGGCTCCGGGGCCGCCCGGGCAGGCGCGGCGACCCGCGACGCGGTGATCGTCGCGGGCAAGCGGGCGAAGGAAGGGACCAAGAACGCCCTCGCGAGCGCCGCCGGAGTGCGACGCACCCCGATGCGCGAATGGAATCCGCCGGTCACCGACACGTCGCCCGTCGACGACGAGACGTCGCGCTAGGCCCCGGCCCGATCCCGTTCCGCGATCACCCGCGCGCGAGCGACCCGCAGGTACTCCCGGTCGAGGTCGAAGCCGACGCACGCCCGGCGGAGGCGGGCCGCCGCGACCGCGGTCGCGCCGATGCCAACGAACGGGTCGACGACGAGGCGGGTGCGCGCGAGGCCGTGGAGCCGCACGCACCGCTCGGGGAGCTCGGGCGGGAACGTGGCCGGGTGCGGCCGGTCGCGGGCCCGCAGCCGGATCGTCGGATACGGAAGGAACCACGTGTTCCCGCGGGACCTCAGCCCGCCGCCGGCCGAGCGCCACCGGCGGACGTTCGACGCGTCCTGGTAGGGGACGCCGATCGCGAGCGGGTCGAGGGCGACGTCGCCGCGGCGGGTGAAGTGGAAGACGTACTCGTGCGCCCCGTGGAGGTACCGGCGCGAGCGCGTGGGCTGGTAGTGGCCGACCGCGAGGTCCCGTGCGAGCCCGGCGGCGGCCCCGGCCGCGGTCCGGTCGATCGCGATCGACTTCACCCAGTGGATCACGTTCTGGAGGACGAACGGCGCCCCGGCCGCGCGCGCCACCTCCCAGGCGAGCCCGGGGTCGCGCGGTGGGCTGCCGACGTTGAGGAAGAACGAGCCGTCGTCGACGAGCACCCGGTCGACCGAGCGGCCGGCGGCCGCGACGAACGCGAGGTAGTCGGCCCGCGGCCGCGCGTCGGCGTACGACCGGTACGGCATGCCGAGGTTGTACGGCGGGCTCGTGACCACGACGTCGGCCGATCCCGGCCCGACCCGGCGCGGGAGGCCCGCGACCGAGTCCTCGGCCCAGAGCGTGACGGCCGTACGGGGACCGACCGGGATCCGGGCGAACGGCCGGTCGGGCATCGCCCGGGGAGGGGTCGACGGGTTTAGCGGTGCGGGTCGGTCAGCGCGGGGCGGGCGCCGGGGCGGCGGCCCGCGCCTTCGCGAGCTCGGCCCGGGCCTCCTGGAGCGCCTTGTTCGGCTCCTTGTAGTAGAAGGAGACGAGCTGTCCCACGTCCCGGTGGGTGAACGGCTTCTGGCGCGTCGCCTGGGTGTCCCGCAGCAGCATGTAGTCGAGGATCTCGACGCGGTTGCGGACCTCGCGCTCCATCTCCTTCATCGAGAGGTTCTTCATCAGCGCGACCCGCTCGTAGATGTACGAGTGGCCCGAGTAGAGGAACGTGTCGTCCGCCGGGTTCCACGAGTAGACCG